>JBGAHL010000034.1:0-52490 GCA_044226205.1 Saprospiraceae bacterium
CGGAGGGGCAATGCCCTGAAAGATGTTTCGGGGCGCTGCCCCTCCGTACCTGTTGTCCCCACCATTTGCTACAAATCTTTCGGGGCGCTGCCCCTGCCCAAGTTTTTAAAACCCCCTTTTATTATAAACCCTATAAACCTCATCAACCCTATAAACCTTATAAACTATATCAACCTCATCAACCTCAGACAACCCCTTCCTTCTCACTGCCCCGCCTTAATGTATTCTTCCACGAGGCCTTTGTAATAAGGTTTGAGCGAGGGTGAAACGGTGCGGTACATATCGACTTCCGCGCGGCGTTTTTTCAGGTATTCTTCGAGGGCCGGCGGCAGTTTGGTCGGTTGTTGCTGGGCGGTTTGGGCCTGGCGCTGTTCGTCCTGTTCGCGTTCGCGTTCGGCGCGTTCTTCCTCGAGCAGGCGGGTCATGATCTGTTCCTGGCGTTTGAGCATCTCGTTGGTGAGGCGCTTGTTGACCAGATCGACCTCGTTTTTCTCCATTTCCTGCATGAGTTCGTCAAGTTCCTTGGAGCCTTTGCCCTGGGCCTGTTTTTGTTTTTGCAGTTCACGCAGGGCATTGCGCATGGCGGCTTGCTGGGCGGCCATCTGGGCAAATTCCTTGCTCATGGTGCCCTGGCCCTTGCCCTGTTCCATGCGTTGTTTCAGGTCCTGCATCTGGTCGCCGAGGCTTTTTTGGCCCTTGGTAATCTTGTCCATGGGCTTTTTGCCTTTCCCTTCGCCTTCGCCGGGTTTTTGGCAGGACTGGCTGCCCGGCATATTGGCGGCCATTTCCTGCTGCATGTTGTTCATGATCTCGGAGAGCAGCAGGGCCAGGTCGTTCATGGCTTTCATGCTGCGCTGCTGCTGGTCGTTGGCGGAGCCGGTGCGGCGCTCTTCGAGTTCGGTGACGGCGTCGCGGATGGCGTCTTTGACTTCGGTCACTTTGCCCGTGACGATACCTTCGATTTTGAAGTTGCGTTTGGCCAGCGCCTGGAGGCTGTCTTCGACGATTTTGAAGTCGTCCTTGATTTTGTATTGCTGCTGGGTGAGCTCGACATAGCGCGGCGTGTTGATGGTCGTTGCCGCGATGTCTTTCATGTTTTGTTCCTGTGCGAACGACAGTCCGATGAGGTTTTCGAGCAACTGGCGCAGCATGGCAATATCTTCCTCCATTTGTTCCATCTCGCCGTCGGACTGGTTTTGTTTCATCTTGTTGGCGAGGTTTTTCATCTTGTTGGAGGCCGATTTTTGCTTTTTGCCGGCTTTATTCTTTTGCTTTTGCTCGAGTTGCTGGCTGGCGTCCTTCATATCCTTTTTGATATCCTGCATGTCCTGCTGGCTATCCTCGATCTTCTGCGGGCGTTTGAGTTCCTTGTTTTTCTGCTCCAGTTCTTCCTGCTTTTTCTGGATGTCATCCATTTTCTGGTTCAGCTCATCCTGCTTTTTCTGGAGATCCTCGTCCGATTTCTGGCCGTCTTTTTGTTCGCCTTCCTTGTTCTGCTGGTCGTTGTTCTGTTCGTTTTTTTGCTCGTTGTTCTGCTCGTTATTTTGGTCGTTGTTTTGTTGTTCGGTCTCTTTGTTGAGATCGTCCTGTTCCTTGGCGAGTTCTTCCAGTTTATCGATTTGTTGCTGGAGCATGTTTTCCACTTCCAGTTGTTTGTACAGTTCCTGGAGGCGGTCGAGTTCCTTGTTCAGTTCCTCGTTATTGAGCTGCATTTGCTCCATTTTATCGAGCATTTCCTCCTTGTTCATTTCCTGGAGCAGCTTTTCGATCTCTTCCATGAGTTGTTTTTGCTCGGGAGAGAGGGCTTCTTGCATCAGTTTATCGAGTTGTTCTTCTTTTTTCTGAAGATCCTCGTTCTGCTGCTGGTTCATTTCCTGTTGCTGCTGGCGGTTCTCCTGGAAGTTCTGCTGCGCCTGCTGGAGTTGCTGCTGGATTTGTTTCTGGCGTTCGAGCAGGCGTTCGAGTTCCTTGCGCGACTGCCAGTCGAGGTTTTTTTGCTGCAGGACCTTGTCGCGCAGTTTTTTCATTTCCTCGTTCACTTTGGCGCTTTCGCGCAGGGCTTTTTCGAGGTCTTTTTTGATCTGCTCGGAGTTTTCGGCCTGTTGTTTTTCGACCTCGGCCAGGGAAGGCATGCGCCACTGCATCATGGCGGTGCGGGCCGTTTTGGAGCCGTTGACGGCATCGTTGTCGCCCACTTCGAAGTAGTAGGTGATCTCATCGCCGGGCGCCAGTTCGATGTTGCGAAGGTCCCAGGTGTGTTCGTACTGGATCTGTTTGCCGGCGGGTTTGTTGAGTTTGATCGAGCTGAGGGGCAATTGTCCGCCCTTCGCTTTTTTGATCTGGTAATTGAACGTCAGGTTGAGCAGGCCGTAATCGTCGGAGGCGTCGCCCGCGAAAAAGATCATGCGCTTGTTGGTGCTGTCGCGGAATTCCTCGACGGCGATCTGCGGGTGCTGGTCGGGGATGACCGTCACCGTGTATGCCACCGAATCGCCATTGGGCAATAATTCATTGGCAATGAAGACTTTGTAAGGCTCGTCTTTCAGCGCGCGGCGGTTGAAGGAAAACAGCTCGTCGTCGAAACGTTTGGCCTCCGTGGCGGCTTCGTTGCCGAAGCGCATGCTGAGGTGGTCGGTGTTTTGCACGTTGAACACCCAGCCGATATTGGTCCCCTGCGGAATGACCAGGTCGCCCACGTTGGAAAGTTCTTCGTTGGGGCGGCCGAGGTAGGAGGGGTAATTGAGTTTGACGTTGAAAGAAAGGATATTGGGTTTGCGCAGCACGTTCAGTTGGTACTCGCGGCTTTCGACGGCGCCCGAGAACAGGTTGAATTTGGTATCCTGCTGAACGTTGGTGAATTTGTAGGAAAACTCGTTGGCGGCGTCTTTGCTCAGGCGGTACTGCACCTTGCCGAGGTTGATAAATACCTCGTTGGGCAGGGTTTGGCCTTCCACTTTCACCTTGAGCATATAGTCGGAAAACTGCACGGCCCGCAGGCTGTCCGTATTGAGGATAAAGCGGAACGGCGCGGGTTTTTCAAAGGCCTTGTTGCTGTTCCAGAGCCGGTAGGCGCCTTCGCGCAGGATGTTGGGGGCGCCTAGAAACAGGAACAGCAGCAGCAGCACCGGCGGCAGGGCGTAGCGCAGGTATTTGCGGTTGCTGCGCAGATCGATGGCCATTTTGAAGGGCACCAGTTTGATCTCCTCGCTTTTCTGATTGATCGAGGCGCTGATCAGTTCGGCGTAAATGGCGTTGCTGCTCTGCTGTTTGAGTTGCAGGATATTGAGCAATTTGTCTTTTACGCCGGAAAAATGCTGGCCGATGATCTGCGCCGCCTGTTCGTGGCTGATGACTTTTCCAAGGTGGAAATAATGCATCAGGGGCAGCGCGACCCAGCGGTACATGGCTGCGCCGCTGACGAGCAAAAAGCCCCAGAGCATGCCCGTTCTGACCTTGGAATTAAAGTAAAAATAATATTCCAGCACGTTCAGTACGATGAACAAGCCGAGCACCAGGCCCACGGTGTAAAGGGCGCCGCGCAGCAGCTGGTTGACGTAGTACTTGCGGATAAAGCCGTCAAGCTTTTCGATGAGCAGGGAATAATTGTCACGCACCATAAATCGCAGGATTGAAAGTTGCCGGCTAAAGTTGCGGGCAAGCCGGCTTATAAAAACGATTTTTCCACAAAAAGGTTACAAAAAGACAGTTTTCAACCAGTTTGCAGGGGTAAAATTCAAACAGCAAGGCGGAGGCTGCGGAGCCCTTCCGGGTACTCGTTGCAGCCTCCGCCCATGCGCAGGATTATTGATTGCGGCATCAGGCGCGACTCCAGGTCACGCCATCCTTGCCGTCTTTTACCGTGATGCCGGCCTCGGCGAGCGCGTCGCGGATCTTGTCGCTCGTCGCCCAGTCTTTCTGCGTGCGGGCTTCGGCGCGAATGTCGAGGATGAGGCGCATGAGGCTTTCCACCGTCTGGCTGTCGACGCCTGTGCCCGCTTCGTCCTGCAGACCGAGAATCTCGAACAGGATGGTGGTGAAAGCCGATTTGAGGCGTTCGATCACCCAGGGCGACAGGGCGCCTGCGGCCAACTGGCCATTGGCGTATTTGTGTACGTAGCCGCCGAGTTCGTTGAGCGCAGCGAGCACGATAGCCGTGTTGAAATCGTCGTCGAGGCCCTGGTAAGCATCCTCGATAGCGGCCAGTACGGCGCGGTCGGTTTCGCTTTCGGAGCCGTCGTAATCGGCGGCATCCACGGCCAGGCTTTGCAGCAACTGGTTGGTATCCATCAGTTTGCGATAGCCTTTTTCAGCCGCCTGCAGGGCCTCGTCGGTGATGTCGAGCGTGCTGCGGTAGTGGGCCATGAGCATAAAAAAGCGCACCACCATGGGCGAATAGCCCTTGCTGACGTGCGGGCTGTCGCCGCTGAACAGTTCGTGGGGCGTGATGGTATTGCCGTCCGATTTGGACATTTTTTTGCCGTTGAGGAGCAGCATGTTGGCGTGCATCCAGACACGGGCTGGCGCGCAGCCGCAGGCGCCGAAATTCTGCGCCACCTCGTTTTCGTGGTGCGGAAATTTGAGGTCGGAGCCGCCCCCGTGAATGTCGAACGTCTGGCCGAGGTACTTGGTGCTCATGGCACTGCACTCGAGGTGCCAGCCGGGAAATCCGACCGACCAGGGGCTTTTCCAGACCATGATATCCTCCGGCCGGGCTTTCATCCAGATAGCGAAATCAGCGGGATGTTCCTTTTCGTCCTGATTTTTGAGCGCGCGGGTTTCGGCAAAAAGATCATCCACCACGCGGCCGCTCACGGAGCCGTACACGCCGGGTTGCGATTCGATGAATTTGCGCACGTTGAAGTACACCGAGCCGTTGCGTTCGTAGGCCAGGCCGTTGTCGAGAATAGACTGCACCATTTCGATCTGTTCGGGGATGTGGCCAGTGGCGCGCGGTTCGATACTCGGCGGCAGGGTATTGAAAATGCGCATCATTTCATGGAAGCCCAGGGTGTATTTCTGGGCCACTTCCATGGGTTCGAGTTGCGCCACACGGGAACCTTTGGCCATGCGGTCTTCGCCGTCGTCGGTCAGGTGACCCACGTCGGTGATGTTGCGCACGTAGCGCACGCGGTAGCCCAGGTGGCGGAAATAGCGGTGAATTACGTCGAAGCTGACGTAGGTGCGGCAGTTGCCCAGGTGGGCGTCGGAGTACACGGTCGGGCCGCACACGTACATGCCGATATGGCCGGGTTCGAGGGGCGAAAAGGGTTCTTTCTGACCACTGAGGGTATTGTAGATCTTGAGCGGGCGTTGTTCGATAGTCATGGGTGCAAAGGTAGGAAAGGCGGCGTCATTCTTCAGATGCGGGTTCGAAGCCTTCCTGTTTCAAATATGAAGCCAGATTAAGGATAATGCCGTCGGTGAGTTCGACGTCGTGATGCCAGTCGTAAACGACCCAGGGCGCGCCGGGCGTGGCGCTCAGGATCTTGCGGCTTTGGGTGAACACCCACAGGACGCGGGGAGTTCCGAAGTCGAGGAGGTGGTTGATTTTGCGACCAAAGAATTTGATAAAAGGGTCGCTTCCGGGTTGCGGAAGCTCCACGTTGACATCAACTTCAATCACCAACTGTGCCGGAACATCAATGTAGTTTGTCGTGATCTTTTCGGGCGTCAGCATGGCTCTATCGAACACTGCGATATCGAGCCCAAGGTTAGTTCCACGATCGATGTGCAGACCGATTTCACCGCTAAGGACCAGGTATTTTTTCTTGTCCAATTTTGTTTGTAAAAAGCTGCTCAGCAAGGTTTTCAGCAGGCTTTGCAATCCGCTATCTCCCATAATGTCCTCCAAAGTTTTGGCGCCGCGCAGCACGGAGCGATACCCCGGGTAATAGAACGGGATACCATCGATCGTCTCCCGAACCAGCCGGGCCGGGATGCGTCGAACCGTTTTTTTCCTGCTTTTCGGCGCCTGGGAAGCGTCGCCTTCGGTGCGTGCGGTCATGGTTTTACTTTTTAACGACATTCTGTTGCTGCAAAATTAAAGGATTTACAGACAGAAATTCGCAAACAAGCTCGCCATTGCCGCCGATTTGTCGCAACTTTCCCTCCGTCAAAGCCAAAATTTATTTCAAAAAAACACTGCCATGCACCGCCGCAATTTTGTCAAAAGCGCCCTCGCTCTCGGCGCCGCTCCGTCCGCTCTTTTCGCCGCCGGCCAACCAGCTGCACCCGCCGCGGGCCAGCCCTTCCGCCTCCGCTACGCGCCGCACGACGGCATGTTCCGCCAGTCGGCCGGACCCGACATCCTCGATCAGCTCCGTTTTATGGCCGATCAGGGTTTTACCGCCTTCGAAGACAACGGCATGAGCGGCCGCGAACCGGCCCAGCAGGAAAAAATGGGCGCCCTCATGAGCAAACTCGGCATCGCCATGGGCGTGTTCGTGGCGCATAAAATCTACTGGTCCGAACCGCAGCTCGCTTCGGGCGACAAGGACAAACGCGAGGAATTCCTGCGCGACATCCGCAACGCCGTCGAAGTCGCCAAACGCTGCAACGCCAAATGGATGACCGTCGTGCCCGGCTACGTCGATCTGCACCTCGCCAGCGCCTACCAAACCGCCCACGTGGTCGAATCCCTGCGCCGCGCCGCCGAAATCCTCGAACCGCAGGGCCTCGTGATGGTGCTCGAACCGCTCAATTTCCGCGACCACCCCGGCCAGTTTCTGACCGATATTCCGCAGACTTACCTGATCTGCAAAGCCGTCAACAGCCCTTCGTGCAAGATCCTGTACGACATTTACCACATGCAAATCCAGCATGGCAACCTGATCCCCAACATCGACGCGGCCTGGGACGAGATCGCCTATTTCCAGATCGGCGACAACCCCGGCCGCAAGGAACCGACCACCGGCGAAATCAATTACAAAAACGTGTTCAAACACATCCACGAAAAAGGCTACACGGGCATTCTGGGCATGGAGCACGGCAATTCTAAGGAGGGAAAAGGCGGCGAAATGGCCGTGATCGGGGCTTACCGCGAGGTGGATAGTTTTTGAAAAAAAGGTAAAACCAGGGTGGTGGGCTTTTTTACCGCGAAGGCGCGGAGACGCGGAGAATTTTCACCGCAAAGACGCGGAGACGCGGAGGATTCGCGAACCCTTTGCGTTGCGTTTGCGCCCGTACGATGAGTCAGTAGGATTTTCACCGCAAAGACGCGGAGACGCGGAGGATTCGCGAACCCTTTGCGTCTCCGCGTCTTTGCGGTGAAAGCACGGTGAAAGCACGGTGAAAGCACGGTGAAAATCACTCTTTTTCTTTCAGCAACAACTGCTGACGGCTTTGTCCCGCGGCCTGAATTTGTAAAAAATACACCCCTTCGGGCAGCCCGGTCAAAGGCACGATCAGGGGCGCGACGGGCGCATCCCAGGCCCAGGCGGCGCTGCATTGCCCCGTCGAATTGTAGAGGCTGAGCCGTATCGGGCCGGGATAAAACACTGGCCGGAACTGCACGGACAGCCAGTCGGACGCAGGATTGGGATACACCCGTATGTCGGAAAATGCCGGGGGCGGCTCCGTCGCGGGGCTGAGCAGGCCCGAGATCTGGCTCAGCGTGCTGTCACCCCGCAGGCCCAGAAAAGGTTTGATGCCGTAGGGCGTGTGGCTGTCCACGGTTTGGGTAAAGCCGTTGTGAAAATCGGCCGCGTCGTAGCCGTAATCGAGTGTGCGGTACACGTCGGCGAGGGCGGCGGGGGTGATGAGTTGGTGCAGGCTGTCGATACGCGGAAAAATGGAGTCGGGCAGCACGATCAGGCGCGTGAGCGTGTCGAGGTAGCGGATGTATTGCTCGCGGAAAGCCGGCACGGCCAGCAGCTGGGTGGCCAGCGGGCGCGGCATATTGGGGTGCTGCCATTGCAGGGCGTTGCGCCGTGCCCAGTCGATGTTCAGCCAGTCGATGCCGAAAGTATTGTCGGTGTCGTAGGTGATAAATTCGAAGCGCCCGGTCGCGGGATTGTCGTAGAGGTAGTAATTGTTCTGGAGGTAAAAGTAGTCGTCCCAGTTGCCCGTGGCCACATCGATGGCGTAGGCTTTGAGCACCTGATCGACGTTGAGGATCTGGCTGATCTCGGCGGGGTAGTTGGCGTCGATGGGTTGGTTGAGGGTAGCGATGAGGGTCACGAGACGACTGTAGTCGTCTTCCAACTCATTGGTTTTCAGGTCGTAGGCGCGTTCGTCGGGATTGTTGAGGATGTTTTTGTAGGTCTGCTCATCGGGGCCCAGGTAGGCGAGGTTGGCCGGCCAGGTGCATTTGTAGAGGTTGCCGTCGTTGTCGGGGTAGATGCGGCCCAGCCATTGTTTGTCCAGTTCCTCGATGTTGGTGTACAGGCCCCTGTATTGCTGGTTGATATAGAGCCGGACGAAGGCCGCGCGGCGTTCGGGCAGGTCCGCTTTTTTCCAGACTTCGTAAAAGAGTTTTTCGCGCACCAGGGTCGGGTCGTTGTGCTGGGCGCGCAGGTTGAGTTTGCGCACGCCCTGGTATTCGCGGCCCGGGGCATACTCGTTGAAGCTGATTTTGAATGATTTTTTGGCCGCGGCCAGCGAGGTGTTGCCGCGCAGGCGCAGGCCCGCGTCGTCGAGGGTGTCGCGCGTTTGGCCGTCGTCGAAGATGAATCGGGCGCGGTAGTAGTGTTCGTTTTCCTGGGTGGCGATGAGTTGCTGGAGCGAGTCGGCCGGCAATTCGAGGTAGATCGCCCCGACGATGCGGTCGTCGTAGAGGGCGGTTGATTGGGCGGGGAGAAGGGGCGAGAGGCCGAGGAGGAAGGCGAGGAGCGTGAACTGTTTCATCGAAAAATTTCTCACCACTCAAACTCCACCACCTGTTCCACCCCTTCCCCCAGGCTCAGCGCCACGGGGCAGGTCCGGCCGGCGGTTTCGAGCAGATGGCGGTCGCGTTCGGAGAAGTCGCGTTTGGGCATGATCAGCCGGATTTCCACGCGGGCGATGCGGCGCGGATTGGCGGCCATGACCTTGGTCACTTCGGCGCGGGCGCCCGTGATGTCGAGTTCGCGGCTGCGCGCGCTGATGCCCATGATGGTCATCATGCAGGAAGCCAGGGAGGTGGCGCAGAGGTCGGTGGGCGAAAACGCCTCGCCGCGGCCCTGATTGTCAAGCGGGGCGTCGGTGATGATTTCGATGCCCGATTGCAGGTGGGTGGCGCGGGTGCGGAGATCGCCGAGGTATTCAACTTTGGATGTCATGTGAGGATCGATGTCATTTTTGTTCGCCGGCTTCGGGTTTGGCTTCTTCCAGCGGCTCGTTATCGGGGTTTTGCGCGGCTTTTTTGCGTTCGCGGCGGATGCGCTCCTCCGTTTCGATGATGTCGTAGGCCTTGATGATTTCCTTCACGAGGCGGTGGCGCACCACGTCTTCGGCCGTGAGGTTGACGATGGCGATGCCGTCGATGCCGTTGAGGATGGCCATGGCCTGCACCAGACCCGATTTCTGGTGGTGGGGCAGGTCGATCTGCGTCAGGTCGCCAGTGATGATGCACTTGGCGTTGGGCCCGATGCGGGTGAGAAACATCTTGAGTTGCAGGGGCGTGGCGTTCTGGGCCTCATCGAGGATGATGTAGGCGTTGTCGAGCGTACGGCCGCGCATGAAAGCCAGGGGCGCGATCTCGATGACGCGGTTTTCCATGAAAAAGTTGAGCTTGTCCATGGGCAGCATGTCGTCGAGCGCGTCGTAGAGCGGGCGCAGGTAGGGGTCGACCTTTTCCTTGAGGTCGCCGGGCAAAAAGCCGAGGTTTTCGCCGGCTTCGACGGCCGGACGGGTGAGCACGATCTTTTTGATCAGTTTGTTTTTCAGCGCGCGGACAGCCATGGCCACGGCGGTGTAGGTTTTGCCGGTGCCGGCCGGGCCGGTAGCGAACACGATGTCGTTGTTTTCGCAGGCTTCGACCAGGCGTTTCTGGTTGCGGGTTTTGGCCTTGATGGGCCTGCCTTCGCGGCCGTGCAGGATGACGCTGTCGCCACCGTCGCCATTGACAGGGATGCGCACCTCGAAGGGATTGCCGCCGCCGAGCAGGTCTTCGACCGTCTGGACGGGCAGTTCGAGGTGTTCGCGGAGGTAGCGCACCATGAGTTCAAATTTGCCCTTGGCCTCCTGCGTGTATTTTTTGTCGCCGCTGATTTTCAGGCTGTTGCCGCGCGAAGTGATCGTAACGTCGGGATAGGCCTTGCGCAGCAGGTTTAATTTGGCGTTGTTCTCGCCGTAGAGTTGAACGGGGTCGACGCCCTCGATGGTCAGAATGATTTCGCTCAAATCGCTGGGTGGTTTTGGTTGGCAGCGGGAGGAAAACAGGCCGTTTGTCCGGAAAAAAATCTGGCGGCGCCTCCATGCCTTTTTTACAAATAAATTTGACCCGCCGGACACCTACAAAAGTAGGGTTTTGACAGTTTTCAGGACAACAAAAAAACCGGCACTCTAGTTCGTTTAACCACGACTTAACATGCACGACAACCAGGTGATATTTTTCTCCTGGGCAATTTTTTACGCCCTGCACAGCCTGCTCGCCGCCGACCGGCTGAAAGACTTCTTTGCCCGCCAATTGCCGGCCGTCTGGCCTTTTTACCGACTGGTTTACAATACGTTTTTCCTTGTGTTCCTCTTGTGGCTGCTGGTCGATCTTTACCGCCGGTCGGTTGCTTTTTTATTCCCGCCCTCCACGGTTTTTCATGTTTTGGGCGATCTGTGCGGCGCGGCCGGGCTGTGGATTCTTTTCGCGTCGTTCCGAAATTACGACCTGCTGGAATTTACCGGCTTGCAGCAACCCAATGCCCCGCAAACCCTCCAAACCGGCGGCCTGAACCGCTTTGTGCGCCACCCCATTTACAGCGGTACGCTCCTGTTTTTGCTCGGCCTGTGTCTCGTCGATCCTTACGAATCCCGCTGGGCGGCGCTGGCTGCCACGCTGTTGTACATGCCGGCAGGGATTTATTTTGAAGAAAAAAAATTGCTGCGGCAGTTCGGTTCGGCATATTCCGATTACCAAAAACGCGTGAAGCGTCTGATTCCCGGCCTGTGGTGAGCGGATTTTCTACTTTTGTGGCTGAAAATCCTCAATGTCACGGTCATGCGTATCTGCCTGTTGTTTTTTACCCTCAGCCTGCTGTTCTCGGCCTGTGTGCCGGAAAACTACACTTTTGAAAAAGAAAAAAAAGGCAACGGCGCCGTCAAGATCGACCTGCGCAACAAGCTGACGCAACGCCTGTACGACTTCCGCGACAATCGGCAGGCCGACAGCCTGTTGCACTACCTCAACAACCCCGACCCCACCCTGCGCTATCTCGCGGCGCTGTCGTTTGCCTCCTGGCGCGACTCCTCGGCGATCGAATCGCTGACCACCCTGCTGAGCGACCCCGTGGAAGAAGTGCGCATCGCGGCGGCGTTTTCCATGGGCCAAATCGGCTCGCCCAAGGCGGAAAAGCCCCTCGTCGCGGCCTTTGACAGCGGCGATTCCCTGTCGCAACACCAGCGCTTCAACGCGGTGGTGCTCGAAGCCATCGGCAAATGCGGTTCGGCCGCCAGCCTCCGCCAGATCGCCAGCGTCAAAACCTACCAGCTGACCGACACCCTCCTGCTCGAAGGCCAGTGCCGCGCCATCCTGCGTTTCGGCATCCGCAAGATTGTCGACTCGACTGCCACCAACCGCATGGTGGAGTACGTCGCCAACGAGCGCATGCCCCGCCCGGCCCGCCTCCAGGCCGCCTACTACCTGGCCCGCACCGAAAAAGTGGCGCCCGACAGCATGCAAGCCGTGCAACTGGCCCTGGCGCTGGTGCGCACCCGCGACGCCGACATTCGCATGCCGATCGCCCGTTCGCTGGGCAAATCGCAGACGCAGCCGGCCTTTGCCATGTTGTCGAAAGTGATCAACACGGAGAGCGATTGGCGTGTCAAGTGCTACATTATCAATGCTTTGGCAAAGTTTGACTACGACACGGTGCGCGCGCTGGTGGTGCCTAAAATCACCGACGAGAACCCGCACGTGTCGCGCACGGCGGCCGAGTTTTTTATTGAAAACGGTCGCGCAAAAGACGGCGACTACTACTGGCGCATCGCCAACAGCAACCCCGCCCTGAGCTGGCAAAGCCGCGTAGCCCTGTATCGGGCTTCCAACCGCTGGCTCAACAGTCGCGACGATCCCGAGTCGAAAGATTTCATCAACTTCCGGCTCCGCGAAACCTACCAGCAATCGGCCAACCCTTACGAACGCGCCGCCTGCATGCTGGCCCTTGGCGAATGGGGCCGGCAGTACCACCTCATTTATAATCAGGGCATCAAAGACCCCTCCCCCGTGGTTAAAAGCGCCGCCGCGGAGGCCCTGGCGAGCATTGCCAAACGAAAAGATTTTTACGCGGTCTTCGGGGAAAGCGCAAAAGTTGTTCGCCGCGAATTGTACTATTACCTCCGCAACATTATTGCCACTGGCGACCCGGGCATGATCGCTTCCGGGGCCGACGGCCTGCGCGCGGAAGCTTTGAATTACAACACCTTGCGCGATTCCGCACGACTCACCGATTTTTACGCCACTTTGCAGGGGCTCAAAATCCCGCGCGACCTCGAAGCAGCAGAAGCCTTGAAAAAGACCATCGCTTATTTCGAAGGAAAACCCGAGCCCAAACTGCAAATTCCGACCCACGACCATGCGATCGACTGGGCGCTCATCAGCTCGATCCTGCCGGCCACACGCGCCCTGATTCAGACCAAAAAAGGCGATATCACCCTGGTCTTTTTCCCCGAATGGGCGCCCGGAACGGTAGCCGATTTTATGAAAAACGCCAATGAAGGGAAATACAACGGCCGCAGTTTTCACCGGGTCGTGCCCGGCTTCGTGGTGCAGGGCGGTTGCCCGCGCGGCGACGGCACCGGCGCACCCGATTACACCCTGCGCACCGAAATCGGCCTGGCCTGGTACGATGCGGCGGGCTATGCCGGCATTGCCTCCATCGAGCCCCGAACCGACACCGAGGGCGTCCAGTTCTTTTTTACCCAGGCGCCGACGCCCTGGCTCGACGGGGGCTACACCATTTTTGGAAAAATAGAGTCCGGCATGGACGTGGTGGACAAACTCCAGGTGGGCGATCTGATCGACCGGGTCATTATCCAGTGAGCCTCAAACCGATATTTTGACGAGCGAAAACCGCCTGACCCGCAACAATTAATCGTTCCAAACCGGCCATTGGCCCGATGCCCGCAGGACTTGGCCGAATTCGTTGAGCAAAAGCGCCCCGGCGTTGTTGTCTTGTCTTTTCAAATTTTGCCCATGCTTAGCGCCACTCAGCTCACCAAACAATACCGAACCGCCCACGGCGACATGCTCACCGTGCTCGATCACGTCAGCTTCGAACTCGGGGCCGGCGACACTTTTTCCATCGTCGGGCCTTCGGGCAGCGGCAAAACCACCCTGCTCGGGCTCTGCGCCGGCCTCGACCGCGCCAGCAGCGGCTCCGTGGAATTGAATGGCGTGCGCCTCGACGAGTTGTCGGAAGACGAACGAGCGGCCGTGCGCAACCGCTACGTCGGCTTCGTGTTCCAGAATTTTCAACTCATCCCCACCCTGACGGCCCTCGAAAACGTGATGGTGCCGCTCGAACTCCGCGACGAACCCGACGCGGAAAAAATCGCCCGGCAATGGCTGGAAAAAGTCGGTCTCGGCGCCCGCCTCGACCACTACCCCACCCAGCTGTCGGGCGGCGAGCAACAGCGCGTGTGCATCGCCCGCGCATTTTCCACCAGCCCGAAAATCCTTTTTGCCGACGAGCCGACCGGCAACCTCGACGCGGAAAACGCTTCCGGCATCGTGGACCTGATCTTCGACCTCAACCGCACGGCTGGTACCACGCTGGTGCTCGTGACGCACGACCTCGATCTGGCACGGCGCACCCAACGCATTCTCAAACTAAAAGGCGGCAAAGTCGAGGAACTCATCGCCGCCTAGCCGATCTGACTCTTGAATTTCGCCGAACAGGTCATCGCCTTCACCCGCGCCCTGCGACCGCCCGACATCGAACTGCCGCCGGGCTTTGCCTGGCTTTTTCCGTACGACAACCCCGACACGCTGGCTGCCTTGACGGCTTTTTACCAAAAATTCTATGCCGATCCCGGCGAGCGCGTCTTCATTTTCGGCATCAACCCGGGCCGTTTCGGCGCAGGCATTACGGGTGTGCCGTTTACCGATCCGCTGCGGCTCGAAACCGAATGCGGCATTGCCAATAATTTTGTCAAAAAACCCGAGTTGTCGGCGCAGTTTGTCTGGCAGTTTATCCATGCCTACGGCGGTCCAAATGCTTTCTGCCGCGATTTTTACATCACCTCTTTGTCGCCGCTGGGTTTTGTGCTCGAGGGGCTGAATATCAATTATTACGACGACCGCAATTTGCAAAAGGCCGTCACGCCGTTTATTGAATGGAACATACGGACGCAGCAGGCTTTTGGCGCCCGCCGCGACGTGGCGCTCTGTCTGGGCGAGGGCCAGAACTTTGCTTATTTTCAAAAAATCAACGCGGCAAACGGCTTTTTCAAAAAAATCATCCCACTGCCCCACCCCCGTTGGGTCATGCAGTACCGCCGGAAAAAGGTGCCCGAATACCTGGACCACTACGTCGGGGTGCTGCGGGAAGCGCTCGGGACTATTTCGGAATAGTTTTCAGTTGCTCCTGAATTTCGCGCAGGCGGATTTGTTTGAATGAATCGACCAGTCTGGGCAGGTCGGTCCGTTCGCGCAAGGCGCACTGGCTGTCGATCTGGATGCGAGCCTCCCGGATTTGGGCGTTGGCGATCGAGTCGATGCGCGAACGGGTATCGGCGTCGATGGGCGCGCTGGCGCCGCCGCAGGCGGCAAGGAGGAGAAGGAGCGAAAAACAAGCCAGAAGACGCATAATTCAGGGATTTCGGCAGTGTTTTACGAAGTTTTGACGATCAAATTATCGATCAAACGCACGTCGCCGGCCCAGGCCGCGGTACAGGCTACGACAAAAGAGGCGTCCGACCAATGGGCGACGGGCAGCAGCGAATAGCCGTCCACCAGCTCGAAATACTCCGGTTTTAGCCCGGCTTCGGCCAGGCGTTTCAGCGCATTTTCACAAACCGTGGCGGCGGGCTGCTGCCGGAAAGCCGCGCTGGCCGCTTCGAGTGTCGCGTGGATGACCGGCGCCGTTTGGCGCAGTTCGGGCGTGAGTCGCATGTTGCGGCTCGACATGGCCAGGCCGTCGGCCTCGCGGACGGTCGGGCACATGACCAGTTCGATCGGCGATTTCAGTTGCCGGAGCATGTCGCGCACGATGCTGAGTTGTTGAAAATCTTTTTGGCCCATGTAAAGGCGCGCCGGGCGGACGATGTCCAGCAGCCGGTTGACGACGGTGGCCATGCCCGCGAAATGGCCGGGGCGAAAAGCGCCTTCCATCACTTTGTCGAGCTGGCCGAAATCGATCTGGAGGCGCAGGTCGCGGCCGGGCGGATATACTTCTTCCACCCCGGGCATAAACAACACCTCGCAGCCGGCGGAAAGCAGCAATTCTATGTCGCGGCCGGGCGTGCGGGGGTATTTTTCCAGGTCTTTGGGGTCGTTGAACTGGGTCGGATTGACAAAAATGCTGACCACGGCCGTATCGCCGGCCCGGCGCGCCATGCGCACCAGTTCGAGGTGTCCGTCGTGAAGGGCGCCCATGGTCGGCGCAAAACCGATCGTGCGGCCTTTGCGGCTGCCGGAAGTGCGCCACGCCTCGTAATCGGCCACGGTTTTTAACAGGAGCATAGCGATCAATAGGTTTCCACCAGGTGCCGGGTGCGGAACGCGGTGGATGGATTTTCGATGATGCGATCCGTTTTGAACAGCACGACTTTGCGTTCGCCGGGCAGCAGATCGAAATAGTTATCACTGAAAAAACCTTCGGTTTCGGTCGTCAAATGCACGTTTTTGGCCAGTTTATCGCTTTGGAGCGTGAGTTGGTAGCCCTCATTTACCTGCTCCACTGAAATATTGACCCGTGTTTTGGACAAAGCCAGTTTGCGCGGGGCTTCGAAATAATAAAGTCGCCGGCTGACGATCTGACCCGAGGCGTCGGTCAGGGTAATTTCGGCCACGGCATCGTCGGATTTGCCTTTGTTGAGGATGGTTTTCAGGGCGCCTTGCCAGACCATACGGCTCGAATCCGGGCTGATTTTCATGTTGGGCAATGCGCTGTCACTGAGGTTTTGCCCGTGAAAATTGATCACCCGCACCCGGACGTTTATCATCGTATCGGTCGGCAGGTCGGAGGTGACGTACACTTTGAGAATGTCGTTGTCCATCACCGGCAGTGCCACAATGGGTTTGTAGGCGTCGCGGGCATAGTATTGCAAGGCTTTCCAGCGGCCGAAGTAATCGCGGCTCGACCAGGAGGCCACGGGCCACACGTCGTTCAGTTGCCAGTAGAGCGTGCCCATGCAGTAGGGTTTGTTGCGGCGGTGCGCTTCGATGCCCCGTCGCATGCCTTCTGCCTGCAGGAGTTGGCTGATGTACACGAAGTCGGCGAAGCTTTTGGGAACGCGGTAGTCCCGTTTGAGGTATTCGGCGATCAGGGCGTTGCCCCGCGGATGTTTTTGGTGCACGAGCATGACCGGCGTTTCCAGTTCGCGGTCTTCGGGCAGGGTAAACGATTCGATGGTGCGCCATTCGGGGAACGACTGGAAGCCGTACTCGCTCATGAAACGCGGTACTTTTTTATCAAAAATGGCAAAAGGCTCTTCATCGTGCCAGACGCCCCAATAGTGCGAGTCGCCTTCGGTGAGGCTTTTGGGGTTGCCACGGCCATACTTGGGCGAGCTTTCCCAGTACGGCACGCCGCCCGATTCGTTTTCAACATAGGTGGGCAGCAGGTCGTTGAAAAGGATCTTGTAATCGCGCCACAGCTGGGTGCGTTGGGCTTCGTTGAACTGCATTTGCCAGCCCCAGTTGTGCCAGGCTTCGTTGTTTTCGTTGTTGCCACACCAAAGGGCGATACAGGGGTGCTGGCGCAGGCGTTCGATCTGCTCCAGGGCCTCTGCCGCGGCGGTTTTGACAAATTTTCCATTGCCCGGGTACAAAGCGCAGGCGTACATAAAATCCTGCCAGACCAGTATTCCGCGGGAGTCGCAGAGTTGATAAAAAGTTTCGTCTTCATAAATGCCGCCGCCCCAGACGCGCAGCATGTTCATGTTGGAGGCCTCCACGTCGTCCACAATTTTCCGGTATTGATCGGGGCTTACGCGGTCCTGGAAAATATCCTGCGGAATGTAGTTGGCGCCCTTGCAAAACACGGGGCGGCCATTGAGCCGGAAGTAAAAAGTCGAGCCTTTTTCGTCGGGCGTGGTGATGAGTTCGATTGTGCGGATACCCACCCGGGCGTACGATTTTTCGAGCACCCTGGAGTTCAGGTTGACGGTGAGGTTGAAATCATAGAGATAGGGTTCGCCCTGTCCGAGGCACCACCACAATTTCGGGTCGGGCACGTCGATGGTCACCGAATCTTCGTGCACGCCCGGACGGATGATGCGGTCTTCCAGCGAGCGGCGTTTGCCTTCCTGGAAAGCGATATTGACGTTGGCCCTGATGTCCGAGCGGTAGCGGAAACGAGCCACCATGCGGGCGCGTTCGTGGCTCAGTTCCTGGGTCGTAACGAACACATTTTCAAAGACAAAATCGTCCCAGCATTGTATTTCCGGCAATTTCAGGATGCCCGCTCCGACAAAACGCGGGCCCCAGTCCCACCCGTAATGAAACTGCGGTTTGCGGGTCATGGTGCGGATGCCGCCGGGCAGTTCGTAGCCCAGATTTTTCCAGTCCTGTTCCACTTTTTTCACCGGGCTTTCAAAATAGACGTGCAAGCGGTTGCCGGTCGGTTTGGCCCATTTTTTCACATCCACTTTCCACTGGCGAAACGCGTTGTCGGATTCGAGGATCAGGGTATCGTTGAGGTACACATGGGCGTAGGTATCGAGGCCCTTGAAAATCAATTCCACGTGTTTGCGGGCCATGCCGCCTTCGGGCAGATCGAACGTGCACTGGTATTCCCAGTCCTGATTTTCGATCCACTGGAGTTTGTTTTCGTTGTCGCGGTAAAACGGATCTTCGATCATGCCGTTTTTCAGCAAGGCGGTATGGACGCTGCCGGGCACATCGGCCGGTTTCCAGGCTTCGGTATTCACCTGGCGGAACTCCCAACTGGCGCTGAGGGGTTGGCGAATCGGCATGGAACTCGGGTTTTGGGCGTGGGAAAGCATGGAAAGCAGGGCGAGCGTCGCGGTAAACGTTCGTTTCATGTGCGGAGATTGAGCAATGGAGAACAAAGGGTTGCGTGCAAATGTACAGGTACTTGTCGTGCCCGCAACGGCTTTTCATTCGATCATTTGTCCAGATCAAGCGTTAATTCGCCGACAGGACTTTTCACTTTGCCTGAAACTGGCATAATTTTGAATTTAAATTGGGCAGATGAAACATAGTTTGCACCATTTCCGTTTTAATAATCTGATTATCAACCTCTTGAAATCAAATCCATTCTAATCGTTACCACCTATGTCTGTAAAGCGTAAATCTTTACCCGGGGTCGGCGATCTGGCGCCGGCTTTCGAAGTGATGACTGAGAAAGGGCCCATCCATTTTCCTGAATACAGCAAGGGCTGCTGGTGCGTTTTTTTTGCCCACCCGGCCAACTTCACCGCGGCATGGCGCATGTACACCACCCTGCTGGCCTTGAAAGAGAGCTGGTTCAGCGAACGCAACACCAAACTTATCGCCTTGTCCAACGAGCCATTGCGGCACAATGACTGGTCGGACAAAGTCCGTCGCTATATCGGCATTTACCTCAAGGCGCCTGTGATCGAGGACCTGGACTTCAAACTGGCCACCTTGTACGGCATGGCCTCCGGCAGGCGCCGGCACCAACCCGGCTACGACCGTCTGGTGTACATCATCGACCCTCAGGGCGTCATTCGCCTGATCATGTACAACCCCTTGAAAGACATTGAAAAGGAAATCGCCGAGCTCGAAATGGAACTGAAACGGATGATGGGCTACGAGGTGATGGGCGACGAACTCGACTCCGCTTTCGAAACCCATCCGGCGCCCGAACTGACCGAACGCTCCGACGCCACCATCAACGCGTACAAACCGCGGCCGGCTTATTTCAAAAAACAAAAGATCAACCTGAACTGATTTCAGATTGGTAGATAAAAAAGAAAAGCCCTTCCGCATTGGAAGGGCTTTTTTCGTTGGCCCGCAAGGATTCGAACCCTGACAAACAGAACCAAAATCTGCTGTGCTACCGTTACACCACGGGCCACCTTGTGCTTTTTTCAAAAGCGGGGCAAAGATAGGTCGATGTGGAATTTCAAACAAGCAGACACAAAAAATAATTCACGCAGCGGTCAAAATTCCATCAAAATGCGGGCTGGCGAGCGGCGCCGGCCTTTCGGTTTTCAGGATTACATGCGGTACCAGTACTGGGTGCGATAAAACGGACCGACAAAACCGCGAACGACCAGCACGTTCGGATTGCCTTCCTTGAGCCAGATTTTGCAGGTGTACCACTTGCCTTTTTCAGGATCAAGGATACGTCCGCCCTGCCAGTAGCCGTCGTTGAAAGCCATGTTTTCCATGATGATCATACCCATCACCGGCTGGTTGTGGCGCTCGCCCGGGCATTTGTCGCACAGGCGATCGGGGCGGTCGGTGAGGATTTGCACCACTTTGCCGTACAATTTGCCGTCTTGTTCATAGATCTGAACATGGCTTTTGGCCTGGCCGTTTTCGTCGTCGATGGTTTTCCAGATGCCGAGTGCAGATTGGGCCGTTGCCAGAACGGCCCACATCAGCAGCAGGCAGAGAGTGAGTAGCTTTTTCATAAATTCTGTTGTTTTGGCTAATAACGTTGGTGTGGGGAGCTTTGCTTATGCCATCAGGGATACAAAAGAAATGAGTCGCCCCGACAATCGGAACGACTCATTTATAAGACGTGCAAAAACAGGCCGTAATCAGGCTGCTTTTTTCTTGAGCAGTGCCCGCATTTTCGAGGGCTTCGGGCGGGTGTTGCCGTGCGAGCCGCGACGAATTTTGCCACGTTTGCTGCGAAAATCTCCTTTTCCCATGAGTGGTAGCAGTATTGTTGTTGTAAATGTTCAAAAAACAGGGCGCAAAGGTAATTCGAGCAGCGACGGTTTCCAAACAAAAAACGGACTGCCTTGAGGGCAGTCCGCTGCTGTTTATGGCTTACGCATAGTCTGTTATTCCTTGTCGAAGCGAATTTCCTGTACGGTGACGTTGTTGCCCGCCACTTTGAGGTACAGATAAACCCGGTAGCTGCCACTGCCCGTGGCCAGGTTGCCGATGCAGTACTGATCGCTGCTTTCACGGCTTGTTCCTTTGTGCACCTGGCTGAACGACTTGGGTTTGTTCGTATTGAAAAAACCGCGCAGCACGTCGGTAGCCTTGGCTTTGGAATAGGTTTGTTCTTTATCGAGAATGGAGATTTCCACGTTATCGCCGAAATATTTGGCCAGACCGTCGGCGTCGCCGGTACTCAACGCTTTCGCGATAGATTCCATCACCGGAGTGCCCTGATCGGCATATACGGCCACGGGGGCGAACATCAGGAGGAAAAGCAGATTTTTGATCCTTAACATGACAAAATGGGTTGTGATCGGATTGTTCAGTCCTTTTTACGTAAGGACATATTTATTGTAACTGACAATACCTACCTTTTAGTGTTAAGGCAAAGTTAATTGGGCTTTGAGCAGGCAGCAGGGTCGCCCGTGTTAAATGTTCCGGACTTTAACCAAACCGCCCTGTGGATACGAGAAAAGGGCTTTTCGCCCCTCTTGGAAGCGAAAAGCCCTGATCAAAAACTTTTTTTGTTGTTCGGGCGCTTTACTGGTTGTCGAGTTCGAAAAGTCGGTAAGCCCGAATCACTTTCTCCATTTCCGCGCCGAAGTTTTCAACGTCCGATAGACCCTTGCCATCGACTTGTTTCACCCAGGCTTTCCAGTCCTTTCCAGCGTTTTTGCGCGTTTCGGCAAACCAGCTTTGTGCTTTCAGCAACTGACTGAAATCGCGGAAGCTGTCCCAGGCGCGCTCATACTGGCGATAACAGCGCCCTTCCTGACTGATACTTCGCCCCTGCCAGTCGCCCGAGCAGGGCAAGGCGAAATAATTATTGGCGCTGGTGGCGAGTTCGCGCTGACCGGCGTAGCTGTTGACGTAGGCGGCGGCAAGGAGCACGGAAGCCGGCACCCCGAATTTTTGTTGCTCACCCGGCGTCACCTTGCCAAACCGCCGCAAAAAAGGCTCGGCAACCGCCGCTTCGATGTCGGGCAAACGATGTTCGGGCTTGGGGCCGCTGGCGATCCCGCCAAACAGCGAAATGCCCTCTTCCTGCCCCGATCGGGCAGCCGTATATTTTTCCGGGTTTTGCGCCTGCGCCTGGACGCTGGCGCCGGAGAAAATTGTTTTGCGCAAAATGGCTCCCAAAATCATGAGAGATAGCGCCACGTAAAACCAATTTGTTTTAAAAAAATTCCAAAGCATGGCAGGCAGGTTTTTTAAATAAAGTCGAAATAAGCGCTTGGTTTTCATAGTTTTGAATTTAACCAGTTGGCCCCGCCGAAGTATTGTTGTGCAAATATAACACATTTTGTTTTGTATTGTAAAACAAATTTTTTGAAGTATTTTTTTGAAATTTTTTTCAGCCTTGCATCTGCAATAAAACACGGATTATTGAAAAATACCCAACCTTTACGGCTTCAACTATCAACGAATTGTTTTAAATAAAATTCAAGCCGTTCGCCATGACGCTGGATGCCGCCCGAGCTGCGCTAAAAAAATATTTCGGTTACGATGTTTTCAGGCCCATGCAGGCCGAAATCATCCAGGCCGTGTTCGAGCGGCGCGACGTCGTTGTGCTGATGCCGACCGGCGGCGGCAAAAGCATTTGCTACCAGGTGCCGGCGGTGACCCTGCCCGGCACGGCTATTGTCGTCAGCCCACTCATCGCGCTGATGAAAGATCAGGTGGAAGGCCTGCGCGCCAACGGCGTGTCTGCCGCTTTTCTCAACAGTTCGCTCGACAATAATCAGGCGCGCCAGACCGAAGACGCGCTGCTGGCGGGGCAAATCAAAGTGCTGTACGTAAGCCCCGAAAAACTGGTGTCGCAAGGCTTCCAGCCGCTGTTGAAGCGCCTCGAAGTGAGCCTGTTTGCCATCGACGAGGCGCATTGCATTTCGGCCTGGGGGCACGATTTCAGGCCGGAATACACCCAGCTCAAATTTTTAAAGGAACAATATCCCCAGACGCCCATTATCGCGCTGACCGCCACGGCCGACAAACTCACCCGCCGCGACATTGCCGACCAGCTGCAACTGCACGAGCCCGAAATTTTTATCGCTTCTTTCGACCGGCCGAACATCTCGCTGACCGTCCGCCCGGGGCAAAAACGATTCGAGCAAATCGTCGATTTTTTGAAAAAACGGCCCAACCAGTCGGGCATTATCTATTGTCTGGCGCGCAAAACCTGCAACGATCTGGCCGACAAACTCAGCGCCAAGGGTTTTCGGGCGGCAGCTTACCACGCCGAAATGTCGGCCGCCGAGCGCAACCGCGTGCAGGAGGATTTTATCAACGACCGAACCCCGATTATCTGCGCCACCATTGCCTTCGGTATGGGGATCGACAAAAGCAACGTGCGTTTTGTCGTGCATTACAACCTGCCGCGCAACCTGGAAGGCTATTATCAGGAGCTCGGCCGCGCGGGCCGCGACGGTCTGGAAGCCGAGGCCCTGCTGTTTTTCAGCTACGCCGATGTGCAGGCCTACCGCGACATGATCGAACAAAGCGAAGGCGATGCGG
The DNA here is from genome assembly GCA_044226205.1 of Saprospiraceae bacterium. Classification (GTDB taxonomy): domain Bacteria; phylum Bacteroidota; class Bacteroidia; order Chitinophagales; family Saprospiraceae; genus M3007. The sequence goes on from JBGAHL010000034.1 coordinate 22,916, forward strand.
GGCAGAAGGAACTGCGGCTCGCCAAACTCAACCGAATGTACCAGTTTGCCGAGGCGCCGGTCTGTCGCCGGCAAACGGTGCTGAACTATTTCGGCGAATCGTACGAACGCCATTGCGGCAATTGCGACGTCTGCCGCAACCCGCCAAGACAGTTCGACGGCACGGTGGCCGTACAAAAAGCCTTGTCGGCCCTGATACGCTGCGAGGAAAAAGTCGGAATGAACCTGCTCGTCGATGTGCTGCGCGGCTCCCAGCGGCGCGACATCTTCGAGTTGGGGCTCAATCAGGTCAAAACCTACGGCGCCGGCAAGGAGTACAGTTTTGAAGAATGGCTGTACCTCCTCTCCCAGATGCTACACCTGGGGTTGCTCGAAATCGCCTACGACGACCACAACCACCTGAAAGCCACTCCTGCGGGCAAAGCCGTGTTGTTCGAGCAAAAGCAGGTCAGTCTGGCCCTGCCGCCCACACCCGAGCAAAAGCAGGCCGCCAAAGCCGCGCCCGTCAAAACCAAAACACAAACGCTGCGCGACGAGCTGTTCGAACTGCTCAAGGTGCTCCGCCGCCAGCTGGCCCAGCAACAGGGCGTACCGCCATACCTCATTTTCAGCGACGCCACGCTTGATCAGATGGCCGAGCGGCGCCCCTACACCGACGCCGAGCTGGTGCGTATCAGCGGGGTTGGCGAGCGCAAACTCCAACTGTACGGCGATGCGTTCCTGGCTGAAATCAGAAAGTTTATTGTACAAAAAGTGGACGACGGGCAAAATGTGCCGGGCAGCACATTTTTACAAAGCTGGAGTCTGTACGAACAGGGGCTCTCCGTAGAGGAGATTGCGCGGCGGCGCGACAGCAGCCCGCTGACCGTAATGAACCACCTCGCGGTGATGTACGAGCGCGGCGAACTCATCGATCTCGGGCAATGGGTCAGCCCCGAAGAAATCGATCTGATCCAGGGCGCCCTGCCCTTGTTCAACGAGCCTTATCAATTGAAGGAATTGTACGAGCACTTCAACCACCGACTCAACTTCGATAAAATACGGTGGGCAATTGCCGACTGGCGCAGGCGGAAAGGAGAAGTTCTGGAATGAGCAGGCCGCGCCGCTGTGGTACCTACAAAAAAAAACCGCAGTGCTCTTTTGCACCACGGCGGTTACCCTTTGTATAATCTCATGAAATGTGCGAACCTGTGAGCGGCTGTTTTTGAGGTCGTTTGGTTTGTTTGCCGCTGTTGTTTTCTTTGATGATACAAAGGTGCGGCGCTTTTGTTACCCCCAAAAGGACACAAACACGGTCGCCATCCCCTCGGCACTTTTGAGCAAAAACGCACGCCATTTATATCATCTATTTGAATATCAATTGTTTACAAAATCTCGGAACCCTCTCCAAAACCTGTCCGATCGCCGCAAATGGGCAAAAAAAAACCGCGGCGCTCGTTTGCGCCGCGGCGGTTTCCCGTATATAATCTCATGAAAAGTTTCAGAATCTGGTGGTCAATGTTCTCCTCGTTTCTCGTGTGCCGCTTCGTTGTTCATCATTGACGATACAAAAGTGCAGGACTTCCATCCGCCTGCAAAGGACAAAAAAGCCGTTTTGTTGAGGCGTTTTTATACCCTTTATACGGTAGTTATTCTCGCAAGTCACTGAATATCAACAAATATTTTTTCTCCAGGCGCTTTGTTTGTGCAGACAAAATTTCTGATTTGTTGAGTATTAGGCACTTAGCGAAAAAAAATTATTTCAATTTTTTTTTCAGCCCTGCAAAAAAGGCCGCTTCAGATCGCTGTTTTAAGTGGCTGATCAGGCCGCAGCAGTCTGTCGCAGCCGTGGGCTGCCACCAGCTGAATCCTGTGCAAACCTCGGGCATTTGTTGCCCCCCGGCACGGAACCCCTGGGCCCTAAAAAGAAAAAACCGCGGCGCTCGTTTGCGCCGCGGCGGTTTCCCGTATATAATCTCATGAAAAGTTTCAGAATCTGGTGGTCAATGTTCGCCTCGTTTCTCGTGCGCCGCTTCGTTGTTCATCATTGACGATACAAAAGTGCAGGACATCACCTCGCCTGCAAAGGACAAAAAAGCCGTTTTGTTGAAAGGTTTTTAAAAACAGTTTTTATGGTTTAGTTTTATAAAAAACTGATAATCAGCACTAAAAACTATTTCTCCCTTCAATTACCCCTTGCCTTTGTTGAAAAAAAACTATTTTTTACAGCATATTTTTTCTAAAAAAAATCTGTCCTGTTGAAAAAAATCATTGCCGAAGCACGGAAACCGGCATTTTGGGATCGTAGGTACCCTTGATCACAGGGCTTTGGCGGTTGCCGGTGTAGGTGCGCACGTTTTCAAAAATGTAATTGTACAGTTCTTCGACCGTGACGGCTTTGTCGTGATCCTTGTCGGCCTCGCCTTTGAGCCCGCGGATGAGGAAGTGGCTGAACACCCCCTGGCGCAAGCCTGCCGATTCAAGCGAGGTTTCCTCGGCTTTCGACGACATGATGAGCGCGGTGCCCGACACGGATTTGGCCAGCATGGAGTAATACTGCGTGAGCACGGGTTCGGTTTCGCCCGAGCGCACGGCCAGGATGCCGCCCGAGTGGCAGGCGTCGGCGATACAGAGTTTGTATTTCGCCTTGGTTTTGTTGAAGATAGCGGCGATCTCCTCGTGTCCGATTTTGTTGTTGAAACCGTCGAAATCAAACGGCAGGAAGGAACCGTTGAGGCCGTGGCCGGAGAAATAAAAGATGACGAGGTCGTTGGGGCCGGCCTGTCCAAACATTTCTTTCATGGTGCCGAGGACGTTGTCGCGGGTGGCGTCTTCATCGATAAGCACGCGCACCTGATCGTCGGGCAAAGCGCCGCCTTCGATACTTTTCAGGAAGGCATAGAAGCGGTAGGCATCGTCGTCGGTGTAGCGCAGCACGGGCATGTGGTCGTAGGAGGCCACGCCTACCACCAGCGCCCAGACTTTGGCCGTGGGGGCGGGTTGTGTTGCCACGGGCGTGGGCGTCGGCGTCGCAACGGGCATGTAGCCCTCCGGCGGTTCCTTGCCGACGTATTCGCCGCCGCGCCAGAAACCGCTTACCACGGTGCCGTCGCGGAGGTAGAGCGTGCCCTGACCCTGGAATGCCCCGTCGGCCCATTCGCCCTCGTAGCGGTCGCCGTTGGCATAGATACAGGTGCCGATGCCATGCGGGTAGTTGGCCTTGAAATCGCCCACGTATTTGGCCGAACCTTCTTTATATATATAGGTACCGCGCCCTTCGGCGCAATCGCCATCCACACAACCGACCTTGCCGCCAGTGGTAAGGCTGGCGCCCAGGAATTCGCCTTCGCGCCACAGGCCTGTTTCTTCTTTCCCGCTGGCCAAAAAACGGGTGCCTTGTCCGTCGGGGTAGTTGTCTTTAAACTGCCCGACATAGCGGTCGCCGTTGGCAAAGGAAAAAGTGCCCTGGCCTTCGAAGTTGCCGTTGAGAAATTGCCCTTCGTATTTACTGCCGTCGGGGTAGGCGAACACGCCGAGTCCGTTGTTGCAATCGCCGCTCAGGCAACCACTCTGGATGTTGGTACCGTCGTCGGAACGCTCCTCTTTGTTGCGGGCGATGTAGTCTTCGAGCACGTTGCCGTTTTCGTCGACGGGTTTGCCTTTTTTCCAGTTTCCGGTTCGTTTGGTGCCGTCGCGATATGTTTTGGTGCCCATCCCTTCGGGGTAGCGGTTTTTCCATTCACCGCTGTACTTGGTACCGTCGGTGTAATAACAGACGCCGACCCCGTCGATCTCGCCATTGCGAAAATCGCCGGTGTATTTGGCGCCGGAAGGGTAAATGAATGTGCCTTTGCCATTGATGCAATCGCCGGAAACACATTGCGCGGAAAGGAGAACGGAGGAAAAGGCGAATAAGGCGGTGAGCAGGCTGCTTTTGACCATTGGACCCTCAAGTTGGTTTGGATATGTCGGAAAGGCGACAAAGTTGCCGCCTTCGCAAAGAATATTAACCGGCAAGGGCGGTTTTTATTGTTAAAAAACCCCATTCATGGGGCGCCTTTAAACATTCATTAAAGCTTGATGGTCAATGAAGAACCGCAGTTTCGGCGCAAGCGCCGTATTTTTGCCGGCCTCAATGCATTTTCAACACTCCTGAATCCACAGGACAAAGACCTCTCCGATGGCGCGTTCCCAACGTTCACAAGCCTTGCTGCAATTTGGCCTTTTTTGTGGCATTCTGCTGTTTGTCAATGTTTTAGCCAATGTTTTTTTCACCCACTTCGACCTTACCGAAGAAAAACGTTTTACCCTGACCGAACCCACCCGCGAGCTGATACGCGGGCTCGACGACCAGGTGTACGTGGAGGTCCTGCTGGGCGGCGATTTCCCGGCCGGCATCAGGAGGCTCCAGCAGGCCACCCGTGAAATGCTCGACGATTTTCGCGGACTGAACGGCTACATCGACTACGAATTCACCGATCCGACCCAGGGAACGCCGGAACAGGTGCAGGAAAAGGAAAAGGCCTTCCGCGACATGGGCATCTCGGCTGTCACCGTGTCGATCAACAAAGACGGCGAACAAACCTTCAAAGCCGCCTTCCCCTTCGCCATCGTGCATTACCGAAACCGCCAGCAGGTCGTCCGCCTCGCCGAAAACCCCACGCCCGACACCGACCCCGAAGTGGTGATGAACAACGCCGTGAGCACACTGGAATATCGCCTGGCCAGCGCCATCAAAAAAATCCAGACCAACGTGCGATCCATGATCCTTTTCACCGAGGGCCATGGCGAACTCGACGAACTGCAGACCGCCGACCTCGAATTGTCGCTCCGCAGCTCGTACGACGTGGACCGGATCAACCTCGATTCCGTCGTCAGCATCGACCCCAGCCTCTGCAAACTGCTCGTGGTGGCCAAACCGCTGGGCGCCTTTTCGGAAAAGGACAAGTTCAAGATCGACCAGTTTGTCATGGGCGGCGGCCGGGTGCTCTGGCTCATCGACCGCATGAACGCCACGCTCGACAGTATGCGTTACACGCGGGCTTTTATCCCCATGGATTACCCGCTGAACCTGGAAGACATGCTGTTCAAATACGGCGCCCGCATCCAGCCCGATCTGGTGCTTGACTGGGATTGCGCCAAAATCGAACTGGTGACCGGCCAATACGGCGGCAGTCCGCAGTTTACGGCCGTGCCCTGGGTGTATTTTCCGACCGTGACGCCGGCCAGCGGGCACCCCATCGTCAAAAGCCTCGACCGCGTTTTTCTGCGTTTTTGCTCCTCAATCGACACCATTCGCACCAAAACGCCCGTTAAAAAAACGCTTTTGCTGCGCACCAGTCCGCGCAGCCGTTTGCAATTCAGCCCTGTGCAGTTGAGTTTTGATTTTTTAAAAACACCCGACAACCCGGAGAATTACAACAAGGGATCGCAAACCGTCGGGGTGCTGCTCGAAGGCGTGTTTCCGTCGAATTACGAAAACCGCGTGTCGGAAGAAATGCTCGGCGGCCTCAAACAAATGGGCCTCGAATACCGCGACAAAAGCGTGCCGACCAGCATGATCGTCATCAGCGACGGCGACGTGGCCCTCAACCCTGTACAGGACCGCGAAAAGAAAAAATTCGGCCCGCTGGGTTTCAACCCCTACGTGCAACGTCGCTCCGAACTGGTGGTTTACGCCAACAAGGACCTGCTGCTCAACGCCATCGAATACCTCGTGGACCCCTCGGGCATCATCGAGGCGCGCACCCGCGAAGTCAAGTTGCGCAAACTCGACGCCGTGCGGCCCCGAGCGGAAAAAGCGCAGTGGCAGATGTTCAACATCGGCATGCCATTGGTACTGCTTGGTCTTTTTGCCCTGATTTTCAGTAAATTGCGCAAACGCCGCTACGCCTGAGGGCCGTTCACCCTTTTACAGCAATCGCCATGATCAAACGTATCGTCAAAATGACCTTCCAGCCGCACGCCGTGCAGATTTTTCTGAACGACGTTTTTGCGCCGACCAAAGACCAGATTCGGGCTTTCCCCGGCTGCCGGCACATGGAATTGCTGCGGCACCTGAACGACACCAACGTGCTGTTTACCCTGAGCATTTGGGACAGCCCCGAAGCGCTCGATATTTACCGGCAGTCGGCTTTGTTTCAGGCCACCTGGGCCAAAACCAAAGCCCTGTTTGCCGAAAAAGCCGAAGCCTGGTCGGTGGAGGTGCTGGACGCGCCGGAATAACAAGACCCTTTGCCAGAACATGAAATCTTTCCGCATTGTAGTTCTGCTGCTCGCGACAGCGCTGTCGGCCGCGTTCGTCGTCCCCGAATTCAGCAGCCCCGACTGGGGGTTTTTCGGCCACCGCCGCATCAATCGCCTGGCCGTATTCACGCTGCCGCCGGAGATGATGGTCTTTTTCAAACCGCATATCGACTGGCTGACCGACCATGCTACGGACGCCGATATGCGGCGTTATGCCAGCCCCGACGAAGCGCCGCGGCATTTTATCGACCTCGACCAGTACGGCCCGCCTTTCGACGGATTGCCCCGGTCCCGCTACGCGGCGCAGGTGTTGTTTACCGAAGTGGGCTACGTGACGGCAGGAGGAGACACCCTCTACCTTTCGCGGTACGAACAGCCGGTGTCGGCGGATTTGCACCGCGCATACGACCGCTTTTTTTTCAACAATGTGCTGCCACGCCTCAACGGAGAAGATTTTAGCCTTGATGTGGATTCCGTCAACGCATTTTTGACCGTTCACGAACTGGGCGGCAAGGCGCAAGCGGCTTTTTTTCGCGAGCACCTCGGCGAACACGGTCTTTTGCCCTGGCATTTGCAAAAAATGCAGCGCGATCTGACCGAGGCTTTTCGCCGAAAGGACAGCCGCCGCATTCTCCGCCTATGCGCCGACATCGGGCACTACATCGGCGATGCGCACGTGCCGCTGCACACCACGAGCAATTACAACGGTCAAAAAACCGGACAAACGGGCATCCATGCATTTTGGGAAAGCCGCATACCCGAGCTGTTTGCCGATGAGCAGTATGATTTTTTTGTGGGCAAAGCCGAGTACATCGACAATACGACCGATTATTTCTGGGACGTAATTTTTACCAGCCACACCATGGTCGACAGCGTGCTGACGCTTGAAAAAGCCTTGCGGGGTTCTTTTGCCCCCGACCGCCAGATGTGCCCCGACCTTCGCAACGGCCTCTCGGTTATCACCCCTTGCCGCGATTACGCCGCCGCCTATCAGGACATGCTGGACGGCATGGTGGAGCGGCGGATGCGCGCCGCCATCCACAGCGTGGCCAGTATGTGGTACTCCGCCTGGGTGGACGCCGGCCAGCCGGATCTCTCCGACCTGCCCAATTCCCTTCCGTCGAAAGAAGAGGAGGAACAGGACGCCGAGTTGCGCCGAAAATTCCAGGCAGGCGCCATGCAGGGCCGGGTGGAAGAGCATTAGAAGCCGCCGATTTCCGCTATTTCACTACCAGCACGGGAATATTCACCCGGTGCCGCACGGCATCGACCGTGGCGCCGAAGATCAGGTCCTTAATAGTTTTGTGGCCGTGGGCGCCCATAACGAGCAGGTCGGCATTTTTTTCATTGACCAGTTTCGGGATGGCCTGGCGGGCAAAACCGTAGCCGATTACCGCCTCGGAATTGTACCCCAGAGCACGCAGTTCGGCTGCGTATTGTTCCAGATTTTCGCGGTCGGCTTCCGATTCAAAATCCTGAATATCGGCCCCCATCACCCAGGCGCCGGCCGTTTCGACCACGTGAAACAACATGTAGTGGCCGTTTTTGCCCCCGAGCTGGATGGCGTGTTGCAGTGTTTTTTTATCAACCGAGGAAAAATCCAGCGCGACGATGACGTGTTTGTAATGGTGGCTGTCGAGGGCCGCGAAGCCCTCGAAATCGCCGTGCGGCAAGCGGGTTTGTTGTTGCGGGACAGGTTTTAAAAGCGGCTTCACAACGATGTAAGCCAGCATAAAACCCGAAAAAAGCACGGCAGGAGTGACGAGATAATTCAGGACCCAGCCGTTCGCTCCCGCATCGGCGCGCCATTCGGCCAGTTTGCCGATGACAAGCCAGACATTCAGGCCCACGATCACGGAGGCACTCAGCCAGCCGCCCAGTTTTGCCCAGAAACCGATCCTGTACTCGCCCATCCGTTTGCGGTCGCTGACGTAGTGCAGCAGTGGAATAATGGCAAAACCCAGTTGCATGCTCAGGATAACCTGGCTCAATACCAGCATGTCGCCCGTGGCCGATTCACCCTGAATGGTGATGACCAGCATGGCCGGCACGACCGCCAGCAGTCGCGTAATGATGCGCCGCAGCCACGGCGCAATGCGCAGGTGCAGGTAACCTTCCATGACGATCTGCCCTGCCAGGGTGCCGGTCACCGTGCTGCTTTGTCCGGCCGCGATGAGCGCGATGGCAAACAGCGCCGGCGCATAACTTTTGCCGAGCAGGGGTTCGAGCAGGCGGTGCGCATCCTGTATTTCCGACACGCCGTTGTAGCCATTTTTATAAAAAACAGCCGCTGCAAGCACCAGAATGGCCCCGTTGACAAAAAGAGCCAGGTTGAGCGCGATGGCAGAATCGATCACATTGAAGCGGATGGCCCTGCGCAAACCGCCCGGGCTGCGGTCGATCTTGCGGGTTTGCACCAGCGCCGAGTGCAGGTACAAATTGTGGGGCATGACCGTAGCGCCGATGATCCCGATGGCAATAAACAAGGCCTCCGTATCCGGGATGCCCGGAATAAAACCCGTGGCCACTTCGCTCAGCACGGGTTTGGCCAGCAGCATTTGCACTAGAAAAGTGCCGCCGATCACCACGACCAGGCCCAGGATAAAGGCCTCCAGTTTGCGGATGCCAAGGTGCATGAGAAACAGCAACAGAAAAGCGTCGAACACACTGATCCCCACGCCCCAAACCAGGGGCAGGCCGAACAACAATTGCAGGCCGATGGCCATGCCCAGCACCTCCGCCAGGTCGGTAGCGGCAATCGCGATTTCGGCGAGAATATAATTGAACAGGTTGGCGGCAGGGTGATACAACTCGCGGGAAGCCTGCGCCAGGTCGCGCTGTGCCACCACGCCCAGCCGGGCGCTGAAACTTTGCAGCAAGAGGGCGATCAGGTTCGACATCAGCAACACCCACAGCAGCGCGTAGCCGAAACGGCTGCCGCCCGCAAGGTCGGTCGCCCAGTTGCCGGGGTCCATATAGCCCACACTGACCAGATAAGCCGGGCCCAAAAAGGCCAGCAGGCGGCGCCAAAAACCGCCCTTGACATTGGTTTCTACCGTGCCGTGCACTTCGGACAGGGAAACTTCCGGATGCGTTTTACTCATGGTTTCAAGCAGTTTTTATAAAGAGATTCTGACAGACTTTTTCACTGAGCATCAATTCGTTGCGGTCGGCCGCGCGGACCCGGACCGACTGGTCGTACGGGATACGCTCGAGCATTTCCAGTTCGACGCCGAGGCCGAGGCCCAGCTGGTCGAGGTATTGTAAAAAAGCGGAGCTGTGGTCCTGCACGCCCGTCACGGTGCCGCGCTGACCGGGTTGCAAAGTCACCAGCAACACTTGCGGCCGGTGCGACCAGCGGCCTTCCGCATCGGGAATGGGATCGCCATGCGGGTCGTACTTTGGGAAACCCAGAAAGGCGTCCAGCCGATCGACGAGCGCTTCGCCTTGCACGTGTTCGAGTTGTTCGGCCAGTTCGTGCACCTCGTCCCAGGCAAAACCCAGTTTTTCGAGCAGAAATACCTCCCAAAGCCGGTGTTTGCGGACCAATTCCGTCGCCACGCGGCGGCCTTCGGGCGTCAGCCGCACCCCGCGGTATTTTTCGTAGGCGATCAGTTTTTTTTCGGCAAGGCGTTTCAGCATATCGGTGACCGAGGCCGCCGTGGTCTGAAGTGCCGCCGCGATCGCATTGGTCGTGGCCGACTTGCTCTCTTTTTCAGAGATGGCAAAAACCGTTTTCAAATAGTTTTCTTCGGCTGTCGAAAACATGGGGGCAAGTGTTGTTTTTTGATAAATAAATTTTTCACAAAGTTTGTTTAAAATTTTTAGACTAACTTAAAAATTGGTTTTTATTTTTTCAAAAACCCTGTGAAGGATAAAAATTTTCCCAAAAAAGCCTCAAAATCGCCCTTGTTAATGTTGTATACCTTGCGCAGCCAGGTCCTCAGCATGACGGAATTTCATCAACCTCATCAACCATAATGCTAAAAGCCTCCCGGCGCGAAGTATGCTACTTATGTCCGATCAGCCTTTACGTTTGTCTTTCCCATCTTCCCGGCCGGTGATCAAGGCCGAAGTTGATCTTCCCGGCTCAAAAAGCATCAGCAACCGCGCTTTGCTGATTCTTCAGTTGGCTGGCGTGTCGCCGCGCAACTGGCTGTCCGGGCTGTCGAGCGCCCGCGACACCGTCACCCTGCGCGATCTGCTCGAACACGGAGGCGATATTTTTAACGCGGGCGACGCGGGCACCACATTCCGCTTTCTCACGGCCTATCTGGCCCTGGGCGATCAGCAGACCATCCTGACCGGCTCCGCGCGCATGCGCGAACGCCCGGTTGGCGCGCTGGTCGATGCGCTGCGCGCGCTTGGCGCCGACATCGAATACCTGGAAAAAGAAGGCTACCCGCCGCTCGGCATTCACCCTTCGCCGGGTCTGGGTCGGACGACCAAAAGCATCCGGGTGCCCGCCGGCGTGAGCAGCCAGTTCCTTTCCGCCCTGCTGATGATCGGTCCGCGGCTGCCCGAAGGGCTGGAACTGATCCCCGAAGGCAAACTGGTCTCGCGGCCTTATCTCGACATGACCCTGCGCATGATGCGGTATTTCGGCGCCCGGGCCGACTGGCAGGACGACCGCCTGATCGTAGCGCCGGGTCAGTACGAAGCCCGACCGCTGAGCGTCGAATCGGACTGGTCGGCGGCCTCCTACTGGTACGCGCTGGCGGCCTTGTCGGCCGAGGCCGATATTTTGTTAAAAGGTTTGCAGCCCGACAGTTGGCAGGGCGATTCGGTGCTTGCCGAAATGATGACCGCGTTCGACGTTCAGACCACGTTCGAAGCGGGAGGCGCCCGTTTGCGGCGCGGCGGCAAGGCGATAAAAACCCATTTTGAATGGGATTTCACGGAGTGCCCCGACCTGGCCCAGACCCTCGCCGTCGTGTGTGCCGCGCTCGGGGTCAGGGGGCTTTTTTCCGGTCTGGAAACCTTGTCGATCAAGGAAACGGACCGCGTCAGCGCGCTGAAAAACGAGCTGTCGAAAGTGGGAACAAGTTTTTCACGACTCCCCGACCGGTTTTCCGCCAAACGGCCCGACAGCACGTTTTACCTGCTCGAAGGCGCTGCCCACTGGGACAACCCGCCCGTTTTTGCCACCTATGGCGACCACCGGATGGCGATGGCCTTCGCGCCCCTGGCTTTGCGCAGCGCGGTCGACATCGAAAATCCGGCGGTGGTTGGCAAATCGTATCCCGATTTCTGGGGGCATTTGGTCGACGCCGGTTTTGAAACGGAAAGCCGGGACCTGCAACCCGGCGCCTCGCATTAACCCCCCCTGCCGCCATGACCGAACATGCTTTTCAGACCCGCGCCAAAGGAAAATTGCTGATCACCGGCGAATACGCTGTGCTCGACGGCGCACTCGCACTGGCCCTGCCCGTGCGCTACGGCCAAACCTTGCGCGTCGAACCCGCGGACACGGCCGGCGTACTCCACTGGGAGGCCCTCGACGCGGACGGAGCGACCTGGTTCAACGGAGAATTCGGGCGGCCCTCGTTCGAAATAATCCGCAGCAACGATAGAGGCACAGCCGAACGACTTCGACAAATCCTGTTGGTTATCAGACAATTAAACCCCGACTTTTTAGCCGGCGAACAGGCCGGCCTGCGCATCGTCACACAAATCGATTTTCCGCGCCAATGGGGCCTGGGCACCAGCAGCACGCTCATCGCGGCGATAGCGCGCTGGGCCGGGGTCGATCCCTATGCTTTGCTGGCGGCTACTTTTGGCGGTTCGGGGTACGATCTTGCTTGTGCCTATGCGGAGGCTCCCGTGCTGTTTCACCTGAAAAATGGCCGTCCAGTGGTGGCGGAGGCGCATTTTTCGCCCGCTTTTTCCGCGCAGCTGTACTTTGTTTTTTTGGGTAAAAAGCAGGACAGCCGCGAGGGCATCCGTCGCTACCGTGAAAAAAAGGAGGACTCGACGTCTCTTGTCGCCGAGGTGTCTGCACTGACCCTGCGTGCCTTGCAGGCGGGTTCGCTGGCCGAATTCGAGCAGGTATTGGCGGCGCACGAGGTGCTGATGCAGAAAATCCTCGATTTGCCGAGGGCGCGCGAGCTGTATTTCCCCGATTATTGGGGCGAGGTAAAAAGCCTGGGCGCCTGGGGCGGCGACTTTGTATTGGTCACGAGCGCGCGCAGCGAAGCGGAAACGCGGGATTTTTTCAACGAAAAAGGATTCGGCGTGTTTATGCGCTGGAAGGATATGATCCTCTGAACGGATTCAAATTTGCTTTTATGCCAACCACGTGGTACGACAGTAAGGTAACCCAAATAAGTTCCGAAGCCCCCAATGTTCGCCGTTTCTGGGTGGAAGTGCCCGGCGACGAACGGTTCAGTTTTCAGGCTGGTCAGTTTGTGACCATGGATTTGCCCATTGGCGAAAAACGCCTGCAACGCTGGCGCAGCTACTCCATCGCCAATGCCCCCAACGACGCCAATTTGCTCGAGTTCTGTGTTGTAAAAGCGGAGCATGGCGCGGGTTCCCGTTACCTTTTCGACGAGATCGCGCCCGGCGACATTTTGCGTTTTAAAGGCCCCGACGGCGCTTTCGTTTTGCCGCAAACCCTCGACAAAGACCTGGTTTTTATTTGTACAGGTACTGGCGTGGCGCCTTTCCGCAGTATGCTGCTCGACATTCAAAAAAGCGGCCGGCCGCATAAAAACATCCATCTGATCTTCGGCGCCCGAACGGAAGCCGATATTTTGTACCACGACGACTTCGAAGCGCTCACCCGTACCCTGCCCGGTTTTCGATACGATGTAGCATTGTCGCGCCAGCCCGACTGGTCCGGCTGGAAGGGCTACGTTCATCAAATTTACCTCGAACAATACCCCCAGCCACGCCCCGACGTGGATTTTTACCTGTGCGGATGGAGCAACATGATCGACGAGGCGGTAGCCAATTTGATGGTAAAATTGGGGTACGATCGCACCCAGATCCACTATGAATTGTACGGTTGATGGCAGAATTTGTCCCAATCCAATAGATTTGCGGGCAAATCCATCGGGAAATGTCCAAAAAGAAGAACGTCAAACCTGTCGCGCCTGTCCGCAAACCGCAACCCCGAACGAACCCGCCATCGGTCAAACGCGACCTGCTCGTCACAGCGCCTGCCCTGCCGGGCGGCTGGATCGTGGGGCTGATCGCCGCTGCGTTGGGTTTTCTGCTTTATGCCAACACCTTCGGCCACCAGTGGGCGCTCGATGATTTTTCGGTCATCAAGGAAAACTGGGTCGTCAAAGGCGGTTTGGAAAACCTCCGAACCATTTTCACCACCGAATACCGCTACGGCGCCTGGAACAGCCCCGGCTCGCTTTATCGCCCGATCACCCTCGCCATGTTTGCCTGGGAATGGTCGATGTCGCCCGACAATCCGGCTATTCACCACATTATCAACGTGTTGTTTTACGCGCTCACAGGGTGGGTGCTTTGGGTGACCTGGCGCCGTATCCTGAGCGATTATCCGCCCGCGCTGGCAGCCATAGCCGTGTTGTTGTTCATGGCGCACCCCGTACACACGGAGGTAGTGGCCAATATCAAAAGCCGCGACGAAATCCTGTCGCTTTTGCTTTGCACCGGCGCACTGTACGGTGTATGGAAAAACATGGAAACCGGGCGAAACGGCTGGCTGATCACCGCGATCGCTTTTTATACGGTGGCTCAATTTTCAAAAGAAGGCTCCATCACTTTCCTGGCCGTGCTCCCGCTGACGCTTTGGTTTTTTGGCAAACGGAGCGTAGAACAGGTGGCAGGCACCACGGCCTTGTTTGTCGTGCCGGCACTGATCTTTCTCGGCATTCGCCACAATGTGCTGGCGCATCAGGACGGCAAAGAGGTATTTTCCATCCTCGACAATTTTATTGCCACCGAAAAAAACCTGGCCATGCGCCTCGCATCGGCCTTCATGATGTGCGGGCGATACCTCTGGGTGATGATTTATCCGAACCCCCTCGTCAGCGACCTCGGCTATCCGCAAATGAAATCGGTCAGTTTTGCCGACTGGCGGGCTTTGGCGGGCTTTTTTGCCTATGCCGGCATGGGCATCTGGGCCTTGATGAACCTGGGGAAAAAGCATTTTCTATCGTATGCCATTTTGTTTTACCTCGCTACTTTCTCGCTGTACAGCAACGTGTTGTACATCATCGGCACCTCGTATGGCGAGCGCGAATTGTATATGCCCACGCTCGGGTTTGCCTTCGCGCTGGCCTGGCTGTTGATGAAAATTTTTAAAATAGACGACAAGGAAAGCATCTGGAACCCCAACGGAAAGGGGACCATACTTTGGGGAATCGCCGGCGCCATCGTGCTGGCCTACGGCACCCAAACGGTGCTTCGCAACCCGGCCTGGTACGACAGCTACGCCCTCTACGTCGCCGACCTGCCCAACTCGCCCAATTGCGCCAAACTGAACTACCACATCGGACTGGAAGAAGCCAAACGCGGCCTTGATGAGAAAAAAGGCATCGCCACCGACAGTACCTGGGTGGAAAAAGGCATTGCTTCCTACACAAAAGCCATTGAACTGTACCCCGAATACCACGACGCTTATGGCAGCCGCGGTGTTGCGGAGTTCCGCCTCGGTCGCTTCGATCTGGCGGAAAAAGACTACCAGATGGCCTTGAAATACCGCCCCAACGACACCAAGGTGCTGTCCAATCTGGGTTATATTTATTTCATGCGCGCCCAGCGGCCGGGCAATCAGCTGGTGCTTGCACAGTTGGATTCGGCAGAAAATGTGTACCGCCGGTCGATCCAGTACGATCCGCGTTTTGTCGACGCCCGTCGCAATCTCGGCGCCGTTCTGGCAATGAAAAAACGTTTCCCCGAAGCCATCGAGCAGTGGAAAGAGGCGCTGAAATACGATAAAAACAACGCCACCCTGCTCTATTACATCGGTTCCGGCTATTGGGATATGGGTAAAAAAGAGGAGGCACAGCCCTGGCTCGACAAGGCCTACGCCATCGAGCCTTCGCTGCCGAAAAAGCAGTAATTGCCAACAGCATACCTACCGGATTTTCAGTTATAACTGACGGGGTGACTTTGGAGTCACCCCGTCAGTTGGAAAAAAACAACACCTGTCAATCCTGTCTAAAAAAAACTACACCTGTCAGTCCTGTCTCAAATAAGGCAAAATCTTCTCCACCCAGCCGCCCTCCCGGAACGCGGCGATCTTGCGGATATCTTCCACTTGCCGGTACGGGCCGTGTTGATCGCGGTACCTCACGATCAGTTCAGCCTGTTTTCGCGAGATCATAGGGTGAGCGTCCAGTTCTTCAATCGTCGCGGTGTTGATCGAAATAGTGCGATAGACCGGTGTAATCAGGTTCAGATAGGGTTTGATTTGTTGAAAAACGCTGTCGGGCAGGCCGCGGGTTTCGGCAACCTGTTCCACTGCGGCAAATCCGCCGAGCAAATCCCGGTAGCCGACGATTTGCCCGGCCCGCCAGGCGCCGATACCCGGAAGGCGCTGCCAGTCTTCCTTGGCAGCCCGGTTAATGTCGATCGGAGCCACTTCCTTTTTGACGGCAAACGAGGCAGATGCGCCGGCCGAATACGCCACCGGGCGCGGGTAGTCTCCGCCTTGTTCTTCGGGCAGCAGTAAAAAAGGTTCGAGGCGTTGAAAATCGGCGTCGGAAAGGCCGTACAGTTTTCCAAAATCCTCCTTGACGCGAAATCGCCCGCCTTTTTCGCGGTACTTCAAAATGTTCGACACCAGTCGGGGCGACAAGCCGAGTTCCTGCAGTTCGGCATCGGTGGCGGTATTGGGATCAAATGGAAAGGCGGCGGCGGTTTGCTCCCGATCATAGTCCCGCGAGTTTCCGTTTTCTTCCGATGCTATCCGGATATAGGGCAGGAGCCGTTGATAATCGGCGGGGGACAGGTTGTAGATTTTACCAAAATCCTCCGGCCGACGAAATTTGCCGCCTTTATCCCGGTATTTGCAAATACTCGCGGCAATCCGTTCGCCAAGACCAAGTTTGATGAAGGTTTCGGCCGAGGCGGTGTTGGGGTCGAAGTAAAAAAGCGCTGCCGGGTGGTCCGGCACATCGTTCGTGTTGTCGGCGTGGAAAACCCTGATTTGTTCTGCAAAGGCCGAAAAATCCTGCCCCGGCGGATTGTAAAAGCGGGCGATCACGTCCGGCAACACAAAAACGAGTACGCAAAGCGTGCCCAGCACCAGGGCGCCGTTGCGCTCGGCGCGCGTGAAATGGAAGTAGGAGGCCAGTTTGTTTTTCATCTCCGTTCAATTGTTTTTGGTCCATATCCAGGCGCCCTGCTCCCGCACATCGTGACAGGGGATGCCCAGTTGAAGGCAATCTTTTTTCCAGCGACGCAGGGTTTTGGCGCTGTTGGAGGCATCCAGCACTACACAGGAAGAAGGAAAGCAGCGCAAGGCTTCCGCCGGTTCGGCGATGGGGTTGCCGGACACCAGCAGGACAGCCAGCGTTGACGAGAAGGGAACGCCTTGCAACCGGGTTTCAGGCGTAAGCCTCGCCATTTTCAAGTCGTAAAAACCGATAAAAGGAGGAGCATAGAGCACGTGACCATCCTGAAAACAAGGGTCTTCCGGGGCCATGGGACGAACTTTTTGAATCCCCATACTCCAGCGTTTGACCTGGGCGGCAAACATCACCTGCTTCGGACTCAGGGTGGAGTCAGCAATCGCCCAGCCATTCGCGCCGTCGAAAAAATCCATCAGACTGCTTTTATTCACCTGATAAACAACCATTTGTCCCTGATGTAGCCGCTCAGTCGCTCTGATCAGGCGGCCCGCCCCCAGGGCCAGCAACAGCGTACAAGCGATCAACAGGCCCCGCGCCTGACGGCTGATCAGCGCCATTCCCACCGCAAAAATTACCCCGTAAAGTACCAGCGCACCCCAGGCAGGCAGCCACACACCCGAGATGACGCTACCCGGCAATTGCTGAATCAGAAAGATGGCGCGGTTCATTCCCCACAACAAACCGTGCAGTACCCAACCCAGCCAGTTGGCCGCAAGCGGCGCCAGCCAGTCGAGCAGCACAAGCGCTGCGCCGCCCCAGAGAAAAATGGCGCCGCCCAGCACCACCACCCAGCCTGCAAGCCAGAAATAGCAGGGGAATTGATGAAAATAATACAGCGACAAAGGCAGGGTGCCGATTTGGGCGGCCACCCCGATCAGGAAGATCTTCCAGCCCTCGGCCAGCCAGCCGGGCAGCCGGGCAGGTGTGATTTTTTGCAACCTTGGATAAAAAAAGACCATGCCGGCCACGGCCGCGTACGACAATTGAAAACCCGCATCGAACATGAAATACGGATTGTACAACAGCAACAAAAAAGCCGAACCCGCCAGTATGTTCCAGATGGAGGCATCGTGATGCAGTGATTTGCCGAACAAAAAGACGGAAAACATCACCGAGGCCCGCAACACCGAGGCCGTCGCACCCGTCAGCAGCGTAAACCCCCATATCACAGCCAGCACCAGGGCGGTCTGCAACCAGCGCCGCAACTTCCCCCGCCAGCGGATGCGGCGAAGCATAAATAGCAAACCCGTGTACAACAATCCCACATGCGTGCCCGACACCGCCAGCGCGTGCATGGAGCCCGTCTGGGCATACGCCGTGCGCAAATCGTCGGACAAATCGTCTTTGTAGCCCACCAGCAAGGCCGAGGCCACCGCGTATTCATCCGGGTCGGTAAAATGCCGCCGGAGCAGCGACAACAGCCGGTCGCGGCACCCGAATGCTACCCGCCAAACCGGGTTTCCACCGCCGCGCGACAAGAGCCGCAGGGAATCGTTTTTTACAAAAGACTGATAATGAATATTTTGAAAATGCAAATAACGCCCGTAATCAAACGCCTCCGGGTTTTTGGGCGGCTCCACGGCACGTAAACTTGTACGGACGGCCAATCGGTCGCCGTACGCCAACGCCGGCAAGGCGGAGTCCGCCTCTACCAGCAACAAGACATAGCCACTGCACGGCAACAAGGTATCGGCCCCGGCAGCTTCCACCTGCAAGCGAATTTTCAGGCGGGCGCCCCGCGCCGGGGCATCGCACACCGTCCCGACCAGCGTGCGGACCGTTTCCAAACGGCGCGAAAAATGATCGGGCAGGCGCGTCTCTTTGTACCAGACCGACCGCGCATAACCCGCCGCGAAAAGCCACAGCCCCAGAAAAAACCCGAACAACCAGCGCAGGCGGTGTGTCGTGGAAACCGGCGCCAGCAAAAGAACTGGAACGGCCAGCGCGACAAGCCACCAGGCCAGGCCAGGCGGATCGGCATCCACCCGGGCGCCGGCGATCAGCCCGGCGGCAAAAGGCAACAACAGACGAAGAAAGGGGGTGCTTCTCAGGTTCACAGGTGCGGCGTTTGCGGGTACAACTTTTGAATAAAAGTACGCCGCACCCAGGGCCCAAAGCGGGTTTTCGCCCCCGCTGGCCGATTTTTAATTCAAATTTTGAAACAATCCTATTTTTGTAAAAAACTGAAAACAAGGCACTTAAAACGCCTGATGGCTATCCCGTTTTCAATTTTGCATGACCCGCCCGCGCTCAAAAATCGTAGGTCAGCTCGACCTCGTCGCTGTCCGGGTGAGCCTGACAGGTGAGGCAATAGCCGGCCTTGATCTCGTCGTCTTCGAGGGCGTAGCAAACGTCCATCCGCACTTTTCCTTTCAGTACCTTGGCCATGCAGGTCGCGCAGGCGCCCGAGGTGCAGGAGTAGGGAGCGTCCTGTTTTTCGCGCACCATGACGTCGAGAATGGTCGCGTTTTCGGGCACGGTCGTTTCGATGCGCTTGCCTTTGAGGTGCACGATCAGGCGTTTGCCGCTGCCGGCAGCGGAAGGCGCCAGGTTTTCACCCGGCACGTGGTGGGCATTGGCAAAATGCTCGCTGTGAATTAGTTTGGTATCGACGCCGCGCTCCGTCAGGATGTTTTTTACGGCGTCGGCAAAGGTGCCCGGACCGCAGAGGAAATAGCGGCAGTCGGTTTCGGGGCCGTGGGGCGGGTTTTCTTCCAGAAATTCAGCCACCGTACGCCCATCGATTCGACCGGTGCGGCCCTGCCAGTTCTGGGTTGTTTTTTTGAACATGCCGAACAAACCGCCGCCGCTCTCTTTTGCCGGACGGCTGAGTACGTGTTCGACGAACAACTGGCCCTGGTAGCGTTCGCTGAGCTGTTCGAGGGCGTCGCGGAAAATGATATGCTGCTCGTCGCGGCTGCCGTAGAGGAGAAAAACGGCGCTCATCGGCTCGGCTTCGAGCACGGTTTTGAGGATCGACATCAGGGGCGTGATGCCGCTTCCTGCGCCGAAAAGGTAATAGCTGCGGCGTTTTTCGGGGTCGAGCGTGGTGTAAAAACGGCCGTCGGGCGCCGCGACTTCGAGGCTGTCGCCGGCCTTGATTTGGTCGTGCAGATAACCCGACACCTTGCCGCCCTGCACTTTTTTGACCGTCACGGCCAGGCGCTTTTCCAGCGGGCTCGACGACATGGAGTACGAACGGCGCAGTTCGTGGCCGTCGAGATGTACCCGGAGGGTGACGTATTGGCCCTGATGGTAGGTAAAAACAGGGCCGAGTTCTTCCGGAACATCAAAATCGATCGTGACCGAGTCCGGCGTTTCCGGCGTGATTTCTTTAATTTTGAGCGAATAAAATTCCATGGCAATGGCTGGGCTTGGCGGGTTTTCCGGTGGATGTTGTTTAAAAATCGCCGCAAAAATAGCCCGGGCGCGGCAAATGGATGAAGGGGCGTTTGAATAAGTTTGGCCTGGCAGTTATTCAAAAGCCCTCTAAACAAGTCATTTTCGCCCCTTGTCGGGCAGTCAAAATTCTGCGACCATGAAAGACGCGAAATATCTTCTCGCCTATTTGCTCCCCCTGAGCGCTTTGCTGGCGCTTTGGCTGCAAGGCAATTGGGCCTGGGCCACGGTTGTCCTGGCATTCGTCATTCTGCCGCTTTTGGAAGCGCAATTGCCGCCATCCACGGCCAATCAGCCCGCCGAAGCCGAGCCCGAGCGCAGCCGGCAGGTTTTTTTCGACTGGCTGCTGTATGCCAACGCGCCTTTGCTGTTTGCCATCGTGGGCTGGTATTTGTACGTTGTACAATACGCGAACCTCGAATGGCCGGCGCTGACGGGACTGACGCTGAGCGTGGGCATCATCGTGGGCGCCAACGGCATCAACGTGGCGCACGAACTGGGCCACCGAAGCCGCCGAGGCGAACAGGCTCTTGCCAAATGGATGTTGCTGACCGCCCTTTACCAGCATTTTTTCATTGAACACAACCGCGGACACCACAAAAACGTGGCAACCGACGCCGACCCGGCCTCGGCGCGACTGGGCGAAACGCTGTTCGCCTTCTGGCCGCGTTCCATCGCCGGCGGCTGGCGCAATGCCTGGACGCTGGAAGCGGAGCGGCTGAAAAAGACGGGGAAAAATGCGCTCAGCTTCGACAACGAAATGCTCCGTTTTCAGGTCTGGCAACTGCTGTGGCTCGCCGCGATCGGCCTGTTTGTGGGCTGGAAGGCCCTGTCGGGCGCGGTGGCGATTGCCGGGATCGGCATTTTGCTGCTCGAAACCATCAACTACGTCGAACACTACGGCCTGCGCCGCCGACCCACCGCCACGGGGCGGCCGGAGCCGGTTTTGCCGGCCCACTCCTGGAACAGCGACCACGAACTGGGTCGGATTTTTCTCTACGAACTCACGCGGCACAGCGATCACCACTACAAAGCCAATCGCAAGTATCAGATTCTGAGGCACATAGACGAAAGTCCTCAACTGCCTTTCGGCTACCCGGCCAGCGTGCTGATCGCGCTGGCGCCGCCGCTCTGGTTCCGACTGATGAACGGCAGGGCGCGCGACTGGATGCAAAAAATCGCGGCAAGCCCGGCTGCGGCTTAAACGGGTTTTCAGGGCAGGCCCTGCTCCGTTTGCAAAGCTTTGACAAAACAAGATTGGGCCAGGGGGCAGAATTGGCGCTCGATTCGCCTATCTTTGCGGCCCCTTTTGGCCAACAAAACGAAGTTTGTTTCGTTTAAGGATTCATTTTACCCTTTTTGCCAAACAAACGCCGCCGCACCCTGATCGGCACATCAGCATCTTAACGCATTAGCACACATTTTCACAACATGTCGTCTGTCGCAACCCGCCCCGCCTACAAAGTCAAAGATATTGCCCTGGCCGACTGGGGCCGCAAGGAGATCCAGCTCGCCGAGGCTGAAATGCCGGGCCTGATGGCGCTGCGCGAAGAATTCGGTCCTTCCCAACCTCTGAAAGGCGCCCGCATCGCCGGCTGCCTGCACATGACCATCCAGACCGCCGTTTTGATCGAAACCCTCGTGGAACTCGGCGCCGAGGTCAGCTGGTCGTCCTGCAACATTTTCTCCACCCAGGACCACGCCGCTGCCGCCATCGCCGCTGCCGGCATCCCCGTGTTCGCCTGGAAAGGCATGAACGCCGAGGAATTCGACTGGTGCATCGAACAGACGCTGTTTGCCTTCAAAGACGGCCAGCCGCTCAACATGATCCTCGACGACGGCGGCGACCTCACCAACATGGTGCTCGATCAGTTCCCCGAACTGGTTAAAGGCATCCGCGGCATCTCGGAAGAAACCACCACGGGCGTACACCGCCTCTACGAACGTATGGCCAAAGGCACCCTGCCCCTGCCCGCCATCAACATCAACGACTCGGTCACCAAGTCAAAATTCGACAACAAATACGGATGCAAGGAAAGCCTCGTGGATGCCATCCGCCGCGCTACCGATATCATGATCGCCGGTAAAGTGGCCGTCGTAGCCGGTTACGGCGACGTGGGCAAAGGTTCGGCCGCCTCGCTGCGCGGCGCCGGCGCGCGCGTGATCGTGACGGAAATCGACCCGATCTGCGCCTTGCAGGCCGCCATGGACGGCTTCGAAGTAAAACGGATGGAAAACGCCATCCCGCGCGCCAACATCGTGGTGACGGCCACGGGCAACTGCGACATCGTGACGGAAAAACACTTCCGCCTGATGAACGACAAAACCATCGTGTGCAACATCGGCCACTTCGACAACGAGATCGACATGGCCTGGCTGAACACCAACTACGGCCACACAAAAATGACCGTCAAACCGCAGGTCGATCTGTACAACATCGACGGCAAAGACCTCATCGTGCTGGCCGAAGGCCGCCTCGTCAACCTGGGCTGCGCCACGGGCCACCCCTCCTTCGTGATGTCCAACTCTTTCACCAATCAGGTGCTGGCCCAGCTCGAACTCTGGCAAAATGCCGCGAACTACGAAAACAAGGTGTACATGCTGCCCAAACACCTCGACGAAAAAGTAGCCCGCCTCCACCTCGCCAAAATCGGCGTGGAACTGGAAGAACTGCGCCCCCACCAGGCCGAGTACATCGGCGTGGAAGTAGAAGGCCCGTTCAAACCGGAATACTACCGGTATTGAGCATTCGGCCAGGGAATTATCCCGGCCCTCAACCTCCCGAGCCCTTTATGGGCACGGGAGGTTTTTTTATTTTTGGGCAAAAAAGACACACATGACAAAAAATCTGTTCTGCCTTCTGTCGGCATGCCTGGGCATGTTTCCCCTGTTTGCACAGCAACACGCACCCTTTGAAAATACGATCGCACCGCGGAACGCGGCGCTGGTGCTGGATTCCGTCCGGGAATCGAGGTACCTGACCCCACCCTCGTCGGATTCACTGGTTTACCACCGTGAACTGTACACGTACTTCGGAGATACGGTATATGAAAAAAAGACGCTGGAACTCCAGTTCCCGCTTCCGGACTACACCACGATCGAACGTGTTTTTTACAGGGTCAACCCGGCTACCGGGCAAAATTTGTCGGAAACGACCCTGGTTGACGAAGGTTTCGGCGAAGACACGACCGGCCTGCTCATCAACTACTACCGCCCGGGCAATCCCGCCCTGCTCGATTCCACCAAATTTTTCCGAAACAACATTGCCAACGGTTTGCTCACGCTCGGCAATGCGCGGCGTTATACGTACAACGCCCAAGGCCAGCGCATTCAGGAGGTTTTTTCCATCTACAAACTTTCCAACGGGGACATCCTGCTCGCCACAAAAACCGACTATTACTACAACCAGAATGGTCTGGTCGACAGCAATCGGGTGTATCAGATTACCCCGGTCAATCCGAACTGGCAGCCCCTTTACAAACACTACAATCATTACACGGCCAATTTGCAGCTGGACTCTGTTTTCCGGTACAGCTATTCCGCGGGCAGCTTTGCGCCCAGCGTGATCACGGCCTATGGTTACGACGATCAGGAGCGTTTGAACAACTTTCGGCTGTTCAGTTATAATAACTCGTTTGGGGCGCCCTTGCTGATTCTGGAACAACTGTATATCCGCGACGATCAGGGGCGAATCGTAGAACTACAGGAGATCAGCTACACCGAAGGTTTTTTGACCGGGGAGACCAAGACGTTCTTCACTTACGTCGAAGACAACTACTACCACCTGGAAACCGAGGTGGTGCTGGATGTCACCATCAATCAGTATTTGCTGGACCACATCCGGGAGTACTTTTATTCCGGCTTCGTCGAGGCTGCCGAGCCTGCCGTGGCGGAGCCTTTGCAGGTTTTCCCAAATCCCGCCGACGCGGCATTTTTCCTGGAAGCGCCAGCGGGCGCACGGGTGCAGGTTTACGACGCTTCCGGCCGGCTGGTCTTGCAACGGCTTTGTCCAACAGACGGTCTGCAAAGCATCGATGTCAGCGGCTTGCCGGGCGGCGTCTATTACGTCCGGGCAGGCGGCAAAACGGGTATTTTTATAAAAAACCGGGGCTGATTTATTCGCCTTTCACCACCCTTTTCCACACCACCCTTCCGGCACATTCAGCCCTGAGCAGGTAAATACCCGCGGGCCAGGAGCGCGTCGGAAGGGTGGTTTGTTGTTGGGCAGGGGCCGTCTGGCACAGGATTTCCCGTCCTTCGAGGTCGAATACCGTCCAGCGCACGGCTTCGTTGCCGCCAGCCGGGGCATACAGAAACAACTTGTCGGAAAACGGGCTGGGCCCGACCGTAACCGGCCAGTCGGCCGAGGGGTCGCCGGTTGCGCTGACAAATTGCAGGGTCGTCGCGGTCGTGTACACCTGGCAGCCTTCGGCATTGAATACGCGGCAACGCAATTGCTGGCCGTTCTGGAAAGCCGGCAAATAAGCTTTGAACCGCAAAGAGTCATCATTTATGTTAAAATAATAAGCCAACCCGGTCAGGGGCTGCCAACCCTCGGCAGACAGGTATTGCCATTCGTATTGCAATTCATTGCCCCCGGCAGACACTGCCAGGGTATAAAACTGGTTAAGTGCGACCGGCGTAACAGGCGGCAGGGGCGCTATTACCGCCGTATCGAGCGGCAACAGCATGGCTGACTCGGAAATAATTGTCGAATCCAGGGAATTGGTCACCAGGCAACGAAATGGATGGTCAGCCACGGCCGGCGCCTGGGCTGCCGCGATTTGCAGCAGCGACGTTTGCGTGCCGGAATACACGGTATCGTCGGATAAATCGGCGTACAACCCGGGAATGATTTCGCGCTGCCATCGATAGGCTAAAGCCTCTCCGGTAGCACCCACGGCGAGGAACGCGTTTTCTCCGCGACAAAATACCAGCGACTGTGGTTGCTGCACAATTTCAAAAGGACAATCTGGCGCGCAATTGTCCGCTTCTCCAAATTTCAACAATTGGAAAAACTGCTCGGCGCCACCGAAAAAAACGTTACTGGTATCCCGTGCGAGCAAACCCGATAGACTGCCGCAGCCATCGGACAGAAGTACGGCCGTCATATCATTGTCAGGTGTACTCAATGGCAGGACGCCGGTGATCGCGCCGTCCTCATCCCAGCTCAACAAGGCGGCATCAAACCCGCCCAGGCCGGCCAGACCGCGTTTCGTACCATCGGCATCGTTGAGGCCCAGCACATCGTAATAAGAAGCCAGGGCATGCACGCTGCCGCCCGGGTCGGCAACCAGCCAAGGGCTTTGCAAGGGGCCATTGCGGCGGTACCACAAGAGCTCGCCGGACGGA
Organism: Saprospiraceae bacterium; assembly: GCA_044226205.1. Taxonomy (GTDB): domain Bacteria; phylum Bacteroidota; class Bacteroidia; order Chitinophagales; family Saprospiraceae; genus M3007. The sequence goes on from JBGAHL010000034.1 coordinate 48,228, forward strand.
CTGTATTTGAGCAAAAAATGCGAGTCGTCGCCGTATTCCACCACGTCATCGAGCACTTCCGCGTAATGGTAAGGCGGTGGATAATTGAGTCCCTTGTTGATAAAAAACGACTGAAAAATATTGCCGTCGTCGTCGATGGCAAATGCCGGGGGCGTGCTGATCTGGTGGTAAATATCCGCCGTGTTGAAAGAAATATCCGCAACCCCGTAGGTCGTGAAAGCGTCTAGAATGTCCAGATTCTGATCGGCATGCACGATAAAACCATTGCGCTGCTGCATGATCCGCGGGGTCAGCAACTGGCCGGCCACCAGCATTGGCGAACGGTATTCTCCGGCCAATACGATCCGTCCCTGCCTGTCGAGACGCATAAGCGGACTAATCCGGGTAGTAGCCGGACCCGTTGTATTATTCTGACCGGGATTGTAATTGCTAAGGATGAGGTTTTGGCCGTCCGTTGTGTTTTTGGCAATCGAACGGGCACGCACGAAATGTCCGTCGGCGTCGATCTGAATCATGCCGATAAGATCATCGGTATCGAACTGGTAGTTGAATCCGTCGGGGAATTTAAACACATAGGTCTCGGGCGCCACGAGATAAATCTGATGGTCGTTGACGTACAACAAGTCAGTGACGCCCACGGGTGCGCCGGAGCCAGGCATCCGAATATGCCACAGCAGGTTGCCCTGCGGATCGAGTTTGGCAACGAATCCTTCAAGCATCGGCCATCCATCGTAGATGATTTGCCCGCCCAGGCTGATTTCGCTGCCGTAGTAGGTGCCAGCGAGGTATATATTGCCCGCATCGTCGGCCGCGATGGACGTGCCGATACATTGTACCACATCCGTTGGTTGGTCGTCTGGTGACAGAAAGTACGACCATAGCCCGCTGCCATCGGGGGCTAATTTGTGGATGGCAATATTGTAATGATAGCCGGCATTATATTCTTTCCGGTAACCAACCGTGTAAACCGTCCCGTCGGCAGCCTGATGCGCGTCGAGAATATATTCCCTGACCCAGGTTTCGGTTAAATGAATCGGCGTGAGATGGTCTTCACAGACGGTTAATGCCCCGGAAGGCAGGTTATTTTGACCAAAAATCTCGAACTGCATCGAGTCTTGCGCCATGCAATCACCCTGGCCAATAGCTTTGACGTAAATGGTATAAAAACCGGGCGCTGTAAATTCAAATACCGGGTTTTCGCCCGTGGCCATTGTGGGCTGGGCAAACGGCCCGAAATCCCAGACAATATTCGGACCGCTAATGGTGAGCGTATCGTTGAGTTGGATGGGCGAGCCCACGGCCCCGGTAATATGGTCTTCATACAAACTTGCCAACAGGTACTCGGTGGCCACGGAGACCACCTGACCGAGGTTGCGCTGACAATTCTGATTGCTCAGCTCCAGTTGGTAGTACAGATTCTCCTGTACGGGCGGCGTCTGGAAAAAAAGCGTGTCCCCGTTGCCAATTTGGGTCTCGTCGGGGTTGCTGAAATTCGAAAAAGCGTACAAGCGATACGCCACGCCCGGCACGGAGTTCGGGATCAATACATGGGTAATTTCACCCGGACAGACTACGGGCTTTTCCGCCTGAATATTCACCGTAACGGGCAAGGGTGTCACCGTCACCGTCGTTTGCACGTCTGCAACTGCCGTATTGCAAGCGCCGGTGAGTTCGCCGTGCAAATGATAGGTCGTCGTGCTCTGCGGGGAAGCCTGATAACTGATTTGCACCAGATTGCCCGCCACGCCTGTGGGCTGGCCGTTGGCGTAGAGGGTCCAGTACGCGGCATTGTTCAGTTCGGCGTATAGCACGAGCGGGTTGCCCTGACAAAGCGGATTGGCGCTGGGCGACAGGTTGGGCGTAGCCAGTACCGCCGTGGGCGCCGTTTGTACAAAATACTCGACTATGTCGGTTGCCGCGCCATTCGAGACTTCCAGAATCAGGTTGTAGCTGGTGAAGGGCGAAGGAAATACGAGGGCCGGATTGCGCTGGGTGGAGACCAGTGCGCCGTTGAGGTACCATTTGTAGGTGTAGTTGGGCAAGTCGGCCGTCTTGTTCGTGATGGTTTGCGGCGTACCGCTGCAGAGGGGTTGCGGCACCGTGTAATCCGCGATGGGTTTGTACGGCGCGCCGGCATTGCCGGTGATCCAGCAAAACAATGTCCCGCCCGCTGCCACGGCTTGCTGGCTGTCGAGCCATTCGAATTGCTCCACAAGACTGAACGAGGTGAGCCCGGCGCTTTCTTCCCAGTTTTGGCCGCCGTCGGTGCTGCGCAGCACAGTATTGTTGAACAGGGCGTAGCAGGTTTGTGTGCCGATGAGGTGCAAATCGGTCAGGTAACCGCTCCCGGCGGGCAGCGGCAATTGCGACCAGCTCTGGCCCCCATTGGTCGTTTTGAACAGGGTGCTGCCCGAGCCGGCATAGCCGGTAGAGGCATCGGCGAATACGACTTTTTCCGCGCCGTTCAGGCTGGTGGGCGACCAACTGGCGCCGCCGTTGACCGTTTTAAGCAACACATTGCTGCCTGCGGCAAAACCCAGGTTGGCATTGACAAACCAGACGGAGTACAACTCGCTGCTGGTCCCAGAGGGCTGCAAAACCCAGGAGGCGCCAGCGTTGACGGTTTTGTAAATATTGCCGTTGCGGCCCACAGCCCAGCCGACGGTGCTGTTGATAAAAAACAGATCGTGCAGGGTAAACAGCGCTCCGCCATTGCCGTAGCCCTGGTAGGCGTACGACCAGTTGACGCCGCCGTTGGTCGTGCGCAGGATGATGTCCTGGCCGGCCCCTTCGATCAGGCCGACCGCCACGCCATTCTGCGCATCGAAAAAATGAATATCGTACAGGCTGCTGCCGAGCAGTTCGAAACCCTGCGCGTGTTTCAGGGTATTCACGCTCCAGTTGGCGCCGCCGTCGGGGCTTTTGACCAGTTGATTGCCGCCGATAAAAATCTGATTGCCCACCAAAGAGACGCAATGCATGTTTGTGCTTGCGCCGGTCAGCACGGGATTCCACTGGGCATGGAGCGCGGTGCCGCAGAAGGATAAAATCAGGGCGCCAAGCAGGCGGGAGAATGCAGTTTTGGACATGGAACAAGTTTTTTCAAGGAGGAATGAACAGGTAAAGATGCCGTTACTTCTCTTTTTGCTTTCCAAACGCCTTTTCAGGTGCCATAAAAATATCTATTTGCCCGAATTGGGCGCAGCCATTTTGCCGGCAAGCTCGTATTCTTACATCAAATCAAACTTTCCTTCTCATGAAAAAGAACCTGTTTTTCCTTCTCCTTTTGGCTACTGCGACCCCGCCACTTTCAGCGCAGCAGAATTTCGCCTTCCCCACTGCCGACGCCGAATGGATCACGGCCCGGGCCTCGGGATGCATCGGCGGCAGCACCATTTACAACACCTGGCGCGAATACCTCGGCGCCGACACCGTCGTGCAAGGCCTGACGTATCAAAAACTCATGTTGCAGCCGGAATGCACCCTGCAAACCCAGGGCATGAACTGCAATTATGCCTACAACCCCTACCAGGGCCCGCCCGTCAACATCGGCGCACTGCGCGTGGACGGCCAGAAGGTGTTTTTCCGCAAATTCACCCTGCCCCCTCCCGACGCAGGCGTGTACGAGGCAGATCTGATAAACGTACCCGGCGGCACGGACGTCTTGCTGTACGACTTCGGATGGGTGGTAGGCGACACTGTCGTGACGCCCAAAAGCGACGGCGCCAGCATCCGTTACAAAGTCACCGAGGTGTCTCTTTATCCCTCGGGGCGAAAAAAATTCTCCCTGCTGCACATTACCGGTATCGGCTACACGCATGTTGTGATGGAAGGCATGGGCAATACCGTGGGCCTTTTGGGCAACTATTCCAATATCGCGGCCAACAGCTACGCCCCTCTGCCCAGCTGTTTTCACCAAAACGGCGTGGTCATCGTCGATTCGGGCGAATGTGCCCATTGCGGCACGGTCGAGGTCGAAGCAGAACCCGCAAGTGCCGGGCTTTCCGTGTTTCCCAACCCCGCCGACCAGACGATCGAAATCGAAACCACCGGCGGCAGTTTCGATCTGCAAATCGTGAACCTGTTCGGCCAGACCCTGTACCATGATCCGGCTTTTTCGGGCCGTACGACGGTTTCCTCTGCCAATTGGCCCGCCCAGACCTGCATCGTGCAACTGAGCAACCCAGACAAGGGGCAGGTCTTTTTGAAAAAACTCCGGATTGAACATTGAACCGCCCGAAAGCTGTCGCCGGACTGGCAAGT
>JBGAHL010000035.1:0-50792 GCA_044226205.1 Saprospiraceae bacterium
GCCGTGCCGTCGGAGGTGGCGAAGTTGAGGGTAATGTCGACGTCGATCGGGTTGGAGATCGTGACGTTGAAAGTCTGCGGGGAAGACGATTCGGGACCGCTCTGGTTGGCGGCGATGGAGATCACTGCCGCATCGTCGTTGGTGATGGTGCCCGTTTGGGGCGAGCCCGCGGTCGTCACGCCGGCGGGAGCGCCGGAAATGGCGCCCAGCGCGACGGTAAAGGTTTCGTCGAGTTCCACCTTGTTGTCGCCGTTCACGAGTACCGTGATGGTTTTGCTTTCCCCGGCGGTACCGGTAAAGTTCATGGAAGCGTCGTTGTCCTGGTAATCGTTGTCGGCCGTTGTCGCTGTTCCGTTATTGGTCGTGTACGGAAGGGTAAATCCGCCCTGTACGGGGTTGTTGAGCGTAGCGGTAAAGACGTAACTGGTCGTGCCGGCGTTTCCTTCGTTTTTGGCAATACCGCCCGAAAGGGTCACTACGGCGGCATCGTCGTTGACGATGGTGCCGGTGGCGGTGTTGGTCCCGAAGGTCACGTTGCGGCCGCTGGCCGAAATACCGCTGAGGGTCACGTTGTACACCTCGTTGGCTTCCACCTTGTTGTCGTTGTTGATGGCGACCGGTACGGGCAACGACTGCGCAGTAGCCACGAAAAGGAGGGTAGCGTTCAGGTCGTTATAATCGTTGTCGGCCGTAGTGGCCGTGCCGTTGGAGGTGGCAAAGTTGAGGGTAATGTCGACGTCGATCGGGTTGGAGATCGTGACGTTGAAAGTCTGCGGGGTAGACGATTCGGGACCGCTCTGGTTGGCTGCGATGGAGATCACTGCCGCGTCATCGTTGGTGATGGTGCCCGTTTGGGGCGAGCCGGCAGTTGTGACGGCGGTCGGCGCGCCGACCAGGGCGCCCAGCGCGACGGTAAAGGTTTCATCGAGTTCCACCTTGTTGTCGCCATTCACGAGTACCGTGATGGTTTTGCTTTCACCGGCGGTGCCGGTAAAGTTCAGAGAGGCGTCGTTGTCCTGATAATCGTTGTCGGCCGTAGTGGCTGTTCCGTTATTGGTGGTATAAGGAGCGGTAAATCCGCCCTGCACAGGGTTGTTGAGCGTAGCGGTAAAGACGTAGCTGGTCGTGCCGGCGTTTCCTTCGTTTTTGGCAATGCCGCCCGAGAGGGTCACCACAGCATTGTCGTCGTTGGTAATGGTACCAATGCCGGTGTCGTCCCCAAATCCGCCGTTGACCGGGTTGGAAAGGGTGACGATGATGGTTTCGTTGTTTTCAACGATCAGATCGCCATTGACCGTAATGGTGATATCTTGGGATAATGGCCCGTTGGCTGCGAAGTTGAGGGTTCCTGATGGTAATGGCGCATAGTCGGACCCCGATGTCGCGGTGCCGCCTGTGATGGCGTAATTCACCGAGGAGGCCGTTCCGTTGGTCGAGCGGCTGACGGTAAAGGTCAGGTTTACAGTGCCGGCATTGCCCTCGGTGACCGATACGTCGTTGATCGAGAACTGGTTGTCAATGATCGAGGTCTGGTAGTCTTCCACTTCGCCGTCGACGGCCAGGCCATAGGGCGTCAGGCCCGAGGCCGTACTGATGCGGAAGCGGGCGTAGGCGCTCGAGGTCGTGGAGGCAGCCACTGGCACCATAAAGCTCAGGTTATTGGCGCCTGCCGTGACGGGCACGTTGGTGAACACCTGGTTACCGGCCTGTTCGAAGGAAAAGTTATTTTCAAAGTCGACCCAGCCGTTGAGAATACCTGGCGCCGAGGCGGTGACGGTGACGTTGGCCATGGTACCCTTGATCAGCGGGTTGGGCAGCACGACGCCGTCTTCGTCGTCGCCCTCGGCGTCGAGGTCGTCGCCATTGGCATTGAACGAGAACTGGCCGTCGGGGTCGCCATCGAGCGCGACCCCCAGGCGTGGGCCGGTGAGCGTGGCGTTGTGGCGAGCGCCGTTATTGCTCAGCAGGGTAGCGATAAAGGGTGCGCCCAGACCCGTTAAGTCGTCAATGTCGCCATAATCGACCTCATCGTTGGTGATGGTGCCTGTTTGGGGCGACCCGGCGAGGGAAATAGCGCTTGAAAGCGGGCTGGTGATGGCGCCCAGGGCCACGGTGTAGGTTTCGTCGGCTTCGACGAAGTAATCGCCGTTAGCCAGCACCGTGATGGTTTTGGTTTCACCGGCGTTGCCGTTAAACATCAGGGAGGCATCGTTGTCCACATAATCGTTGTCGGCCGTGGTGGCGGTGCCGTCGTTGGTGGTGTAGGCCACGGTGAAGCCGCCTTGTACGGCGTTGCTGAGCGTGGCGGTGAACACACGGGAGGTCGTGCCCGTGTTGCCTTCGTTGGCCGCGCCGCCGCCTGTGAGGGTGATGGTGGCGTTGTCGTCGTTGGTGATGGTGCCGGTGCCGGTGGCGGTACCGAGGGTTACGTTGCGGCCGCTGGCGGAAATGCCGCTCAGGGTCACGTTATACACCTCGTTGGCCTCCACCTTGCTGTCGTTGATAATCGCGACGGGTACAGGCAACGACTGGGATGTCGCCACGAAAAGCAGGGTAGCATTCAGACTGGTATAATCATTATCAGCCGTAGTAGCCGTGCCGTCGGAGGTAGCGAAGTTGAGGGTAATGTCGACGTCGATCGGGTTGGAGATCGTGACGTTGAAAGTCTGCGGGGTGGAGGATTCCGGGCCGCTCTGGTTGGCGGCAATGGAGATCACAGCTGCGTCGTCGTTGGTAATGGTACCGGTTTGGGGCGAACCGGCGGTCGTTACGCCGGCCACCGAAGGCGTGCCAAGCGCGACCGTGAAGGTTTCGTCGAGTTCGACCTTGTTGTCGGGAGTGGTATTGACAGTAATGGTTTTGGCTTCGCTGGCTGTACCGGTAAAGTTCAGGGAAGCGTCATTGTCGGTATAATCGTTGTCGGCGGTGGTAGCTGTGCCGTTATTGGTGGTAAAGGGCAGCGTAAAACCGCCCTGAACAGGGTTGTTCAGGGTGGCTGTAAATGTGAAGCTGGTACCCTCGTTTTGCGAAACGCCACCGGTGAGCGTCACCACTGCCGCGTCGTCGTTGGTGATGGTGCCGACGCTGGAAGCGCCCGTAAGCACGATACCCGCCGGAGCGCCGGAGAGGGTTACGTTGAAGGTCTCGTTAGGCTCTACCATGTTGTCCTTGTTGACGAGCACGGTCACGGTAGCCGTGAGCGAGCCGCCGGCCGTGAAACTGGCCGTACCGCCGCTGATGGCCGTGTAATCGGAAGGCGCATTGGCCGTGCCGTCGGAAGTGTTGACGGTGAGGGAAAATGTCTCGGAGTTGTCGGTACGCGTAACGGTAAAGTCGAAAGACGTGGTGCCTGCGCCGGTACCCTCTGCTGCCGAGAGGGTGGGCTGGATAGACACGGTTGTGGGCGCTTTGAACCCGAAGTCGAGGCTCAGGTTGGTGTTGTTGTCCGCGTCGCCGTCGTTGGTGGGTTCTGCATTCAGGGCGAGGGTGATGGCCTGGGAGGCCACGCCGAAGCCGGCCACAGGGTCGCCATTGTCGTCGTTGTTGGTATCGTTGTCGGGGTCCGAAGCGCCGCCGACGGGGCTGCTGATCAGCCCTGTCATCAGGGTATTATCGTACAGCGGGCCGCCGGAGTTAAAATTGGAAAGCGGGATTTCGACGATGTAATTGCCCGGGCAAAGGCCGGTAAACGTGTACAAGCCGCCGCCGGCAGTCGTGGCGGAGCCGATAGAAGCGCCGTCGGCGACGGTCAACACGCCGTCGCCATTATCGACGAACAGCCGCAGAGACACGCCATCGACGCCGTTGTCGCCTGCATCGAATACGCCGTTTTTATTGACGTCTTTATATACCAGATTCCCGAGCGTCAGGGTGCTAACCGCTGTTTTGGTCGGATTGGAGGCCCCGGCAATGTCGGGGTCGTCGGTTTGAACGGTGGGGAAATTGCCGCCGCTGACATTGCTCTGGTTGGAAATGTCAAGCCCCTGGGTGCCCGAAGGGCAAACGTCGGCATTCACGTCCACTTCATAAGTGATGACGATGGTTTTGCCGGGAGGCAAGGTGAAGCCAGGTGTTGGGAAAGTTGTTTGGGCAGTAGCACTTTCAGGTGTAAGCAAAGCCCACACGCCAAGTAGCAGGAGAAGCCGAACTTGTGGTACAATATGTTTCATGACGACAATTTTCAAAGGAAAATAATAGTTTTTCATTTAGAATGCTGATTGACCGGTACTACGTCATTAAAATTAAATGTCGCATTGCGGCATTGTGAACAGTATGAGGCATGACAGTGTATAATATTAAAGCGAACAAAAACCAGTTGTCCGCTTGTCGTTATTTATTGCACGATGAGGTGTACAGTTCCTGAATTGGTTTGGGTGTTGGAATCGGTTATTGTATAAGTAAAGGAGTCGTTGCCGCTAAATCCATTCGGAGGCATATAGGTGAAACTGCCGTTGGTATTGACAGAAACAGTGCCGCCTTGCGCGCTTGTCATGGAAAATGCAGTCACGTTCAACCCGGGAATGTTATCGTCGAAATCGTTGGCAAGCAACCCGCTGGGCGCCGGCACGGTCAACGTGGTATTTTTAGTGGCCAGGTAGGTGTCATCCACAGCTACCGGGCTGGTCTTTATAGAACCCGGCACCAGGGTGACCCTTGGGTCATTGTTCAGGGTAAGTTTCACGTCCCGGTAATCTGCCTGTTGCGAGTTATTTATGGTCGCAGTCAGTTTGATGCGGTCGCCAGGGTCTGCCAGGCCAATACTTCCGTTGTCGATGATCAAATCATCGGTCAGGGAAGCGGTCAGCATACAATCGACGATATAGACTTCTGCTGTTGCCGTAAGGGTACAGGGGCCCGGAGTAGTATAAGTAACTGTGTAAGGCCCGCCGGGGGTGCTGGCAGACACGTCGATTTCCCCATTGTCGGTATTGATAAGAATCTGTGCCTGTGCGCTGAACGTTCCTCCCGTCGTACCATAAATCGTCGGGGTAGGGTCGGCGTCGGCCTGGCAGTAGCCCGAACTGGCATAAGCGAACGCGGCGCTCGCCGCAGGATTCGCGGTGCCCTGCACCACAAAGTTGTAGGGGTCTTCGTCAGGGTCGTTGTTTTCGATCCAGACTGTTGCGCTGTGCAAACCCAGGGTGGTAGGATGGAATATTATTTCAAACGTTGTGAACGCCATACTGAGAAGCGGAGACTGCGGTTGGAAAACCACACTAAAATCGTCCGTATCGCCGGTGAGGCTTACCCTTGGCGAGTTGTTCATTTCGAGGTTGGCAGTTCCCGAGTTCTGTATGACAAACGTTTTAAAGACGTCATAAGAATTGATGCAAGCCACGCCGAAATCGGTGTTGTTGTTCGGCGAAGTGGTGGTGGCATTATCGTCGATGGGGTTGTTGTTGCCGAAAACGTTCATTTCCGGCACGGGCAAAGGATCGTCGTTCAGAATGACCCCTTGTCCCGGAACAGATGAAAGGGTTACATTTCTTCCGTTGGCCTGTACGTTGGACAGGTTGACAAAAAAGGTTTCGTCTCCTTCGTAATCGGTATCGCCATTCACAAGCACCGAAGCGGCCTTTGTTTCTCCGGCCGTACCGTTAAAAGTGAGGGTGCCGTTTCCGGAAAGATAATCCGTGCCTGCGGTTGCTGTGTTCGGATCCGTTGCAAAATCTACCGTAAGGGCAGTATTCACTGCCTCGTTCAGCGTGACGGCAAAGTTGAAACTTTTGGTACCTGCGTCCCCTTCATTTAAACTGACGAAGTTGATGGAAATAACGGCTGCATCGTCGTTGGTAATTGTACCAGTGCCTTGTCCGTCGACCAAGGTAACGGCAGGGCTGCTGATGCTGCTGAGATTTACATCAAAGATCTCGTTTAACTCGACCGTCGCGTCGCCCAAAACGGGCACTGTAATGGTTTGGGTTTCACCATTGGTTCCGTTAAAACTCAACGTGCCGGAAGTGGCCGTGTAATCCGAACCGGAAAGGGCCGAATTGTTGGCCGTTGCATAATTAACGGTAAAAGCGCCGGAAGAACCGGTATGCGTTACGGTGAACTGGAGATTTTGGGCGCCGCTATTTCCCTCGGTCAGTGTGGCGTCGTTGATGGAAAGCATTCCCTGGCTACCCAATCCGTATTTCAGGTTATCGATCTGGAAGTAGTTGATCGGCGAGGCCGGGGTGATCGTCAGCGAGCGAAGCACTTCATTGGCCAGCGGGGTGCCTGCAAACGATTTATGGTCGAAATCGGCGCCCGTATCCCCGGTCGGAGTAATGGTCAGGGTATGGCTGACCGTAGTGCCGTTGGGGCGGGTGCCTGTGAAGGTCAAATTTCCAACTGCAAAATTGCTCCCCCCGTTGGCTGAAGTCCACACGTCCATCTCCTGCAGGATAAACCCGCCGATATTCGAATTGGTGAACGTGAAGGAGCCGGCGCTCGTAGATATGTTGTCCAAATAGTAGTTGGAAGGGCAGCATCCGATGCCGGTGACATTGAAGACCCTCAAGGGGGCTGTCGCAGTAAACATGTTGCCGTTTTCGGAAAAAGCGGAACCCGGCGCGAATTCCCCTTCAAATGTTTCCAAGTGCATTTCGTCGTCGATTATCGACCCCGTTGCGGAAGCAGTGGTGATGATAGAGCCCGACGAAGCCCCGGAAAGCGTGACGGCAAACCCTTCGTTATTTTCATCGGTAAGGTCTCCGCTCACGTTGATCTGGATTTGGCGGGAGGCTTCCAAAGGGTTAAAACTGACCGTTCCGCCAGGGAAGCTTCCTCCGAAATCCGCCGCGTTGGCAGGAGCGGCGCCATTACCGCTGACGGTATAATTGACCGTCGAAGCGCCGCTGAGGTCGCCGGTTCTGTTTACAGTAAAAAAGAAGGGAGTTGTGCCGGAATTACCTTCGATTTTCACCGCGTTGGCGGCGGCGATGGCCAGCACCGCACCTTCGTCATTTTGAATTGTGCCAATCCCCTGCCCGTCGAAAATATTTACATTGGGAAGACTAACGTTGGTCAAATTGACAAAAAACGTTTCATCAAGTTCGGGGGTATTATCGCCGTTCAGGGTAACGAGGATCGTTTGAATTTCACCGCTAAAACCCGCAAAAGTTATGGTGCCGCTGGCGCTCACATAATCCAGGTTGGCGGTAGTGGCGGTATTGTCGGCCGTGGCATAATCGACGGTAAATGAACTGGCGCTGCTATTGGCCAAGGTGACGGCAAAAGTGAGGGTTTTCGTGCCGGAATTGCCTTCTGTAGTGCTTGCGTTGTTGATGAAAATGAAAGGTACATTGACCGCCAGGAACTTGAAATTGTCGATCGCGATGTAGTTCAGGTTCGGCGCCAGTTGAATTTCCAGATTGATCAACGTGATGCCTTCCAGTGGCGTGCCCGCAAAGTTCAGGTGTTCGAAGTCGGTGCCTGAATCGCCGGTAGGATTGACTTCGGTCGTGTAACTGATCGTTGTTCCGTTAGGGCGGGTACCAATAAACGTCACATTGCCAACAGCAAAATCAAGCCCGTCATTGTTCGACGTCCAGGCGTCGAGTTCCTGCAACTGGAAACCTTTGCCCTGGATGGACACTTTTGCCTGACCTACGCTGCCTGTGCTGCCTCCATTGTTGGTACCTGTCCCCATAAACCGGTTGGAAGGGCAGCAGCCAAAACCCGTAGCGGACTCAATCAGCAAATTACCCGTTAGGTTAAAGGGTACACTGCCCTCGGAGAAGGTGGTACCTCCAGGGGTTTCAGTCTCGAAGGTCTCGATGGTTTGGGCAAAAATTTGCCCCAACGACCAAACCAGGATGGCTGCAGTGTAGATGTATTTTTTCATTGCAGTATTAAATGGGTCGTATCAGATTCGCTTTACCAGGCTGGAAAATGAACGGCTACCACTTTTTGCATTAAAAAACAGATTTGTTTACGGATAACTCGGCAGCAAGCAGCCGCCGCTAGCGTTGAAAGTAAACACGCCGGTACCGGTTTTAACCGCGGTTGCCGGGCCGGCCGGGTTTGCCGGCGGTGCTTGTGGCGTATTTCCGTTGTTGTTCCAGTACAAGTCGACCGGGCCGACCGATCCCTGCAGTATCAGTTCGTGAGTGCCTGTGGCTGACCGTGCGATGAAGTTGGCGATCAGCGCACCGCTAATGGGCGTTGGGAAAACAGTGTTATTGGCCACGTTGACGCAGGTTTTGTTGGTAAAGGTGCTGCTGGATGCCCCTGCAATGACGTTGATGTTGGATGATGCCGTAGTATTGACCGTCACTTGGTTGCCCGTGATCGTGGCATCCAGGCGGCCGGTGCCGCCCGAGGCCTGCACGACGATGCCGTTGTCAAGGCTAATGCCGCTGATGATGTTGTTAATGATCTTGGTCTTGGCGGTTGCGTTACCGCTGACCACCGCGCGAATACCCGAGCCCGAGCCTCCGAGGGAGGTGATCACGTTGCCCACTACCTGACCTTCCATGATCGAGCTGCCCATGGCAAAACAGTTGACGATGGTCGTTGCTTTCCCTTTTAGGTTCAAATTGTTGGAAATGTTGTATTTCAGCGTGCTGGTGGTATTGGAAGCCAGGTCGAAAGCGACGCCGACGCCGGCTTGCGGATCGACGGAGCAGCCCGTGATGTCGACGGTAGCGGTGGAAGAATTTTCGGTAATAAACTGCACGGCGTTGGTTTTGTCGCGCAGGAAGGCGCAGCTGGTGACGTCGAGATCGGTGACGGAAGTGCCGTAGCTGATCATCTCGAAGCCGTCGGCGCCCAGGCTGGAGGTCTGGGTGTCGTTGAACGACGAGTTGTCGACCGTCATCGTGAGCGTTTTGTTCGTATTGTAAATGGCCGCGCCGCGTACGCTGGGGAAACTGATCGTGGTGCCGCTGATGGAGCAGGTGCCGAACATATTGATGGCATAGATGCCGCCTTCTTCCAGGGAGGATGCGCCGCTGCCGTTGTTGGTCAGGGTACTGTTGAGCAACTGGAAGTTGCTGGTTTCTGTAATGTTGATGCCATTCTGGGTAGTAGCGCCGATGTCGACGTTGTCGAGCGTGGCCGTTGTCACCGCGTTCAGGTAAATGGCGGCATTGCAACCCGAATTATCGGCCGCGGTGCAACCGCTGGCGGCATCGGTGGTGTTGGCGTTGGTGAAGGTCATATTTTTCAGGGTGATGTTGGTCGCCGTGAAAATATTGACCCCGCGTGCCGTCATATTTTGAATGGTACCGCCCGAACCGTCGGTCGAACCCGAACCATTGACGGCGAAGGCGCCGCTGGTGCGCGAGAGGATAATGCCGCTGCTGCTGCCGGAGGCGCTCACGCTGGTCAGCGAGATAGCCAGGGGCGTGGCGCCGCTGGCTTTGCTGATCTCGACGCCGATATTGCCTGTATTGCTGAGGGTACCGCTGGTCGTGGTAATCGTACCTGTATTTTCGGTAGCGTGCAGGGCGCGCTGGTTGCTGTTGGGCGAGATGTCGAGGTCGGCAAAAGTCATATTGCCCGAATTGGCATTGAGAAATACGCCTGTGCCGCCGCTGGTGGTGACGCTGGTGTTGCCAAACGTAATATTGCCGGAAGAGCTGGCGACAGAAATGCCTTGCGTTGTGCTGCCCGAGATAGTTGTACTGCCGAGGTTGGCCGTGCCGCCTACGCTGCTAAGCGAAATGCCTTGTGTGCTGCTGCTGGTGGAAGCCACGCTGGTAAAAGTAGCGGCCAGGGTGCCGGTAGTGAGGTCGAGGGCTTTGCCGGTGCCGCTGAGGGTCACTTCGGAAAGGGTCAGGGTGCCGAAATTGCTGCCGAAGATATCTGCGCCAGTGGTGTTGGCGACGTTGACGCCCCGCACGGCGTTGTTGGAGGCCAGTGCGATACCGTTGCCGGCGGAGTTGACGATGACGGGTCGCGAGCCGTTGATATTGGGCAGCGGTTTGCTGTTGGGCACCAGGCTGAACGGCAGTACGCCGGAGAGATTGGCCGCGCCCGTGTGGCCTTCGCCGAAGAGGCGTTCGTTGTTTTGAAGGGTAATGACGCCGTTGTAGTCGGTGCCGGTATGTTCCAGATAAACCACTGCAGCCGCTGCAGCCGAGCCGGAGTTAAACGCGGCCAGCGAGTTGAAAGGCGTGCCCAGGCGGCCGTCGCCGGCGGCGGCGCTGTTGTCGATAAACCAGATCAGGTCGGTGACGGTGACGCTCACCGAGCCCATATCCGTGGTGGGTACGGGCGCTCCGACCGGGTTGCCGTCGTTGAGCGTATAGGTAAACATATCGGTGCCGGTAAAACCGGGCGGCGGCGTGTAGGTAAAACCACCGTCGGCACTGATCACGACCGAGCCGCTCTGGGAGGTAGCAAAAGTGCCGGCCGTGACGGTGAGTCCGGCGACATTATCGTCGAAGTCGTTGGCCTTGAGACCGCTGGCTGCCGGCACGATGATGCCGACATTGCCGGTGCTGGTGTAAACGTCGGGCAATGCGAGGGGTGAGGACCGGAAGGAGCCGGGCACAAAAGTGGTGCGCGGGTCGGGCACAATATTGAGTTGCGTACCGTTGGCGTTGGCGGCGCCGGTATTCTGGATGGTCACCTTGTAACGGATTCGGTCGGCGGGGTCGGCCTTGCCGGAAGCGCCGTTGTCGATGATGATCTCGTCGGTTTGGGTGGGCGTGGGGACAACCTGTGCAGATAATTGTCCACACAAACAGAGCAGCAACGCACCGGGTAGGAGTAAGTTTTTCATTGGATTTCCAGCAATTGATTTGCGAAAAGATGAAAGTTCAGGAAATAGTAACAGGCCCTTCGGACCGGGGTGGTTCTTAAAGGGAAGCATGTGGGAGAACCATGATATTCATGCGTAACCTATTCCGTCGGCAAAGAAGGCCGACCATCCGACAGAGAAGGGCTGCCGGGACGTGGGAGAAGCCTAATTATCATGAGATCCGAAAAAGGGATTAAAAGACCTCTTGTTTGGCGACACAAACATAGCCAAAAATGCATCACAGATTTCTGAACTGGCTGTTTTTTTATGCCAGGCATTTTACAAATCGTTTTATTTAACACAAAATAAAAATGCTCCTACACTATATTAATAGTAGATGTGAAGGTCAAGGGGGGGCGAATTCAAATATAATTTTTGCTTCAAACTAAACCTTTAAAGGACTCGTTTATATTTGCAGTGCAAACAAGGCTCTCTCCCCATATTCAAAGCCTAATCTGATTTCCCGTATTTGAGAAAACCCGCGTGTTCTACCGGTCGCTTGCCCTGCGCAATGCGACGGTCAGATCCGTGTCTCCCTACGATTCATTCCGGACACCAACCGGATGACATAAGTCCACTATTGTTTCCATTCACCAAACGCTAAACTTTTATGTCAGAACCTTTTTTGGGTGAAATCAAAATCTGCAGTTTCAATTATGCGCCCAAGGGCTGGGCGCTCTGCAACGGGCAGTTGTTACCCATCAACCAGAATCAGGCCCTGTTTTCCCTGTTCGGCACTATGTATGGCGGCAACGGCCAGACCACCTTCGGTTTGCCCGATTTGCGCGGCCGGGTGCCTATTCATGTCGGCGCTGGCCACACTCAGGGAGAGCCCGGCGGCCAGGAGGCGCATACCCTGACTATTGCCGAAATCCCGATGCACAACCACATGGTCAGGGCTGTGGCGCCGGGCGACAGTTCGGGTAACACGAATCTTCCGGGAGGCGCCGTGCTCTCCAACACTGCTCCGGCAGAGTTTTACACCGCCGGCAATGGCAACTTGACACCCGTGGCGGAGACCATCAGCAACACAGGCGGCAGCCAGCCGCACGAAAACAGGCAGCCTTTTCTCGTGCTGAACTTTTGCGTAGCGCTCCAGGGCATTTTCCCCTCCCCAACGTAATTCAACCATTTGTTAACACTCTAAAATTAAAATTATATGGGCACTCCTTATGTTGGAGAAATCCGAATGTTTGCGGGCAATTTTGCCCCCCTGGGCTGGGCTTTTTGCGATGGCGCATTAATGTCTATTTCAGAAAACGATGTACTCTTTCAATTGATCGGTACTACTTATGGCGGCGACGGGCAGGAAACTTTTGCCTTGCCCGACCTGCGCGGCCGGGTACCGGTACACAATGGCAATAGTTACGTGATCGGGCAGTCTGCCGGCGTCGAACAGGTGACCTTGACCACCCAGCAGATTCCAAGCCACACCCACAGTTTTTTGATTTCGGGCAATATCGCCAACAGCCCCAATCCGACGAATAACGTGGTCGCGAGCTCAACCAAAATTCAGGCTTTTTACGGAGACATCCCGAGTACAGCGATGAATCCGAGCAGCATTCTCCCTGATGGAGGCAGTCAGCCGCACGAAAACTTCATGCCTTATTTGTGCATCAATTTTATCATCTCCCTTTTCGGGGTATTTCCCTCTCCACAATAAAACTCATTGACTAAATGGATCCTTTTGTAGCAGAAATTCGTATTGTCGGCTTCAATTTTGCACCCCGGGGCTGGGCGCAATGCAACGGCCAAATCCTGCCGATCAGCCAAAATACAGCCCTTTTCTCCTTGCTGGGAACGACCTACGGTGGCGATGGCAGAAGCACTTTCGCTTTGCCCGATTTGCAAGGCAGCGTACCGATGCAGCCCGGCCAGGGCCCCGGACTTTCTTTGCATGACCTTGGTGAAATGGGGGGGGTAGAATCCATCACCCTTCTCAATGTCGAAATGCCGGCACACAATCACACGATGATGGCAGCCAACTTCCCGGGAGATACCAATATCCCGACAGGCAATGCTTTTGCACGTTCGACGGAAGGTTCGATATACAGCACGGCCACAACCCCTGTCACCAATCTTGCACCGACTACATTATCGTTCACAGGGCAGAACCTCCCGCATAACAATATGCAGCCGTATCTTACCCTGATGTTTATCATTGCCATGCAAGGCGTATTCCCGCCGCGTGGCTGATCCCAAACGGCATACCATCCTACAATGACGTCAACGCACAGAATATCGCCCGAAGTTTTGCGCTACCGGCCCATCGAGCCGGCAGACGAGGCTTTGCTTTATTCGATCTATGCCAGCACCAGGGCCGAAGAAATGGCCCTGGTGCAGCATATTTGGTCGGAAGAACAGCGGAATGCCTTTGTTGCACAGCAATTTCAGGCCCAACACCGCTACTACCAGGAGATGTATTCCGGGGCCGAGTTTATGGTTATTTTATGCGACGAGGCGCCGGCCGGGAGGCTTTATCTTTATGAGTCGGAAAAAGACTTTCGCATCATCGATATCACCCTCTTGCCCGAATTTCGCAACCACGGGCTGGGGGAGCACATCCTTCGCAGCATCTTCGATAAAGCCGCCGCGGTCGGCAAATCGGTCAGCATCCACGTCGAACGTATGAACCCTGCCCGTCATCTGTACGACCGGCTTGGTTTTCAGATGGTTGACGACAGCAACCAGGTTTATTTGCTGATGGAATGGAAGCCCTGAATCCGCAGGGCAGAATTTTAGTTTTGGCGGTTTCCCATTTTGAGTGGCCAAATTTTTACATTTGCCTGGCCCCGGTAATCCTTTTTACAAGATTGTAGTCTCCCATGATTAGAAGATCCTTCCTTCAGACAGGTTCCCTGGGCTTGCTCGGCCTGACATTGCCCGCCAGTGTTTCCGCCGCCATTTCACAACGAGCCACCGGTGTAGCCAACTGGTTCCAACAACTGGCTACGCTTTCAGGGGTTTTCCGGCGCACCGCTTTCTGGGGCCATCCTCCTGCCCTCCAACAACAAATCCACCGCATCAATGCGCAATTAGCCGTGAACGGCTTTGTCAGTCGTGATGCCAGCCTGTTTTTCTATCCCGACCAGCCGGCCTTTTGCTTTTATCCGCTTGTGTTGCGCCGGGCTTCTGCCGGCCTGACCGATTGGGCGGTGCCCGTACTTCGGCAGAATCCCGACGGCTCCTGGCAGCAGGTCGTCGTGCTTTCCGGCTACCAACTGGAGGCACTGGCGCGCGCCTCAGCCGCGCTGGCAGATCAGGAAGCGACTATAAACGAACTGTTGCTGCCGGCCGGATCACCTGTCGGGGCTTCCATTCCCACCAGACGGGGCTGCGTTGTCATCGAGACACGAATACAACAAGGCTCTGTGATCACATCGATCAGCGTACAGGACAAAGGAATCGTGGTTTATTCGGACCAGTTTGTGTCCGAACATTGCCTCAGCGTTTCCAACAGCGTGGCTTAAAAGCAGATTCAAACGATTATTCACCTTTATTAACTTCTCCCGCATGGCAACTCCGTTCCTCGGTGAAATCAAAATGTTCAGCTTCGGCTTTGCGCCCAAAAACTGGGCAAGGTGTGAAGGACAATTGCTGCCGATCAATCAAAATCAGGCCCTTTTTTCCCTGATGGGAACGACCTACGGCGGCAACGGACAAACCAACTTCGCACTGCCTGACCTGCGCGAACGCGCACCCATACACAGGGGTAATGGTTTTACCCAGGGGGAAATCGGCGGCTCGACGGCAACCACTGTCAACATTCAACAACTGCCTACCCATACCCACGCGGCCTTTGCCAAATCGCCTCCTGACAGCCTGGGCAATACCAATATACCCGCCGGCAATTACCTGTCGAATACCGCTCCGGCGGAGTTGTACCATACCGGGGCGGGTAATCCGTCGTTACTTGCCGCTATTGGGGGGACCGTCGGCGCCGTTGGCGGCAGCCAGCCGCACAACAACATGCAACCTACGCTGGTCTTGAACTTTTGCGTGGCGTTGATCGGCATTTTCCCCAGCCAAAACTGATCTCCATCCACTTTCATCGTCAAAATCAAAAGACATGTCACAACCTTATGTTGGCGAGATCCGAATGTTTGCCGGCAATTTTGCGCCGGCCGGCTGGATGTTTTGTGAAGGACAACTACTCCCCATTTCCGAATACGAAACCCTTTTCTTCCTGATCGGCACTACCTACGGCGGAGATGGGGAATCAACCTATGGTCTGCCCGACCTGCGAGGGCGAATACCGATTCACTTTTCGAACAACTACGCGCTGGCTTCTTCTTTCGGCACAGAAACCGTTACGTTGAACACCCAACAAATACCCGTTCACGAACACGCTTTACTTGTGTACAATGCCATAGCCAATACCCCCAACCCGGCCAATAACCTGATCGGGTTGTCGACACAGGGCGAAATATTTTACGGCGATATTCCCAGCCAGGCAATGAACGCAGGGTCGATTACCTCGGCCGGAGGCAGTCAGCCTCATGAAAACATGATGCCCTTCCTGTGCGTCAATTTTATCATTTCATTGTTCGGTATTTTTCCATCCCAAACCTGAATCAGCCATGGCAGATCCTTTCGTAGCGGAAATCCGCATCGTTTCTTTCAACTTTCCCCCCACAGGTTGGGCATTCTGTGACGGACAACTCTTGCCGCTCTCACAAAATACAGCGCTGTTTTCCCTGCTGGGTACTGTTTACGGGGGCAATGGACTGAATACTTTTGGTTTGCCCAACCTGCAAGGCCGCGCTCCGATGCACCCGGGCCAGGGCCCTGGATTGTCTTTGCGGGACTTGGGCGAAGAAGGCGGCGTGTCCAGCGTCACGCTGCTCGAATCCGAGATTCCAACGCATACGCACAGTCTGAATGCCGTAAATTTCCCGTCAGACAGTAACAATCCGACCGGAAATGCGATAGGTCGTTCTTCCAATGTGGCCGCTTACGGCACCACAGGCTCGACCGTTCAGATGAAAAATACCGCGCTGGCGCCGGCCGGGGGCAGCTTGCCGCACAATAACATGCAACCCTACCTGACCCTCAATTTTGTCATCGCTCTGCAGGGGGTTTTCCCTCCGCGTTCTTAAATGATCCCCTATGCTCGACCAATTGCAATCATCGGACTTCGCTCCCTTGCTCAACCAGACCCTTACGCTGCGTTTCGGCCCGGAGGTCAGCCTCCCTGCCGAATTGGTGCAGGTGTCGGAGGTGGAGAGCTATACGCCGCTGGGCCGCAAACCGTTTTCGATCGTGGTGCGTACCGATCAAAAAACACAATATTACGAGCAAACGATTTGTGTGCTCGAGCACCCCGAAAAAGGCGATTTGTCCCTCTTTTTCGTGCCCATCGGCTTTGACGGTCAAGGAATGCTCTACGAAGCGGTGTTCGCCTGACGAATGTCCGCTGCACACGCATGGCAACCACGGATTACCGGCTGGAATTAAGGCTCTGGAGCGAATGTTTAATTGCCCCCGGCGGCTTGCCCGGCGAGTGGTTTGCTGCCGGCAACGCACTCTACGCACTTTTCAAACAGATTTCAGGCATCGACGAACGCGATGCAGCTTTCAGGGAGGATGTTGTTCTGCCTTCCGGCAAAGCCATTGCGCCGCTATGGGCGGCGCTTTGCCTCAAAGACTGTGTGCGTACGCGCGCCTTCCTGCGCGGCACGCTGGCGGCGATTGAGGAGGCACACCACAAATTTCCGGGAGAAAAAATCCATGTTCTGTATGCCGGCTGCGGGCCTTTTGCCACGCTAATGCTGCCGCTTGTCCCTTTTTTGGCGGAAGGGAGCGTCGAATTTTCTTTGCTTGATGTGGCGCCGAAGAACATCGAACTGGTGCAAAAAATGGTCGCGGCTTTTGGCGCCGCCCCGTTTGTCCGGGAAATCGTACAAGCGGATGCAACGTCCTTCCAGCCTGTCGAACCCGTGCATATCGTGGTGGTGGAAATGATGCAGGTCGGGTTGCGGAGCGAGCCGCAGGTGGCGGCCGTCGCCCATCTTGCTTCCTGCCTGAAACCGGGCGGTGTGATGATTCCCGAACGTATCGACGTATTTGCAGGGTTATTGCATCCCGGACAGAATACGCGCCGAATGACCGATCCCGACTGGGTCGGCGGCCCTGTGTACCATTTGCTCGAACCGGGTTTTTCGCTCACCGCCGCCCCGGCCGATTGGCAAATGCTGATGGATGGAAGGACGCAGGAGATTCCTTTGCCTGCCGATCGGGACCCGGCTTACAGCCAGTTATGCCTTTTTAGCACCCTGAACGTGTACGGTGAAGAACGATTGAACGTGTGGGACTCGGGCCTGACGCAGCCCGTGCTGTTGCACAGACTGGATGCCGAAGAGCGGCCCAAGGCCCTGCATTTGTGGTATCGTTGTGGCAGCGACCCCGGCTTTGAGTTCAGGCTGCTTTGAGCCTCGACATACGAGAGCCCTGCAGTTTGGCTTCCGCATAGGCGCGGTCGATCACCAGGCTGCGGTCTTTTTTGTTGTCGGCAGAAGGAGATTCGAACATCGCGTCGGTCAGGATGGCTTCGCAAAGCGAGCGCAATCCGCGGGCGCCCAGCTTGTATTCAAGCGCTTTTTCAGCGATGTAATCGATCGCATCTGGCTGTATTTCGAGCCGGATATCTTCCATGGCAAACAGTTTTTCGTACTGTTTGATCAAGGCATTGCGCGGCTGGGTCAGGATAAGGCGCAGCGCCGAAAGGTCGAGCGGATCGAGGTGCGCGATGACCGGGAGGCGGCCCACCAGTTCGGGAATAAGGCCGTAGTGTTTGACGTCCTGGTGATTGACGTACTGCAGCATGTTTTCGCGCTCGATGCGTTCCTGCTGCGCGTCTTTGTTGTAGCCGATCACCTGGGTATTGAGGCGCCGTGCGATAATTTTGTCGATGCCCTCGAAAGCGCCGCCGCAGATGAACAGAATATTGGTCGTATTGACTTTGAGCAGTTTTTGCTCGGGGTGTTTGCGCCCGCCCTGCGGCGGAACGAGCACTTCGGCGCCTTCCAGAATTTTGAGCAGGCCCTGCTGAACCCCCTCGCCCGACACGTCGCGGGTGATGGAGGGGTTGTCTTGTTTGCGGGCAATTTTATCAATCTCGTCGATGTAAACGATGCCGCGTTCTGCCGCTTCCACGTCGTAGTCGCAGACCTGAAGCAGGCGAGCCAGGATGCTTTCCACGTCTTCGCCCACGTAGCCGGCTTCCGTAAACACGGTAGCATCGACGATGGTAAACGGCACATTGAGCAATTTGGCGATGGACTTCGCCATGAGGGTTTTGCCCGTGCCGGTCTGGCCGACAAACAGCACATTCGATTTTTCAATCTCCACGTCGCCCTGGCTGGAACTGCTGGTTTTCTGACTGAATAACAGGCGTTTGTAATGGTTGTAAACCGCTACGGAGAGCACCTTTTTCGCGTCGTCCTGTCCGATGACGTATTCATCGAGAAAGGATTTGATTTCGCCCGGCGGAATAAGCCGCAAGGCGCCGGAGAACTTCGTGCTTTTCGGGGCGGCATCGTCGTCGGCCTGATGAGGAACGCGCCCCAACTCCTGTTCTACCAACTCCCCGGCCTTGCCGACACAGACTTCACAGATTTGGGCATCCATGCCACTGATCAGCATCAGAACGTCATCTTTGCTTCTGCCACAAAAAGAACAATGGTTAGGGGAGGGTTTGCCGTTGCGAATCATTGCTTGAACGATTGAAAGATTGAAATTGGGCCGACTGTAAAGGTAGTTTTCCGGGTAAAAAGGCCCGGAAAAATGAATGGGTCATTTTCCGGGCCTTTTATTCAGGCGATTGCCGAGGTGATTTGTTGTGTTTTACGGAAAAATCAATCGTTTTTCCGCCCTTTCGGGTTGTTGCGCTCGAGCACTTCGTCGACGAGGCCGTAAGCTTTCGCTTCTTCGCCGCTCATCCAGTTGTCGCGATCGCAGTCTTCCTCGATCTTTTCATAGGGTTGGCCCGTGTGATAAGCGAGGATGTCGTAGAGCGATTTCTGCATCTTTTTGATCAGCTTGTAAGTGATCTCGATGTCCGACACCTGGCCTTGTGCGCCGCCCATGGGCTGGTGGATCATCACGTGGCTGTGATAGAGGCAGCTGCGTTTGCCTTTGGCGCCTGCTGCAAGCAGTACGGCGCCCATGGAGGCAGCGAGGCCGGTGCAGATGGTCGCCACATCGGGCGCCACGTATTGCATGGTATCGTAGATGCCCAGTCCGTCGATCACGGAGCCGCCGGGGCTGTTGATGAACAGCTGGATGTCGCGCTTGGGATCGCTGGATTCGAGGAACAGCAGCTGCGCCTGGATGACGTTGGCCACGTATTCGGTCACCGGCACACCCATGAAGATGATGCGGTCCATCATAAGACGGCTGAAAACGTCCATGACAGCGAGGTTCATCGGGCGTTCTTCGATGACGGCCGGGGTGAATGCGCGAATGTTGGGGGCTGCGGCTGCGCCCGCGGCTTGCATGTACTTTTCAAGGTGCATGCTGTTCATGCCGAGGTGGCGTGTCGCATACTTTTGAAATTCATTTTTGTCAAACATGGTATGAACTCGTTTTTTTCGAGGCAAGTATAACAAGCTTTACTCCCGAAGGTTAAGCGCTGAAAAAATGGAACTATAGTGCTGGACGTTCGGCGTTCGCGGCCGGATGAACGACCAGTTCGGAACGATGAATGACAACCCGCTTTCGGGCGCCCGTCGGCAGGATTATTCCACGATCTCGCGCAATTCCGCGTCTTCGGTCTGTTCTTCTGTCGCTTTTTGGTTGACGGCGTCAAAAATTTGCTGAAACTCGGCCGAAGGAATCGGCTTGTCTTTCAGGGTGACCGCTTCCCGCATGGCGTCGAAAAGTTTGTCGTATTCGAGGTCGCTTTTGACCTTTTCCACGTCCTTTTCATTTTTCATCATCCGGTTGGCGTAGTCGGCCAGGATATTTTCAGGCACATCAAACTGGAAGTACCCGCGAATACGGCGGGCGTATTCGGCGCGAATTTCTTCCTCGCCGACTTCGATGCCGAACTTCATTTTCAACTGATCGCGGATCAGCGACCAGCGCAGGTTTTCGGCAAAAGCCGGGAATTCCCGTTCGATGGATTCGGGCGACAACGAATCGCGGTTGGTAGCCAGCAGCCAGCGGCGCAGGAAGCGCTCGGGCAACTCGATCTGATTCAGTTCGAGCAGACGCGCCTGAATGTCGCGCATGACGAGGGCGTTGGCGCGCACTTCGTAAAACTGTGCGACCCCTTTTTTGATTTCCTCGCGGGCTTCGGTTTCGTTGCTGACGGCGCCGCCGAAGTAGCTGCTGAAAAACTCCTCGTCGAGCTCGGCCTTGCCGACGCGCGACACTTCTTCGATGGTGCCGCTGAACCAGTCGCCCACTTTGCGGTCGTCCGATTCTTCAAGGTTGAGGATGTACTTGCGATACATTTTTTCCTCGTGGCGGTTTTCCAGTTCGCGGGCGTTGAAACGCACGCTGTCGCCTTTCTTTTTGGTCAGCAGTTCGGCCTTGAACGCTTCGTCGGTCAGGTCTTTGACAAAAAGGGTGATCGTGGTGGCATAGTCGCCGCCTTCTTCCTTCGCTTCGATGCGAATGATGTCGTTTTCCTGAATGTCGTTTTCCGGGTGGGTGCGTTTGCCGACGCGCTGGCGGGCATTGTCGAGGTCGGATTCGGCCAGTTCGTCGAGGTTGGAGATGGCGTAACGTTCGTACACCTGGCTTTTATCGAGGCCTTGGACTTCAAAGGGCTGGACAAAGCCCACCTCGTATTCCACCGAGTATTCCGTATCGGGGCTGCTGATATGGTGGGAAAAATTCTGCGGGTTCTCGGTCGGCATGGGTTGTCCGAGCACATCCAGGCCGGTCTGACGCAGGTAGTCGTAAAGTTCCTGCGCCATCAGGTCGTTGAGGGTGTCGGCAAAAAGGGCATTGCCGTACATGCGTTTGATGTAGTCCATCGGCGCCTGGCCCTGGCGGAAGCCCTTGATGGCGGCGCGTTGGCGAAAACGTTTGAGCTCGGCGTCCACCTTCGGTTTCAGTTCGTCGCGCTGAACGGTAACGGTGATCAGGGCTGAGGTGGAATCGAGGTCTTTGCGTTGAGTGGTGGGCATATAGTGGGAATGTGATATTGTGCTAATGATTCAATGTGCCGACAGGCGGATCAAATGAGGAAGCTTAAACTTGAAAAGGCGTTATCTGTCCAGTCGTCAGCAAGTTAATCTTGACCCATCAGCATTTGAAAAAAGTGCGGGCGGAGGGACTCGAACCCCCATGCCTCTCGGCGCCAGATCCTAAGTCTGGTACGTCTACCAATTCCGCCACGCCCGCAATGCCGTAAAACGGTATTCCTCTAAACAGGTAAAACGATAAGCCTGGTTCAAAAAGGAGCGCAAAAGTAGGGTTTTATTAACGAAAACAAAGGATAGAGGATAAAGTAAAACAGTTAATAAGCCTCAAACAAGTTGGAAGCCACCGGCGCTTGTCCTAACTTTATGCGAAACAAACGAATAAACAACAGGAGGGAAATATGGCTCATGAAAGACCGACACCGGCCGTTTCCGATGAAGATCGCCCGATTATCCAACGGGCTTACCGCAATCTTCTCAAATCGATCACGACTCCCCTGAATGAGGACGACCGGCTCAATATCCGCGCAGCATTCGAACTGGCCGCCCAGGCCCATCAGGAACAACGCCGAAAATCGGGCGAACCCTACATCCTGCACCCCATAGAAGTGGCCCGCATCTGCGTGGAAGAAATCGGGCTCGGCCCCACGGCCGTCATCTGCGCACTCCTGCACGATGTGGTGGAAGACACCGACGTGACCCTCAAAGACGTGCACAAACAGTTTGGCGACCGTGTGGCGCTTATCGTCGACGGCCTGACCAAACTCGACGGCCTCCACGATTCGGAAAGCCCCCAGGCCGAAAACCTTGCCAAGGTGCTCCGAACCATGCTCGTCGACGTGCGCGTCGTGCTCATCAAAATGGCCGACCGCCTCCACAACCTGCGCACCATCCGCAGCATGCCGCCCCACAAACAACTCAAAATCGCGGCCGAAACCAGCACCATTTACGCACCCCTGGCGCACCGACTGGGCCTCTACAAGATCAAAAGCGAGTTTCAGGACATTTGCCTCAAAATCACCCACCCCGAAGAATACCACGACATCGCCGACAAACTCGCCCAAACCAAACGGGCCCGCCAGCAGTACATCGACGAGTTCGTACGGCCGATCACCGATTCCCTCGACGACTACGGCATCAAAGCGCGCATCACCGGCCGCCCGAAAAGCATCTTTTCTATCTGGAACAAGATACGCACCAAACACGTCGTCTTCGAAGACATCTACGACCTGTTTGCCATCCGCATCATCGCCGATGTGCCGCCCGAACGCGAAAAAATTACCTGCTGGCAGATTTATTCCATCGTTACCGATTATTACAAACCCATCCCCGAACGCCTCAAGGACTGGGTAACCAACCCCAAGGCCAATGGCTACGAATCGCTGCACACCACCGTCGTCGGCCACGACGGCCGCTATGTGGAAGTTCAGATTCGGTCCGAACGCATGGACGAAATTGCCGAACGCGGTTTTGCCGCCCACTGGAAATACAAAGGCATCAAAGGGATCGGCCAGAAAGCCAATGTTTTTGAAAACTGGCTCAATCAGGTGCGCGAAACGCTCGAAGACAGTGCCGACGGCAGCACCGTCGAGTTCCTGGCCGATTTCAAAACAACCAACCTCTTCGCCGAGGAAATCCACGTTTTTACACCCAAAGGCGAGATGAAAGTGCTGCCCGAAGGCGCCACGGCGCTCGATTATGCCTTCAGCATTCACTCCGACATCGGCTGCGCCTGCATGGCTGCCAAAGTGAACAACAAACTGGTGCCGATCAGCAGCCCCTTGCACAATGGCGACCAGATCCAGATCATTACCAGTAAAAACCAGAAACCCAGCGAAGACTGGCTGCAGTTTGTCATAACTGCCAAAGCTAAAAACCGCATCCGCTCGGCCCTCAAGGAAGAACGCCGCAAACTCGCCGCCGACGGCCGCGAAATCCTCGAACGGAAACTCCAGAACACTTTCAAGGTGCCGGTGGAGGAAAATATCGACCCGCTGTCCCGCTGGTTCGGTTATCCGAACCGCCTCGAATTCCTGAGCGCCATCGCGCTCGAACAGGTCGATCTGGCCGCGGCTTTCAGGCGGTTCCGCTCCGAAGGCAGCCGCCTCGTGGAGATCGAGGAAGACAAGGGCGTGCGGCAGGTCGATTCGACCGAACCGCCCACCGAGACCGCCGGCATCAAAGAGGGGAGCAAAAGTTCGACCAACAAGGCAGAGATTATCATCAACAACGAACCCGGGCATTTCTACGCCCATTCGTTCGCAAGCTGTTGCCAGCCCGTTCAGGGCGACCCCATTTTTGCGTTCGTCACCACCAAGGAGGGTATCAAAATCCATCGCACCACCTGTCCCAACGCGCCCAACATGCTGGCCAATTACGAATACCGCATCCTCAAGGCGGAGTGGGGCAATACCGTCAAATCGGATTTCGTAGCCGATATCGTGATTACCGGCATCGACATCGGGAAAGGCGCCATTCAGCGTCTGACCGACCGCATTTCCAACCTCGGCCTCAACATCCGCTCCTTCGCCATTTCCGGCGAGGGCGGTTATTTCGAAGGAAAAGTGTCGCTTGTGGTGCGCAACATCGATCAACTGAACCACGCTATGTTGTCGCTGAAAAGTTTCGACTGGGTGTCGAACGTGCGCCGGGCAGAGTAGGAGCATTTCGGAGAAAGAAATGATTGAAAATTAATCGCGGGATACGGTAACGCGCCCCGGATGGCCTATACATTTGACTAATTTTTCTACCCCCTAAACCCAATGACCCTTCCCGAGCTCAAAAGCAATATCGCACAATTGCTGGGCCTTGCCAATACACAAGGCGCCATACAACTGTTGTCGCAGTACGCCGAAGAACATTCGATCCATCACCTGAAGCGTTCCGCTTTGTCTTTACAAAGCCGTTACAGCCGCCTGCGATCGGACAATGCCAGGGGCGTACTTAGCCAGGCAGAGCTGGAAATCGGAATCAATCGCATCAATGACGGCATCCTTGGCCTGGTAGATCAGGCTTCTTCGCCCCTTGGCCCGGCTCGCCGGAATATGCTCGGGTGGGCGCTCGCCGTTTTGCTCCTTCTGGGTCTTTCCTCGGTGTGGTGGTTCTATTTTCGGGGCAACCGGCAGGATAAAGCCTCTGTGGTTGTTCAAAAGGATAGTATCGAAAAAGTAACGCACGACCAGGTGAAAGACACCACCGAGGTGGTCCGCCCGCATCCAGTCGAATCGCCGCCACCCCAAGCTGTCGATAAAAAAGACCCTGGCCCGCGGCCCAAACCGCCTTCGGTCAAGTACATCGAGGTTACGCTGGAAATTGACTCTCCATGGCGCAACGCCGCGGTACTGGTAGATGGCGCTCCTGCAACGATCATTCACAATTCTGATTACCAGAAAATCATCCGGGTGCCCGAGAAAAACGGCAACCAAAAAGTCACCCTGAGGCTTGGCAACGGCAGGGAATGCCCGGTTGAACAAGTGCTGAGATCCAAGTCCATTCTTTATTTTACTTGCCCATAACCATGAAAAACATCCCCCAAATCCCAATTTTGCTCTTTTTCCTTTCGGTCTTTCAATTCTCTGCGCCGGCCCAAACCCCCTATTGCGAACACGTTGCCGTCTGGGATCTTACGGCACAGGACAAAGACCGCGATATCGCGCAGCAAGTAGCGGATGAAATCGAAGGACTCCTGATAGAAATACCTGGCTGTATCCAGATCGAACAACGCTACCGCGCTTCTTTGCGCAGAGCGATCGCCGACGCCAAAGGAGCGCAGACGGCCAACGACCTGCCCAAAAAAACCGAAGATCAGTTGAAAACGCTAGAGATCAGGTATGTCATTTTTGGTAAAATCATTCGGGAAGAATCGGTCAAAACCAACATACTGATCGACTTGCGCCTCGACGAACTTGCCACCCACAGACTGGTCGGCAGGGCATCTATCCGACTGAGCGGCGCTGAAACCCTGACAGAAAACCTGCAAAGCAGCCTGCGCCCGCATATTTACAAACTGGTTGGGGCAACACCGCCCCCGCCGCCGACAGAAACAAAAGACCCGGCCTGGGAAAAAGCGAAACGCATCGATACCCGCCCCGCATACGAAGCCTACCTGCGCGAGTGTACCGGCGATTGCCCCAACCGGGCCAAAGCCCTGGCTTGCATACAGGATGAAAAAGCCTGGGAAGAAGTGAAAGCGATACAGCGCGCCAAACCCCAAATGAACAGCCTTATCATTTATATGCGTCAGGGACATACCCGCCATCTGGACGACCGCCCCGACGGCTATGGCGCGCGCACCCTGCTCGGTAACCACTACAGTGTCCAGCACAAAATAGCCCGCTCCGAATGGGTGCTGGGCGCATCCATAGCAGGCGCGGGCGTTATTTCCTGGGGCATCGGCTGGACGCTTGAAGACCAGTCGAAAGCAGATTACGCCGTGTACAGAGACCATCCCGATGATGGCGACCTACTGATTTACGGCAGCCGAAGCCGGGCGGATTATCTCGATAAGGCCAATAGTAAAAAAGTGACCGGCGAATGGCTTCAGGCCGGCGGCTATGCCCTGCTTACCTGTGGCGCCAGCTTTCTCGTAAAACGTTTATGCTGGACGAAAACGCTCAGGTCGAGCCGTGCAGCCCTCTATCGACCGACCCTGACCATCACCGGCCAGCCCGGAATGCGAAGCAACAGCATTGGCCTGGGGCTTCGCTGGGAGTTTTGAGATTGCCCTCCCTTTTGCAAAAAAGGCTTCTGTTTCCTTCCCCTTTCCCGTTTTTTGAACCATACCCCAACCATGAAAATTTACCATTTCAGCCTGTATATTTTGCTTTTGGCAACAGGCCTCGGCGCTTGCCGGTATGAAGAAATTCAACCCGTTTTTGATTATTTTGAGGAATTCAACGATACCACAGGCGTCTGGAGCATGCGATACGTGGACGCCATTCAAACCAGCGACGGCAGGTATGTGGCCCTGGGCTTCCTCGACAATGGCGACAGTTATTACGTTTTGCTCGACAAATATGACCGTTCCGGCGCCCGCCTCTGGTCGCGGGTATTTGGCGTAGGCGATAACCTGCCCGTGAAAGTATGTGAGTTGACCGATGGCGATCTGGCCATTGCCGGCACACAATTCAATCAGGGTTATGTCATTCGGACCGATCCCGAAGGTGTGGACCGGGGCGCCGACGCCGCGTACAGTTTCCCGGCGACCTTTTCCGGCGGCAGCAGTATCGAAGACATGGATGTACTGCCCGATGGCAGCCTGGTGCTTCTGGGCGTGGGGATAAGAAACAGCCCGTCTGTACAGTATTCGCCCCTGTTTGTACGGCTGGACGACCTCGGCAACGGTTTTTCGGAAGCAGTTTGGGAAGAGTACCCCATTCCGCTGAAAAAAATAGTGCTGGGCAGCAGCGGCATTCGGAGTACGAAGTCCGGCGATTCGGTGGTCATCGCAACCACCTTGTTCAACACTTTTGCAGAACCTGCAGTCGGGCTGCTGCTAACGCTGCAAAGCAACGGGGCGGAGGCCTGGCGCGACACAATTCGGGGCGTCAATTTGTACGATGTGGCGGTTAGCAACGATGGCAAGACTTTCGTGGCCGCCGGCGAGTCCGACGGCAAAGCCATTGCCGTAAAGATCAACAGCAACCGCTCCGGCCGATCGGTCCAGAAGATCAACGGAGAGGTGGTCTTCGGAATCTGCAACCGGAAAGAAGGCGGAATGGCCATCACCGGCGCACAGAGCAATCTCGGCGCGCAGTCGGTTTCCCTGCAATGGCTTTCTGCAAGCGGTGCTTCGGAAACCTCTACCGCTTCTTTTTCCGGATACGATTCCCAGGAAGCGGACGCCGGCCTTTCCGTCATTCAAACCTCGGAAGGAGGATACCTCATAGCCGGCTATTCAACAAGACTCGGGGCCGGAACATTTGGCGCTTACCTGATCAAATCAGACCCCAACGGTAAATTCTGAACCATCAAAATCAAGTGTAAAATACCATCATGAAACAGCACATCATTCTTCTAAGCGTACTTGCCTTTCTGCTCTTTTGGACAGGCTGCGACCGGGCTCCCCAACCGCTCGACGCTACTTTTTTACACCTTAAAAAAAGGCTGGAAACCGAAAACGGATTCTCCGGTATGTTCCGGCAGCATGAAGCGTCTGCCGATTCGGCCTTGAAAAATATGCGGGAAATCGGTGAAATAGCGCTCCCCGACGATATCATTACGATCCCGGTGGTGGTGCACGTCGTTCGCATCAACGACAAGCCTGCCCTTTCCAATGAACAGATCGAACAACAGATCCTGCGCCTTAGCCGCGATTTTCGTCGGCAGAACAAGGATGAAATCGAACGCTTGCCGGAAGTCTTTCGCAACCTCGCCGCAGATACGCGCATCCAGTTTGCCCTGGCCAAAGCGGATGTCGAACTCAAGCCAACGAGCGGCATCCTGATCAAAACTTCCGATCGCAAGGAGCCTTTCACGTTTAACCCGCTTGAACAAGATCCGTTCAAACGGGACCCGGTGAAATATGCCGAATCGGGTGGCAGCGACGCCTGGCCGACCGATCGCTTCCTGAATATCTGGGTGTGTCCGCTGGCGCCTGAACTCGGTGTCGGCTATGCGTCGCTTCACGGCGATTTTGAAGGGCGCTTTGCCGAGGACGGCATCGTCATTTCCGCCGACTATTTCGCAGCCGGCCCGGCCGGCCGCGACAAAGGCCGAACCCTGACCAATCTTGCCGGTAAATGGCTCGGTCTCAGCGATATATGGGGGACGGAGATCGACAAGGGTTCAGACCGAATTGAAGATACGCCGCCGCAATCCGGGCCTAATTTCGGCTCGCCCGAATACCCGCGCCATTGCCGCCCGGAGAGCCCTTACGGCGACATGTTCGTCAATTTTATGGACGCCACCGACGACGCCACCCGCGTGATGTTCACAGCCGGCCAGGCCGACCGAATGTACCTGGGACTCCGACAACTGCGCCCGGCAGCCAACTTCGGTTCGCCCATGTATTTTTTGCCCAAAGGCGGCCCGCCGGCTTCGGCTGATTATGTTATCCGGGATTTTGCCGCCGATTCCGGCGCCGAGCCCAGTAGCCCTCCCGTCGGGACGGAAATTTACCGCAGCCCCGACATCGTGATCAATTCAACAGCCGGAACCATGACCCACGGGGCCGTCAACAGCGGCGCGAGCGTTTTTGTCAACGTCCGCATTTACAACTATGGCAATAATTCCCCGATTGCCGGCCGCACGGTCCGTTTGTATGTCCAGAAAGCCTCGGTTATTTCCGATATTCCGCCAACGGGCTGGACGCTGATTGGCTCCTCGTCTTTCAACCACTCCGGCCCGGCCGGGAATGATATTGTGTCCTTCGCCTGGACGGTTCCCTCCGTGTCCGATGCTGCGCCCCATGCCGACAAACATTACTGCCTGGTTGCCGTCATCAGCAACGAAACCTGCGCGCCGTCTTCGCCCAAAACTGCTTGTAATTCAAACCTGTGGGTTTATACGGAGAACAATAACAATGTCGGTTGGCGAAACGTGGATATTATCGGCAGTAAGTCCAAGCAAAAAGTATCGGGGGTGCGGTTCGGGAATATCTGGGAAAAACCATCGGTAGCCCGACTTGACTTTTTCACGCCGACCGGACAGGTATCCATTTTCGACTACGGACAGGTGGTCGTCAGCAACCGCCGATTGCTGGAACTCTGGGAAAGAGGCGGTCGGCAGGGCGAAGGCGTTACGCAGCGCGATACCCAACTTGTATTTACCAAAGAAGGGGCATTCGTTGCCAATCTGGAAACTTCACCCGGCGAAATAAATCCGCTGGATCTCCGCTTCGAGCCAAGGGCCGATTTGCCCGGGTACAGGGAAATTTACGGCCTCAACGTACAGCAGTCCGACAAGCAGAATGGGCTGAATTATCAGCCTTCCGGCGGCCAGGTGTTTACTTTAAAGGCAGAACACTCGGACGAAAAACCCGAGCCTCCCAAACCGCCCCGCCCGTGGTGGTGGGCCATCGTTGCAGCGCTGGCTCTCCTGTTGGGCGGGTGGGGCGTTGTGCAATGGCGCAAAAAGGCGGCCCACTGATTTTACCGGGGTGATTATTTTTGTGCCATGACAAATTTTATAGGCAAAATCGCGCAGGTTTTAATGACCTGGACCCTCGGCTTCCACGCCTTTATGAGCAAACGCAAATAAGCGATTGCTGAAAGGTTTTTGTAGGGCATTTTGACTAAACCCGCTTGTATAATTTTACCGCCAAGACGCAGAGAAATTCGCGTCTTGGCGGTAAAATTATACAAGCGGGTATTTTAAACAGCGATTGCCGCGTGCGTCAATGCTTGACCACGAATGTCCGGGTCTCCATTTTGCCATTGCCCGGAACGGCCTGCAAATAGTACAAGCCTGCGGGCAATTCACCCAGTTCCAGCGCCTCCGCTGCGTCGCCGGCCTGGCGCATGAATTGCCCCATGCGCTGGCCCTGTGCATTGAGCAAATTCAACACCACATTTTGGCCTTTCCAGCCCGAAAGCTCCACCCAGATGGTGTTGCCCGCCGGGTTGGGATAAATAGCGAATGCCTGTTCGTTTGCGAGCGCTGCGGCCGACAGGCTTGCGGCGTCATCGTCGTCGGTCACGGCGGACTGGCCGAAAGCCTGCTCGGGCGTTTGCGTCAGCAATTGCTGGGTCTGCACACAATCGAAGGTGTTGAGGTGCGCTTCGTAGAAGATTTTCGGCGACAAGCGCACGATCACGTGGATAAAAAGCGGGTCTGACTGGGCCGGAAGCGTGTATTCAAAAATATCCGACTGGCCGTTGCTGATGCTGTCGCCCAGCGATTTGAAACGCACGGAGTAGAAAGGCGAAAAATTGGGATTGCGCACATCGTACTGGCGGCCGCTGGGCGCCGTGTAAACCGAGCCGTTGGCAGGGGCCAGAGCCGTGACGCCGTCGGGCACCTGGAAAGCGGTGTACATCAGTTTGTTGTTGCAATTGTTGGTCACGCGGATGCGGTAGCTGCGGTTTTGCTCGGAATCTTTGGTGATGCTCAGCAGCTCGTATTTGATGCAGCCGATCACTTTTTCATCGCAGGGCGGCGGCGCGGCCACCGTGACCGAAAAACAGCAGTTGGCGGTGTTGCCACAATTGTCGGAAGCCATGTAGCATACCTGCGTGGTTCCCAGCGGGAACGTGCTGCCACTGGGCAGGCCTTGTATCAGGTTGATATTCGTGACCCCGTCGGGGCAGGTGGTGGTGGCTGTCGCGGGGGTGTAGTTGACCACGGCCGAGTTGATGCCGGCAGTGATATTGACCAGCACAGGGGGCGAGCAGTCGAAGTCGAGATCGGGCAGCGGGCCGGGCTGGCAGGGCGGCGGATCGACGAGGACGGTTGCCGTGCAAAAAGGATTGTCGTGGTCGTTGATGGTCACCGAAACGGAACCGCCGCTCACGGGGAAAGGCCCGAAAGCGTAGCTCATCCCGTAGGGAAACATCATGACACCGGGCAGCATATCCCAGCCCCAGGGGCCTGTGCCGCCGGTGGCGGTCAGGTTAAAAGAGAACGTATCGTCGGAGGGGTCGTTGGGCGTGCCGTTGTCGTCGCACACCACGTTCGTGATCGAAATAGTGATCGGTGTGAAGCACCCCGAGGGGGTGGTGGTAAAGCCCGCATCGAAGTCGAGCGCCTGGCCACTAGCCAGCGTAAAGGCGCTGGTAAAGCCCCAAACGTTCGCGTCGCTGTCGAGGGCGTCGTCCATGCCGATATCCAGCATCGATTGCCAGAGGCCGCCGGGGTTGGAAAATTTGAGCCGGTAGGTACCCGCCGGCAGGGCCGGGAAGTCGTAGAGGCCGTTGGCGTCTGTTTGTACGCTCGACACCACGATCGAAGTGTCGGCAGCATCGAGTACGCTGACCCAGATGTAGGGCAGGCCGGTTTCACCGGCATCCTGGAGGCCATTGGTGTTCTGGTCTTGCCAAACCCAGCCGCTTACCGACGCCGCGTTGGCGTTGGCCAGTGAGACAAGGAGCAGGATGAGCAGGGAGAAGAGTTGTTTTTGTGTCATCGTGTTGCGCGAGGGATGGTGATAAACAGAGATTTGGCATGTCTTTCTTTCGAAGAACATACCCGTGCAGAAAAATATCGTAATGTCTTATGCTAAACAGGCGGAACGGACAGGCGGTGTAAGGAAGAAAAGCGCTGTACCGTAAAGGATGGACGAGGGGGAAGATTATCGGGCTTCAAAAATAGGGCTTGATACAAGTGAAAAACTGCTTGCCGTCACACTTTTTATCAAAACAAAAAAAGAAAAGGAGCAACCACCTTTGTGATTGCTCCTTAACACTATGAAACACTAACGGGTACAAAATTAGGCAGCGAAAAAACGCTGCGCAAGCCCCTTTATACTTTTAACGTCTTTTCGTCGGCTCAAAGCCCTTTTTTCGACGATGAACGACCAAACTGTCATAGAACCGACAAAAAAGGGTGCGTGTTTCACGTACCCCAAACGGGTGGCTTATTGTTTCACGATCTTTACAGCCGCCAAAACGCCGCCTGCATTTACCTGGGCCACGTAGGCGCCTGCGGGCAATGCCTGCATGTCGAGGCTGGTCTGGTTGTCGCCGCTGCTCACCGGAACAACGCGATCGATCACCGTTGCGCCGAGCATATTGGTCAGGCGTACCCGGGCGGTCTTAGCGGAAGATGCGACGCTGAAACGGAGTTGTACCGCGTCCGAAACCGGGTTGGGCACAGCCGTCAACGCCAGCGCGCCGGCGGCAGGTTCGTCGGTATCCACCATAAGGCTGCGGGCGCCGTTGGCAAACCACACGCCCCACTGACGGTTGTACAGGAAGGGATAGGTATTGCTGAACGGCGTGATCTTGTTGCCTTCCAGTTCCTGAATGTACAGGTCATAACCCGGTTTTTGATACAAAATAGCGTCGTCCAGACGGGTGTAAACGGGCCAGCCCAGGTCGCCGTTGTCGGGCACGATCACGTCGTAGTCGCCGGTTTCGACGTTGGCGCCGAGGATGGCATATTCGTCGTTGTAGTCGTCGATGTAGTCGAACGCGATGATGTAAGGCGAGTTTTTGGAAAACGTCGGATCGCCCACGCTGGTGTGTTGCGGCAGACCGCTGAACAGTTTCGAAATAGGCGCATTACCCCCGTCGATAAAAACCTGATTGGTCTGGTCATAGAAATTGACAAAACCGATATCCCAGTAGCTGAGGTCTTCACCCGTGCTGCTGATCACTTCGTTGTAGGCATCGTACATCAGGTATTCGCCCGAATAGTCGAATTCGAGCACGTCGGCGTACTTCACCTCACCCGTGATCTGGCCCTGCGTGTAGGTCGGGTTGTAGAGATAGAAGGTCTCGCTTTCATTGAAGAAAATATCAAAAATATAGATCCGGTCGTCGCCGCTGCTGAGCAGGCCGGCGATGAAACGACCGTCTTTGGAAATAGCGACGTTGCGCCATTCGGGCAGGTTGCTGAGGATGGTTTGCTGAATATTGATCTGACCGCCTGCGTACGAAATATCGATCAGAACGATATGGCCTTCCGCATTGACGAACACCACAGAGGTGCCATTGTCCGACACGCTGGGGCGGCTTTGAACGCCGCCGTTGTACATGGTGCCGAGCACGTTGGCGTTGCCGTCGGCGAGTTGCAGGTTGACGTAGTCGTTGGTGACGCAGATGACAAAATCGAGGCCGGGATTGACTTCCAGGTCGCCCAGGTAGTTGCCGCCCGGCTCATTGCCGGCGATACCGACGGTGGTAAAGGCGTTGGCGGCCACATCGGCCACGCTGCTGCCGTAGAGGTCGTTGGCGGCCTGGATCACGGCGAGGCGCGCGTCGACAAACTGGCTCGACTTGACGAGGTAGTCGCGCAGGGCCTTGTAATACACCTGTTCGGCCTTGTCCTTGCCTACGCTGGCGTTGCTGGCGAAAAGGTAGAAGGCGCGGTTGGGGATGCCGCTGTTGATGTGCACGCCGCCGTTGTCGTCGGAGCCCGTAAACATCTGGTTGACGTGGTTGGGCTGCCAGAAGGGGCTGTTGCCCGGCGCGTTGTTGTTGGGGTTCGAGAGGTCGCGCAGGGCGCCGCTCGGACTTACGCCCGATTGCATCACGTCTTCCCCGATCTGCCAGTCGTCGCGGTCGATCATGGCGCCGAAAATGTCGGCAAACGACTCGTTGAGCGCGCCGCTTTCGCCCTGATATTCGAGGTTGGCGGTTTTTTCGACCACGCCGTGGGTCATTTCGTGGCCGGCCACGTCGAGGCCGCGGGCCAGCGGTTTGAAGAAAGAACCGCCGTTGCCGTAGAACATGTAGCCACCGTTCCAGAAGGCATTTTCCATGGAAGTGCCGTTGGGTTCGGTGACATTGACAAATGAAATGATGTTGCCGCCCGAGCCGTTGATGGAGTTGCGGTTGAACGTGTTTTTGTAATAATCGTAGCTTTTACCGGCGTTGTAATGCGCGCTGACGGCTGTCGGGTTGTTGAACGTCGTGCTGTTGGACGTCACGATGGTGTAGTCGAAATTCGCGTTTTGCGGCGAGGTGTTCAGCGCGTTCAGGGTGACGATCGCGCCGACCGGGTCGCTGGGCATCTGCGATTGCGTGCCGTTGAACATCGGCTTGCTGGCGTCTTCCATGTACACGGTGCCGCCCGATTGCCAGGCGCCGAAGCTGCGGTTGATGTTGAGCAGATCGAGGCCGCTGGCCGTGACAGGGGGCGGGGGCGCCGTTTCGGGGCTCGATTCGGGCGTCAGGTGCTCCGGAAGCAGGCGGCAGGTATGGTCGTAGTGGTTGATCACGTCGCCGGTCTGGGCGTCGATCACGTACACCACCCGGTTGAGGAAGTTCGGGTAGCCCTCGATCACCCAGGCCAGGCGGGCGGCGTCGAGGCGGCGATCTTCGTGGTACACCACGAGCTCGGAGTTGAATGCCTGACCGCCCATCGCCTGCAATTCCTGCGCGGTCCAGTCGGTTTTGACCTTGTCGGCGCCAATCTGGGCGACGACGATTTGCAGGGCGTCTTCGCTCGTGACGGCGGGGGTGGTATTGATGCGGAGGGTGGGGTAGTAGCGGCCGTTGAGCGAGACAAACGCGCCGTTGCGGGTATGGGCGATCATTTCGCCGCCGTACACCGGCAC
Source organism: Saprospiraceae bacterium (assembly GCA_044226205.1). Taxonomy (GTDB): domain Bacteria; phylum Bacteroidota; class Bacteroidia; order Chitinophagales; family Saprospiraceae; genus M3007. The sequence continues at coordinate 34,049 of JBGAHL010000035.1, forward strand.
GCCTTCGAAGACCTGCTGGAAGCGCACGTGCTGGTTGCCTTGTTCGTCGGTAGAAGCGGTTTTTGCCACAAATTCGGCAGCCGGGTTGTCCACGCCTTCGAACGGCAGACTGGCCAGGTATTCGAGCGCGCGTTCTTCGGCGGCACGCTTGTCGTCGGCCGAGCCGGAAGCGGCGGTTTTGCCTTGAAAAAAGATCGGCAGACCGTTTTCACCGCGTGTTACGCGCACGTCGGCGTCGATGGGCGAGAGGGCGGGCATGGTTTTGAAATCGAGCGGGCCGGTGCCGAACGGATTGGCGGCCGGCGGCACGGCGGGCCGGTCGACCGACCGGAGGCCGTGGTGGGGCGGATCGGAAACAGGGCCGGTTTTGGGAGGGCGGATTTTTGCGCTTTGCGCCTGGGCTGCGGTCAAACTGAGCAGGCAGAGCAAAAGCGTTGGGAGGATGATCTTTTGCATAAAAAGTGTAAACGTTTTGGGCCGAAACGGCGGTGAGGAAACGTGTGGAAGCCACAAAGATACACAGGCCGTCGGGCACGTGGGGCGTACTCGTTTCTGCTTGTTACATTTGCCGGATAAACTACCGCCCATGTTGCTCTTCCGCCCATTCGTCCTGATCTGCGGCCTGCTTTTCGCCGCGTCCGCGCTTTTTGCCCAGGGTTCTTTCCCGCAATCCGCCCCCTCGACGCCGCGCGACGGCGCTTACGCGTTTACCAATGCCACCATTTACGTGGATTACAAAACTCGGCTGGAAGGCGCGACGCTGGTGATCCGCAAGGGTAAAGTGGAAGCCTGCGGCCTTAAAGTCATCGCGCCCAAAGACGCCGTGGTGGTCAATTGCGCCGGCCGCACCATTTACCCCGCTTTTATCGATCTCTGCGCGCCGGATTATGGGCTCATGGTGCCGAAAATGGAGGAATCCGGACAGCGGCAAAGTCCCCAGGCTTTTTCCGACAAACCCGGCGCCTACGCCTGGAACGAGGCCCTGCGCCCCGAATTCAGCGCCGCCGACTATTTCAACCCCGACGCCAAAGCCGCCGCCGAATGGCGCAAACTCGGCTTCGGCGCCGCGCTCGCCTACCGCCCCGACGGCATCTCCCGAGGCGCCGGCGTTTTTGTGTTGCTGGGCGACGCCCGTGCCCACGATCTTCTGCTGCGCCCCCGCGCTGCCAACCTGCTTTCCTTCCGCAAAGGCAGCAGCAGCCAGGACTACCCGAGCTCGCTCATGGGCTGCATCGCGCTCCTGCGCCAAACCTACCTCGACGCCCGCTGGTACAAAACCGAAGGGTACAAAACCGAAACCAACCTCTCCCTCGACGCCTGGAACGCCGCTCAAGGCCTGCCCCAGATCTTCGAGGCCGAAGATAAACTGGACATCCTGCGCATCCACCGGCTGGGGCAGGAGTTTGGGGTAAAATACGTGGTCAAAACGGCCGGCGACGAATACCAGCGCCTCGATGAAGTCAAAGCCACGGGACAATCGCTCATCGTGCCGCTCAACTTCCCGCAAGGCTACGACGTGAGCGACCCCTACGAAGCCCTCGACGTGTCGCTGTACAGCCTGAAACACTGGGAAATGGCGCCCTACAATCCCGGTCGGCTGGCCGCGGCGGGCATTCCGTTTGCCCTGACTTCCGCCGGACTAAAAGACAAATCCAAATTCCTCGACAACCTGCGCCGCGCCGTCGAGTACGGCCTTTCGGAAGAAAACGCCCTGAAAGCCCTGACTTTCGAACCCGCGCAACTGCTGGGTTTGTACGCCCTTAACCCTGCGAGCCAACAGCCCGCCATCGGCTCGCTCGAAGCCGGCAAAACCGCCAACTTCATCATTTGCACGGGCAATATTTTTCAAAAAGACGGTAAAATACTCGAAACCTGGGTCGGCGGCACGGGCTACCCGGTCGCTCCCGATCCTTACGCGGGCGTCGATCTCACCGGCCGCTACCAGCTGGATGCCGGCAAAAACACCTACAACCTGCTGATCAAAGGCAAACCCTCGGCGCCCGAAGCCTCCGTGCTGCGCGCCGACAGCAGCACGACCAGGGTCAATTTCGTGTACGACAACGGCCTGGTCACCCTGGCATTCCAGCCCGACAGCTCGTCCAAAAACCAGTTGACCCTCTCCGGCGTCGCGACCGGTCGCGCGTGGAGCGGCCGGGGCACAACGCCCGACGGCGTCTGGATCGACTGGCGGGCCGTGCGCACTGCCGACCTGCCCGCCGAAGGGCCCGGCAAACAAGCGCCGGTCAGCATTTCCGAACCCGGACCGATGATCTACCCGTTCACCGCTTACGGCTGGACGGAGCGACCCAAAGCCCAGACTTTTTTAGTCAAAAACGCCACCGTCTGGACCAATGAAAAAGACGGCATTTTGCCCAATACCGACGTGCTGGTGAGCGACGGAAAAATCCGCCAGATCGGTAAAAACCTGTCGGCCCCGGCGGGCGCCACGGTCATCGACGGCACGGGCAAACACCTCACGGCAGGCATCATCGACGAGCATTCGCACATCGCCGCCTCACGTTCGATCAACGAAGGCACCCAGGAGTCTTCGGCCGAGGTGCGCATCGGCGACGTGATCGATTCGGAAGACATCGATATTTACCGGCAGCTGGCCGGCGGCGTTACGTCGAGCCACATCCTGCACGGCTCGGCCAACCCCATCGGCGGCCAGACCCAGTTGATCAAACTCCGCTGGGGCTTTGCGCCGGAGGAACTGAAATTCGCAAACTGGACCGGCCAGATCAAGTTTGCCCTCGGTGAAAACGTGAAACAGAGCAATTGGGGCGACAACTATCGCAGTCGCTTCCCGCAGTCGCGCATGGGCGTGGAGCAGGTGTATGTCGATTATTTCACCCGCGCCCAGGCTTATGCCCGCCTGAAAAAATCAGGCGCTCCCTACCGCACCGACCTCGAAATGGAAGCCCTGCAGGAAATCCTCGAAGGCCGCCGTTTCATCACCTGCCACTCCTACGTGCAAAGCGAGATCACCATGCTGATGCGGGTGGCCGAGCGTTTCAATTTCAGGGTCAATACTTTCACACACATCCTCGAAGGCTACAAGGTGGCCGATAAAATGGCCCTGCACGGCGTGGGCGGCAGTACGTTCAGCGACTGGTGGGCCTACAAAATGGAGGTGCGCGACGCTATTCCGCAAAACGCCGCCATCATGTCGGCGCAGGGCATCACCGTTTCGATCAATTCCGACGACGCTGAAATGGCCCGCCGGCTCAATCAGGAAGCCGCCAAATCGGTGGAATACGGCGGCATGAAAGAGGAGGATGCCTGGAAAATGGTGACGCTCAATCCCGCCAAACTCCTGCACGTAGACGACCGCGTCGGCAGCATCCGCGTCGGCAAAGACGCCGACCTCGTGCTCTGGAACGACAACCCGCTCTCCGTGTACGCCCGCGCCGAACAAACCTGGGTGGATGGCATCCTGTTCTTCGACCGCGCCGACGACGCCCGCCGCCAAATCCAGGTGCAGCAGGAGCGCAACCGCATCATTCAGAAGATGTTGAACGAGAAAAAAGGCGGACCAGAAGGCGATCGCCCGGGCCCGCGCAAGAAGTATTATCACTGTGAAGATGTGGAGGATGAGGGGTAATTTGGGGTGGTTGCTTTCAGGGCAATTGCTCGTCCGAGTTCATGAATGTGAAATAGCGGATGGTCAAATTGGGCCTCGCTTGTGCCTCGCTTGGTGTTTTCACCAAGCGAACCCCTTCGGAAAGCCTGGTTCTTCGTGAGTGGCCATGCAATTGCCCTTGGCGATCGGAAGCAGGCTGTTTGAAAACACCAGGCAGGGCCAAAGTCGGCACGGAGGCGACCGCCCGGGCCCGTAGAAGAGGTACGAGAGCCATCAGGTATCTTCATCCCGTTCCGCGTAGGGAATATCCCATCTGTCGGCGGTAAAGAAGTCGTACCAGTTCCATATCTGCCACCACTTCCGGTAAAATCTCCGATGCAGTACCAGATTGGGCTGCTTGGTTTCCTGTTTATACGCTTCAAAATCCAGGTAAACACTCCCCAACGTGTTGTGCCCCTTGCCTCTTTCGAGGGTACAAAAATTGCCTTTATCAGCGCAGTAACGGTGCGGATAGGTATGTGGAAAAAAGAAACGTAAAAAGGAGACATTGACCAACAGGATCAACGCGAGGAGCAGAATGATAAATGTGTAAAGCAGTTTTTTGACCATTGCGATTCAATCGTTGAAAACGTCATTGACAGGGAAACGTTCTACCTGCAAGGATTGACAAACTTTTGATCGTGACGGGGTGACTCCGAGTTACCCCGTCACGATCAGCCGCCTTCCGGGTAAAATGAGGAATTGTTGAAATCAAGAGGTGACAAATAATTCAAGACAGAGGCATGGCTTGTTATCGCGCTGACGCCTATCGCCAGGGATGAAAACTGTTTTTTTTCGAAGAGTACCGAAACACCAACCGGCCCTTGCCGGCGCGGTAGGGAATATACCTGAATGGTACATTCGGATGTAGAAATTCTCCCTCCATGACAACGCCCGTCCAGCGAGGAGGGACATATCTCTGATAATATCGGGCAGTATCGTCCAGCGTATTTTCAACGACTTCAAGGCGCATGAACCAGTCGCCATTCCGAAACCTCATGGTATCGCTGTAGGGCTTGCTGACGTCGGGTATAACGATCAAATTGGCATCCGGCACGGCGGTTTGAGATGTTTTAGGTCGCGGGGAGTGACAATATACCATCCCTGTTAGAAGGAAAATGGTGATGCACAGTTGAAAGATTGGAAAGCGAGTCTTCATGGTTATCAATTGTTTCCCCTCAGGGTTTCTTGATGACGTTCTTCAAAAAGCGACCGGCCGGCCCCATGCAAGCAGTATGATCATTGTGCAGACATGAGGACAAGGAGCGATTTTGACCGATAGTTGAACGAACACCTCATGGCAATGCCTTGACCGGCTCGAACTGCATCCCCGTAAGCCCGGCGTTTTCAATGGCCGTTTTAAGCGCTTCGGATACTATGAAACCAAAACTCAGTTTGTACAGTCGAAACAAGTGGAGGTCTATTCGATTGGTGTCGAGATAGAGCAATTCGATACATACATTCCGACGTTGATTGGCCGGCTTGCCGGCATCTTCCTGATTCAGGCGTTCTTGTATTTCGCAGTATGTTTCATAAGTGTCTATCTCGACCGGTTCCATGCCAGTGGGGGTCTGATCGCCGCTGATACGAAACTTCGAATGCTTGTAGTCTACAAATTGGTTGCTGTGAAAGGGGAAGCGAAGTAAATAATATACGTACTCTTTTTTCCGGTGCTCGACGCGGGCCGGCGTGGTTTCGTATTCTTCCGTGGGAAAGGTTTGGATGAGATCGAACAGTCGGGGGCTGGCGAGTATGGCGCAATTGGAATTAATCGCAACGACGCTTAATATATCCGTTCTTTTCGCATGATATTCCAAAAGGATGGTACCCGTATTCGGAACAAATCCCCTTTTGCCATGATGCGCTACCAGGTTCCAGAGGGAGTCCGGGGCCAAAAAATCATAAGGATGTTTCATTTTTTGACTTTGCGGTACTACGCGCATTTCTTCCGGATGAAATTTAAAAAGGTAGTAATTCATGTGCGGAGGATGTGGTGAGGCGGTAAAAATAATTAGGGCAAAAAAGTCTATTGAAAAAACAGGCCCGGAGGCAAGCGCCCGGGCTGTAGAAGCGTTACGAGCGCAATCAGGTATCTTCATCCCGTTCCGCGTAGGGAATATCCCATCTGTCGGCGGTAAAGAAGTCGTACCAGTTCCAGATCTGCCACCACTTCCGGTAAAATCTCCGATGCAGTACCAGATTGGGCTGCTTGGTTTCCTGTTTATACGCTTCAAAATCCAGGTAAACACTCCCCAACGTGTTGTGCCCCTTGCCTTTTTCAAGGGTACAAAAATTGCCTTTATCAGCGCAGTAACGGTGCGGATAGGTATGTGGAAAAAAGAAACGTAAAAAGGAGACATTGACCAACAGGATCAACGCGAGGAGCAGAATGATAAATGTGTAAAGCAGTTTTTTGACCATTTCGATTCAATCGTTGAAAACGCCATTGACAGGGAAACGTTCTACCTGCAAGAATTGGCAAGCTTCTACCGCGCCAATAACGCAAAGCAAACAACCTCACCCAAACCGGGCTTCCTAACTGTGCAGATTCCCTCGATAAGTGTGCAAAAATCGGGGCTAAGTGTGTAAATCTGCATGCTGTCTGCCCCAAATGACCAAGCGCCTGGGCATCCCATCCTGGCCGGAAATGACAGCGGCACGCCAGTCTGTCTGGCGTGCCGCGTATCGTATTTTTCTAAAAAACAGGGAATCTGCGATTTACCACTTGCCCCGTTTTCCTTTCTTCTCCCATTTTTCGCCGCCGCGTTTTTCAAATTTGCCGCCTTTGGCGCCGCCGCGCGGGGTGGCGTCGTCCACGCGGACCGAGCGACCGTTGATGCTGAATTCTTCGAGGCCTTCGCGCACGAGGGTGGCGAAGGAAGGATCAACTTCGAAGTGCATGAAGGCTTTGCGCAGGTCGATCTCGCCGATGGCATGGCTGGGCACGCCGAGGTCGCGGCTCATGAGTTTGATAAAGTCTTTTTTGGTAACGCCGTCGAGCAGGCCGATGTTGACGAAGTAGCGCTGGCGGTCGCTGCCGTCGCTGAATCCGCCGGCCGGGCTGAGTTTGCGGGCACCCTTGCTCTGGATGTTGAGGTCGGGGGCGTTGCGGTAGTAGGTCAGGAAGCGGTTGAACTCCACGCTGGCGAAGCGTTTGATCAGTTCTTCCTTGCTCAGGTCTTTGAGTTCTTCATAAATTTTGGGCAAAAACGGTTCGATCTCGGCGTGTTGCACTTCCTGTTTGTGGATGTTGTGCACGATGTTGAACAGCTGTTTTTCGCAGACTTCCGAACCGGTCGGGATCGAGAGGCGGGTGAAGCTTGCCTTGGCCCGGCGCTCGATCTGGTGGATTTTTTCCTCGAATTTCGGCGTGATGATGCTGAGGCTGATGCCCGTGCGGCCGGCGCGGCCGGTACGGCCTGCGCGGTGGGTGTACACCTCGGGTTCGTCGGGCACGCCGTAGTTGATCACGTGGGTGATATCGCTCACGTCGATGCCGCGGGCGGCCACGTCGGTAGCGATGAGCAGCTGGAGGTTGCGTTCGCGAAAGCGCTGCATGACGCGGTCGCGGTCGGGCTGGGCCATATCGCCGTGCAGGGCGTCGGAGTTGTAGCCGTCGCGGATCATTTGTTCGGCCACTTCCTTGGCTTCCACCTTGGTGCGGCAGAAGATGAGGCCGTAGATGCCCGGGTTGGCATCGACGACGCGTTTGAGCGTAGCGAAGCGGTCGTCGGGCCGGCACACGTAGTACACGTGCTCGATGTTGGCGTTGATGCGGTTTTTTTCACCGACGCGCAGTTCGCGCGGTTTGTCCATGTAGGTTTTGGCGATCTCGCGCACTTCGTCGGGCATGGTAGCCGAGAAGCACCAGATGGATTCGCGTTCGGTGACCGCTTCGAGGATGATGTCGAGGGCCTCTTTAAAGCCCATGTTGAGCATTTCGTCGGCTTCGTCGAGCACGACGCGGGCCACGTGGTCGAGCTGGATGGCCTGGCGTACGAGCAGGTCGACGAGGCGGCCCGGCGTAGCCACGACGATCTGGGCGCCGGCGCGGATGTTTTTGATCTGGGTTTCGATGCTGGCGCCGCCGTACACGGGCACCACCTTGTATTTGTGGGCGAATTTGGAGTAATCGGCCAGGTCGCCGGCTACCTGCACACAGAGTTCGCGGGTGGGGCATAGGACGAGGGCCTGTACGGTTTTTACTTTGGGGTCGATGCGCTGGAGCAAGGGGAGGCCGAAAGCGGCGGTTTTGCCGGTGCCGGTTTGGGCCAGCGCGATAAAGTCGTCTTCACCGCTGAGCGCGGCCGGGATAACGAGTTCCTGAACGGGAGTGGGCGTCTCAAAACCAAGCGCCGCGATGCCTTGCAACAGCTCGTCGCTGATGCCAAGTTCTTTAAAAGCAGTCATAGTGAGTTACATGGAAATCCGTTCAGCGGGCAAAACACACCAGAAACACGGCAGGCCAAAGCGCCGTCTCGAAGCCGCGGGGCCCGATGCTTGATTTCCAAAAAAAAAGTGTAGATAAAAAGTTGAACAAAATTTGGGGCCGACAGAATTTTTGCCCCCGACGGGACAAAGATAAGCAGATTTTTGGATGTTGGTAAAATTTTATTTTGTCTGCTGGCGAGAGGCTAGGCCTCGTGCCAATATCATCGAGGCTAAGCCTCGCCACCGACATCAACGCGGCTTAGCTTCTTCGTTCGCGAAAGTCGTTTTTCCGGGCCCATTATTGATATCAAATAAAATCAAATCCATTTTGTATTAAAATCCAGTTCTGTTCAGACCTCTTTTCCCTGGAAATTTGCCCTAAAAATCATTAACAACCTATGACCTTGCCATGCAAAAACTGACTCTGCTGCTTTTCGCCATGCACTTGTGTGCCATTCAACTGTTTGCGTCCTCTTTGTTACCGGGAGAACAATCGTGCGACACCATTTATGTGCGCGACGGCCGGGTACTCGTGGCGCACGTCGTCCATATTTCGCCCAAAGGCGTGAAATATTGGTTGTGCAACGCGCCCAACGACGACCGGAACTATTTCCTGCCTTTGTCGGAAGTGCGGGAAATAAAATGGGATAGCGCCGCCCGGCGCGATGTTTATCAGGTTCAGGTGAAGGAGTATGGCCGCTCTCGCCCTCGCCAGGGTTTTTTGCTGGCAACCACGGATTCCACCGTTGTACTTGTCCGCGATTTGAAGCGGGCAGATTTCGATTCCCGGATTGTCATCCCGGTAAAAAACATCAAAACCCTTCGATTTCGCAAATTATATTCCAAAGGGAGGAGTATACTCGTTGGGGCCTTCGCAGGCGCAGGTGCCAGTGTTATTTGGGGTTTTTCGCAAGGCGACGACCCTGAAAATCAATTTTTATCTTTCACAAAAGAGCAAAAAATCTTGATGCAAGCGATCTTTTTGGTACCAGCCGGGATAATTATCGGCGCCATAATCGGGTCTTTCAAAAAGAAAGTGAGAATCGATGGTGATCTTGAAAAATACCGCCGGATGAGGTCTCTGATTACTTTCTACACGCTGGCGCGAGGCTAGGCCTCGCGCCAATATCATCGAGGCTAGGCCTCGTGCCAACATCATCGAGGCTCCGCCTCGCACCAGCATCAACCAGCCTCAGCCTCCCGGCACGGCAAGCCTACCGCACCAGCACCAGATCCCCTCGAAACTCCAGCAGCCGCCCCGACAGTGTTTCCACGGTTGCGACGAACACATACACCCCGGGCGCAGCCTCCTTGCCCCGCACACGACCGTCCCAGCCCGCAGCGCGGTCGTTGGTCGTCAGATCGGCGCCTTCGAATACGAGCTCGCCCCAGCGGTCGTAAATAGCCAGCTGCCGGATGCGCAGCGGATCGCGGCTGAACAGAGTGAAGCGGTCGTTGCCAAGCTCCGAATCCGGGTAAATAGCGTTGGGTATGAACACATTAGGCTCTACGGTGACCTGAAAGCGGTCGCTGGCCGGGCAGCCCGCGGAATCGGCGACGGTAAGCGTTACCCACACCGTTTGTTCGGGGTAAAAACGGTACTCGAGACAATTCGCGCAGTTGTTGTCGGCCGCCGGCTCCCATACGGCCGTCACGACGGGGCGGTCGGGGATGCCTTCCAGCACGACCTCCCCGCCGGGAAACAGGGGCTCGGGCAGGATTCTGGCCACCAGATCGACCCCGAAACTGTCGGGCTGCGCCAGCGTTGCGTCGAGCGGACTGTTGTAGCAGCCGGTCACGTCGCGGGCGACCAGGCCATAGGAACCTGCTTTCAAACCCCCGACGGTACTTTGAGCGGTAAAATGCAGGCCGTTATCGACCGAGTACTGGTATGGCGGCAAACCGCCGTAGGGCATTTCGAAGCGGATGCTGCCGTCGTCGAAACCAAAACAGGAAGGATCTTCGACTTCAAAGGAAAAGGCCGGCGACACAAAATCGACCACGACCGTGTCGGCGGCGTAGTCGGTGCGGCGGCAAACGCCCAGGTAGCCCGTGGCGATGTACCGCCCCGGCGTGTAGGTGATGAGAAAAGTGTCGGCGCCGTATTGCAACACCGAGTCCCCGAGCATCCATTGCACCCCGTCGAAACGACCGCTGGCCACCAGCGTATCGGGGCAGACCCCGTCGCCGGTCACTTCCAGCGCGAGTTTGGGCTTGTTCACCGTGGTAAAACCCGAATAAAAGGCGGCGAAACTCGCGGGCTCGTTGCGGCCGTACATGGCCACCTGAACGGCGCCCTCGGCTACCACACTCAACAGATTGGGCGAATCAGTTTGGTCGAACAGGTCGAGTTTGCGGTAAGTGACGAAGTCGGGATTGCCCGGAACAGGTGAAGGCGCGCCGATCGACACAGGAACGCCTTCGATGCGCACGGTCACGAGCGAATCTTTCATGGCGGCGATCATCAGTCCGCCTTCGAAACGCATGTTGCCGATCAGGTTGGGCTGGTAAATATTGTCCACGGCATTGGGGATGCCGCAATTGATCGGCGGAACGAAGATCAGCCCGGCCGTGCGCGAAGCGTCGTCGCCGTTGGGTGCGCCGCCGATTTGCTGGTACATGAACACCGGCTCTGAAGTGACGACGTACATATTCCCCGCGCTGGAGTACTCGCTTGTGGGCACGATCCAGTAATCGCCCGCATCGAGGCTATAAGAAGGGGTGCTTTCCCCGTTGAGCCATATTTGGGTGTCGTCGTAATGGGCAATGATGATCGGGTGTTCGAGCACGGACGCGCCGTTGCCCTTGCATAAAATATATTCCTTGCCCACCAGTTCCACGGGCACGATCTGATCGATCCCGATGTCGTTGGCCTGCTGGGTCACCGGCGCGCCGACCCAGGAGCCGCAGTTGACCGCTACGGGGTGCGTGGCGGTGAGCAAGGCGCCCATCAGCCCGTTTGGCGGCTGAACGGAGGAGCTGGGCCCCACATACAGGGAAAAAACCACCGATTCACCGTGTTGCAGCACCAGCGATACGGTCCCGGTGGAGGAAGGCACATCCACCCCGCCGCTGTGAAAATCGGAGCCCGGATCAAAGTCGGAAAGTGTGACCACCGTGGAGTCTTCGGTAGCCATGACGCCGACAAAATTGGCGCGCTGGCTGCTCTCGTCCACGGCTTGAATGAGATGCCCTACCCGAAATGTTTTGCCCAGTGCGGCGCGGCCCTTGCAGGTGAGGTCGCCGGCGTGGTAACTCGAATTGCTGTGCGCCCTGAAATAGGCGAAAAACGGCTTTTCCCCGTCGATTACCAGCCCTTCGTTTTGCAAGGCAATATTCAACTGGTCTTCCGTCACCAGCACCGGCGAAAGCTGGTAATTCCCCAAGGAATAGCGATAGGGTTGGGCATTGCTGATCGTGGCACTGGCTACCAAAGAGCCGTTTCCGGTGCGGATATGTACTTCGAAAGGCGTCTGTTCGGGCGTGGAAAGGTAAAGGTACTGGGGCCCCCACTGATCACGGGCGTGCATGGGCGGCAACCAGTGAATGGTGTCGAGTTGCGCGAAAGCGCTGGTGACTTGCGCGAGCAGCACTGCCAATAACAGGAGACGGATAGATTGCATAGGATGCCGATTTGGAGCTCCAATTTAAACTTATGAAGCCGGAGCCGCCTGAAAAACACTTGTAAATGCAGCAGTTTTGCTTGGATTAGCGGTTTCATCCGTAAAATGCAGGGCTTATGTCAATTAATGGCAATTTCCCGGCCCTTTTACACCTGACTCCGCATCCCTGCCGCCCTTTTTTCCGTATTGGGGACATCCATTGCTGCCTGAAACTTTTACCATCATGACCAGACGAAATATCGGCTTGTTGCTGCTCCTTTTTTTGTTAAAAACCACACAAGTAGCTGCCCAGCCCGATCCTTGTGTCGATCCGCCCACCATGACCTCCACCTGCGCCCCGGCCTGCGTGATCTGCGATATCGACGGTTTTACGGGGATCAACAACAGTACCACTCAGGGACAGGCGCCGCCGGGTTTTTGTACCACGATTGTACACCACATGCAATGGATCGCCTTTATCGCCGGCACCACCAACCTGACGCTGGAAGTAGAAGTGTTCAATTGCAACGACGGCCCGGGGCTGGAAATCGGTATTTATCAAAGTTCCAACTGCCAGACTTTTCAACTGGTGTCGAACTGCAACACCGACGTGCAGAACAACCAGACCGCCACTTTTACCAATACCGTGCCGCTGGTGGTCGGGCAATACTACTACTTCGTGATGGACGGCAACCAGGGTGATATTTGCAACTACACCATCCACGTCGTGGACGGCAGCACCCAGGTGAACCCGCTCTCTGCCTCCGGCCTGATCCAGGGCCCCTTCGATATTTGCCCGGGCCAAAAAACCTACACCACCACGGGCGAAGTCGGCGCGACCGATTACCTCTGGATGGTGGACGGCGCGCCCGTCGCGCAAGGCCAGACGGTCAACCTCAACTGGACCACGCCGGGCACCTACGAACTTTGCGTCCAGGCCTCCAACGCCTGCGACGAAGCGCCCGCCAGCTGCCAGACGGTCAACGTCACCAGCATTGCGCCGCAAATCGTCGAAGCCAGCCTTTGCCCCGGCGAATGCCTCGACGTGGCCGACACCACCCTCTGCGATGCCGGCGAGTACGAATTTCATTTTACCACCCCCAACGGCTGCGACAGCGTCATTCAGGTGAGCCTCAATTACAACCAGACTGCGGTGAGCAACCTCAACCTGCATATTTGTGACGGCGATACCATTTTCGTGGCCGGAAACCCCTATTTCCAGACCGGCGCCTATCAGGAAACGCTGAACACCACCCTCGGCTGCGACAGCCTGATCAACCTCGACCTGACGGTGGTGCTGTGCCAGATTGCCGGCACGATCCAGGCGCAGGACGCGCTTTGCAACGGCCAAAGCAATGGTCAACTTACGTTTTCCGTGGCCAACGGCACCCCTCCTTTCGTGTACACCTGGGAACGGGTCGGGTCGTCCGGCCCCTCCGGGCAAGGCGGTATCCTGGCGTTGAACACGCCGCAAACCATCCCGCAACTACCCGCCGGCGATTACCTGGTGACGGTCGCCGACAATTTCGGCAACCAGATCATCCTCATCGGCACCGTGGGCAGCCCGGCCCCGCTGGCGCTCAGCGCCGATATCGACGACCACAACGGCTTTTCCGTCTCCTGCGCCGGCGAATCCGACGGCGCGCTCGATGTCGCGGTGTCGGGCGGCGTGTCGCCCTGGTCCTACCAGTGGAGCAACGGCGCCACGGCAGCCAGCCTGAACAACCTGACGGCCGGACAATACCTGCTGACCGTCACCGACGCCAACGGCTGCACCCTCGGCGCCAACTACGTGCTGAGCAGTCCGCCGCCACTGGTCATGAATGCCGTGTTTACCGACCCGAGTTGCGACGGCGCGACGACCGGCTCCATCCAGTCCGGCACGGTGACCGGGGGCATTCCGCCTTACGAATACGAACTGTCAGGCGGCGGATTCGGGATGGCAAATACCTTTACGGAACTCCCGACCGGTCACTACGAACTCACCGTCCGCGATGCTTCCGGCTGCACGCTCAGCCAGGAGGGCGACCTGACGGCGCCGGTGATCCCCATTGTGTCGGCCGGCGATGACATCACAGTGCAACTGGGCGAGGAGGTCGTGTTGAATGGCTACGTCAACGTCGCGCCCGGCAGCATGGCCTGGTCGCCCGAACAAGGGCTTTCCTGCGTCCCCTGCCTCCAGCCCCAGGTCCAGCCCCTTGCGACGACCGACTACATCTTCACGGCGAGTTCGACCGACGGCTGTGCGCGCTCGGACACCATGCGCGTCACGGTGGACGTCTCGCGGCACGTGTACATCCCCAACGTGTTCAGCCCCAACGACGACGGCGACAACGACCGACTGGTTATTTCGGGCGGAAAAGAGGTGGATAAAATCCAGCTGTTCAGGGTTTATTCGCGATGGGGAGAACTTGTTTACGAGGGAATAGACCTGCCCGCCGATGACTTAAACTCGGGATGGGATGGTCGTTTTCACGGAAAAACAGTGAATCCGGGCGTATTTACCTGGATTGCCGAGGTGGCTTACATCGACGGCGTGCACGAATCATTCACGGGTTCCGTGACCGTTTTACCCTGATCGTTTTTTCTTAAAAAGAATAAATTTTATCCATGATTCGATACTTCCTGACCTTAAACGGCATTTTGTTTTGCCTCGCGACGATGCTGCGCGCCCAGTCTTTTTACGACTACAACACGATCCAGCGCATCGAAATCCATTTTAACCAGTCCAACTGGGATTACCAGCTCGATACAGCCAAAAACGGCTCCGAAGGGTACATCCTGGCCCAGTGGGTCAAGATCAACGGCGTCCAGTTCGACAGCGTGGGCGTCAAGTACAAGGGCAACAGCTCGTACAACTCCAACCAGGTGAAAAATCCTTTTCACCTCAAACTCGACTACGTTCGCGATAACCAGAATTACCAGGGCTTCTCGGACGTCAAACTGAGCAACGGGTTCAGCGACCCCTCCATGATCCGCGAAGCGCTGTCTTACCAGATACTCGCGAATTACATGGATTGCCCGCGGGCCAATTACGCCCAGGTGTTTGTCAACAACAGCATGATCGGGCTGTACACCAATGTGGAAGACATCAGCAAGGACTTCTGCGAAACGCATTTCTATTCGTCCGACGGGGTTTTTGTCAAATGCAACCCCGTGTTCGGAGCCGGCCCCGGCCCGGGCGCTTCCGGCAAGAGCAACCTGCGCTACATCTCCGCTGATTCGAGCCAGTATTTTACCCGTTATGAAATAAAGTCGGACTACGGCTGGAACGACCTCGTGCAACTGTGCAACGTCGTGACCAACAATACCGCCAACCTGGCGCAGGTCATGGACGTGGACAAGGCCATCTGGATGCTCGCCTTTAACAACCTGACGGTCAACCTCGACAGCTATTCGGGCACTTTTGTTCAAAATTATTACCTCTACAAAGACCATACGGGGCATTACAACTCCGTCGTCTGGGACCTGAACATGTGCTTTGGCGGCTTTACCCAAACCGGCTCGGGCTCGCTCAGCACTTCGCAGCAAAAACAGCAGATGAGCGCGACCCTGCACATCAACGATGCCGACTGGCCGCTTATCAAGGCTGTATTGAACAATCCCACGTATCGCAAAATGTATTTCGCTCACCTGCGTACCATCAACGAGGAAATGTTCGCTTCGGGGCTCTACGAAGACATGGCGATGGCGTGGCAAGGCATCATCGACACCGCCGTGCAGGCGGATACGCACAAGTTTTACACCTATTCCCAGTTTCAAAACGGTATGACGCAGGACGTTGCCGGCGGCATGATGGGCAGCATCATCGGCATCCGCAACCTGATGCAGGCGCGCAGCACCTGGCTCGGCACTACCGCAGATTTTCAATACACCCGGCCGGTGATCGCCGACATTGCCGCGACGCCCGCCAATCCGGCATTCGGGACGCCGGTCGCCCTCACGGCCAAGGTGACCAACGCATCTTCCGATGCCGTGTACCTGGGCTACCGTTTTGACCTGACCGATAAATTTACCCGCATCCAGATGTTCGACGACGGTCTGCACAACGACGGCGCCGCCGGCGACGAGGTCTTCGGCGTATCGCTCACGCTCGACGCAGCGCAAATGCAATACTACCTGTACGCGGAAAACAGCAACGCGGGCCGCTTCTCGCCCGAACGCGCCGAATACGAATTTTATTCGCTGGAAGCCGGCGTGACGACTGCCTCGCCGGGCGACATCGTGATCAATGAATTCCTCGCCATCAATCAGACGGACACCACCGACGCGGGCGCCCAACACGAAGACTGGATCGAACTGTACAACAACACCTCGCAGGCCATTTCACTCAAAGGCCTGTTTCTCAGCGACGACGCCGACAACCCCGCCAAATGGGAGTTCCCCGAATCGGCCTCCATTCCCGCCGCGGGCTACCTCCTGATCTGGGCCGACAACGACAGCACGAACGATGGCCTGCACGCCAATTTCAAACTCGCGGGCTCCGGCGAATCGCTCCTGCTGGGTTATGCCAACGGCCTGCTGCTCGACAGCCTCTCGTTCGGAACCCAAACCGCCGACCATTCCGTGGCGCGCTGCCCCGACGGTACGGGCGACTTCGAACTCACGTCCAATACCTCGCCGGGCTATGCCAACAGCTGTGCCACGAGTGTCTTTTTACCTGCAAAAGATCTGGCCGACGTACGCCTTTTCCCCAACCCGGCCGACGCCTCCTTCACGGTGCAACAGGACGGCGAAGCCGAACTCCGCTTCGAACTGTACGACCTGAACGGCAGGCAGTTGCTCGCCGAATCGGTGGGCGCCGAACCGCTCCGCGTTTCCACGGCCGACTTGCCCGCGGGCCTGTTTTACTACCGCGTCTGGGCGGTTCGTACGGGCGACGCCCGCAGCGGCAAACTGGTGGTGCAGCATTGACGTGGAGCGCTCCCTTTTGCGCGCTGTTTTACCGCTAAGAGCATGTTGAGCTTTTGGCATGAGGTAAAAAAAGGGAACCAGTCCATACCTTTTGAGTGTCAAATTCTTCGGATATGGTCACTCAATTTACTGAGCTCACTGATTCCCAATGGGAAGTTATGAAGGTTGTACTGAA
>JBGAHL010000036.1:0-48286 GCA_044226205.1 Saprospiraceae bacterium
TGTACTGGCGCTTGCGCTCTACACGCAAATCACTTTGGTTGCCCTCTTCGCCGGTGCTGGATTCGGTAGAGAACGAACCCGTAACTTCAATCAGGCGAATGTGTACCCCGTAAAGCGGCGCATCCGTGCGTTTATTGAAAGTACGTACCTGCAGACCGACGTCCGGTTGCAAATACAGTTTCTCCAGAAATTTACGGCCGGGGGGGATGGGATTGGTCAGCACCATAGCCGTATCGGGCAAATACCCGTCGCGGTTGGCAATAATCATGTACGAACGCTGGCGTTTTACATCAAACTCCGCGCTGTTTCCATCTCCGGAAAAAGCCGAAACAGGCGCCGCTTCGCGCGGCAGTTCCGTCAGCGAAAAAATCACTTCATCGAGCGGGTCCTTGGTCAGGTCCGAGAATGCCAGCGCTTCAAGGCTGATCGGCAGTGCAGTCGATTTGTAAAGGTCAAAACAACATGCCTCCTCCGCGAAAATCATGGAACCTGCACGATTGGAAGCGAAAAAAGCCGTCTCCTCATTTTGAGGAGCATAATACACGTCGTGGTAGCTGCTATTGACCGGCGCAGCCAAATGCTCGGGCGTCAGAAATCCTTCGGCGCTGAGTCTGGATTTATAAATGTCATACCCGCCGAGGGTCGGATAACCCAAACTGCTGAAATACAAGGTTTTGGATTTATTGTCGAAATACGGCGTCATCTCGTTTTCCGCCGTATTGAGGCTCATGAGATTGACGGGGGAGGCGAAATTGCCGGCAGCGGAAAATTGCACCCGCCACAAATCCAGGCCGCCCTTGCCTCCCGGCCGGTCGCTGACAAAATACAGATCGTAGTACCCGTCGTCTGTGCGGGCGATACTTGGCTGTGTGGCCGTGTGGCCGGACAAATTGATAGAAGACGGCAGTTTCACCGGCTCCGACCAGTCGCCGGAACTCAGGCGGTGTGCCATGTACAATTCGCAATCCACTTCTACCTCGCCCTTGTAATCGCACTCGTTGTAAATCATGATAAGGCCGTCGGGGCTGAAAGCCGTATTGGCAGTATGGCGGTTTTCGGCATTGAAAGTAGCCTGTTCGGCCTCCCTGCCGGGCACCAGTTCCATTACCCTTGCCAGAGGGCGTACTGGATAATGGCGATCTTTCCAGTCCACTTCACGGAAGGAAGAGTAAAAAAGCGTATCGCCCAGCATGGTGGCGCCGAAGTCCGACTGGTTGGTGTTGGGCATGTCGGGCAAGCGCTCTACCAGCGTATTGAGGTCGGGATTCGCGATTTGCTCCATTGCCCATTCGCATTCCTCCAGTTCTGTTTGTGCGGTTTGGCGCAAGCTTGGGTCCGATTTTGAGTTGGACAGGTATTTTTTAAACAGGTTGATCGCTGCGTAATAATCAGCCGTGGTCTTTTTCAATTGAGCCATCCAATACACTGCCTGCGGCAACTGGTTTTTAGTGTCCAGTTCAAGCGTTTTGGAATAGGCCTCGCCGGCCAGCTGGTACGAGCCCAGGAAATGGGCCGATTGTGCATAGCCAAACCAGGTTTCTGCCCGGCTCGAATCAAAAGACAGGGCGCTGCGGTAATACTGCAACGCGGCGTAATAGTCCTTTGCGGCGAAAGATTTTTCAGCGGCGCGTTCGTACTGTTTGGGCGATTGCGCGGCCAGAGGCCAGGCAACCGCCAACAGTAACGCTATGCTGAATAATCGTGTGAGTGCATTCATGATATTAGTGTTTCCTCCTAGACTATTTGGGACAGGTTTTCAAGGTTCAGGTAACGAAAATCAACGCTTGATCTCCACGCCAATAATTTCCACCCTTCTTTCTCTGGAAGCTTTGACGCTGTAAATGGAGCCGCGTTCTTCGGTGTCTTCGATGCCTTTCGGCGCCTCGTTTTCACCGGTCGGTTCTTCGGTTACGACCAGCTGGCCGCTTTCGATGTATTTATTAAGGTAGCCACTCTCGAAATCCGAGAAGTGATTCATGACACTGGAAATACGCCGTGCCGTGAGGCGCATGTTATAGGCACTCGCAGCGCGCGGCGAAGCGTGTCCACGAATGGTGATATGCACCTCCTCTCCCCTGCGCAGCATATCGTACAACACCTCCGTGAAAATGCGCAGGCGGTTCCAGCCACCTTTGACGTCCTGTTCGAAAAACAAATCGAGTTCAGCAATTGCCGAATCGCGCGCCGTACCCGTCAGGCCTTCCGTATATCGATCGATAAATTCCTGTTTACGAGGATAATACGCGAAGTACGATTCGCTGTACAGCTTTTTCGTAGTCGTCTGGAGCGTACGTTTGTCAGGCTCGTCGTTGTCGAAATAAAGATTGAACGGCAGGTAGGCAGAGAGGTCAAGCGGGCGCAGGAAAAGTTCCTTGTGCAGCACCGTAAAATCCACCGAGCCGATATCCGGCGTGACAAACTCCAGAGAGTCGGTCGAGTAGCCGGGGCGACTGGCGATGATCTTGTAGCGTTTTTCAAAACCCAGGGTCGAGTGATAGTCGTTGCGCGTCGTGTTGGTGACCTTGTCGGTTTTGCCACTCGGCATTTCGACGAGTTGGAAGGTCACGTCCGACAAGGGCTCTTTGGTAATTTCATTAAAAACCTGCGCTTCCAGGCTGATGCCCTTGGTGAGGTACAGTTGTTTTTCAATGGTGGTGGTGTGCGTCAGCCCTTCCGTCGTGACGGTCGTCGAATCAAGGGTGTAGCCAAACTTTTGCACTACGACCTTGTATTTGTGGTCAAAGTCGAGCGGGTAGTCAAAACGATTGCCTTTCTCATTGTATTTGTCGGGGCGCTGCTGCGGGGCTATGGGGCCCAGGTCGTAAAAACGGGCGGTTACGCCCGGCAATGGCTTGCCTGATTCTTTATCAAATACCGTTGCGACCAGGTTGACCTGAGACGGGGGCAGGTACAGTTTTTTTACCAAAACATCGTTCCACACCACCGCGGGAGTCTCAAAGCGAATCGTATCGGGCTCGAAATAGGGCTTCGAAGCGACCAGCATGTACTTTTTGCCCGGGTCGAGCGGAAAGGGGAAGTTATTTCCAGCCACCTGAATTTTTACGACACTTTTGGGTCCTTCAGGGGTGATTTCAAACAACTGCATTTCCGTTGTCGACAGTGAATCGCCGCTCGTCTTATTGAAAGTAACGGCGATCATTTCAGGCTTGACCAGGTTGGCCTGATAAATGTCATAGCAACACGCCTCTTCCGAATAATTGGTTTGTCCGCGGCGGTTGGAGGCAAAAAATGCCGTTTTTCCGCTGCTGTTCAAGGTGTAATACACATCGTTGGCGCTTCCGTTGATGGCCGGACCGAGGTTTTGCGGCGTACTCCATGCCTGCCCCTGTCCAATCACTTTATAAATATCGAAGCCCCCGAGCGACGGATACCCCATCGTACTGAAATACAGGGTTTGTGTGCGGTTGTGGTAGAAAGGCGTCACGTCGTCTTCCGTGGTATTCAGGGAATCGAGGTTGTAAGGCGTTAAAAATGAATCGCGCCCCATGCTGTCGCGCAGGATAGGACTCACCCAAATGTCACGTTTGCCTTTGCCGCCGGGCCTGTCGCTGACAAACAAGAGCACCTCTTTGCCGCCATCAGCAGTAAAGTAGGCGAGATTGGGCTCCGTAGTCGTGTAGCCCGGCGAGTTGATCGAAGCGGGCAATTTGATCGGCGGACCCCAGGAGTTGTCTTTTTTCTTTCGGCGTTCGTAAATTTCAAACTGGATGTCGGCGGCATTGACAAAATGCCCTACCGTGTAAAACAAGGCGTCGCCATTGCGGTTAAAAGCCACGTGTCCGACATGCGCCTTTGCCTCGTTTAAAAACTCCACATCGCTGACTGTCAAATAGTTGTCTTTGAAAACAGCGCGTTTCGAGCGGATCAAATGGCGTTGCGGCACGTGTTTGTCGCCTTTAAACGGCGCACTGTAAGACGAATACCAGAGTGTGTCGCCGGCCGGATAGGGCGAATATTCGGAATACTGCCGGGTGTTGATGGTGGAGTCGAGTTCGATCAGGGTTACCGACCCGCTTTGGCTCTCCTTGAGTTTTTGCGCCCATTCGGCGTTGGCCAGCCCCAGTTGTGCCTCTTTCAAAGCATCTGCCGTCATGCCGGTTGGCGTATCGATGTACAAAAACCGGCGGTACAATTGCTGTGCCTCGGCGTATTTGCCAAGGCGTTGTTTGGCCTCGGCCAGTCGCAACAAGGGAAGGCCGTCGGCGCCAATCAATTTGTTGTCTATCAGGCGTTGAAAAGCCCATTCCGCCCGTTCGGGCGCAGAGGTCGCAAGGGCCATATCGCCGTATCCACGCAGCGCCTGAACGTGAAGGCTGTCGCCCCTCAAAATCCAGGAATAATATTGCATTGCCGCGGCGTAGTCGCCCTGAGCGCGTACTTCCGCTGCTTTTCTTTCGAGAGCGGCCAGCGAAGGACCGCGCTGTGCGCCGCCATCGATGCGGTTTTCAGCGCCGGAAGTCACCTGGGCATACAAACCTTGTATCCCGAGCAACAGTGAAAAGAGAAACGATATCCGAATGGTTTTATTCATGGTTTTCGTAATCGTACAAAGGCGGAATAACCCGCTCAGGCTTAGATAAGCGGGCAGGATTTGAAAACAGAAACAGGTTTTACCCGATAAAGACGGTAGATCAAAGACACCTCCGGTCCGCCGCGGCGATTGGTCGCCAGGGTGAAATCGGAGAGGTTGACATCGTAGGTAAGCCCGAGTGTCCAGGTGCGCCAGTTTACTTCAAACTGAGGCAAAATGGCATCGCTGTAACGATGGCGGAAGTTGGCGCCGACCTGCAGGGAGAGTTCGTGGTAAGGCTGGCGGTTGAGATGGAAACGCATGCCGAGGCCGTAAACCACTTCGCGGTAACCGCCCTGAAGTTGGTACAAAGCCTGGCCGGCGACATCCACATTGTCGGCAATCTGGAGCAGGCCAAGGCCGTAAACCGACCATTTTTGCTGAAGACGAACTTCGCCGGGATTGCTGAGCGTGGACGACCAGAAGTCGTGATACGGTTCGTTGATGTGGTGCAAACCGACGCCAACGTCGAAACGCGAACGATTGCGGGCCGATTGCGTGCGGAAATTCAGGCCGGCGCCAAGGTCGAAATACTGCAGATTGTCGCTCGTAAACAACTGATCCTCACGGGTATCTGCGGCCGGGTCGTAAATACAATCCTGCCATTGGGCATCAAAGCTCAGTCGGTTGGTGCTGAACGCACGCTGGCCGAACGATGGCGTGAAGCCCAGGGTCAGGAAATTGTTTTTGGCTACGGGAATGGTCAGTGCAATCGGGATACCGATCTGCATGGAGGTGAGTTCCAGATCGCCTTGACGGTCATAATTGAGCAGTACGCCGCCGGAAATGTAGCGGTCGTAGCGCCCTTTTTGATAATAAAACTTGTTGTCAAGGGTGCCCGAAAAAGTCGTGTAGGGCACGGGGACGGTGCGCCACTGGTTGCGGTAATTACCGACAAAACGCAGATCGCCGCCAAACACCCCGTTCAAACCGGGGCTCAGGTTGATCGGAGAGTTGCCGAATTGCGAGAAGTGAATATCCTGTGCAGACAGGATAGCCAGCGTAAATAGTCCGAAAGCCAGCGTGCAGAGCGTACGTGTGTAGAGTAGCGTCTTTTTCACAAGCGCCTGTTTTGGTTAAATTATTAGATGTGTAACCAGAGATCGGGATGAAACTAAAACCGGCGGTGGGCGAAATGATGCTGCCATAGATTTTTTGGCCAATACCAATAACGCATATTGCGCACTTGTCCAGCAAAAATTGCAGAACACGCTACAAACAGCAAAATCAATGCCGAAAAGTTTGCACCGGAAGATGAGACTAGAAGCGGGAAGCGGGGTAAAAGTAGTGTTTTCCGGAATTTGAAAAAATTCGACCGCACGAAAAATCAAAAAGGCCAGCCCTGTCGGGCCGACCTTTTTGGTAAAGTATCTTGATTCACTGCGAATTAGCTCAATTTTTCCAGCAAGCGACGCATATCCGTCTTTTCTCCGACGATACGCGATACTTCTGAAATCGGCACACGGATTTGTTCCATGGAATCGCGTTCACGGATGGTCACCGTGTCGTTTTCCAGGGTTTCAAAATCGATGGTAACGCAGTATGGCGTGCCGATCGCATCCTGCCGGCGGTAGCGGCGACCGATGGCGTCCTTGTCGTCGTACTGGCACAAAAAGTCGAATTTCAGGCTATTGAACACCGAACGCGCTTTTTCAACGAGTTCTTCCTTGTTGCGCAGCAGCGGCAGAATCGCGCATTTTACCGGCGCCAGCGGCGCCGGGATACGCAGTACGACCCGCTTGGCGTCCTCACCCTGTGCATCGGGCACTGTTTCTTCCACCAGTGCGTTGGACAGAACGGAGAGGAACATGCGGTCGCAGCCTACCGAGGTTTCGACGACGTAGGGCACATAGCTTTCGTTGAGTTCGGGATCGAAATACTGCATTTTTTTGCCCGACAATTCCTGGTGTGCGCCCAGATCGAAGTCGGTGCGCGAGTGAATGCCTTCCAGTTCCTTGAAGCCGAACGGGAAGTCAAACTGCACGTCGACGGCGGCATTGGCGTAGTGAGCAAGGTTGTCGTGGTCTTTGAAACGCAGTTTTTCGGCGGGGCCGATCGCCTGATGCCAGGCCATACGGGCTTTTTTCCAGTAGTTGTACCACTCCATTTCGGCGCCCGGGCGTACGAAGAACTGCATTTCCATTTGTTCAAATTCGCGCATGCGGAAAATGAACTGGCGGGCAATGATCTCGTTGCGGAAGGCTTTTCCGATCTGGGCGATACCGAAGGGGATGCGCTGACGAGAAGTGCGCAATACGTTGTTGAAATTGACAAAAATGCCTTGCGCGGTTTCGGGTCGCAGGTAAAGTTTGCCTTCTTCGCCGGCGATGTTGCCCAGCTGCGTGGAAAACATCAGGTTGAACTGGCGGACTTCCGTCCAGTTGCGCGAGCCCGTATCGGGGTCGGCGATTTCCAGTTCTTCGATCAGGCTTTTCAAACCTGCCATGTCGTTTGCCTTCATGGCTGCGGCCAGGCGTTTTTCGGTATCGAGCGCCTTCTGGGTGTATTCGAGTACGCGGGGATTGGTTTCGCGGAACAGTTTTTCATCAAAACTCTCCCCGAAACGCTTCGCGGCTTTGGTCACCTCTTTTTCGGCCTTGTCGTTCATTTTGTCGATCTCGCCTTCGATCAACACGTCGGCGCGGTAGCGCTTTTTCGAGTCCTTGTTGTCGACCAGCGGATCGTTGAAGGCATCTACGTGACCGGATGCTTTCCAGATTTTGGGGTGCATAAAAATGGCGGAGTCGATGCCCACGATGTTTTCATGCATTTGCACCATCGCTTTCCACCAGTATTCCTTGATGTTGCTTTTGAGTTCGGCGCCCATGGGGCCGTAATCGTACACGCCGCCGAGGCCGTCGTATACTTCGGAGGAAGGATAAATGAAACCGTATTCTTTACAGTGCGAAACGAGTCGTTTGAAGAGTTCTTCTTGCATGTGTTCAGGGAATAAATGGTGAAAGCGGGCAATCGCCCACATTTCTTTAAAAAACGGCGCAAAGGTGCGGAAAAAGCCGGAAACTCCCGGGTGTCCACTGCTTTTTTACCAAAAAATGCAGGGTTTGTAAAAACAAAGTCTCCCCCGGGCGTCAGGCGCCCGGGGGAGACAATCCGACAATTCCAGCCGGTTCTTTTACTTTTTGCCTTTGCCACCGGCCGGTTTGGCCGGCGTAGCGGGGCGGGGCGTTTTTTCCTCGGCCTGCATGTCGACAAGGTTAGAATTGCTGCCCAGCGGATGTTTGCGGAACCACCAGAACATTCCGCCGAAGAAGAACAGGATGGCTATGATGGAGGCGACCAGCGAGATTTTTTCACCGAGGTAATACGACCTCGGCTCGAAGCGCATTTCAAGTTGCATCTTCTCGCCTGCCGGCAAACGCATGCCGCGGAGCAGGTAGTCAACTTTGATAAAATCGGGCGCCGGCTGACCGTTCAGGTAGCATTTCCAGCCTTTGGACGGCGGGTAGTACACTTCCGGGAACACGGCAAACTGTTCGGATTTGGCGCTGTATTCGTACACCATTTTGTCGGGGTGGTAGCTCACCAGATCGATCTTCGCCGTGCTGTCGGGTTGAATCGAAAAGCCGCTGACCGCACTGGCAAACGATTGTTGCAGCACGGCCGTATCGCGCGGATTGAGGGTGTGGAGGGCATTGAACTCGGCATCGCCGTTGGGCAGCACTTCCAGATCCTTGACAAACCAGGCATGGCCCAGCGCCTTGGGGTTGGAGACCAATTCGCCCTTGGTGGAGATGATGTACTTGCCATTGAACATGCCCAGCACATGCAGGTTTTGGCCCACGTTTCCGGTAAAGAAAGTGTCGATAACTTCCTGATAACGTTGAAGTTTAGCAGCGTGGTAGCCACTCATGTTTTTATGAAAAAAAGAGGGCTCGTAGTTGGTCGTGGCGCCGCCGCGCGCCATGTCGAATACGCGGAAATGAATATCCGGGTCCTTCTTGATCTGCGCATCGAAGGTTTCCTCCTTGGGGGGCGCCGTTACGGAACGCTTGGACTCATATTGTTCGGCAGAAATGGTGCGAGTGCATACCATCCAGTTGTCGAGCAAGGAGACGGCGGCAATGGCTCCGACCGTCAGGCCGGCCTTGAGTGCACCGCGCAAATACAACCAGATGAGCGCCGAAGCCGCGAGGATAAAGCCCAGGGAACGGAAGGCATCCGAGCGGGCCATGCTTTCGCGATCGCGGATCAAAATATCGGAAAGGTTCGGGATGTTGAGTTGTTTGGCCAATTGGGCATCATTCTGGCCGGGGCCAGCGCCCATGAATGCGACGTACAGACAAGCCAGGGCGGTAGTGCCCAGCGCCACATACAACGCCTGCATTTTTTTCTCCTTGCTGATATCGGGGTCGCATAATTTTTGGAGGCCGAGCGCCGAGAGGGCTGCAAAAAACAACAAACTCAGGCCGAGCGCCATCGACACTGCCCTGAATTTGTTGAACATGGGCAGGATGTCGTAGAAAATGTCATTGAGGAAAAAGTTTTTGCCCCAGGCCAGGCTCAGGCTGAACAAGCCACCGGCCAGCAGCCACCATTTGATACTGCCCGGCACCAGCCAGGCGCCAAAAATGAAAAGAAAAACCACCACCGCGCCGAAATAAATGGCAGTTCCAACGAATGGCTGATCGCCCCAGTAAAAAGCGGATGAAATCTGACGGCCCAACTGGCGTTTTTCTGCTTCCGAACGGCCTTTTGCGAGCATGTCGTAGAATTCGCCCTCGCGAATAGTCTCGCTCGCGCCGCCACCGCAGGAGTGCGGCACCAGCAGGGTCAGGCTTTCGCCGACGCCGTAGCTCCATCCGAAAAGATAATCCTTGTCGAGGCCGTCGCCTTTGGCGGAGCGCTGGGTGAGTTCGGATTTGCCGCGAATGGTCTCCTGGCTGTATTCATAGGTAGGCCACATCCGTGACAGGTTGCAGGCAAAACCGATGGCCAGCGCCAGGCCGCTAACGACAAGCCCCCTGCCCCAAATGGCGAAGCTTTTGTGCCGAACAGCATCGATCAACTGCACCAGAAAATAAATGCCGATGAGCAACAGGGTGTAGTAGGTAATTTGTACGTGATTGGCGTACACCTGCATGCCTGTAAACAAAGCCAGTACTCCGGCGCCCACCAACCAGCGCCCGTTAAATGCCATGACAACGCCTGCCAGCATGCCCGGCGCAAGGGCCAGCGCGGCCATCTTGGTCGAGTGGCCAGCTTCGATGAGGTCTATATTATAGGTAGAAATACCAAACGCCAGCGCGCCAAATACTGAAACACGCCAGTCCAGTTTTAGTACACTTAAAAAGATGTACATGCAGAGCATGGCAGCAAAAACCTGCGTCCAGACCGAGGTGTAGTCACCAAACAAAAACAAGGCTTTTGCAAAAAAACGGGTGTAATTGCCTTCCACCGGGGAGTAGATCTGGTAGGAGGGCATTCCGCTGAACGCGCTGTTGGTCCACAAAGGCGCATGGCCGTCTTTTTTCAGGTAAGCCTGAATCTCCGTTTGCATGGCCCTTGCCTTGTCGTTGTCGGGCTGTGGCAGCACCTTCCCGCTAAAAGCGTTTGGGGCAAAAAAGAACATGGCAACGGCCAGCAGGATGCCGGCGGCGATCAGATGGGGCAGCAGTTTTTTAAAATCCATGGAGGTGAATATTAATTTGGCAGGTGGCGAAGGTAGGTATTTGACTGGTTTCAAGGCATACCCGGGGCCGCAACACGCCTGTCATTTGCAATCAACTCATTTTTTTCAGCAGGTCGCGCAGGGCCTCGTCGGGTATTTCATGCCCGCCCGGGAAACGGGTTTCTTCAAAATCCACCCCGTTTTTGCCCTCGATTTCGTGAATTTGATCCACACGGTCGGGCGTCAGAAATGGATCGGTCGTACCGTACAAAAGATACAGGTTTTTGTCTTTCAGATATTCCTGATGGGCTGCATAATCGAGGTCTTCGGGGGGCATGCCGGCCCACAACACCAGGTCGTGAAAATGCGGCTGGTTGCGCAAAATCCAGCGGCAGACCGTAGCGGTGCCTTGTGAAAAGCCTAACAGCACGACCCTGACATTATCCGGCAACTGGCTCATGCAGTGGTTGTAGAGCGTTTGCAGGTACAGCGCATTGTCCTGAATGGCGCTTTCCCTGAAACGCCGGGTCATCCAGTTGGCGCCCACGTCGCCGGCAAAGCCTTTTTTATAAAAATGGTTCAATCCCTCGGGGGCTACCACCCAGGTCGTACCATTATCGAGCAATTGAAAATCGTTCAGAAATTCGTCGGCCAGTTGGGCATAACCGTGACAAACGATCCATAATTGGCGGGTATGCGGTCCGGGTTCGCCCAGTGAAAAATAATGAGCAGTTTTGGAAACGACGAGGGACTGGCTGCGCATGGGTACAATTTTTGTCGGAAGATGCGGCGAAAGGTAGGCAGCCAGGCGAATTCTGCATAAACCACCGATGAATTTGCCTAATTTTGCTTGTCTCCTGTTGTTTTTAGTATATTCAAAAACCGATTCCGTCCCATGTCCCGTGTCGTACAAACAGGATTGATCGCCTTGTTGTGTCTTAATTTTTTTGCCCCGAGAGCCCAGGCCTGCGGCTACGATTTCATCGGCGATTGCTCCACCAGCATTGGTTTGAAGATCAATGGCACCCTTGACAGTTTTATCGTTGCGGAGTGTCCGTTTGGCAAAGTTTTCAACGGACTCGATCTGGGCGTCATTCAAAACCTGAACCTTGCCCACGCCAAGGGCGTGACCTGGGAAAGCTGCCAAAACAACGTCAGCGGTCTTGCCCTTTATTACCGGGTGTACGAGCAAGGCCAGAATGGGTCCTCATGGCAAAACCTTCAACTTGCCCAGGATTATTTCACACTGGTAGGCCCTTACACCACACGTTACCGAAGCAAAAACACCAATATCAGCCTCTCCAACGGCCTTACGACGGGCAAACATTACGTCCTGGAAATCTACTGGCGGGCAGAAATTGATACGATCGGCGACGATTTTATCCCCGAAACGTTCATTGTTCAAAACAACAACGGCCAGAACTACAAACTCTTTTTCGAATACGGCGGCGCGACAGCCCCTCCTTTCACGGTCGTGGAAACCCAGCACCAGAACATCAAGTGTTTTGGCGATTCCACGGGCGTCGCGGGCGTGTCCGTCTATGGCAATTCGGGCAATCCTTTTTACGCCTGGTCGGGTTTTAATAACAACTTTCCCGTCTTGTTCGATTTGTCTGCCGGCAATTACACGGTTACGGTGACGGGAAGCAATGGCTACACCCAAAGCCGGAGCATTCAGATTTCACAACCGCCATTGATACAAAGTCAATTTGTTGACATACAAGCAGTTGGCTGCAACGGCCAATACGGATCGGCGACAGCGCAAGCCTCGGGCGGCATCGCGCCATTGCAGTTTACCTGGAGCACTGGAACGAGTGGCCAGACGAGCCCCATTCCTTACGCCGGCAACTGGCAACTGACTGTTACCGACGCCAATTTCTGCAGCAACACCTTTTCCGTGCAGGTGCCCGGAGGAGTAGGTCAGGAACTGGATTTTTTCAGGGAAATCTGCGCGGGTTCAAGTTTGCTTTTTGAAGGAGCAAGCTACTCCCAGGAGGGTGTTTATGATATCCTCGACAGTGGCCCGGGCGGTTGCGACACGCTCAAACATCTTCACCTGACGGTGCTGGAGCCTGCCAGTTTGCTCGCAGGATTGCCCTCTGTGGTCTTTCTCGATTGCAATCAACCCACCGCCGAGTTGTGTATGAACGAACAGGACGGCGCACTTTATACGTGGTCGGAAGTTCCCAATGTCGCCCTCGCCAACACTCCATGTTTCGAAGTCAGTACGGAAAGCAGTTTGACGGCGAGCGTCTGGCTACAAGGACAAAATACGAGTTGCCCAGCCTCCACCTCCGTCGAGGTGCACGCTGATTTTCAGGCGCCAACGCTCTCGTTGTTCGTATTCAATGCCAGCGGCCCACTGGCAAGCGACGGCTCGGTCTGGGTAAAAGCGGGCGGCGGCTCCCCACCCTATTCCATCAGTTGGAATGGCAGTATTGTGGCTGATTCGTCTTTGATTCTGGAAAACCTCGCCCCGGGTGAATATTGTTTTTCCGTAACCGGCATAAATGGCTGTGCAACAACCGATTGTGCGGCGGTATCGTATAGCAGCGCCAGCGAGGAAGCGCAGGAAACAGCCCTTCTGCCCCACCCCAACCCGGCTCATCCCGGAGAGACGATTTATTTGCCGGCTTTCAACAATGCCCCGTATGAAAGCGCTGTGTCGGACGCTTCCGGCCGCAGGTTCAACGTGTCGGTAAGCCCTTCTGGGGATGGCGGCGGGATCTTCGTCCTGCCCGATCAGATCAGTACAGGCTTGGCAATCCTGCAGTTGCGGGGCGAGAAGGGGCCAATCAGCCTACCCTTGCTGATCTTGCCCAGATGAGCAAATTCAGGATCAAAAGCAACACAAGTTTTTCCCGGATTTGACGTTAGATGGGCGAGTGTTCAAGGAGTACATTAATGTCGGAGCACTGTTGGGCTTTAGATGTTTTGTGTACCTTTGCCTCGTATTACTTCAAAACTATCATTCTATCACCGACTCAAAAGTTTCAAAACATGAGCAAAAAACTGTTTCTGCTGCCTGTTCTTATGCTGGTACTTGCTGCAGGTGCCCTGACCACTTCCTGCAACAAAGACTGCGAAACCAAACAAAGCAATTACACCGGCACTTACCTGGCTTCTGAAAGCTGCTCCATTAGTGGCACTGGCAGTTACTCCGTTCAGGTTTCGGAAGGCGCTGCCGACAACGAAATTCTTTTCACGAACTTCAATGACTTTTACAGCAACACCGTAAAAGCAACGATCGACTGCGACAACATCACGATTTCTTCGCAAGATCCCGACAGCGACAACTACATTGTTGAAGGCTCCGGCACGCGTACGAAAGACGGTGACCGCGTTACCCTTTCCATCAACTTCTCCATCACCGGGGAAAACAATCAGGGTCAGGTCGTCACCAATACCTGCGACGTAACTTTGACCAAGTAATCGCTGCATCTGCTTATGAAAAAGGGCCATTCCGGTTTGGAATGGCCCTTTTCTTTATGCGTATTTAGAAATGAATTAGTTGCCGCCGCCCGACATTTTATCCTTTTTACTTTGGGAGCTGGGCTTGCCGCTCATTTTGTCCTGTTTGTCCGTTTTGTTTGCGTCGCCGCTCATTTTGTCCTTTTTAGGATCGGAAGGAGCCGGCGGTTGCGGTTGCGGGAGCGGCTGGGAGCTGGGCTTGGTCGTCGTTTTGCCTTTGCCGCCGGATGCCGGTTTTTTACCCGGGGTAGCAGCTGCTTTGGCTTCTTCTTCGGCCTGCCATTGTGTGAAGCGGTTCTGGGCCTCGGTCGTTACGCGGGCGTTGCACTCCTCTTCTTTCGTGGCGCGCAGTTCTTCCAGTTTTGCTTTGACGGCGGTATCGATTTCCGCTTTTTGTTGTTCAAGCGTTTTGCCGCCGAAAGCCGTCAGGGTAACAAAGCCGGCAACGGCAAGAGCGCCAGCAAAGAGCAATTTCTTATTCATAGATTCTAGAATTTTTTTTCGGTTAAAAAATGATGCAAAAATGCATTAGGGACAATGCCGCGGATTAGCGGGAAGCGCCGGGGGGTACCGTTGCGCCATTGCCGGCGGACTGAAACTGTGCTTTCATGTTGTCCAGTTCGGCAGTTACACGCGTTTCAAAGTCGGCGTCGCATTTGGCGTTCATTTCGCTTTCAATGGCGGCTTTACCTGCGTCGAAGCCTTTTGTAATTTCTGCCTGCACCTGCTCGTCCGTGAGCAGTTTTTCGCCGCAGGAAGCCAGGGAAAACATCAGCGCCGCTCCGGCAAGCATTCCTAAAACAGTTTTTTTCATGTGACAAAAGAGTTTTG
This sequence comes from Saprospiraceae bacterium, assembly GCA_044226205.1. Classification (GTDB taxonomy): domain Bacteria; phylum Bacteroidota; class Bacteroidia; order Chitinophagales; family Saprospiraceae; genus M3007. Next base: position 14,523 of record JBGAHL010000036.1, read on the forward strand.
ATTGGTGAAAAAGATAGGCAAAAGTAGGGGAAGTGGAGGAAGTTGACACGACCCTGAATGAAATTTTCATTCTACTCGGCGCATCGCTCCTATATTTCCAGCTACTTTTTTCGCCCAAACAAACGGTAATTTCGCCAGATAATTGTCTGAACGGAACCCTCGTTTTCGGGTGACCCAAAGGATGCTTTTAACGGTAAGAATTACACACATGCACAGCCGAATTTTTCTCTTCCTGCTTTTCCTGACCCTTGCCGGAAACAGTATCGCACAAAACGAAGAAACCTCGGCTGCTGAGATTCTCGAAAATTATATTCGGGAAAGCGCACAACCGGCAGAAAGCAATATCCAGGAGTTCGTGGAATACCTGGAGCGGCTTCAATCGAAACCGCTCGACCTCAACCGCGCAGGTCGCGACGAGTTGATCGATCTGCACTTGCTCAACGATATTCAGGTCGAAAACCTGCTGCAATACCGTGCGAAATACGGCCCTTTGCTGAGCGAGCATGAATTGCAAGCCGTTCCCGGCTGGGAGCTGAGCGATATCAGGCGTATTCTTCCTTTTGTCCGGGTCAGCGGCGGGATCGACCAGCGTTTCACGCCGGTTTTTAATGGATTCTGGCAGGGTAAAAACCAGATATTGATGCGCTGGGGCCAAAGCGAACCCCGAAATTATCCCGGCAATTCGGAAGGCGGTCCTTCGGCGCTGGCCTTCCGCTACCAGCACAATTTTGACAGTCGCCTGCGTTTTGGCATTACGGCGGAGAAAGACCCCGGCGAGGCTTTTTTTTCAAAAAGCAATCCAAACGGTTTTGATTTTTACAGTGCGCACCTGTACGTGTCGCGTGCCAACAACTGGTTGCAGACGCTGGCAATTGGAGATTTTACGGCCCGTTTCGGGCAGGGTTTGTTGCTCCAGAATGGTTTTGCATTGGGAAAAACTGCCGAAACGAGCACCATTGTCCGAAGCGGCGTGAAAATCAGACCATACGCTTCTTTCGGGGAAGCCTTTTTCCTGCGCGGCGGCGCGACTACGGTCCGACTCGACCGTCACTGGGAAATCACGGCGCTTTACGCCAATCGCAAACGCGACGCCAATACGCAAACCATCATCGATACCACCGATTTTATATCGCCCGAAGAACAACTTTTCACCACACTGCAATCGTCGGGTCTGCATCGCACGCCCTCTGAAATTGCCGATGAAAAAGCCATTCGGGAAGAGGTGGCGGGGCTTTCTGCCAGTTATTTGTTCCGCGAGGGCCATATCGCCGTCAATGGCCTGAATATTCGATACGACCGGCCTAGGCTGGCCGGCGACGAGCCTTACAACCGCTTCAATTTTTCAGGGCGGCAACTGACCGGGGCCAGCGTCGACTATTCGTGGCACCGCCGCAATTTTTATTTTTTCGGAGAAACCGCCCGAAGTGATAACCAGGCGATTGCAAGCGTCAACGGCCTGCTGGTCGGCGCCGACCGACACGTTACCCTCTCTATCCTGCATCGATACTTACCCGCTGATTATCAATCAATTTATGCTGCGCCATTTGCCGAAAGCAGCGGGGCAGCCAACGAACACGGTCTGTTTTTGGGCGCCGATATCCGGCCAAGCCGGCCCTGGCAGATCAATGCCTATGCCGATGTTTGGCGCAATCCGTGGCTGGGCTTCAGGGCCGATGCGCCTTCGCACGGAAGGGAATACCTGGCGCGTGTGATGTGGACCAAACGCAAGGTTATGTCGGCCTATTTGTACTGGAAATGGGAAACCAAAGCGCTGAATACGGCTGGCTGGGAAGGCCTGGCGGAGCAACACACGACGCGTTTTCGCATACATGCGCAGTACCGCGTGAACGCATCGGTCGAGTTGCGCAGTCGGGCCGAGTGGAGCTTTTTCCGGGTGGAAACACAGCCCCGCAGCCGGGGTTTTATGGTCTATCAGGAAGCGGTGTACAAACAACTTGGTTTTCCGCTCTCGGCCGTGTTTCGGTTTGGCATTTTTGACACCGATAATTTTGAAACAAGGGTGTTTGCTTACGAAAACGACATTTTTTCAGCCTACTCGGTGCCGTCGTTTTCCGGTCGGGGCACCCGCTGGTACCTCAATCTGAACTGGCGCGTTGCCAGGGGGCTGCGCATGGAAGCGCGTTATGAGGAAACGCACAAACTGGCCTCCAGTCAGGAAGGTACGCCGGAAGAAACGCAACGAGGATTGCGAGTGCTTGCCCGGCTTGACTTTTAAAAAGGAATTTCAACGGCCGTTGATGGCCTCAACGCCGACGATCTCGGGAATTTTGATGCGGATCGCCTCGGCGATGCCTGCGCGAAGCGTCATGTCGGACATGTGGCAGGTTTCGCACATGCCGACCCAGCGAATCTTGACGTGCAGATCGTCGGTAATATCAACCAGTTCCACATCCCCGCCATCGACATTGAGGTGCGGCCGGACGGTTCGAAGTGCGTCTTCGACCCTGAGGAGGAGTTGTTCTTTTTCCGTTGCGATCATGGGTTCAGTTTGGCGCGAAAGTAATGCTTGAACTTTGAAAATGGGTTAGTCCTTCAAACGATCACGGTATTTCTCGCGCAATTTTTTCACTTTGGGCGATATCACATAGGCACAATACGGCTGATAGGTATTGTCCTTGTAGTAGTTCTGGTGGTAGGTTTCGGCTTTGTAAAACGTCCGGGCAGGCGAAATTTCCGTAACGACCGGCGCATCCAGTTCTTTCTGGATCTCGGCTTTAACCGCCTCGGCTACCTGTCTTTGCTCTTCTGAATGATAAAAAACGACCGAACGGTACTGCGTTCCCACATCGTTGCCCTGCCGGTTGAGCGTAGTCGGGTCGTGAAAGGCAAAAAATATTTCCAGCAAATCGTGGTAACTGATGACCGAAGGCTCAAAAGTGACCTGAACCACCTCGGCATGGCCGGTCGTACCCGTACACACCTCGCGATAACTCGGGTTGACAACCGTGCCGCCCGAATAACCGCTTTCTACCTTGACTACGCCTTTTAAATCCTGCAAAACGGCTTCAATACACCAAAAACAGCCTCCGCCGAGCGTTGCGACTTCGGTGGCGACCGGATTGTTCAGGGAATCAGGGGTTGTGTTTGCAGGTTTGTTATCGGGCATGTTGGTACGAGCGGGTTGTTTGCTTTGGGCTGTCAGGGCAAAGGTCGACAGCATGGAACAACAGAGCAGCAAGAGCGCCTTTTTCATGGCTTAAAAACACAAACGAACTTAAATAGTTGTGAAATGCCGCCACTCAGGCAGGCGTGGCCTGGACCTGGCGGTGCAGCGTGTAACCTTGGGGGCCGGCCAAAAATGTTAAAAAACGATTGAGCGCCAACCACTTAGGCTCATCCATATCGTAACTGATGTTGTTGCTGTAATAATCGTTCAGATCGAAACCGGGCATGGTCGGCAGCACTTTGATCAGTTCAGGCACGAGGTCGATACCCGCGTGCAGGGCCCGGTTGAATCTTGCGACGAACTCCGCGTCGAGCGGCTTGATGCTGACCCAGGCTGCAAAAACAAAAGGCAGGCCGGTCCAGGCTGTCCAGGCTTCGCCCAGATCGTACACATAGGGGAACATTTTTTCCTTGCCAATCGCACGGTCGCCAATGATCAATCCCGCGGTACTGCCACCGATTTTTTGTTCAAAACCTTCGGTTGCAGGCAGAAACTCGGGTGAAACATGCCAGTACTCCTTGCACAAAAGCCGCGTCAGGGCAACCGAGGTGCGCGAGTGAAAATCCAGGTAGATTCGTTCGATCTCGTGCAGCGGCTTTTCTGAAAAAATGCACACGGTGCGCACGGCTCCTGTGGCGCCGATGCAATAATCACTGACCAGACGTGCTTCGGGCAATTCAGGAATGATCGCAACGGGCGTCAGCACCAGATCGGCTTCTCCGTGCAGCAATTTTTGCGCGCAAACGGAGGGGATATCCAGTGACAAATCGACCAGATCCGCCAGTTCACTGCGGAAAATACCATAGATAAACGGCTTGGTATTCAGGTAACTAACGGCGCTGAGGCGGATTTTTTCCATACCAGGTGTACAGAGAAAAGATGAAAAATACTTCGGCTGGACGTTTAATTGCCGCCAACCACGGGGAGTTCGTAGTAGCCGCGCCATTGGCGGTCTTCTTCAAAACTGACGTCGGTGTAATCAGTCAGCACGTTGTACAAAGTATCGCGTTCGACAGCCCGGCGGCCCACACGGCGGATCAGATCGACGAGTTGTTGCGTGGTGAGCGCGGGATTTTGTTCTTCGGCGCCGGCCATGGAGTAAATTTTGGTGGTGTCGTCCACCGTGCCGTCGATGTCGTCGACGCCGAAAGCCAGCGACATCTGCGCCAGGGTGCGGCCGATCATCGGCCAGTAGGCCTTTACGTGGTCGAAATTGTCGAGATAAATACGGCTGACGGCGTAGTTGCGCAGGTCCTCCACGGGCGTACTTTCTGCCACATGGCTCATCTGATTGTCTTTGTTGCGGAATTTGAGCGGGATAAAGGTTTGAAAACCACCCGTTTTGTCCTGCAATTGCCGCAGTTGCTCCATGTGATCGACCCGATGCCAGAACGACTCGATATGGCCGTAAAGCATGGTGGCATTCGAACGCATCCCCAACTGGTGCCACACCTCGTGAATCGCCAGCCATTGCTCGGCCGTGCATTTGTCGGCCGCGATTTGGGCACGGATGTCAGGGTGAAAAATCTCGGCGCCCCCGCCCGGCATGCTGTCCAGTCCGGCTTCTTTCATCATGGCCATTCCTTCCGCGTAACCCACTTTGGCCTTCTTAAAAATATAATGGTACTCGACGGGCGTGAGTGCCTTGATGTGCAGTTCGGGCCGGTGAGCCTTTATTTTTTTAAAAAACTCGGTGTAAAAAGCCATGTCGTACTGCGGCAAAACGCCGCCCACGATGTGCACCTCCGTCACGGGCTGGCCATCGTAGCGCTTTACCATGTCGAACATCTCCTCCATCGAAAAAGCCCAGGCATCGACGTCGCTGCGCTGTTTGATCAGGCGCGAGTAGGAGCAAAACTTGCAATCGTACACGCAAAGATTGGTCGGCTCGATGTGGAAATTGCGGTTGAAATAGACGACATCGCCATTCTTGCGCTCGCGAACGACATTGGCCAGCACCCCGAGGTAGTCCAGTTCGCATTGCTCAAACAAAAAAACGCCTTCTTCAAAACTGATGCGCTGGCCATCGGCCACTTTCCGGGCAATGGCGCGATGGGCTTCGCTCAAACCTGGATTGTTCAGTAAAATATCGAGTTGGTCGGTTCCGCGCATGATTCAGCGTTTGTTTTTACCCAAAACAAGCCCGCCCCGGGTTTGTTTTGAATTTTCAAATATTTTTGAAAATGTATAAAAGAGCCTACTGTTGGTTGAATTTGATCAATTCGATCAGTTTCTGGGCATTTTGCGAATTGGAGTATTCGGTTTCGAGCAAAGCCCTGCGCTCCTCGATGCGCGCCTGTTCGAAAGGGGCATTGATCAGCGCTTCCACCGTCTGGCGAATTGCGGCCGCGGAATTGCGCACGTAGCAAAGTTTGTCGAGGCCCGTGCCGCTCACCATGTGGTCGTTGCAGATGCAGAAACGGCCGCGAAACAGGGCATTGAGCAATTTGAGTTTGATACCTGCCGTCTGGAAAGAGACGAGCAGATTGATCTGCGCATCGCGTACCAACTCGTTCATAGTGCGCTCGTCGGGGTTTTCGACCAGTGAAATGTGGTCGTAACGCGCGACGTGTTCGCGAAGCGCCCAGGAGGGGTCCATTCCCGCTATTTTGAACGGAATATCGAGATCTGCGAACACATTATCGATCAGCCAGATCGCGGCCCGTTCGTTGTCGGGCACGCTGAGTTTGCCGTGAAACAGCACGTATTCGCCCTTTCCGGTCGGCGAGTCCACGCGGTTGTTGGCGTGAAAAGCCGGGAGGTAGTGCGCATGCGCTTTCATTTCGCGGTAGTACGCCCTGTCGTTGGTAGAGAGGGTCAGTATCTCGTCGGCAAACAGAACGACATAGGGCTCCGTGCGCTGCAGTTTTATACTTTCGATAAAATAGTAAACGCGTTCGAGTACTTCATCGGTCAGTTTCGAGAGGTTTTCATAGTACTGCCACTCGATATTGTGCATACGGACGATCTTCTGACGGCCGCGCAGTTTGGAATGCCACACGAGAGCGGCCGTGTGCATGCCCTCGAACAGGATCGGATGGTTGTCTTTTCTGAGTCTTTTGAGCAAGGTGCTGCTTTTGCGGGTACGCATGATGAAAGGCAGCAAACTCAGCTGATACCACCACGAGCGGCTGCGTTTGTAGTAATAAACCTCTTCACAATACTCGGCCAGTTGGGGCTGCGGCTGTCGGTCGCCGTACTGATAGCAGTGCAAAATGACCTTTACACCCTGCGCATGCAAGGCCTTGATCTGGTTGTAAATGACGATGATGCCGCCATAATTGGCCGGATAGGGAATATCGAAAGATACGACGTGCAGGTACATACGACTCTCGTGGTGGAAATGAGCGGACAAAGATATATTGTTTTTTCACGACGGGGTACCCTGGGCTGAAAACCGAACATAATTCATACAAGCAGCCTTTTGTCGCGTTAAAATTTTGAATGTTGTGACCTCCCGATTTTTCCGTCCGACAATTTGACAAAACCATGATACGGCGGGTGACAACGATTTTTAAAGTGGTTCGTTTCGGGAAAGTAAAAAAGGTCGGGGGCGAAAATCTTCGGCAAAAATTATCAATACAAAAACTTGTCAATTCTTTGGTAAGCACACTACCTTAGGCATACAAAATGAGGTCGTTTTTGACTTTGCAATATTATTGTTCACCAAAATCTAGGGATTATGAACATTACTTTCGATGAACTTCGCCGCATCAAGCATGCCCTGCCCTCCGGCAGTATCACCCGCATCGCACAGGATTTGAATGTTGACGAGCAGACGGTCAGGAATTATTTCGGCGCACACAATTACAAGGACGGCAATCTGGTTGACTGGCATATAGAACCTGGCCCCGAAGGCGGAATCGTTCATATCGAAGATACCACCATTTACGACCGCGCGGTCCAACTCATCGAGGAGAATCGCGTGGCCCAGCAGTAGGCTAAGGCCGACAATTTTATCTTCTTTGCAAAAAAATAAGGGGAAGCGCCGATGTGCTCTTCCCCTTGTTTTTTTAAAAAAACAGGTAAAAATCCTGTGTAAGCCCTTGAAATTCAGCGGAATAAACCTCCCCTGCCTCGTAAATACTCAGTTCCGTTCGTTCAAACCCCTGCGGCTTGCGCTCAAAAACCAGCAGAAAACGCTCCACCGATTTATCCTTCCGGGTGCGCACCCGGGTCTCCATCGTGCAATACAAACCGAGGGGAACCGCCATTTCACACAATCTGCGGCCTTCCGCCGGCGGTAAAATAACCGCCAGTTTGCCATCCTTTCGCAGCAGTTTTTCGGCAGCGGCCAGAAACTCGCCCGGCCGCAGGCTGTCTGTATTGCGCCCCAGACGACGGCGCGAATCGGGTGACACCACCGTTTCGGTAAAAAAAGGCGGGTTGCTGACGATCAGGTCGTACGGCTCCGTGGCATCATCGGCAAATTGCTGCACACTTTCATTCACCACGACAAGTCGCGCCGACCAGGGCGACGCTGCAAAATTGGCAGCTGCACACGCAGCGGTGGCATCGTCCAGCTCCACGCCCGTAATCGACACATTTTCAAAGGCTTCTGTACGCTGTGCGAGCATCAGGGCGACAATGCCCGTCCCCGTGCCGACATCCAGTATCCGGCTGCTGGCGGCCACGGGCGCCCAGGCGCCGAGCAACACACTGTCGGTGCCGGCCGGATGAACCACGGCTTCCTGTCGAATGTCAAATCTTTTGAAACGAAAGGGTGGCGACGCCATTTGAAGTCAAAATTGTCAGGTAATACCCCCCCTTGTCGAGCGCAGCGACCTCGATGCCCGCAGCGGGCAACTGGGCGCCCTGCATCAGACGGCGGCCCAGCGCATCCGTGATCGTCCATGCCGAATCATCTGCTTGCGCGTTGTCCGATTTGATATGAAGCACATCCTTTACAGGATTGGGCGACAAGGCAAAAGCAAGATCCTCCCGGTCGGTTTCGCCGGCAAATGTCGTGTTTTCGGCCCAGCGGCGGGCAAATTCGGCGGCGTACATCCTCGCAATGTCGGCATCGTGGATCAGCAGGGTGTTCTCGTCGTTGGAAGACTCGGCCGTGTACGACCAGTTGTGCGAGCCAGTCAGCACCATGGGGTCCGACTGGGGAGCAAAGGCATCCACCACCAGGTATTTGTGGTGCAGCAGCGCCGATTCGGGGTGATCGACCACAGGCACGTCGTTGGCGGCCAGGTAATCGTATTCACAGCCTGAGTCGTCGATGTTTTCAATAATGCCGCGCACGTCCACCCCATTGTTGTAGGCCGTCAGCAATGCGTCGCCCGGGTCGTTGTGCGTAAAGGTAAAAAGGGCAAAATTTGCCTGATACTGAGCCGATTGTATGGTTTGAACAATATCGTCGGTCACCTCGTCGGAAGGTGAAAACCAGCAACCCACGGGGATTCCGCCGATGACGAACGAATGAGGCGTATTGTCCTGTTTTTGCGAACCGAAACGGCTGTTGGAATACACCGGGTAAGCCCCGTTGCCGCCCCACATTTCTTCGAATTCAAGTTCGTACGTTTTTGCAAGTGATTGATCCTGAATACACAACATGTTGTTGTAATCATCCGTCATGTTGGTGTAGGTCCAGTTCATGGAGCCGCTCACGACCCAGGCTGCATCGGGCAGATCGGCATCGATCGCCAAAAACTTGTTGTGCATAAGCGCCTCGTCGTTGCCGTAGAGCACGGGGAAAGTCGGCGCGGGGCTCAGCGCGGTGTTGCCAGTGGCCTCTGCGGCGATGTAGCGCACCCTCACCCCTCTTGCGGAAGCCTGTTTGAGGGCGTTGACCAGTTCCGTCCGGTTGTTGTTGTACATGGCCACATCGATGGTTTGCTGTGCGGCATCGATACGAGCCAGGATTTCGTCGCGGCAGGCGGCGTAGTCCTGCCCGAAGGGCATGGTACTGCCCAGCAGGGACTCGTCGATGTCGTGGTTAAAAAAAATCTTGATCTGGCCAGACGACAGCGAAACGGTTGCGCAGGGCAAAACGTCGGAGAGGACGATCTGGCCGTTTTGTTCGGCTTCGATCTGCACCCAGTAAATCGTACCAGCTTGCAAGCCCGTCAGCGGCCAGTCGAACGCCTGATTTTGACCGGGCAATGACACGACATTGTCCGGATCGGGCGTAGTGCCATAGTGCAATTTGGCAGTCGATGGCTGATTGGTAGCCCAGTGGACGGTAAAACCCGTGGTTTGCAGCCCGGAGAACGTCGGAGCGTCGGTAAAATACAAGCTCGATGCCTGTTGCGGAACCGCCTCGGCGGGCACGGCCGGCCGAAGGGTCTGGGCATTAAAAACGAAAGGCAACAGGGCGATTAAAACGGAACAAAGTGGACGTATCAACATTTGAGAAGAGAATGGTTGGCAGGCCTCTCTTATGTATGGGTTAAATTATTCTTTTTTGCGTTCGCCGAAAATCAGGCTCCCGATCCGCACCATGGTACTGCCCTCCTTTACCGCGACCTCCCAGTCGCCGGACATGCCCATTGAAACCTCTCTAAATTCCTCATTTTCAGCAAAATACTGCGTTTTTAAATCATCGAAAATGCGTTTTAGCGATTTGAATTCGCGGCGCACAAGCGCGGTATCATCGGTAAAAGTGGCCATGCCCATTACGCCGCAAATGCGCACATTTCGCATGGCGAGGTATTCCGGGCTTTCGAGCAAAGTCCGGGCTTCGGCTTCGTCGAGCCCGAATTTGGTCTCTTCCTCAGCGATATGGAATTGCAAAAGGCAATCGATCACGCGATTGTGTTTTTCGGCCTGTTTATTGATCTCTGAAAGCAGCCGCAGGCTGTCGACCGAGTGGATCATCGCCACGAAAGGGGCAATCATTTTGACCTTGTTGGTCTGCAAATGGCCGATCAGATGCCAATGAATGTCTTTGGGCAGCGCATCATATTTGGCCAGCATCTCCTGCGGGCGGTTTTCGCCAAAGACCCGTTGGCCGCCGGCGTACACTTCGAGTACACGCTCAGGCGGGTGCGTCTTCGAAACTGCCACGAGCGTGACATTTTTCGACGTTAAAAAGGACTGTAAACGTTCTAAATCCATACGGCAGCATGAACCTGAGGCAAACATACGCAATTGGGCAGCGACGCGCTGTGCGGAAAACAGATTTGGCCTTATGGCATAAAATTGACCTACCTTAGCAGCCTTGATTATCGCTCCTTTCCGAATACGTAAAAATCACGGTTCCCTGCATCATCCTTCCATGATTTTCCGCTTGAACAAGTTTGTAATTACCCTGATCCTTTGTGGCGTGATGACTCCGGCAATCTGGGGTCAGCCCTGCCCCACCCTGAACAACAACGCAACGCTCACATCTCCTGATTGTGCGTCAGGGGTCACGCCCTGCACGGTCTGTCCCGGCGACCAGATTACCCTGACGGCCAGCGGCACCAATTTGCAGCCGGGCTCCTGCGTCAACTGGTACTACGGTACGACCAACAATTTTAACCCGTACGACGGCGAAGGCACCCTGCTGGGTTGCTCGCAGATCCAGTCGACCCCGCCCAATCCATGCGCCGGCGGCTGCCCGCTGACCCTGGGCCTGGTCGTCAATGCCTGCGGCACCGAGGAAAACAATGAATTCATGGCTATTCTGTCCGGGGGCGGGTTTTACGTCGACGACCTGGTCGTTGATTTCGACGGCTCGGGCAGCGATATCGGCTCGGATTGCGGCTGGCAACAGCCCTCGGCCAACGCACTGGCGAGTATTCAGACGTTTTGCCCGAACGGCACCGTGGTCGGCGTAGGGCCGGGCCAATCCGTGCCGGGAGGTGTGCCGGTGATCATTTTCCCCAGTTCGGCATTTGATTTCAACTACAATTTCGGTGGTTTGTGCCCGCTTTCCCCGGTCATTTACGTGATGCAAAGCTCTTGCAGCCCGGGGGGCGATGTATTTCCACAGAGCGGCGGCAGTATCAGCACCACGGTGAGTGTCAGTTGCGGATGCAGCGATAACACCACGTACAATACGGGCTCGCTGGTCGGTGGCGACGGCGCTTTTGTGACCGACGCAGGGTTCCCGCCATTTTACGGCAATGCAGGTTGCGGATTCCCGTCCTTTCCCGGCGGCGGTGGTGGTGGCGGCGGAACGCCTCCCATTCAGGTCGTGCCGTTTATGTTTACCGTCAGTGAAGATATGTGCAATGGAGGGCCCTACTACGTTGTAGGTGTCGTGCAGCCGCTGGAATCCAATTGTAATGAGACATTTACCAACTATCTCGGCTTCAACGTGCCCTGCCCCATGCCCGACCTGAGCGGGGCCGATCTTTGTCAAAATTCGGGTATTTATAGTCTGAATCAACTGGTCAGTCCGGCCGGTCTGCAAGGCGTTTGGACGGGAACAGGCGTGTCGGGCACCAATTTCAATCCTTCCGGGCAACTGGGCGCCATCGATCTCACTTTTACGCCCAACGGCTCCTGTACTACGCCGGCCAGTACGACGATCAATGTGTTTCAGTCGCCCACGGCCAGTTTTCAGCCTCTGACGCCGGTTTGTGCAGGCCAGAGCACCAATATGACGATCAATTTTACGGGCAATGCGCCCTGGAATTTCGATCTGTCCGCCAACGGAATACCCCTCGGCAATTACACGGCCGACGATACGCCTTTTACCATCAGCGTTTCGCCAACCGGGCCAACCAATTACCTGCTCAGCGGACTCACCGATCTGAATTGCAGCGGCCCTAACGCTTTTACATCCGTCTCGGTGGTCGCGCCGCCGACTGGCGCTCTGTCGCTGGCAGGGGTCAATACGATTTGTTCCGGCCAGCCTACCCAACTGAGCATCGATTTCGGCAATGGCTCGGTGCCTTATACTTACCAGCTGGCAGCCAATAATGTTGCCGGGCCGGTTCAGACCGCGAACACCGACCCGTTTGCGTTGACGGTAAGTCCTTCTATAACAACTACTTACACCCTCATACAGGTTGGATCCAGCGGTTGCACCAATACGGGAACCGGCAGCGCTCAGGTGACCGTCAATACGGCGCCAACAGCATCCATTCCAACGGATACGTTGCCGTATTGCTCGGGGCAGTCCGTGAATGTCCCTGTTCATTTTACCGGCCCTGGCCCTTACAGTCTTTTTTACACGATAAACGGCGTGGTACAGCCACCTGTCGTGGTGCCCGATTCCGTCAAAAATTACAACCTGCCACTCGTCCCGCCGACCGACACGACAATCATCCGGCTGGACAGCCTGCACAACGGGTTGTGTGAAGGCGCGGTAACAGGCGCCTTGACCTACATCGTGTCGCCGCCGCCGACCGCCACACTGAGCAGCGCAGGGACCACCCTGTGCGGCCCGGGCAATGTTGACCTCAACATAAACTTTACAGGTTCAGGCCCTTATATTTTCAATGCCACGGCCAATGGCAGCCCCCTGGGTACCGACACTTCGTTTACCAACAACTTTGTCTGGACAGTGCCGGTGATGGCCAACACCACATTCGCGCTCACCTCGGTGAGCTCCAACGGTTGTCAGGGAACGGCTTCCGGGCAAGCCACTGTGGCGGTCGAACCGGCCGTTTCAGCCAGTGTTTCGGGCGGCGGACAGATCTGTACCAACGGCTCGGACAGCATCGCAGTGCAGGTTAATTTTATGGGCAACGGGCCATTCACCTTCGTGATGACGGTGAATAACGTGCCGCAAGCGCCCGTCACCACCTCTGCCAACCCTTATGTTTTCAAGGTCAAACCCAACATAGGCACTTTTTACCAGTTGCAAAGCGTCAGCAATGCCAACTGTCCGGGCACGGTGAGCGGCCTGGCGACCGTATTTGTGTTCACGCCGCCCACCGCCGACCTTTCGGGCGATGCCACGTTTTGCAACAGCGCATTGACGGACGTGGTCGTCGATTTTACCGGAACCGGGCCATTTTCGATCGTCTGGAGTCAGGACGGCGCCGTGCAGCCGCAGGTCACCACTTTCGACGACCCGTACATCATCACGGTTTCCACCACGACAACCACCGTGTTCGAACTGATCGACGTGCAATCGCCCGGTTGTATCGGCGACCCGGACGGCACAGCCACGATCACGGTCAATTACCCGCCTTCTTACGCCAATCTGGACTTCAATTGCAACCCTGCGCAAAACAATTACACGGTTGAATTCGACGCAATCGGCGCGACGCTTCCGCTCACCCTGGTGTCGGGCAGCGGCAGTTTTTCGGGCACTCATTTTACGAGCAATCCGCTGTCCCAGGCGGTCGGGTACAACTTTGTTTTTCACGATGCCAACAACTGCGGCAACGTCACGATCAGTGGCCTGGCCGGCTGCAATTGCGTCAGCGATGCTGGCAATATGAGCCTGACGGCTGTCGAGGTTTGTGCGTTCCAGACGGCCACCGCGCCCTATCTGGGGGGGCAGAATCTGGATGCCAACGACAGCCTTCGTTTTATTTTACATTCCAATGCGGCGACCCCGACCGGCGCCATCTTTGGATGGAGCGACACGCCCAGCTTCGGACTGGTGCCGCCCATGCAGGAAGGCGTCACGTACTACATTTCGGCGGTAGCCGGCAATTACCAGCCCGACGGCACCATCGATTTGAACGACCCCTGTCTTTCCATTTCGCAAGGGACGCCCGTGGTGTTCAATCCTGCCCCCGAAGCCGCACTCGACACAGTGGCCCAGATCTGTGTGGGCGAGACCTTTGACTTGCCGGTGAATTTTACCGGAATTGCGCCATTTACGCTCGAATACGCCATCGACGGCGTCGCGCAGCCGCCGGTGAGCGGCATTACGGCCAATCCGTACGTGCTGAGCCTGCAACCCGCCGATTCCATCGTTGTCGGCATCGTTTCCATTACCGACCAGCGTTGCACCGTGGCGGGCAACAGCACAGCGACCATCAATGCCGGGCCTGCGCCCCTAATCAGCAATGTCGTCACCGTCTGCGATTTTAACAATAATACCTACACCGTCGAATTTGATCTGGCCGGGCAGCCGCCCTTTGTGGTCAATGGTTTGGCCGGGTTTGTGATCAATAACCACTTTACCAGCATCCCGGTGAGCAGTACGACGCCGGCTTTCAATATTACCCTCACGGATGGCCTGAACTGCGGGCAAGCCACTTACACGGGCACCGCAAATTGTTCTTGCCAAACAAAAGCGGGGACCATGTCCACGACTCTTGTGGAAGCCTGTTCGGGCACCAACTTGACGGCGGTTCACAACGGTGACCAATTCGTGCAGGCCAACGATGCGCTGGTGTATGTGCTGCATACCAGTCTTGGTTTCCCCTTGGGTACCATTTTGGCCACCAGTCCGACGCCAACCTTTGCATTTCAGGCAGGTATCACTACGCCCGGAACCACCTATTACGTGTCTGCCCTTGCAGGCAACGACGACGGGAATGGCATGCCCGACCCCAATGACCCCTGCTATTCTGTCTCGAACAGCGCGCCTGTGCGCTGGAAAATTCCGCCGTCGGGAACGATCAGCGGCAGCTTCGATATTTGTCCGGGAGATGATCAGGACCTGACCCTGAATTTCACGGGCACCGCGCCGTTTTCGTACACCTACGCTGTGAACGGGCAGCCCGCAAACGGCATTTCACCCGGCAACTCCACTACCCTGCCCACCCAGGTAATCAATACCACTATTTACACATTGAGTAGCCTGAGTGATTCGGCGGGCTGTGTCGGGGCGGTCAGTGGCCAGGCCCTCATCACCGTTCATACCACGCCCAATATCGTAAATCTTGAACTGAATTGCGCGCCGGACAATTCAACGTACATGGTCGAATTCGACGTTACAAATGCCAATTTGCCCCTGGTAAACATCAGCCTGCAACCCGGCACCTACAATCCAGCCACCGGCCACTACGTCAGCGGACCGATAACCATGCCCAACCCTTACGTGGCGATCGTGACCGACAACTGGCTTTGCGGGCGCGATTCGATTGGCGGCGTGCCGGTTTGCAGTTGCCTGACCGATGCAGGTACCATGGATCAAACGCCGCAAACCCTTTGTTGGGGCGCCGATGTGTCAACGACTCCGGCTACCGGCGGATTTCTGGAAGGCGACGACGCACTGTTGTATTTTTTGGTCAATAACCCCAACCCGGCGGTTTGGCAGGTCTTGGACACCAATACCGTCCCTCAATTTACTTTTAATGAAAACCTGATCACTGCCAACGTGCCCTATTTCGTGGTGGCGGCGGCGGCAAATGCCACGCCAACCGGCATCGACATCGATGATCCCTGCCTTTCGATAGCGGTCGGCACGCCTGTTGTCTGGCACCCCAAGGTCACGGCTACACTCAACGGCTACGAGCAGATTTGTGGTGGCGACACGATAAATTTCGTTGTTCACCTGACCGGCGGAGCGCCATACCAGTTGAATTACGCGGCAAACGGCATCCCCCAGACCCCGCAAATTGCGCTGGGCAACTCATTTGGCATCCAGGTCATTCCGGTCAACACGGTCACTTTCTCCCTGATCAATATCACTTCTTCCTTCGGCTGCCCGGGTACCGTAAGCGGCAGCGCCACGGTTGAAGTCGTGCCCCCGCCGCAGATTCTCGACGTGGTGCAAGTGTGTGATTATGACAATGAAACCTACACCGTCGAATTCCAGATCGGCAACGGAGCATCGCCCAATACGACGTATACCATTAACGGCCTCGCGGGCACGTTGAACGACAGCACATTCACCTCCGTCGTATTGCCTGCCGACCAGGGCTTTTCCTTCACCGTGACGAACCCGACGGGGTGTAGCAGCGACTATGCTGCGTCATCCCTGTGTCAGTGCAACTCGGACGCAGGCGTATTGGTTACCACGCCGATCAACAGCTGTGTGGGTCAATTGGTTACGCTGAATCAAACCACCGCCCCCAGCCTCGACACCAACGATATCGTCACCTACGTCCTGTGTACAGACCCGGCTTTGCTGCCGGCAGGTATCGTCAGCGTAAGCCTGACGCCCCAGTTCAGTTACCAAAGCAACCTGCAAACCGGCACGACCTACTACGCGGTAGCCATTGTGGGCAATGCGGCCGGGAACGGGCTGGTTGATCCGAACGACCCCTGCCTGTCCATGTCCTCCGCAGTGCCCGTGACCTTCCATGCCATCCCGACAGCCACCCTCACTGGCGACACGACCGTTTGTCAGGGGGGTAACGCGGTGTTTAAAATACAGTTTACGGGAGTCGCGCCTTTCAACTTTGTGTACGCCAACAACGGCATTAACCAAAGCCCGATCGCGGCGCCCCAGCCGTCTTTCAACCTGACGAGCAACAACATTCAGAATCAACAGGTTTTCACCCTCGTTTCCTTGCAGGACGCCTGGTGCCCGGGCACGGTCTCGGGGCAGGCCAGCGTCGACATTATCAAACCCAGCGCCACACTCAGCGGCGGGGCGACGATTTGTACCGGCGAAACAACAACGCTGACGCTCGATCTGGACGGTGCGGATTACTACAACCTCACCCTAAACGGCGGCGCAACGCCCGTTCAGTTGAACAATGTGCATCAGGATACGAGCATCGTCGTGACGGCGAGCGCCAATACCACGTACACCATCGGAAACCTGTCGTCGGTACAACCCAGTTGCCCCGGGCAGACAAGCGGAAGCGCGCAGATCATCCTCGACGTGCCCGATTTTACCGCCAGTTTGTCCGACTACAACGGCTATCAGGTCAGTTGCCCCTTTGACAGCGACGGTTCGATTGAAATTTTACCCGGAGCCGGCATTCCGCCGTTCAGCGCCAACTGGAGCACCGGCGACAATGGCCTGACGTTGAGTAACTTGCCCACAGGAAGCTACCAGGTCACGATCACCGACAGCGAAGGATGTACGGCAGTTGATTCATTTGCCCTTACCGCGCCTCCGCCATTCTTTACCGAGGCAAGCGGGCAAGCCCCGCTTTGTTTTGGCGACGAAAACGGGTCCATTTCCATCGTCAACGTTTCCGGGGATATCGACCCTTACACCTTTACCTTGAACGGCTCGCTGGCGGGCGACTCGAACGGTTTGCCGGTCGTCGTCGAAGACCTGGCGAGCGGCAAGTACGTGCTTGTAACGACCGACGCCAACGGCTGCCAGCGCACCGACACGGTAACGGTACCCGAAACCCTTCCGCTTAGCCTGGATCTGGGTGTGGACACCACCATTCACTGGGGCGACAGCATTTATATCGTCGGCATGACCAATGCCGCGGGCATCGATTCCCTGCTGTGGTCGCCCAACACGGCACTGAAAACCCCGGACCTGATCGAAACCTGGTCCAAACCGGAGCGGACCATTCGTTACCACTTGTGGATTAGCGATGAGAACCATTGTGTTGCCGAAGACGACATTGTCATACGGGTAAATCGTAAAGGCCGGGTGTATGTACCCAATGCTATTCGGCCGGGCGCCGCGACAAACGGTGTTTTGACCGTGTATGCGGGCCCGGAGGTCACCAATATCAACTCCCTCAGGGTGTACGATCGCTGGGGAGAGTGCATTTACGAAGGGCTGGATTTGCGGCCCAATGCAAGCGGGACCGGTTGGAACGGCACTTACAGAGGGCACGACCTGATGCCGGGCGTTTATATCTATGTGGTTGAAGTACGGTATCTGGACGGTTCGACGGAGGTATTCAAAGGCGACGTGACTTTGACCAAATAGGTCATGCACAAACAATGCCTCTGTTCAAACGGTTATAGTTGATTCGGCCTTTCGATCCGTTTTTTTTGCCGATTGGGTCAATACCCTGTTGTTAATATCGAAAGCAACCCCTGCACAGGGAAAATTCGTTGTTCCTTTGCGTTCCCCCGGGAATGCAAAGGAACAATCTTGCGCTTCCTCTGCGCATCATGGCGCAGGAGACGGAATTTCTAAATTTAATTCATTGATTTTCATGAAAATCTTAGCCTTTATCCCACAGGCAATCAGGCATTTCTGGTTGCCGGTGTTCCTCTTTTGCCTCCCCTTATTGCTGCAAGCCCAGAACCCGCAAGGCGGACGCCCGGGCGGCGGCCAACAAATGAATATCGGTCGTTTCTACGGCCGGATTGTCGACGATGCCAACGGGAAAGGCATCGGATATGCTTCCATCCAATTGATCGGTCCACGTTTCGATACGGTTTCGAGAAAAATGGAACAAGTGCTGATCGCCGGCCAGCTTTCTGAAGAAAACGGCGATTTCAGCCTCGAGAACCTGCCCGTGCGCGGCGAATTCACCCTTAAAGTCAGTTTCATGGGCTATGCCTCCGTGGAAAAAAAGGTGACGTTCGGCGTAAGCGGCCGGCCGGGTCAAAATGGCGGTGGCGGCATGGAAAACATGGCTGCCAAATTTGACAAAGACCTGGGCAACATCCGGCTCGTGTTCTCCGAACAGGTGCTGCGCGAGGTCACCGTTCAGGGCGAAGCCTCGGGATTCACGCTGGCTTTGGATAAAAAAGTGTACCGCGTGGACCAAAACGGCATAGCAGCCGGCGGCACCGCCGAAGACGCCCTGAAAAACGTCCCCTCGCTGGCCGTTGATATCGACGGAAACGTCACATTGCGCAACGCCGCTCCGCAAATTTTTGTCGATGGCCGTCCGACTACGCTCACCATGGATCAAATACCCGCCGACGCCATCGACAACGTCGAGGTAATCAGCAATCCTTCCGCCAAATACGACGCCTCGGGCGGCAGCGCCGGCATTGTCAACATTGTGCTGAAGAAAAACCGCAAGATCGGCTACAACGGTTCCGTACGCGCCGGCATCGATATGCGCGGCCGAACCAACCTCGGTGGCGACGTCAACGCCCGCGAAGGAAAAATCAACGCCTTTGTCGGCGGCAACCTCAACCTGCGCCGCTCGCTCGGCACTGGCTCCACGGACCGCACCAATCTGTTCGGAAACCCGACTACCCATATCCTGCAAACCACCGAGTCGGAAAACAACGGATTTTTTGCTGGCGGAAGAGCAGGAATCGACTGGTTTGTGAGCAATCGCAATACCCTCACGCTGAGTGGCAACTATAATCGCGGTCGTTTCCAGCCCGAAGACCAGCTGAGTATTCACACGGATACGATTTATGAACAGTACACGCGCGCTTCCGACGCCCTGCGCAAATCGGAAAGCGAACGGAATTTCCGCAATCTGGGCGGTCAACTGGCCTTCAAGCACCTGTTTCCCAAAGAAGGAAAAGAATGGACGGCCGACCTCAACTACAACGGCAGTCGCTCGGAGGGCAATGGTAATTTCAATACGCAGTACGCCACTTTCCAGACGCAGCAAAAGCAGGAAAACGAAGGCGAGAATCGCTTTTTTACCACTCAAACAGATTTTACCTCCCCGCTCAATGCCAACATGAAAATCGAAGCGGGCGGAAGGGCCGCCATCCGCGATTACCGCAGCGAAAATGCCAACTATCAGTTCGATGAGGTCGCCAATACCTTCGTGCGTGTTCCGGGTTTCGCCGATCGATACCAGTACAACGACCAGGTGTATGCCGCTTACACCACTTTCAGTCACTCGTTTACCCGCTGGGGCTATCAGGTCGGGTTGCGCGCGGAGAGTTCGTTTTATACCGGCGACCTGCTCGATTCGGACTCTACGTTTTCGAACAGATACCCGCTCAGTTTATTCCCCAGCGCGTTTGTCACGTACAAATTGAATGAACAGGACAACATCCAGCTGAGCTACACGCGTCGCGTCAACCGCCCGGGCTTTTTCCAGTTGATCCCCTTCCCCGATTTTTCCGATTCGCTGACCGTATCGGTCGGCAATCCAGGTTTGAAACCCGAGTTCACCAACTCGCTCGAACTTTCTTACCAGAACATTTTCGCCCAGGGGCACAACCTGCTTGTCTCGGCGTATTACAAATACGCTACCGACCTGGTCACCCGCTACCAATACACCGAATTCAACACGATTCTAGACCGAGAAGCGGTAGTTTCCACTTTCCGCAATGCCAATTCAAGCACGGCTTACGGGGTTGAATTTACTTTGAAAAATACCCTTTGGAAAAAACTGGAGCTGACCACTAACCTGAACACCTACAATTCAATCGTGGACGCCACGAACGTGGAAAGCAGCCTGAAAAACGAACAATTCAGCTGGTTTGCCAAAGAAAACCTCTCCCTGAAATTGCCTGAAAGTTTCACGGTGCAGATATCCGGAGAATACCAAAGCCGCACGGCTTTTGCCATCGATGCAGGTGGCGGCGGTGGCGGCGGGCGCGGTGGCATGGGCGGCGGTGGCGGCTACTACGGCGGCCCAAGTTCGACGGCCCAGGGGTATTCGCTGCCCAACTGGTTTGTCGATGCTTCGATCCGAAAAGACCTCTGGAAACGCACGGCTTCGATCACCCTGAGCATGCAGGATATTTTCCGCTCGCGTCGTACGGGACAACACACCGAATCCGCGTTGTTTGTGCAGGATAGCTGGCGTCGCCGCGACCCGCAACTGGTGCGCCTCAACTTTTCCTATCGCTTCGGCAAATTCGACGTCTCGCTGTTCAAACGCAAAAACACCCGCGTGAGCACCGAAGGCCAGGAAGGTTTTTAAGGTAAATTCTTCACGCATGCCGGGCTTTTGCAAAAAACACCCGGCATGCGTGAAAACCTGAAACGGATAATATTTTTGCGGCATAAAATTTCCTGTCCGTGCAACTCATCAAACGCCTCCTCCGACGCTGGTACCGAAGCATTCCCCAGGACGAACGTGGGCGTTTGCTTTGGGGCCGCTGGATCCGAAAAATCGTTATCAGACTCACCCTCTGGTTTTTGGGGCTCAGCATTGGCTCCGTGGTATTGTACAGTTTTTTGCCCATACCCGCCACCCCGCTGATGTTCATTCGTTGCATCGAACAAATGGGTGATTCGAGCAGGGATGTGACGTGGCAGAAAGACTGGGTGCCCCTGAATCAGATCTCCCCCAACCTCCAACTGGCTGTCGTTTGCGCCGAGGACCAGGAATTTCTGGAACACGAAGGCTTTGATTTTGAAGCCATTGAGAAGGCGTACAAATACAACAAGACGCATAAAAAGAAACGGGGCGCGAGTACGATCAGCCAGCAAACCGCCAAAAATGTGTTCCTCTGGCCCTCGCGTTCGTGGTTGAGAAAAGGGCTGGAAGTGTATTTCACGTTTCTCATTGAGATGATCTGGAGCAAAGAAAGGATCATGACGGTGTACCTGAACGTGGTGGAATTTGGCGACGGCATTTACGGCGCGGAAGCGGCGGCACAACATTTTTTCAACAAACCTGCGAGCAAACTCAATGCCCGGGAGGCAGCCCTCATGGCCTCTTCGCTGCGCAATCCGTTTATTTTTTCCATCGCCAACCCCAACAACGATGCCCGGCAGCGGCAATACTGGATCATGGGGCAAATGCGCATGTGGGGCGGAAAAATCGATTACGAAGACCCCAACACGCCCAAAAAGTTGAAGTAAAAAGTCGGCCGCTGTTCTGCGAATGCCCAAACGCTTTGTTAAATGCCCCTCGATTTGGCGCGGGAGGGCCTACTTTTGCCGGCGTTTTCCGCAACAATACAACCGAACAGTCTTCCCATGAAAAAAACAGTACTCGCCCTGATCGGATGGATCGCACTTTTGCCGGTGCTTTTCGGACAGAAAAATTACGAATTCAAAAACGGCCAGTGGTTCAACGGAACCGACTTCGTCCAGGAAACCTGGTACAGCGTCGGTGGCAACCTGACGCGCAAAGCGCCGTCGCGCATCGATTCGGTCTTCAACCTCGACGGCCGCTGGGTCGTGCCGCCAGTGGGCGATGCCAACATAGGCAGCGTAGCCGGCAATCCCACGGCGCCGCAAGTGCTGAAAACCTGTCGCGAAGACGGCATTTTTTACCTCCAGATTCTCAGCAATTCCAAAACTGGCCGCGAAGCCGTTCAAAACGACCTCAACCGCCCGGGCGAACCCGACGCCACCTTTGCCAACGGCGGCCTTACCTGCACCTTTGGGCAGCCCTTCACGCGCTACGAAGGCCCCGCGCAGGGCTTGAAAACCCCGAAAATGATCGCCGAGCGCTACGAAGTGCTCAAAACCATCGAGCACACCCTGCAGGGCGACGCCTACTGGTTTATCGACAACAAAACGGCGCTCGATCAAAACTGGGACAAAATCAAAGCCCAAAAACCGGCCGCCATCACGATTTACCTGCTCGACGTCACGAAAAACGGCGGCAAGGAAGGTTTCGGCCTGAGCGAGGAAATCGCCAAACAGGTAGTTAAAAAAGCCCACAAAAGCGACTTGCGTGTATTCGCCTACGTCCTCAATGCCGACGACATGCGCGTCGGCATCAAGATCGGCGTCGATGGCTTCGCCAACCTGCCCGGCTACGACTGGGACGGCAACGGCGACGCCAAGGCTTTCGAACTCAGCGACGAGGACCTGAAAAAAATGGCCAAGAAAAAGATGATCGTGATTCCCCTGTTTTCGCACGCCCAGGGCGCCGCCAACCGCGCCGCCGTGCAGGAATATCAGGGTAAAACCCTCAAAATGCTGAATGACGCAGGCGTTGTAATTGCCATCGGTTCCGATGACCCGCAGCGCACCATTCGCAACGAACTCAACTACTGGTACCAACTCGGTACCCTGAGCAACCTCGATCTCCTCAAAATTCTCTGCGAAAACACCCCGCGTGCCATTTATCCCAAACGCAAGATCGGCAAGTTCGACGAAGGCTACGAAGCCAGTTTCCTCGTGCTCAACGACAACCCGCTCCAGAACATCCTGAAAATCAGGGTGATTTCCATGAAAATGAAAAAAGGAGAGGTGGTTAAATAAGGAGGGTTTATGCGGTTGATGGGGTTTATAAGGTTGATAGGGGGCGTATTTCATCCCTTTTTATAAACCTTATAAACCCCATCAACCTTATAAACCTCTTTCAAATCGCCTGAATCAAATCGTATTGCGTCACGATGTGAAGACCTCCCGAGCGGTCTTTGGCGATTACCGCCGGTATTTCCTTGCTGATAAAACGGTTGAGCTGGCTGATCGGCAGGTCGTCTTTTACGACGGGGAAAGCCTCGCCCATGATGTCGCGGAGCGGTTTTTCCGAATTGTTGAGCGGGTTTTCGAGCAAGAAGTGGAGCACCTGCGTTTCCGTGATCGAACCCACGATTTTATCCCCATCGACGACCGGCATCTGGCTGATATCGTGCGATTTCATGGTGTTGAACGTGTTGCGCACGGTATCGCTGACCTGGGCTGAAATAAATTTGCGGTCTTTCTTGCGCGAAAGCAAGTCGCTGATTTTCAATTCATCATCGAGAAAACCTCGTTCACGCATCCAGTCGTCATTGTAGATTTTACCCACGTAACGGCTGCCGTGATCGTGGAAAATAACCACCACCACATCCTCGGGCTTCAAACGGCTGCGCATTTGCCAAAGCGCCCCGAACGCGCTGCCGGCCGAATAACCCAGCAGCAAACCTTCCTCGCGAGCCAGCCGGCGCGCCCAAATGGCGGCGTCCTTGTCCGAGACTTTTTCAAAATGATCGATGAGGGAAAAATCCACGTTTTCGGGGAGAATGTCCTCCCCGATGCCTTCGGTGATGTAGGGATAAATTTCTTTCGGGTCGAACACGCCGGTTTCATGGTACTTTTTGAATACCGAACCGTAGGTGTCGGCGCCCCAAATCTGGATATTCGGGTTCTTTTCTTTCAGGTAACGCGATACGCCGGACACCGTACCGCCGGTACCCACCCCGACAACCAGGTGCGTGACTTTTCCGTCGGTTTGCTCCCAGATTTCCGGGCCGGTGCTTTCATAATGCGCCTGCCGGTTGGAAAGATTGTCGTACTGGTTGCACCAGAATGAGTTGGGAATCTCCGTGCTGAGCCGGCGGGCAACCGAATAATAGGAGCGCGGATCTTCGGGCTCCACATTGGTCGGGCAAACGATCACCTCGGCGCCGAGCGCTTTCAACATGTCTACCTTTTCCTTGCTTTGCTTGTCGGTCGTGGTAAAAATGCAACGATACCCCCTAACGCAACCGACGAGTGCCAGACCCATGCCCGTATTGCCCGAAGTGCATTCGATGATGGTGCCGCCGGGTTTGAGGTCGCCGCGGGCTTCGGCGTCGTCGATCATTTTGAGCGCCATCCGGTCCTTGGTCGAATGGCCGGGATTGAAAGTTTCCACTTTGCCCAGCACGAGCGCCGGAATGCCATTGGTCACTTTATTGAGCTGAACCAGAGGAGTCTGGCCAATCGTTTCGAGAATATTTTTTTTGTAATTCATTGAAAAGGAGCGTTTTCTGTATTTTTAAAATACAATGGTTCAAGCCTGAAGATGCGCCAGCATACGTCGGCGAACCTCGTCTTTAAGATCATTGATATTATCAGCATTGAACTGCCCGGTCGGGATTGGCTCCGACCACGCGATGTGCAGCGTGCCGGGCCAAAGGTCGACGGAGCGAGCGCTGGCGGTCACTTTATGAATATTGCGCACCGTCTGGATGGCAATGGGAGCTTTGGTTTGAAGAGCAATACGAAAAGCGCCATCGAAAAAGGGGCCGAGCGGCTCTTCCGAGCGATTCCGCCCGCCTTCCGGATAGATAAAAATGCTCCAGCCAGCGGCCAGCTGGTTTTTCAGATCGACTACGCTGCGCGCCCTGCTCATGGCACTGCTGCGGTCAACCGTCAGGCACATTTTTTTGACTACCCAGCCGAACACGGGTATTTTTTGCAATTCCTGTTTGGCAAGGAAGCGGAAAATACCCGGGAAAGCCCCTGCGTTGACGATAAAATCCAGCGAGGTGCGGTGGTTCGAAACGATGACGTACGATTGTTTCGGGTCGAGGTATTGTTTGCCCTCCACTTTGAGGCGAATGCCAACCAGGGTCAAAAATATCGGTGTAAAAACGTGGTGGAGGAATGCAATGTTCCTTCTCAAAGCCCTTGGGCCCGGTGTGATCATCATGTTGATGAGCAACACAGGCACCCCCAGGGTCAGCATCATCAGGAGAAATATAAATACCCCCCAAATGGCCCAGATTCTGCGCAATAAGATCATATACTTGTCTAAAACGGCCGCGAAATTAGACATTCCGGCCCTTCCCGGCGAACACTGCGACAATTCATTTGGCCGGAAGGCTTTTGTCCAACCAGGCTTGTCGCTGAAAATACGGTATCTGGGCCAGTTGCCACCCCAGCCAGGCCAGCATCAGGCCCAGCACAGCGCCGCCAAGCACGTCGCGCAAAAAGTGTTGAACGAGAAATATTCTTGAAAACCCGACCATCACGGCCAGCAGTGCGAGCGGGAGCCCCCAACGGCGCGCCCTGGGATCGAGCATCAGGGTAATTACGCCGTACAAAGCGAAGGCCGCGGTGGTATGCCCCGACGGAAAACTGGTGCGTCCGATATTCAGTTGTTCATCCGGTACAACAACCAGGCTATCGATCTTGCCGCTCTTTTCGAAGTAGGTTTTGGGACGATCCATCGCGATCTGATCCTTCAAAGTGTACACCAACGGCGAAGTCAGCAGCCCGACCAAGGCAATCACCAACGTAAAACGGTAGCGCCAAAACATGGCCGCCACACCGGCCAGCACAAAGGCCGGGGCTTCGCCCAAATGAGTGACCCGTCTGAAAAACGGATTGAGCCAGCCTTCCCGCCAGGGATTGAGGTACAAAATTTCTTCACCGTAAGGCGTTATCACAGCCAGCACAATCGCAGTCAAGAAAAATACCAGCACGGGAACCACAAACCAGGGATTGATCCACACTCTTTTCATGTTTGCGGCGTCGTAGTTGTTTGTTTTTTGCCAAATCTCGACCGGATACGGTACATCAGCCGGTCAATCCGGTCAGTATTAAACATTTGAGAGTCGTTCATGGCTCTTCGGGTGAGGAAAGCAGCCAGCGGCACGAGAATCAGGCAGGGCATCATAGCGGCCCAAAATGGCGTGACGATGTAGCGGTCCGAGAGTTTGCGACACAAAATGGTCAGCATGATGAACAACACGAAAAAGATGATCGACACCAGAATCGGATAGCCAAATCCGCCTTTGCGGATGATCGCCCCCATGGGCGCGCCGATAAAGAGGAAAATGAAACATACCAGGGCAAAACTGTACTTCGTGTACAATTCATACCCCGTTTTCGCGGCCTCTTTCCTCCGGTTTTCTATCTGTGAGTTGCGGGTTTCCAGGGTTGTTTTAAAAGTTCCGGTGCGTGCATGGGCCTCCCGTATCAGCGAGGGGCGGTCTGCGGCCCTGAAAGTCTCCTCAAAACTGGCATACTCCTGCAAAGGTTTCGTCAGTTCCTGTTTTGGCAGGCGGGCAAAAGGATCGACCGCCGGCGGGGTCACCGGCGCGCCTGCCTTGTTTTTGGCCGACTTGCCGATAAGTTTGACTTTGCTTTGCGCCAGCGAATCGGCGGCCGACTTGGTAGGCGCCGGTTTTACAGGCTGCCGTTTGAGGCTGGTTGTCAGGTCAGTGACCAGATTGCGGCGCGTTTCATCGACACCTCTGTTGAGCGAGTCGATACTTTGACGCAACTGTTTCATACTCAGCATGGAGCGCTGACTTTTGAAGCGATCTTCGTCCGTGGCGTTCAGTTCAAATTCTTTCATGTCCCAGACCTTCGTCCAGGATTCGAAATGCGTCCTTACAAAAGGATATTTCTGACTTGGGCCTTCACCATTGACGGAAGGCGTCGGCTCCTGATACTGATTGCCGTCGAACAGGTGCATGACGAAGTAGCGTCCGTCACGGGTGGTGAACATTTGACCGCTATCGGCCAGAATTTGGCTGAATTTGACTTTTTGCACATTGCTCTGGTCTTCGATCAGTACATTTTTGATCGTCTCACCATCGCGCTCCTTGTCGCCGATCCGAATTACAAACTGCCTGAAATCCTCGTTAAACACCCCCTTTTCAAGGGTTAGAGCGGGCTTTTGCCGCCGGATATCGTACAGCCTCGACTTGAATTTGAGGTTGGAAATCGGAATGATAAAATCGGAACAGGCGTAGGAAAAAAGGGCAATAGCTGCCGCGCAAAAGATCAGCGCTCGCATCACACGCAGCAGGGAAACGCCGGCTGATTTCATGCTCGACAACTCGTAGCGCTCGGCAAGATTGCCCAGCACCATGACGGAGGAGATCAGCACGGCGATCGGCAAGGCCATGGGAAAGGTCGAAATAGACAAATAACCGATCAGCTCAAACAGCACCAGTACGCTGACGCCTTTGCCCGCGATTTCGTCGATGTACAGCCACAGAAACTGCATCACCAGCACGAAAAGCGCGATGCCGAAAGCCACTGCAAAGGGCCCGATAAAACTCCGGAACAAGAGCCGATCAATTTTTTTCATTCCGTACGCAGGTTGCTCTTTTTAAAGCACAACGGATTTAAACGCTTTCAGGGCTTCAATCGTTGCGACCGGGTCTTTCGCCCCAAACACGCTGCTGCCCGCCACGAGCACGTCGGCGCCGGCCTGCAGGAGAACTTCCGCGTTCTGGAGCCCTACCCCGCCGTCGATTTCGATGAGGGCGGGAGAGTTGGTGGAAAGAATCATTTCTTTCAACTGGCGGGTCTTGGCAAGGCTGTTGTGGATAAATTTCTGACCGCCAAAGCCGGGATTGACCGACATCAGGCACACCAGATCAATGTCTTCAATCACATCTCGCAGCAGTTCTACAGAGGTATGCGGGTTGAGGGCTACCCCGGCCAGCGCACCGGTTTCCTTGATCTGGTGAATCGTGCGGTGCAGGTGCGGACAAGCCTCGTAATGCACCGTAATAACATGCGCGCCGGCTTTGCGGAAAGCCTCAATATATTTTTCCGGCTCCACAATCATCAGATGCACGTCGAGCGGCTTGCGGGCAAGTCGTCCGATGGCTTCCACGATAAACATCCCGAACGTGATGTTGGGCACAAAACGGCCATCCATCACATCCAGGTGAAACCAGTCGGCTTCACTGCGATTAACCATTTCGATTTCGTCGGCCAGCCGTGTAAAATCGGCGGCGAGCACGGAAGGCGCAATAAGATGTTCTTTCACAGTTTGTTGATATTTAAGGTCATCGAACGACGACGATTTGTTCCGAGGTCAAAAGTGGCAGGCGTTTCATGCGTAAAAACAATTGCACGGTAGCCAGTACGTCTTTCTCGCAATAGGAAGCGATCCGGTCCAGATCGCGGTCTTCCCAGTACACATTGGCGACGTCTCCGCCGGCAATGTCGTCTTTGGGAGAAGGGAAATCGAACACGGCAGCCAGCAGGCGCAGGGACGTAAAACTCTTGGAATCCCCGAATTTCCACATCTCCATGGTGTCGAGCAGGTGCCTGGTTTCCCAGGGTTTGCGGCCGGCAATGTCGAGCATCCGCGGTAGCGCCAATTGATTGACGAGCATGCGACGGCAGAGATACGGGATGTCAAACTCCTTGATATTGTGCCCGCAGATCGCAAAACGCTCGGGGTTGCCGAAGTGTTTGTCGAGCATCTGGTTAAAATCCTCCAGCAAGTGCGCTTCGGAGTGGTTGGCGAAAGATTTCAGGCGGAGCAAGGGGCTCTCGCCGTTGGGCGTGCGGGACAAAAAACCGACGGAAACGCAAATGATTTTCCCGAATTCGGCATAAATGCCGGCACGGGAAGCGAACAGTTCGGCGATTTGATCAAACTCCAGTTCGCCCTCGAAATTGCGCAGCAGGGATTTGCTTTTGATGGCCCAAAGTTCCTGCATCTCCTCCGAAAGTTCGTCGAACTCCCGCACAGCGGGCACGGTTTCGATGTCGAGAAAAAGGATATTGTAAAGATCGTAGGAATCGAAAACAGACATGGTTCAAAAGCGTTTTGTGAAGCGCATTTGCAAGCCCTGCAAAGGTAGAAACTTCCGGGCAGCGGGGCTTTGGCGAAAAATATTTTCAAAAAATCAACAGGTAAAACAACATTGAAAATCAAATACTTGTCTGTTTCAGGGTAAAAAAAATTTCAAAAACTATCCTGCCAAAACGCAATAAAGCAAGGGGTTCGGTGGTTTATTGCGGGTCTTTTTTGCATACAATAAACGAAAACGAAACCAACACGACTGAAGGGTTGCCTATGATGCAAGATCAACATCATTTTAAAACGTTAAACCTTTCACTTTTAACATTATGAGCACTCCCACCAATTTCAATCAGCCCACCAGCCCCGCGCCCTACGGTTCCAACAACGAAGGCAACAACCCGAAACGTATGCTTACCATGGCAGGCGTTGCCATCGCCGTGTTGCTCGTGGCTTGCATCGGCTTGCTAATCAGCAAATATCGCACTGGCCAGCAGCTCGAATCCGCTTCGCTCGAACTGACCGAACAACGCGCAGCCTACACCGAACTCGACACCCAGTACAAAGACGCCGTAGCGCAACTGGAGCAACAAAAAGGCATCAGCGCCGAGCTCGACAACAAAATCAACGAACAACTGAAAGAACTGGCTGATCAGAAAACCCAGATCGAACAGCTGATCCGCGACAACAAAGACTACCGCAACGGTATGGCTTCGCTGCAACGCCAGAAAAAAGAATTCCTCGCCGAAATCGACAAACTCAAGCAGGAAGTCGGCGTGCTGACGGAAGCCAATACGCAGTTGACCACCGACAATCAAAACCTGAACTCTTCTCTGACGGAAACCAAAGCCCGCCTCGACGAAGAGTCTTCCGCCAAGGCAGCCCTGATTTCGGAAAAAACCCAACTGGAATCCGAACGCAACACGCTCGGCAAAAAAGTTGACGTGGCCTCCGCCATCAAAGTGAGCAACGTGCAGGTGTCCTCGGTAAAAGTGACCAACAGCGGCAAAGAAAAAACCCGTTCGAAAGCCAAAAACGTGGACAAACTGAAAATCTGCTTCCACACCGAGGCCAACGAAGTGACCCCGGCAGGCGAAGAAACTTTCTACCTCCGCATCATCGACCCGACCGGCGCACCGCTCGCTATCGAAAGCCTCGGCTCGGGCGTTGCCCAGGACAAGCGCAGCTCTTCCGACGTGCGCTACACTACCACGGCAACGACCAACTATAACAATCAGGAAACCGACGTTTGCGGCTACTGGCAGCCCGGTCAGAACTTTGTTAAAGGCAAATACTCCGTAGAAGTCTACAACAAGGGCTACCTCGTCGGCAAAGGCGCATTCAAACTGAACTAATCGCCTTTCCAACAGACATAAAAAAGCGGCTGTCCATTCGGGCAGCCGCTTTTTTTATGTCATAAATCATCCCAAAAACTTTCTTTTGACCGATCCAGCGACTGATGGAGGAGACTGAAGTTTTCCTGAACCGCTTTGAGGTCGACATATCGGTCGACGATCCGGCCATTTCGATACAGCACAAACGTGTTGGCCACATCCGGTGAAATTTTACTGGCCGACACCTCGCTTTCCTTGTCGTAAAAGGAAGGCACATAGGTGATTGCGACATGTTTCAGGGTCAGAGAGGCAGCCAGATCCGCCAACTGATGTCTGGTTTTGACCGCGTCGTAAATCTTGTCATTGCCATACACAAAGTAGGCTTTCAAATATTTGCCCCGCACCATACTTTCTTTTTCCATAAAAACCAGCCATTGTTCGATGTCGGCCCAATCGGGGTTTCTGCCCACGAAAAACAGGATTCCCTGATACTTGCCGTATTTGCACACCGGACAGGCGCGGCTGCCTTTGTCGGGGCCGGCTGCGTGAAAAGGCATGAAGGACGGCTGGTCTTCCCCGATTTCAAGGCCGGAAACAGGGGCGACGGGGCTCGACGGGTAATTCGGGATGTTCAAACCCAGGATCACATCATGCCCTGCAATTTGCAAATCGCCTTTGGTTACCACGCGCAGAATGCCGCTGCCGCCGCGATTTTCCAAGGCCTTGCGCTTGTCGGCGGTCAGAAATTTGTCGTCGTCAAAAACAAATTCGTCGAGGTAATACTCTTTTTCGAGGCCGGGCTCTTTGACTGCCGGATGGATGTGTGCGGGGGTGTTTGAACCAGGGTAAGCAGCCGGCCGCGTGGTATAAATGGCGTACCTGCCCCATTCGTCCGACTTGAGCCATCCCCTGATATAGCCGTGCCGCACTACCCTGCTATCCAGATCATTGCGATCGGCATAATACCCGTGAATGTCGGTGTGGTAGTAATAAAGAACCACGCCGGGAGCGGGTGTTTTTCCGTCGCGCTGACGGATAACGCCGGTAATCAACAGTTTTTGCCCGCCTTTTTGATACCAGCCGGGACTCGTGTCAACGGAGCTGATCGTCTCGGGCATGCCGATGTACATAAATTCACCGTTTTCAAATGGCCCGCCGACAAGGTTTCCATCAGGAAGCACCGGCTTGGCTGTGGCCGGCTGTGACAAAGTGGAGGCCTGGGTGCAGCAAAGGAGGATCAAGATGGTTCCCAAAAGGGAAAGGAGGATCAGGAGATTTTTCATTTGTATTGTTTTTAAAAAAGAGTGAAGATTTTTTTGACTGAGGATCAATTGAAGTAAGAAAACCTACGGTGTGCAGGCACGGCAGAAAAACCAGGCAGCGGTTTTCCTCACTTGGTCAGACAAAACTGGGCTGTTGTCGGCTTGCCCAAAATGGTTTGTCGCCCGTGGCTGCCCGGCCGGCGACACGACGCCTCGTTCGGGTGTCGAATGGCTTTTACCGACGTTTTTTTGCATTTTAGAGGCGAAATGCGCGGTCTGGCGACTCCCGGGGTCGAGAGTCAGGCGGCCCTTTATCTTTGGGCAATCATGCTGAAAAGGATCCTTTTGCACCTTTTGCTTTGGTCGGCCTACCTCGCCGTCGAGTTCGTCGCCAACCTTCCACACTATGCCGACAAGCGCGAATTGCTTCGGCAAACCCTGTGGTATTGGCCGGTCATTGCCCTGCCTTTTTATCTCGTGGCCTACGTAATGGTGCCCAGGCTGTTGTGGCGGCAAAAAAAACTGACCTTCTGGCTCCTCTCGATCGGCGTGTTGTTGCTGGTCATTCTGTTGCGGACGGAGTGGTCGCACCTCTACTACCTGATTTTTGAAAAAGAGGAACTCCGCTTGCCGCTCACAAAAATTACCAAAAACCTGTTTCGCGATTACGCCGTCATTGCGCTGGGCGTTTGCCTGAAAATTATCCGCGACTGGGATCGAAAAGACCGCTTGACCGAACAATTGAGAGGAGAGAAAAGAGACGCCGAACTGCAATTCCTTCGCGCACAAATCCACCCCCACTTTTTGTTCAACACCCTCAATAATTTGTACGGACTGGCCATTCGCCAATCCAACCTGACTCCCGATTACATCCTGAAAATCAGCGAATTACTGGATTTCATCCTTTACGAATGCAACGATGATTTTATTCCCCTTCGCCGCGAAGCCGATCTGATCGGGCGATACATCGAACTCGAGACTTTGCGTTACAGCAAGGAGCGGCTCAGTCTGCGTGTCAAACGCGATGAAGACATCCCCGATGCCATTCGGATTGCGCCTTTGCTGTTGCTGCCCTTCGTAGAAAATGCTTTCAAGCATGGATCGAGCGCATCCGGGGATCGGATTATCATCGATATTAGCCTGCAAATGCTGGATAAAACCTTGTATTTTCAGGTTGAAAACAGCCGTTCCGAAGCCCCGGCCCCGGCCCTGCCACGCATCGGTTCAGGTAAAGGTTTGGGCATAAAAAATGTAAAAAAACGCCTCGAACTGTTCTATCCGGGTCGGCATGAACTGACCCTGATCGCAGGAGAGCACAATTTTGTCATTGCCTTGAAAATCGATCTTTCATGAACTATAAATGTATGCTGATCGACGACGAGCCGGTTGCGCTCGACATTCTGGAAACTTATCTCGGCCGCCTCGACGGGTTTTCCGTTGCTGCAAAGTTTACCAGCCCTGTCAAGGCATTCGAAGCCCTGCAAAACATGAAAATCGACCTGATTTTCCTCGATATCCAGATGCCGGGGCTGAACGGCCTGGCCTTTATCCAGGCCCTGCGCAACCGCCCTGAAATTATCCTGACCACCGCCTATCGGGAGTTTGCGCTGGAGGGTTTCGATCTCGATGTGGCCGATTACCTGTTGAAACCCGTCAGTTTCGAGCGTTTTTTAAAATCCGTTGGCAAATTTCAGGCAAGGGTCGATCCCCGAATCAAAGTCGACCCACCACAAACTGCCCTTGTGGACGACACCTCGCATATTTTGGTCCGCGCCGATCGCAAGCAGGTAAAAATTCTGCTCGATGAAATTCTTTACCTGGAAAGCCTGAAAGATTACGTTCGGTTTGTCACTGTTTCGGGCAAAATTGTCACCAAACAAAGCATCAGCCATTTTGAAAAAACGCTTCCTGGCGAACGATTCATGCGGGTGCACCGCTCATTTATCGTCGCTCACCACAAAATCACGGCATGGTCGGGCGAGGGACTGGAATTGGGAGCGCACAACGTACCCATCGGCAGGCAGTACAGGCAACTGGTGGAAAAAACGCTCAGGGAACAGGCGATACATCCGTCCTGATGAGCTCGCGTACACAAACATGAGTCATCCCGAATTTTAGGAGGGATGAAAAGAAGAGACCTCTTGTGTAAATTTGAGTATTACGACACACTCAAAAACACAGGAGGTCTTCATGTTTAAGTACTTGTTACAAAGGAAAGAGAAATGGGAGAGAA
>JBGAHL010000037.1:0-47983 GCA_044226205.1 Saprospiraceae bacterium
CCACCATTTGCTACAAATCTTTCGGGGCGCTGCCCCTGCCTAAGTTTTTACCTTTTTTCTAAGAAACAAAGAGGCGCCGCCGGGAGGTCTGGACAAGATTCCAGCCACCTGGCGGCGCCTTTTTTTATGAAAAAACGACCTGACGGTCGTCAGACTTCGAAAGCAATCACGAAAAAATCTCCTTCCGACTGTATCGGGTAGGAACCGGGTTGTAAGACGTTGCCCGACAGTTGCATGGCCTGTGCCAGCGAGCCGGGCAGTTCGCAGCTTTGTGGCAAATGAAATACCTCGTGGCGGAAATAATTGCGTAGCAAATGGCTGCACAGATCGCTGCGGCGAAAACGAATGACCAGGGTTTGCGGATCGGGAGCGGCAAGGGCAGCGCGGCAACGACGGCACTCGCGGTGGCCCGCGGCCGAGGGCATATCAGCCAGCGCCTCGATTTTACAAATACCCGTTCCGGCGCAATCCTCGCGGGGAGAGCCGAAAATGACATCGGCGACAATAAAATCGGACAGAATTGAAACAATTGCCTGAGGCTTTTCGGCCGCCAGGCTCAAACCGGTTGTTGAGC
Source organism: Saprospiraceae bacterium (assembly GCA_044226205.1). GTDB lineage: Bacteria > Bacteroidota > Bacteroidia > Chitinophagales > Saprospiraceae > M3007. The sequence goes on from JBGAHL010000037.1 coordinate 575, forward strand.
GATGAACCATAGTGTTGTTAGTGACTTGATTAAAGACGGGCACAGTGAGGATTAAAACATGCTTGTTTCAATTTTAACAATAACTATTCCAAAATTCCGGCCGGGCAGATCGGGCTGTAACCTTTTGTCACAAAAAACCGTCAGATGCCGCAAAACAATTGAACACAATGACTGCTATCACGACAAGCATCCGCCCGAGGATGTACGACATTCCACACAAAGGCCTGCGCAACGCCCTTGCCCATTTTTCGCTTCTGGCCGGCAACACGGATTACCGCAATTCCTTCGCCATTGCGAAACTGCACCGCCTCGGTCAGGAGGTATTTACCATGCTGGATGAACATGCGGAAGGGGAAAATTCGGTACTGCTCGCCGAACTTGAAACCCGCCATGCAGGCGCCGGACGGCACAATTTTGAAGATCACGACCAGATCGAACAACAACAAACCGCGCTGACGCAATCGCTGGACACCCTGCTCGCGCTTTCCAACAACGGGGCCGACCTTCGGCTGGAAGGAGAACGTTTCTTTCACCAGCTCAACCAGTTTTACAGCGCTTACATCCAGCACATGCTGGAGGAAGAAGAAGAAACCCAGGCGGAACTCTGGGCGTATTTTACCGACGAAGAACTCACCAGCCTGACCCGCCGTATTATTTCAAAAATCCCGCCCGATGTGATGTTGTTGTGGGTAAAATGGTCGATGCCGGCCCTGCCCCATACCGAACGCACCACCTGGATGCGCGCCATGAAAGCCGGCGCTCCGGCGCCGTTCTTCGCGCAAGTGCTGGCCACACTCGAACAGGTTTTGCCGCCGCTCGATCTGGAAATGTTGCTGGGGGAATTGTAGGTTTTCCCGTCACCCTGACCAGCCCAACCCTGCCGGGGAGGACGCCCCGGGAGGGTTGGGGCAGGTACCATTTAAAACTTTGAAAATCGCCGGATCATCGGATAAGCCCAGGCAGTATCGGTCGCCCGGCGTTCCAGCTCCTGAAAGCCGCCTGCGCCGATTTTGTACACAAAACTGGAATCTTCGCAGGTAATTGAATCCAGATCGTCCTCTTCTTCGGGCGAACAAAGCGTTTCAAACTGATACGCCTTCCAGCCTTCGGGGCCCCGACAGAGTAAAGTTCCGAGACTGTGTGAATCGCCGGCGTCGCCCCATTCAATGGCGGCTTCGAGGCTTTTTACCGTTTTGCCAGATTGCCGGTCAAATACAAAAATCCGGATGGCATTGTCCCAATATTCGTAAGGCTCGCGACAAATCAGCCCCTCGGTTCGCTCATCGATTCGGAACCGGTAACAGGCATGGAGATTGCTGTCGTCGCCATTGACAAAACGCATGACCTCGGGCTCGTCGATTCGGGCGTACCAGACTGAATCCAGCTTTTGCCCCCAATATCCGGCCAGTTGTACCTCTTCTTCCACGTTCCCCGTTTCGATCCAGATCGTGTCAGCCGTTAGCTCGGCGAAAAGGGAAAGAAATGGATCGGTTGGAGTCTGCGCAGACCGTTGTGGCGCCGCTTGTTTCGACTGGCAGGCGCCAAGCAAGCCAAAAAGCAATAAACAAACCAGCCATTTCATGGATCAATTATTGAACCTGCCCGGCTCCGCTTCGCGAACCAGGCGCAGCACGGCGTCCACTACGTCCTCCGTCTGCGGCTTGGAATGGTAGTCGCCGTCCTGACCGTAGGCCGGGCGGTGATCTTTGGCAAAGAGCGTGACCGGCTCGGAATCGAGCCAGCGGTAACCGCCTTGTTTTTCCAGCACCTGTTGCAGCATGAAGCCGGTCGCGCCGCCCTGAAAATCTTCGTCCAGAATCACTAAGCGGTTCGTTTTTTTCAAACTTTCCACACAAAGTCCGGGCAAATCAAAAGGCATCAGGGTCTGCACGTCGATCAGTTCGACGGAAACCCCGAAACCGGCCAGCCAGTCGCAGGCCTCCTCGGCGACCCGCACACTGGAGCCGTAGGTGATCAGCGTAACATCCGAGCCACTGCGCAGTACCTCGGGTACGCCGAGCGGCACGGTAAAGGTGCCGATGTTGTCGGGCTGGCGTTCTTTCAGGCGGTATCCGTTGAGGCATTCGACCACGATAGCGGGGTCGTCGGAGCGAAGCAGCGTGTTGTACATGCCGGCGGCCTGCGTCATGTTGCGGGGCACACAAATATGCATGCCGCGCAGCGAGCCAAGCATCAGACCCATCGGCGAGCCGGCGTGCCAGACCCCCACAAGGCGATGCCCGCGGGTACGAATGATGGCCGGTGCTGCCTGCTGGTTGTTGGAGCGCCAGCGCAGGGTGCAAAGGTCGTCGGAAAGGGGCGAGAGGCCGTAAAGCAGGTAGTCGAGGTACTGGATTTCTGCAACCGGCCGGAGGCCGCGCATCGCCAGGCCAATCGCCTGTCCCATGATCGTCCATTCGCGGATGCCCGTGTCGAACACGCGCGATTCGCCGTGTTTTTGCTGCATGCCGCGAAGTCCTTGATTGACGTCGCCGATATACCCGACGTCTTCACCGAAGAAGAACACGGCGGGGTTGTGTTCAAGGTTGTAGTCGAAACAGGCGTTCAATATTTCAAAGCCGTCTTTCAAGGGAGAATTTTCAGAATAAACGGCAGGTTCGACCGACACGTTCAGAGGCGATTTCGGCGACTCGCTCAGAAGGAAACGGCTGTACACGCGGTCGCCTTCTGTCATCTCCTGCCCGGCAAATTGTTCGAGTGCCGCGCGGGCGGAGCCTTCGCAGAACAGGGCAGCCCGGCGGGCGATCTGCACCAGTTCATAACGCAGGGGTTCGCGCTTTTGGGAGAAATTGCCAATTATTTGTTCCAGTTGGACGCGATTGGTCGCAGCAGACAAGGCCTGCTGGAGCAGCGTATCCAGTTGGGTCCGCAAGCTGCCGACATGATCGTGATAGGCCCGAAAAGCGCGTTGGGCAGCTTCCCCGGCTTCTTTTTTGGCCGCGGCCTTTATGGCTTCGATCTCCTCCGCGGTAGCCAGTCCGGCCTCGATCATCCACTCGGCCATGCGCCGGTTGCAGTCGAATTCTTCTTCAAAAGCCAGCCGTTCGGGGCTTTTGTAGCGGCGGTGATCGCCGGAGGTGGAGTGCCCGAGTTGCTGGGTCACTTCCTGGATGTGGAACAACGCGGGCTGGTGGGTTTCGCGCATAGCCGTCACACCGTTGCGGTAAAGTTGGCAGAGGCCCGGGTAGTCCCAGGCTTTGCCGGTATGAATTGCAATGCCGCCAGGGCCTGCGAAGCCCGACAGCACTTCGGAGATACTTTCTTTGGTCGTCTGGTATTTTTTAGGCACCGAAATGCCAAACCCGTCGTCCCAGACGCTGATGGCAAGAGGCACCTGCATGACGCCCGCGGCGTTGACGCTCTCCCAAAAGGGGCCTTCCGAAGTGGAGGCATCGCCGATGGTGACGAACGCGACTTCGTTGCCGCGGTCGGAGAGATCGCCGCAAACGGCGGGGTTTTCGCGAAATTTTTTGGAAGCGAAGGCCAGTCCCAGTCCGCGCGCCATCTGGCCAGCGGTCGGAGCGATGTCGGACGAAATATTGTAGCGATTTTTCAGGTCGAGGAAATTGCCCTGTTGGTCAATAAAAGGCGTGGCAAAGTGGCAGTTCATTTGTCGGCCGCCGGAGAAAGGGTCGCCGTAGGGATCGCCGTACAGCTGGGCAAAAAACTCGTCGAGGTTCATAAGGCCGAGGGCCAGCATGAGGGTCTGGTCGCGGTAGTAGCCGGAGCGGAAATCTCCTTTTTTCCAGGCTTTTGCCATGGCGACCTGTGCGACTTCCTTGCCGTCGCCAATAATTCCGAAGTTGGCGCGTCCGTTCAGCACTTCGCGGCGGGCGATCACGCTGGCCTCGCGGCTCAGGCAACAAATACGAAAATCGTACAGGACTTCTGCTCGATCAAAACCGGTGGTGGCGGTTGTTTTTTTGCCTTTGGCAGGCGTTTTTGTCTCGACCATTCTGATAGTGGTTAGGGCCAATAAAAAGGCTACAAACGAATTTTTCTTCGGAATTACAAAAGTATAACCCTTTGTCACGGCAAAGATAGCGATAATTCGGGCGCCTCACCCAAACTTTCTTCGGCGCGCCAAAATTCGCAAGCGGTTATTTGAAGAGATTTAACCGAAAAAAAAGAAACCTGTTTGTCAAAATTTCGTTTTAGTACGCTCCGGCAGGTCAATCTGCCCGAATACGCTTCGACAAATTATGATTTTTATACGAGGCGGGTTTCACCCAAATGAATTTTGCAAAAAATTAATTTAGTAAAACATCAATTTTTTACCCCCCGGTCTTGTGCGAAGAATTTTTGGTCTAATTTTGCACCCCGAAACCGAACCATCTACCTTCTCATTTAAACATTAGCCTCGATTATGGTTAACGAACCGAAATTACGGTACAGCGACGAGGAGTTACAGGAATTCAAAGTCTTGATCGAAGAAAAGATCGCGAAAGCCCAGGAAGAATTGGATTTCACCAACCAGCAAATCGCGGAACTCAACGAAAACGGCTTCAACCAGCAAGGTGGCGACTGGTACGACGATTCTACCGCACATACCGATCTCGAATTGCTGCAACGCATGGCTGCCCGCCAACAACGGCACGTGCAGGATCTGAAAAATGCCATCCTGCGCATTCAGAACAAAACCTACGGCATCTGCATCGTGACCGGCCAACTGATCGACAAACAACGCCTGCGCCTCGTGCCGCATGCCACCAAATCGATCGACGGGAAGAATATTGCCAACGCAGGCAAGGAAATGCCGCTTGAAAACGCCGATGGCGAAGGCTTTCCAACCATCGAAGAGCGACCGGCCAAACCGATTGGCGACAAGGTCCGGCTGAACAGTTCGAAACGACCCGCGCGCAGCGGCGAGGACTGGGAGCCCGACAACGAATCGATGGAAGACGCCGGCTACACCCGGAAATTCGAGGAAGGAGAAGACGAGTAAAGCGCGTCGCCCCCTTTCCGCCCGATATGAACAAGGCCCGCTCTGTGCACAGAGCGGGCCTTGTTATTTTGCCGGAGTCGGTCAGATGCGCGAAACAGGCAACTTGACCACTTCTTCTTCTTGTTTATTATCGCCCTTGCGACCGGGCTTGCTGTAATCATTCAGGATACGACCGATGTCGTCGTATTTCAGGCGGCCTTTTACGCTGACCAGGGCGAAACCGTCGGGGGAATTGACAAACACGACCACCTTGCGGATACCCTTGCCATTGCGCCGCTCCTTGGCCATGATCCTGACGTGCGTTTTTCCTTCGCGGACGGTCAGAATTTCTTCGAGGCCGCGCCGCTTGGCCTTGCGAGCAAACCGCCGTGAATCGCGCTGGGTGATCGGACTGCCATCTTCAAAAAACAACACGCGCACCTTGCCGATCTTGCGCGCCATCCGACGGTCGTCGCGGTCGTCGATAAACCAGGTGCCCATGTGTACCACGAAGCCTGGCACTGCCACAGCGATGGCGCCATCGTAGTCTTTGTATTTCCAGTACAAGCCGAAATCCTGTGCCCTGGCAGCCGTGGCCGACAGCGTCAAAAGCAGGCCGAAAAAGATATATTTCATGGTAGGAAGTTTGTGTGTTTGAGAAAAAGGGCGGCGGGGTTAATGAAGGCTGTCTCGAAATGACACTTCGATATTCGGTTTCAATTTTTCGAACACCGAATGCCGAAGCGTCATTTCTAGACAGTCCCTGTCAATTCTTGCTGCTTTTGACTTTATCCAGTTGGTCGATACCCTCGACGTCGAGGGCTTTGGAGAGCGTGGAAATTTTGTCGAGGTCGATCTTGCCCGTGATGCTGAGCAGGACGAATTCGTCGGGAGAGCCGACAAGCAGGAGCAATTCATGGATGATATTGCCCGAGTCTTTGATCCAGATGCGCACGTTTTCCTGGCCGTCGCGGACGGTGAGCAGTTCGCTGTATTCATTGGCGGGCACCTTGCTCACGGCTTCCTTGTACAATGCGATGCCGTCGGTGATACTGTCGGCCGTGAGGACGCGCAGGCCGGTGAGGTCGCCGACTACTTCGCGGTAGGTTTCCCAGTCGGGGTCGTCGGTTTGGATTTTACCGACCATGTCGAAGAGTTTGGGCGCCACGTAAACCACCGTGAAGCGTTCGTCGTCCATGTATTTTTCAAAAAAACGCGTGATTGCGTCGTTTTGGGCCTGCGCATGCTGAATTGTCCAGCAGAAGCCCAGCATCAACATTAAAAACAACTTTTTCATAGCTTGAAGAATTTGAGTGTTCGGTGAATGTGGTTGGTTGATCGTTTTATACTGTTGGTTGGATTGATCGGAAGTCTAGCTTTCAGATGGTTTTTTGATCACTTTGTCGAGGGTTTCGATTTCGTGCAGGTTTTTGGTGGCCTCCCGTTTGCCTTTGTTGAGTTTGGTCGACAGCAACGCTAGGGCGGCCTTGATTTCTTCCATGGCCTTTTCAGCATCTGGATCGGCAGCGGCCACTGCGACGTGTGTATGTCTCTGGGGGTGAGCGGAGCGCTTGACCCCTCGTGGCTCGTTTGCCGGGGCTGTCGGCTCCGATACAAGGCCCGGCGTATCAGCCGGTTCGGGCTGTGTAACGGGCGGTTCCTGCGTCGTTTGGTTGGCGATGGGCAGGGGTTCGGCAGTTTGGGCAGGCCGGTTGAGCCACCACCATCCGGCGAAGAGCAGGACGAGTACTGCGGCGGCCACGGCCGTCAAACGGCGCCAGGACACACTGGGCCCGGCAGTCAATTTGACCGCGGTCGGGCGTTGCCATTCGACCGCCTGCTCCTGCTTCAAGGCCTTGAAAAGCGGGGCGACGTTGCGCAGCCTTTCATCGACGGCGCCGGTAGCGAAGTAGGATTTGATCGTGCGTTCTTCTTCCAGGGAGGTTTCGCCATCCCAGTATTTGTCGAGTAAGGCACTGATTTGTTCGTAATTCATGACTTGAAGTATTGCAGTCGGGATGAAATCCGGGTTTCAAATGGCCGTCAGGGTTTCCAGTCGGACCAGTTGTTCCCGTATGGCTTTTCGGGCGCGGTGCAGGTTGACTTTCACCTGATCGAGCGAGATCTGCAGGGCCTCGGCAATCTCCTCGTATGTGAGTTCTTCCACATCGCGGAGATGCATCACAAGACGCTGTTTTTCAGGCAATTCGTCCATCAATCGGCGCACTTGTGCAGCGAGGTCGCTGAGTTCGGCCGTTCGGGCCGGGCCGGGGTGCTCGCTGCTGCGTTCGACCACCCCGTCGAGGGTGGTTGTGCGGCGCAAACTGCGCGAACGATTGCGGTCGAGGGAGCGGTTGCGCGTCAGGGTCATGCACCAGGCTTCCCAGTTTTGTACGCTGGACGATTGTTCGGCCGGGGTTTTCCAAACCCTTTCGAGCACCTCCTGCACGACATCCTCGGCGTCGGGAATACTTCCGGTGATGCGCAGCGCAAAGCGGTAGAGCTTGTGCCGGATCGGGAAAACCTGTTGTTGAAAAATTGTCCAGTTCATTCGGTCGGATTGGTTTACCGTTCTGGTTTGCGGGGGTATTTGACAGGAAGACGCGTGGTAAGGATCAATGTTACAGCGTTTGGAAAAATTATCGTGAAATTCGTGGAACGGAGAAAAAACACGGCCGACATCGTTTTGTCCTGTTGAGCCATACGTGGGGCACTATCTTTGTCACACGCAGCAAGGCCCTTGTTGCTTGATTACGCCTATAAAATGTCGTCGCAATTAACCAAAACCAGAATTTTGGACGCCTCGGTAGTTTGTTTCAACCGAAGCGGGCTGGCCAATGTCCGTTTACAACAAATTTCGGACGAGGCAGGTATGAGTCTGGGCAATATGACCTACCATTTCCGCACCAAGGATGATATTTTAAGGGCGGTTTGGGCTCAAATTACCCAGGAACAGCATACCTTGCTAGATGAGTTCAGGGTACTCCCCTTGTTTGAAGATGTGGAACGGCTCCTGTCCAGCATCTTCGCGCTGCAACAACGTTATTCCTTTTTCTTTCTGGACACCCTGGAGGTCATGCGTGCATATCCTGACATTCAAACGGCGCATCGGCAGCATATGGGCTGGCAAGCCCAGCAAATATGCCTTGCACTGGTGTTCAATCAGTCGCGCGGCGCCCTGGCAGGCGTTACTGAACTGGACGCACCCCGCATCGAAATGCTGTCAGACCAATTCTGGATGACTGCAGATACCTGGATGTACCGCTGCCTGGTAAAAGGAATGCCCACAGACCGATACGAGACCTTTCAACAACAAATGTGGAGCCTGCTTTTCCCGTACTTTACCTCCATTGGCCATCAGGAATATCAACAATTGATGGATCTGCTGGAGACCGGGCATTTACAAAACCGACCAACATGACTTATTTCAACATCTGCCCTGATTTATACGGCCAAATGCTCGACCGCCTCAAAAATATCGCCCTGACTGAAACACTCGGTTTTCAGGAAGATCTCCTTTTTTACAATGACGATCAATGGTTGTACGATACAGCCGTAATCGAGCAGGTAAAGGCAAGAAAAGGGGCATGGGAAGTAGGTTTGTTGTTTGCCCACCACAAAACGCCGTTGAAGTTCCTTTTTCGCCGTATCACCACTCACGCCTGCCCCCGGCGCGCGCGCCAGATGGCTTTTTATATGCGGCGTCAGGCGGCGAAAGACCAACGAGGCACCCTTGTAATCAGTATCGAAAGTTTCGATATTCCTGTCAACTAGTCCATAATTTGCCGGGTAAAAGTTCCCCGGCACGCCCTGATCATAATATGCCACTCACCACAAAGCAAAAAATAATCGAATCTGCAATCAAGTTGTTCAATGAATCGGGCGTAGCCAACGTCCGCTTGCAACAGATTGCAGACGACACTGGCATCAGCGTCGGCAACCTGGCTTACCATTTCAAAAACAAGGAAGCCATCGTTTCGGCTGTTTACGAATCCCTGTTTGAAGAATTCAGCTATATTCTGGCGCATTTTCTTCTTGAACCCGGGTTGGCCGACTTCGACCGGCAACTTGACTTGTACCACGGTTTCTTTTCCAGGTACATTTTTTATATGCCCGATCTTTTTGAGGCGGAACGCTCCTGCCCGCAAGTAATGACCCGTTGGCAACAGTTTGTTGCAAAAATGTTGATGCAGATTCGCAAACGGATCGAGTTCGGGGTCCAACGAAAAACCCTCGTCCCAGAGCCGGCGCCCGGCATTTACCATACCCTGACTCAGAATCTGTGGAGTACGGTGGTATTCTGGATGCCACAACAAGCGTTCAAAGGGGAATCCACTGATTTGACCCGTTTCAAAATCGGGGTTTGGGGGCAAATCAGCCCGTATTTTACTCAAAATGGATGGGAAGAGTATTCCATGGAAGTACACCCAATTGATACAAAAATTTGATTTTCAAACTTTTATGTGCAAAATAGTTATTCTCTGACTCACAGTCGCGAGTTGGACTTTTTCTAAATTAGAAAATAATTTCTAAAAAATTTAGAAAAAATTTTCTAGACCAAACTTAGTAGATACATTTGTCCTATCGGCGCGTCGCCGAAAAATTGTACGGAATTTAAACTTCTATCGCAAATTTTATTTCACCCGTCTATGGCAAATGTACTCTGGTTACAGGGGGGGGCATGCAGCGGCAACACCATGTCTTTTCTAAATGCCGAAGAGCCGACCGTCATCGAGTTGGTCACTGATTTCGGCATCAACATTTTATGGCACCCCTCCATCGGCCTTGAAATTGGCCATCAGGTTGAGGAATTGCTTAACGACATCCTGAAAGGCAAAGTTCAGATGGACATTTTCGTGTACGAAGGGTCCATCATCCAGGGTCCGAACGGTTCGGGTACCATGAACTACTTCTGCGATCGCCCTATGCAGGATTGGGTACGCGAACTGGCTGCCGTGGCCGGTTACGTTGTTGCTATAGGCGACTGCGCCACCTGGGGAGGTATTCCGGCGGTCCCCCCCAACCCGAGTGAAAGCACGGGTTTGCAGTTTCACAAATCCAAAAAAGGCGGCTTCCTTGGCGCACAGTTTGTATCGAAAGGCGGCCTGCCTGTCGTCAACATTCCCGGTTGCCCGGCCCACCCCGACTGGGTCAGCCAGATTCTCGTCGCCATTGCAACCGGGCGTATCAAGGATGTGCTTGTAGACGAGTTTCACCGGCCTAAAACATTTTTTACCGATTTCGTGCAGACGGGTTGCACCAACGCCATCAGTTTTGCCCAGAAAGTGGACGGCGGATTTGGGAAACGCGGCGGTTGCCTGTTCTACGAAGTCGGTTGCCGCGGCCCGATGACGCGCGCCAGTTGCAACCGGGTGCTCTGGAATCGTCAATCGAGTAAAACCCGGGCCAATCACCCCTGTCTCGGCTGTACCGAGCCTGGTTTCCCGCATCACGATCTGGTAAAGGGAAGTGTGTTCAAGTCGCTTAAATACCTTGGCTTCCTGCCGCAAGATGTCCCGACGGGCGTATCACGAATGGGTTATTACACCCGCGCGGGTGTCGAAAAAGCCATGGGCGCCATTGAACGCGTGTTTGGCGTCGATCAGGAACACTTTGAAACTTCCAAATAACTTACCCTTCCATTTCACAGTTCAAACACTTTCGTTCTCGTTATGTCAACGGTAAAAGAACTCAATATATCCCCTGTTGGTCGTGTAGAAGGCGACCTCGACGTAAAGGTTTACATGGAAAACGGGGTTGTGACCCGCGCCCATACCCAGGCCGCCATGTTTCGGGGTTTTGAAAAAATCATGCAAGGCAAAGACCCGCAATCCGGTTTGATCGTCACGCCGCGTATCTGCGGCATTTGTGGAGGTTCGCACCTGTATTGTGCATCCTCCGCACTGGATACCGCCTGGAAAACCAAACTTTCGCCCAACGCTCTTTTGTTGCGCGCCATTGGCCAGGCTACGGAGACGATCCAGTCTATCCCGCGCTGGTTCTACGCCATTTTTGCGACCGACATGGCCAATAAAAAATTTGCCAATAAGCCGCTTTACGCCGAAGTTGTCAAACGATTTGCCGCCTATGTCGGCACTTCGTTCCAGAAAGGCGTCAGCGCCTCCGGCCGCCCGGTGGAAGTGTACGCGCTTTTTGGCGGCCAGTGGCCCCACTCTTCCTATATGGTTCCGGGCGGTGTAATGTGCGCCCCGACCCTGAAAGACATCACCCGCTCGCATGCCATCATGAACCTGTTTCGCAATGACTGGCTGGAATCCATGTGGCTGGGTTGCTCCATCGAGCGTTACCTACAGATCAAAAGCTGGGACGACCTGATGGCCTGGGTGGAGGAAAATGAAAGCCAGCGCAATAGCGATCTTGGCTTATTTATCCGCGCCAGCCTCGAATTTGGACTCGATAAATTCGGTCAGGGTGTAGGCAAGTACCTCGCCTACGGCACCTACCTGCACAAGGATTTGTACAACAATCCAACGGTAGAAGGCCGCAACCAGGCACTCATCAGCTCTTCAGGTTTTTTCGACGGGACAAACTACCATACTTTCGATCACCTTAAGATCAAAGAACACGTCAAACACTCCTGGTATGCAGACGTGCCGGCGGCCCACCCCTGGCAGGAACCCATGCCTACGCCGATGCCTTCCCAAAACCTGGAACAAACTGATTTCGGTGGCAAGTACAGCTGGGCCAAAGCCCCACGCTACGACGGTTTTGCTGCCGAGGCCGGCCCGCTTTCCCGGGTCATCATGAATGCCAACCCGAACAATCTGGATCACCAAATCAAAGATCCCTTGTTTGGCGACATCATTAACCGACTTGGACCGAGCGTGTTTACGCGCACCCTCGCCCGTGTACATGAGGCCCCTCGCCTTTTCGAATATATCAACCAGTGGCTGTCCCAAATCGATCTGGATGCTGAATTTTACATCAAACCGGAAGAACGGGACGGTATAGGCTTCGGCGCTACCGAGGCGGCCCGCGGTTCGCTGGCGCACTGGATCGAAATCAAGGACGGTGTCATTAAAAACTACCAGGTAATGGCGCCAACCACCTGGAATGTCGGACCCAATGACGAGCAAAACAACCCCGGCCCGATCGAAGCCGCTCTGGAAGGCACGGAAATAGAAGATCCGCACGATCCCGTGGAAGTGGGCATGGTCGCCCGCTCCTTCGATTCCTGCCTGGTTTGCACGGTACACGCACATGATGCAAAATCTGGTCAGGAACTGGCCAAATTCAAACTTTAATTGAATTGAACAACCTGTTGTCGGGGCGACCATTGGGTCGCCCAATCCTGTTCGTAGCGACGACGGTATTGGCTGCTTCGTCATCGACCAGCTCCGACAGTCCTTCCAGCCTTTACCAGATTGGCTGACCCTGTTGGACATGGGCACTTCCGCGTTTGAAATGCTGTTCCAACTTCAGGGGCATGAGCGTATTATTCTCGTCGATGCAGTGATCAACAGCAGCGAACCGGATGGCACACTGTTCCAATTGCCGGCACAGGAAGCCATGCGCGCCGTGCAAGACGATCCCATGGTTTTTCTGCACAGCCTGAAATGGGACCAGGCGCTTTCCTACGCGCAAAAAATCATGGGCCCCTCCTTCCCCGACGACCTCACTGTGTTCCTTATCGCGGTCAGCGACCTGCGACTGGAAGTTTCATTGAGTGAGCCGGTGAGGGAAGCCGGCCTTCGGGTTTGCGAAGTTTTGGAATCGATGCTCCTGTCAACTCCTGAAACCGTATGAGTGGCGTCCGTTTACAAAACAGGCATCTGCTGATCGCAGCCCCGCTATCTGCCGACGCGTTTGGCGAAAGTATTCAGGTACAAATCGTGTATTATCCGCAACAACGGGCTTTGCTGCTTGCTCCGATCGACGATTCGACCTTTTCGAGTCTTCATCAGACTGCTGTTCAAATGCTGAAAACGCGTAATTTACAGGGCGACAAGAGCCTGTCCCTCGAAGAAATACTGATCGACAACGATCTCGATGATCAGGACCGCGAACTCCCGTTTATCTACGCCAACGGTATTCGATTGCTCCACGTTACCATCTGATCCTCCCTGCATACAAACCTGAACTGATAATGAACGACCAATCTGAACGTTTGGGTACATCCGCCGACCTGCGTTTTTTGCAATTTGATGCGTGGCTGACCAATTCTGCCGTCAATTCCCGGATTTGCAAACGAAATGGCCGCTGGTATCTTTGGCTTGTTTTTGCCGACCCTCGCAATCCCCTGCGTCTTATCGCCCGCCATATCGATCATTACCAAAGCCAGACAAAAGCCGAGGTTTGCAGCAATTATTTTCTCAAATCGGCACGGCGCGACAACCGCGGCCATTTTACCTTAGACATAGATGCTTTCCATATTTGCGACAACTGAAATTCAGGAAACCATACGCCAATACATTGCCGAAGAAGACCGACTTGATGAATTGGTAACCGTACATGATTTACTGGCACACAAACCCGGGTTCAGTGCCCTGCACCTCATCGTACGACAACGCCATGGAATTGCCTTCCCCATCGACTGGCAAAACGCCCTTCCGCCTTTTCTGCTGCCGGAAGAAATTCCGTTTGAGCGCGATACTTTACTGGGCATCATTTTTTCCAGACTGGGCAACGATGAAAAGGCGCGCAATTATCTCGCTGCCCGATATCCAGCCCTGCTCCACGAACTGGGTGTCATCAGTCGGCTGCGCAATGGCCTGGCTGTCAGTCCGTCCGAATTACACTCTGATTTTCGTCCTTTTGAAGAATATCGCTTTTACCACAACTCGGCAATCCTTTACCACTACGCCGCCAACGACTCCGACTTTGACCCCAACAAAACCCGTTATTTCTATGAAGAAGCCATCCAGGCCGCGCCTAATGATGAATACGGGGCTTACAGCGCCAAAAATTTTGCGGTTTTTATGACTGATTTTGGCGAATTGAACGAGGCAGAACGCCTGCTGCAACTCAGTTTGTCAACGGCATTGTCCGACGAAGGCGCCAACGAATTGAAGGCCGCACTTTGTCAGGTGTGGCTCAAAAAACTCACCGTGCCATACGATCCGGTTATGCTGGAGCGCCTGAAAGCAACTTTATGGGAAGTTTTGCAATATTATTCCCACCAGCAAAGGAAGCCGGAGGAAGCCCTGACTTTGGTCGATGCTGCGCAGATCGCGCATTACTCCGACAGCTTTGCAGAGGCGCTGGGATACATCAACCGTGCAATTGAAATATTCCGGCAGGAGGAATTGCCCGAATTGCTGGCTCAGGCCCATCACCGCAGGGCCATGTTGTTGTATAGCTGGGCAAAAACAGGTCAACCACAATTTTTCAAGGGGGCAATCGACAGTTTCAAGGAAGCAGCCAAAGTATTCACCCGGGAAGAAGCACCCGATGTTTTTGCCGATATCCAACAATATCTGGGTATTATTTATGCAGAAATGCCGGATGAAGCCCTGAAACAGAGCATGTGGGCAGCGATTTCCTCGTCCGCGTTTCAGGAAGCACTGAGTTTTTACACCAAGCAGGATTATCCTTTCGACTACGCGCGGATTTGCAATCACTACGGCAATGCGCTGACCAAATACCCGCCGGCCGTCCACTCCGACAACATCGAAAAAGCGCTATTCTATTACAACGAAGCCCTGGAAATACGCCGTGCCGATCTGTTGCCCGTCGAACGCGCTGTCACGCTACTGAATTACGTGGAAGCGTGCTGGCACCTGAATCTGGAAGGCCGGACTTCGAACCGCGCACTTTACGAAGATATGCTGGTCAAAGCGGAAGAGGCTTTTTCACTTACCCGGGATTCAAATATTAGGGAAGCAGCAGCGGCGCAATTGCTGCGCCTCAATGATCTGGGCGCTACTTTGGCCAAAGAAGAAGCAGAAATCTCGTAAACCATGCATGAAATTTCTCTCGCACGCACCATTTTTCGCACCCTTGAAGAACAATTCAATGGCTCCGAACTATCGAGACTAAACCTGATCGAACTGAAAATCGGCCCGCTGGCCAATGTCGAGCCGTTGTTACTTGAACAGGCTTTTCAGGCCGTTGTACAGGAAGAAGCTGTTCAATATCGCAATACGACTCTTAAAATCAATCTGGTACCTATCCTGATCCAGTGTCTTTTTTGTGGCAGTATCACCGAGGTGAGGCAATACAAATTTGTGTGCACATGCGGGCTCCCTTGCGCCAACGTGGTGCAAGGCAACGAATTGTTGATCGAAAGAGTGGCATTCGACGATTGAACGGCGGCAAGGTGCTATTGTAATTTCCGGCGTTCGTCCAGATAGTTGCGAAGCCGCGCAGCACTTTCGTAGTCTTCTTTTTCCACCACCTTTCTCAATAACTCCTCCAGTTCGGGGATCGAATATTCCGCGAGCGAGCTCTTTCGTTGACGCCCCAGCAACGAAGCGGCCCAAACGCCGGCTTCTTCTATCAGGTAGTCGTACGTAAAAATTGGCGCGTCACAGCGAACAGCCAATGCGATGGCATCGGAAGTGCGGGCGTCCAACTCCAGCGAATCGCCAGACGCCGTCCGCAGCAACATTCTGGCATAAAATACGCCGTCTTTCAACTGATAAATAAACACTTCCGTCAGCGTTGACTGGAGAGCGTCCAGCGCATTTTTAAAAAGGTCATGGGTAAGGGGCCGGAGCGGTTGCATTTTTTCCAGTGCAATGGCTATAGCCTGCGCCTCGGAGGCGCCTATGATGACGGGAATTCGCCTTTGTTGTACGAGGTCTTCCAGAATCAGGGCAAAATTGCCAGGCTGGGATTCACTGTTGGACAGCGCGACAATCGCCAGTTCGACTTTTTCCGGCATGAGATGCGATTTTTTAAACGATCAGGTTTGAATGCAGCATTGCCCTAGTGAAACATCAAGATGGCGACAAGCCTAAACTATTGGTAGTCAAAGATCTATACAGACGTCAAGCAGCCCCGTTTCAGCGCCCCCTAACGCCTCTACATCAGATTGATCCAGATCACTTTCATACCAAAACCCATACAAAGTACGGAAGACAACAGCGTCAATCCCAGTCTGAGCGACTTCAACTGTTGTATTTTTTTTGAAAATGGCAAACTGAACACCCCGGAAGCAACCAGCATACCTGCGATAGAGCCCAAACCGAAAATGAACAGGTAAGCAATACCCTCCCAACTGCTTCTCAACTGAGTCATCACGAGCAGTACCAGGGTGCCGCTGCCTGCAAGTCCGTGCACCAAGCCAACTCCATAAGCCAGTCCATGTCCGTCCGGCTCGTCGTGTGCATGCGTGTGCTCGTGCGCATGCGAACTATGCATCCAGCCCTTCCACAGGCGATGCCCCCCAAGTACGACAAGCATCAGCCCCACACAGGCCTCGAAATAGCCGAAAGTGCGTTGTGTGATGCCCACACGTACGATAATCATCAGAATTCCGACAATCATGATGGTCGAGGTATGCCCAAGCCCCCAAAAAATACCGTCTTTGACAGATGCCCACACACTTTTCCTTCGAGTGACAATATTGCTGACGGCCAGTAAGTGATCCACTTCGAAGGCGTGCGTAAATCCGACGACTGTTGCGAGCAACAAGGGAAAAATTTCAAACATAATCAACGAGGATAAAAGATGATGCGATGGTTGCCGGTATCGGCTACGACAAGGCGCTCGCCTTCTGTACAAATGGAAAAAGGCCAATACAGGGTTTTTTCTGTGCCAAACACTGTGTCTGCATTCTCGCTTCCGGTACAAAAATCAGGCTTGCCCCAAAGGCCCGTTGCGGGGAAATTGAATCCGCCGGTCATAGAAGGGAAATGCAGGATTCTGCTGTTGCCTGTATCGGCAATCAACAAGCCTTTATGATCGAAAAAAGCATCGTAACACCAGCTGAGCGTATTTTCCCGGGGAAAAAGTCCGAACTGGTTTTGGCCGTTGCTGTCGAGATCGGGTTGGCCAATGATGCCGTCAGGGCTGTCTGTCAGCGCTTTTTTCCAATGACTCCAGAGCAGCACGCGATAATATTGAGTGTCGACAATGGCCAGCTCGCCGTCCGGGCCGATTCTAACGGAATAGGGCCAGATGGCATTCCTTGAGTCATAATCACGGGAATTGAAATCCGGCTGGCCAATTACAGCAGTAGCCGGGGTAAAAGAACTGGACGGAATTTCCTCGAAGTACAACACGCGCCGGTTGCCGGTATCGGCAACCCACAGGCTTTTTCCATCGCTGAAAACACCGTAAGGCCAGTACAGGGACCTGGCTTCCGGGGCGATCCCGATACCTCCAGTATTGGGCAAATTGGCGCGCATATCCGGCTGCCCCAACACGACGTCGGCCGGCTGGCCGGACAACCCGGGCATGTGGTTCCAGATCAGCACGCGGTGGTTCCAGGCATCTGCAACGATGAGCCTAAGTCCGTCGGTCCACAGGCCGGAAGGGTATTGCAGCGTATCGGCAGACACCTCGCCACCTGCGTTGCGGCCAGTCCCATCGGCATCACCCTGACCAAGTACGACATCCGGCTCTTGAAAAATGCCCTGGGGAATTTGCCGCCAGATAAAAACCCGGTTCCTGCCCGTATCGGAGACCAGCAGTTGATTATTTTTTACAAAAACGCCCCTCGGGGCGAGGAAAGGTGTGCTCTCCGGCCCGCGAAAACCCTGCCCGCTCAAATCGGCAGAATACCCACCGGCTGGTTCAGCAGGCACTGGCTGCGCTTTTTTCAGCGTTATATTTAAAATACTATCGCTCACTGTATTCTTTTGATTGATCAACAAATACGGGGCAACTGCTCGCCGACCGGCATGGTTACGACACGTCGCCCGCCGATCTTGCTGTTCAACACGACCTGACGCGGATGATCCTCGGTTACAGTCCCGATCATGGCAGCCTGGCTTCCCTTGGGGTCAGTCCGCAGGGTTGCAAGGACCTCGCCTGCAACTTCCGCGCTGACGATGGCGATAAAAATGCCCTCGTTGGCGACATAGAGCGGGTCGAGTCCGAGTAATTCGCAGGCGCCTTCCACTTCTTCGAGTAAAGGGATATTCTTTTCATCGAGTTGTACACCCAGGCGCGTGTCCCTAGCCAGTTCATTGAGCACCGTACTGACACCGCCGCGCGTGGGGTCGTGGAGCAAATGAATATCGGCGCCGAACTGATCGAGCAATGTTTTCACCAGCTCGTTCAGATTCGTTGTATCGCTTCCTATACTCGTTTCAAATTCAAGGCCTTTTCGCAAACTGAGAATAGCGATTCCGTGGGTGGCAACCGGGCCGCTGATCAAAATTTTATCACCGGGGCGCACACGGGATTTTCTGATATCTGCCAGCGGGTGTACGATTCCGACCCCCGAGGTATTGATAAATATTTTATCACCTTTACCCCGCTCCACTACCTTGGTATCGCCTGTTACTATCTGAACGCCGGCAGCTGCCGCGGCGAATTTGATGCCAACCAGGACTTCCCAAAATTCGGCCATTTGAAGGCCTTCCTCAAGTATAAAAGCAAGGGAAAGATATTGCGCCTGTGCGCCGCACATAGCGAGGTCGTTGACTGTGCCGTTGACCGCCAGTTCGCCGATATTCCCCCCCGGAAAAAAGATAGGCGAGATGACGTAACTATCGGTGGAAAATGCCAGCCGGCCCGCGTTCACCGTAAAAATGGCGCCATCGTGCCGTTGATCCAGGTGTTCGTTTTTTAAAATGTCGAACACTCCGCTTTCCAGCAAACGATTGGTCAGCAAGCCCCCGCTGCCATGCCCCAGCGTGATAACTTCAAAATCGAGTTTGGGCATGGGGCATTGAAGTTGCATTCTTGATTTGTCCATGGCAAGGGGACCGGGTTCAGACGGTTTCCAGCAATTGTGAAAAATGGTAGTAGGCCGCGCAAGCGCCTTCCGACGACACCATTGGTGCGCCAAGCGGGTGCTGTGGATGGCATTTTTTACCAAATTGCGGGCATTCGTGCGGTTTTTTGATCCCTTTCAATACCAGACCGGCAATACAGTCGTCGCTTTCAGGAGCGCGCGCCACGTCAACCTGGAATTTCAGGTTGGCATCGAATTCCGCGAGTTCAGGCCGCAATTCATAGCCGCTGTCCGGGATTACGCCGATTCCCCGCCACTCCCGGTCGGCTATTTCAAAAACCTGGCCGATCATTTTGACTGCTTCCGGATTGCCTTCCGGGCGGACCACCCTGCTGTATTGATTTTCAAGATAGTAAGTGCCTTGTTCGAGTTGACGGACCGTCATCAGGATGCCTTGCACCAGATCAACCGGCTCGAACCCGGTGACCACAACAGGAATCCTGTATTTCGCGACCAAAGGCTCATATTCGCTCAGTCCCATAATCGTACACACATGGCCGGCCGCCAGAAAACCCTGGATATGTGATTCCGGGTCATTCATGACGGCTTCTATGGCCGGCGGCACCAGTACGTGCGAGGTCAGCAGGGCGTAATTTTTCAGTCCCCGGCGTTGTGCATGCAAAACGGACAGCGCGTTGGCCGGAGCAGTGGTTTCAAAACCCACGGCAAAAAACACCACTTCGCGGTCGGGATTTTCGGCGGCTATTTTTACAGCCTCGAGCGGCGAATACAAAATCCGGACATCGGCGCCAGCCGCTTTCGCTTCGAGCAGGCTGGGGCCCGAACCCGGCACCCGAAGCATGTCGCCAAACGAACACAGGATGACTCCCTTTTCACGAGCCAGAAAAACGGCCTTGTCAACCAACTGAAGCGGCGTTACACAAACCGGGCAACCAGGGCCGTGTACCATACGAACATTTTCGGGGAGCATCTGCAGGATACCGTTTTTCACCAGACCATGTGTTTGCCCGCCGCAAACTTCCATGATCGCCCAGGGCCGCGTGACGGTGCGCCTTATCTCGTCGAGATATCGACCGACCAGTTCTGCATCGCGAAATTCAGTCATAAATTTCATAGCATTTAAACTTGGGTGTGTTCAATCAATTCATCGATCTCTCCGATCTGGGACAGGTATTCAAAAGATTTAAGCGCCTCGGCTTCATCGACGACGCTGATGGCTACTCCGACATGTACAAGTACATAATCGCCTTCTTTTGCCTGGGGTACCATCTCCAGGCTAGCTTCCTTGACAATACCGCCAAACTGCACTCTGGCCATGCGAACAAGGCCGTCGTGGCGTTCTTCAATTGTTTTGATCAAACCTGGAATAGCAAGGCACATTTTGTTGTCTTTTTATTATAAATAACTAGTTATCAATTACTTGAAATATAATCCATACACCCATTGACCAAAGGAAACATTTTCGTCATTCGGCGAAATTTGCCGGTGAAAATGGAGTCGGTAGCGAGCCCCAAGGTTGTATTGCAGAAGGCGAACCAGCAAAGTATTCTGAAAAACACCTCCGCTGAAAGCAAGCCGCCCAACACCCAAATGAGAAGCCAAACGATCGATCATGGCACAAAGCGTCAGATGGAATCTGGCCGCTACGACTGCTGCCGGCTGACCTGCAGATACGTCATCGAGCAATTCCTGTTTCCAGTCATCATGCACAGGCAGGCGTCCAGCCCGTACCGACGAGTAGGCGTACCTGTTCATATCAGGTTTATGGGTATCGACAAAGTTCCTCGCCAGTGTTTCCAGCCTGGTTGCCGATTCGCCTTCATAATGCTGGATTGACGGAAGGCCCAGCAAAGCGGCTGCGCCGTCGAAAACGCGGCCGGCGCTCGATGTCTCTAACGGGCTGTTTCCGTTGCGCATTTTCAGGTACAGGCTCCATTCCTGATCGCTAAACATTGGCCGCAACAACGGTTCGGAGCCTTCGCAGCCGCCCAGCCATGACAGTGCGGAAAGCCTCGGCTGGCGGGGCATTTTATCGGCCAGTAACTGGGTGAAATAGGGGAAATGAGCAACTCTGTGCATTTCTCCGCGCTGGTGAAGAAAAAACTCGCCTCCCCAGATTTGACCGTCTTCCCCTAATCCTGTGCCATCCCAGATGACCCCCAAAACAGGCTCGGTGTTGTCGAGCAACTCATTTTCGGCCAGTACAGCGGCGAAATGAGCCTTGTGGTGCTGTATTTGACGAAAAGGGGCATCCAGTTTTGCCGCCATCTCCTGCCCCAGCAGGGTGCTGAAATAATCCGGGTGAAGATCGCCCAGTATCTCGGTCGGCCTAACCTGTAACAGTTCGAGGGTGCGATGCAGATATTTTTCAAAGCGGTTTTGGGTATCGAAATCCCCCAAATCGCCCCAGTACTGGCTAACAAAAAGGTTGGTACGATAGCCCAGCGTAAAAGTGCTTTTGAGTTCGGCGCCGAGGGCAAGGCGATTTGAAACGTCTTTATTCAGGCCCTTCACAAGCAAGGTAGGCGCCAGCCCTCTGGACCTGCGTAAAATGACTGGTTGTCCGCCGGCAATTGCCATGACACTGTCGTCCTGCGGTACAGCAATTTCTCTGTTGTGGCAAAGGAAATAGTCGGCGACCTGCACCAGTTCATGGAGATGCTGATCTTCGTAAACAATTGGAATTCCGGTGACATTTCCGCTCGTCGCAATGACCGGCTTGCCAAATCGGCGCAACAACAAATCGAACAAAGGAGAGTAGGGCAACATAACCCCTATGGTATCGAGCCCAGGCGCAACGCCGGCCAGGTCAAGCCCTGATGCAGTTTGTTCACGAGCCTTAAGCAATACAACAGGCGCCGCCGGACTGTCCAGCCAGGCGATCATATCCTCTTGCAAGTATGCATCTCCTTCAATCGTGGCAACATCCGGATACATCAGGGCGAATGGCTTGGTTGGCCTTTTTTTTCGCGCCCGGAGTTTGGCGATGGTATGGGCTTGCGTCGCATCACAAGTCAACAGGTATCCGCCCACGCCTTTCAGCGCCACGATAGCGCCCTCCCCCCAAAGGTCGGTTATACGTTCAAGGATTTGCTTTTGATCGGAGATACGATCGGGCGGGCTTTGCGCGACTATCAGTTGCATTTGAATTCCGCAGGCAGGACAAGAATTGGTTTGGGCGAAAAACCTGCGATTTTCACAGTCATCATACTCAGCGGCACAGGCAGTGCAAAGCCGAAATGGCTTCATGGTCGTATTCAGCCGATCGTAAGGAAGTCCGGTAATGACCGAATAACGAGGTCCGCAGGATGCGCAGGTGATAAAAGGGTACCTGAAACGCCGGTTGGGCGTTTGATACATTTCTTCACGGCAATTCCGGCAAATTGCTGCGTCGGGTGTGACAAGGAGGTCGGGCACCCCGTGGTCCTGACTTTCTCGTATGGAAAATGTGTCAAAGAACGTGTCCTGAACTTTTTCCAGCGCAGAGCCGGTAATCAGGGCGCCTTGCGGTGGATATTCAGTCAGTTTTTTATAAAAAATCTCGGCGTCCGTTGCCGTTGCATTGATAAATATTTCCACGCCATTCAGGCCGTTGGATACCCATCCTTTTATACCGCCGGACCTGGCTGTGTTGGCTACGAAAGGTCTGAACCCGACGCCTTGAACCTGTCCGCGTATCTGGATGTACCAGGTATTCATACCGCCAGCGACTTCTCGGCTGTTTCCGTCTTTTTGGCAGCAACACGTGCAAGAAGCCAGTCGCACCAGGCATCGATGCCTTCTCCCGTGGTACTCGACAAGGTGATGGCTTCAATATCAGGATTGACCTCGCGTGCATCCTGTATGGCAGCGTCTACCTTGAAAGGCAGGTACGGTAACAGATCAGCTTTCGAAATCAGCATCAGTTCGCTGGTCAGGAACATGCGCGGATATTTTTTGGGTTTGTCGTCGCCTTCGGTCGAGGCCAGCAGCGTCACCCTGTAATCTTCGCCAAGATCGTAGGCGGCGGGGCAGACCAGATTTCCGACATTTTCGATGAACAACAAGTCCAGCGAGCCATAATCGAGGTGTTCGAGCGCCTGTACGATCATCTGGGCTTCCAGATGGCAAACGCCGTTGGTCACGATTTGGGTTGAAGGGACGCCTGCTTCCCGTATCCGGATGGCATCCCGTTCGGTTTCAAGATCGCCCACCAGTACGGCCATATTCAGGCGGTTTTTCAGCCGTCGGGCCGTTTCCTGCATCAGGGTAGTCTTGCCCGAACCTGCTGATGACGTGATGTTGATCAACAGGGTGCCCTGGGCTTCCATTCGATCACGAATACTTTTGGCGACAAAATCGTTTGCCTTGAGCAGGCTGAGTGTTGTATTGTCGCATTGAATGGCGCCAACAGGCTGCCGGTTGGATTTTGCAAATGCCATAACTGTTCAATTTCCGGCAATTAACCGATGTGTTGGTGGTAAAGGTATTGGCAGCCCCCGAATTAGAAAACATTTTCTAAACATTAGGAAAAGATTCCTAACTCCGATAAATTTGTTGGCATCTAACCACTCTCACCCCTTCATTATGCACAAATTAAGCTATTTATTCGCAGTTGCCCTCTTTCTCTTCAGCTCCTGCGCCAATGACCGGCAGCAAGCTGCCGACAACAAAACCACCCCATCGACGGGTCTTTCCCTGCTCACAGAAGACAACCCGGAATGGCAATACGAAAACCTTCGGCTTTATCCCGTGACCGCCGATGAAGCCACCATCGCCGCCCATGCCGCCCTGAGTTCGATCAAAACCCTCGACGAAGCCATGAACACTCGCGGTTTCCGCATCCTCGAACGCAAACAATTCGGGCGCCAGGAATCACAATGGTACAACGCACTGACGGTCCAGAACAAGTCCGGCGAACCCGTTTTCCTGATGAGCGGCGACGTGGTCACCGGCGGAAATCAGGACCGTGTCGTAGCCCAGGATCAGGTCATCGCCGGCATCGAGGTGAAAAATATCGATGTATTCTGCGTGGAAGCCGGCCGCTCTTCTTACTACGACGAGAACGCCCCGGAAGCAGAAAAGCAGGTGGCCGCGTTCAAAGGTTATTTCAGTGTGGCCAGCCCGAGCGTCCGCCACGCCATTCATCGCAACGGCAGCCAGCAGGAAGTCTGGAATGCGGTGGCAGATGTGACCAAGGCCAACGGGGCCGAATCGAGCACCCGCGCCTACGCCGCGCTCGACCGCAGTGAAAGCGAGCAAAAAGCCAGGCGGGAAGCCTATCTGCGTTTTTTCGAGGGCAAATTTGCCAACCGCTCCGACATCGTCGGCGTCGTGGCCGTGAGCGGCGGCAAGGTGCTGGCTGTAGATATTTTCGGCCACCCCGATCTGTTTCGCCGTCAGTTTCCGCACCTGATGCACGGTTATGCCGCAGAAGCCGCCACCCAAACGGCAGTGTCTGGCGTCGATGCCGACATGGTGACACACGAATTCAACGAAGTTGCGCGCCTGGCCTCCCCCGATGCCAAAAGTTATGAACTGGCCGGCAAATTCGCCTATCAGAACGCCTGGGTGCATTTGTTCCGCAAATAAGCCGGGACATCATCCATCAAAGGAGCTTTTTCACCGCAAAGGCGCAAAGGGTTCGCGATTTTCTTTGCGTCTTTGCGCCTTTGCGGTGAAAAACAGTACGTATAGCCACCCTTATTTTTTATCCAAAAAGGGCTTCTCAAGGTATTTCCAGCTGATGCGGGCACACAAATAGGTAGCGCCGAAGGCCAGCAGGATGTAAATCGCCTGATTGAAAAAAACAGGCCCGCCCAGCTTTTCCAGCGGCTCTCGAAAATACCAGAAATACACCATGCGAAACATCTGGTGAAAGACATACAACCCATAGCTGTATTGCCCCAAATGCCGCAAAAACGCGTTGTTGCACAAGCGCTGAATACCGCTGTTCTCACACAGGGCCAGGTAAAGAAAGCCGGTAAAAAAGAAGGCCGTGAACGTACCCCGCCAGTGCGAATTTTCCGCCACCAGCCAGTAAAACAGCAGCATGCCGCTGATAAAAGTCAGGTCGCGCGCGATGGTATGACCGATCTTCGTCGGTCGTAAAAGATCCATTTGAAATACGATAGCCAGCAGGCTGCCCGCGGCCAGGCCGTCCATCCGGCAATAAGGCAGCACGTAGGAAGCGATCGACCATTGTTTGCCAAATTGCAGATCGGTCAGTTCGCGCAGGTACACTCCCGACATCAATAGTCCGGCGCACAGGGGCAGCAGCCAGCGCCTCGGCAACAACCAAACCACAAAGGGCCAGACGATGTAATATTGCTCTTCCACCGCCAGCGACCAGAGGTGACTGAGGCCCGCCCAGTTGGTTTGCCAAAGCCAGTCCTGTTTGAGCGCCAGCGCCACATTGGGCAAAAAAGCAAAATACCAGCCCAGAGAATCATAGCCCTGCCACAGGCGATATGGCGCGCGGTCGATCACCACGATGGCAAACACCGACCACAACAAAACGGCGTAGTACAAGGGAAATATCCGCAGCGCTCTTCTGCGGTAAAATTCACGAAAATAGTGGGGGCGGGTTTTGGTTCCGAGCAAAATACCCGTGATGAGAAAACCCGACAGCACAAAAAACAGATCGACCCCCAACCAGCCGCTGTGCGCCATAGGCCACCACCAGCGGTCGTACCACAGGTCTTCGAATAAAAAATGACTGAGCAGCACCATCAGGGCCGCCAGGCCGCGCACCCCGTCGAGGGCCGGTATTCGGGCAATGGAACGCATTTGGCCGCAAGGTAAGGAAAGGTATGCTCTAATGTGCCAACTGACTCAGCCCGCCGATACGCCAGGCCATGCATGGATTGTTGAAATAGCCCTACTTTTGCCCGGCTGAACTTTTAGCATGCAAAGCTATTTAAGTAAAGTCGGTCCCAACCCGGATCAGCACATCACCTCATTTGTACAATTAGCACATTCAAAATAAATGGGAGAGGCAATTCAACTCGACGACTGGAAACTTGAACAGGAAGAATGGCTCGAAGCACTGGAAGAGGTGCTCGAGGCACACGGTTCGGCCCGATCTGCCGAACTCTTCCAACGCCTTCGCGCACTGATGGCTCGCAAAGGAGTCGCCAGCGGCGGCCCGGCGCTGAACACCCCCTACATGAATTCCATCGCCCCGGAAGACGAACCGGCCTACCCCGGCGACCTCGAACTGGAGCGCACCATTGAAAATATCCTGCGCTGGAATGCCCAGGCGATGGTGCTTCAGGCCCAGGGCAAAGACCTGGCGCTCGGCGGCCACATCGCCACGTACGCAGCCTGCGCAACCATGTTCGAGGTGCTGTTCCACCACTTCCTGCGCAAACGTTCGGCAGAATATGGCGGCGACCTCCTCATGATCCAGGGCCACGCCTCGCCCGGCATTTATGCCCGCGCACACTGGGAAGGCCGGATCAGCCTCCAGCAAATCGCCGATTTCCGGCAGGAATTGCACGGCGGCGTGTCGAGCTACCCGCACCCGCGCCGTATGCCGCATTTCTGGCAGGCGCCTACCGTTTCGATGGGCCTCGGCCCCATGACGGCGATCTACCAGGCCCGTTTTATGAAATACCTCGAAAATCGCGGCCTGAAAGCGCCTAACGGCGGTAAAGTGTGGCATTTCATCGGCGACGGAGAAATCGACGAACCCGAAATCTACGGCACCGTGGGCGTGGCCAGCCGTGAAAATCTCGACAACCTGATTTTCGTGGTCAACTGCAACCTCCAGCGCCTAGACGGCCCTGTGCGCGGCAACGGAAAGATCATCCAGGAAGTCGAACGCCACTTCTTCGGCGCAGGCTGGGAGGTCATCAAGGTGCTTTGGGCAAGCGAATGGGACGACCTGCTGGCCAAAGACGAAGACGGCCGCCTGCTCGCCCGCCTCGAAAGCCTCGTCGATGGCGACTTTCAGGAAATGATCAACCTCGACGGCGCCGCCATCCGCCAAAAACTCGTCAACGGCGATGAAAAAATCGCGGCGCTGCTGGCCCACCTCAGCGACGACCAGATCAAAAAAATGCGCAGGGGCGGTCACGACCCCCGCAAGGTGTACGCCGCCTACCAGCGCGCTACCAATACCAAAGGCCCGGTGGCTATTATCGTTCAGACCGTAAAAGGTTACGGCATGGGCAAAGCCGCCGAAGGCAAAAACAAGGCGCACCAAACCAAGGACATCAGCGAAGACAGCCGCCTGGAAACCCGTACGCGGTACGAAATCCCGCTGTCCGACGACGAGGCCAAAAAGGCAAGTTTCTACTTCCCCGAAGCCAATCATGCAACAACAGAATACCTGAAAGCGCGCCGCCAGGCACTCGGCGGGTACCTGCCCGAACGGGTCGTCGATTACCCCAAATTCAAACTCCCGGCAGCCGGCGAGGTATTCAAACGCCAACTGGAAGGCGACAGCAGCAAGGCTTTTTCCACCACGGGCGCCATGATCAACATCATGGAACAACTTATCCAGACGGAAGACATCGGCCGATACGTCGTGCCGATCGTGCCCGACGAAGCGCAGACCTTCGGCATGGAGCCGCTTTTTAACAAATTCCAGATCTGGAACCAGAAAGGGCAGCTCTATACCCCGCTCGAGATCGGGATGAGCATTATCAAATACAAAGAGTCGAAAACCGGCCAGGTACTCCAGGAAGGCATCAATGAGGACGGCGCCACGGCTTCCTTCACGGCTGCCGGCACGGCCTACGCCCTTCATGGCATCCCGACCATTCCGTTCTACATTTATTACTCCATGTTCGGGTTCCAGCGGGTCGGCGACCTCGTATGGGCAGCTGCCGACATGCTGTGCAAGGGCTTCCTGCTCGGCGGCACCGCCGGCCGCACCACGCTCAACGGCGAAGGTTTGCAACACCAGGACGGTCACTCGCTCATGCTCGCCCAAACCATGCCCTCGGTCATTTCCTACGACCCGGCATTTGCCTACGAACTGGCGATTATCGTGCACGACGGCATCCGGCGGATGTACCTCGAGGGGGAGGATAAAATTTATTACATCACCCTTTACAACGAAAACCTGCTGATGCCGGCCATGCCCAAAGGCGTGGAAGA
The DNA here is from genome assembly GCA_044226205.1 of Saprospiraceae bacterium. GTDB lineage: Bacteria > Bacteroidota > Bacteroidia > Chitinophagales > Saprospiraceae > M3007. The sequence continues at coordinate 28,438 of JBGAHL010000037.1, forward strand.
AGGCATCAAACGCGGGTTGTACCGTTTCCAGAAATCGGCCCGGAAATCGGCCAAGGACGGCGTCAAAGCGCACCTGTTCGGCTCCGGCGTCATCATGCAGCAAGTGATCAAAGCCGCCGAAATACTCGAATCCGAAGGCGTCAGCACCGACGTGTGGAGCGCCACCTCCTGGAGCGAGCTCTACCGCGACGCGACCGCCTGCGACCGCTGGAACCTGTTGCACCCCGGTGAAAAAGAAAAAACACCCTTTATCCAGCAAGCCCTTAAAGGCGAGGAAGGCGTATTTGTCAGCGCCAACGACTGGATGAAAGTGATCGCCGGCCAACTGGCGCCCTGGATGCCCAGGGACTTCGTCGCTCTCGGCACCGACGGCTTCGGCTTATCGGAAAGCCGGGCCGCCCTGCGCGATTATTTTGAAATTTCGCCAAAATACATCGCCTTTGCCGCGGTCAGACTGCTCCACCGCCAGGGCAAGGTGTCCGACAAGGCAATTACGGATTTTATGAAAAAATACGGCATCGAGCCGGACAAGGCAGATCCGATGAGCGTCTGATCGCCTTTCAAATGATCAGACTGAAACAAGGCGCTGCTTGCCGATTTGATGGCAAGCAGCGCCGTTTTTTATTCCTTAAAAGGCATTTTCAACAAAGCGCCGACCGTTTGGCTGTCGCTTTCCCGAAAATTTTCAAGCCCGAATTCCAGTTTCTCCACCTCTGCCTTCCCGGCAGTGCCAAACAAACGATCCCACAGCGTGAACACGTCGCTGTAATGTGAATCGGTCTCCGGCCGGTGACTGGAATGGTGCACGCGGTGCCAATTGGGCGTCACCAGCAACCAGCTCCCGTAACGCTCAAACCAGTCCGGAAACTTGAGGTTGGAATGGTTCAGCAAAAACCACGGCAAGGCGAAGGTGAAATACAGTACGAAACTGGTCATGGAGACGCCCAGCAGCGGGAGCACCGTCACTTGCGTCAAAGATTGAAACAGAAATTCAAAAGGGTGAAGCCTGAGCGCGCTGGTACTGTCCAGTTCGGTATCGGCATGGTGTACGCGGTGCATCCGCCAAAGCATCGGAATCCTGTGATAAAGCCGGTGAAAAACATAGCTGTTGAGATCGACCAGCAACATGCCGATAACAATTGCCAGCCACGAATCATCGGGGAGCAAAACCCGCAACAGCCCGAAATGATGCTCGCCGGCCGCTGCAATTACCCCGGCGATGCCGGCGCCCAGCAGCCCGTTGAGGACAAATGCGATCCCCACAATGCCCAGATTGCGCCAACGTTGTTTGCCACGCGCCCTGCCGTGTTCGAAGTAGGGCAGAAACCGTTCGAGCGTCATAAAAACGGCCAGGAAAAAGATAATGAGAACAGGCGTGAGGTCATTGAGCATGGAAATCAGTGCGTCCATCTTTCGATTGTTTGGTGAAAAAGATGGCGCAAAAGTGTTGCTCCCGCCCCGGCGGGTCGCCTTGCCCTATGAATCCGGACGTCCGTAACTGCCGGGCCGTGTCCCGATTTATCGGGAAGCCTGTTTTGCAAACCCGGACGGAGTCAGCCCCGTCATTTTTTTAAAAACCGCGTTAAAAGCAGCCTTGGAATTGAATCCGCTTTCGAAGGCCACGGCCAGTATGGACAAATGGGCATTTGCCGGATCAAAAATTGCGCTTTTAAAATGCTCAACCCGGTACGCGTTGATAAAATCCGAGAAGCCGGCTTTTTTATATTGATTCAACAACTGGGAAGTCTGATGCGGCGTGATACCCAGTGCACTGGCTAATTGCTGAAGGTTGAGCGTCGGGTCGAGGTACATTTTTTCAAGGTCCATCCTTCGATCCAGTTCGGTCAGCAGGCTTTGGGCGCGCGCCTCCGTCAGCCCCGACTTTTCGTATTTGCTCCCGCCCGTGTGCACCAAAGACAAGCCTGAGGCATCGGGAATCGCATCGGCGCTCAGCTCGCGAAAAATTTCCGGCTGCTGGATGGCGCGGTAACCAAAAACGTAAATAATGCCCGACATGAGCAAGTTGGAAATATTGTCGGCCCACACGATATCAAAAAAAGAAGCAATAACGCAGGCGATAAAAACCAAGGCCCCGGCATGCAAAAACTGCCGGGCCCAGGCCAGGGTTTTATGTAAGGGGCTCGAATAGAGCTCGCGGATGACCCGTTCGTGCCTAAGGGTAAGCACATACGAAATCAGGATGCAAGCAAAACTGACCAGGTTGCTGAAAATAAATATGTAGCGCCAGGTATCGGGTAATTTCACATAACTGGCCTCCAAAATCGCCGTTTTTTCTGCCAATCCCAGTTGATAAAACGGCAACAGCACCAAAACAACAACCACAAAAGGCCCGGCCAGCAATAGCCAGTGCCACCATTCCATCCGAAACTGTTTGCGCGTCAGTGCCAGCATGTAAAACAGAAACGGCACACCCAGCATCGCGCCGAAGGGCGTGTGAACAAGGGCTAGACGCGGCGCCCGGAGAATCCAGTGCGAACCATAGGCCACAATGCCCATCATGGAAACCGAAAACGTCAACAGAAACAGCGCAAGCATTCGATTGGCCACGCGATATCCTCCTTGCATCCTAAAAAGGATCAAAGCGAAAAAAATGCCCTGTACCGCCCCCATAAGGGTGATGAAGTTGACAATATCGATGGCCATATCCGGAACAAAGAAAAGCAATTGGGCTGGGGAATTGGCGACGATTTCGCCCGTCCGGAGTTTTCTTCCGGAGACAAAAAAACCAATAATCTATACCTCCACCACCACCTTCCCCCGTGTTTTTCCCGTCTGAAACAGCCGGACGGCATCGGGCAGTTGCTCGAACGGAAAGGTATGCCCCACATACGGCGCATCGAGTTTCAGGTGTTCCAGATCGCCCAGCAACTTGTGCATCAGGGCAGCCCTTTCGTAGAGCCAGATGAGGTTGAAGCCCAGCACCGCCCGGTTGGTTTCGGGCAGTTTTTGCGGGTCAACTTTGGGGCGCCGCAGCCAGGTAAGCAGCAGGTGCAACTTGTTGGGACGGTCGCCCGGCGTCGCGTAACGCGCCGAACCGAACACGACGACCCGGCCCATCGGGGCGAGTTTGTTGAAAGGAATGGTAAAAAATGGCCCGCCCACGCTGTCCATGACCAATTCCAGGGGGCGGTCCTGCAAAGCCTGGTCGAGTTTTTCGGCAAAATCAGGGCCGCGCACGATCACACGGTCGTAGCCTTGTTTCAGCGCAAATTGCACCTTGTCGGCGCTGCCGACCGTGCCGATGGTGAAGCAGTCGAATGCCCGCGCGATTTTCAAGGCCTGCAGCCCCACCCCGCCCACGGCGCTGTGAATGAGCACCGTCATGCCGTGCGTCAGGTTGCCGAGTTCGGCCATGCCGTAGTAGGCAGTCAGGGTCTGCACCAGGTAAGCCGCGCCTTCGGCGAAGTTCCAGCCGGCCGGCAGCGGTATGGCGTAGCGCGCGTCGATGTTGAGGTGCGAGGTGTAGGCGCCGAAGCGGGTGACGCCCATCACGCGGTCGCCGGGTTTGAGTTGTGTCACGCCGGCGCCAACGGCTACCACCTCGCCGGCGTATTCGAGGCCGGGCGTAAATTCTCCTTTGGGCGTAGCGCCGTAAAGGCCCCAAATGGCAAAAACATCGGCAAAATTGAGCCCGATGGCGCGCACAGCGATGCTCACTTCGTTGGGAGCCGGTGCGGGTAGTTCAAATTCCTGGAGGCGAAGGTCGGCCAGCGAGCCTGCGCGGAGCGCGTAACGTTTCGGCATATTCAAGTTGTTGGATTGTTTTTTTCAGCGACCCATTTGTGGATCAGTTCAATACATTTTCCCAAACGGCGAATCCGTGTGTCCATGTGTTTCGCACCTTCGACCAGATCGACGAGGTATTTGCGGCGGCCCTTGATCAAGGAATCGAAAACGCCGCACAACCCCTCCTCTTCGAGCAACAATTCGAGGTCTTCGGGCACCACGATTTCACGCGGACGCTCGTCCCTTTCGAGCGCGACGGCAATGGTATCTCCGGCGCGGACACCGGCCAGTTTGAGCAGTTGTTTATTCAAAAAAAGCTGGTGCGGCGCTCCGTCGGCGCGCGCAAAAAGTGTAGAGGCAAAAGCGACGCCGTTGACCGTGCCCTTCACCGGCACATTGGATTTTTGCCCGAAAACAGCCTCCACATCGAAGGGGACTTCCGCAAAATGCCAGGTGCCGGCGGGGTTCTTTGTCGAAAATACAAGGGCTGAGAAACGTTGCATGGCAATTATCGGATGGCATACCACACCCAGCCGCCGGCCGGAATCGTGACCTCGAGTTCCACTTCAAACTGCCGGTTGAGTCGCAGCGTCTTTTTCTCACGATCGTTGAACAAAACCGCCTTTTTTTCCAGCCCCGTGTAATACAGGGGGATGTTCAGCCGGCGGGTTAGCGGCACGTTTAAAGGGTTGAAAAGCAGCAGAAAACCCTTGGTGGGCAATGCGGGGTTGACGTGCAGGATGCCGTCCCAGTCGCGCCCGTCGGCCCGTCGAAGGTGAATGATGTCGGAGTTCAGAATGTCGCGGTAGCTTTTGTACCAGTCGATGGTGCGCGCCACCATTTGGCGGGTTTCCTCGGTGTCGTAGAGCCGCGGCCCGCGGTAGCAAGCCTGCACCCCGGCGCCGTAGTATTGCACCATAAGTTGCTCATAATCCGCAAGATGCTCGCTCAACGGCTCGAGCACCGCCTCGGGGCCGCCGCCCTGGTAACGGGTGAGCGGCACAAAGCCCCAACCCATCGAAGGCGTTTTTTCCCAGGTCCCGTCGTAGATGTTCTGGCGGTTGAGGATCTTCTGCTGCTCGCGCGAAAGCGAAAAATTCACCTCCCGGTAGCCGATGGCAATTTTGTTGGTGCCGTCGAGAAAATACCAGTCGGGCGCATTGACGTACACGCCGTTTTCATTGCACCAGTGGTAGAGCCCTTTTTGCAATTCCATTTGCCGCCACTGGCTGTCGCCCAGGTTTTTATGACCGGGGTGGGTGGTCGAAGCGCATACGTCGCCGGGGTACGGACCGTCATTTTCAAAAAAATCGAACCCCGTTTCGCGCAGGAAAAATTTGATTTTTTCGAGGTAGGCGAGCCCCCAACGGCTGCCCATACAGGGGGCATTGCCGAAAAAAGCGCCGCCGGGCCGCCCCGTCAGGGGGTCGATCACGTCGTCCTCGTCGCTGATGCGCCTGCTGCTAAACAGCGAATAACTGCCCAGCAGGATATTTTTTGAATGCGCATAGTCGGCCAGCGATTTCCAGCGCTGCACGTTGGCGGCACTGGTGTCTTCCATGTTGCAATGACTGCCGAAACTCAGGATAATACCCTCGTAACCCGTGGCGGCGCACTGGTCCACCACGTCGCGCACCTGCTGGTCGTTCTGGCTGATGAGGTGCATGAAGATCGGATTCTGGGTCGTCCAGGGCGCCAGCACACGGTACATTTTGCGGATCGCCAGGCCCCTGCGTTCGCGGTCGTAGCTGTCCATGAGCAATTCGCAGGTGCGCACGGAACGGAGATTTTCGCCGGGTTGCAGGGCAATTTCAGCGGCTTTTTCAGGATAAACCTCGAGCACACAGGGCGTTTTGTAGTTGTAATTCACCTGCGAGGTGTAAGTAGTATCGATTTCCCAGTGCGTCGTCTGGTCGCTGATGTCGTAGCGCATGGCATTGTTGAAAGCATAATTGGTCTCCACGTAGATGCCGTGCTGTTTCTTCATTTGCCAGGGCTCGCCCACCACCGCGCTTTCTTCTTCCACAAAAGCCAAAGTTTCGTTGATGATACGCTGGACGACCAGGGTTTTCGTCCCTTTATTTTCAAGGGTTAAATATTTGACAATCAAAGGAATGCCATCGTACAATTCATAATGCACCGTGGCGGAAAGCCCCAAGAGTTCGGGCGCGCGCGCTTCAAAACGGAACGACAGGGTAATGCCCGAAGGCTGTTGCTGCCGGGATGCCCAGGTGCGGGGTTTCCAGTCGAGGAAGGGCGTCAGGGGGCCGGTTTCCACGGCGACCAGTTGAAAACCGTCGTTCGGCGCCTGAAATTCATCGAGCCATTGCGGCAGCAGGTAGGCTTTTTCTTTCTGCCCCGACAGCCCGCCGAGGGCATATTTTTTTCCATTAATAAACAATCTCGCCTCCGGCGAGACCGCCCGGAGGATTTGCTGCCCGTTGGACAGGTTGGTAAAATCCGAACAGGCCACATCGGGGAAAAGCCGAAACGTACGCCGCAACAGGCCGTTGTACAACACGATGTCCTTGCCGTCGGCGCTCCTGTACACGGCAGCCTGACGCGGGTCATCCTGCACCAGCCAGTCGCCGGGGCGTTGCTGCGCCAGCGCGTCGTTCCAAAGCGGGAGTTCGGGGATCGACTGGGCGCCGAGCCACAGGGGCAGGCAGAGGAAGGACCAAAAAATCACTTTGAGCATAGTGGGGTAATTAAAGCGTTGAAAGTAGCCAACCCGTATAAATCACGTAAAACGCAAGCAAAATACCGGCATCAATTTTCTTGATTCTCCCTTTTCTCGACCAGGCCGCCATCGCAAAAAGCAAAACCGTCATGCCCATGCACACCAGGAAATCAAGTTGCGTAATGCCCCCGGCTGGTATTGGCGCAAGCGTCGCACTGATGCCCAGTATCAGGAAGGAGTTGAAGATATTGGAGCCGATGACGTTGCCCAGCGCAATATCCGTGTTGCCGCGCAGGGCTGCTGTAATGGATGTGGCCAGTTCGGGAATACTCGTACCCACCGCCACGAGCGTAAGACCGATGGTCGATTCGCGCACACCGAATTGACGGGCCAGTATCACCGCGTTGTCTACGATCAGCCGGCCGCCGAGGGTCAGGCCAATCAGGCCGCCGATGAGCAGACCTATTGCCAGCGCAGCGGAGCGACCGGGCGAGGGTGCATCAGCCAGCGGTTCCTTGTTTTGTTTGGCAATGTCGAGGGTGTAATAAAAAAAGATGATGAAAAAGCACAGCAATACCAGACCATCGCTTCGGCTCAATACGGATGGCGGATGCTGATCAAATTCTGTGTCGCTGGCCATTAGCCACACCGCCATAATGCCTAACAGGGCGAACGGAATTTCCTTCCAGGTCGTGTTGCGATAAATCGTCAGGGGCCGGATTAAGCCTGTTATACCCAAAATCAACCCGATATTGAGAATATTGGAACCAATGACATTTCCGATGGCCAGTTCGGAGTTGCCGTTGGCGGCTGCCGTGATCGAAACGATCAGTTCCGGGGCAGAAGTACCGAAAGCCACGATGGTCAATCCGATAACCATGTCGCTCACCCCCATGCGTTGGGCCAGGGTAGTTGCGCCGCTGACAAGTATGTTTGCGCCGTAGGTTACCAGCAGCACGCCGGCAAGAATGAGTAGTATCTGAATCATAATGCACAATTGAATTTTGATCAAACCTGCATAAAATCTTCCGCCAACACCCTGTCGAGCATTTCCAGCAGAAAGTCCGCATCACGACGGCTGAATACCATTGGAGGTTTGATTTTCAACACGTTGTGATCCGGGCCGTCGGTGCTCATCAGGATGCCGAGCGCTCGCATGCGGTTGGCCAGCCAGGCTGCCTGATCGGGGGCGGGTTCGAGGGTGCCGTTGTTTTTGACCAATTCAAAACCCAGGAACAGGCCGGGGCCGCGTACGTCGCCGATGAGCGGGCGGCGGGTCGCCAGATCGAGCAAGCCGCGGCGAAGGTAGTCGCCGGTTTCGAGGGCGTTTTTTTGCAAACCCTCGTCCTGAATCACCCGAAGCACTTCCAGCCCGATGGCGCAGGACACGGGGTTGCCGCCGAAGGTGTTGAAATATTCCATGCCGTTGGCAAATGCATCGGCAATGGCGCGCGTCGTCACCACCGCGCCGATCGGGTGACCGTTGCCGAGGGGTTTACCGATGGTCACGATGTCGGGCGTCACGCCGTGTTCTTCAAATGCCCAGAAGAACCGGCCGTGGCGCCCGCAGCCGGTTTGAACCTCGTCGGCAATGAGTACACCGCCCGCGCCGCGCACGGCTTCGGCCGCGGCGCTCAAAAAACCGGGCGGCAACACAATTTGTCCGCCGCAACTGACCACCGATTCGCAGATAAAACCTGCCGGCGCACGCCCTTGTGTTTCAATACGTTGCACGGCCGCTTTTACCTCGGCAGCGTAAGCGAGACCGGTTTGAAGGGTATTTCCTCGGTGCAGCCCGCGAAAAGCGTCGGGCAGGGGCGCAAGCTGAACATGAGCAGGCCGGCCTTTGCCGCCGGGGCCGTCGAATTTGTACGAACTGATGTCCACACAAGCCTGCGTGTTGCCGTGATACCCCGCCTGCAAAGCGATCATATCCTGCCGGCCGGTGTACGTGCGCGCGAGGCGCAGGGCCAGTTCGTTGGCCTCGCTGCCGCTGTTGACCAGAAAAACCACGTCCAGTCCGGGCGGGAAAGTGGCAAGCAGCGCCTCAGAAAACTGCCGGAGATTGTCGTGTAAATACCGCGTATTGGTGTTCAAAACCGCCATTTGCCGCTGCCCGGCGCGCACCACGCGCGGGTGTTCGTGCCCCGCATGCGCGACGTTGTTCACCGTGTCGAGGTAACGCCGCCCGGTATGATCGAAGAGGTACTGCCGCCAGCCGCGCAGCATTTTCAGCGGTTTTTGATAAGAAACACTGAGGTTTCGACCCAGGTGTTCGCGGCGATAATGGAGCGTTTCGGCGAGCGAGGCCTCTTCTTTGGGCTCCGAAAAACGGCCGGTCAGCAGCAGCCAGGGGTCGGGGCAAAGGCTTTTCCACACCGCGCGCGTATCGGGGAAGGCTACGCCAGGATAATCGCCGCTTTTGCCCAGAAGGTCGAGCATCACCTGAAAATGGAGGTGGGGCGACCAGTTGCCGTTCTCCGGCATGGGCCCGATCTGGCAAAATGCTTGCCCGGCCGCGATGCTTTGCCCGACGGACAGCCCGTTCAGCGAAGTGCGCGTAAGGTGTCCGTAGAGGGTGTAAAAGCGCAATTTTTCGTCCACCTGATGCTCAAGAATAATCGTGGGTCCGTAGTCGCGGTCCTGCGCATTGTCCTGAAAACTGTGCACCCTGCCTTCCAGCGGGGCAAAAACCGGCGTGCCCGGCGGCAAAAAAATATCGAGTCCGATGTGTACGGTGCGCCATTGCGGGCCTTCGTTGCCCCGCACTTCGTAGGCGTCGCTGGTGTAAAAAGGGCGCACTTCGTCGTACCGCCCGATGCCTGGCCGCTCGCCATGCACCGCGTAAATGTGGCGGTGCAGCACGTCCGCATCTTCGATATCGGCATAGTTGCCGAGATCGGCGCTGCCCACGCTCAGATCGAGCCAGACCGCCCTGGACAGGTCGCCTGGCACGACGGGATGCATGCGGGACGCATTGCCGCGGGCCCAATCGACAAAAGCCGCGTTGACCGGGCATGGCTCCCAGCCGCAGGCATGGCGGAAAGTGGCGTGGGCCAGGGCCGAAGGAATTTCGTCGAGTTTGCGCATCAGGTCCCAGGCCGCCTGGTCACTGATTTGAAGATATTGATTGTCAGGGTTTTCTGCCAGATTGATCGCCGAACACACCACACTGATAAGCAAACGTGCGCCGACCAGTGAAAACAAAGCCTCCACTTCGGCCTCCGTCAGGGGGAACACCCGGTGACAACCTTTGACCAGCAGCGCGATGGCAGCCAGCGGGTCGGGTTTGTGCATGGCGGCATAAGCGGCGGCAATGGCCAGTTCGTTGATGGTGTGGGTAAAAACCGCGTCGCCAAAATCGATCACCCCGGGCACGGCGGGGTTCAAAGTATCGTGACTCACCAGCACGTTGTAGTCGTTGGCGTCGTTGTAAGTTACGCTTTGTCGCAGTTGCGGAAAAAGCGGAACTGCCTGACGTTCAAATCTTTCGAGAAAATGCGCGGCCAGTTGTCGCCGTGCAGGGTCGGTAATTTTTTGCAAATGCTCGCGTGTCCAGGCGGCTTGCGAGGGGTCCCATTTGATCCATCGCTGCGCAGCGGGGTGCTCGAAACCGGCCAGCGCCACGCCGAATTTGCCACAGAGTTCGCCCACGCTTTCAAGCAGTTCGGGCGAATGGGGGTTCACCTCCGCCAGGCAGCGGCCCTCGATCCAGCCCAGCAAACGAAGCAGGCGAGTGGCGCCATCCGGCGCCTTGATGGCCGTTATTTTTTCACCGGAAAGCGCGGGAACGACCCGTGGAATCTGCCAGTCGAGCCCCGAAGCAGCCAGCCGCGCGATGAGCGCGTGTTGAAATTCAAGTTGTTCGCGCGCCTCCCCGGGGTTGGCTATTTTAAGGGTAAATTTTTCGCCGGAGGCGCTTACCACCTTGTAATTCAGGTCGATTTCGCCCGGCAACGAAGTAGCCACGACGTGCAGGCCGTAGTGCTGCAAGGCCAGCGATTCGATTTGTTTTAATGTAAAAAGCATACGCAACCGTATGAAAATCAATTGTTACGCAGCGATTGTATCACCAACTCGGCCGAAGTACGGGCATCGGCCCGGAGTTTTCCAAGAATTGGAAATACCGCCGCTACGGGCATTTGTTTGAATTTGTATTCCACCCAGTTTCGGGCGCTGGAGTGCCTGGGCAAGGGCTCGATCAGCAAAGGCATTTTCTTCGACAGCGCTTTCCTTTTGGAGCGCGGCGCCAGTCCGATCAACGCGGCACGGGTTTGTTCGATTCGGGTTTTCAGTTCTTCTCCTTTTCCCTCCTCGACAAACAGCCGGGTCGTAATTTCCTTGTTACGAATGTCTTTCGGCGTATCAGGCCGCCCGGGTGTGGGGCCGCCGGCCGCTGCAAACAGCTCGGCGTGCAAACTGTCCACGTAAGCCACGAAGGCGTCCGCAATGCGATTGGCCTCGCGAATTTTTGCCCCGGTGGCCGTGTCCTGCGCCCATGCCCCCGATGCAAGGCAGCCAATACAAGCCGCGAGCAGGTATTTTTTCACATGAAACATGGGGTCAAAACACAAATTTCAAAAGGATGACCGTCACGGGTATGAGCCTTAAAGCGGCGGCGCGGTAAAAAGCGCTTTTGACCGGCTGGTCCGGGCGGGCAAGCCATAACACGTTGGTTGTCAGCACCAAAATAACGGCCAGCGGAAGACTGATCAGCAGCAACTCAGTTCCGGGTTCCCAACTTTCGATCCGGAAAAGTATCCCCATCAAACCGATGCCGAGCACGAAACCCGTTGCGTGGGCTGCCAGATGCTGACGCAGGCCCCGGCTGCCGAACAAAGGGATCGGCAGCAACCAATACACGATAACCAGCCCCGACACGCCGATAATCAGCAATTCACTGCCGCCCGGCCAGGACTCGAGTTTAAGAAGAAATCCGAACAAAAGGATCAGAATAAAAGTTATTTCAATGCCGATGGCGAGTATCCGGGACCAGTGCCTGCGCTGAACAGGCGGCGTAGGTTCATCGAGAATGGGTGTCGTCATGGGTAAAAACAGTTTTATCACGGTGAAGGTAGAATGCCTTTCCAAGAGTGTCCCATTTTTCCCTCAAACTTGCTCATCTTTGCCCGCCGCAAAACGCAACAACGATTTCGCATTATGGCTTACGAATTCAAACTACCCTCTCTTGGCGACGGTGTCACCGGAAAAGTGCTTGAAATATTGGTCAAACCTGGCGATCAGGTTAAAAAAGACCAGACTGTTCTCATCGTCGGTACCGACAAGGTCGATGCCGAAATCCCGGTCGATGCCGACGGCGTCGTAGAGGAGGTTTTGGTGAAAAAAGGCGACGACGTCACCGACGGTACCATCGTCCTGCGTCTGCAGGGCGCCACGGCCGCTGCGCCTGCGCCTGCCGCTGAACCCCCCGCTCCGCCCGCAACTCCCCCCGCCGCCGCTCCAGCAGCGGCTGCCACTGCCTACGCGTTCGCCCTGCCCTCTCTCGGCGACGGCGTCAGCGGCAAAGTGCTGGAAGTGCTGGTCAAAGCCGGCGATCAGGTAAGCAAGGATCAGACTGTTCTCATTGTCGGTACCGATAAGGTGGATGCCGAAATTCCCGTCGATGCCGACGGCGCCGTGGAGGAAGTTTTGGTAAAAAAAGGCGACGAAGTCACCGGCGGCACCGTCGTGCTGCGCATTAAAACCAGCGGCAGCGCCCCGGCCCCTGCAACCCCGGCAGCACCGCCCGCCCCCAGTGCCCCTGCACCTCCGGCCGCTCCCCCGGCTACCGCACCGGCGCCCGTAGCTAGCCCGGCAGCAACGGCAAGCAGCGCATTCCGCATATCGCCGCTCGCGCGCAAACGCGCCAAGGAACTGGGCGTCAACCTTTCCGACGTCCGGCCGGCCGAAGGCGCCAGCCGTATTTCATACAAAGACGTAGTCGACTACATCAAACACAAAATCGAGACGGGCGGCGGCCAGCAAGCCCCTGCAACGGGAGGATTGCCGCACAAAAAACTGCCCGATTTCGCCAAATTCGGCGAGATAGAGCGCCAGCCGCAAAGCCGTATCGGCGTGCTTACGGCGGAAAACATGCACTACGCATTCAATACCATTCCGCACGCCTGGATCTCTGAAAAAGCAGACATTACGCAACTGGAAAAACTGCGCCAGCAGTACAAGGAGCAGGTTAAAGCCGCGGGCGGCAACCTCACCACCACGGCGATTATCACCAAGGCGGTGAGCAGCCTGTTGAAAAAAATGCCGCAATTCAACGCGAGCTACGACGCTGAAAAACAGGAAGTTATTTTCAAAAAATACGTCAATGTCGGCATTGCCGTCGATACGCCGCGCGGCCTGCTGGTGCCGGTTATCCGCAACACCGACCAGAAAGGCCTGCAGCAAATCGCCGTCGATCTGACCGAGATCAGCACGCGCACCCGCGACGGCAAAAACAAACCCGACGATCTGGATGGCGGCACGTTCACCATTTCCAACATCGGCGGCATCGGCGGCACCAACATGCTGTCGATCGTCAACTGGCCGCAGGTCGCGATTCTGAGCATCACCGCCGCCACTACCGAGGCGGTCTGGAACGGCACGACGTTCGAGCCGCGCCTGATGATGCCCATGACCATCGGCTGGGACCACCGCGTCATCAACGGCGCCGACGCCGCGCGCTTTCTGGTAGAACTGAAAAAAATACTGGAAGAGCCGTTTTTGGGGTGGATGTGAGAAAGGCGTTTTCCGTCCTTTAACGTATGCTGACCCGAACAAAATTCGTCAAAATAGCCCGCCGCGTCCGTTGGGCTGTCAATGATGTATTGTTTGTCACCGGGATTCGACAGGCCCGACACCTGTTGGGCTCGCCGGGTCAATGTATCCTGCTGTACCACGGTATCGATCGGGACGGGCGAAAGGATCTGAACGGTCGTTTTATCAGCGAAAAGGAGTTGGACGCGCAATTGCGTTTTTTTAAAAACCATGCGCAGGTCGTTTCACTTTCGGATTTTTTTGCCGGCCGTTTCGACCCTGCCGTTTTCACCCTTGCCCTCAGTTTCGACGACGGTTACCGCAATAACCTCGAACTCGCGCTGCCCCTGCTGGAGCGTCACGGTTTGCCCGCCACATTTTTCCTTACAGCGGTGCGCGAAGCGGGATTCGACTACTTGTGGACCGATTTTCTCGACATTTGCTCAAGGCTTTCCGAACAGCCGGTATGCATTGAAGGGGTTGATTATCAAAAGAAAAAGTGGCGTGGCGATTACTTTCATCCCGACGGTCGCAAACTGCGCGACATTGCCCGAACAGCGCCCTGGTCCTTCAAACAATCGATGTTCGGGGCCTTCGCCGCAAGCGGTGCGTTCGAGGAAGCAGCCGAATTGCGGGACTATTGGGAACAACTGAGCCTGAGGGACATCCGGCAACTGGCAGCATCGCCCCTCGCCGAAATCGGCGCCCATGGCTACTGGCACAACAATCTCGCCGCGTTGCCCTTTGAAGCCGCCTGCCAGGAGCTGCGCGACTGCAAACGATTCCTCGAAGCGGCTTCGGGCCGCAGGATCAGCGCGCTTTCTTACCCGGACGGATCGTATTCTCCCGAACTGGTCGATTTTGCGTCAAAACTGGGTTTTGAACGTCAACTGGCGGTGAATTTTCGAAGCCCGGCCGACGCCGGCATCCCCGTTTTGCGCGCCCGTCTGACCATAAACCCATATATTTCGCTTGAAAATCAATTGATTGCCATTCAGTCGGGCAAATATTAGCCCCCAACAGCTCATGTACCAATTCAGGCCGATCACCGAGGATAATCTCAACGACATCGTCTTTTTGTTCAGGACGGTGGTTCGCAAGACGGTCTCGTCCCGGTATCTGCAGCGGAAATACAGCTCCCCCTGGTCGGAAGGCCGTTTTTGGGGTTTTATGGCTTTCGACGAAGCGACAGGCAAACCTGTGGCCATGGCCATGGCATTGCCCTGTTGCATTGTCAGCGAAGGGCGTCGCGTGCCTGCGGCCCAGACGATCGACACCTTCACCGCCCCTTCGCATACCGGCCGCGGGCTGATGACCTCGCTGCTGAGGCTGACCATCGAGGATCTGGAAGCGCACGGCATCCGGCTGTTTTTCGGTTTTTGCAACCAGAACAGCTTGTTTGTATGCCTCCAGAAACTGGGCTGGACGCAGTTGCTTCGGATGGAATACTACCTGTTGCCCGGGGCGGCCGTCCCGCTCGAAGCGATCCTTCGACGTTGCGGGCTTTTTTTTCTTTGGCGTTTTTTTGCCGAGAAAATATTGGACAAGTACACTTTAACATCGGAATTTTTACCCAACGCCCTACTGGACGAAGGCTATTCCGGCATGCTGCACGACGCGGCCTATTTTCAGTACAAAAGATTCACATTCAATCGTTTGGTGAATATTTCAGGCACGCGCGTTTGGATAAAAGCGGAAGGCGGTTTGTTGGTCGGCGATGTGCAATTCGGCCCGGAAACTGATTTCGATGCACTGCTTAATGGCTTGCGCAAACTGGCGCGGCGCCTGGGTCTGCGGCGAGTGGTATTTCAGGCCAGTCCGCAAACGCGCCTTCAGGCGGAATTGAGCCGTCGCCTCGCCCCGCATACGTCGTGGATCATTGTCGGCAAAACATCGGACCCTGCCCTGGATTTGACGACGCTGCGGTTTTCCTATGCCGACATCGATACATTTTAGCATTTACCTTCTATACTGAGCCCTTTCTGGTTGAATTGAGAAATACTGGCGAGCCGTGTTTGAAGTTGGGGATTAAAGGCCGGCGCATTCTGGCAATGTTGAACGTCACACATATTTTGCGACCGCCGATTCCAACAATATTTTATCGAAGAAACCCTGCTATTCAAACCTGAAAATTATTTGTTGGTCGATAGCGCAAACTAAGCGCAGAATTATTCTGTTATACCAATCGAACAACTTTAAAAGTCGCCTTTTAGAAGGATTGAAGCAGAATTGCAGACAGGAAAGAACCTCCTCCAATAGAAATTTTATTTTTCCGAAATATACCAACCCAATATTGCATGCTGAGATCTTACATTTCCTTCGCAGCCCGTGGCGATGTCGTACTTCGACAGGAGATCATGGGGCATTTAGGCATTGGCGCCAACGGAGTACTCTATGGCGCGCTTTCACCCTCCGAAAACAGCCTGGTTCTATCCCAAATTCCCCCCAAATACTGGAACAGGGCGCTGAAAATTATCATTCACACCCACCATGTCCCCGGCTCGCTGGCCGCTGCCGCCCAGGCTATTGCCAGTATGGAATTCGATACCATTTCGAGCTGGTCTTCAACTGAAAGTTCCGAAGGGCATTCCTGTTTTACCAGTATCGTCGTGTATGATTCAGAGAAATATAAAAACCTCGATTGTTCCGAAATAGAAGCGGCACTCACCCAACTCCTTCCCAAAGAGCTCTCCAAGCTGGTAATTTTTGACAAAAACATCCTCCGAAAAGTGCGGGTTACGCCCTTGTCGTTTCTCAACGCATATTCGGAAGATTTGTCAACTGCGGAATTTCAGCGGGTTCAGGTAGTGGACCATTCCCTGCAACTGGGAAAATCCAGATGCCTCGGCAGGCGCAAATTCCCTTCGCTTTGGCAACAATTGCTGACAACCAACCAGAATCCCAATGCGTCGTCCTGTATTCTGACGCCAGACACCGAGGAAGCATTCCTTCGAATCAGCCTTGTTGAAGAACGCGCCAGGCTGGTACGTCTCGGGTTCAGGGTACATATTCACAGCGACCAAAGTTCGTTTGCCGGGTATTGGAAAGAAGCCCTGGATGTGCTGAAAGAGAGCAAATACAATGTGTTTGTCGCGCACAACCTGCTGGTATCCAAAAACGACGAGCAGAACAAAGAAGAAGCCGAGTTCCACTTTATCGTGGATCGCAGAAACGGACAGGATACCGGCCTGCCGCTCGACGATCTTAAAGATCACATAAAAAACAGACTGGAAAGCCGTTTGAAGTCTTTTGCCAGAGAAAGAGGTGCAGATCTGGACATCAAGGGGCTCAAAGTTAGTTATCCAAGAGGGGTTGGCGTGCCCTGTTTTTTTGCCTGTAATGCCAAACAAAGGGATGGCCTGGGAGCAGAAGCCGCGGTAAGGCTTTGCCGGATGCTGGAAGGTCATGGATTCAAGCCTGTCAACATCGACATCGCAGCCGGCGGCGAAGGCCTGCAGGAACAGGTAAAAAACTTGATGAGTTCCTGCCAGTTTATGGTCGTACTGCAATGCCCGGATGAAAACCTGAAAAGCAACAAGGAAGGCGAATATTTCCCTGCCCCCTGGGTCTTGTTTGAAGAAGCCCTGATGCTGGGTAAAAAAGGCGAAGTTTATCGCTACCGTTTCGATCAGGTCATGAAGCCGAACTTCTGGCACGGCTTCACGGAAACGATCATCCCCAGGGATGGCTTTCAGGACAAAGACCCTCTTTTGCAGGATTTCAATGAAAAACTGGATCGCTGGTGGAGAAACATGTCGAAATTGAATTCCAGCAACCTCGACGCCCCGCCTATCGACGACAAAATTCTTGAAAGAGATCTGGTAACCTATTACGGCGGCCGGGACTAAAACCGGCAAACAAACCTATCGTTTTTTCCCTCCCAGCAAAAACACCATCGGTCCGTCCAGCCGTTTTCTCCAGGCTCGTTCCGAGTGTTCCGCTCCCTCGAAACGCAAGGTGACCCAGTTCCTTGCCGTGTAGCCGCGTGCCGACAGGAGTTGGTCCACTTCTTTCTGGTAAGGCTCGTACCAGGCGTCCAGCGTCGCCGTGCCGTAGTCGAAATAGAAGCGGTGGCTGGCCGGGTCGGGCAAGCGCATAGCAAGGTAATCGGTGAAGCCTTTCGCAATGCGCGGATCGTTTCTGAAAATACTGCCCGGCCAGTGCGTCGACAAACAGGCCGCGCCGCCGAACACCCCGGGGTATTCGCAAATGGCGTACATGGAAATCAACCCGCCCATGCTCGACCCCATGACGAAGGTGTTTTTCCGGTCTTTTTTGGTGGCGTAAACGCTGTCGATGAACGGTTTCAGTTCCTCAACCATAAAACGCAGATAGGCATCGGAGCGGGGCGCCGCGGTAGAGTCGCCTATATCCTTGCGCAAACCCGCCTGTACATCCTCCGGCAGTAAATCGAAGGCACGGGCAGGATAATATTCCACCCGCCGGTCGGGAGTGTTCCAGATGCCCACTACAATGCAGGGCCTGACTTTCCGCATCGCAATCAGCCGGCTCAAGGTTTCGTCCACGCCCCACTCCTGATGGTTCCAGTTGATGGTGCTGTCGAACAGCATCTGGCCGTCCTGCATGTAAATAACCGGGTATTTTTTGCGCGGAGAATAGCCTTCCGGCAGCCAGACGTCCACATTGCGCGCCGGGACGTACCGGGAATTAAAAAGTTCGTGGCGGACCACCGTCCCTTTGCTGACAACCGGCAACTGAGCCGAAACAGCAGGGGCAAATAACAAAATCAGCAAGATGTAGGCGAGTCGTTGCATGTCTTAATAGTCGTTCAATCCGTTTGGAAAGGTCGGTAATTTCCGCAGGAGAATACAATGGGCCGTGCCGACGGGGATCATTTTTTTAATTAACACCGGTCATTTACTCCGCCCTCCGCGACAGACCAAATTTGTAGGGTAAAAAACCCGGAGAACCGCACGACCATGAAACGTCCTTTCCTGCTCTACGTGCTGCTCTTGCTGCATGTGGTGCTTGCTGCCGGCGCCCTTTACGGGGGCTGGAAATTGCTCACCGACCCGATCGGTTTCGGGATGCGCCCCGAATGGCTCGACCATTCTCCCTTTCACAGCTACACGGCGCCGGGAATTGTCTTGTTGCTCTTGTTGGGCATTTTTCCGCTGATCGTGGCCCGCGGGCTGATGCAGCGCAGTTTTTTGCCCTTTGCCTATGTGTTCAACATTTACCGCGACCGCCACTGGGCCTGGACCTATTCGCTGATCGTCGGACTGATACTCATTGGCTGGATCAATGTGCAGATCGCGCTGGTGCCCTATTTCTGGATGCAGCCCTTGTTTCTGGGCTGGGGACTGGCGATTGTCGTCCTGACGATGTGGCCCTCGGTGATGCGGTTTTATCAGAAAAATTCCGCTTAAAACAACTTTTACCATGCTCCGATTAACATTTGTCTTTCTCCTGCTCCTGCACGGGATTATTCATCTCATGGGCTTTGTAAAAGCCTTTAAATATGCCGAGGTATCGCAGCTCGGCGCCGACATTTCCAAACCCGCCGGCATTGGCTGGCTGGCAAGCGCCCTGCTTCTGGTGAGCGCCGCTGTCTTGTTTTTATTAAAAAAAGACATTTGGTGGCTGCCCGCAGCAATCGGTGTTGTGCTCTCTCAAATCATGATTTTCAGCGCGTGGAAAGATGCCAAATTCGGCGCCATCGCCAACCTCATCGTTTTGATCGGGGCCTTGCCGGCGTTCGGGACCTGGCAATTCAAGGCCATGATCCGTTCCGAGCTGGCGGCTTTCCGCCCCCCAGTTGCGACTGCCCGACAGGTAGTTGCCGATACCCAACTGGCTGCCCTGCCGCCGATTGTACAAAACTGGCTTCGCCAAAGCGGGACGGTGGGCAAACCCTTGACAGGGGCCGTGCACCTCGTGCAAACCGGCCGTATGCGCACCACACCCGACGGCGCCTGGATGCCCGTGACGGCCGAACAATACTTTCGCACCGACCCGCCGGGCTTTTACTGGATCGCCGATGTCGAAGCCGCAGCATTCATCCGCCTCGCGGGCCGCGACCGCCTGCAAAACGGGCACGGACACATGCTCATCAAGGCACTCTCCCTGTACCCCGTAGCCGATGCCCAGGGGCCGCAAACTGATCAGGGCACCCTGCTGCGTTACCTCGCCGAGATCTGCTGGTTTCCCGATGCCGCCTTGCAACCCTACATCCACTGGTCGCCCGTCGACTCCCTGACGGCCACTGCAACCCTGAAAAGCGAGGAGCAAAGCGTGACGGGTACTTTCCATTTCTCAGCCGCCGGCGAACTGCGCGGCTTCGATGCCTTGCGCTACTACGACCGAAAAGGCGGCGCCACACTCGAAAAATGGCATATTGAAAAC
>JBGAHL010000038.1:0-14245 GCA_044226205.1 Saprospiraceae bacterium
TTTCGGGGCGCTGCCCCTCCGTACCTGTTGTCTCCACCATTTGCTACAAATCTATCGGGGCGCTGCCCCTGTCTAAGTTTTTACAAAAAACTACAACATGAAATCTGTCCTGCTATTCTTCGCGCTTTTCTCCTGCGGCGCACTGGCCGCCCAAACCGGCGGCGACAAGGTGGTCAAAACCGACGCCGAATGGAAAGCCCAACTCACGCCCATGCAATACTACGTGACGCGCCAGTCGGGCACCGAACGCGCCTTCGACAACGAGTACTGGAACAACCACGCCAAGGGGCTTTACCACTGCGTGTGTTGTGACCTGCCCTTGTTCCATTCCGACGCCAAGTTTGATTCGGGCACGGGCTGGCCGAGTTTTTTCAAACCTTTCGACAGCGCCAACATCATAGTCGCGACCGACAACAGCCACGGCATGACCCGCGACGAAGTGCGCTGCAGCCGTTGCAACGCTCACCTGGGCCACGTGTTCGACGACGGGCCCGCTCCCACCGGCAAACGCTACTGCATGAACAGCGCGGCCTTGCGTTTTGTCAGGGAAAAATAGGCGGCAAGGTGAAGGCACCATCCCTCCAGCTCCCCTTTTCAACCTTCGAACCCGACTTTGCGGTGTGAGCCGTCGCAATAGGGTTTGTTCGACGAAGCGCCGCAACGGCAGAAAGCCGTCACCTTGTGTTTTACGGTTTCGTTGCCGGAGGCGTCTTTCACACGGATGTTGCCATACACCATCAGCGGGCCGTTCGGGGTGGCTTCCACCACGGTTTCCACGTCGATTTCTTCGGGCCGGGTCGCCTGGTCGCCGTTGCGGAACCAGCTGAGTGCGCCGGAAGGGCATTTGTCGACCTGTGCAATGATCGCATCCGTTTCGCTGCCTTCCAGGTTGATCCAGGGGCGTTTGCGCGGGTCGAAAACGGACAGCAGGCCTTTCCAGCAGAGGGCGGAATGAATGCAGGCGTCGGGTTTCCAGACGACGGTGATGTCTTCGTTGGCGTAGTGTTTTTCCATGTTAAATTTATTTACCGGCGAGTTCCTGTATTGCCAGCCAGCTCATGAGGCCCATGCCGGTTTCGAGCGCGTTTTCGTCCACGTCGAAGGTGTCTGTATGAATGGGCGAGGTGATGCCTTTTTCCGGGTTGCCGGTGCCCAGGCGGTAGAAACAGGCGGGCATTTCCTGTGAAAAATAGGCAAAGTCCTCGGCCGTCATCCGCAAGGGCAGATCGACGACCTTGTCTTTGCCGAGGTATTCGATGGCGCGGCGTTTGGTGCGGGCGGTGAGTTCTTCGTGGTTGAAGAGCACGGGATAGCCGCGGACGATGTTGAATTCGCAAGCGCCGCCCAGGCTTTTCGCCGTTTGCTCGGCGATCTTTTTCATGCGTTTGTGGGCCTCGGTGCGCCATTTTTCGCCCATGGTGCGAAAAGTCCCTTCGATTTTCACTTCGTTGGGGATGATGTTGGTGGCGCCGCCGACCGAATTGATTTTGCCGAAGGTCAGTACACTGGGCACGGCCGGGTCGGCGTAGCGGCTCACGATCTGCTGGAGCATGACGATCAGTTGCGCGGCCATGAGCACGGGGTCGATACATTCCTGGGGCATGGCGCCGTGGCCGCCCCGTCCTTTGACGGTGAGGTAGATTTCGTCGGTCGAGGCCATGTAGATACCCGGTTTCAGGCCGATCATGCCGGCGCGCAGCGGCGGGTGTACGTGCTGGCCGAAGATGCTGACGGGGCGCGGGTTTTCGAGTACGCCTTCGCGGATCATGATGCTGGCGCCGCCGGGCAGTTTTTCTTCTCCGGGCTGGAAAATGCACTTTACCGTGCCCTCGTACTGCTCGCGCAGCCGATGCAGAATGCGCACGACCCCCAGCAGCGACGAGGTGTGCACGTCGTGACCACAGGCGTGCATAACGCCTTCATTGACAGACTTGTACGGTACGTTGTTGGCTTCGCGGATGGGCAGGGCGTCCATGTCGGCGCGCAGGGCGATGACGCGTTTTTTCGGGTTTTTGCCCTTGACGAGCGCGACGATGCCTGTGCCGGCGATACCCGTGTGAAATTCCACCCCGATGGCTTGCAGTTGTTCGGCGACGTAGCGACTGGTATTGTGTTCCTGAAACGACAATTCCGGGTGGGCGTGCAGATGGCGGCGGACGGCCACCGCTTCGGCGTGGTATTCGGCGGCGAGTTGTTGGATAAGGTCTTTCATGTCCCTGAATGATGAATCGCTGGCTTTGGGGAGTGCAAGTATACTTGATTGGTCAAACGTTTTTTAGGTAAAAAATAAGTCCGCAAGGCCTCGAAAATCTGTTTTGCAACGTTTAGCAGACTGCTGCTGCCTTCGGACAAAAGCTCGTAACTTGCCCCCGCACTAATCGCCCTTGCTTGTCTTGAAACATTTCCTGACGCATTTTATACAGGAGAATTACCGCGCCGGCCGCCTTCAGGGGCGGATACGGGCCGCGACCATGTTTATCGACCTGAGCGGCTTCACCCGGCTCACGGAAAAACTGATGCGCCAGGGAGGCGCCGAGGGCGCCGAAGAACTCTCCAATACGCTCAATTTTATCTTCCGCCCCACGGTGGAACTGGTGTACGCCCGGCAGGGCTTCATCCCCTACTTCGCGGGCGACAGTTTTACCGCCATTTTTCCCTGCGACAACAAAACGCCGGGCGCCGCCGCCGAGATGGCCCAACTCGCCCTGCGCGTGGTGCAAACCGCACAGGCGACCTTGCAGCGCTTTGCGACCGATCAGGGAAATGAAGAATCTCCGCTGGCCGAACACAACATCGGCATCAAAATCGGGCTTTCCGAAGGCGAGGTGGAATGGGGAATCGTGGGCAATCGCCGCAAAGCCTATTATTTCCGCGGCCAGCCCATCGAAAGCTGTGCGCAAGCGCAAATAAGGGCCTGCAGCCTCGAAACCGTGTGCGACGAGCAATTCCTGACCTGGCTCGAAGCGACCGGCGTGACCGGCACGCCGCTGGGAGACGGTTTTTTCCGGGTCGATGTGAACCGCCCGCTCCCCGAAGCTGCGCCATTTTCGCCCACGGCCGTGCAAGCCGCGTTGCCGCCGCCAGATCCTGCCATCATGGGGGAGTTTTTGCCGGCCGAGGTGTTTGCCCCCAACAACAATGGCGAATTCCGCAACGTGGTGAGTGTGTTCCTCTCTTTTTCCGGCGTGGAAACCCACGAGGGACTCGATCATTTTTCCTCGGTAGTGCTCGACCAAAGCCTCAATTTTGGCGGCTACTTCAAGGAAATTGATTTTGGCGACAAGGGCGGCGTCATGTTTCTGCTGTTCGGCGCGCCGATTTCTTTTGAAAATAACGTGGAACGCGCCCTCGAATTTGTCGCGGCCGTGCAGGACGACCTGCGCCACCTCGAAAACCTGACCGGCGCCCAGTGGCGCATCGGCATCACCTCGGGGCTGGCTTTTACCGGCGTCATCGGCGCCGACGTGTTCTGCCAGTACGCCGCCGTGGGCGCCCGCGTCAACCTCGGCGCCCGCCTCATGGCCAAAGCCAATTGGGGCGAAGTAGTGGCCGACAACAACGTGCAGCGCAACCGCAACTTCAAGTTCAACTACCGCGGCGACGTACAATACAAGGGCTTTGAACAAAGCATCCCGACCTACGTGCTCACCGGCCGAAACCTGGGTGGCCGCACCAATTTCGGCGGCGACTACTTCGGCCGCGCGACCGAACTGCAAACGCTCTTCGACTTTGCCGCCCCCTTCCGCGAGGGCAAATTTGCCGGGGTGGCCTACATTTTCGGCGAAGCCGGCATCGGCAAAAGCCGCCTCAGCTACGAATTCCGCCGCCGCCTGCGCGAGACGATGTCGGGCGTGAGCTGGTTCAATTGTCAGAGCGACCAGATCCTGCGCAAGGCATTCAATCCCTTTATTTTTTTCCTTAAAAACTACTTTGAACAAAGCCCGGAAAATACCGCCGAGCGCAATTTCGAACTGTTCGAGGCCAATTTCCTCGAACTCATGTACGACCTCACCGAGTCGCAGCACCCGGAAGCCGACGCTGTGCGCCGCGAGATCAGCCGTACGCAAAGCGTGCTGGCCGCCATGGTCGGGCTCATCATCCCCGGCTCCCTGTGGGAACAACTCGACGCGCGCGGCCGCTACCAGAACGGCCTGGCCGCCATGGCCAACCTCTTCGTGGCCGAGTCGCTGCTTCAGCCGGCCGTGATCGAACTGGAAGACACGCACTGGTACGACGACATGTCGCGGGAGTTTCTGGCGCAGTTTATCCGCCGGGCGCAAGGCTATCCGCTGCTTTTCGTGGCCACCAGCCGATACGAGGACGACGGCAGCAAAATTTACCCGTTCCGGCCCAGCCTGCTGGCCGAGCTCGGCACGCCGACCTGCGAAGTCGACCTCAATTTCCTGAACCCCGACGACCTGCGCGCCTTTGCCGAAACCCGCCTGGGCGGCCCGTTGCACCCCGATTTGCTCGAACTTTTGCAACGCATGACCCAGGGCAACCCCTTCTACGTGGAGCAAATGGCCGATTATTTTCAGGAGGCCAAATTGCTCAAAAACACGGACGGCGTGTTGCAACTGCAAAACCAGGACATCCAGATCACCGACTCCGTCAAGGAGATCATGATGGCCCGCATCGACCGTCTGAGCGGCCTGGTGAAGGAGACGGTGAAAGCCGCCGCCGTGATCGGGCGGGAGTTCGAACTGCCCGTGTTGTCGGCCGTTATGGCCAGGCAGGAGGAGTTCATCCGCAAAAACGGCGACCTCGAAGTGGTCCTCAAGGAGCAAATCCAGACCGCTGAAAAATGGCAGATCTGGCACGCGATGAACGAGTTGCGCTACATTTTCCGCCACTCGCTCCTGCGCGAAGCAGCGTACGATATGCAACTGCGCACCCGCCTGCGCGAGCTGCACCAATTGATCGGCGAAGCCATCGAACAATTGTACCCCGACTCTGCCGAACGCTACGTCGACCTTGCATTCCACTACGAGCAGGCGGAAAACGATAAAAGAACCAATCGCTACCTCGAAAAAGCAGCCCGGCACGCCCAGCGCAACTTCCAGAACCGCCAGGCGCTCAAATACTTCGAAAAACGGATCGAGAACCTGATCGAGACCGGCCGGAAGTCGAAAAAACTGATCAAACTGCTGCTGCGCAAAGGCTCCATTCACGAGCTCATCGGGCAGTGGGAGGAAAGCGAGCGCGACTACCGCGACGCACTGGCCCGCACCGAAGCGCTCGACGATCCCTATCTCGCCGGGCGCTGCCACCGACGCCTGGGGCACCTGCTGATCTTGCGCGGCGCCTATTCAAAGGCGAAAGAACACCTCGATCAGGCCATCGCCTTTTTTGAAAAAGCCGGCGACCAGATCGGCATTGCCAAAACCTACGGCAACTTCGGCACCCTGTATTTCCGGCAGGGCAGCTACGAGGAAGCCAAAAACTGGTTTGCGCGCGCCATCGAGATCAACCGCTCCGTGCAGCGCGACGCCGAAAACGCCGGCATCGTGGCCAATCTGGGCCTGATTTTTATGAACCAGGGTCATTACGACGAGGGCATCCGCTGGCTGGAAGAACAGCTCGATATTTCCAAACGGGCCGACGACAAGCAGGGGCTGGTGCTGCTTTACACCAATCTGGGCATCATCAACCTCGAAAAACACAGCCTCGACAGCGCGCTGCTTTGCCTGGAAAAAGGCCTGACCCTGGCCGAAGAACTCGGCAACAAACTTTACGTCACCATCTGCATCGGCAGTATCGGCTCGGTTTGGGAGAAAAAAGGCGACTACACGCGGGCCATGCAAATGTTTGAACGCGACCTCGCGCTCTGCGAAGAACTCGGCGACAAACAGGGCAAGGCCATCGCCTGCGGACTGATCGGCGACCTGCTGTCCGTCATCGGCGATTTCGACCGCGCCGTGGGATTTTTGCAGGAAGCGCTGGCGCTTTCCCGCGAACTCAATTACAAAAAAGGCATTGCCAAGGCCCTGAACACGCTGGGCGACACCTGGTTTTACAAAAACGACTACCAGCGTTCCATCGGCTTTTACAACGAGGCCATCGAGTATGCCCGCGAAATGGGCAACCGCCTCGTGCTGGGGTATTCGCTCATCGAAAAAGGAGGCGTACACGTAGCCGCCGGCGAGGTGGCGCCCGCCCGGCTGCTGCTCGAAGAAGGCCGCGACATTGCGCTGGCGCTGGGCAATCCCGACCTGACGTTCAGCGCCAACATCCTGCGCGCCCAGATCATTCTTTCGGAAGGCAACCGCCCCGAAGCCCTGCGCCATCTTTTCCAGTTGCTCAACCTCGCCCGCACCGAGCGCGAAGAGGCCGCCGTGCACTACGAATTGCGCAAAATTGCCGAAAACCCCACGCCCCACCACATGCGGGCCATCAGTCTTTACCGCAATTTGCTGGCCCGTACCCCGCAGTACATTTACAGGATCAGGGTGGAAGAACTGGAACGGGAGATGCCGGGGATGGGGTGACTTGATGTTTAAAACATTTGTCCGATGAAAACACTTCTTCTCCTGGCGCTGACGCTGGCGCCCGCCGTTTTATTTACCCAGAACTGCCAGCGCGATTCCAGCCTGCTGGTCACCGGCGCCCTGTTCTCGCCCGCGCCCTGGACGCCCGATGCGCCCTACTACAACCTGAAACCGGCCTGTATAGAGGAACCGTACAACCAATCGGTCACGATCAACGTACCGCCTTTCATTACCGTCAGCGGTGTTGCGATTCCTGTCAGCAGCATCAGCATACCCACGGCAGGCGCTATTCAGAATTTGCCCGCGGGGCTGAGCTATTCCTGCGATCCGCCCAATTGCGTTTTTAATGCCAATACCCTGGGCTGCATGCTGTTGTACGGCACGCCCGTTTCATCCAATACGGCCCCGGATACGCTCGACCTGATTATAGGAGCAGTGGTAGTGAGCCCGCTGTTGGGACCAATTCCGACCACCTTCCCCAATAATGGGGCGACTCCCGACGACCATTACTACCTGATCCTTCGACCGACAGGCCAATGCACGGTTTCGGGGGCCGTAGAGCCTGCGGCGACGTTTGGGGCGGCACGGGCATTGCCGAATCCTTTCAGCGGGCAAACAAGCATCGAGCTGCAATCCGCGCAAGCCGGCAACGCGCGCTTCGAGGTGTTCGACCTGTTTGGCAGGCCGCTGCACGGCGAAACCCTGCAGCTTGCAGAGGGAGAAAATCAATTCCCGTACGATGGCAGTCTGCTGCCCGACGGAGCGTATTTTTTCAGTTTAAGCAATTCCGCGGGGCGCACGGTGTGGCGAATGATTAAGGGATAAACCCTCCAACCACCCTATAAGGGTTTCAAACCCTTATAGGGTGGTTGGAGGGTCGTTGAGGGGGAGAGTTGACTTAACCCTATAAGGGTTTTTCAAACCCTTATAGGGTGATTGGAAACAAAAAGTTTTTATTTTTTAAAACTTTTTGTAGAAATCCATATTTTTGTGGGCATGAATGTCGCCCTCGTTTACGACGAATTCGGTTTTGCAGAAGAAGCGCCGCTTCCCGAGTCCGAAGCGCCCGCCGAGCCGCAGGTGCCCATCCGCCGGCAGTTTCCGCCGGCCGGCAGCCGGCACCTGGGCGGCACGAGCGACGGCTGGGAATACCGTACGGTGTTCTCCGGGTCGCGGCTCGACCGGACCTACGACATGGTGCGGCAATTTCTGGAAGAAGAAGGCTACGGCGACATTCCCCTGCCCGCCAACGTCGAGGAACTGCGCCTTTTCCGTCGCCCGCGCCAGGGCCAGCAGATCGCCCTGTTCGGCGAGCGC
This sequence comes from Saprospiraceae bacterium, assembly GCA_044226205.1. GTDB lineage: Bacteria > Bacteroidota > Bacteroidia > Chitinophagales > Saprospiraceae > M3007. The sequence continues at coordinate 7,806 of JBGAHL010000038.1, forward strand.
GGCTACCTTCACAATCCCGTCAAAATCCTCTTTTCCAGCGATCCGCGCCTGCGCAACGCACTGATTCTCTGCCTTTACAACGAGCAGGCGCCCGGGCACTTGCTGCGCTTTCACGGGCTGGCAGGCGAATGACTCCGCCATTCAAAAACAGCGGCGACCCGCGGCGGCAAAACCGTCGGCATAGATCGTACCTTTACCCGGCGATTTTAACCCTCCGCTCCGCTCCGCGTGAATCTGACCGCACTATCCATCCGTCGCCCCTCGCTCATCATCGTGGTGTTTGCCGTGCTGACCTTCATGGGCATCGGCAGTTATTTCCGGCTGCCGATCGAGTTGGTCCCGAAGTTTAGTCCGCCCGTCGTCACGATCATCACCATCTACCCGGGCGCCTCGCCGAGCGAGGTCGAAAACGCGGTGAGCAAGCCGATTGAGGACGCTATTTCGGCGCTCGAAGGCATCGACCAGGTGCAGGCGACTTCAAATGAAAGCGCTTCGTTCGTGGCTGTGGAACTGCGGCAGGACGTGGATATCGACCAGGCGGTGCTCGAAATGCAGCGGAAAATCGGGCAGATCCAATCGACTTTTCCCAAGGAGGTGCGCACGCCGGTGATCAACAAATTCGCCCTCGACGAACTCCCGATCCTGCGGCTGGGCGTGGCGGCCAACATCACGGGCACGGCTTTTTACGACCTGATTAAAAACCGCGTGGCGACCGACATTGCCCAGGTAAAAGGGGTGGCCCAGGTCAATATTCTCGGCGGCGAAGCCCGCGAAATCAAGGTGAATGTCAACAGCGAACGCCTCGAACAGTACGGCATCGCGCTGTTGCAGGTCGCGCAAGCCGTGCAAACGGCCAACCTCGACTTCCCGACCGGCAAAGTGAGCGACGATGACGGCCAGTTGCGCATCCGCCTGGCCGGCAAATTTGCCTCCCTCGACGAAATCCGCAACCTCGTCGTGGGCAAAAGCCGCTTCGGGTCCTCGGTTTTTCTCAAAGACATCGCCGAGGTGCAGGACGGCGCCCAGGAACCCGAAGTGATCTGCCGCACGGGCGGCCAGCCCGCCGTGGGCCTCACCATCCGCAAACAGGGCGACGCCAATGCCGTGGAAATGGCCGAACAAACCTTGTTGAAACTCAAGGAACTCGAAGGCAAGTACGCCAATGAAGGCCTTCATTTTCAGGTGATTGCCAACAGCAGCCGTTTTACCGAACAGGCCACGGACGCCGTGGTGCACGACCTCGTCATCGCCGTGTTGCTGGTCGCCTTGGTCATGTTGCTTTTTTTGCACAGCATCCGCAACGCCACCATCGTGTTGGTGTCGATCCCGACCTCGATCGTGAGCACCTTCATCATGATGAAAGTGTTCGGCTACTCGCTCAACCTCATGTCGCTGCTCGGCCTTTCGCTGGCCATCGGCATCCTGGTCGACGATGCGATCGTGGTGATTGAAAATATTTACCGCCACCTCGAAATGGGCAAGCACAGGGTGCAGGCCAGTTACGACGGCCGTCAGGAGATCGGCTTTACCGCCATCAGCATCACGCTGGTGGACGTGGTGGTGTTTCTGCCCATTGTGTTCACCGTCGGCATGGTGCCCAACCTGCTGCGCCAGTTTTGCATGACGGTGCTGACTTCCACGCTGATGTCGCTGCTGGTGTCGTTTACACTGGTGCCCTGGCTAACCTCGCGTTTTGGCAAAGTGCATCGTTTTTCGGGCAAAAACATGGCCGGCCGGGGGATTTTGCGTTTTGAAAAATTCATCGACTGGCTCACCGAAGGTTTTGTGTCGGCCCTGCGCTGGGCTTTGCAAAACTGGGCTACCCGCGCGGCGACCATTCTGGTGGCGCTGGGCCTTTTCGGCGGGTCTTTTTTGTTGCTGACCAAGGGTTTTGTCGGCAATGCCTTTTTCGATACGGGCGAGCGGGGCGAGTTTTTGGTAGAAATTGAATTGCCCAAAGACGCCTCCCTGACCCAAACCGACGCCGTGACCAAAGAAGTTGAGGCCTGGCTGCGGCAACAGCCCGAGGTGGTCAATACCTACACGACGGTCGGCACCAACAACAAATCTTTCGGGCTCAATGCCCCGCACCTCGCCGAGGTGATGGTTTTTCTGACGCCGTACGGCAACCCCCGAAAGGAAACAACCCCTGTTTTTGCCCGTAAAACCAAGGTAAAACTGGAGGAAATCATCACGGGCGCCAAGATCAAATCCTCGCCTATCGACATGCTGGGCCTGTCGTTCTCCCCCATCGAGATCATGCTCAACGGCCCCGACCTCGACAGCCTGCTCACGCTCAGCGAACGGGTGCAGCGCGAAATGGCCAAGGTGCCCGGCTGCGTCGAGATCGCGCCCTCCGTCGAGGGCGGCAACCCGGAAATCAAGGTCAATGTCAACCGGCAGCGCATGGCCGATTTCGGCCTCAACATGGCCCAAACCGGCCTCACGCTTCAGACGGCTTTCAATGGCAATTCCGACGCCCGCTACCGCGAAGGCGACTACGAATACCCGATCCGCGTGGCGCTCGACGCCTTCGACCGGCGCAGCCCCGAGGACATCCGCAAGCTGGCGCTGGTCAATCCGCTGGGCAGCACGGTCTACATCAGCCAGTACGCCGACGTGACCGAAGGCAGCGCGCCGACCCGCCTCGAACGCCGCGACCGCCTGCCTTCCCTGCTCATCACCGCGCAGGTGATCGGCCGCCCCAACGGCTCGGTCACGCGCGACATCAAAAAAAGCCTCGACGCGCTCCCGCTGCCACCCGGCGCCTACATCAAATACGGCGGCGACCTCAAACGCCAGGAGCAAGGCATCGGCACGCTCGGGTTTGCTCTTTGGGCCTCGCTGGTGCTGGTGTATCTCATCATGGTCGCCCTGTACGACAACTGGGTGTATCCCTTCGTCGTGTTGCTGTCGATCCCCCTGTCGATCATCGGCGCGTTCCTGGCGCTGGCTTTGGCCCGCGAAAACCTGACCGTGTTCACCGGCCTCGGCCTGCTGATGCTCGTCGGTCTGGTGGGTAAAAATGCCATTCTGGTGGTCGATTTTGCCAATCAGTTGCGCGAGGAAGGGCGCGAAGTAAAGGCCGCGCTGCTGGAAGCCACCAAACTGCGTTTCCGGCCCGTACTCATGACCAATATCGCCATGGTGATCGGCCTGTTGCCCATCGCTTTGGCCGAAGGCGCGGGCTCCGACTGGAAAAACGGTCTGGCCTGGGCCATCATCGGCGGCCTGAATTCTTCCATGTTTCTGTCGCTGATCGTGGTGCCCGTGGTGTATTACGGGTTCGACTGGGCGCTGGAAAAACTGGGTTTGAACAAAAAAACGGAGATCGAACTGATCGAGTAAACTGTCGCCTATGTCGCTTTTTCTGGAAGGGATCGAAAGCCTGCGCAAAACCCTGCACGACCGGGCGGCCATCGGGGAGGAAGAACTCGAATTGCTCAGCCGCTACGTCAGGTTGAGAAGCCTGGGCAAAAATGCCCTGCTCATCGCCGAAGGCGAGGTGGAGCACTACATCAATTTTATCGTGGAAGGGGTGACGCGCAGTTTTTTCTACAAGGAAGAACGGGAGATTTCCTTCGATTTTTACTTCTCGGGATCGCTGATCAGTTCATACGAATCCTTCCTCGACCGCACGCCTTCGGACCATTACATCGAGGCGCTCACGCCCCTGACCTTGCTGAGCATGAGCCACGCCGATTTGCAGAAATTGTACGGCTTGTCGCCGAAATTTGATCAATTGGGGCGCATTTTTACCGAAGAAGTGTTCAAAAGGGTGGCCGAGCGTTCGCGGGATCTGATCTCGCTTTCCGCCACGGAGCGCTACCTGAAATTGTTGAAGCAGTCGCCCGAATTTGTCCGGAACATCCCGCTGAAATACCTCGCTTCCTACCTCAACGTGACGCCCGAGTCGCTCAGCCGCATTCGCAAAAACCTCTGACGCGGCATTTCTTATCATAGGTCAATTTTCATCCCGCCGGCGCCCCCGTACTTCGCAGCGTCAAGTCACCCCGTCTTTGTCGGGAGGCAGGAAAAAAGGATTTGCAGGATGAAAATGTCAACTTACATGGGCTACCGCCCGGAAGATCAGGCGACGCCTTACGCGAAATTTTTCAAGGATATTCAGCCGCCCTTGCCCGAACATGCGCGGCTGGCGCTGGAAAAAGGCGCCTTGCCGCCCGGCGCCCTGCCTCCGTCCGACGGCGCCGCGAAACTGATGCAACCGGGCTATTGGCCCTTTGAAAACGGCTACACCCTCGAACCCGACGGCTCGCAAAGGGTGGCCGTCCGCACCCCCATGCCCGGCGTGCGGCCCTTGATGTGGCACTGGTGGTTCGGCTGGCACGGCAGCCTCGCCAACCGCTACAAACTTTGGCACCCCAAAGCCCACCGCGACGCCCGTTGGGCCGACGGCGAAGGCGACCTGGGCCACTACATCGGGCGCTGTTCCCTGATCGAGGAGTACATCGGCACGTCGATGGAAAAGGCGGCCATACGCTTTGTTTCACCGACCGAACTGGGCTTGCCGGAAGCCACGGAACAAGCCGTTTACATCTGCGCCCGGGTCGGGTATTCGCGCTACCCGCTCGATTTCGGCTGGCTGGTGCACCAGCTGCGCGCCACGCCCGACGGCGCCGAAATGCGCTCCCGTTTCTGGATGGGCGGCCCGCATATTCAACTGCGAAAAGGCGGCGCGGCGGGCCGGTTTTTGTCCAAAATTTTACAAAAAACAGTTCGATTGCCCGAAAAACAAGCCCGTGACCTGCTCGCGCACTGCGCCGAGGAGATGAACCACCTTGCTTCATTTTTACCCGCTCTTTATTCCGAATTCCACCCTGCTGCTCACCCGTAAATCGTTCCTTCACGATGAATTTCCTGAACATCAAAGGCCGCGTGCTGCGCCGCACGGATGCCGGCTTTGAAGCCGCCGTGCTCGACACCCTGTTCAACAAACAGCCGCTCGACCGCATGCCCGATCTGTACACCGAGCCCATGGACGTGGACGACATCGCGGCGGTAATCCGCTACGCCCGTTCGGCCGGTAAAAAGATCAGTATTTGCTCCGGCGGGCACAGCTGGTCGGCCAACCACGTCCGCAACGACAGCGTGCTGATCAACATGACCCATTTTAACCGCTACGAGGTGGACAAAGCCCATCTGCGCGCCAGATCCGGCCCAGCCGTCGGCGGCAGCGTACTGCTGACCGCGCTGATGAAAGAGGATTTGTTTTTCCCGGCGGGTCATTGCAAAGGCGTCTGCATCGGCGGGTACCTGTTGCAGGGCGGCTTTGCCTGGAACGGCCGCAAGCTCGGCATGGCCTGCGAAAGCGTCGTCGGCTACGACATCGTGACGGCCGACGGCGAACTGGTGCATGCCAGCGAAACCGAAAATTCCGACCTGTTCTGGGCCGCGCGCGGCGCCGGGGGCGGTTTTTTCGGGGTGGTGGTGCAATTTCACCTGCGGCTTTATCCCCGTCCCAAATACATCGGCGCCATGACGCAGGTGTTCGGCATGAAACACCTCGAAGACGTGTTCCAGTGGGCCTGGGAAGTCGGGCCGGATATCTCGCCGGCCGTCGAATTTCAGTTGCTGATGACCCGCCGGACCCTCACGTTTGGCGGGCCGGGCATCGAGGCCGTGGCGCCCGTGTTTGCCGATACGAAAGAGGAACTGGAAGAAGCCGTGGATTTCCTGCGCAACAGCCCCATTCGCAAAAAAGCCTTTCTGCGCACGCCCCTGCTGCGCCCCGGCATCGGGTCGATGTACCGTTTTGCCATGACCCACTACCCCGAGCGCCACTGCTGGGGTGTCGACAACATGTGGACCCACGCGCCGGCCACCGAGCTGATTCCCTGGCTGCGCCAGATCGCCGACAGCCTGCCGCCGGCCCCCGCTCACGTGCTCTGGCTCAACTGGCACCCGCCCGTACGACAGTCCAAAATGGCCTTTTCCGTGGAAGACCAAATCTACATCGCCCTTTACGGCGCCTGGAAATCGCCCGCCGACAGCGCCCGCTACGGCGCCTGGGCCTCCGACTGGATGCGCCGCATGGAGCACCTCTCCACGGGTATCCAGCTGGCCGACGAGGGGCTGCACCGCCGGCCCGCGCAGTTCCTTTCGACCGAAAATTTGCAGCAGATGGATGCCATTCGGTGGCAACGGGATGGGGAGGGGGTGTTTCATGCGTGGCACAGCCGGGTGGGGTGAAAGTTGGCTTTGCCTAAAAATGAACGGCAGAACCTTCGCTTCACAAATCGATGAACTTCACGCTGGGAAGCGTTGAGTATGAGAGTTTATGAGGTTTATAAGGGTTTATGAAACCCCGTCATGCTGTAAAACAGTTGTTTTTTGCCCCCTCAAGGTGTACGGGGAATAAAGGAATATTCCTGAGTGTCCACAACTTGCTATCGGCTCCCCTCCCCGCGGGGGGAGGGGCT
>JBGAHL010000038.1:14260-45520 GCA_044226205.1 Saprospiraceae bacterium
CCGGGGGGGGGGGGGGGGGGGGGGGGGCCTTGCCTGCCGGATGGGACGAGCCACCTCACTGCAAGGGACACGCGAGGCGGAAGCCGATGCCGACAGAGCGGTTGGAAGGGGCGTCGTAGCCCCGATTGGCCGACCGGCATTGCAGGGCATTGTTGCCCCAACGGCCGCCGCGCAGCACGCGATAACCCGAAGAAGCATCGGTGCAACAAGGATTGGGGAAGGCCCCGTTTTCCCGCGCGCACTGCCGGTAAAAGTCTTTTTTGTACCAGTCTTCACACCACTCCGATACATTGCCGCAGAGGTCGAACAAACCTGGGCCATTGCTTTTTTTCTTGCCGACGGGGTGGGTGCATTTCTCTTCGCTTGTGGAGCCGGAATTGTAGAAAAACCAGCCGACCTCGTCCAGGGTTTCACTGCCGGCGTACCGGAACTGGTGTTCGAACCAATAACCGCCGCCGCCTTTGCCCGCGAACTCCCACTCTGCCTCGGTAGGCAGGCGAAAAGGCCAGCCCGTTTTTTCGCTCAACCAGGCGCAATAAGCCCGGGCGTCGTTCCAACTGACGTGTACGACCGGGTGTCGGTCGTGCTCCTGCAAACGGCCGAGGGCGTCGTGTCGCCAGTTGATGTTTTCGACCAGTTTTATATCCATCTGTTCCCAATCCCACAGGTACGAGCCGTTTTTTTCACCCTCCTGTTCCGCCTCCGTCCGGTAGCCGCTTTCTTCCACAAAACGGCGGAATTCGCCCAGTGTCACCGGGTATTTGCCCATCAGGAAGGTATCGATCCGCACGCGGTGGGCGGGGCCTTCGTCGTCGGAATAAAAGGTTTCGCCCCGGTAGGTATTCGTTGGAAACACCTCGTTCTGCCCCATCATGAACTCGCCGCCCTCGATCTCGATCAGGGTGGGCGGGAAGAGCACGCGGTCGCGCAGCGCGCGCAGGGTATGCTGCCCGCTGGCGTCGTCGCCCGGGGCAGCCGGGGGGGCGTCGAGGAACAGTTCGCGGAGTTCGGGCAGTTCGGCGACGGGCCGCAGGGCTTCATCCCCGGCAATCGGGTTGTGCGAGAGATCGAGGCGGCGCAATTCGATGAACCGGCTGATCGAGGGGTGCAGGGCGTCAATGCGGTTGTGCGAGAGGTCGAGTTCTTCCTCCTCGGGGTCGAGACGCCCGAGAAAGGCCGTAAATTCCAGATCGAGTCGCGAATAATCGTAAAAAGGCCGCTCCTGCACGTAGCGGCGCAGGGCCGGGTTGCAGTCAAGGATCAGGTGGAACATGGCGCCGATGTCAAATTCCGCGAGGCAGGCCGGCAGGTTGTCTTTGAACGAACGCGTCGGGTCGTAAGCACCGAACAGACGGGCAAAAGCGGGATTGTTTTCCTTGCCCCGGTGCGGTACCCAGGCCCGGTGTTTGCGATGGACGTGTTCGGACAAAAAGAACAGCAGGTGGTGGTCCGCTTCGCCAATGGCCATCGTGCGGCCTGCCAGGGCTTTGAGATACGTTTCGTATTGTTGGAACAGGTAGTGGGGCCGGGTTTGTTCGGCCGGCAAATGCTGTTGCGCGAAGGCGACGAGATCGGTGCGGTAAGGCGGCCGGTCGTGCTGTTCGGCGGCGTAGCGGGCCCATTGTTCGGCCGGAATGCGGGTGAGCCAAGCGCGGAATGCCCGGTGGGGGACAATGGCGAAGGGGATGCCGGGAAACTGTTCGCCCAGGCGGGCGTCGTCGCTCAGAGCGGGCAGGTCTCCGGGGTTTTTCCTGCCGGCGTAGTGTTTCCAGCACATTTCGTCGTAAAAACGAGCGGCCCCGGGGTATTGCCCGAAGGGAAAGTCTTCTTCGCGAAGGTCCTGATCGAACAGGAGCCGGGCCAGGAAATAGTCGAAAAAAGAGCGGTGAGAAAAGGCCCAGTGATCGGTGTCGCGGTGGCGGGTCAGGAAAGAGCGGCTGCGCGCGATCCGTTCCGGGATGCCCAGCGAGTCGGCCAGGGCGGCGATGGAGTCCTCTTGAGCCTGCAGTTCTTCGCGGTGTTCACGCAACAGGTGAAGGGCCAGTTTTTTGGAAAATGCAACCAGTTGGGCGGGGTAATTTTTTCCCTGCGGGTTGTCGGGCTCCACCACCAGGGCTTCGCGCTGCGCCCATTCCTCCACAATGGCTTCGTACACCTCGAATAGATAGTGGAAAGGCTGCTGGCGCGTCAGCAGCAGATCGAACCAGGACAGCAACAATGGGCGGTAGAAAAAATCGCCCGAACCTTCAAAAAGGGTCAGGGCCCGCGCCAGATCATCCGGCCGGCCGGCAAACTTGCGTTCGAGGTAGGTTTTGGCTTCTTCGTGCTTGAAAGCCAGCAGTTCGACTTCCTGGACTTTATTGCCGCCCAGGCTGTCGAGTTCTTCTTTTTTTTCCCTGAAAAACTGCACCCGGCAGCTGATGAATACCCGGTAAAAATCGCGCAGGGGTTCCTGCAAGGCTTTCAGCGCGGCGCTCAGGTCGTTGCGCGCCAGGTGGTCTTCGTCGAGGGCGTCGAGAAAAAGGATCGTCCGCGATTTGTCGGGAATGGCACGGACGGCGGCGAGCGTATCGGGCCCGGCGTACACAAAAGCGAGGTGCTGGCCGGGCAGTTGGCGGGCGAGCGAGTGGTAGAGGTACTGGAAAAAGGTCGTTTTGCCCAGGCCCGTGTCGGCCAGCAGCAGCACCCGGGCGCGGTCGTCGTGGAGAAAACCTTCGGAAAACAGCCGGAACAGGTTGCTTTTCAGGGCATTGGCCACGGCCTTGAAATCGCTTCGGGGCGCCGTTCGCTGGGCGAGGCGGTCGAGCGCTTTGGAGTCAAAATCAAATTGGGAAGCCGGCAGGAATGCGTCGAAAGTCGGGAGCAACGTACCGCGGAGGTGATTGCCAGGTGCGGCTTCCAGCGGGGCGAATATTTGTTGTTCGATAAAACCGGGTTTGAACAAGCGGTACAGCACCCGAAGCAAAAAAGGCCGCGCCCGGAAGACCTGCGGCCGCGGCGCCAGCCGTTCGCGAGAGGGGGCGCTTGTCGCGCTGCGGTCGTCCTGATTTCCCGCCATTCGATCGGGGGCAATCAGGTTTTTCAAATGTTGGTGTTGGGTCAGTTCCATACAAGGCGCCTTTGGGGGAAAATCAAGCGGCAATACCCGTTTGGTTCGGGTAAGACAAATGTATGGAGCGGAACGACATTGTATCAGCAGAAATTGGAATAAGGGCCCGAGGGCTTGGTTATTTCAAAATAATCGACGTGTTATTTCAAAATAATTTTTGTGAAATTTCAAAATAATGACGTTTTTTGCCTGAAACAACGCAAAAAATGACATTTGTCGCTCGTCAAATCAGCAATACAATTCGCGCCCTGATGGCGCAATACCCGGTGGTTGCCGTCACCGGGCCCCGGCAATCGGGCAAGACGACTTTGTTGCAAACCATGTTCCCGGATTACCAGTACGTATCGCTGGAAAATTCGAATATGCACACCTTTGCCCAGAACGACCCGCTCGGCTTTTTGAAAAAATACCCCGGCAACGTGATTTTTGACGAAGTGCAACGCGTACCCGACCTGTTTTCCTATCTCCAGACAGAAGTTGATTCAAGGCGGGAAATGGGGCGTTTTGTGCTTTCGGGCTCTCAAAATTTCCAGTTGATGGAGCGTGTCACCCAAACACTGGCCGGACGGGTCGCGCTGTTCAAGTTGTTGCCTTTTGATTTTGAAGAGTTGCGAGCTGCCGATTTATTGCCGGACGAGTGGCAAAAAATAGCGATTCGAGGCTCCTACCCGGCCCTTTACGACCGGGGAATCGACGCTGCTGTTTTTTACGCCAACTATATCCAGACCTATGTAGAACGCGACGTGACGGCGTTGTTGCGGGTTCAGGATCTGCGGCAGTTTCGGAATTTTATCAGCCTTTGTGCCGCCAGGACAGGTCAGTTGCTTAATTTGAACAACCTGGCAAATGAATGCGGCATTTCACAGCCGACGGCCAAAGCCTGGTTGTCGATTCTCGAGAGCAGTTACCTGATTTTTTTGTTGCAACCTTACTACGAAAATTTCAGCAAACGTGTCGTAAAAACCCCAAAGTTGTATTTCTACGACACCGGTCTCGTTTCTTTTCTGTTGGGTCTTCGCGACACCGGCGACATCGATCCTGTTCTTTCCGGCGCTTTGTTTGAAAACCTGATCATAGCGGAAGTTTTTAAAATCAACCACCATCGGTACACCCTTCGAGACTACTGGTTTTGGCGCGATCAGGCGGGCAATGAAGTAGATCTGTTGACCAAAAAGGGTCGAAGGTTTTCGATTGCGGAAATAAAGTCGACGCAAACCATACTGCCCCGGCATTTTGCTGGTCTGGACAAATTCAGCGAATTGGTAAACGATATGGTCGACGAACGAACCTTGATTTACGGCGGCAGGGAAAACGAGGAGAGAAGCCGATACCGGGTAAAAGCCTGGAACGAGCCGGTATAACAGTATCCGGTTTACAGAGCTCCTCCAAAAACAACAGGAGCCCCCTCTCGCGAGGCGGCTCCTGATTGTTTAGGTTCAGCAGGTTGTTTGGAGGCCAATAGGGATTACTCTACGACGAGTTTGCCCGTCACGACCACAGTCCCGTTGTCCGTCACCTGGAAGAAACAGACGCCTGCAGGCAGGTCTTTTCGTTCGATCAGGGTCTGGTTGTTTTGCATGGTCTGGGTGCGCAACAGGCGGCCCTGGGCGTCGTACAGGTTCAGCATGCCTTGTTGCAAGCTGCGGCCGCGAATGTCCAGTACGGCCTGCTCGCTGAACGGGTTGGGCGACAGGCTGGCCGTCACGCCCGGCACAAACGGCGTCTGGCTTTGTAGCGCAACTTCTTCCAGTTTGCCGATGGTGTGGAAGGCCGTATTGGTGATGATCGGGTCGTTGTTGTCGAAATAAATGGCGGCCGTGTTTTCAATCACCGTGCCGATCGGCAGATCGGGTTGCTGGGCAATGCGGAAGCTCACGAACCCATGCGAGCCGGCTTCGTTGCTGGTGCTGTCGGGCAGGACGATGGGGTCGAATACGAAGTTCAGGATGCCGCCGGGGAAGACGTCGAGCCGGTAGGGATGGCTGGCTGCGCCGGGCTCGAGCGAGGTCCAGTCGAGCAGGGGAGAAAGCGTGTCCACCACGACGACGCGGTAAGCGGCGTCGTTGCCAGTGTTCTGGAAGCGTATTTTGTACTCGAGGTCTTCGTTGGCGCGGATGGTATGTTCGGCGCTGTACCCGGTGGGAACGGCGGTTTTGTCGTTCGGGTCGTACGAGCCGGTCACGATTGCACAATATTCATCATAAAAACCCGGGTCGTCGTTTTGCGGGAAAGCCGTGATCAGTCCCGGCGTGTTCAGTCCGCCGCAGCCTTCGATGGCTGCCGAGACAGTGCCCGGCCAGGGGAAACCGTCGGCTTGTTCGGCTTCCAGGCGCCAGGTAGAGCCGTTGGCGGGTACCTGGATGGTGACGGAATCGCCCGCTGCAATCTGGAACGGACCGTCTTTGTACATGATAAAATCTTCGATGACAATAAAATTGAGCGGGGCGCTCATGTCTTCCGAGCCCTGGTTCCAGATCGCGAGATCGACCTTGTCGCCGTTGCAACGTGCCGTGGCGACGACTTCCGGGCCCGTCCAGGTGCCGCTGCAAGGATCGCTGGGGAATATGGTCACGCTGTTGCAGAGCGTTTGACCGATCTCGGCATCGCAGCTGATAAACACCGTCATTTGCAGGATATTGCACTGCAGCGGCGGCACATCGCCCAGTTGGAACACGTAATTGCCGTCGTTGTCAATCGTATAGGGAAGCCCGGCTGATTGTAAGGAAATCAACGAATCCAGATCGACAACCATGTAGGCGTTGTAGGCAGTATCAAGGCTGACGTTGCAGTAGATCGCCTGGAAAGCGTTCGACTGACAGCGGCGGTAAAAATTGCCGTACAGGTTGGCTTGCATCGAAGGGCAGTCGCCTTCGGATAAAAGCCCGAAATCGAACGTCAAGTTTTGGGTGGCGCCGGTAAACGGTACGGTAAACGTATTGGGGCAAACCGTAAAGATATTCGGGGGCGTTAAGAGTTTGACGACTGCCACCGAATCGCTCTGGAAAAGTAAGAAACTGATGTTGTACGTGCCGTCTGCATTGGGCACTGCCGTGTGCTGGGTGCCGGAAGGCAGCGTGGTGACGATAATCGGGAAGTTGTTGGTCCCCGTTTCGCCGGCATCCAGGACGCAGTTGCCCGTGGTTTCAAAATACACGGTACCCTGAATGGTATTGAACTGCGAACTACCGTAGCTGATCACCTGCTGGCAATGGCCGACGGGCAGATCATTGACATCTTTCCACCACCAGTTGCGTTCGAACCAGGACTGGCCCGCCGGTCCCGCGACATACTCGACGCTGTACGTCAGGGTAGCAGCCGGGCAGGAGGTGGTTTTGTAAGAGGCTTCGCCGTAGGGGACAAAGACGCTGTTGTCGCCGGTCTGATAAGCAGGGAGCAGGACTTCGGTGCCGGTTTCGTAAGTGACGGCTACCGGATTGGGGCAAAAATTGATACAAGGCTCGCAGACACTGACCGGGTCGTAGATCAGCAGCGAGGTCTGGCAGGTGGCGGTATTGCCCGAGGCGTCGGTGGCCTGCACATCGATGATGTGCATACCGATATCGGAACAGTCATAACTCAGGGAAGTTTGCCCGCCAGGGAAGCTCAGTTCGATCTCGCTGAAATTCGAGCAGGCGTCGGAGGGGAATGCGGCGGTGCCGTCGGGGAACAGGACCAATTCGCCGTTTGCATCGAGAACCCCTGAACTCAGCCCGCTGCATTCGAGCACGGGATCGGTTTTGTCCACGATTTCAATGTTGCCCCAGCACATATTACCCGAAGGAACATGTCGTACGCGCACCATGTACATGTGATTGATATCGTCGGGGCCGAATTCGGCCGGGACCCAGGGACCATTGCCAAAAGGCGCAATTTTATCGACCTCCACCACACAATCCAGCGGTATTGTGCCTTCGAGTATGAATTCGGGTATTACGGTAATCTGGCAGTTTTCGTCAACCGCCGCTGAAACAAGGTCGTTGCACACAAGGATTTGGGCATCGGTTCGGGACGCTGTCAAAACAGCTGACAGCAGGGCGAGCAGGTAAAGGATTTTCTTCATGTGGATTGAAATTTGTTGTTCATGGTACAAAAGTGGGTCGAAGTGCAGTGTCAGGCAAATACATTTTCTTACTTTTGTAGAGTAATATTTTTACAAAATTTTGATCAAATCATTGAAAATAAGTGACTTGATTTTTGGTAAAAATGAAAGACACTAAAATTCTGCAAACCTTAAAATCCCTCAATAAAGTAGAAACAAGCCGATTTTACCGGTTTTTACAATCACCCTATTTCAACCAGCGGCAAGACGTGCTTCGTTTGTTCGAAGCTTTGCAGGATGGAGTCGATCCCGACGACCGCGCCAGCCTGGCCGACAGGGTGGCTGCCGGCCAGTCGTTTTCGGACCAGCAACTGCGCCTGGTGACCAGTTACCTGCAAAAGCTGGCCGAGCAGTTTCTGGCGCTTGAGCAATGGCAAAATACGCCCGGCGCCGGGGAAAACGCTCTCGTGCAGGCCCTGCGACAAAAAGGACTGGAACGCCATTTTCTGGATGCCATGCAACTGGCGCACCGCCGGCTGCAGCAACAAACCCTCCGCAACAGCGCATTTTACCTGCGAAAAGGCGAGCTGCTGTGGGAAGAAGCGCGTTACGCCTCGGTGCGCCACCCCGAGGACGAACGCTACCTCTCGAATTTGTCCGATAACGCCGACCTGATCTGGCTCTCGCAAAAACTGCGCTACCTCTGCCTCCACACGGCCTACCGCGCGCGGTTTCAGACGGCCCGCTCACTGGGCCTTCGCGAGGAAGTCGAAGACATTCTGGGCCGTTATTCTTTCCTCGAGGCGCCGGCCATTTCCATCTGGTACTATTGTCTGAAAATGCTGGAAGCGCCCGATTCGGCCGACTATTTTACCCGTTTCAAGCAGCAGTTTCTGGCGCCCGACCCGGTTTTCGATGCCGATGAAATGCGCGATTTGTACCTCTTTGCGGTCAATTATTGCATCCGCCGGGTGAACGAAGGCAAGACCGACTTTTTTCACGACATCATGGATTTTTACAAGGACGGTCTGGCCAAGGGGCATTTGTTCGACAAGGGCGTTTTGTCGCACTTTACCTACTACAACATCGTGGCGGCGGGTTTGCAAACGAGGGAATACGCCTGGGTGGAAACGTTTATTCAGGGCTATCGCAATGCGCTCGAACGCGGCTACCGCGACAGCGCTTTCAGTTTCAATATGGCGCGGCTCGAATTTGCCCGTGGGCATTACGACGCGGCTTTGTCCTTGCTCCGCAATGCCAATTATCACGATCCGCTGCTCAATATGGCCGCCAAAACCATGGCGCTGAAAATTTACTACGCCCTCGACGAGCATGAGGTGCTGTACGCCCACCTCGAAGCTTTTGTCAAATACATCCGGCGAAAGCCCGGCCTCGGCTATCACCGCCAGAACTACCTCACCCTTGCCCGCTACACCCAAAAATTGCTCGCGCTCAACTGGAACGACAAAAACGAAGTGCTGGCTTTGCGGGAAAAAATAGAGGCGGAAAAGGCCCTGACCGAACGCGATTGGCTGCTCGAGCAACTCGCCAGATCATAAAGGCCCGTCGACAAACCACATCTTGATCCTGCCTTTGTTTTTGGCTTCGAGTTCGCCCCTGTACGTGCAGGCGAAGCGGCTGCTGACCAGCTGGCAGGTAGCGTCGGAAATATTGACCTTGCCCGTGACGCCCGCTTCCTCGAGTCGGGCGGCGGTATTGACGGTGTCGCCCCAGATGTCGTAGGCAAATTTGTGGCTGCCCACCACCCCGGCCACCACGGGCCCTGTGTGGATGCCGATTCGCATGGCGAATACCGGCCGGCCTTCGGCCTGACGGGTCGTCATGTGCTGCGCGAGTTCGGCCTGCATGTCGAGCGCCGCGCTGACCACATCCACGGGGTGCGTGTCGTTGGTGGCAGGGAGGCCGCCGGCGCACATGTAGGCGTCGCCTATGGTTTTGATTTTTTCGAGGCCGTAGCGCGCCACGATGGCGTCGAAGAGCAGAAAACATTCGTTGAGTTCGCCGATAAGTTCTTCGGGCGGCAGGTGCTCGGCTATTTTGGTAAAACCTTCAAAGTCGGTGAACATGACGGTCACGGACTCGTAGCGCACGGGCTGAACGACGTTGTTGGTCTTGAGTTCTTCGGCGGTCGGGGCGGGCAGAATGTTGTACAAAAGGCGGTCGGCGCGCTGGCGTTCCTGCTCGATGAGGGCGTTTTTGGCAGCCAGTTCGCGGTTGGCGCGGGCGCGGAGGCGGTTGCGGTTGTAGAGCAGGGCGACGAGGGCGCTCAGGGCGATTGCGCCCCCGACGACGGCCCAGGTGCGGATGCGGGCGCGGTCGAGTTCGGCTTCCTGGAGGGCCAGGTTGTTGCGCTGGCGTTCTACTTCGCGGGCGGCGAGGTCGAGCGAGTCCTTGCGACGGGAGTCGGTAAACAAGCCTTCGCGTTGTTCAAAAAACAGGATTTGCTCCTGCCCCAGGCGGCGGTAACGCAGTTCCTCGTACTGTTTGTGGTATTCGTAGGCGAGTTTGTAGTTGCCCGTGGCGGCATAGATTTCGGCAAAATCCTTGAGGGCTTTTTGTAGGTAGGTTTCGTTGCCGATGCGTTGGGCAATTTCGTGGTAACGTTTGGTCAGGTCGAGTGCCTGGGCGTATTTTTTTTGGCGATAATAGGTGTCGCCCAGGGTGTTGTAGGTTTCCATCAAACCTTGTTGGTCGCCCAGGCGCAGCCGTAATCTTTCGCTTTCACGGGCAAAATGCAGGGCTTTTTCGTACTGGCCGAGGTGTTTGTAAGCTGTGCCCAGGTTGTTGAGCACATCGGCCATGCCAGGCTCGTCTTCGAGGTCGCGGTAAAGGCGCAGGGCTTCCTGGTAGTATTCGATTGCCGCTTTGGAGGAGTCGACGAGATTGTCTTTGTCGCCCAGTTCGTCGAGGGCGTTGCCCAGGTCGTTGTAGGCCAGGGCCAGTTCGTCGGGCTCGTCGAGGACTTTGCGCAGGCGCAGCGATTCGCGGTACCAGCGCGCGGCCTCTTTGAGCAAGCCGGTTTCGTAGCGCACATGGCCCAGCATGGTGTAGGTTTTGGCCAGTTCGTAGCCGTTTTCGCGGTGTGCTTCCTGGAGGTAGCGGGCGGTGTTGGCCTCATCGAAGGCTTCGGGATAGAAGCCGAAGCGTTCGTACACCCCTGCGATGTTGAGGTGGGCCCGTGCGATGCGCACCGTGTCGCGCAGTTGGGCCACGATTTCGAGGTTGCGGCGGTGATAGGCCAGCGCCTTGTCGTATTCCCCGAGGTTTTCGTGGGCTACGCCGAGGTTGTTGAGCGTAGCCGCGACGAGGCGGGGTTCGCCCAGTTGTTCGCGCAGGGTGAGCGCTTTTTGGTAGTTTTCGATGGCGGCGGGCCAGTTGCCGCGAATTTCTTCCACCACGCCCAGGCCGTTCCAGGCGGCGGCTTCTCCGCGTGTGAAGGAAAGTTGGCGGGCCAGCTGGATGGCCTCATTGAGGCGAAGTGTCGCGTCGTCGGTTTGGGTTTCGTTGATTTCCCAGGCGTAATCCGTCAGCAGAGTGACGCGGTGCGTGTCGGGCGGAGCCGTGGCCAGCAGGCGAAGGAGCGAGTCCGGATTTTGGGCAGGGAGCGAGGCGGGGAGCAGGAGCAGGAGCGTCCACCACCAGTGGTACAGCTGGTCAGGCAAAGCCGACAAACGGCATTTTTTCCCTTGCGGGCACAGGGTCCGGGCATGGAAAAATCTTGAACGCCAAAGTTCCATCCCCGAAAAGTACGCCCTACTCACGGTAACGGAGTGGTCATTTTTCGCCCAAATTGCCCGCTTCGGCGAAGAATGACAAGCAGGTCGGGATAATGGGCTGTATTTTTGCCCGACAAGGGCGCGAAAAATAATCTTTTTCACCTGCCCCGCGTTTTCACCTGAACATACAATCCCGACAGATATGCGCAGATTCCTCCTCATTTTTGCCCTGATGGCGCTTGCCGCCCAGCAAGCCCGCGCCACGTACATCCTGCTTCCGATGGACGAGGTCAGCCAGCGCAACCACCTCAAAGCCTACGGGATCACCTACTGGGTTATTTCGCAGGGTGTCGAAACCTGGTGGCTGCTCAATTACCGTGGTGGCAGTTTTTGTTTTGCCTACACCCCCACCTTTGAAAAAGAATGCAAAACCCGCGGCGTGAGCTACGAGATCATCGCCGATGCGCAGTACACCAACATCCTCAATGAAATCGCCAACCCCGAGGTGAATATGGACGCGATCAAGCTGGAAAAAGCGCCCAAAATCGCCGTTTATACCCCCGAAAAAAACGAAAAAGGCGAGGAAATACAACCCTGGGACGATGCTGTGACCATGGTGCTTACCTACGCCGAAATCCCCTACGACGTTATTTACGACACCGAAGTACTGCAAGGCAAACTGGCGGAATACGACTGGCTGCACCTGCACCACGAGGACTTTACCGGCATGTACGGCAAATTTTACGCCTCCTACCACAACCAGCCCTGGTACCGCGATCACGTGCGCCTCATGGAAAGCCTGGCCCGGCAAAACGGCTTCGACAAGGTCAGTGAAATGAAACTCGCCGTGGCCAAAAAGATCCGCGAGTACGTCATGGGTGGCGGTTTTATGTTCGCCATGTGCTCCGCGACCGATACCTATGATATCGCCCTGGCGGCTAATGGCGTTGATATTTGCGCGGAAATTTACGACGGCGACCCCGCTGACCCCAACGCGCAAAGCAAACTCGACTTTTCGCAAACCCTGGCGTTCACGGATTTTCAACTCATCCGCGACCCGCTGACTTACGAGCACTCCACCATCGACCACAACCTCGGGCGCAACGTCGATCCCGAGCAGGACTATTTTACCCTGTTCGATTTTTCGGCAAAATGGGACCCCGTGCCCACCATGCTGACCCAGTGCCATACCCGCACGGTGAAAGGTTTTATGGGCCAAAGCACCGCTTTTTTGAAAAGATACATCAAACCCCAGGTGCTCATCATGGGTGAAAACAAGCCGGCCAACGAGGCCCGTTACATCCACAGCGCCTACGGACAAGGCTTTTTCACCTTCTACGGCGGCCACGACCCGGAAGATTACCGCCACTTCGTCGGCGACCCGCCTACCGACCTGAACCTGCACCCCACTTCGCCCGGGTACCGGCTGATCCTCAACAATATCCTGTTCCCCGCCGCCAAGAAAAAGCACCAGAAAACATGATAAGGAGTGATGCGTGAGGAGTGATAAATGATGAGGGGATCAACTGCTCGCATCCTCAAAATAATTTCGTTGCTTTGCCTCATACGTCCATTACCCGCCCAACGTCATGAGCAAACAACCGACTTTTCTTTGCATCTCCAGTTATTTCAAAGGCAATGATTTTTTGCGCGGCGCCAAGGCTGCCGGCGCCAAAGTGTACTTCCTGACCTCCAAAAAACTGGAAGACAAACCCTGGGCCCGCGAAGCCATCGACGAGATCTTTTACGTGCAGCAAGGCCCCAACAACGAGTGGCACATGCCCGACGTCATCAACGGCCTGGCCTGGCTGATGCGCAACCACGCCATCGACCGCATCGTTGCCCTCGACGATTTCGACGTGGAAAAAGGCGCCGAACTGCGCGAACACTTCCGCATACCCGGCATGGGCCAGACGACGGCGCGTCATTTCCGCGACAAACTCGCCATGCGCCTGAAAGCCGCCGAAGAAGGCATCAACGTACCGCCCTTTTCCGCACTGTTCAACGACGACGAGATCAACCGTTTTGCGGATTCGGTGGCCACGCCCTGGATCGTAAAACCGCGTTTTCAGGCTTCGGCTACGGGCATGAAAAAGGTGCATTCGAAAGACGAACTCTGGGAACATCTGGACAAACTCGGCGGCGACCGCCACAACTACCTCGTCGAGCAATTCAAACCCGGCGATGTGTACCACGTCGACGCCTTGTCGGAAGGTGGCAAGGTGGTGTTTGCCCGCGCCTCACAATACCTCGCCCCGCCTTTCGACGTCGCCCACGGCGGCGGTATTTTCCGCAGCGTCGTGGTGCCTTTCGGTTCGTCCGATGAAAAAGAATTGTTGAAGGCAACCAAAGAGGTGATGACGGCTTTCGGCATGCAATACAGCGCCAGCCACACCGAGTTTATCAAAAGCCACGACGACGGCAAATTCTACTTTCTCGAAACCTCCTCCCGCGTCGGTGGCGCCCACCTGGCCGATATGGTGGAGCAATCGGCAGGCCTCAATATCTGGTACGAATGGGCCCGCCTCGAAGTGGCGGTGGCTTCCGGTGAAAAGTACCAGCTGCCCAAGACCCGCAACGACTATGCCGGCATTATTGTGTCGCTTGCCCGACAGGAATGGCCCGACGACAGCCAGTTCAAGGACCCCGAGATCGTATGGCGCCTCCGTGGTATGGACCATCACATTGGCCTCATCGTGCAATCGAAAAAGCGCGAGCGCGTGCTCGAACTGCTCGACGACTATGCCCGCCGCATTCGCGACGATTACCACGCCAGCGCCCCGGCGCCCGACAAGCCCAAGACCTGAAAAGGGCAGGGTTTGATTGGGATTATACCTAGATACCTATTTTTTACCGCAAAGGCGCCAAGACACAAAGGAATTCGCGAACCCTTTGCGTCTTGGCGCCTTTGCGGTAAAAATATGCGCCTGGTTTTTGCCGCTCTCGCTTACCAGAACACGATGTACAAGGCAGCCAGTACCCCGACCACGAGCAATGCGCCCAGTGTGAACGAAGGCGAAGTGCGGAACATGGCAGAATCAACCCGCATGGCTTTCGGATTGTCCTTGCTTTTCGGATCGATCAGGCTGATGATAACCATCAGGGCCACCAGAACGAGGAACACCCAACCCATACGATCGAGGAAGGGCACCTGCGGCAGCCAGGCTTTGAACACGAGGCCCAGCGGGATGGTCACCAGCGCCGCGGCAAAAGCGGCATTGGCGGTAGCGCGTTTCCAGAAGAACCCGAGCAGGAAAATAGCGACCACACCCGGCGAGATCAGGCCGGTGAAATCCTGAATGAACTGGAAACCCTGTTCGAGCTTTTGCAATTGCGGGGCGACCAGTATGGCGATGAACATGGCCGCGATGATGACCCAGCGGCCGATGCGCACCTGCTTGCCTTCGTCGGCCGTTTTATCCATGTATTTATTGTAAATATCAAGGGTAAAGATGGTCGCGATCGAGTTGGCTTTCCCCGCCAGGGAGGCCACGATGGCAGCCGTAAGGGCGGCAAAGGAAAGACCTTTGAGGCCGGGGCCCAGCAGGTTGAGCAGCACGGGGTAGGCCTTGTCGGGCTTCACTTCGCCGGCGGCGTTGACCAGTTCGCTCTGGAACAGCCCTTTCTGAAACAAGACGTAGGCAGCGATACCCGGGATGACGACGATAATCGGCATCAGCAGTTTCAGGAAAGAAGCGAACAACAGACCGTTGCGGGCCGTGTTCAGGTTGGCGCCCAGAGCGCGCTGGGTGATGTACTGGTTGCAGCCCCAGTAGTTGAGGTTGGCGATCCACATAGCGCCGATCAGGACGGTCAGGCCGGGCAGGTCTTTATAATGCGCGTTCGACTCGTCGAAGATCATGTGGAAATGATCGGGCGCTTGCTGGCGCAGGAGTCCCAGGCCCGTCCACATGCCCTGTCCGCCGAATTGCTGTGCCACCAGGTCGAGGGCCAGGTAGGTGGTTGCCAGACCGCCGAGCACCAGGATGGCTACCTGGATCACGTCGGTATAGCCGATCACTTTCATGCCGCCGAGCGTAATGATGATGGCAAAAACTGCGAGGAAGATCGCGCAAGCCGTGAAGCTGAACCCGGAAATGGTGGAAACGGCAATTGCGCCGAGGTACAGGATGGACGTCAGGTTGACGAACACGTACACCAGCAGCCAGAACACCGCCATCATGGTTGCGACCAGCGGGCTGTACCGTTTCTCCAGAAACTGGGGCATGGTGAAGATCCGGTTGGTAATGTAGCCCGGCATAAAAAATACGGCTACGACCAACAGGGTAGCGGCTGCCATCCATTCGTAGGAGGCGATGGCCAGACCCATGGCGAAGCCCGAGCCCGACATGCCAATGAACTGCTCGGCGCTGATGTTGGAGGCGATCAGCGAAGCGCCGATGGCCCACCAGGTGAGGGCGCCTTCTGCCAGGAAAAAGTCGGTGGCGCTGGTATTGGCCGTTTTTTTACGCTGGTAAATCCAGTAGCCGTAGCCGGCCACGATCAGGAAGTAGGCCAGAAAGACCAGGTAGTCTAAGTTTTGTAATTGATTGCCCATTGTTTCAGGAAGAAATTATTGGTGAAAAAACCGTTGACCAAACAATGCTTGGTTTCGGTTAAGGCGGCCAAATATAGGGCAGGTTTTTGCTGATCAAAGAAATTAGGGCTACGCCATCGCTACACAGAAAAAACTTTTTGCATCCCTTGCCGCATCGGAGGAATTCCCTTTATCTTTGCGCTCCGTTTCCACGACAGGGTATCGTGGCCGAGTGGTTAGGCACAGGTCTGCAAAACCTGCTACAGCGGTTCGAATCCGCTCGATACCTCAACATTGAAGGCTAACAAGTTGTAAACCGACCTGTTAGCCTTCTTTATTTTTTGTTCGGGTACCCATTTGGGTATGGAAGCATTGATTTCTCCTCATTTCCCGTGTATTTCCATACCGTTTTCGCGCCGCTACCCCCTTCCTGAATCCTGGCGCCTTACGCAAAGCGAAAAACCGTTCGCTCGAAATACCCGCCGCTTTCTTTAAAAATAGAACATTTTGTTTTTCATTTGTCGCAATTAAAACTTTTTGCGTCATGAGAAAACTAAACTACGTTGACAAGCCAACGTCCTTTCCGCTATTTGGGTCGGTTTCTGCGGGTTTCCCGTCGCCTGCCGCCGACTATGCGGAAAGCCCGCTGAGCCTCGACGAATATTGCATCCGCAACCGTGCGGCTACTTTCTTGCTTACCGTCGAGGGCGATTCGATGAACGGTGCGGGTATCTTCGACGGGGACGTGGTGGTAATTGATCGTTCGGTAAAGCCACAATTCGGGGACATTGTGGTGGCACGTGTCGAGAACGAGTTTCTAATCAAGCACCTGCGAAAGCAGGGGACATTGATTTTTCTAAGCCCGGCCAACCCTGCTTACCCGCCAATAATTCTTGAGGAAAATATGTCGGTCGAAGTGTGGGGGCCTGTGGTAAGCGTTATTCGCCGTTTGAAATAGCGCCCGCCATGTTTGCTCTGGTGGATTGTAATAACTTTTATGCCAGCTGCGAACGGGTCTTCCAACCCCGGCTAAACGGCGTCCCCGTCATTGTGTTGAGCAATAACGACGGGTGCGTGGTGGCGCGCAGCAATGAAGCCAAAGCCCTGGGTATCGCTATGGGGGTCCCTTTCTTCCAAATTCGCGATTTGGTGCGGCGGCACGGCGTTCGCTACTTTTCCTCGAATTATGCCCTTTACGGCGATATGTCGGCGCGGGTTATGGATGTTTTGGCCCGTTTTACCGATGAGCAGGAAGTTTACTCGATTGACGAATGCTTTTTGCGGCTGCACTTTCACGGCCGGGGGGCTAATTGGCTGACTGGCTATTGTCGTGACATGCGCGACACGGTGCGCCAATGGACCGGCTTACCCGTATCGGTCGGACTTGCCCCGACAAAGACGCTCGCCAAGCTCGCCAACCACGTCGCCAAACGAAGCGGGGACGGGGTTTTTAGCCTCGACAAGCCGGCCGAATACCAAAAGGTATTGGATGCTATCGAAGTGGGCGAGGTGTGGGGAATTGGCGGTACTTATGCAAAATGGCTGCTCGCCAACGGCGTCCG
The DNA here is from genome assembly GCA_044226205.1 of Saprospiraceae bacterium. Taxonomy (GTDB): domain Bacteria; phylum Bacteroidota; class Bacteroidia; order Chitinophagales; family Saprospiraceae; genus M3007. The sequence goes on from JBGAHL010000038.1 coordinate 31,245, forward strand.
CACCGTCTGGCAATTCAGCCAGGCGCGGCCCGAATGGGTGCGCAAGCGTATGGGCGTGGTAGGCGTGCGGATGCTGCACGAGCTGCGCGGGTTTCCCTGCTTCGACTTGGACCCGCCCGAAACCAGTCGGCAGCACCTGGTTGTTTCCAGATCGTTTCGGGGCGAAGTCGGCACGTTGGCGGAATTGAAAGAATCTGTGGCGACGTATGCAGTGCGGGTAGCGGAAAAACTGCGCGGCTTCAACCAAAAGGCCGGGGTGATTTCTGTTTTTCTGCTGAAAAACCGTTTCAAACATCCCGCCGAACGGGACTATTATCGAAGCGCAAGCGCAGAATTACCCGTGGCATCTTCCGACGGCGGAACGCTAAATGCGATCGCTTGCCGCTTGGCAGCGCGGCTTTTCGAGGCGGGCGCGACGTACAAAAAAGCGGGCGTCATGGTCTCCGACCTTTCGCCTGCCGGGGTGTTGCAAAACACGCTGTTCGACGACGCTGCCGGGGAGCGCCGCCGCGAAGCACTTATGGCTGCGGTGGACAAATTAAACGGGAAGTTTGGCAGAAATTCAGTTGGCTTCGGGAGCGCCTTGCCGGGGAAGGGCAGTAGCTGGCGGGTAAAAGCGGAACACCGTTCGCCGCTGTACACGACCCGACTTTCTGACTTGCTCAAAGTGCATTAGATACCCTTCGCGGCTGTTGCCGGACATCGGCGCGGTAAGCCGCTAAACAAAAACTCAATCCGCTCGACACTTCAGTAAGTTTAAAGAGGCTGTTTCATAAGTCCTTTTGCTCAAAATCCTGCAAAATTTAATTTTAAATCGCGGCCAACTGACGGGGTGACTCCAAAGTCACCCCGTCAGTACAGCCTCTTTTTTATTTTCCTCCTAAAACCCGCTGCTTTTGTTCTTCATCCATTGCCCAAAGCCACAACAATCGTTTTTTTACGATAAATTTCTCCTCCCCTCTTGCGGATATGAAATATGCCATCGTATTTTTGCGATGAATTTAAGCAACACGGCATGGCATCTCCGAAACTCACCGCCTTTGGCACAGAAGAAAATGAATTGGCCGAGCTGGCAAAAGCCCTCGGCCACCCGGCCCGTATCGCCATTTTGAAAGAACTGGCCCGCCGCAATGTCTGCGTATGCGGCGAAATCGTCGAGGTGCTGCCCCTGGCCCAAAGCACCGTTTCCCAGCATTTGAAGGAACTGAAAGCCGCCGGCCTGATTCAGGGCACCGTGGAAGGCGCAAAATCCTGCTATTGCATCAACTGGGACACGATCCGGCGCCTGCAAAACCTCATCGGCTCTTTTATTGAATACAAAGACGGCGGGGCATCCTGCTGCTAAATTATTGAAAATTAAGCAAAAACGTTCAAAAAATTAAGCTATGAAAGACATTAAAACTTCTGTCAGGGAACAGTACACCAAAATTGCGGAGCAGGACCGAGCCGTCAACGCGGCCTCCTGCTGCGGGGTCGGCGCGCCCGGCACCTGCGACATTATGGCCGAATCCTACGCCCACCTCGACGGCTACACGCCCGATGCCGACCTCGGCCTGGGCTGCGGGTTGCCGACCGAATTCGCCCGCATCGAGCCGGGCGACGTGGTGCTCGACCTGGGCTCGGGCGCCGGCAACGACTGCTTCGTGGCACGCGCCGAAACCGGCACGACCGGCAAGGTGATCGGCGTCGATTTTACCCCCGCCATGATCCAGCGCGCCCGCCAAAACGCCGAAAAACTCGGGTTCAACAACGTGGAATTCCGCCAGGGCGACATCGAAGACCTGCCGGTCAGCGACGCTTCGGTGGACGTTGTCGTGAGCAATTGCGTGCTCAACCTCGTGCCCGACAAACAGCGCGTATTTGCAGAAATCATCCGCGTGTTGCGCCCCGGCGGTCATTTCAGTATTTCCGACGTGGTGCTGTCGGGCGTATTGCCCGATAAAATCCTGCAAAGCGCCGAACTGTACGCGGGCTGCGTCGCCGGCGCTGTCCAACTCGACGAGTACATGGACCTGATCCATCAGGCAGGTTTTCAAAACGTCACGATCCAGAAGCAAAAACCCATCCTGCTGCCCGACGAGCTTTTGCTGCAATACTTCACAGCGGATGAAATTCGGGCTTTCGTAGCCTCGGGAACGGGTATTTTCAGCGTGACGGTGTATGCCGAAAAGCCGGGCGGCGACGCCAAAGTGCGCACGGAAGGCCGGGAAAAAGCCCGGCAGATTATTCTGGCTGAAACCTGCGGCTGCGCTCCGGGCACTTGCTGCTGATTGTCGAGCCATGGAAACCATCAGGATTGAACCGGCCGGGCACGAGTCCCGGCCAGCGCTGGTGGCGCTGTTGCAGTCGCTGCGATTGCCGACGGAAGACCTGCCTGCCGATTTGGACGGCTTTTTTCTGGCTTTTGACAAAGAAGGCATGCCGGTCGGTTCGGTTGGGATACAACGGCTTGGCGCCTCCGCCCTGCTGCGGTCTTTTGCCGTGCATGAAAACTACCGAAAGGCGGGCCTGGGTCGGCAGATTTTTGAAAAAGCGCTGCAATTCGCCCGCGATGCAGGTTTTCAGGAGGTCTGGCTGATCACCAATTCCGCCGATCTTTACTTCGAACGCCAGGGATTCGAGCGCGTCGACCGCGCGATGGCGCCGCCCGACATTAGTGCTACGTCGCAATTCACCGGGCTTTGCCCATCGTCGTCCGCGGTGATGCGGAAACAGATACAGGGCGCCTCCTGAGCGGCGGCGCCTGCGATGCTAACCAGATTTATTGCTGCAAAAACAAACCCGCCGCCCCGGACAAGGGGCGGCGGGTTGCAGTTGTGGATTTTTCGCTCGTCGATGATCTGATCGCCTGTGGGGCGGTCATGCCTTCGAAGCCCGGAGATCAGACCCGTTCGGGGGCGAGGCTCCATTTTTCCGGCGAACGCCAGAGGGCGGAGAGCAGTAGTTCACGCATGAAAAGAAATTCTTTCGGCAGGCGGTCGTAGGCTTTTTCGAAGAGTTCTTCGTGGCCCAGAAGTTCCTGTTTCCAGAGTTCGCGATCGACATGCATGATTTCGTTGAATTCGTCGCGGGTAAATTCGTCCATGCCGTTCCAGTCCATATCGCGGAAGCGCGGACGCCAGCCGATGGGGCATTCCACGGCGCTGGCGCGGCCTTTGCTGCGCTGGACGATCCATTTCAGCACGCGCATATTTTGACCGAAGCCCGGCCAGGCGAAGTCGCCGTTGGCATTTTTGCGGAACCAGTTGACCCCGAAGATGCGCGGGGCATTGGGCAGGTCGCGGCCGAATTGCAGCCAGTGGTTGAAGTAGTCGCCCATGTGGTAGCCCAGGAAGGGCAGCATGGCGAAGGGGTCGCGGCGCACCTTGCCCAGTTCGCCGAAGGCGGCGGCAGTCATTTCACTGCCCATGGTAGCGGCCAGGTACACGCCGAAGTTCCAGTTGAATGATTGATAGACCAGCGGCACTGCGCTGCTGCGGCGACCGCCGAACACGAAGGCCGTGATGGGCACGCCGTTCGGGTTGTTCCAGTCGGGGTCGATGACCGGGTTTTGATAAGCCGGGGCGGTAAAGCGGGCATTGGGGTGCGCCACGGGTTTGCCGCTTTCCTTGTCCCAGGGCAGGCCGTTCCAGCCGATCACGCCCGCGGGCACTTCCTTGCTCATACCTTCCCACCACACATCGCCGTCGGGCGTGACACCCACGTTGGTAAAGATGGTGTTGGCCTTGATGCTGGCCATGGCGTTCGGGTTCGTTTTTTCGTTGGTACCCGGCGCCACGCCGAAATAACCTGCCTCGGGGTTGATGGCGTAGAGGCGGCCGTCGTCGCCTTTGTGAATCCACGCGATGTCGTCGCCCACGGTGGTTACTTTCCAGCCGTCCATTTCCTTGGGCGGGATCAGCATGGCGAAGTTGGTTTTACCGCAGGCGCTGGGGAATGCGGCGGCGATATAGTTTTTTTCGTGTTGGGGCGACTCGACGCCCAGGATCAGCATGTGTTCGGCCAGCCAGCCTTCGTCGCGGCCCATGACGCTGGCGATGCGCAGGGCGAAGCATTTTTTACCCAGCAGGGCGTTGCCGCCGTAACCGCTGCCGTAGGAAATAATCAGGCGATCTTCGGGGAAGTGGCTGATGTATTTGACCGTCGGGTTGCAGGGCCATTTGACGTCTTCCTGGCCCGGTTTCAGCGGGGCGCCGAGGGTGTGTACGCATTTGACTGTGTCTTCGTCGAGGTGAGGCATGATTTCGCTGCCCATGCGGGTCATGATCCGCATATTGATCACCACGTATTCCGAATCGGTGATCTGGATGCCGTAGCGGGAAAGGCTGGAACCTACCGGGCCCATGCAGAACGGGATCACGTACATGGTTCGGCCGTTCATGCAGCCTTTGGTGAGGTCTTCGAGCAGGGTTTTCATCTCTTTCGGCTCCATCCAGTTGTTGGTGGGGCCGGCATCCTCCTTGCGGCGGCTGCAGATGAAGGTGCGGTCTTCGACGCGGGCCACGTCGCTGGGATCGCTGAAACAGGCGAAGCTGTTGGGCCGTTTTTCGGGGTTGAGTTTGATAAACGTGCCCTTGTCGACCAGCAGTTGACAGAGATTGTCGTATTCTTCCTGTGAGCCGGTGCACCAGTGCACGTTTTGGGGCTGAAAATGCTGGGCCATGAGATCGACCCAATTGGTCAGTTCGGTATTGGCTGTCATTTGAAAAGCAGTTTTGGCTGGCTCAAACATCGCAGTTGTTTTTTAGAATGAAAAATTGGAGGCGGGGTTTTCGAGTGCAAAGGTCGGCAGCCAAGGTAGTGCAAAGGGGTGAGAAAAGTCATTTGAGGCGGGGATTTTGGGCAAGTCGGCGAGTTGCTCCTGTGGCTGTTGCTGGGCGGGGGGAAATCAGGGCCCATATCCCCTACGCGCCCTGGTTTGGGGCCGCGCTTGGGTGAAAACATCAAGCACAGCCAATTACGTTTTGTATTGCTTTTATGGTTAGGGAATAGGGTTAGGCAAAAGGGGGATTGGCTGAGGCTGAGGAAAGCGCCTAACCTCGTTCTATCTATTGGCGTGAAGTTCGAAAATATTGCAATTGGAGATTGTTTTGTCGGTTTTGATTGTTTTTTTGAACCCGAGCTTCTCCAACAGCCTGATCGACGCCTCGTTGTCTATATGTACGAGCGCTTCAATAGCTTCTAATTTTATTGTATGGATGGCGTATTCAATTACTTTAAGCGCCGCTTCTTTCATGATTCCTTTTCCTTGAAAGGAGGTTAAAAGTTCATACCCAATTTCACACTTACCCTGACTGTCTGAGAAGCCAAAAAGGCAAATGGCGCCCGCAAGTGTTTTACTTTCAGTCATTGTGACCGCCCAGTAAATCGCTTCGTTTTTTTCTATGGATTCTGACACTTTTATAATAAAATCTCTCGCATCTTCGAGGGTCTTGCTGGGCTGCCTGTCCAGGTATTTGTTTATTTCACGGTCGGAGCGCAAGGCAAAGACGGCCTCCACATCGCCCGGCGCTAGCTGGCGAAGCGTCAGCCTTTCAGTAGTCAATATTGGGAATGGCGTAAATGCCCGATCAATCATTTCGCTTTAATTTTCAGGTTACTGTACCTAGACTTGCATGATTTTCACCGCGGAGGCGCAAAGACGCAAAGAAATTCGCGAGCCCTTTGCGTCTCCGCGCCTTGGCGGTGAAAACGGTGGAGTTGGGTACAGCCACCATTTTTTTCAAGCCAAATATAACCCGAAAGGCCAACCCTGCAAATACCGCTCACCTGCCCATCTAATCATTCAAGCCCTTCCCCGCCATTATCCCCGGCACACATTTTTCTATACGCGCCACACGGGTCTGGCTTTGTTTGGGTTGCGAAAAATGCATCAGGTAGCCGCGCCGCCGACCCGGGGTCAGGGCCTGGAACGCCGCGTTGAGCGCAGGATTGCCGTCCAGTTTGCGCTGAAACTCTTCCGGCACCGCGTACTCGCTTATGGGTTTGAAATGCGCTTTCAGGCCTGCTTTTTCTACCTCGATGGCTTCGAAGATGTACGCTTTGAGGAGATCCTCCACGGCTTCTATTTCCCGGACGCCGGTGAAACGCAGTACGCGTGCCGACTGGGTATTTTCGCCGGGCAATTGCAAAATGCCCGCTTCATCGTGCAGCAGGGCGCCTTTGAAAAAGCTGAGCGTGCAATTGTCGGTGAACGCGCCGAGCAAAATCACGTTGCTTTTTTCAAATGTGTACACCGGGTGCCCCCACTTCAATTCCTCGTGCAACCCGCAGTCGAGGATGATGGCCCGGAGCAGGGCCAGCTCGTGTCGCCACTTGTGGACTTTGCAGGCGGGCGTATCGAATTTGGGGCAGCGGCCGCAGCCGGAGGTGAAAAATGCTTCGACGGTGGTGACCATAAGGAGGACTTATTTTGTGGGTGGAAGCAATTGGCCGGCGGCGCTTTCGAGCCGGTCGTGGGCCATGCTGATGCCCGCGGCAAAGGGCATTTTCAGCAACTGGTCTCTCAGGGCGACCGACTTGAAAATCAGGTGCATGGTGAGCCGGCTGCGGCGGTCGCTCAGCGCCGTGAATTCCAGAAACTCCAGTTGGACGGGGAACGGAGAGTTCTCCATTTCGAAGGTTCGGGTAATCTTGCGGTTCGGCTCGAATTCGTGAAACACGCCGTTGGCCCGAAACACGACTTTCCCCTCGGCATCGGTGGTTTCAAACTGCCAGCTGCCGTACCGTGTGGCTTCGAGTTTCAGCACCCTGGTGCCCATCCATTGCGACAGCAGTTCGGGTTCGATGTGCGCGCGGAACACCAGTTCGACGGGCAACTCGAACTCCCGCGTGATCAGCAGTTCCTGTTTGTCGGCTTCGGCGTGTACCTGTGTTTTGTGTGCCATGTTATGCCGGGGTTTGGAGGTTTTTCATGACCGCTTCGAGGCGGTTGAAGCGCTCGTCCCACATCTGGCGGAAGGGCTCGATGAAATCGGCTATGTCTTTCATTTTTAACGCGTTAAGGTGGTAGTAGATTTCCCTGCCCTGTTGCTCCTGTTGCAACAATTCGCATTCAGTGAGAATTTGCAGGTGCTTCGATACGGTGGGGCGCGCCGTGTCGAAATTGGCCGCGATGGCGCCGGCGGTCATGGATTGGGAGGCGAGCAACAGCAAGATAGCCCGTCGCGTGGGGTCGGCGATTGCCTGGAAAACGTCTCTGCGCAAGTTCATTGTGTAGTCATTTGACTGCAAATGTACGTGTAGTTATTTGGCTACAAGTTTTTTTTCGGAGAAAAAATTTTCCCCGGGGGCAAACACAAGAAAAAGGGGCGCCCCCATAAAGTGCAAACGGAATCGAAATTTTGGCGATTACAGCCGAATAAATCAGCAGCCGGCTCCATAGTTCACTCCTCTGCCACCCCCACCTCGCACCCCAAAAACGCCCCGATCTCCGTCCGCCACCGTCCGAAATCACCTTCCTTTCCCTCCGCGACGGTCACCTGGAATTCCGCGCCCTGCCACTGTATCCGCGCGCAGAGCGATTCCCGCGTCTCCCCTTTGTCCGGCGCCTGAATCCTGTGTTCGAGACCCCTGAAATTCGCCTTGGGGATAACGACAGCATTGATCGCATTGGCAAAACCGATGCGTTTTTCCGGCGCGTCCTGCCAGATCAGAAAAGGGCGTTCGGAAAAAATGGCGCTGCGCTGTATGCCCTCGGGCGTGGGCCGCACGAAGGGGTTGTTGCGCCAGTCCATATAAATGCCAAAGGGTTGATCGAGGTACAGGGTCCTGCTCAATTGAAAACTGCTTTCGTAGGGCTCGTCGCTCCAGTATTCGGGATAGCCGCGCTGATTGGTCAGCGAAAAAACCGCCCCGCCGGTAGAGGCCGTCGCGGCGCTGTCGTAGTCGAAATAAAGCGTCAGGATCATATCTTCCCACTCCCAGCTGGCTTGCAGGCGCTGCGCCGTTTCACTGACCGAAGCGGGCGCGCCCAGCCAGGAAACCCACGCGGCTTTGGCCAAAAAATAGTTGTCCTCTCCCTTGTCCCCGAACATCAGACGGCCCTGATAATATGCCGGCGGCACGTCTTTCCGCTGGAACGGATGGTTGATGCTGAGCCCTTGCACGCTCACATTGCCGAACAGCGCAGGCACGGTGATTTGAAGGGCCAGGGGCGCTGTCGCGCCTTCGGGCAAAGCCCGGGCAAAAGGCCGCCGCAGGAGTTGCTCGAAGGGCGTATCCCAGGGGATCACCTGTCCGGGTTCGGTGCGCAGGTAGAAACCCGTCCAGAAGTTTTTGCGCAGTTGTTCGGGGTCGGCAGTCGCCTCCACAAAGGCATTTCGCGTCGAAAAACGCTGCCAGATCAGCCATTGCAAATCACCGCGTTCGGTTTTCAGGCGGTTCAGTTCCCGCTCGTCGACCTGCCAGCGGTCGGTCAGGTAGCGCAGCAGGTTCAGGAATCCTTCGGCATGGGCCGGCACGAAAATCATGTGCCCGGCTGCCGTCAGGGCCAGCCCCGAGATGCCGCTTTGGTAAGCCCAGCCGCTCACGGTCTGGAGCGCGTCGAGCGATAGCCGGGTGGTGTGGCCTTGCCGCACCATCGTGAGCGCATCGCCCTCGAGGGCGACGGAGGCAGTATCGCGGGGCGGCTTGTTGAAGGCATTTTTCAAAAAATCAAAAAAAGGCATGGCCTGACTTTCGGATAGATTTTTAATAGTTAAAATCCACTCTTATGCCATATTTCCTTTCCACGGCGTCTTTTTTTCGATCCGTTTCGAAGGAGCAAATTCCGAGGGCATAGCGGTCGGCGTTCACGCGGTCGAGCTGCTCGCTTTGTGGCGCGAAAGGGAAGTTGAACCAGCGGTCGGGCAAGGCGGGCCAGCTCTTTTTGGAGTGGCGGTACAGCACGGAGACCCTGCTTTTTTCAAAATTATAGATCACCGCGTACTCCCTCGGGTGCAGCAGCCCCTGATGGATCGCATCAAGCCAGGGCGCTTCGCCGGTTTCGCCGAGGGGATAGTCGTAGTGTTGCAGGGTGGCGATCACTTTCGAATTGCTCAAAGTGCCGTCGGAGGCCGAGGCGGCGTAGCGGTGGTCGTCGAGACCGATCAATGCTTCGCCGGGGAAGCGGCCTTGTTCCAGCAGGGATTTTATACGCTGGTAATTGGCATTCACGATGTCGCGGTAGCGCTCCTGTCCTTTATTATCCTGTTCTTCCTGAAAGCGGCGGTGAAATTCGCGGAACAGGGCCGTGTCGATCCGGCTGAAATAGCGTTTTCGGGCTTCGGGTTCCTGTTCGCGCAGTTGCTGCCAGTCGGCGGGCGTCAGGCGGGTGTGCAGCAGGGGAATGTTGTGCAGCGTTTCCACCCTGACGCCCTTTCCCAGCGCGCGGCCGAGGTATTGCAGGGCCTTTTCGGGGTGCTTGTTGAGCACGCAGAGCTGGGCGGCCACGACGAGGTCTTTGGCAAATTTCACGTCGTATTGTTCCAGCAACTGATCCAGCCGGGCTTCCGCCGGGGCGAAATCTTCGGCCACGATCTGCGCTTCCACCTCGGCGTAAGCGCGGTGGTAATCGAGGTAATCGAACGGTTCGCGGGGCGGGGCGGCGGCGAGCAGTACCAGCGCGAGGAGCAGGGCGAAGGCGACGGGAATGCGAAGCGTTGGGTGCATGAATGGAGCGGGTGAGCGGGGGCAAAGATGGGTGATTCCTTAAAACAGTATCGTCTGGAGCATGTTGAGCTTTCCCTTCCCGTCACTTCTCCCGCAGTTTTTCAATCAATTTCAACACCGCCTCGCGGTTGGCGGCCGAGCTCATCCAGCGCGGCAGGCGCGAGCCGACGCTGCGCGGGGCGTTGGCCTGATTGCGTTCGCGGAGTTTGGCGCCGACGTGGGCGGCCAGAAAATCGAGGTGTTCCAGGTTGTAGGCCCAAAGCAATTCTCCGGAAAACTCCGCCTGCAACCACAGCGGCAGGTGAAAGTAGGGGTCGATGGGCGCGCCGAAGACCAGTATTTTGCCGCGTTTCTGCTTCGGATCCTGGCGGTGCGAAATACCGTCGAGCGTTTTGTTGAACCCGCAAGCGGCGCAAACGACCTTGACCTCCCGAATCTCGAACACCTTCAAATCGGGGTCGTTCGGGCGGACGAGCGCCTTGCTCCCGCAGTTCGGACAAACGACGAGGATGTTTTTTGCAAATTCATAAAGCGCCGTGCCGTAGGTGTGTTTGGTTCGGTTTTCCATGCTTCAAACGTAGATATGGAGCCAGTCGCCCTCGATTTTGAAATAGCCGCGCCCGCCCGTCGTCTGGTCTTTCACGACTTGCCGGCCGATAAAATTCAGCACTTCGTCGCGGCGGGCGAGCGGCAGCCCGGTCTTTCGCTCCCATTTTTCGACGCCCGGAATATCGATCGAGGCGACGCAGTTGCCGCCGCTGAACTCGTAGTACATCTCAAAACTGCCCTCCGAACTTCGGTAGTGGACGTAGCCGCTGCGCCCATCGCTGGAGTACAGCACTTGCGGTTCGCCGCTGTGCCGGGGAGGTAGGAACAAGCCGAGAAGCCGGCTTAAAAAACTGCCGTTTGCCATTTTTTAAAATTTATCGTAAAAACTTAGGCAGGGGCAGCGCCCCGATAGATTTGTAGCAAATGGTGGAGACAACAGGTACGGAGGGGCAGCGCCCCGAAACATCTTTCGGGGCGCTGCCCCTCCGGGATGGATTTTGGTACAAAAAGACTACAAATATCACGGGGCGCTGCCCCTGCCTAAGTTTTTAAAACTTATCAACCTGTGCGGGTCCAGGTTTTGCGCGTCATAAACGATCGATTTGCCGGAAGCGTTCCCGTGTTCGCCAGCCCCTGCGCTCAATCCTCCCAAAACAAGTCCCTGAACGTCTTTTCGCCGCGGGCGTAAGCCGTGAGTTCTTCGCGGATGGATTTGAGCATCTTTTTGCCGTCCCAGGCCAGTTCTTTTTCCACTTCTCCGAAGATCAGGGGAAGTTTGAATTTCAGTTTCCACTTCATATCCACCTCGTCGGGGGCTTTTGCGGTGGCTTTTTTCCAGGCGGCCACGATCTCGTGCTCGTCGGGCAGGCGGTCGAGCAGCTTGCCGAATTGTTCTTCCAGCAGTTCGTCGATGCGCCCGATGTCGGCGGCATCCGAGGCAGGAAGCGCGTCGATTTGGACAAAAATGTCTTCCAGCATGGCCTGTTCTTTCGCCGCGAACTGTAACAGATGGCTGAGCTGGCGGCTGTGGGTTTCCTGGTTGCTTTGGATGAGGTTGGTGGTGGTTTCTATTGCCGCCGTTGTATGTTCCAATCGATCGAGTTTTTCGTGGGCTTTTGGGTCGTGGGCGTAGACGTGGATATTCATGTGCCGCTCCCGCTCCATTTTTTGCGCGATATCCGCGGGATCGTACACGCCTTCGAGCAGCCTGCGAACAGGGACATCTTTCACGCGGTTGTTTTCACATTCGATCTCCGAACGGCCCTGATCGAGGCGTTTGATGAGGCTTTCCAGTTTGAAATACGTCGGCGAAGCGGTCTTTTGGCAGTCCTCGCAGTCGCAGGGCACCATCGGCTGGAAATCGATATTGCTGAACCATTTTTTGTGAATCTCCTCGATTTCATTGCGCACAAAATCCAGGGCCCGAATACCTTCCCTGCCCTTGCCCTGCACCTCGATCTGGATGATGCCGTCCTTTTCGGTTTCCTGCTCCACGACGAGGATATCGCAACCCGCAAAATGCAGGACCACGCCCTGCGCCCAGACCAGTTTCTGCGCCTTGATGTGCGCGTGCTTGCGCACGATGAGTCGGGTGAGAATGCCTTTCGGCATGAAGCGGTAGTAAAAACGGCATTTCAGGCTGGCGCTTCCGTCCCATTCGAACGCAGGCCGCACTTTGGAGAGCAGTTGCGGCGCCACGTAGCCGTTGTCGACCGGGTACACGATTTCAAAACTCTCCCTTTTCATTAGCCCCAGCACCTTTTCGCGCTCCATGTCGTCCAGGTCTTTCCAGTAGCGATCGAGGTCTTTGTCGGTGAAAAAACCGTTCGCTTTTTCCACGGCCTTGTCTTCCAGCACCGCGTAGATGGCCTTCAAGGCCCATGCGGGCGAGATGACGATAAAATCGCGCAGGCCGCGGTCCTGATAAAAATGCAAAATCGCCCCCAAACGGTGCAGATACAGGCTGATGAGCGCCAGATCCTCGTCGCGAACCACCTTGTGCGCGGCGCAGAGCTCCCGAAATTCGCGCATGGAAATATGGTTGCGGCCCTGTTCTTTCAATGCGGTCAGATCCGCCCGAATGAGTGGCCACTTGGCGGGCAGGGGCCGGCCGGCGTGGGGCAAGCCGCAAAGCGATTCCTGTATTTGCTGTCGCAGGCGCGAGAAGCGCGAGAGGTTGCTGTCGCACAAGTCCACTTCACAGACCTGGATGTTCATGTCCGGGTAGCGGAGGCGGTAGTCGTTGAGGTCGAAATTGGTGATGCTTTTGTTGTTGCGTTCGTTCAGCACCACCAGCACGGGGCTGTGTCCGTGGACCTCGTCTTTGCCCAGCAGGCGGATGACCTCAAACCAGTAGGGAAACAGGGTGTGCTGCTTGCGGTCGTCGGCGACCAGTACGTACATAGCATCCGGGGTGAGGAAAAACTGGTGCGTCATGTACTGGATTTCCTGTCCGCCAAAATCCCAAATATGCGCCGAAAAGTGCTCGCCAGGCCGCTGACAGTCGTCAAAACGCCAGTTTTCCTTGACGTTGATGCCCACGGTGGACTTTTTGTCGGGATCGTCGGGTTTTACCAGGTGGTTTTCGTCGAGCAGTTTTTCCGTGAGGGAGGTCTTGCCCGCGCCCGGCTCGCCTACCATGATCAGGCGGGCTTCGTACAAGGGCGCCGTGCCGCCCTGCTCATCTATCTGTTTGAAATAGTTGAGGATCGCTTCGTTCCCCTGTTGGACGATTTCGACGGGCGGGTGGGAAAGCGGGTTGTCTTGTACGTTGATTTCCCCTTTTTTGGTTAAGACCCACTCTTTCCATGTTACCTGTAAGCCTTTTTCTTCGAAAAAAGACCGCAGTGGCGCCAGATTGGTGATTTGGTTATTAGTCAGATCAATTTGGGTGAGATTGATCAATTTTTCCAAAAAATGTGTGTCGCTGATTTGATTGGAATTAAGGTTGAGCGCAGTCAGGTTGGTCAATTTTTCCAAAAAACGGCCGTCGCTGATTTGATTATTACGAAGGTTGAGCGTAGTGAGGTTAGTCAATTTTTCGAAAAAACTGAAGTCCCTGGCTTGAATAGAGCTGAGGTAAAGAGTTGTGAGGTTAGTCAGATTAACCAAAAAACTGAAGTCACTGATTTGAGTGGAACTGAGTTCGAGCAAATTCAGGCTGGTCAGGTTTTTCAAAAAACGTGCGTCGCTGATTTGATTGAGACTGAGATGGAGCGTAGTGAGGCTAGTCAGATTTTTAAAAAAACGTGCATCACTGATTTGATTAGAATTGAGGTTGAGCCAAGTTAGATTAGTCAAATTTTCCAAAAAATGTGCGTCGCTGATTTGGTTTCCGCCAAGATTGAGCGTAGTTAAATTAACCAAATTTTTCAAAAAACGCCCATCGCTGATTTGGTTTCGACGGAGATGGAGCGTTGTAAGGTTAGTCAGTTTTTCTAAAAAACGTAAGTCACTGATCTGGTTGGAATTGAGTTCGAGCCAAGTCAGATTAACCAAGTTTTTCAAAAAACGCCCATCGCTGATGAGCCAAACATCCCCCAATTCTCCCCCGTAAACCAACTTTTGGAGACTCTTGGGCAGAGGGTATTCGGGGGAGCGGTTTATTTTGTTTTTCGGCCCGGTGTTTTGGCTTTTTATCCATTTCCCTTGCTCCTGATCCCACCACTCATTCGAAACAATCAAGGTCTCCAACCACTCCATACCCCTCAAATCGGGTAGTTCGGTCAGGCCACAGTTGCCGAGATCGAGGGTTTTGTTTCGGGTGCGTTTGTTTTCTGCGATGACTTTTTGTGCGCGTTTTGACATGGGTTGGCGTCTTGTGGTGTTTTGAAAAAACGGGCGCCGAGGCGGCGCTCAAAAATCTGTAAAATTGATAAAAACTTGTGCGGAGGATAGAGGGCGGAAGGTTTTTTTGTGTTTCAGGTAGGGGGCTTTCTTCGGTCCTAATGAACCACGAGGGCTTCGGGGTTAGGAGACAGTATGTAGCCCAGTTTGTCTGCCAATTTTTGCAAGTGCTTTTCTTGTCTGGCTTTCAATTGGTTATTGTAATTTTCAATCCCTTGTTCCAAAAAATC
>JBGAHL010000039.1:0-44877 GCA_044226205.1 Saprospiraceae bacterium
GTTGTACGGCTACGGATAATGTCGTCGTCAATAAGGATGCGAACGTTCCGACGGCGCTGGCTACGGTGCCGGGCGTGTTGAATTGCGCGGTGTCGCAGATTCAATTGAATGGCAACGCCTCCACGCAAGGCGCCAATATTCAATTTAACTGGACGACGACCAACGGCAACTTTACCGCGGGCCAGAATACGCTCACCCCGACGGTCAACCAGCCCGGTCAGTACGTCCTGCATATTCTGAACACAACCAACAATTGCACCGCCAGTTCCACGGTGACCGTGGATCAAAACCTCACGCCGCCACTGGCCGATGCGGGTACACCGGCAGTAATTTCCTGCTTTAACCCGCAATTGACCCTCGACGGCGATGGCTCGTCGCAAGGTCAGCAATACACCTACCTCTGGTCGACGTCGAACGGGAACATCGTGTCGGGCATTACTACCCTGAGTCCGGTGGTCAATCAGTCCGGTTTTTACGTCCTCACGGTGACCGACCAGACCAATGGCTGTACGGCATCTTCCACCGTGCAAATTCTGCTTGATCAAAACTCGCCCGAAGCCGATGCCGGCGCAGATCCCTTGCTCACCTGCACCGTGTCGAGCCTTCAACTGAACGGCACCAACAGCAGTATCGGACCGAATTTCGTGTACCAGTGGACGGCTTCCAACGGCGGCAACATTGTCAGCGGACCCAATTCGCTTTCCCCGACGATCAACGAGCCGGGCACTTATACCCTGCTGGTCAGCAACCCGCAAAACGGGTGTACGGCCGAGGATGTCGTCGTAGTGACGGAAAACCTCATCCCGCCCGCGATCAGTGCCGGACCTTCGCCTACGCTCAACTGCCAACTTATCCAGACCCAGCTGGCCGGCACGGCCAATGCCCAGGGACCTGGCCAGCTGGCCTATTTCTGGACAACGGCAGGCGGCAATATTCTCGCTGGCCAGAATACCCTGACCCCGACGATCAATCAGCCGGGCACTTACAACATGCTGGTAACCAACCTGCTAACCGGTTGTACCGCCACGGCGTCGGTGCCTGTTCAGCAAAATGTATTCTATCCTGTGGTTGACGCGGGTCCGACGGCGGTGCTCACCTGCCAGAATACCAACAACACGCTCAGCGCATCGGTCAACAACGCGGGAAGCAATTACCAAATAACCTGGACCACCCAAAACGGCAACTTCCTCAGCGGCCAAAACTCGCTGAACCCGGTTGTCAATGCCGCAGGTATTTATACCCTGACGATTGTCAATCCCGACAACTTCTGTACATCCAGCGATCAGGTCGTGATCACACAGGACGCCAGCCTGCCCACGGCAGTAGCCGGCAACGGTCCTACCCTGACTTGCGCTACAACGGTAGCCCCGCTCGATGGTACGGGAAGTAGCGTAGGCACGCAATTTACCTACACCTGGTCCACCCAGGACGGCCTGATTATCTCCGGCGGCAACACCCTGGCCCCGACGGTCGGCGAGCCCGGCACCTACCAGATTCTGGTTTACAACACGCAGAACAACTGTCAGGCAGTGAGCTCGGTTGTCGTCGGGCAGAATATCACGCCCCCGCTGGCAATCACCGGCGGTCCGGTCACCCTCACCTGTACCGATGCCAGCCTGACCCTCAGTGGCGCCGGCAGCAGTGTTGGTACCCAGTTTGAGTACCAATGGACCACCCAGGACGGCCAGATTCTCAACGGCGCCACTACCCTTTCACCGGTTGTTGGCGAGCCGGGCAACTATGTTCTCCAGGTCACCGATCAGAACAACGGCTGCGCCTCCACCTCGACCGCCGTGGTCCAGCAGGATGTCAACGCCCCGCTGGCCGCCGCCAGTACCCCCGGCGAACTGACCTGCCAGACCACTACCCTTGCATTGAGCGGCGCGGGCAGTAGCATTGGTCAAAATTTTGATTATCAATGGACTGCGTCCAACGGTGGTCAAATCCTGAACGGTGTCACCTCCCTCTCGCCCACGATATCCGAGCCGGGCACTTATACCCTTTTGGTAACCAACAGCGACAACGGCTGTACGGAAACTGCACTCGTTACGGTAGCGGAAAATGTCACGCTTCCGGCAGTCAACGCCGGTCCTGACGCCGAAGTCACCTGTGCCGATCCGCAGATCAATCTTGCGGCAATCGCGGTGGGCGGCGTCGATGGTATCTCGTACGCATGGACGGCCTCCAACGGCGGCGTTATCGTCTCCGGCGCCAACACGGCCAACCCGGTGATCAATGCCGGCGGTACGTACAGCATCGTCGTGACGGATTTGTACAACGGCTGCACCAACACGGATCAACTGGCGGTCAGTGTCGATCAAACGCCGCCCAACGTCCTCATCGCCGCGCCCGATCAACTGACATGCGCAGTACAGACGGTCGCAATCGATGCCAACGGCAGCAGTACCGGCAACGTGTTCAACTATTCCTGGTCGGGCCCGGGCATCGTATCCGGCGCTACGACGCTCGCCCCGGTTGTCAATTTGCCGGGCCTTTACACGCTCAACATCCTCAATTCCGACAACGGCTGCGAATCGCAACTGACCACCACGGTTGTGCAGGACATCATCGCGCCACTGGCCGAAGCCGGCCCTGGCTTCGAACTTACCTGCTCGGTTGAACAGGATGAACTGAGTGCAAGCGGCTCGTCCGTTGGTCCGAACTTTGTTTATCAATGGACCACTCAAAACGGCAACATTCTGGGTGGCGCTAATACTTCGAGTCCGCTGGTGGATGCCGTCGGTATTTACAACCTACTGGTTACCAATACCCAAACGGGTTGTACAGCAACAGACCAAACCTCGGTAACGGAAAACACCAACTATCCGGCGATGGTCCATCTGGCGACCGAGAAGCCTGCTTGCGGCGGTCAGCCGGGTAGCATCACCTTTACCGAGGTGATCGGCGGTGTCGGCCCCTACCTGTATTCGATCGACAACGGCGAGACCTTCATGAGCGCCAACGAATTCGGCAACCTCAGCCCCGGCACCTACAACCTCGTAGTGCAGGACGTCAACGGATGTGAATACAACCAGGTGCTGCCTTTCCCTGTTCCGGTAGAGCCGCAGGTAACCGTCGATCCTGAAATTTCGATCGAATTCGGTTCAAGCACCACGCTCACGGCAGCGATCAATATCTCGTTATCGGATATCGATACGATCATCTGGTCGCCTACCGAATCGCTCACGCCGACCAACAACCCGCTGGTGGTGAACGCACGGCCATTTCAGGACACGAAATACACGGTTATGATTGTCAACAAAGACGGCTGCGTCGATGTGGCGGAATTGATCGTACGCGTATCCGACCCGGCTATCTGGGCGCCCAACGCCATCAGCCCGAACATCGACGACGGCGTCAACGACGAATTCCTGATCTGGGCCCAGAAAAATACCGTGCAGATCATTCGCTCCCTGCAGATCTACGACCGCTGGGGCAACCAGGTCTTCCAGGCCAAGGACATACAGCCCAACGACCCCAAACTGGGTTGGGACGGCACCTTCCGGGGTAAAGTCATGAACCCCGCCGTATTCGTCTGGTGGGCTGAAGTGGTATTGATCGACGGACGCAGCATCCTGATGAAAGGCGATGTAACCATCGTGCAGTAATCGTACTGCTTGATAATTAATGATAAACACGGTTTTCAGTTTGTACGTGATTTAATTCAATGCAAACGGGAAACCGTGTTTTCATTTTATGCCCCCACACACCCTACCTTTGCGGCAAAACATCCTGTCACAATGTCTAATTTCGATATACTTTCCCCTGCCGAACTGGCCCAGCTTTCCGAAGTTCCCGTACAAATTGTCGCCCTCATCGGCTCGGCCGACGGCGCTTTCGATAGCGAGGAACAAGACTGGAGCGACCGCATGGTGAACGTGTTTACCTACGCTCAACCCAAATTGATCAACGACTTCTACGAGCCTGTTTCACAAGGTTTTATCGACAAGGTAAAAGCACTGCTTGCCGCCTTGCCGGGTGAGGCCGCCGCTCGCGAAGCCGCACTGGAAAGCAAATTGCAACAGGTCAATCCCTTGCTGGCAAAACTGGATCAGGAACTGGCCGCCGCCCTTTACAAAAGTTTCCGGACGCTTGCCCAGGAAACGGCCAAGGCTTCCGGCGGCTTCTTGCGCATCGGCGCAGTTGGCAGCGCGGAAAGCCGCTGGATCGAGCTCCTCATGATCACGCCCATCCACCCGCCGGCGCACTAAAACCCGGCGCTCTGACGGGCAGATTCCACCATTTCCCACAACCGTATCACCTCCTGGGCCTCGCGAACGTCGTGCGCCCGCAAAATCCTTACGCCCTGTTGTAAAGCGACCATGTGCAGGGCCGTCGTGCCGTTGAGGGCGTGTTCGGGATTGACCTTCAATACCTTGCAAATCATGGATTTGCGGGACAAGCCGGCCAGTACAGGCAAGCCCGTGACGGCGGAAAATGTTGATAAATTGTTCAGCAACTGATAGTTGTGCTCCACGGTTTTGCCAAACCCGAAACCCGGGTCCAGTACAATGTCCCGAACGCCAAGCGCTCGTAACCGACCGATTTTTTCCAGAAAAAAATCGAGCACTTCAGTGACGACATCCTGATACGAAGGGGCTTGCTGCATGGTTGTCGGGGTGCCTTGCATGTGCATTAAAATGTAAGGAACCGCGAGTTCTGCCACGGCGGGCAGCAGATTTTCATCGAGCCGGCCGGCAGAAATATCGTTGACGATGCCTGCTCCTGCTTCCACGGCTGCGCGGGCTATCGGGGCGCGCCAGGTATCGACCGACAGGATGGCTTCGGGGAATTCGGCCGACAAGGCCGCCACGAGCGGCACCACCCGGCGGGCCTCCTCTTCGGCTGAAACTTCGGCTGCGCCGGGGCGAGACGAAGCCCCGCCCACGTCGAGGATGGCGGCTCCTTCGCGAAGCATTTTTTCCGCCTGCCGCAAGGCATGGGCAGGGTCGTCGAAGCGCCCGCCATCGAAAAAGGAATCGGGCGTCACGTTCAAAATCCCCATGACCTGCGGACGCGACAAATCGAGCAGCCGCCCGCGACAATTCAAGGTGCTGTGTATCATGGATGCATGTGGCGTATCCAGTTTCCGATCAATTCGACCCCTTCGGCATGCTCCAGCTGGCGTCCGAGTTCGGGCATCCGCACGCCCGGGTCGCCGTTTCCCATCCGATAAATGAGGATGCTTTCCTGCGGTTTGCCGGGCACGATGCCGAAACGGCGGTTGCCGCTACCCCTGCCCGCAGCCACGGGAGTTTTGTTGACGCCGAGCCGCTCGGGGTCGGTTTCCGAAATATCTAGAAACATCCCGCTGGTGCTGGCCGGCCCGTGGGCATTGTGGCAGTGCCCGCAATTGGCGTCGAGATAGGCGCGCGCCTTGTCGGTCAGCGGGTCGCCAAAGCCCGGAATGGCCGGCATGTTCAGGGTTGGCTGGCGATAATCCGCCAGACGCGGCGCGGTAGCGGGATCAAAATCGGCGGGCAGCTCGGCCCATTCGTTTTTTTGCCACAAGGCTAGTTGATTGACGGTTTCGTTGCCCGACCTCACCTCGCGGTTCAATTGCCGAACCGTGGTACCCAGCGGCACGAATTTGCCGTCGTACGAATGGCAACCTTTGCATTGGTTGAGGTTGGGCGCCACGTACTGGATTTGATGCGCAGTTCCGCCCGCATCCGTCCAGGAGAACGAGAAACTGGCGCCGGCGACTTCGAGCACGGCATCCGTTTGTTCGGCATTCCAGAGGTATTCGAGCGCTTTCCAGCCTTTTTCGTCCCTGATCAGCAAGCGGGTTTCGAGAATGCGGCGGCCTTTTTCGGGGTGCGCCGCGTCGTTGTAGTAATAGAAGTTTTTGATCAACGCGGCGCCAACGGGAAATTCGACCGACAGGGGGGTCTGATACGTCAGTTTTTGCCCCGCAGGCAAGGCTATGAAGCGGGCTTTTTCCGCGTAATCGCTGAACAAAGGAGCATTTACTTCGTAAGGGAAAACGCGTTCTGCGGGCTGCATGTCGGCCAGCCGGCCCGTAAAAAATCCGTACTCGGACAGCAGGTTTTTGGGCGCTTCCGTATCGGGGAGCGTGGCATTGGCGCCCAAAAGCAAGACCAGCGCCAGGGTCGGCACTAAAAATTTAGTCATTATTCAGGTGTTGGAACGGGATGGTGCAGTCGTAAGGTTTCAGGTCGCGGCTGATGCCTTTGAACTTTTTATTCGCCTTGATATTGGCAAAGGTGGCGTTGATATTGTCTTTGATGCAGATACGGTGCTCGTCGCGCACACTGCCGTCGGGATTGAGGTAGTCGGGGTTCTGAATCCCGTCGTACAGGATATGCGGCACCCGGCGACCAAATTTCAGCCAGAACAGAAAGCCCATTTTGTTCTTCCAGGTCGGCATTCTTTTTCCCGTACTGTACTTGTTTTCATGAATATAAATACCCGAAGGATAGGGAATGTAGGCCTTGTCTTTGATCGGATTTTCGGTGATGTAGTAACTGACAATAGCCGTGCTGGCTGTTTTGTTGTTGTAAATAGCGTTGTAATAAATCTCGACGTCGTGGGTAGCCAGCACCATGATACCCGTGCCGGGCGGCACTTTTCCGACAATATTCCCCTTGGGCGCGAAATTGCGGAAGTTGTTGTTAACCACTGCGTTGCGCCAAACGGCAACATTGCCGCCGCGTTTTTTGGGGAGATCGGGCAAATCGAATACCAGAATGCCGCCGGTGTTGTCGTGGGCGTAATTGTCATACACCCAGGCGTTGGTCGTGTTTTCTATTTCAATGCCCGCCACGTTGTGCCAGGCTTCGCAGTTGCGCACCCAGACGCTGTCCGACTGCCCCACGTAAATACCTGCATCGGAAGCGCCGACAGCCTTGCAGCGGTCGATCACCACGCGGCTGCATTGCACGGGATAAAGGGCGTAGGAACCGTTGTTTTTGCTGGGTTTGCCCGTCCATCTCGCCGTGATATTTTCAAAGATAATGCCGTGCACCTGCTGGGTTTTGATCAGGTCGCCCTTGGCATCCTCGATGGTAAAATCCTTGAGCATGATGTTGGAGGCATTGGTGACTTTGAAGCCTTCTGCACCCTGGGTCTGATTTTTAAAGGACAGGATGGTTTTATCTTGCCCGGCGCCACGAATGACGATATTCCGCTTGTCGTCGAGCCAAAGCGTATTGCTCAGCGAGATCGTACCGGCCGGCAGGGTGATGGCCCCGCCGTCTTCGACCATGATGAGTTGGGTCTGAATTTGTTTTTCAATATCGGCCTGAGCCCGGAGCACAGCGGGCAGGCCAATCAGCAGCAGGATGAAGCAAAGAAGGCGCATAATTTTGGCAGTGGTTTATGTTGCAAAGATTGAACATCGGCCACGTTTCGCCTTGCCGTCGGGTATTTTTTTTCAAAGACGCACCTCCGTACGGGTTAGTTCCATGTGCAGCAGCGACTGCCCGACCATGCGTCCGACGCGCAGCCCCTCCTCGCAATCCATGCGGTAATGCACGCCAAGTGCCACCCTGGAAAACGCATTTTCGCGGGCCATTTCTGCAAAAGATTGAAAGGTTCGGGGCGCTCCCGCAAATTCTTTCCGGTCGATATGGGTGCGATCGGTCAACTGAAAATCATAGCCCAGACTGGCACCCAGTATTTCCGACGCGGCGGCCCCGAAGGCCGAGTGGCCGGAGGGATAGGACGGGAAGGAAGGATTGTCGTGCAACGGCCTCCAGCCAGGCTGAATACAACGGGAAATGTAGGTCTGCGGGCGTTCCAGATTGTACACATACTTGCCTCGCCAGCAAACGACCCCGGCATCGTTCATGGCCCATCCGATCCGCAGGTATAATTCGATGGTCTTCGGAAACTCGGGCTCCGATTGCTCTACTGCCTGGTTGGCTATCGAAATCCAGCGCCCCACGGGGGTCACGGTCAGGCCGGGCACGTCATCGCTCCAAAACTCGGCGATCCAGCGGTTTTCTTTTGAAAGTGGCTGGGACACAGAAAAAACCTCCATCGCTTCCGTATAAAATACAGAGCCCGGGCTGCTGTCGTATGGCGCGGGGGCTTTAACCCGTATGTCGTTCGGTTTGATCCAGAACTGCCGGACACCGCCCCAATGCGGCGTCAGCGCAGGGGTGGAGTGCATGTCATCGGGCTGCCAGCAGCCCGCGCACTGAGGAGCCTGGTATGATCTGTCGTAGTTGTACAGGTTGGCATCATTGCCCAGGCTGTCGGTGCGCGACCATTGCCAGACTGCATCAGCCACGCTGCGGCCATAGGCAACTGAGATGGCGCGCATTTCCGGGCTGATCTGATCGGATGAAAGGCGCTGCGCAAATTCAGTTTCCAACTGACTCATTTTCAACTGCATCTGTTGTGGCGCCGTGGAGAAAAAATGCCGCGCACATTGCGCGTAGGCTGCGTTCAAACTTCCCGGAAGATCAAACTCTACCCTGGCTGGCAGCGGGGGCGCCACGTAACCGGGGCAATAATTGGCAACCGAAACATGATCGCTGGCCATGGCAGGCAAGGCCGCTTCGTAAGCCGCCATCCCCATGTAGGCAAACATTCGGGCGCTCACCGGCGGCCGATAGCCCGGCGTGTAGCGTTCGAGATCGAGCAAAATCTTGTTCCACCCCAGCACAACCTCCCGCGCAGCCTGAAAATCGCGCGACTCCTCGACGCGGTCGCTCCGGCAGGCCGCCAGGAGAATGGTCAAAAGCAGAAAAAACGTAATCGATCTGCGCATAAATCTAGTTTAGACCGCCGGGAAATCCAGTTGAAAAGTGGTCCCTTTACCCTGTGTGGAATTCACCCTGAGCCCCACCCGGTGGAGTTTCATGATGCTATCAACCAATGACAGCCCGATGCCCGAGCCCCGCACATGAATGCTCTGGGAACTGCGGTAAAAAGGTTGAAAAATCAGTTGCAGGTCTTTTTGAGGAATGCCCGGGCCGTGGTCGGCTATCTCGACCCGGTGCCGGCCGCTGGTATGAAACCATACTTTTACCTCCACCCTTTTGTCGGGGGAAAACTTGCAGCCGTTGTCGAGCAAATTGAGCAATGCCGAGCGCAAAAGCGGCTCGTTGGCCATCACGTACAGTTCGTCCTCTTCCTCGGGTATGCCTTCGATATCGAAAGCGATATGATAATCAGGGTGCATTTTGAGCAAAGCGGCCCTTGTTTGCAGCATGGTTTCATCGAGGCGCACTTTTTCAAAAGCGATGTTGGCGCCTTCCGAATGAACACGAGCCAGTTGCAGCAGTTTTTCCGCGACGTCGTTCAGTTCCCGGGTATCGTCGAGCACCGAGCTGATTGTGCCGCGATATTCCTCCCGCGAACGCTCCTTGTGCAAGGCGATTTCCAGTTGGGAAATAATGACCGACAGCGGGTTTTTCAGTTCGTGCGACACATTGGAAATGAAGCTCTTCTGCATCCTGAAAGCGAACTGAATGCGGTCGAGCAGGCGATTGAACGTGAAGATCAGTCGGGAAATTTCGTCGTGGTTGTTGGGGGCATCGAGGCGGGCGCTGAGGTCTTCGGGCAACATACGATCAACCTGATCCACAATGCGCGACACCGGCGCCATGGCTTGCCCGGCATAAAACCAGCCGCCGGCCGCAACGAGTGCAACACCCAATACAAAACTGAAAATCAGGATATTGCGCAGGTTGGCAAGGTCCTCCGAATTAAAAATCGATTCGGCGATGATGATGTATTCTTTGCCGCTGTTGCTGGTATGACGCAGGCCAAGGGCGTGAAAATTGCCATGAAAAAACCGCCGTTCGCCGCTGCCCGACTGAAAACTGCTCAGGGTCGAGATGCTGACTGGTTTGGCGTCACGGTTGAAGGTGAAAACCTTTTGCAACTGGCTGTTGTAGATCGTAATATTTTCATGAAAAGGCAAACTCTCCGGCTTTTCACCGCTGGCGCTGTCGGGGGCCAGTGGCTTCAATTTATCCTCGTCGTGAAACATCATCTCGGCTGTCATCAGCGCTTTTGAACGGAGGTTGTTGTAAAACTCGTCCTCCGCCAGCTGCTTGAATTTCACGTAAGTAAAAAACAGCGCAAACAACAGGATGCCGGCAACAATAGTGATAAACTGTATGGTTAATCGTGTACGAATTTGCATGGCAGGCGTGTTTATTGGGGGATTTCTTCCCTGAGAATGTAGCCGTTTTTAAACTGGGTATGAATGAGTTTGACGGAATAGTCCCTGTCCACTTTTTTACGCAAAAAATTGACATACACTTCGACGACATTCGTCCCCGTATCGAAATTAAGGTTCCAGACTTTTTCCGAAATTTCGGTTTTGGAAATCACCCGTCCCGGGTTTTTCAGGAAATACTCCATCAGCGCAAATTCACGCGGCGTCAGTGCGATTTTCAACCCGCCGCGGTAAAATTCTTTCGTATCGAGATTCATTTCGATGTCGGAATAGCGCAACAAGGGAGAAGACTGGTAGGAATCCACGGGGCGACGGGCCAGTGCCTTGATACGCAGCAGTAGTTCGCGAAACTCGAAAGGTTTGGTCAAATAATCATCAGCGCCCGCTTCAAAACCGCTGACTTTGTCGTCCACCTGCCCCAGCGCGGTAAGCAACAAGACAGGGGTTCGGTTGCCTTGCTCCCGTATGCTGCGCAGGAGTTCGAGGCCTGTCATCCCTGGCAGGATAACATCGGAGACGATCACATTATAATCGTTGCGTTCGCACAATTTACGGCCGGTCGAGCCATCGTAGGCGAAGTCTACCATGATCTGGTTTTCTTCCAGCCCTTTGATCAGTGACCTGACCATTTTGGGTTCGTCTTCAATCAATAAAACTTTCATCAGGTTGGTGTTTGTCAAATTCGGGCGCGTGATACGACGTTGAAACATCGGCCGGGTTTTTGCTGCAGGAATTTCATTCGACTAAATTTTTTAGTCCACCGGTATAGCACCATTTCGAAAACATTGCAATTTCAGTTTTTTACACTATGAAAAAATTTACAAGCTTATTTTTCCCTGCAAGCGCCATTCTGGCCTTAGCGCTTTTGATCGGCGCCTGTGGTAAAGAAAAATCGACCGGCGTGCTCAACGAGGTAGCAAAATACAACTACACGGTGGCATACCAATGGAACGATTTGTTCCTCCAGATCGAGCGTTATGCAGCGGGCTATCGCCCGGGACCGGCGCCGCGCGCCCTGGCTTACATGGGTCTTTCGGCCTACGAAGCCACCGTTAGCGGAATGCCTGATTATCAATCACTTGCCAATCTCTATTCCGGGCTCGATGTCCCGCAGCCCCTTGAAGACCGCGAGTACTACTGGCCCGAAGTGGTGAACGCGTCTTACGCTTACCTGATGCGTCGGTTTTTCCCGACGGCATCCGATGATTTGTTTCAGCGAATTACCACTCTGGAAGAATCAAACGAAAGCAAATATCGCGCCGAAGTGAGCACCGAAGTATTCGACCGCTCCAAAGCGCACGGACAAGCCGTGGCTGCCGCGATGTGGGACTGGTCGAGAACCGACAACTTCGGTCACGATGCCTACCTGGATCCCTTTGGCAATTACGATTGGCAGGCACATTATGACGGCCCCGGCGACTGGGAACCGACCTATCCCGGCCCCGGCAAAGGGATGTTTCCGTACTGGGGGCAGGCACGCGCATTTGCCCTTCGCGACGACCAGAAGATTTGCCGGCCGCCGCTGGTATTCAGCGAAGCGCCCAACTCCAAACTCTACGCGCAAGCCCTCGAAGTGTATTCAATGAACACGCCTTCGCAATCTTATGAAGACGAATGGGTCGGCGAGTTCTGGAGCGACGACCTCCTCAACCTGACGTTCAGCCCGCCCCCGCGCTGGATCGCCATCGCCAATCAGGTGTATGACAAGGAAAAACCCAACTTGCAAACCGCCATCGTCTGCAATGCCAAACTGGGCATGGCCCTCAACGATGCCGGCGTAGGCTGCTGGAATTCAAAATATTACTACAATTTCGAACGCCCGGAAACCTACATCCGCCGGGTAATCGACCCGAACTGGCATACCAACCTCGACAACCCGCTCACGGGCGACAAAGGCCTCACGCCTTCCTTTCCGGCCTACCCTTCCGGCCACGCCACCTTCGGTGCTGCGGGAGCGGAAGCACTGGCCAGCATGTTCGGTTACAACTACGCCATGACCGACCGCTGTCACGAGTTCCGCGGCGAGTTTATCGGCAAACCGCGCTCATTCAGCAGTTTTTACGAAATGGCGCAGGAAAACGGCTGGTCGCGCGTACCGCTGGGCGTTCACTTCCGCATGGACGCCGAGGAAGGCGTACGCTACGGCACCGAAATCGGCCGTCAGGTCAACAACCTGCCCTGGAAAAAATAATACGCATTGGTCTGGCTTCCATTCAAGAGCGCCCTTTCGCACGAACATGCGAAAAGGCGCTTTTTTATTGCCGGTAGTACCCATGCCAAAAGCAGGAGTCAAGGGATTGCCGTTTTTACCGGCTTTTAATGGTCAAATGGGAGATAAAAAGGATCTTCTTTGAGGTTCAAAGGTGGCTGAACGGCCCCCTCCCTTTCGGGAAAAATAATCCGGGCCGGATTTGGCCTTTTTTTAAGATTTTTGCAGTCCCAAATACAAAGGTTCGGGGGGTAAACACTTTTTAGCAAAAAACTGAAAATCAGCGCTTTAATCCACTTTTCACTTCTTGAATGCCATTTTTAAGCACTTTTTAAGCCTGATTTAAACCCGAATTAAGCCTCTGCCGGCAAAGTGGCCTGACCTTTGTTGCCGTTACGCCAACATTAGTTAACCAAATATCTTTCATTTATGCGAATGTTGAAAAATTACACTTTAATCGCAGCGGGCTTCCTGATGGCTGGCCTGTTGGTTACCGCCTGTAAAGACAAACCGCAAGACGCTGCGCCCGAACAAAACCTGGTTTCCAAATATGACTATAAGGTAGCTCGCGACTGGAACAGCCTGTTCCTCGAGCTGGAACGGTATGCTCCCGGCTACCGCCCCGGTCCCGCGCCCCGCGCACTCGGCTATCTTGGTTTTTCGGCTTACGAGGCCTGTGTAAGCGGCATGCCTGAATACCAGTCGCTGGCCAATCTTTATTCCGGCCTTTCCGTCCCGCAGGTACAGGATGGCGCCGAGTATCACTGGCCGACGGTTGTCAATGCATCCTATGCCTACCTGGTAGCCAAGTTTTTCCCGAATGCGAGCCCTGATCGTTTTGCAAAAATTGCAACGCTGGAAAATGCCAACAACGCTCAGTATCAATCGCAAGTAAGTGCTGAAGTGTTCCAGCGTTCACAAAACCACGGTCGCGCAGTAGCCGCCGCTATTTGGGAATGGTCGAAAACCGACGCCGTAGGTCACGACGCCTACCTCGATCCGTTCGGCAACTATGTATGGCAGGACCATTTCGACGGTAACGGCGACTGGGTACCCACCTACCCCGGCCCCGGCAAAGGCATGTTCCCCTACTGGGGCCAGGTGCGCACCTGGGCGCTGCCCGACGGTGAAAAAATCTGCCGCCAGCCGCTGCCGTTCAGCGAAAACCCGCAATCGCAGCTGTATGCCCAGGCACTCGAAGTGTACGCTCAAAACACCCCCGCTCAATCCTATGAAGGCGAATGGGTTGCCGAATTCTGGAGCGACGACTTGCTCAACCTCACCTTTGCCCCCCCCTCACGCTGGATCGCCGTCGCTAATCAGGTTTACGAAAATGAAAATGTCAACCTGGAAAAAGCCATCGTGACCAACGCCAAGGTAGGGATGGCCCTCAACGACGCTGGCGTAGGCTGCTGGAATTCCAAGTACCATTACAACCTGGAACGTCCTGAAACCTACATCCGCCGCGTGATCGATCCCAACTGGCATACCAGCCTCGACAACCCGCTCACGGGCGATAAAGGCCTCACGCCGTCCTTCCCGGCCTATCCTTCCGGCCACGCTACTTTCGGTGCAGCCGGCGCAGAAACGCTTGCAAGTGAGTTCGGCTACGCTTACTCCATGACCGACCGCTGCCACGAAGGCCGCAGCGAATTCATCGGCACGCCGCGTACCTTCGGCAGCTTCTATGAAATGGCTCAGGAAAACGGCTGGTCGCGCGTACCGCTGGGCGTGCACTTCCGCATGGACTCCGAAGAAGGCGTTCGTTACGGCACGGTCATCGGTCGTCACGTAAACGACCTCCCCTGGAAAAAGTAAACTTCTGATTGCTATTTCTTTACAATAAAAAGAGACCGTCGCCCGGCGGCGGTCTCTTTTTTCATTATACCACCTGATTCAGCAATATGTCCTCCATCATTTCTTCCCGAATTCTGATCCCGACTGCCCTGATTTTTATGGCAGGCATGTGGTTAATACCCGCTTGCTCCTCCGACACCCCGTCTGCCAGCGTCGTGTCGGAAGAAAAGGTGGATTATTACGATACCAAGGCAATCAAACGCCGGTACCAGGTCGTCAATGGTCATAAACAAGGCAAAATGACCGAGTACTACAACGACGGGAAAACCAAGGCCGAACGCAACTTTAAGGACGATCTGGAAGATGGGCGCACCGTGTATTATTTCCCCAGCGGCAAAATCCGGGAAGTACAGCACTTCATTGCCGGTGAAAAACAATTTGGTGACACCCTGTGGTACGACACCGGCGAACTTCAGTTTACCGTCGAATTCAAAGACAGCAAAAAAAACGGCTACTTCCGCAAATGGTCGAAGGAAGGCGAGACCGTCATCGAGGCGATCTATAATCAGGATACCTTGGTCAGGGTCACGAAAGGACTTTTCCACAAGGGTCAAGCCATGGAAGTCGATACCGTCCGAAAGGTTTATCCCGCTACCCCCGAAGCGGCTTCCGGGGGCTAAGGCCAGGTTTAAAGGATTTTAAGGGGCATTCTAAGCCTTTTTTAAGGGAAACCACCTGTGGCTGTCCGTCCTTTGCAAAAATTTTTAATCTTATGAAAAAATTACTCTTCCTCGGTGCACTATGCACACTTTCCGGGCATCTGTGGTCGCAATCGAATACAGATACCATCCTGCTTCGCGAAGTATCCATCCGAACGCAACGCCAAACCATCGACCGGCTTCCTGCCGTCAGCGGCACCTACATCTGGTCGGGGAAAAAAACCGAACTGATCAACCTCGAAAATACCGACGCCAATATCGCCGAAAAAACGCCGCGACAAATCTTCGCCAAAATCCCGGGAGTATTCGTCTACGACATGGACGGCTCGGGCAACCAGACCAATATTTCAACCCGCGGACTCGATCCGCACCGCGGCTGGGAATTCAACATCCGCGCCGACGGCATCATGACCAATTCGGATATTTACGGCTACCCGGCCAGTCACTTTAGCCTGCCCATGGAGGCCATCGGTAAAATTGAACTGGTGCGCGGTACCGGCGCATTGCAATATGGCGCACAGTTTGGCGGCATGCTTAACTACGTACTCAAACAACCCGATACCACTCGCCGGATCAGCCTGGAATCGGTCAACTCTGTGGGCTCGTACGGATTGCTCAGTTCATACAATGCCATCGGCGGACAAACTGGCCGCCTGCAGTACTACGCTTTTTACAGCAAAAGGGTGTCCGACGGCTACCGCGACAATTCGGAATCCGACTATGACGGGCAGGGATTGATGCTTCGCTACCTTTTTTCAAATCAATTCAACCTGCGCGCCGAGTTGTTGCGCTCCAACTACCTCTATCATATTCCGGGGGCCCTCACCGATGCACAATTTGCCGCCGACCCGAGACAATCGAGCCGCTCGCGCAATTATTTCAATCCCGAAATATACGTGCCCTCCCTGGCCGCCGAATGGCAGATCGACGCCCGCACACGCCTGAGCTGGACCGCCTCGGCCGTGCTGGGAGAACGGCGCAGCGTCATGTGGGACCGCCCCGCCAATGTGCGCGACACGATCAACGCCACGACCCGGCAGTACAACGCCCGCCAAGTCGATATCGACCATTTCAACAGTTACACCACCGAACTGCGGCTGCTGCGCGATTATGACCTGCTGGGCCAACAATCAGCCCTGACCCTCGGAGTGCAATACATCAACAACGACCTGAACCGCCAGCAACTGGGCACAGGTACTACCGGCTCCGACTACGATCTCACGATCGACGCCAACGGTTTCCGTCGGGATTTGCACCTCAAAAGCCGGAACATCGCCGTGTTTTTGGAAAACAAATTTCAACTGACCCGCGGCTGGTCGCTCAGCCCTGGCTTTCGTTATGAATCCGGCCAGTCCGACCTGTCCGGCAAAACAACGTACTACGACCCCGAAGATTTGCTCAACACCATCGAGCATCGCTTCCCGCTGTTCGGAATCAACACGGAATTTGACCTCCGCAATGGTCAGGCCATTTATGCAGGCTGGTCGCAAGCCTACCGCCCGGTCGTATTAAAAGACATTATCCCCGGCAATATCTACGAGCAGGTGGATAAAAACCTGAAAGACGCATACGGCTACAACATGGAACTGGGCTGGCGCGGCAATACCTCTGGTTTTAAATGGGACCTGAGTGTGTTTGCGCTTCAATACAACAACCGCCTGGGCACCCTGGCCGAATACGACGCCAACATCGACACTTTTGTGCTGTACCGCACCAACATCGGCGACGCCCGCACGCTGGGCGTGGAAGCGTTCGCAGAATACGGATTCAATATTTCGAATGACGTCCGCGTCAATATTTTCACGTCCACTTCCTGGTTCAATGCCGAATACCAGGGCGACTCCCTGCGCGTCAACAGTCGCGAAAACCGCAGCATCGCAGGCAACAGGGTGGAAAGCGTGCCCGAATGGATCAGCCGCAACGGCCTCAATATCCGCTACAAAGGCCTGAGCGTGTCCGCGTTGTACAGCTACACCGGCGAGACCTTTGCCGATCCGTTCAACACGGTGGAACCCTCCGCCAACGCTGCGGTCGGGCTGGTGCCCGAGTACGGCCTGTTCGATTTGAACACATCCCTGCGCCTGTCGGCCAGCCTCATGCTGCGTTTCAACATCAACAACGTGTTCGACAAACAGTACTTCACCAAGCGCCCCACCTTCTACCCCGGGCCGGGCATCTGGCCTTCCGACGGCCGTAGCTTTTCCGCCACTATCGCGGTCAAACTGTAATACGTTTGAAAGAAATAAGAAGAGAGCCATTCCGGTCCGCCGGAATGGCTCTCTTACATAGTAATCGGCTGGTTATTGATCTTATTGTTCGAAAGGAATAATCAGTTCCTGACCAACTTCGATGCGATCCGGGTTGTCGAGGATGGAGCGGTTGGCTTCGAAAATCTGTTTGTACTTCATCATATCGCCGTAGAAGTGCTTGGCGATTTTGCTCAGCGAGTCGCCTTTTTGAACCGTGTACTTGGCGAAGTAAGCCGTTTGGGCAACGCGAATATCGGCTACGATATCGCTGGGGTTTTCGCCGCCGACTTCTTTGATGCGGTCCCAAATCTGGTTCTTTTCATATTGCGTGTGGACGGTGCCGCTTACTTTCAGCACGCCGTTTTCTTCCATGATAGAACCGTTCTGCACATCCATACCGGAGGCGAAATCGAGTACAGGCTGGTACTTGGCTTGAACAGACATTGATCTTATTGTTTATTCGTGAAAAAATGGTGGTTTTTTGCAAAAATAAGGACTTCCTCGCTAATGCGCCTTCCAGACGCAGCTTGCGTTCAAAAGTAACGGCAATTTAACCCGCCGGGGGCACAAAAAAATTGGTGGCGATGCCCACTTGTAGGTTTTTACCGCAAAGACACAAAGACGCGAAGAAATTCGCGAACACTTTGCGTCTTCACGACTTGGCGGTGAAACATGAGCCTTCCCGAATTTTTACCGCAAAGACACAAAGACGCGAAGAAATTCGCGAACACATTGCGCCTTCGCGCCTTGGCGGTGAAACCTGAGCCCTCCCGAATTTTTACCGCAAAGACACAAAGACGCGAAGAAATTCGCGAACACTTTGCGTCTTCGCGCCTTGGCGGTGAACATGAAAATGGCGCGCAAAGAATGGTATGTACCAAAATTTTATCAGGCAAAACAAGGGTGATCAAAGCGGCAATACCCACCTTTGTCAATTCAGTTTGATTAAAACCCTTGCTATTATGAAAAAACGTTTTCTGGCAGCCCTCGTTCTCCTTGCAAGCCTCAACACCCTGTCCGCCCAACTGGTCGATTACCACTGGGACACCCACGGCGTCGGATTTGGTGTTCCGCGCGATTTTTCCGTAAAAGCCAACAATGCAGAAGAATTCACCGCCGAGAATGGCAACGTTTTCCTCACGATCCTTCCCTTTCAGGATGAAAACGTGACCAAAGACAACCTGGCGGAAGCTGTTGTCGCAATGGCCGTAAACATGGAATATGACTCCGTGGAAGCCGCGGATGAAGCAGATGTCGACGATTTCACCGGCTATTACGTCAAAGGCACCAAGGAAGGCGTAAACGCACTGGTGATGGGCCTGCTCGACCGTAAAAGCAGCACCAATCTGCTCGTCATTGTTGCCTATATGGACGGTTACGAAAGCCAGGCGCTCGAAATTGCCAACAGCTTCTACGCTTTTGATTAACCCCGAATCTTATTGCCCTGAAATTTCTGAAGTCCGGCTTCCGGGCGACGATTTCCGCTTTCCGCGATAGCGGCGGCGTGAATTTCGCTTTCGGTTGTCCGCCGATTTTCCCGTCTCCGTTTGTTCGGCAGGGCGGGCCGCCGGCGGCTGCGCTTTTTTCTCGGGCTGCCCGGCGGGTCGTGCCGGCCTGCTTCGGTTCAGGTTTTTTTGCGGCTGCGCATCCACGACGATCGGTGTGGCATCTGCGCCGGGCAAATAGGCCGATACCGCCACAGGGATATTTTTCCCGATCAGTTTTTGAATATCACGCACGTAGGGGCGTTCCTCCGAATCGCAAAAAGAAATGGCGATACCGCTGGCGCCCGCCCGGCCGGTGCGGCCGATACGGTGCACGTAGGTCTCGGGGATATTGGGCATTTCGTAATTGAGCACGTGAGTCAGGTCGTCGATATCGATCCCGCGCGCCGCGATATCCGTGGCGACAAGGGCCCTGATTTCCCGCTTTTTAAAAGCGTTGAGGGCGTTCTGACGGGCGTTTTGCGACTTGTTACCGTGGATTGCCTCGGCGCGTATGCCCGCTGCATTCAGGTCTTTGGCCACTTTATTCGCCCCGTGTTTGGTGCGGGTAAACACCAGCACTTCGGGAATGTCGGGGTTCTGCAAGAGGTGGATCAGCAAGCCTTTTTTATCCTTTTTTTCAACAAAATAAAGGCTTTGTCTGACGGTTTCAGCCGTGGACGACACGGGATCGACCGATACTTTGACGGGGTTGGTCAGGATGTTGTCCGCCAGTTTTTGGATTTCCGGCGGCATGGTTGCGGAGAAAAACAGGGTTTGGCGGCGAGTCGGGAGTTGAGCGATAACCTTGCGCACGTCGTGGATAAAACCCATATCGAGCATACGGTCGGCTTCATCGAGCACGAAAATGTCGATTTGCCGCAAATTGATAAAGCCCTGCTGCATGAGGTCGAGCAAACGACCCGGCGTAGCGACCAGAATATCCACCCCGCGTTTGAGGGCTTCCACCTGTTTTTGCTGGGACACGCCGCCGAAAATCACGGTGTGACGCAGCCTGATGAAGCGCCCGTAAGCCGTAAAACTGTCGCCGATCTGGATAGCCAGTTCGCGGGTCGGGGTCAGAATCAGGGCGCGGATCGCGCGGACAGGCGGGCGATTCTCCGAGGTCGTAATCAGATTTTGTAAAATGGGGAGGGCAAAAGCGGCTGTTTTGCCGGTGCCGGTTTGGGCGCAGCCCAACAAATCTCGGCCTTTTAACGTGTGGGGAATGGACTGTGCCTGAATAGGGGTCGGGGTGGAATAACCTTCGATTGCAAGCGCTTTCTGAATAGGTTCGAGGAGATTAAGAGATTGAAAAGTCATATATCGTTATTAAACAAAAAATCGCGGATGGCAAGCCTGCCCCCGCGTCGTTCAGGTTTATTTGGGTAAAAGATGGTGCAAAGATAGTCTTATTGACGGGCATTTGCCGAAAAAGTCATCCCGCCGGTTCAAAATAAACTGCCCGAAGGGTCAACAGCGTCCGTTTCAATACCTTTTTACGGATTCAAGAATGTAGGGCGGTCGGTTTTTGATCTCCGTGTAAATGTTGGACAGGTAAATCGACATCACGTACAAGTTCAGGCAGGTAATGGCAAAAAACACCGACATCAGCACGACGAGAAAGGCCCAGCCGCTCAAGGCTTCCTGATAATCGCCGAAAATATCGACGCGCGTCAGCTTGACTTTTACCGCATTGAACACCGCCACCCCGGCCACGAGACAGGAAAACAGAAAAATCCAGAGCATCAGGCTGCGCAAAAAGGTCGTGAACGAGGTCACCGCCACGAGCGAAGACCTGAACTGTTCGCCCCAGCTCGTACCCGCATCCGGCAAGAGCGGCTCTTCCACGTCGATGGCTGTCGTGTTGTACCCAACCAGGGCGTAGATGGCTTTTAGGTAGTGGCTGTTTTCGCGCAGGCGCAGCAAGGAATTCAGCGCCCGGCGGCTGATCAGACGTGTATGATGTGCGCGGGGATCGAGTCGCAGACCCGAGTAACGCCGCATGATGCCGTAGAAAAAACGGTACAGCAGCCGTTGGTAAAAAGGCAGGCGCCGCTCGCGGGCACGCAAATAAACGATATCGAAATGCTCGCGGCTTTTCTCCCACATTTGGGTAACCAAAGCCGGTTTTTGAGCAAAATCAAATTCAAAAACCGCCACGTAATCGCCATTTGCCCGGTCGAGGCCCGCCAGCAAGGCGTTGTCGCGGCCGGTGCGCGTGCTCAGGTTGAGCAGGAAAATATTTTGCCGCAAGGCTTCCGGCAGGGGTCGGATCGCCTCGTCGATCGAGACCTGATCGAGGTGATTATTGACAATAACAAATTCAAAATCAGAGAAATTGGCGCTTAACTCGGCAAAAAGCCCGCTCAGCCAGGCGGGCAATTCCCTGATGTTGTGGGGGGTCTGTAACACCCCGACTACCGAAAGAAACGAATGTCGTATTTGGGCCATGCGCGGCAAAAGTAGTGCCTTCGTTCGTCAAGGTTGTGCTTTTACCAGGTCGATCATTTGACCAAGTTCGTCCACGAGCGCATCGGCATCGCCGCCGAAGCCCACGCTTTTGAAACGAATGTGGCCCGCTTTGTCGATGATGAATTTGGTCGGAATCCCCGAAACGCCGTAAGCGCCGACCACTTTGTCGTCGGTATCAAGCAGGACGTTGAAGTGATAGCCTTTTTCCGTGATAAAATCGCCGACCACCTTGGCCTTGTCGGGCACACGCTCCCAGGTATCGACAAAGACGAAGGCGACTTGCGGGTCGTTTTTGTAGAGATCGACTGCTTTTTGCATGCCGGGGAAGGAGGCCTTGCAGGGGCCGCACCAGGTGGCCCAGAAATCGACCACCACTACTTTTCCGCGCAGGCTTTCGAGGCTGACGGTTTCGCCAGCGAGGTTTTTCAGCGTAAAAGAAGGCGCAGGACGATCGAGCATTTCTTCCGCGAGTTTTTTGCGGTGTTCCATCCGTCCGATTTTTTCGAGTTCGGCGAGGTAGGCGGCGGTGCCGGCTTCGGAGCGGTCTTCGGCGGCGTACAGTTTTTTAAACTGATTTTTCATGCCGTCGGACGCCTGCGATTTGCGGATAAAACCTTCGAGCCGGTAGCGCAAATCGGGCGATTTGGCGCGTTCGAGGTAGTTGACGAGGCGCTCGTTCATTTCGATCACCTCGCCCTCCGTGATCGCGACGGCCTGCTCCTGCCACTGAACCGCGGCAGCAGGATCGCCGATTTTATCCAGCACGAATGCGTAGGTGTCGGCATATCCGGCGAACGTTTCTGCGCGCGATTTGCGCCAGCTTTCAGGGGTGTCGTAAGCCGGTTTGTTGCCTTGCGGATGCTCCATTTCGGTTTTGGTCCATTGCGCCGCTGCCGCGCCGAAGGTGCCTGCCATGGCCAGGTCTTCTCCGTGCTCGGCGAGGTCCCAGGCAATGTTGTTGTAAAGCGAGGCGCGCGCTGCGGGGCGCATTTTTTCAGCCAGAGATTTGAATTTGTCCCACTGCTTGGCGTCCGCGTATTTGGTGGCCAGTTTTGACCACATCTGATCGATTACATCCCGGTCGGCATCCGTCTGAGGCGGGAAATTGCCGATGTATTCATTGATCATCTGCTCCCGTTTGACGAGGTCGGTTTGCAACTGGATGGCCGCCTGGCGATCCTGTTGCACCTGCAAACCCTGGGGGAAGTCTTTGCGCAGCCGCTCTTTCACCGCGTTGGCGCGGCCGCTTTCCTGCATTCGGTCGAAGAGTTTGATGGCCGACAGGAGGTTTTTTTCGCTGCTGTTGGGGTCGGTAACGGCCTTGTCGAGCAAGGCAATCACCTTTTGTTTGCCCTCGTCATCGCGTTGCACTGCCAGGATTACCGAAGCGTACTGGGGAAAGTATTTGCTCTTCATCTCGGGATGCTCCGCAAATTCCGCCTCCAGCAAAGCCATCGATGCTGCCGGCTTGTTTTCCAACTGAAGCAGGCTGCCCCAGCGGATTTGAAAAGCAGCCTGCGCTGCGCGGCTTTCCGGCAGGGGGCGGCCAGCGCCATCGCACAAAAGCAGAATGTAACCCGCGCCTTCGTTGTTGTCGAATTGTTTGCCCGACTCGATCTGCACGGCAAGACCCAAGGCCTGGGGGCCGGGCGTTACGACGCCGATCAGTTTGTCGCCATCAAGCGCGACCAGCGCCTGGCGATATTGCGGCATTCCGCCTTCCGTGAATTCGAGTACGCGGGCCGTGACGCCCTCCGACCCGACACGCAACTTGTTTTTTGACAAATCATATTCAAAATGAATGGTTTGGCCGGCCTGTGGTTGAGCGGGCGAAAACTGGATACCCTGGGCGGAGAGTTGCAGGAAGCAAACAAGCGCCGTCAGCAGCGAAAAAATGGCTTTGTTAGTCATGGCTGATTCAATTTGAAAATGATTCGGGGCAGCCGATCCGGCCGCCCCGCAAATGTATTTTATAAAGCCCAAATGTGGCAAATCGATCAAAAACGCGGGCAAACCACTCGCCCACGGCGGAATTCGGGATGGAAATAGGTCAACGACACCTCGAATGCGCCGCGTGAATTGTTGGCGCCGGAGAGCGACGAGACCGTGATGTCGTAGCTCAGTCCAAGCATCCAGCGTTCCAGTTCCAGCATGCCGACCACCGTGATGGCATCGGCCTGAATGCCCTTGTCGAGTTTGTTGCCGAGGCGGGCCCAGGCGCCCGCGCGCAGGGCAAGTTCGTTGTAATCGTTGTTGGAGTAGCGCAGGTTGAGGCCGAAATCCGTTTCGAAGGCAGGGCCTTGTTTCATCACCTGGGCGCTGGGCAACAGGCTGAAATAGTCGGTGACGGGCAATTGGCCGCCCACGTGGCCCGACCAGCGGGAATACAGGGTTTCGTTGCCGTTTTCCGTAAGCGAAATATTGGGCGCATTGAGGTGGTGCATGGCGCCGCCCGCGTAGAAAAAGCCGTTTTCGTCGAACAGGACATACCAGAGCAGCCCCGCGTTAAAATCGAGGTACACACCCGAATTGGCATTCATCGAAGGCTCGCCATTGGAAAGGTTCTCGTCGGGTCGTTCGTTGATGTCGTCGAACTGACGGGTAAACCACAAACGGCTCCAGTCCACGGAATTCTGGCCGAAACCCAGTTGCGCGCCGACGGAAAGGAAGTGGTCGGCCTGGTAGCGCCCGCCCGAAAGTTGTTTGATAAATCCGGCGCCGAGTTGGGCTTTGTTTTGTGCGTATTGTGCGACGCCGGCTTCATCGTGCATGGCGCCGATGCCAAAAGCAGCGTAGTCGTCGCCGCCGCCCACATTGAAGCGGGCATCGGCAGCCACCGCGTAGGTGCGGAACGGGTTGTTGCCGAGAATACTGCCCCATTGGTCGCGGTAGTTGGCCGTGACGCGCCATTTGCCGGTAAATACGCCGGTCATGGCAGGGTTGAGGTTCCAGGGGGAAGCGTAATATTGGGAAAAACGAGGATCCTGGGCATGGATCAGGGCAGGAAGCGAGAGGGCCGCAACCAGCAGGAACAGGACATAAGAGTAGTGGTAGCGCATGTGTTGGGTTAATTAACGGCGTTAATTTCGGAGAAAACGGTCAGGAAAAAAGGGGTTTAACATATCAGGAGCGGTTGGGCCAGGATTGGCAAACCCTGACCCAACCTGATGTTCCGCTATCGTATCAGGGTCGTGTGGCCTTTGGCCGTCTCGGTAAATCCATCCTGGTAAAGCACTTCGGCCACCCAGACGTACACGCCTGATTCACAGGCCTTGCCCCGGAAATTGCCATCCCAGCCGCGGCCTTCGTCGTTGATCTGGAAGTTCAGGTCTTCCCAGACCAGTTCGCCCCAGCGGTCATAAACCCGGAACGAGGTGATTTCTTTCACCGTACGGGTTTTTCCATACACCACCAGCAGGTCGTTGGTCAGGTCTGCATTGGGCGTAAATCCGGTTGGCACAAAAATGCCTCTGGGTTTTTCCACCTCCACCCTGATCTGGTCCTGCCCCCGGCAACCGTTTTCATCGATTACCGTGACTTTGTAAATGTTGCCAAATGAAGGATGTACCAGTATGCTCGCGCAATCAAAGGTGTCCTGACAGAACAGACTGTCGGAAAGCGAGCTTTGCCACTGATACGAAACCATACCAACGGCATTGGACACGGCTGCCTCGATCAGCAGAGATTCGCCAAACAGGATCGTGGTATCGAGGCCGGCAAACACTTCCACCGGCAAGGGCTGGAAAATAGTATCCGTCGCTGCGTTCGTGCAGCCGTTGACGTCGCGGACCACCACGGTGTGCACCCCGGGCGGCACCTGAATGAAGGTGGTGGTGCCCATGAAAGGTCCGCCGTCGAGGCTGTAATGGTAAGGCAATTCCCCACCGATCACCGACACTTTGATCCGTCCGTCTTTATCTCCGAAACAATCTACGTCGGTCATTTCCAGACTGATATTCAAGGGATCGGGGGCGATGACGCGGATTGAATCGACCAGTTCGCAGGCATTGGCGTCGGTGATGCTGAGGGTGTACACCCCCGGGCCGACCCCGCTCAGCCCCGGCTCGTGATCGCCGGTATTCCAGGTCAGCATGTACTCGGGTGTGCCGCCTTCTACAACTGCCTGAATCACGGCGTTGCTGTCGCCGGCGCATTTGATTTCATCCACCTGAAAATCGAGTTGAAGCAGATCGGGCTCTTCCACCGTGGCCACGCTCGTGCCGGTGCAACCGTTTGCATTGGTGACGGTGACGATATAAGTGCCTGCGGGCAGGTCGGTAATTTGTTTGGTCATTCCGCCATTACTCCAGGAATAGCCCGTAATATCCTGATCGCTGGCGACAAAAGCCACGGTGGCCGTACCGTCGGAAAAGCCGAAACAGGTCACATCATTGGTTGCCGTGACGACCGAAATAGGCGACGGCTCGGTAAGGGAAAACGCGAACGTACCCGTACAGCCCTGCGCATCGCTCGCCGTGACCGAGTAGGGAATCCCGGCGGAAAGTCCGTTTACAAAACTCACCCCGGTCGCACCCGGGATATTCCAGGTATAGGTGTAATTGTTGATGTCGCCGCCGCCTGTACCGCCTTCAATAAAATTGACGGCAGCCTGCCCGTCGTGGGCGCCCGCGCAGGTTGGCAGGGTAAATGCCGCGTTGACGGAGATACTGTCGAGTTCGGTCAGGCTGAGGCTTTGTACGGCCGTGCAGCCCTGTGCATCGGTAGCGGTGACGCTGTACGACTGTTGGGCATCGAGGTTGTTGGCAGTTGCCCCGTTCTGGCCATTGCTCCAGAGGTAGTTGAACGGCGCGCCGTTGCCGCCGGTAGCCGTGGCAGTGGCCGTGTTTTGATCAATCCCGAAACAAGCCACAAAAGTTTGTGAAGCCGCAATGCTCACCGCGGTCGCGGGTTGGCCGACGGTCGTGGTGACGCCGCTCACTTTGCAATTGTGCGCATCGGTCACCGTCAGGCTGTACACCCCGGCCGGCACATCCGTGATTTGCGAGCCGCTCTGCGGCACGCTCCAGTTGTAATTGTAAGGCATTGTGCCGCCATTGACCGTAGCCAATGCCGAACCTGTACTCTCTCCGTTGCATTTGGCATTTGTCGGGGTGATAGACGCCGTAAGGAGATCCGGCTCGGTAATGGTAGCCGTGGCCGTGGTGGAACACCCGTTGACATCCGAAACCGTCACGACGTAAGGGCCGGCTAACAGGCTGACCGCAAAGGGCCCGAACTGCTGGTTGGGATCGTTCCAGAGGTAATTCAATGCGCCGGTGCCGCCTTGCGCAGTCACCGCTATTTCACCATTTGCATCGCCGTGACAAAGCGCGGCCGTGGGCACGATGGACGTAACCTGAAGTACGCTCGGGCAGGGCGCGCTGGGCAAGGTCTGGGTCGAGGTGCAGCCGTTGTCGTCCGTCACCGTCAAGGTGTAGCTTTGACCACAAACGTAGTTGTTGATAGACGGGGTGGCTGCGCCCGTATTCCACAGGATTTGATAGGGCGTCACGCCGCCGCTGGCGCTGGCCGTCAGGGTGCCGTTCGCCACATTTCCACAAAGCGGTTGAGTCACCTGGATATTGACGATCATCGGGACGGCAGCCTGGATACTGGCGGAAGCCGTTTGTGTACAACCGCTGTCGTCGACAATGGTCACCATATAGTTTCCGGGGCAGAGATCCGTTGCGGAAATCGTACCGTCAGGAACAGCCGGGCTGTCCCATTGCACCTCGTACGGCGACACGCCGCCATTGATCTGGACCGAGGCCGTACCATCGCAGGCGCCGCCACATTGTTCGTCGGTGACGCCGGCAAATTGGGCGACCAACTGGGTCGGCGTGCCAACCACGACCGAGCCCACTGCCGTGCAATTGTGGAAGTCACTGATGGTCACGCTGTATGGGCCGGATACGAGATTACTCGCAGTCGCGGCTGTTTGAGCATTGGTCCAGAAATACGAATAAGGCATCGTACCGCCCATCGCAGCCACCGTGGCAGAGCCGTTGCTTTGACCAAAACAGGCAACATCATTTGCCGTGATGCTACTCACCGTCAATTGAGTTGGCTGCAATACCTGAACCAGCGTAACCGCCTGACAACCATTGGCATCGGTCACCGTTACGGAGTGAAAACCGGCGTTCAGGCCAGTGGCGGTCTGCGTGAGGGCGGCATTGTCCCATTTAAAACCATAGCCCGGCGTCCCGCCGCTTACGTTGAGGGTTGCACTGCCGTCGCTGGCGCCGAAACAATTGACCGAATCCTGGGAAGAACTGAACGAAAATGCCGGGGGCTGGTCGATGGTATCGCTGTCGGTGGCCGTACAGCCGTTGGCATCGGTGACCGTGACGCGGAAACAGCCGGCGCTCAGGTTGCTGATCGTTTGGCCGGCTCCCGCAGATACACCCGGGCAGGTTTGCCAGGCAAAAGTGTAGGGCATGGTACCGCCGGTGGTATTGGCGGTGACGGAACCGTTGTCGTCGTTGTGGCACAACACATCGGTAGCCACGGCATCGACGACGAGCTGAGCAGGTTCAAGTATGACAAAATCGACCGTGTCGCGGCAACCGGCGGTGTCTTGCACCACCACAAAATGCGCACCCGCCGTAAAGTAGTTTTGAATATCGCCGTTGGGCAAGCCGGGGGCCAT
This sequence comes from Saprospiraceae bacterium, assembly GCA_044226205.1. Classification (GTDB taxonomy): domain Bacteria; phylum Bacteroidota; class Bacteroidia; order Chitinophagales; family Saprospiraceae; genus M3007. Next base: position 27,742 of record JBGAHL010000039.1, read on the forward strand.
GCCGTCGGGGAAAAACAGGGGGGCGCCGCTGCTGTTGGAGACAGAAATGACGACCGAGCCGGTGGCCGTACCGAAACATTTGGCAGGCGCCTGCGAACTGAGCGTCGCTGAAATCGTGCAACTGTAGTACGTTTTGGCCGACACCGAAATGGCCGGCGGGCAGTTGGGGCTACCGCCCATTGCCCTGACCTGAATATTTACCTGGTCGCCGTTGGTCAGTCCGCTAACCGTATGTTGAAGGCTGCCATTGGCAGCTTGCCAGCCGCCTCCGTTGATATTGACCTCGTAGCCGGAAGCGCCGGGCACGGGGTCCCAGGTCCAGACCATATTGCCCTGCCCCACCGTGGCCGCCAGGTTGCCCGGCGCCGGGTAGAAACTACCCACGGTCACCACGGCCGTATCGCGATGCACACAGGCAAAATTGTCGATCGCGGTCATGATGTAGGTGGTCGAATTATTGGGCAATGCAATAGGTGTCGGGCAGTTGTTGCAGGAAAGAGATGCGGGATTGGTCCAGCTGTACACCACGTTGGTTGGCACATTGAAACTGATGCTCCACCATTTCAATTTTCCGAGCTGATTGACGCCGAACCCGTCCGACACCAGCAATTTCCAGTCGCCGTTGACGGACGCATTATTCAGACTGCTCCAGTTGCCTTCGGGCTTGTACGTGCCGTTAAATGGCGCCGCCTGCCCCACAATGGGCGTTACGGCATTCGGCGTAAAGCAGGTGATCTTGTAATTGTCCCCGGCCCCGCCGTTTCCGGTAGAAAGTTCGAGGGTCTTGTTGTCCGGAGAGCGCAGATAAATGTTCAGATCCGCATCAAAATCGGTCTCGATATCGATGCAGACGGAAGCAATTTGCGTCGTCGGATTGGATATCGTGTTGAAGCCCAGGCTGCTGACCGCTATCGGCGCAGAATACGGATTGTTGTGCGGGTGATTGCCGTTGCCAAAGGGATAATCCGGGAAAGACTCGAAGCGAACTTCCAGCGGAGACGGTCCGTTGAAAGCCCCGTCGAGGGCGACCGAGGTGCCTGCACACAGGAAGGTGTCGGGCAGAATATTGAAATTTTCCTTGCAAGTATGGCAGTCGGGATGGGTGGGCGGCAATACGGGTACCGTCACAGGGTAGTTCCAGGTACACCCAAAGTCGTCCGTAACGGAAAAGAGATAACCCGCCGTTCCCGCGTTTTGCGGGGCAGCCAGAATGGAGTCGGGGGTGGCGTAAAAAATCGAGGGGTGGTCGTTCCAGCCCCAATTGACAAATTGCGGCTGAAAACTTTCGATATTGGGATACAGGGATGCGTCGAACGTGATCCCCCACGAGAAAATAAATCCGTTGTCGATGGGCCACAAATCGGTCACCGTGATCGTCCACTCCCCGTTGAGGGGGCAGCCCAGCAGGTTCGTAAACGGCTCGTAAGGCGTGTAATCGCCGGCCGGCAAGGTGCCGCCGAAAGCAGGCAACACGCTGTTGGCGTATTCCAGCCAGGTGCCGTTCACCGCGTCGTTTGTCCAGCAGTATTCATACCCCTCGCCCGGAATCGGGAAAAAGGCGTCGTTGTCATTGGGCACCCCCAAAAAAACCTGGCTGCCGAAATTGCCCGGGTGGTCGTGCAAGATCACGCTTTGCCCGTTGGGGCAATGCAGACTGATTTCAATGTCGCGCATCCAGGAATGTTCCATGTTGACGCATACGTTGATCAGGTCGTTCACATCAGTCAGTACTTGACCGGGTGAAAATTCGGTGAAATAAATGCTGGTTTCGTACGGGATGCCCGTACCGTCGGGCAATGGCAGGGAGTCGGAGCGGAAGCCTTCCGAAGCGAAATTACCGCCGTTGGGCATGGCCACGATGGTTTCCGTGCCAGTCGAATCCACCACGTGAGCGCTCAGTTCGAGCGTATCGCCGGCGCAAATAGCAGCCGGGGCATTCACCAGACTAAAATCGGGCGGCGGCGCCACACGAATCCGCTGATTGATCAGGTTGGTGCTGTTGCAGCCTTGCACGTCGGTCAGGATCAACTGCACGTAATAGCCGCCGGGCGTATTGAATTTATGCGAAGTATTGGGGCCGTAGGCAATATCGCCGTCGCCGAAATTCCATTCAAAAGTCGTGGTCAGGTCGGACTGGGCGTAAGCAAAGTTGTTTTGGGGATAAACACCTTGTCCATTGAAAAACACCCTGTCGCCGGGGCAAATATCGATCCAGCCCGTATCGGCCGGCACGGCGAGCGGGTTGGTTGATACCAGATCGGCCAGCACCTGCTGACAGGAAGCCACGCAGGAGATGGAAGCCGCCCAGCCGGTCGCCACGCCCGAGCCGTCGGACATAAAACTCACGGTAATGCAGCCGCTCGGGTTGGCGGCCGTAGCTTGCACCACGAAAGGTTCGCCGGGCGAATAGTCCGACGAACACGACAAGAGGGGCGCGCCCGTAGTCGTGCCATCGTAAAAACAAAGCATGTCGCCAGCAGCCAGGTCCACGCCTGAAAAACTAAGCCGGACGTGCGTCCCGCCGGTGCCGTCGGAGCAGATCGTAGTGGTAAAATTCTGGTTGTTGCCGTAGTTGGCCGAGGGCCCGCCGGGGTCGTAAAAAGTGCCGGAACAATCGGTAATGGGGTTGTTGCTCATCGTGTAATTCTGCGCAAAGGCAACCCGGGCAGCCGTTATGAGGAAAAAGAACAGGAGGAACTGTTTTTTCATAGTTGTTGGTTAGAAATAGGTGGATCGGAGGGTGATTACCATTCGGGAAATGGGTTATTGGCCGGCCAGCCAATCGCGGAATTTTTGGTTAAACTCCTTTCCGGGCCAGTACATAAGCACTTTCCGGGTGCCATCGATGCGGTAAAACACGGGTTTCTCCCAGTCGCGGGCAACTTGTTGTTCTTTCTCCACCAGCAGGATATTGAACTGTTCGGGGTTGGCTACATGCAGCACCGGAAACTGGCTGATGTCGCCTTTCTCTGTCGGGTATTCACTGACAACATAAGCGTGGTCGAGGTAATAATTCAGCCGGTACAACAGCACGGGCTGTTGGGCCTGCAGCCGTTGAAGGTAATCGGCGTCGTACACCTCGTAGAGCCGCGCATCGGGTTTGGGCGCTGCCGTTTGGGCAGCAAGCCGGGCAGAGGCTGCCGGCAGCAAGCAAAACAACAGGATGAGTAGTCGCATTTTTGTGATGTTTGGAAATAGCGAAGCAAAAAAAGGCAAAAAGCAGGATTCGGCAGACGGAGTTTTCGCTGCATGGCGACTGGTGCACAAAAATCTTGCGGCCGTTTACAAAAAACGGGCTCCGGAAGCGACGTTCCGGAGCCCGTTCGGCGCCTTGCCGGCATTAAAAACTGCCGACAAAAAACCGGGCTTATTCGCCTTTGGCTTTGAAATCAGCCATCATTTTGGCAAAATCCGCCGACAATTCGTTGTAGTTGCCTTCGTAGCTTTTGATACGCTCGGACATCTTGCTCAGTCCGCTTTGCAGCTCTTCATATTTCTGCTGCGCTTCTTCTTTTTTGATCTTCCCGGCTGCATAATCCGCGGCCAGCGCCTTCAACTGTTCGATGCCCTGCTCGTACATATCGTTCGACATGTCCAGTTTGCGCTGGATGGTCGTCATGGCCTCGTACATTTTGGCGTAATGGTAAGTCGAGTCCTTTTTAAGGGCATCGGGCGCTTTTTCGGCTTCCATGACAAGGTTGTTCATGTTCTGGCCAATGGCTTCCTGGGCAGCCTTGTTTGCTTCGGCAGACGAGGCCTTTTCCGTGATCTGGCCGGCCAGTTGCGCATCGGATTGTTTGCAGGAAAGAAAACCCAAAACGAGGACAGCAATGATCAGCCCATGCAAATTCTTCATATTCAATACTTAATTGTTTGGTGAATAACTAAAAAAGCGCCGCAAAGATAGATCAATCTGCGGCTGAAAGAGTCATTTCTCCTTGCCGTTTCAGTTTTCGTACATTTGCCCGCCATGCAAACTACCACGACAAAAAAGTACATCGACATCTATCTGGGACTCGGCAGCAATATGGGCGACCGAAAAGCCCATATCCGTTCCGCGCAAGGCCTGATCAACAAACTGATCGGCAAAATCGTGCGCAAAAGCCACCTCTACGAGACCCAGCCCTGGGGCAAAACCGATCAGGACCCCTTCATCAATCAGGTCATCATGGTCAACACCGCCCTCGATCCGCGCGGGCTGCTCGACACCATCGCCAAAATCGAACGCGAACTGGGCCGCGAACGCCGCGAAAAATGGGGCCCGCGCACCATCGACATCGACGTTTTGTTCTACGGCCGCCGCGTTGTGCGCGACAAAGGCCTGGAAATTCCGCACCCCGAGCTGCACAAACGCGCTTTCGTGCTCGTGCCGCTGCTCGAAATCGCACCCGAATACGTGCATCCCGTGCTCAAACAAGCGATCGACGAGTTGTACATGAACTGCGACGACCAGTCGGACGTCGTCATGCTCGACAATTAACCACCGCTTTACTCCCCAGGTTGTGCAACACCCTTTTATCGCGATCGAAGGCAATATCGGCACGGGCAAGACCACCCTTTGCCACCGGCTGGCGCAAAGCCACGGGGTCGCGCTGGTGCTCGAACAGTTTACCGACAACCCTTTCCTGCCCTATTTTTACGAACAACCCGAACGCTACGCCTTCCCCGTCGAACTGTTTTTTATGACCGAGCGGCACAAACAGTTGCAGGAGCATTTCGCGCAGCCCGACCTGTTTCGCAACAACACGGTAGCCGACTATTTTTTTGTAAAAACCCTGCTTTTTGCCAAAAACAACCTCAACGAGGAAGAGTTTCGGCTCTTCCAGCGACTGTTCGGTGTGCTCAACAATTCCTTCCCCAAGCCCGACCTCCTGCTTTACCTGCACCGCCCGGTGGACGTGTTGCTGCACCAGATCCGGCAGCGCGGCCGCGAAATGGAGCGGCACATCACGGCCGAATACCTGACCGAAATACAGGACGCGTACTTCGAATATTTTAAAACCGAGGAAGACCTCCCCATCGTCGTACTCGACCTGAAAGAAGCCAATTTTTTAAAAGACGACGAGGTCTATCGGTCGATCCTGGGTTTGCTGAACGAGCCTTTTGAAAAAGGTCTGCAGTTTCGGGGCCTTTGAATTTCAGCCTGCCCCACCCTTTTCATAAAATTTCATCCGCTCCACACCCCGCATCATGGCCAACGCGGCCAGGCACATCAGCACGTGCCCCACGTCGAAATAGGTAAACCAGACGCTCGGCGAATAATTGGCCAGGTGAAAAGCCACGGCCAGCGCCGCTATCGGAATGGCGGAAAGGATGAGGCGACTACCGGCGTCGCGGGTTTTCCAGAGGACAAAGCCCTCGAACAGCCCCACCACGACGACCAGTCCATAGCCGGCGTGTATTTCCACAAAGTGAAAATTGAGGGTGCTCAAGGCGAGACTCATGAACGTGAGCAGCTCGACGATATTCAACACGCTGAAAAAACGCCCCCAAAAAGGCCCCATGAGCGGCCGTGCATGCAGGATCGCGCCGCGTTCGAGCGCCGCAATGGCGACCATGCTCAGCACCCAGCCGGGCACTTTCCAGGCAAAAGTGAAAAGGTATAAAAACGCGTGCCCGATGATGCCGCCGACCAGCGTGGCGGCGCCCATGAGCAGAAAAAACGTGCGGATCAATCGAACCACGTGATTCGATGGCGCCGTGCGAGCCAGACGCCGCCAGGCATACCAGCTGACGACAGTAATCAGCAGGGCGGTGAGGCTGGTCACCGGCTCCGCGATACGGATACCCTGCACATAAATATCCGGCTGGATAATTGGCGGTGGCACAAATTCAGGCATGGTGGAAAAAGAATTTGGCTTTCAAAACAAAAAATTTGAATTTTGCACGGAATGTCCAAACAATACAACAACGAACAGGCGAGCGAAGATAAGCTCATAGAAAAGGCCCTGCGACCAAAGCAGCTGGATGAATTCAGCGGGCAACGTAAAATCGTTGACAACCTGCAAGTGTTCATTCAGGCCGCCTTGCAGCGCGGCGAAGCGCTCGACCACGTCTTGCTCCACGGCCCGCCCGGCCTCGGCAAAACCACCCTGTCGAACATCATCGCCAACGAACTCGGCGCCACCCTCAAAATGAGTTCCGGCCCCGTGCTCGAAAAACCCGGCGACCTGGCCGGCATCCTGACCAATCTCGAACCCGGCGACGTGCTTTTCATCGACGAAATACACCGCCTCAATACCGTGGTGGAGGAATACCTCTACTCCGCCATGGAAGACTACCGCATCGATATCATGATCGACTCGGGCCCCAACGCCCGCAGCATCCAGATCACGCTCAACCCCTTCACCCTGGTGGGCGCTACCACCCGCATGGGCCTGCTCACCTCGCCCCTGCGCGCCCGCTTCGGCATCAATTGCCACCTCGACTACTACGACGTACCCACGCTGGAAGGCATCATCAACCGCTCCGCAGGCATCCTCGGCATCGAAATTACCGACGACGGCGCCCACGAGATCGCCCGCCGCAGCCGGGGCACGCCGCGCATTGCCAACGCACTGCTGCGCCGCATCCGCGATTTTGCACAAATAAAAGGGGAAGGTATTGTTAATCAGCACATTGCACGCTACGGACTTTCCGCCCTCGACGTGGACGAACACGGCCTCGACGAGATGGACAACCGCATCCTGTCGGCCATTATTCACAAATTCAAGGGCGGCCCGGTCGGTCTGACCACCATCGCTACGGCCGTGGGCGAAGAACCCGGCACCATCGAGGAAGTGCACGAACCTTTCCTCATTATGGAAGGCTACCTGCAACGCACACCGCGCGGCCGCCAGGCGACGGCCAAGGCGTATCAGCATATCGGCGTGGTGCCGCCGCCGCAGGCAGGGACGCTGTTCTAAATTTGTTTATTGCTCGAAATAAGCCTTCATCGGCTCGAAGTAAAACTCCCGCCAACCCTCCTCGTAGTCGGGCTGCCCGTCTGGAATGTCGGTGTGCAGGAGCGTCAGCGCGCAACCGCCGGGCGAAGGATCAAACCGTATTTCCAGCCGGGAATCCGGGTCCTGCGGCTCGAAATCGGTGGTGCGCCAGGCTTGCACGATTTTTCTGCCTTCGACCAGTTCCAGGTTTTTTCCTGAAATATAGCCGTCCCAGGCGGTAAACTCGCCGCCAGGAGCTGCCGAGACGCTTGCCGAAGTGCCCGTCATTTCGCCGTGTTCGGCACTGTCGAGCCAGGCTTTGTAGAGCCGTTCCGGGCTGATTTTGAAGGTAATACGCAGTTCAATTGTGTTGTTCGTCATAGGATGTTTGCGGGTTTTATTTAAAAGACAATCCTGCTATTCCTCCTCCACTTTTACAAAACTACAAGGCCAGCCAGCCCTGACCATACCCTTCCAGATGGCCTTTATGGAATGCTTCCATTTGTTTGAGCGTCCGCTGGCGAAAATACCCGGGCCGCGGCGCCGCCAGTACGGGATGGCCCTTGGAAAGTACAGATTGGTAGATGTTTTGAAAACGGGTGTAGTGCACGGTGCGCGCGCGGTGCGTGTGCTCGTCGCGGAAATGAACGGTCGTGACGCCCACTCCTGCTTTTTCCTCCTGTTCGCGGGTAAGCCAGACGTCGCCCAGCGGGGTGCTGCCTTTGAACAGTCGCCTGATCTGGACCAGCGGGACGTTTTCCTGCCAGATCGAGCCTGCCTCGGGGGCTTTTTGCGGCGGGTCCAGCTGATTCATCGGCGCACCACCGATAAATGAAGCGCGGCTTTTCCAGCCTTCCGGCCGGAACGGCCAGGCCGGGGCCGAGGGAGTGTCTTCCTCGACGAACTGGCCGTTTTCCCAGCGCTGCAAAGCCGCTCGGGTAGCCCAATGGGTCGACTCCCAGAACAGCAGGCGAAAAGCCGAACGCAGCAGCCTTATCTGATCTTCGGGGCCCCGCGCGATCAAAAGCGGTTCGCCAGGCAGCAGCAGCGTGCCTTCCGGCGGGGCCATCACGCTCACTTGCAAGCGCAGGCGTTGCAGGTGATTCAAAAAACTTTCATCAAAAATCGAGCGCCCCTGCGCATCGCTCACCTGTCCCAACCGCTGAATCACCTCGGGCGAAAAACGAAAACGGCGAACGTGCTCCGCCAGCAATGCCGCCCCGCAGGCAATGGCAAACGGCGTATCGGCGCCGTAGGTGACCTGACAACTGACGATGCGGCTGTATGTGCCGTCGTGCCAGCAATCGCGCGCCGCGATGGCCGGACTGAGGTCGGAGAACCAATCAAAACTGGACGTATCGGCCATGGTGTTTCGCTTTAATAAGGCAAGTGATAACGTTTGCGCGTCATAAAAGTATAACCCGCACTAATAAACAACATATTTCCGCGCAAAGCCGGGTCATTATTGCCCAGGCCGTACCATTGAAAACCCGCCGTGAGCCGAATGCCGCCCCGGCCGGTGGCGCCGGCCGACCATTCGTCCGCGTCGGTTTGTTTGCCGATGCGGTAATCGACGCTGAGCCCGATCTGGCCATAGACATTGACGTAATTGAAGCGCTCTGCATAATCGATCTCACGGCGCGCCGGCACGCTCAGCAAAACCATGCCGCCACCGGCCACGGGCGTCACCCTGATCTTGCCTTTGTCCAGCAAAATAAGCCCGCCTTCCGCTCCCAGAAATCCCAGAATGCCGGTCGAATCGGCCGCCACATCGGTGCGTTCGAGGTCGAAATCGATGCGCGTCTGCTGGAAACCGATGCCAAAGCGGCCGCCGTACACCCAGCGATTTTTCCAGCCCGCCACGCCGAGAGAAGCGCCGAATGCATTGCGGAAATGTGAGCCGTAATGACCATTCGGGCGGGCAAAAAACAGCATGACATCAAAATCAATCCCCTTGTCCACCATTTTGGTGTCGCTGTACAGGAAGTCCCTGACGTAGTGGCGGAAACGTGAGGACGGGAATTTTTTCAAAAAAGCGATCACGTTTTCATCCTGCTCCTCGATTTCCTTTTGGGTGGGCTGCGGCGTGAGCAGGTATTGCACGTGCAGGGTGGCAAAGGCTGTTTCTTCGGCGCTCAGTCGCGCGGCCGTAATCTTTTGGTACAAGAGGTGCGCGCTTTTTGACGACACCTCGTCGAGCAACTGAATCAGGCTGTCGCCCGGCGGCTGCACTTTTTGACTTTGTGTAAAACGGTACCGCTGATCGTAGGCCAGAACATCATTGAAAAGACGAGGGTAATTGCCCGTCCAGTACCACAACAGCCAGCGTTCTTCGGGGTAAGTTGCCAGCAGCAGAGAGTCTTCCAGCACCAGGGTCAGCGTATCGAGCAGGCTGTTGACCATCTGGTCGTCATTGTTCAAAAACGCCTGCCGGAGCATTTGCCGCTCCAGCACAATACGTTCCGTGGGGGTTATTTCGGCAGCCGGTATCCGAAAGACGCCATCGGTCTGGGCGCCGAGTTCAATGCATAATAACCAACTGAACAACAGTAAAATATGTCGCACGGTATAGTGAGTTAAAAGGTTTCATATTGTTCCTGAAAAAACGCGCCGGGCAGGTCCGATCAATTGAATATTGCGGAAACTGCCGTCGGCCTGCGCATCGAAATGAACCGCGAGGGCGCCGCCCAGCGCCTTGATCGGGGCCACTTCGACGTGCTGTCCACCCGGCTGCGTGTGTTGTTCGTGCAGGTACCAGGCGATGGCGGCAGCGGTCACGCCCGTGCCGCAGGCCAGCGTTTCGTCTTCCACGCCGCGCTCGTAGGTGCGGATGTCAAAACCCGCCTCGCCGGGCTGCACGAGGTTGACGTTGATGCCTTCGCTTCGAAACGCATCGGAATACCGCACGGCGCGGCCTTCTTTCACCATGTCGAGCGGTGCAAGCTCGTCGACAAAACGCACGTAGTGCGGCGATCCGGTGTTGAGCACGTAGGCTTCGCCGTGTCGCTCCACCCTCGGTACGTCCTGCATGTGTAGTTCGACCCGCAACTCACCCGGTTCGGTAGCCGCATTCGTATCGATACGCGCTTCGTGCGGACCGTCGATGGCCAGAAAACGGCACTGGCTGCCGACCATTCCGAGATGGTGCGCGAAAGCAACGATACAACGGCCGCCGTTGCCGCACATTGTACTTTCCCGGCCATCCGAGTTAAAATAGATCATCTCGAAATCGTAGTCGGGATGGCTTTGCAAAAGGATGAGCCCATCGGCGCCGATGCCGAAATGGCGGTCGCAAAGCCAGGCAATCCTTTGGGTGTCGGCGCGGGTGAGCCATTGTTGATCGCGTTGATCAACCATCACGAAATCATTGCCGGCGCCTTGGTATTTCCAGAATTGCATTTTGGTTAATTAAATGATAAAGTGGTGCATAATTGCGCTTTGGGCGCGTTTTGGATCAACTTTTTGGCGGGGAATTTGTCCCTTCAAACTAAAATCCTGCTGGTTTCGTTTTCGAACAGTCCTTTTTTTTGATGCAAAATTATCCTGTAGTGCGTATGAAAAGGTATGCAGCCCTTTGCTTTGTTTCCCTGAGCAGCGCTTTGCTCGCCATTTTCCTGTATCGCCAGTTTGAACCGCAACGGCAGGTGTACTGGAACAATGCCGAAGACGGTCAGGCGCGTTACGCCAGCTTGGTCGACAAGTTGTTCAATTCCCGCAACAACGCGGGTTTTCACTCCTCCGCGCCAACGGATTTCATCACGGCGGCTGAAATGGCCACGCCTGCCGTGGTCAACATTCGGGCCGTTCAGCAAAACCGCAGCGGAATTTGGGGAGGTTCGATGACGGGCTCGTCCGGCTCGGGCGTCATTGTCACGCCCGACGGCTACATCGTCACCAATCACCACGTGGTGGAGAACAGCACCGACATCAAGGTCACCCTGTCCGATCGTCGTACCTACATGGCCAAACTGATCGGTTCCGACCCCTCCACCGATATTTCCCTGCTTAAAATCGGGGAAGAAGACCTGCCTTTTCTCGTATTCGGCAACAGCGACTCCGTCCGCGTCGGCGAATGGGTGCTGGCCGTGGGCAATCCTTTCAACCTTTCCAGCACGGTGACGGCGGGCATCATCAGCGCCAAATGCCGCAACATCGATATTCTGGGCGGCGGTGGCAGCATCGAATCGTTTTTGCAGACCGACGCGGCCGTCAACCCCGGCAACTCGGGTGGCGCCCTGGTGAACAGTGCCGGCGAACTGATCGGCATCAACACAGCAATTATCACGGAATCAGGCAGTTATGAAGGCTACTCTTTTGCCGTGCCGTCCAACCTTGCGCAAAAGATCATCCGCGACCTGCGCGAATTCGGGAGTGTTCAGCGCGCTTATCTGGGTGTAGGCATCGAGGACCTCGACAGCGAGCGCGCGCGGGAAATGGGCCTCACGACCGCCGAAGGCGTGTATGTCACGCGCGTCAGCGCCAATGGCGCCGCCGACGATGCAGGGCTCGACATCGGCGACGTGATTATCGGCCTCAACAACACCCGCATTCGCAGCACGCCCGAGTTGCAGGAATACGTCGGACGATACCGCCCGGGCGACCGCCTGACCCTCGATTACCTGCGCAACGGCCGCAAATTGCGCAGCAATATCCTGCTCAAAGACGGCAACAATTCCCCCAACATAAGCGCCGCTACGGGCGACGAACTCGACAAGGCGCTTGGGTTCGAACTGCGGGAACTCACACGGGATGAAAAACGGGAGATCAGGCCGCAAGGCGCATTTGTCGTCAGCGTGCGGCGGGGCAGCATCGTGGCATCGACAAATATGCAGCCCGGTTTTGTGATCACGAGCGTCAACGGCAATCGCGTGGCCAATGTGGCTGAAACCATCGCCGCTATCCAAAGCGCTTACAACGCAATCGTGCTCGACGGCTATTACGAGGACATTCCCGATCTTTACTCCTACCGTTTCCGCAAAAAAGACGATTAGTCCCAGCCCTGTGCAAACATTTTCGCCGCCGTACCGCTTTCATCTTTTGGGAGCGCCCGGCTCGGGGATTTCGACCCTGGGCCGGGCGCTCGCCCTACGGCTGGACCGCCCGTTTTTTGACACGGACGATTTCGTCTGGTTTACCGGCGATGATTTGCCTTACAAGCGCAAACGCAATCCGGACCACCGCCGTCAGTTGCTGGGGCAGGCGCTCGAAAGCGCCGGCGAACGTTGGGTGCTTGCCGGTTCTTTGTGCGGCTGGGGCGATGTTTTTATTCCTCAATTTGACCTGATCGTGTACTGCTGGCTGCCGGCCGAGCTGCGCCTGGCGCGTATCCGGGCTCGGGAGACTGCACGATATGGCCCCGAACGGCTGGCCGAGGGCGGCGATTTGCACCTTGTTTTTGAAAAATTCCTGCGCTGGGCAGCCGACTACGACCTGCCGGGCGACACCTGGCGCAGCCGCTCTCGCGAACTGGACTGGCTGAATCAACACTCCTGCCCCGTGATTCGGCTGGAAGTTGAGCAAACGACGGAAGAACAGGTGGCAAGGATTCTGGCGCGCTGATTGCCGTTGTAAAACAGTGCGGGCGCCCCGGAAAAACCGGCAGCGCCCGCAGCCCAATTTTTATGTCAAAGGCAAATGATCAAATTGCCAGTACCTTTTTCACCAGATCGGCGGCTTCCTGAAATTCAACAGCGCCGTACACTTTAAGGCCCGATTCGTCGATGATCTTTTTGCCCAGTTCGGCATTGGTCCCCTGCAAACGGACGATAACCGGCACGGGGATATTGCCAATGGAATGATAGGCATCGACTACGCCTTGCGCGACCCGGTCGCAGCGCACAATCCCGCCGAAAATATTGATCAGGATCGCTTTCACGTGCGAGTCCTTCAGAATGATACGCATGGCGTTTTCAACCCGTGTGGCATCGGCGGTACCGCCCACATCGAGGAAGTTGGCGGGTTCGCCGCCGGAAAGTTTGATGAGGTCCATGGTAGCCATGGCCAGACCGGCGCCGTTGACCATGCAACCCACGTTGCCGTCGAGTTTGACGTAGTTGAGGTCGTGGGTGCGGGCTTCCACGTCGACCGGATCTTCCTCGGCGGTGTCGCGCATCGCTTCGAGGTTGGGGTGACGGAAAAGGCCGTTGTCGTCGAGAGCGACTTTGGCGTCGACGGCGATGATTTTGTCGTCGGAGGTTTTCAGGCAAGGGTTGATTTCAAACAGGCTGGCATCCGAGCCGACGAAAGCGGCATAGAGTTTTTGGACGAAGTCGACCATTTCCTTGTAAGCCTGGCCGCTCAGGCCGAGGTTGAAAGCGACTTTTTGCGCCTGGAAGGGGCGAAGGCCGAGCAGCGGATCGATATTTTCGGTAAAAACGCGTTCGGGGGTTTCTTCGGCTACTTTTTCAATATCCATCCCGCCGTCGGGCGAATAAATGATCACATTGCTGCCGCTGCCGCGATCGGTCAGGATGCTGATGTAGAACTCTTTGGGCTCGTTGGCGCCGGGGTAAAACACATCCTGAGCCACCAGTACTTTGCGCACCAGTTTGCCTTCGGGTGGGGTCTGGGGCGTTTTGAGCATCATCCCGAGAATATCGTCGGCGATCTGGCCGGCCTGTTCGGGGCTTTTGGCGAGTTTGACGCCGCCGCCTTTACCGCGGCCGCCGGCATGGATCTGGGCTTTGATCACGCACCAGTCGGAGTTGTACAGTTCCTTGAGTTTTTTGGCGGCGGCAACGGCTTCTGCGTCCGTTTCCGCTACGATTCCTTCCTGGATTTTTACGCCGTAGGATTTGAGCAGTTCCTTTCCCTGATATTCGTGGAGGTTCATTATGCTGAATTAATATTGGAATGAAATAATATGGAGCGAGTGCGGTGCAAGGTACGATGCGATTATTTTTCAAACCGCGTAAAAACCTGTTCAATAATCGAACAGCATTCATCCATCTGGGTTTCGGTCATCACCAGCGGCGGTGCGAATCGAATGATGTTGCCATGTGTGGGTTTGGCCAGCAGGCCGTTTTCTGCCAGTGCAAGGCAAATATTCCAGGCGGTTTCGCTGTCTTCGGTGTCGTTGATCAATACGGCGTTGAGCAAGCCTCGGCCGCGTACGCCCGTGATCAGGTCGGGGCGTTTTTCCATCAGCGCATTCATGCGACGGCGGAAGATAACACCCAGTTTTTCAGCATTTTCAGCAAGATTTTCTTCTTCTACGACGCGCAGGGCTTCGATGGCCACGGCACAAGCAAGCGGATTGCCGCCGAACGTAGAGCCGTGTTCGCCGGGGCGAAGGGTCAGCATGACCTTGTCTGAACTCAGCACGGCGCTGGCCGGCAACACGCCGCCGCTCAATGCTTTGCCCAGCACGAGCAGGTCGGGCTTGACGCCGAAATGGTCGCAGCACAACAGGCGGCCGGTTCGGGCGATGCCGGTTTGTACTTCGTCGGCGATAAAAAGGACGTTGTGGCGCTGGCAAAGGTGGCTGGCTTTGGGCAGGTAATCGTCGTCGGGCACATTGACGCCGGCTTCCCCCTGAATTGGCTCAACAAGGAACCCGACCACGTGCGGGTCCATCAGCGCCTGTTCCAGCGCATCCAGATCATTGAACGGGACGGTGATAAACCCGGGCAGGTACGGCCCGAATGCACGACGACTGCTCGGATCGGTAGACGCGGAAATAGCCAGCAGGGTGCGGCCGTGGAAGTTTCCTTCCACCACTACGATCTTTGCCTGTCCGTCGGGTACTCCTTTAATACGATACCCCCAGCGGCGCGCCAGTTTGACGGCAGTTTCAACGGCTTCTACTCCTGTGTTCATGGGCAGCACCCGGTCGTATCCGAAGTAATGTGTGATAAATTCGGCGTAAACGCCCAGCAAACTGTTGTGGAAGGCCCGCGAGGTAAGGGTCAGTTTGTGCGCCTGCTCCACCAGCGCCTGAATAATACGGGGATGACAATGTCCCTGGTTGACAGCGCTGTACGCGGATAAAAAGTCGTAATAACGCTTGCCTTCTACGTCCCAAACGAAAACCCCTTCGCCACGGTCGAGTACAACCGGGATGGGATGATAATTGTGGGCATTGTAGCGGTGTTCGAGATCGATCAGTTCGGCAGAGCCGTGGGTGGTGGTGGTCAGGACTTCCATATCAAAGCAGTTGTTGTGCACTGCAAAGGTACGAGAGTTGGAAGTTTAAAGTTCAAAGTTGGAAAGTTCAAAGTTTAAAACGGTTGGCAGATAGTAGGGCATGGCTGCCACACTTCCGGAATTTAATCCGCACCGAACTTTAAACTTTGAACTTTGAACTTTCCAACTTTCAACCTACAACCTCAATCACGCCGGTAGTAGCGTCCCCAGGAGAAGCCGAATTTGAGTGTAGCTTGTCCGAAAGCGCCGGACAAATCCTGGTCGCTGATACCCGGCAGGTCGGTATCCGTAACGAAGCGGTAGCCGCCTTCAATACCCAGGTGGAGCCAGCGGAAAACATTGATTTCGATACCTGCGGAAGGCTGAATGACCACGATGCGGTCGGAGCCGAGGTCGCCCATACGAACCTTGCCGCCGCCGGCATCGACGTTGATCATCGGGTGTACGGCTTTGAAATTCTGAAAGCCGTAGCCCAGGGTACCTACGCGCCAGCGCATATCGAAATCCTGGTTTTGCAGCGCGCCGCGCGAATAGTTGTCGTCGGTGTGGTATTTACCGAAACCGATAAACAGCGACTTGCCAAATTCAAGGCCGAAAAAACCGCCGCGCAAGTAGGCATTGTTGTCGCCCAGGCCGATAAGTTGATGTTTGGTGCCACCCCAGATGCCGGTAAAGCCCAGATGGCGCTCGCCGGCCACGGTTTGTTCGTCTTGGGAAAAAGCGGTTTGGCTGACCAGCAGCGCTAAAAACAGGAAGAATGATCTGGTACGCATAAACGTTGACAATTTTGCGGTGGAACGATGGATAAGCATCAGGTTAAAGGGTAGACGGTCGAATAGACCGCCATGTTACAAAGCCGTTGCACCGTTTTTGAATTTTCACTTTTTGCTAACGTTTGATGCCTCCCGGCTCATGCGGCAGCCGGCGTCGGGCGTTTCAGAATGAGCGCAGAGACGGTTGTCACCAGCAAACCCATCGGGAAGGACTCCATAAAAGTCAAGGCAATCCGTATCAAGGGATTCTGATACATCACCTTGTATTCTTCCATTTTGGCGGCCTGCTCCTGAATCGCCGCTTCGCTGGCGCCCGAAGCGCGCAGACTGGCGAGCGTCTGATCGACAAATTTGTCCATAAAATCGGGCATCAGCGTGTCGTACACGATCAGCCAGGTAATGACATACAAGGTGCAGGAAATCAGGGTAATCAACAACCCGACCTGAAAGGCCTTGAAAAAACCGAATGGCTGGTCGGCATGTTGTTCGCGGTAGGCTTTGACGCCCAGAAACACAAAAACCATACTCAGCAGGATGCCTGCGTAGCCGATCACTTCGCCGCCCGACCAGTCGCTGGCGCTGCGATAATAAAAGGCGGTACATACCATCAGAATCGCTGCAACGCAGCCGGAAATGAGTCCGTAACGGACAATGACATTCTTCATGACATTCAATTTTGGTGAAAAACTGCGGCAAATGAAGAACAGAATGGCCGCCCGGCACTCATACTTTAGGGTGAATTGGCATTTACCGCCTCAATTCACTCTAAAGAACGAGTCTATATCAGACCAACAACCCCATTGCTTTGGCCTTTTGAATGGCTTGTGTACGCCTTTGAACATCGAGTTTTACAAAAACATTGGCCGCATGGGTTTGCTCAGCCCTTGCGCAATCAGTTGCAACACTTCCAGTTCTCTCGGCGTAATCCCCAACTGCTGTACCAGTTGTCCGTTTGTTTGAAGCGGCATCATGGTCGCCGTTTCCGCCGGCTTGTCCTCTTTTTTCAACCTGAATATTTTTCTGCCGGCCCATGCGCCCAGTAAAGTAAACAGCAAGGCGACCAGCCCGATATAAGCCTCCATGCTGTGGTCGTACACCACCAGCCGGTAACGAAAAAACTGCATGGCCACCAGCAGCAAACCCAAAGCAGTACCGTACAGTAACGCGGCTTTCATTTTTTTTAATGGGTTGATGAGGTTTATATGGTTTATATGGTTGATGAGGTTTATAAGGTTGATAAAAAGGAGGGTGGATGTTGAGAGCATTCACCCTCCTTTTTATCAACCTTATAAACC
>JBGAHL010000040.1:0-44848 GCA_044226205.1 Saprospiraceae bacterium
GCCGACCTTGAGGTCGGCGCTACAGGCAAACGTTAAATGTCGCCCGTTTAAGCGTAAATTAATCCGCGGCAGTTGCGGTTGACTTTCATTCCGGGTACATTTGTCTGCCTCCAACGAACAATCTGTCCCTTTTCCTGAACTTTTCTAATCCCTGACCGATGAAAATACCCTGCTCGTGCCGGCACATCCCGGCATTTCGTTCCCCCTCCTTTTCCGACAATGCGGCTTGCTGTCGTCATGGCAGCACCTGATGGCGTTTGCCCTCCAATTCACAGGCATTTAAACCAATTTCCAAAATGGCAACAAAACAAGAACTTCGAGCACGACAGGACGCCTTGCTGGCCGTTTACGATGAAGTACAGGCCGAATTGATGAAAATCCCGGGCGTTGTCGGCGTGGGCGTCGGACTTAAGGAGGTGGATGGAAAACTGACCGACCAGATCTGCTTCCGGGTGTACGTCTGGGCGAAAAAAGCCGCCGGCGAAGTGCCCGCCGCCGAATTGATCCCCTCCAGCATCCGCGGATTCCCGACCGACGTGCTGAAAGTGTACGAACTCACGCCTACGCTCGATTTTGTCGAACGGCGCGACCTGAGCGAGCACCGACCCCTCAAAGGCGGCGCTGCCATTTCCACCAAAATCATGACCGAGCACAACGAATACGGTACGCTCGGATGGTTTGCCACCAAAGTGTCCGACGGCTCGAATGTCGCACTCACCAATGCCCATGTGTTGTACCCCGATCTGTACAACGGTATGCCTGCTACCGTGCTCACTGCAACGGATAAACTGACCCAGCCCGAGTATAAAAAAACCTGCTGCTGCGAATACCACGTCATCGGCGAACGCCTCATCGGCATCAAAAACAACGATGTGGACTGCGCACTCGGCCGCCTGAATCCCGACTTCCCGCCCGCCCTGATCATCGGCAACCGTGCCACCACCCGAACCCTTCGGGTAGACGGCAGGGATACGGCAATTGCCGGCGAAACCGTGCGCAAAATCGGCGCCCGCTCCGGCTATACCGAGGGTATCGTGGCCGATATCGGCGGCGCCGCTGCCGGCGCCATGATCTCCCTGCCCAACGGTCAGCAAACACCCGTAAGACCCAACCAGATCATTGTCTGGCCGGTCGATACGGAAACCTACGTGGACGACCATTTCGGGCAAATCGCATTCTGCAACGAAGGCGATTCCGGCTCCGTCCTGATCGACAGCGAAAACAAAATCGTGGGGCTCGTTTTTGCTGCCGATTTCCGTACCGCCAGCCGCTCGCTCGGCATTGCCAACCACATCGACCGGGTTTTGCAAAGCCTGCAGGCCAACGGACACGAAATCACCCTGCGCACCTCGCCCTCCGGCGGCGCGCGCGGCATTCTGGCCGCAGCCGTTTTGCAAAGTATCCCTTCGCTCAACGACCTGATTCGGGAAAGCCCGACCCAGGTCGCCGCGCTGGTGCGCCAACACCGCGATGAAGTGGCTTCCCTGATCGAACACTGCCGCGCCGTGACGGTCGTCTGGCACCGAAAAAATGGACCCGCGTTTGCAGCGGCAGTCGTCCGCAGCCACCGCGAACCCGATTACCGTATTCCCGGAGAAATAAAAGGCATAAGCCGGCACGAGTTGCTGCTGTCCATGGCACTGGCGCTGGGCGAGCACGGCAGCCCGGCCTTGCAGGAAGACCTGCGCCAACACGGGCTGCGCCTCATGGAGGCATTTACACGGGCAGATAATGTGCACACCCTGCTTCAGTCACCCGATCAGGCTCCGGCCTTCGCTACCCAATCCTAAGCTTTATGCCTGCTCCGACCGAACGCAGAAACGGCACCCTGGAATCCGTGGCTTTGGCCCTGGCGCGCCTGCTTGGGCCACTCGAAAGCGGGCTTCAGGACGGCCGCGCGCGCGCCCTGATCGCTGAACTGGGCCTTAAACTCCCCCCGGCCGTCGATGCGGTGGGGGATTTCAGCAGCAATGCGCAAAAAATAGCCGACGGCGTCAAGTCGTTTCGCCCGCTCATCGACGACCTGACCCAGGCCATCGAAGATGAAAATATCGGCCAGATCATCGCCAAGGCGATCGAGCTTGCTCAAAAAATCGCCCTGACCGTCGACGGCATCATCCATTGGGCGGAAGCGATCAAATCACTTTCCGGGCCTTCCGGCATTCCAGCCGGCACGCTCGAAACCTTTGCCCAAAACCTGCCCAAACGCCTTTTCGACTACCTGCTGGTCAGCAACCTGGAAAGCCTGCCCATGGTGGTGGAATCGCTCGAATTCGTGGGCATCGTCAGCCGCCAATCGCACAACGAAGGCTCGGTCGATCCGGCCAATCCGCCCTACACCGAAAAGGTGGTCCACATGGACCAGTTGGGCGCCTTCCTCAAATCGCCCCTCGACCGCCTGAAAGTCCTGTACGACTGGAGCCTGCCGGCCTTCGACGGCTCGAAATTGCTGCCGGTCGTAGAAGATCTGCTCCAAAAAGCGCACGTGCCGGCCATTCTCGACAACTCGGTGAACCCGCCGGTGCTCGACATCATGGTGCTCGAACTGGCGGCCAACACCACCGTCGACCCGAAAGGCATCGAACTGCGGCTGGTCGACAAGGTGAAAGTGGATGCCGATCCCTCGTTCCAGCAAGACGACTGGCGCATCGAAGCCACGATCCGCAACGAACTGACGCCCAACACCAAACTCATTGTACAGCCCAACGGCAACGTCACGCTGGTGCCCCCCGCGCCGGTGTTCAGCGGCGAATACTCGATACGCTGGATCGGCGGCAAGGCCGACGGCTCGCCGTACATTCTGATCGGTCAGGCCGGCGGCCCGAGGCTCGAACTGCGTCAGGTGATCGTGCAGGCGGGCGCCAACCTCGTCTGGGATGCCGGCGCGGGGCGCGCGTCGAGCGAGTTCATCATTGGCGGTGAAATAAAAGGCGGGAAGGTGGTGATCAAACTGGACGGCGCCGACGGCTTTTTACAAACCATCGCCTCGGCGATCGACATGGAGTCTGATTTTGATCTCGGCTTCGGTTTCTCTACCGAACACGGCCTGTTTTTCCACGGCAGCGCCGCACTCGAAATCAAACTTCCCCTGCACCTCAACCTCGGCCCCATCGAATTCAAGGGACTGCTGATCAGCGCGGGCTTGCAGGGCAAAAAACTGCCTATTGGCATTGCTACCGACATTAAAGCAGCCCTCGGGCCTTTGCAGGCCGTGGTGGAACAGATCGGGATCAAAGCCGAATTTGAATTGCCCGACGACCAGAAGGGCAACCTCGGCCCCGTCGATTTTTCCCTCGGCTTTCAGCCTCCCAAAGGCGTCGGACTTTCACTCGACGTCGGCGTGGTAAAGGGCGGCGGCTACCTTTATTTTGACTTTGACAACGAAGAATACGCCGGCGCGCTCGAACTGTCGATCATGAGCATCGTCACGGTCAAGGCCATCGGCCTGATCACGACCCGCATGCCCGACGGCAAAAAGGGCTTTTCGCTGCTGATTATTATTTCGGCCGAATTCCCCGCCATCCAGCTGGGCTTCGGCTTTACGCTCAACGGACTGGGCGGTTTGCTGGGCCTCAACCGCACCATGCAACTCGAGGGAATTGCCAAGGGCGTGCGAACGGGCGGCATCAACAGCATCATGTTCCCCAAGGACATTGTGGCCAATGCCCCCCGCATTATCAGCGACTTGCGCACCTATTTCCCGCCCATGGAAGGGCGCTTTCTGATCGGCCTTATGGCCAAAATAGGGTGGGGGACGCCCACGCTGGCCAGCCTTTCGCTCGGCGTAATCGTCGAAATTCCGCCTGGAAAAATTGCCATTCTCGGCATTCTGAAAGTGGCTCTGCCCGCCGAGGAAGCGCCGTTGATCGTTATTCAGGTCAATTTTATCGGCGCCATCGAGCCCGACAAGCAACGCCTGTGGTTTTTTGCCGAACTTTTCGAATCGCGGGTGCTTTTCATCAGCATCGAAGGCGGCATGGGGCTGCTGGTCGCCTGGGGCGACGATGCCAATTTCGTGCTCAGCGTGGGCGGTTTTCACCCCCGCTTCAACCCGCCGCCGCTGCCTTTCCCGGTGCCGAAACGCATTGCGCTCGACATCCTCAATACCCCCGTGTCGCGCATTCGGGTGGAAGGTTATTTCGCCGTCACCTCCAACACGGTTCAGTTTGGCTCGCGGGTGGAACTGCGGCTCGGATTCGACGAGATCGGCATTTTCGGGCACGTACAATTCGATGCGCTGTTCCAGTTTTCGCCGTTTTATTTCATCATAGAAATTTCAGGCTCCGTCGAACTCAAGGTATTCGGCATTGGCCTGTTCTCCATCCGGCTCGAGTTTTCGCTCGAAGGCCCCACGCCCTGGCGCGCCAAGGGCAAAGGCACCCTTTGCATTCTTTTCTTCGAAATATCGGCCGATTTCGACATCAGCTGGGGCGACAAGGAAGACACGACCCTGCCGGATATCGACGTGGTGCCGCTGCTCGAAACGGAATTCAATAAAATCGAATGCTGGCGGGCCGAATTGCCCAAAGGCAGTCAGTTGCTGGTTTCGCTGCGCAAAATCGGGGAAGCCGAGGGCCTCGTGCTGCACCCGCTCGGCACCCTCGTGGTAAGCCAGCGCGCCGTGCCGCTCGACCTCGACATCGCCAAAGTTGGCAGCCGGAAAGTACACGATGCCAAACATTTGAACGTGGCGTCGGGCACGGCGGGTTTGGGTAAAAAAGGCGACCGCAAGGAACAGTTTGCGATGGCGCAGTTCCTCGATTTGAAAAACGAGGAAAAACTGAGCCGCAAGGCATACGAATTGTACAACGGCGGCCTCGAACTGTCGGTGGAAGGGCGGCAAATCGCCTCCAGCCGCGCCGTCAGGCGGATCGTTCGTTATGAAATGTCGGTGATCGACAGTAAATACAAGCGTCAGTTCCGCAGGTTTTTCGAATACACTACCGCGCTGTTCAGGCATTTTTTGCGGGGCAATGCTTCGGCCAAATCGGAACTTTCCAAGGCCCAAAGCAAAAAATTCCTGCCGTTCGACGACAAGGTGGCCGTGCAGCAGGAAGGTTTCGCAGTAGCTTTCAATTACAACAACAAGGCTTTCGGCGGCGGCAGCGCCTACTTCGAAAGCCAGGCACAGGCATTCGATTTTATGCACGCACAAACAGCGGCCAATCCCGACCTGAGCGATACGCTTCACGTGATCCCGGTACACGAGGTGGCCAACTGACCCCTTCGAGCGCCCAATTAGCCATTAGCACATTGTCCCATTAGCACACAGTATATCATGGCCAAACCCATCGCCACATATTCTTTCCTGCCCTGGCTGCGCCAGGGACTGGCGAACCAGATACAAGCGGGCCCTTCCAATGTCCGCGCCAAGGTTGCCATCAAACTCGATATCACGGGTACAGGCATTGGCGACAACGAAAAAAAGTCGGTCGAGCGCGACGTGAGCCTTTACGGTCCGGGCGACATCGTGGGGATCGATGCCAAGGCCATCATCCGCACGGAGCCGCGCCACTGGATCACCAATTTCGAACCCAACTACCTGCCTTTTGTCGAGTTCTACGACGAAGACTTTCCCTGGCGCTACACTCCCGCGCCTGCCGATACGGGCTTGCACCGTTTGACGCCCTGGATTGCCCTGGTCGTGCTCGAGGAGGGCGCCGAATTTGAAGAAGGCAAAAACCTGCTGGGCCGCCCTTTACCATTTATCACAGTCAAAGGCGACCTGACCAAACTCCTGCCCGTGCATGCCGACCTGTGGGCCTGGGCGCACGTGCACGTCAATGAAGAACTCGCCGGCGCTGTGGCGACCAACGATATGAACACGGTGTTGTCGAAAATGGAATCCGTGCTCAACAGCAACCCAGACCTGGCTTACTCCCGTCTGATTTGCCCGCGCGACCTCGACGAAGACAAGACTTACCACGCTTTTGTCGTGCCTGCTTTCGAGAGCGGCCGCCTGTCGGGCCTCGGCCTCCAGATTCCGGACACCTTGCCGGCCGCGACGCCGGCCTGGGGCACTGGCGGCACACCTGAACCCAATAACTTTCCCTATTACCACCGCTGGCAGTTCCGCACGGGCGCCATGGGCGATTTCGAGTACCTCGTGCGTTTGCTGGTGCCCCGACCGATGGACGTGCGCGTCGGGCAGCGCGATATGGATGTCCAGAAACCGGGCGCCAACCTGCCCAATCTGGGTGTGCTGAACGATATCCTGCGCCTCGGCGGCGCGCTTCGCGTGCCGTATTCTACCTTGAAACAAGCAGACAGGGACGAGTTCGACCTGTACGACAAGTGGGCGACCCCGCCGTTCCATCCGTACCCGCTGCCGTTTCAGGTGAAACTGGCCGACTTGCTCAACCTGGCCGACGATTACGGCCGGGCCGATGCCGAGACGGCCAACAGCAATGCCGGACAGCCGCCCGCGGAAGCCGACGACAGCGACGACCCGGTCATCACGCCGCCGATTTACGGCCGCTGGCACGCGGCAGTGAGCCGCGTCCTGAAAGACCGCAACGGCGCCGACGTACCCAACAAACAGAACTGGCTGCACGACCTCAACCTCGATCCGCGCTACCGCGTCGCGGCAGGTTTCGGTACCCGGGTGGTGCAGGAGAACCAGGAAAATTACATGGACAAGGCCTGGGAACAACTCGGCGACGTGCTGGAAGCCAACCGCCATTTGCGCCGCGGCCAGTTTGCGCTGGTTGCCGGCCGGCAGTGGCACAATCGCTATTTCAAGGCGCTGGCGGAAAAACAGCCTGAAAAAATGTTGCTGCTCACCGCACCCGTTCAGCGGCGCGTCATGGCCGAAGGCCTGACCCTGGGATACCGCGTGTCCATCAGTCCTCTGACCCGCACGGTCGCCTCGGTTTCGCTGCGCAAAATGCTGCGCCCCAACGGCCGCGCCATGAAACTGTCGGGGCTGCGCGGGGCCGTTCCAGCGGTCAAAAACATGCTGGTGCGTATGAATGCCGGCGAAATTGCCCCGGCGCCGCCGAAATTGCTGGCGCCCGGACTGACGACCATCGATCAGACTGCAGCGCAGGTGCAGGTGAAAAACGTGCCGGGATGGCTGCTGAATTTTTTACAAAAAAATCCCTGGCTGCCCTGGGCGGTACTGGGCCTGGCCGTGCTCGTTTTCCTGCTGTTGCTGTTGTTTGGAGCGGGTGCGCTGGGTATTGGCATTGGGCTGGCCCTCGCGGCTGGTGCGTTTTACCTGTATCGCCTGATGAAAGGCTGGCAGAAAAAAACGCGCGTGGCTGAGGTGCTGAGCGAGCGCGGTCGCAAGCCCGAGGCGGTGGACGATATGCCCAGGTCCGACAACTTCCGCCTTTCCGAGCCGGGCAGCGGCTTCGTCGCGCGGACGGGCGGCAATACCGACAGCGTGGAAGCTGCCAATTTTAAAACCGCTTTGCGGGGGATGTACACCTTCCAGCAGGCGGTAGTGGCCTTGCCCGCGGCGCCCGAGCCCTTGCCGCTCAATTTCACAGCCGTATTGCAGGCGACTGTCACCGAAACCGCGCCTTCCAAAACGCTGCCGGCCAAGGTCTGGAGCCAGTTGCTGATCCCGAAACGGATACTTGACAACCTGTTCGCCGATTTTGACGACATTATGGAGTATCCCAAGTTCGACTTGCCGATGTACGAACCGCTGCGGGATATCTCGTCCGAACTTTTTTTGCCCAATATCCACCTGATCGAACCCAACACGATCTCCCTGCTCGAAACCAACCAGAAATTTATCGAGTCGTACATGGTGGGCCTCAACCATGAAATGGCACGCGAACTCCTGTGGCGCGAATTTCCGACCGATCAGCGGGGCAGTTATTTCCGCCAGTTCTGGGATGTGAGCGGCTACCTCGATCCCGAGGACCCGAATGCCGAGAAGCGGCGCGACGAATTGTTCGACATCGAAGAAATACACAAATGGCCCAAAAATTCGGATCTGGGCGACAACGACCCCAAGGACGCCACGGCGCCGCCCAAGGAGGAAGTGGTGCTCGTGATTCGCGGCGAATTGCTCAAACGCTACCCCAATGCCGTCGTTTATGCCCATCGGGCTGCCTGGCGCCGCGTTGGCGACAATCCTTCGGGGGCCATCGACCGCAGTCGGCCGCGCATCTTGCTCGACCCGCTTTCCAACGAAAACAAACCGCCGCGCACCGAGGTCAAAACACCGCTGTACAGCGCCCAGGTGAAGCCCGACATTTATTTCTTCGGCTTCGACCTCACTATCGACGATGCCAAGGGCGAAACACCCGACAAACCCGACGATCCGGGCTGGTTTTTTGTCATCAAGGAGCGCCCGGGCGAACCCCGCTTCGGCCTCGATGAAGGCTCCAACCCCGTTTTCCGCACCTGGAACGACCTGGGCTGGGGCAATGTCAACAAACAGGACAACCGCTTCCTGCTCGCCGCGCAGAACAACCTGCACATCACGACCGGCGGGCCCGACGACCCGCAGGGGACCTTGACCCAGATGAACGAAGACAAGGATATTCAGTGGAGTAATAATTCGAACGCCGCCGACATTGCCTACATCCTGTACCAGGTGCCGGTGCTGGTCGCCGTTCATGCTTCCGACATGTTGCCCAAATGACCTTTTGACCAAAAACAAAGAGAAAAATGGCCGAATACTTTGAATCCCGCCAACAACTCAACCAGGCCCGCGATACCCACGACGAGCTCAGGCAGGAGCGCGATCGTTTGCGGCGCAGGTTGCAGCAGATCGACGCCCGGCTCGACGGGCTTCAACGGCAAGCCAATCCCAACAACCCGGGCGCGGCACAACAAATGCACGATTTGCAGGCCGAAAAGCTCAAAATTTCGGATCAACTGGGCGGCGCGGAAAACCGCCTGCTCGACGCCCGAAAAGCGCTCGATGCCCGCTATGTCGATTTTTTTACGTTTACCAACCCGCTCGAATTTGTTTCCCGGCTCGACGACCAGCTGCCTTTTCTGCTTTTTCCCGTCCGCATCGAAACGCGCTTCATGGCCTCGGCGCCCAATGTGCCGGGCCGTCCGCCCGGGCCGGAAATGTGGGTGCGTATTTATCCCGACGATTGCCTGATCGACACCTTCGAACCGACCTTGTCGGGCAGTGAAATCACGGCCGCGCGCCGCTATTACACCGAATCGTGGAAGGCTGGCGGCATTGAGGTGCAGGAACGCGCCGCCTGGCGCGGACTGGTCGGCAGCGTGGGCGCAGGCCGGGCCGCCTGGATCATTCAGCATTTCAGCCCGCTCAACCCGGCCGACAAACCCGCGAAGGCCGATGCCAACGAGGTGGTGCTGGTCATCGCCACCGACCAGCCCCTGCCCGTGCCACAACCGGCGGTTTTCGCCTATTGGCAAGCAGTGTGGGCCGCGAAGGGCGACGCCCCGCAATTGAATACCGCTTACCAAAACCTGCTGGCCGCCGCCGGTGGCGATGCCACGCTGGCAGAGCAGATTGTTCAAAATTTTGCCCCCGACAACATCCGTGCATGGGCGAGTTCCGACCAGGCCACGGCCTCGGTGGTCGTGCTCAACTTTACGCCCTACCCCGATCTGGATACCAAAAACTTTTCCTGGACGCAGGCGCCCAAAGTGAATTTGTTCCCCGATCGCTTCGTGCTGGTGGGCCACAATACCGGTCAGGAGCCGGTCACGCACCTGTTCAATCCCATCACGCTTCCGCTTACGGTGGGGCCCGACCCGACCGATGCGCAGCAGTTTATTGAAAATGACGGCGACCTCGAACTCGGCGAAGAAATCCGCTGGATGACCGATTTCGATGCCGCGGTAGGAAAAGGACTCGGGCTTCGGGTGCCGCTTTCTGCCCAGCAATTTGCCCGCGGCTTCGAACGCCTGTTCGTGATCGGGATTCGGCTCAGCGCCGACCCGGACAAAAATGCCGCCGACCTCGAACAGTTGTTGCACAACCATTTGTACAGCCGCAGCGGGTTTGCCCTCGTGCCCCAGGGAACGCCTACCAACAACACGGAGGAAAGCTCGTCGGCGTTCAACCGCACTGACGACGCCGACGACAGCTACGATGTTTTTGTCAAAAATGCGACCCAGTACACCCTCGAAACCGACCCTGACCGCAAACTCGACGGACAATGGTTCTCAGAAATGCTGGGGCTCGCGCCGGACGCACTTCAGCAGGTGCCCAACGCCGGACAACCCGACCAGTGCGAGGCCCGCGCCATGAACACGGCCCTCTGGCCCGCCACCTGGGGGTATTATTTTGAAAAAATGCTGCACCCTGTGCTCGGCAGGAGCGAAATCCGCAGCACCCGGCAGTTTTTTAAAGAGTTCGTGACGGCCCGCGGCCCCGTTTCGGCGTTGCGCATCGGGCGGCAACCTTACGGCGTGCTGCCGGTCGCGCCTTTCCGATCGCTCGGGTGGATCAAACAACTCGAAACGTCCCGCGACAATCCCTACCTCGGCCGTTTGTACAAACTCCTGCTTCAACTCGACGATTTGTGGCGGGAAATGGCCGGGAAAATTCCGCAGATCGGGCAAGCCGGCGACAAGGACCCGCAGGGCACCCTGCTCAACATCCTTGCCCTGCACCCCGGCGCGGAGGAAATCCACACCATTCTGGGCGAGCCTTATTACATCAGTTATAATGTGGGGGCGATCTATGGCATCGAGGGCGCGGATAACGTCAAGCAGACCCCCGATGCCGCCGGCGGACAGTTGTTGCAGGACCTCGGCTACTCGGGGTACGACATTCCGGAAATTCTGACGCGGACTTATTTCGGCCATCCCGTGCCTTTGCACAAACAGGTGGTGGACGATGTGCCTTTGTCCGAAACCGCCCCTGTTCGCGACTACACGCCGCAGCCCGATCCCTTGAACTACCTGGAATGGCTGTTGAAAAAAGGCAAAGAATCGCTCGACGACCTGCGCAAGGAAACCGGCTTCACCGACAACAAGCCGCCGGCCGCCGTGCTCTACGTTTTTCTGCGGCACGCCCTGCTGCTGGCCTACGAAGCGGCGGCCAGGGAGTCCAAACGTTTGCACGTGGACGATGTCGTTTATCAAGCCTGGAAGAAACCGGCCAATACCATCCACGTTGCCGCAACGCCGCAAAACGCGAGTGCGCCCGTGTCTGAAAGCCCCTGGGCGCACCTTTACCTCGATTTCCCGGCGCTGACCCAGCGGACCGATTACTCCCTCGCCCAGTACATTACCGACAACCTCTCCACCCTCGGGGAGGCTGACGAACTACGCGACCTGCTGGCATCGCTCGAACATTTGCAAAACACCCCGACGGCACGCCTCGACCGCCTGTTTCGCGAACACCTCGACCTTGGTCATTACCGCCTCGACGCCTGGAAAACCGGGCTGCTCAATCTGCAATTGTCCTACATGCGTCGCCCGGCGGTGGCGAATGGCGAGGGCGAACCACAACCGCGCCGCGGCATCCACATCGGGGCGTATGGCTGGGTGGAAAACCTGGCGCCTTCGGCCAAACAACTTTCGCGGGTGGAACTGCCGCGCGAACTGGCCGACATCTTCGACAAACAACCCGGCCTGGCGCCCCTGCAACGCGACAGCAGCAACGGCGGTTTTATTCACGCGCCTTCGCTCAACCATGCCGTCACGGCAGCCGTGCTCCGCAACGGATACCGCGCCAACGCCACCCCCGATGACCCCGACCTGATGGCGGTCAACCTGTCGTCCGAACGCGTGCGCAAAGCCGTCGGCCTTATCGAAGGCGTGCGCAACGGTCAAAAAATGGGCGCCTTGCTGGGCTACCATTTCGAACGCGAACTGCACGACGCAGGCACGGGGCTCGACAAATTTATCCTCGAATTGCGCAACCATTTTTCCCTCAACGCGCAAAAACTGAAAACCACCCAGTCGGTCAACACCCCGGTTGAATTTATCGAAGCCAACAACGTCGTGGACGGCTTCGCGCTGATGGATTACCTCGACAAGCACCAAAACGAATCCGATCCGCTGGCGCCCATCTTGCCGGGCTCCACCTTGCCCGAGCGGAACACGGTGCTGGCCGCCGCCCGCCGCCTGTTCGACCTTGCCGACGGCGTGGCCGACGTGGCCGTGGCCGAAAGCGTGCATCAGGTGGTCATGGGCAATTACGAACGTGCCGCTGCCACGATGGACGCCTTCGCAGCCTCCAACCTGCCGCCAGAGCCGGAAGTGGTGCGTACGCCGCGCAGCGGCCATACGCTGACCCATCGGGTCGGTTTGCATTTGCGCGCCAACGTGGCTGCCGGCGCCGGCGCGACGCCGCGCCGACAGGCAGAACCTTCGGCCGACGACTGGTTGTCGGGGCATTTGCCGCCGGCCAACCAACTCGGCGTGAGGGTCAAAATTTTCAACGACCCGCTGAATCCGGCGTTTTCCGTGCCGGTATTTGTGACGCAGGCCGATCTCGGACTTGCGCCCCTCGACCTGTTGTTCGCCATTCAGGACGGCGCTACGCAAGCCGCCACGGAGCTCGACGACCTGGTCCTGCGGTTTGTTGCCCTGCGCCCCGACGTGCGTCCCGACACGCGTATCGAACTGGCTTTTACCGAACCTGAACTGGGCAAAGTCACCTTTTTTGAAGCCACGCCACTGCTCGCCAGCCTGCGTTCGTTGTTTCTGCGCTCGCGGCCGCTGACGGCCACCGACATCCAGTTGCCTGGCGAAGCCAGCGACAGCAAGGCGGGGGAAGTCCGGCTGGACAAATCCCGCATCGATGACGTCGCGGCAGCACTCAACACCCTGAAAACGGACGTGGACGCCGTGATTGCCGCGCTTCAACCTGACGCCGACGGCGACGTGCTGGACAATTTTGACACCCGCCTGGCACAGATCGGCCAGATTTCGGTGCGCGCCAACCTGTTTGGCATTCCTCACGCCGGATTTGCCATGGCCTGGCAAAACCGTTCGGAAATTTACGCCTTGCTGGTGGCCAAACTGGCTGAGCTGTTGCCGCGCTGGAATACCAACCTCGCCGCCTCGCAGGCCATTACGGCGGCTTTGCCCGTGCCCACCGACAGCGATGTGCCGCAACTGATGGAAGCGGGCCGCCTCGTGACCACGGCTATTCTCCCGACCAGCCTTTCCCCGGCCGACCTGCGTACCGAGGTGCTGAACCGCCAGACGGCTTTTCAGACCAAACGCGACGCCCTGCTCCAGATTTTGAACAATACGCCCGACACCCTGGCGGCCTTGCACAACCAGCTGGCTGCCGAGCTGCCCCTGACGGATTTCGACGCGCAAATCTTCGACATTTCCGACCAGACGAAGGCCATGCAAACCCTGCTCGACCAGTGGCTGCTGCGCACCCAGGCGCTTGCGATGGAGATCGGCCGGCGACTGACGGCCACGACGAAACTGATGGCCGACTACGCTGCTGCTGCCGACCCGACCGGTCAGGTCAAAATTTTGCAGGAAGCCGGCAAGGTTCTGCTTGGCGATGAGTTCAGAATGATTCCTTCGTTTAAAACCACCGTAGCAGCGGGTTTTGAGTGGAAAAATTCGTTCGACAACAGCGAAAACCTCCTCGATTATGTCCGCAACCGTCCCGGCCAGTCCATGCCGTTCCCCATCGATGAATGGCTGCACGGCGCGGCGAGGGTGCGTGAAAAAATGTTTCACTGGGAAAATACCGTGTTTCTCAGTGGCGCTTTCGGTCGGCCCGAGCCGGAATTGCAGCCCGTTCAATTGCCTTTCCGCGCGGGGGAAAACTGGCTGGCGCTCGAATTTGACCCGAACAATACGGCCAACACGCTGGAAACGGAGCGTTTGTTGTACACGGCGCATTACACGGAGGCTTTCCAGCCGGCCAATTGGCAATGCGGCATTTTGGTGGATGAATGGACGGAGGTGATTCCGCAAAAAGAGGAGCTCACGGGCCTCGCCTTTCATTACGACCGGCCCAATGCCGAGCCGCCACAGGCCTGGTTGCTGGCCCTGCCGTCCGCTTTTCGCGGCGAATGGCAGTGGGACGACCTGGTCGCCTCGCTCCACCAAACGCTCGACGATGCCCGCGCCCGTGCCGTCGAACCCGATATGTTCGACAAGGGCATCACGGCTTTGTTGCCGGCGGTGCTGACCGAAAGTTCCTATTCTCCGATGACCATCAATGCTAACCTGATCGCCCGCACGGCGCAACTTGCCGTGCCGTTCATTCAACCGTCCTGAGCCATGCCACTGATCGATGCCGTACAGGTTTCCGCCGCTGTTCCAGACATGCGCCTCGCGCTCGAATCGCGGTTCAATCCGACCATTCCCAGTTGGGAACGCACGGAAGGCCGGCCCCGCAACCAGGTCCAGTTCGACCGCGCCCTGCGCGCCGAAGTTCACGATCCGCTCTGGATGCTCAGCCGCCAGTGGCAGATGGGCGAATTCAAGGGTGAAGATGCCGGCTCGCCTGCCCTGGCCAAGTTCCATATCCAGTCTGCGCCCCTGCACAAATACCGCCCCGACGGACAGGCTGTCCAGCCTTTCGACGACGGTGTGCCGCTCGAAACGCAGGTGGAGCAACGCCCGCTCGCTTTCCGGCAGGAGCAACAAAAAATGGCGCTCGACCTGCGTCTGGCGATGGGCCGTTACTGGCTGAAATTACTGACCAAGGCTGGTCTGGGCGACGTGC
Organism: Saprospiraceae bacterium; assembly: GCA_044226205.1. Classification (GTDB taxonomy): domain Bacteria; phylum Bacteroidota; class Bacteroidia; order Chitinophagales; family Saprospiraceae; genus M3007. Next base: position 14,606 of record JBGAHL010000040.1, read on the forward strand.
CGCGATCGGAGTTTTTGCAACAGTTTCCGATCCAGCGGCCCAACCCGAATGCCGTGGCCGACGTGGCCGTGTGCGCCCATCGCGAGAGCTGGCAGCAATTTGCGGCCGTAGCCGACCGCCGTTCGCTCGATGGCTACGCGTTGTACGAATGGCTGGAAAGCAAAAATTTCGTTCCGAACTGGGCGGAAATCAGCACCGCGCCGGCCGCTGCGCTCGATCAGGCGCTGGCCGATTTTCTGGCCTGGTACCGGCGGCAGTTTTTCCAGCCCTCCGCTCCCGAACAACACGCCTGGCTGCCCGAACAGCTCGAATATCAATTTGCCTGCGCCGTGCCGAAAGACGGCGAGGAAGAGGTGCTGAGCGCAGCCGAATATTACCACGGGCACCTCGATTGGTACAATTTTGATTTCGATCGCAGCCAAAAGACACTCGGCGAACCAGCTGCCGAGCCGCCGGCCATCCAGTCATTTACCAAAACTTTCTGGCCGACCGGCATCACGTTCAACGGCATGCCCAACACCCGCTGGTGGGCTTTTGAAGACGGGAAAACCAATTTCGGCGGCATCCGTCCCGACAAGGTCGATCTCGCCAAGGTGCTGTTGATGGAGTTTGGGCTGGTGTATGCCAACGACTGGTTTCTGACCCCGTTCCGCTTGCCGGCAGGGTCGTTGTCGCGGGTAAAAGGCCTGACCGTGAGCAATGTGTTCGGCGAGCGATTCTGGATTGATCCGGCCGGCAAAGGCCTCGACGATCAGTGGGAGAGCTGGCGCATGTTCTCGCTCAGCATTGCCGGCAACGCGGTTTTGCCCGCCGACCTGGCTCTTTTGTTGCCGACGTCCACACCCAAAATTCAGGAAGGCCCGGCCATGGAGGAAATCGCACTCCTGCGCGACGAAATGGCCAACATGGTTTGGGGTATTGAAAAAAATATCCCCTTGCCGCACGGGCGCCACAAGCCCGGCTTTGAAGCCGCGACGGAACTACGCAAACATTACGAACGGCTTGCCGGGATAGTGCCCGCTCCGGAACCCGAATACCGGGCCAAAATCCGGTATTCTGTCATGAATGCCGTGCCGGAAAACTGGATTCCTTTCATCCCTGTGCACGACGAAGGCAACAACCGCGAAATCCGGCTGCAACGGGCGGCCATGTTGCGTTTTCTGGCCAGTGAAGATCCCGCATTTCACCCGCCCAAACGCATCCGGCCCCGCACCTGGCTGCTTCGGGAGGGACTGGAAGTGCTGCCGAAAAAGCAGGCTTATTTCGTTCACGAAGAAGAAGTGCCGCGCGCGGGGGTGCAGGTCAGCCAAAGTTTCCAACGCACGCGTTGGTACGGGGGCAAGGTATTTACCTGGCTGGGTGTGAGAAAAACGACAGGCAGGGGAGAAGGGAGCAGTGGTTTGGCATTCGATCAGATCATTGATGTACCGTAGCGCCGACGTCCTCGTCGGCGCCTGCCACGGGGGCGCCTTGCAGTCCCTCCGTGGCGTGGCTCCTATACAACGTAGTACTTATTGTGCATTAGGCGGAAGGGATTTGTGGTATTCCCCCGTGGCATGCGCCGACCTCTAGGTCGGCGCTACAGTTGCCCCAGCGCCCAGACGTCCTCAAACGAATTGTACAGCGGTACCGGCGCAAAACGGATCACGTTCGGTTCGCGCCAGTCGGCTATCACGCCCTGGGCGCTCAAATGCTCGAAGAGTTCCCGGCCGCGTTCGTCGGTGAGCGCCGACAACTGGCAACCGCGTTGAGCGGGATCGCGGGGGGTGATGATGCGGAAGCGGTTTTTGCCTTGATTGGCCTGGTCGAGTACAAATTCAAGGAAGCCGGTGAGTTGAAGGCTTTTGGCGCGCAGGGCGTCCATGCCCACGGCATCGAAAATGTCGAGGCTGGCCTTGTGGGCGGCAAATGCAAAAATCTGCGCATTGCTCAATTGCCAGCCTGCGGCCCCGTGCATGGGTTTAAAACCCTTGCGCATCTGGAAGCGCACCGACTCGTCGTGGCCCCACCAGCCGGCAAAACGCGGCAACTCGGCGTTGTCGGCATGGCGCTCGTGCACGAATGCGCCGGACGGGCCGCCGGGGCCTGAATTCAGGTATTTGTAGCTGCACCAAACGGCAAAGTCGGGGCCCCAGTCGTGCAAACGCAGCGGCAGGTTGCCGGCCGTGTGTGCGAGGTCGAACCCGACCAGCGCGCCCGCCTTATGGCCGGCAGCCGTTATTTTTTCCAGATCATAAAATTGTCCGGTGTAATAATTCACCCCGCCAAACATAACCAGCGCAGTTTGAGGGCCTTCTTTTTCAATGACGGCAAGAATATCTTCCGTGTGCAAATAGTCCGCTCCTTCACGCGGCGCGACCTCGATGATGGCTTCTTCCGGCGAATAACCATGCCAGCGCACCTGACTTTCCACGGCATACTGGTCGCTGGGGAATGCGCCGGCTTCCATGATGATCTTGAACCGCTCGCGGGTGGGGCGGTAAAATGAAACCATCATGAGGTGAAGGTTGACGGTGAGGGTGTTCATGACCACCACTTCGTGTGGCAGGGCGCCCACGAGGCGGGCCGATTGTTCTGCCAGAAACTTGTGGTAATGCATCCAGGGCAGGTCGCCGCGAAAGTGTCCTTCCACACCGTGGGTTTGCCACTGATCGAGTTCGGCCAGCAGGGCAGAGCGGATGCTTTTGGGCTGAAGCCCCAGCGAGTTGCCGCAGAAATAGCGCACCGCCTGGCCGTTGTGCTGCGGGAATAAAAACTGTTCGCGGTACGCGCGGAGCGGGTCTGCCGCATCGAGATGGCGGGCGAAATCGAGGGTGTTTTCGTATTGCATGGATAGGACTGCGGCTTTTTTTGCCGCCGCAAAGTTGAGCAGTGTGCCGAACATTTTCAGCCTTGATGTATTTTCACACGGTATGCACGAATCTTACCCTGTTATTTTGCTCGTATCCGGGCTTTTGGTTATTATCAGTTTGCTGGCTTCGCGGTTTTTCCGCCGTTGGGGTGTTCCCTCCCTGCTGGTGACGCTGGGCGTCGGTTTGTTGTTTGGCAACGGCGGGCGCTACGATTTCGATTACAACTACCCTGATCTGACCCTGCACGTCAGCGAGATCGCGCTTTGTATTATTATTTTTTCCGGGGGCCTGGAGTCCAACTGGACGCGGTTCAGGCCGATTGTGGGGCAAGGCGTTTCACTGGCCACACTGGGCGTGCTCGTCACGATGATCACGTTTGCGGCTGTGGCGCATTTTGGCTTGAACTGGCCCTGGTTGCCGGCCCTTTTGCTGGGAGCGGCAGTTTCTTCGACCGATGCGGCGGCGGTGTTTTCTATTCTGGAAAACAGCAGGGTCAAACTCAGAAAAGGGGTGCGGGAAATCCTGGAACTGGAATCCGGCACCAACGATCCCATGGCTTATTTCCTTACCATCAGTCTTTCGCAATTGCTGCTGACCCCTGAAAACATGGATGCGGGCGGCTTTGCCCTGCTGGGCGCCCGCTTTGTCTGGAGTATGGCTGTCGGTTTGGCTACGGGTTATTTGGCCGGTCGCGGACTGCTCTTGTTTATCCGGAAACTGGAATTGAAACGCGGCCAGTTCCCCGTGCTTTTGCTGGCCGGGGTGGTTATCGTTTATGCCATCAATATGCTGACTGGCGGCAGCGCGCTGCTGGCCTTGTACATCATGGGCATCTTGTTGGGCAATGCGCCGTGGGTGCAACGCGACATTAACCTCAACTTTTTTGAAGGCATGTCGTGGCTGATGGAGACCGCCCTGTTTTTGCTGCTGGGGTTGCAGGTGTACCTGTACGAACTCGACGAAGTGGCGTGGGAAGGCCTGGTCCTCGCACTGGCCCTGATCTTGTTGGCCCGCCCGGCGGGCACGGTGGCGGCCTTATCGCTGTTTCGGCGGAGCAGCCGCCGGGAAAAGGTCTTCCTTTCGTGGGTGGGTTTGCGCGGCGCCACGCCCATCGTGTTTGCGCTTATACCCCTGGTCATGCACGTGCCGTTTGCCCATAAAATTTTCAATATTTCCTTCATTATCGTCGTCGTATCGATGTTGCTGCAGGGGACGACGGTCGGTTGGATGGCGCGATTCAGCGAACTGGAAGACTCGTGATTATATTTCACGTTTATTATGGTTGATGAGGTTGATGAGGTTGATGAGGTTGATGAGGTTTATGAAACTCCGTTATGCTCAAAACCCGGCGGTGTAAGGCATATCTTTGTGTCCCGGTTAAAATCCCTGTTGATAAAACCCGGACCTGCGTTTTTAAATCAAACGAACCGCTATGACAGTTGAAAACGTCCTCGAAACCCTGAAATCCCTGGGCAGCGAATCGACCCGCAAGATTTTTCGCAACCACGGCGCGCCGGACAATATGTACGGGGTCAAGGTCGGCGACATGAAAGGCATTATAAAAAAACTGCCCCGAAAAAGAGACCACGAGCTTTCCCTTGCGCTTTACGACACCGGCAACTCCGACGCCATGTACATGGCCGGCCTGATCGCCGATGAAAAAAAGATCAGCGCGGACGATCTCCGCCGCTGGGCCGAAAAAGCCAGCTGGTACATGATCAGCGAATACACCGTGGCCTGGGTAGCGGCCGACAGTCCGCACGGTTGGACGCTCGCGCTCGAATGGATTGAAAGCCCCGTTGAGCACATCGCATCGACCGGCTGGGGCACCCTCGCCAGCCTGTGTACCGTTCGTCCCGACGCGGCGCTCGATCTGGCGGCGATGGAGCAATTACTCGACCGCGTGGCTCAAACCATCCATAACGCACCCAACCGCGTGCGCTACACCATGAACAGTTTCGTGATTGCCGCAGGCATCTGCGTGGTACCCCTGGCGGAAAAAGCAATGGCAACAGCCCGCAAAGTCGGAAAGGTCACCGTCGACCAGGGTGGAACGGCCTGCAAGGTGCCCGACGCGGTGGCCTACATCGACAATGCCCGCGCGAAGGGGCGCATGGGCGTGAAGAAAAAAGATGCCCGTTGTTAGGTGTCAGTGAAACAAGGCGTATTGCGCCACGTACACCGCGGCGCCGGCGAGATAGCCCGCCACGGCCAGCCAGCTGATTTTTTTTAAATACCAGATAAAATCGATGCGCTCCATGCCCATCGCCGCAACGCCTGCCGCCGACCCGATGATCAGCGTGCTGCCGCCCGTGCCCGTGCAGTAAGCCAGCAACTCCCAGAAAAAGTGATCGGCCGGGTACTGCCCCAGCGGATACATGCCCTGTGCGGCCGCGACCAGCGGCACGTTGTCGACCACCGCCGACAGAAACCCGATCAGGATGCCGATCAGGGTGACATTGCCGATGCTGTGGTCCAGCCAGTCGGCCAGGGCGTGTAGCAGCCCTGTGCTTTCCAGGGCTGAAATAGCCACCAAAATGCCCAGAAAAAACAGGATGCTGGGCGAGTCGATGCGCTGAAGGGCGCCCACAACCGAATACCGGCCTTTCACCTGATCGTCCTTGCGGGTGTGAATGGCCTCGGTCAGCATCCACAAAACCCCCAGCCCCAGCAGCATGCCCATAAAGGGCGGTAAATGGGTGAGCGTTTTAAAAACCGGCACGAAAAGCAGGGCGCCGAGACCGGTAAAAAACACCAGGTTGCGCTCGAACGCCGTGCTTTTCAATTGGCCTTCGGAAGCGGATTTGGGTGTCTCAACCTTGCCTTTCATGCGCCGCGACAACAGCAGCAACGGCACCAGCAGGCAGACCAGGCTGGGGATAAAAAGCGATTGGATGATATTGAGCGCCGTGATCTGGCCGCCGATCCAGAGCATGGTCGTCGTCACATCGCCCATGGGCGACCAGGCGCCGCCGGCATTGGCTGCAATGACGATCAGGCCGGCGAACATCAGTCGGTCGTTTTGACCCGCCACCAGTTTGCGCAGCAAACTGATCATCACGATGGTCGTGGTCAGGTTGTCGAGCAGGGCCGATAAAAAGAACGTGATCGTGCCGATCAGCCACAACAGCCGCCGCTTGTCGGTCTGGCGGATTCGGGCGGTCACCAGTTCGAAACCGTCGTGGGCATCGATCAGTTCGACAATCACCATGGCGCCCAGCAAAAAGAACAGAATGCCGCTGATTTCGCTGAAATGTTCCATCAGGCCGCCGGCCACGGTTTCGGGCTGCTCGGCATGAAATACGAACAGGGTCCAGCACAATACGCCGGTCACCAGCGCCGAGGCAGCCTTGTTGATATTCAACGAATGTTCGAATGCGATGGCCAGGTAGCCAAGGATAAAAACGAGGATAATCAGCGTAATCATAAGCAAAGACGAGATGTTGAGGACGGGCGCAAATAAAACGCAATGTGGGGAGGTAGCCGCGAAAAGCGCAAACATTTTGCCCCTCCGGCTTGTTGCCATTAGGTCATCCCCCCGGGGTATTTTTATAAAAAAAGGTAAAAACTTAGGCAGGGGCAGCGCCCCGAAAGGTTTGTAGCAAATGGTGGAGGCAACAGGTACGGAGGGGCAGCGCCCCGAAAGATGTTTCGGGGCGCTGCCCCTCCGGGATGGATTTTGGCACAAAAAGACTACAAATATCACGGGGCGCTGCCCCTGCCTAAGTTTTTACAAAAAAAGCATAAAAACCATGAGAATTGACCTACCCGTACTATCCGAACGAATGGGCGCCAACCGCTTTTACCAGGTTCAGAAAATATATGAACTGGATGGCGGTTTTGAGCAGGACGACGAGTTTTCCAACCCCTTTCATGTCATTCGCCAGATACCTTACGAGCGACTTAACGAGATTGAAAAAGACATGGCCATCGTGATCCCGGTCAAAAACGAACGGCTTCGTTTGCTCGAAGGCATTTTGTCGGGCATCCCGCACGCCTGCCTGCCCATCATCGTGTCGAACAGTCAAAAAGCCCCCATCGACCGCTACCGGATGGAGCGGGAGATGGTCGACGGTTTTTGTCGATACGCCAAAAAAAAGTACGTCATCGCCCACCAGCGCTCGCCCCGAACGGCGGAGATGTTCAAGGCGGGCGGATATGCCGATTTGCTCGACGACGACGGCCTGCTGCGCAACGGCAAAGCCGAGGGCATGCTGGCCGGAATTGCCCTGGCCAAAATTCTGAACAAACGTTATGTCGGATTCATCGACGCCGATAATTACTTCCCCGGGTCGATCCTGGAATACATCCGCATTTTTTCCGCCGGACTGTCGCAGCGCAGTTCTCCGTACAGCATGGTGCGGGTGCAGTGGCACAGCAAGCCCAAAATCGTCCAAAAAGGGCTGTATTTTGCAAAATGGGGGCGTGTGTCGCGGATTACCAACGAATACCTCAATCGTTTGCTCGGGTACTACACCGGTTTTGAAACGGAGGCACTTCGCACCGGCAACGCGGGCGAACACGCCCTGACGATGGATCTTGCCCTGCTGCTCGACTATTCTTCCGGGTTTTCTGTCGAGACCCACCATTTCGTCAGTATGCTGGAAAAATTCGGCGGTATCGTACCCAATAGCGATATGGAATGGATGAAAGCCGGGGTCGATCTTTTTCAAATCCAGTCGCGCAACCCGCATTTTCACGCCACCGAAAAAGGCGAGGAGCATCTCGGGGAAATGATTGAAGGGTCGCTTTCTGTGTTGTTTCATTCCCCGGTTTGCCCGGATATTTTGAAAAAAGAGATCCTGAATGAACTCAGAAAACGGCGAATTGTAGGAAAAGGCGAATTGCCGCTTCTCCCTCGCCGTTATCCCGCCCTGAACAACATGGATTTCGATGCCGCCGCCAAAGTGTACGACTGGGCCCGGCAATCCAACTTTATCCCGGCATGAGCAAAACCATTCTTTTCAGCGACCTCGACGGCACTTTCCTGGATCATCAAAGCTATGCGCCGGCGCGCGATGCCTGGAAAATGCTGGAGGCCAGCGACGTGCCGCTGGTGTTTTGTTCCTCCAAAACCTTCGCCGAACAAACCGCGCTTCAATACGAACTGGGTATGCGGCACCCGTTTATTTTCGAAAACGGCAGCGCCATCGCGTTGCCGCGGGGGTATTTTCCGGCTGGTTTTTATTCCCCCCAACGGACGGCAGGCGACTGGGATCTGCTGGTGCTGAGCCATGCCGGTCGGGAAGAACTCTTCTCGTTGATGACTGATTATCCCGAACTGACGGGTTTTTCGCACGCCGACGACCACCGCCTTGCCGAGGCCACAGGATTGAAAAACGAGGCGCTGGCTCGTGCCTGCGACCGCTGGTTTACCGAAACCCTGCTCTCCCCGAACGATGATGCCGGACTGGCGCCCTTGCGTGGGCGTTTTTTGCAGGAAGGCTGGATGTTCAGTCGGGGAGGGCGATTTTTTACCCTGCAATCGGCCGCTGCCGACAAGGGCAAGGCACTCAAACGGCTTCGGCAGTTATTTCAACAACAATGGCCGGCTTCGGAGTTGCGTGTCGTTGCGGTAGGCGACAGCCTCAACGACGCCCCGATGCTCGCCGCGGCAGGGTTGCCGTTTTTGCTGCAATCATACGGGGGAAATTGGGTCGATATGGATATTCCCGGGCTAGTTCGGGTGGCCGCCAACGGGCCTGCCGGGTTCAGCGAGGTCGTTCGGAGAATCCTTCAAATAGCCTGAGCTGCCGGGCGCTCAGTCACTCGACTCATGCAAGCCCTCCTCCCGTATTTCCACCGGCTGGTCGCGATACAACAACGAGCCCAGCATCATGATGAGCGTGGTGGCGAGAATGACAAAAAACAGCACCCTTTCGTCGAAAGCCTCGGTGCGCTGCCAGTCGGGTATTTTGTAAAACAGCAACACGGTGATCAGCCCGCGCGGGATGTAAAACAGTTCGGGAAAAAGATCGTAGCGGTGCACGATCCGCAGGTAAACAAAACGCAGCGCCAGCAGCGCGGCCGTGATGGCAGAACCCATCAGCAACACATTGCGGTCGTGCAGGAAGTCGAGCTGTATGCCGTACCCGAAAATAACGAAGAAGAAAGTTCGGATCAGAAAAGCCGATTCGGCCGTGATGGATTTTAGAAACCCCGCAGCTTCGTCGACGCTTTCGTCGGAAAAGTAGTTTTTCAGGGGCTTCCAGCGAATCAATTCCCAGTTGTTGACAACCAGGCCAAACGCCATGATGGTGATGAGCGAGGGCAGGTGCATCATTTTGCCGCCTACATAGATCACGATCAGCACGGCAAACGCCAGAAAAAACTTGATGTTGATGCGGTTGCGGACCAACAGCAGCATCAGCCCGAAACAAACGCCGACGGACAATACCAGCGAGACGGGGATGCTGCCGATAAACCAGCTGACTTCCCCCCAGCCGAGTTCTTTCTCCGCGGTGAAAAAATTGAACGCCATGATGCCGAGCACATCGGAAAACGAGGCCTCATAGATTAAAAACTCTTTTTTCTCATGCCCCAGATGGTGCACGCTCGACAGCACAATGGCGCTGCTGACAATGCTCAAGGGGATGCCGTACACCACGCATTGCAGCACGGAAACTTCCGGCATCCACCAGCGCAGAATACCTGCCACGCCCAGTATGGATAAAACCAGCACGACCAAAGCCGACACGAATGAACTGCGGATCATGGGCAGTTTGTCGCGGGTGATTTCAAGGTCGAGGCCGGCTTCGAGCACGATCATGATCAGGCCTACCGTGCCCAGGAATTCGATCAGCGTCGGCGGCACTTCGTACGACAGTCCGGCCGAGTCGGCGGCGTAGCGGAGCAAAATACCCGTGCCCAGCAGCATCAGTACGGAGGGGATGCGCGTCAGGCGGTTGAGCACTGAAAACAGGTAAGACAGGATAATCAGTCCGCAGAATGCGAAGAGGATGTTGTAGGCTGTAAGATTCTCCATGTCTGGCAAAGATTGGAAAACATGCCCGTACTTCCTTTTCAAGATTGCCTATTTTGCCTCCCAAAATTCTCCGCTTTATGACGACAATACAGGGTCCTGCCATTTTTCTTGCCCAGTTTATGGGCGATGCCGCGCCGTTCAATTCCCTCGAAAGCATTTGCCGCTGGGCGGCCTCGCTCGGTTATGTCGGGGTGCAAATTCCGACCTGGGACAGCCGTTTGATCGATCTTGAAAAAGCCGCCGAATCCAAAACCTACTGCGACGAACTGCGCGGCCGGGTGGAGGCCTGCGGCGTTAAAATAACCGAATTGTCTACCCACCTGCAGGGCCAGCTCGTGGCCGTGCACCCGGCTTACGACCTGATGTTCGACGCGTTCGCACCCGAGCATTTGCGCAACAACCCGAAGGCGCGCACCGAATGGGCCGTAAAAACCCTCAAAAACGCCGCCCGGGCCAGCCGCAACCTCGGCCTCGACGCCCACGTTACGTTCTCGGGCGCCCTCATCTGGCACACGGTGTATCCCTGGCCCCAGCGCCCCAAAGGGCTGGTGGAGGCGGCCTTTGCCGAACTCGCACAGCGCTGGCGCCCCATTCTCGACGTGTTCGACGAAAACGGCGTCGATCTCTGCTACGAAATCCACCCGGGTGAAGACCTGCACGACGGCGTCACGTTCGAGCGCTTCCTGGCCGCCACGGGCAATCACGTGCGTTGCAATATCCTTTACGACCCCTCTCACTTCGTGTTGCAACAGCTCGACTACCTGCAATACATCGACTTTTACCACGAGCGCATCAAAATGTTCCATGTCAAGGATGCAGAGTTCAATCCCACGGGCAAAAGCGGGGTGTACGGCGGCTATCAGGACTGGATCGATCGCCCAGGCCGTTTTCGTTCTCTCGGAGACGGGCAAGTCGATTTTGCCGGTATTTTCTCCAAACTCGCCCAGTACAATTACAAAGGCTGGGCCGTGCTCGAATGGGAATGTTGCATCAAGGACGCCGAACAGGGCGCCCGCGAAGGCGCGCCGTTCATCGCCGATCACATTATCAAAGTGACTGAAAAAGCTTTCGATGATTTTGCCGGCGGCGCGACTGACAATGCCCTGCTGAGGAAAATCATCGGGCTGGATTGACCCTTTTGTGTCTTTTAAAAAAACACACCCTTCCTTCCCCTCAACCGCGTTGTTTCCTGCATGAAACACTTTTGCTGGCTTTTCGCACTCCTCTTCCTTTCCGGCTGCTCGCGCGCCGAGGGAAAGTCGCTGGCCGATTTTCTGCAATTGTTGTTGCAGCAGGAGAGCGCCCTGCGCTGGCTGTTCTGTCTGATTCTGGTGTTTCTGATCCTGCAGACCTGGCGCATCGTCCGGCTCGTCATCGGGCAAAGTTTCCGTTTGCTGAAAACCAGCTGGCGCTTCGTTTTCGGGTGGGGCAGGCGGCACCTCATTGCAATCGGCATCCTGGGCACCGTGTTGTGGATGTTCAGCACGCCGCTGGTCGATCTCATTCAGGATATCGAGCAGCGCTATTTGCATCCTGTGTGGTTGTTGCAATACGACAACCTGGCGGAGGAGCATCAGATCGCCATTTACGAAGAAGAATTGGGGAAGCGCATCGACCCTTACCAACGACAGGTCGTGATGCGCCGCACCCGCGAGATTGCTGCCAAAATACAGTCGAGCCCCCTGGCGATTTACGAGTGCGCCTACCTCGAGTGCGGGCTCTATCCGTTCACCGTGCGCCGCGACAAGGTGGCGGCCGGGTGGATACAATTTACGCGGGTGGGGCTGGGCGGACTGCGCTACAAGGGCCGCCCCGTGGCCTACGAAGAAGTGCTGCAGGCCTGTGCCGACCGCAACATCGAATTCATGATGGACCTGACGGAGCTTTATCTGGTGGATAAATACGAACGCGCGGGCAAGCGGCCGCTGATCAATACCATCGACCTGTATTTGGCGCTTTTTGCGCCTGCGCTGATCGGGGCGCCTTCCGAGCGCATCGTTTACCAGGGTTACGACAACCCCAGTTATTTCCTCAACGACGGGCTCGACGGCTGGTACACCAGCAACGAAGGACCGGGAGGGAAACGCCAGATTTTTAGAAAAAACAGCATGAAAGACGGCAAAATCACCATTTGGGAAATGTACCTCGCCCTCGAAGCCAAAAAAGGCCGCCTGATTGGCTCGTATTTGCGGAAAGGGTGATTTATCTGTATATTAACCCAATGTTTTAACTAAAAATAGCAAAATCCGGCTATACTTTTGCCAGATGAAATGGTTTCCTCCGCTATTGTGCGCAGTGCTTTTATGCTGCGCCTTTACACCTGTATCCGGCGCCACCAAATCTGAACAGGTGGAGCGCTACCTCGGCAAATACCGCTTCGAGCACGACCGTCCTGTTGGGATCGTCAAATTCATTTTCCAGAAAGCCGTGCTCAAACGCCAGGGCAACGGCAAACTGACCTACCGCCAACTGCTCGTCGGCGAGCCGTATTATTCCAACGAGGACAATGCCGGCAAACTCATCGGTATTCAGGTCGTCAATCAGGGAAAAACCATGACCATCCTGCCGGAAGCGCCCGACAAACCCGCGCCCGCGCCGTCCAAAAAAGCGGAGCCGGCCCCTGTCAAACCCAAGGCCCAGCCCAAAACAAAGCCGCAACCGCAAACTGCGCCGACCGAGCCGCAGATCGCCGGGGAGGAAGCCGGAGGAGGAACCGGCGATGACTCCGCGCCCGTCGCGCCGACAACGCCTACCAACGACCCCGTTCGCCCCCGCACCATCACAGGCACCAAAACCGTGGGCGGGATTGTGCCCGATTCCGTGGCCCTCGCCGAAAGCCTGACCAATGCCCGCCACAATGTGGAAGCCTGGAAAGGGCAATTTTGGCAAACCATGCGACCCATCTGGTCGTTCGTCATGTGGATTTTTAACTCGATACTGGTCCTGCTTGTTTGTTTCGGCGGCTTGTGCCGCTACGTAGCCAAAACGGCTGCATCCGAAAGCCTGATCAATGCCTACGGCCGCATCATCGTCGGTCGCTGGATCGTGGCCGCCCACCAGAATGCCGCGGCCATGTTGCTCGTGATTACCTGGATCATCGCGATCGTGCTGCTCATCGACGTGTTCATGTGGCTGGTGTTCCTCGATTTCCCGGTCTGGATGCTGGTGGTGATCTGGTTCCCGATCCTCTGGGTGGCCGAAAAACTGACCAACTTCATCGTGCCCAACATTCCCATTCTGGGGCCTGGCCGCGATCGTTGATCGTTCGCCGGTTTTAAAAAAAATACTTTGCTGGAAAGGGATGGCGCCGCGCCATCCCTTTCTTTTTACCCCTGCTTTTCTGCCATTCAAGGTTCTTCTGCGACGGGCCACGGCAAATCGCTTTCGCTTTTGAAGCAAACTGGACAGGTTTGCACCGTCATTTTTAAAAAAGAAAATATTAGGCGATGAAAACTACACTCCGTTTCCTTTATCCTGCTCTGTTGTTTTTTCTGCCGCTCTGGGTGTCGGCCCAGCAGTCGGCCATTCGGGGCGCCGTGCTGGACCAACAATCTGAAACGCCGCTGATCGGCGCGACCGTGCAGCTCGTCCTGCCCGCCGACCAGACGCCCATCGGCGCCATGACCGATGTCAACGGCGCTTTCGTGCTCAAAGGCGTGCCCGTGGGCCGGCAGGCTATCCGCATCACGTATCTCGGTTACGAGCCCCTGACCGTGCCCAACATCCTCGTCACAGCGGGCAAGGAAGCCCAGCTGGACCTGCGCATGGAAGAATCGCTGGCAAACCTCAACGAGGTGGTGGTGACGGCGGCCATCGACAAGGACCGGCCCGTCAACGAGCTGGCCACCATCAGCGCGCGGCAATTCAATACCGAGGAAGTGCAGCGCTTTTCGGGCGGCAGCAACGATGTGTCGCGCCTGGTGACCAATTTCGCCGGCGTCGCCGCCGCCAACGACTCCCGCAACGACATCGTCATCCGCGGCAATTCGCCGGTGGGTGTGCTCTGGCGCCTCGAAGGCGTGCCCATTCCCAGTCCCAACCACTTTGCTACCCTGGGCACCACGGGCGGCCCGGTCAGCGCGCTCAACCCGAACATGATCCGCAACTCGGATTTTCTCACCTCGGCTTTTCCTGCCGAATACGGCAACGCCACGGCCGGGGTATTCGACATCGGCTTGCGCCAGGGCAATCAGGAGCGTTACGAATTCACCGCTCAGCTGGCAGCATTCTCCGGTCTGGAAGCCATGGCCGAAGGCCCGATCAACCGCCGGCAGGGCACGTTTGTGGTTGCTTACCGCCACTCTTTCGTGGAATTGGCCGACGCGGCCGGTATCAATGTCGGCACATCGGCGACGCCGCGTTACAAGGACCTGACCTTTAATATTGACTTTGGACAGTCCAAATTCGGTCGTTTTTCCCTGTTCGGACTGGGCGGGCTGAGCGATATCGATTTTCTGGGCAAGGACGTGACCGAGGAGGACCTCTGGGCAGAACCCAACGAAGACGCCTATTCCACCTCCAAACTGGGCATTGTCGGACTCAAACACAACTTGCTGATCGGCGACAACACCTATCTGCGCACGATTTTATCAGGCTCTTACGCCGGCACTACCTACGACGTAAACCGCGATCAGGACAATGAAACCCGCAAGCACGTGCTGACTTTTGACGACGCTACGGCCGATTTTCGGGTGTCGAGTTTTGTCAACCACAAGTTCAACGCCCGCAGCACCCTGCGCGCTGGCGTACTTTACCAGCAATTCAACCTCGATGTGAACGACGGCTCCCGGGAGCATACGCCGGATTGGGTGACGTTCCGCGCTTTCGACGGGCAGATGCACCTGATTTCAGGCTTTGCCCAGACCCAATGGCGCGCCACTGAACGCCTGACCCTCAATGGCGGCCTGCATGCCCAGTACCTGACCTACAACTCGACCAGTTCCATCGAGCCGCGCGCGGCGATCAATTTTCACCTGACGCCTCGCCAAACCCTGAGCGCCGGCTACGGCCTGCACGGCCAGATGCAGCCCCTGCCCATCCTCCTGTATGAAGAACAACAGCCCGACGGCAGCTACCTGCAAACCAACAAGGACCTCGGCTTTACCAAAAGCCACCAGTTCGTCCTTGGCTACGACATCAAACCGACGGCCAACTGGCACGCCAAACTGGAAGCCTATTACCAACACCTGACGGATGTGCCCGTGGAGCGCGTGCCCAGCGAATTCTCCCTGCTCAATACAGGCGCCGATTTCGGCTTCCCCGAAAAAGGATCCCTCGTGAACGAAGGCGCCGGCGAGAACCTCGGCCTTGAACTGACGGTGGAGAAGTTTTTCTCCCAGGGCTGGTACGGGCTGCTGACCGCCTCGGTTTTCGACTCCAAATACAAGGGCAGCGACGATGTGGCGCGCAACACCGCGTTCAATGGCAACTACGTGGTGAACCTGCTGGCCGGCAAGGAATTCAAGTTCGGTCGCAACGGCCAGAATGCCATTACCCTGGATACCCGCCTCAGCACCGCCGGCGGGCGGCCTTACACGCCGGTCGATCTGGATGCTTCCATTGCTGCGCAGCAGGAAATTCTGAGCAATGATTATTTCGGGAAGCGTTACGACGACTATTTCCGCTGGGACGTAAAAGTGGGCTACCGCCTCAATTCAACCAAACGTCGCCTGACGCAGCATTTCTTCCTCGACTTCCAGAATGTAACCAATCATCAAAACGTGTTTCAACAGCGTTTTTCGCTGTCGCGCGGCGCCATCAACACGGTTTATCAGCGGGGCTTCTTCCCCGATGTGCTGTGGCGGGTGCAATTTTAAAGAGATGAGCCAGATCGCAAGAGGCTGTTTTACTGACGGGGTGACTCCAAAGTCACCCCGTCAGTTGGCCGCGAAGGACTTTTGAGACGGCCTCTACGGGCAGCTAACCTGGATCGTTTTTTTGCGCTGCGGATGAAACATTTGCCCTTACTTTCACCATAAATTGAATTTACCCAACCCTTTTAATCAACCTTATAAACCCTCATCAACCTCATCAACCATAAAAAAGCAATGGCCAAAAAGTGTTTCAGGGAAATAGCCGGATTTGACGACCGCTGGATGCTGATCATCGGCATTCCGGCCGCCAGCGTGCTGGTGTCGCTGTTGCTGTTCAATGATTATTACGAACAGCGCCAATGGCAGCTCATCGCGATGTGCCTGCCCATGTCGGCGGCTTACACGAGTGCGTTCTGGTTTTCCCTGCGCTGGCTTTACGGACGGATAAAATTGCGCTACCCGCGATTCGGGGATATCGGCAAGCGACTGATGTGGTTGATTCCGCTGTTCCTGCTGATCTTCTGGCTGATCAATTTTACCCTGGACTCCTTCTTTTGCTACCTCTTTCAGGAGTATAAAACCTCTCCCAGCCTGCTGGTCGAATTCATTGCGACCATGATCCTTTCGGCTCTCGTGCTGGCCGTGTACGAAGCCTTCGGATTCTACCTGCAACTGGAGCGCGCCCTCGCGGAAAAAGCCAACCTGGAACGTCAAAACCTCGAATCGCAACTCGAAGGACTGCGCAATCAGGTGAACCCGCACTTTTTGTTCAACAGCCTCAATACGCTCATCTACCTCATCCCCGAAGACCCGGACCGCGCCGTGCGTTTTGTGCAGCAACTCAGCAAAGTGTATCGCTACGTGCTCGAAAGCCGGGAAGCGAAAGTCATCCCGCTGGGGGAAGAACTGGACTATCTGCAGTCGTATATTTTTCTGTTGAAAGAGCGTTTTGGCGACAACCTGCGCACCAATTTGCACAATTTGAACGACCGAACCATGGCCGGCGTCGTTCCCTTGTCCTTGCAAATGCTGTTTGAAAATGCCATCAAACACAACGTGATTTCTACCGAAAAACCGCTCACGATCGAGGTTTTTGCCGAAAACGGCCGCCTCGTGGTGCGCAACAACCTTCAGCGCAAAAATCAGGTGATGGACTCCACGGGCGTCGGGCTTGAAAACATCCGTTCGCGCTACCGCATCCTCACTGACCAGTCGGTGGAAGTGATCGTTTCGCGGGAGTATTTTACGGTACTGCTGCCCGTGATCGATTTGGATACCTCGATAAAATAGGTTTATTTTTGAGCTATGGCAGACTTGATAAAAAGAATTACGGTCAATCCGGCAGTTATGGGGGGAAAGCCTTGTATCAGGGGCATGCGTGTCACTGTGGGGACTATTCTGGGGCTATTGGCAGCCAAACACAGCATCGAAGAGATTCTTGCTTCCTACCCCTACCTCGAAAGAGACGATATTTACGCGGCACTGGAGTATGCAGCGTGGCGAACCCAGGAAAAAGAGGTTGATGTAGTACTGAAGGAGGGATGAAAATCTTGATCGACATGAACCTGTCTCCGGCCTGGGTCGCCTTTCTGGAAAAAAATGGCATCAAGGCTATTCATTGGTCAAGTATCGGTACGCCTGATGCGCCTGATCGAGTGATATTTGAATGGGCTATCCAGAACGAGCACATTGTGTTTACCAATGACCTGGATTTTGGGTCTATCCTGGCTTCCGCGAGCCACAAAGCGCCCAGTGTAATACAAGCCCGAACGGATAGCCTTTTGCCGGATACGCTGGGTTCCCAATTATTGTCCGTACTCTATCAATTTCATGACGAATTGATTCAAGGCGCGCTGATTACTTTTGATTTGAAACGAGCAAAAGCCCGAATGCTTCCACTGCGCTAAACCAATACTCCCATGCGCATTCTCCTCATCGAAGACGAACTCCCCGCCGCCCGACAGCTCGGCAAACTGCTTCAACACGCCCGCCCCGGCTGTCAGCTGCTCGATACCCTCGACTCCGTCGAAAGCGCCGTGCGCTGGCTCCGCGCCTTCCCTGCGCCCGATCTGGTCTTTATGGACATCCAGATTGCCGACGGACTGAGCTTCGACATCTTCCGGCAGGTGGAAGTGCAGGCTCCCGTGATTTTTACCACCGCATTTGATCAATATGCCGTGCAGGCTTTCAAGGTCAACGCCGTGGACTACCTGCTCAAACCCGTCGATCCCGACGAGCTCGGCAAGGCGCTCGAAAAAGTCGAAAACCGTCGAAGCGCCCCCGCGCTCGATCTGGGCATGATCGAGCGTTTATTCAAAAAAGAGTCCTACAAGGATCGTTTTTTGGTCAAAACCGGCCAGCAAATGAGTTTCCTGCTCACGGCAGACATCGCCTTTTTCCGCTCATCCGAAGGGCTGACCCAGGCTTACACCTTTTCAGGGAAAAAATATTTCATCGAACACACGCTCGAAGAACTGGAGCGCCTGCTCGATCCGCGCGATTATTTTCGGATCAGCCGCGGCATGTGCATCCGGCTCAATGCCATCGGCAAAATTGCGCCGCACCTCAACGGCCGGCTCAAACTGGAAACCAACCCCGCCGCGCCCGAAGAAGTGTTCGTAAGCAGGGAGCGGGCAGGGGAATTTAAGAGCTGGCTGGGAGGATAAACGGGGAATTGTCATCCCAAACCGAAAAAAATGTACTTTTTTTTCGGTTTAAATCGAAAAATGTACGTTTTCTGAAAAGATTGATGACGTAGAAGAAGCGCGTGGAAAATTTTCTGCGGAAGGCAGAAAATCCCAAACATACCCTAACGCACCACCAGCCGTTCGGCGGCCCAATGCCCCCCATTGTACAGTTGCACCATGTAGAGCCCTGCGGGCAAGCCGTTCAGGTCGAGCCATTCGTACGCAGCGCCCTCCGGCACCGCGAGGCTGCGCAGCAAACGCCCCTCGGCGCTGTACAGATTGAGGCTGCTGCCCGATGCTGCCGCCTCGGACAGATCGACCCGCACCCGGCCGTTTGCAGGGTTGGGCGACAGCCGGAAACCGGCCGCCGCGAGCTCGGGCTGCTGGGTCGAAACGGCATCCAGCAGGCCGCTGCGCGGTCCCGTGAGCACGTTGCGCATGAGATCTACCTGCCCCTTGGTAAACATGTTCATGCAGTCTTCGCTGGCATAGTCCATGTAATTTTCGATCAGGTCGGGCATATCGGCGCCGTAAAATGCCTCCACTTGCGGGCAGGTGTTTTTGGTAATGTCGCAATCGAAATTCGATTGGGCATTGGCGAAGGGCGTATCGTCGACCCCGTCGCTTTGGGCGCAATCGTTGGGGCCCAGCAGGCCGCCGTCGCCCCAGATATGGCGCAGGCCGAGGTAGTGGCCCACTTCGTGCGTGGGCGTGCGGCCTTTGACGGTGATGGCGCCCACGCCCGGAAATTCGAGCGGGTTGGGGTTGTTGCTGCCGAAAGCGCGGTAGTCGATCACGACCCCGTCTTCATCGGCATTGGGCGCGCCCGAGTCGGCGGGCCAGTTGGACAGGTCGTTGGGCGGGAAAGCGAAGCCGAGCACCTGCCCCAGCACGAGCGGCCCGAAGGCCAGCGGCTGAATTTTACAGACCCAGATGTTGAGGTAATGTTCGGTGTCCCAGGCGTCGCTGCCGCCCTGACTGTTGTGTTTGAGTTCGGTGAGCAGGCTGTTGCCCAGCACATCCACTTCGAACAGTTGGCTGGTTTGCACGCGTTCGATGGCGGCAAGGTTGAAATGAATGTCGGCATTGCCGGCGACGGGCTGAAACTGCGGCCTCAGGTTGCCGGTATCGGCGTTGAGGCGGTTGTAATCGGCGTTCAGCACCGCGATTTGATCGTAGATGATGTCGTCGGAAAGGTTTTCGGCGGCATCTTTCCAGACCACGTGCACCACCACGTTGATGGTAAGCGGACTGCGGGGCTGGGCTTTCGCCTGGCGCGCCGCCTCGAAAGTTGCGTCGAAGCCGGCCGCCAGTTCGGGGTGCCGGGTGCGGACGATGTTGTTGAAAATATCATTGCCGCAAAGGATGGCGGGCGTTTGGGCCCGGGCCGACAGGCTGCACAAGAGGAAGAAAAAAAGAAAGGAAATTGGTTTCATAAAAAAGGAGGGCTAGGGTAAACGAATGCTCAAAGGTAGGTTTGCCCCTCAGCGATGCCTCCAGTTTCAGGGGAAAAAGTCGCCGAACGACTATTTCACAAAAAAGCCGGCCGCCCTGTAAAGGACGACCGGCTCGGTTTAAAATCCGAACGTAGGGAGAGAATGACAGGCTTGATCAGAGGCTGGCATGTTTCAGCGAACGGCTGCCCAGCGCCTGTACGGGGCGGGCGTTGTCGTGTTCTACGCTGTGGAATGCCTCGATTTGTTCGTGCGAAGCCTCGACCGGGTTTTGCATAACCAGCCAGGTGACGATTTCGGAACAGGGCGGGGTGGTCAGCGAACCGCCGTAGGTGTAGTAGCTGCGGTTGGAAGGCAGGCAGTCCGACACGTTGAACGACAGGTTGGCGTCGTCGAAAGTAGCGTCTTTGGTAGCCGGCAGGTGCTCGATGAAGGGTTTCAGGAACTCGTTTTCAGCGCCTTCCTTGAAGAATACACCGACGACGGCCAGTTTGCCCGTCGTTTCGTTTTTGTGCACGAAGTGTACTTCCATCGGGTAAGCCACACCGCCGACGGTGTGTTCGCTATGCGTATGGAAGTGGTACTGGAGCAGTTTGTAGGTCTGGCCGTCGACCGTGATTTCGCTGCCGGCGTCGCAGTTGAACTGGACGGTGTGGCCGTTATTGACCGCGTGGGTCGTGGAGGAGACGAAATGTTCGCCGATAGCAACCAGGGTGTTGTCGTCCTGCGCGCCGGTGATGTCGATGGGCGACTGGGCCGGGCCGCCGCAGCTCGTGTAGTCGACACAGAGGTCTTTCCAGTGGTCGGGGCCTTCGTCGCCGGAGTATTCCCAGTGAACGCCTTCGCAGGAGGGCAGCGTGGTTTGTTTGTCGTCTTTGCAGGAGGTGAGGGTCAGGAGGGCGCCGCTGAGCAGCAGGAGGCTGAGCTGAAATGCTTTTTTCATGTTAGTTAGAGCAGATAGTTAAGGATGAAGGATAGTGATAGTTCGAAACGTACATGCCGGCGGAGCCAGGAAAGTCTTGCCAGTCGTCGTCGGCATGTACTGATGTGGAGATATGAGCGAGGGGGACAAAACGTGACAGCCATTCGGGAAAAATTTTTCCGACCCTTCCCCGCTTTTGGCTTTTTTTGTGCCTCCATTATTTTTTTTGAAAAAAATGGTCACGTTTTGTCTGTCCCTGTCATGTCATGAATGAAGGAATTCCGAGTGCGTCCGACACCAGTGATTTTACCCATCAACTCGCTCGCCTGAGGCGGCGGGAGGAAAAAACCTGGACTGAACTGGTCGGTTCCCTGCGGCAGGTCACACTGCCCTGGCTGCGAAAGCGCATTGGCCGGCTTCCGGCTTATGCCGTCGTAACCGAACAGGAATTTGCGATGGAAATTTTTTCGGAAAGCCTGTCCAGGTTTTTCACCCTGTTTGAAAAAGGCCGGTTTGAACACGCCCGGGAACTGCAATCCCTGATGTTTAAAGTTGCCGACCTGACTTTGAAAGAAGGATTCGCCCGACTGAAAAAAGAGGCCCTGATCTACCGCCCCGATGACCCCGGCGGGTTTCAAACGGCCAAACAGGAACTGAGCGACTGGACAAACGACGACGACCTGGCCCGCCAGCGCGCCAAAGACATCCGGCAAAAACTCCTTGAATTGAATGAAAACGACCGTGACTTGCTGTGCCGCTACTATGCCGGGGAAAAACTCGCCGACCTGGCCCGCGAACTGGAAGTCTCGGAAGAAAACATACGAAAACGCAAGCAACGCGCCTTCGAACGACTGAAACAACTGGTCGGCATGGCGCAACTTCTTCTGATTGGCAACCTATGGACCGCTCAACTATCGATCGCGATAACATTATTGAACGCTTCGTTCTGGGACAACTGACGGACGCGGAACTGGATACGTTTCTGTCTTACCAACTTTTTCACCCGGAAATAAAACCCGAGGTGGAGGCGGTGCGCGCTTTGGTAAAAAGCACCCGTGGCCCGAGCAGCCGACAGCCCGTGAAATGGTGGCAAAAAACCGGTTTCCGCCTGGTTTTGCTGTTTGTTGCCTTGTCGATTGGGGTGGCAACCTGGCGTTTCTCCCGCCGGCCTGCCGAGCCTGCGGCCCTTCCGACTCCTGCGGCGCCCCCTCAACAAGCCATCGAGCCCGGCGCTCCCGTTTTGCCCTCCGACACCCTTGAAACGGCGCCTGCGCCCCCCGCGAATCGTCAGATTGCTGCCGATTTCCGACCCAACCCTCGCCTGGAAACCATGCTGGGCCCCGGCCAGTTTCGCGGCAACGCGGAGGAACAGCCGGTTTGGGTAAAAACGCCCCCGAAAGAACAAGCCTGTGAAAATGCCAACGCCAGCTGCCGGCTGAACCTGAACGCTCAGTTGCGCGGCGACGCCGAACGCATCAAAGGGTTTCGATGGCTCCTGTTTACCAACAAGGCAGCCGATTACACTGCCTTCCGCCCGCTCCGATCCGGCGCTTTTTCCATGAAAACCAATCCCGACCAGACGGTCGACATTGCCGCGGAACCCGCCCTGCGCCTGTCCCCCGGCCTGTACTATTACCTGATCGAAGACGAAGAAAGCGGCGCCGTCTATTTCACCGGCAAACTGACGCTCCGCTGATTTTTGCGCCTCACTAACGTATCAATACAAACGCCGCCCAGAGCGCCGGCTGGTTGGGCGCTTCGCGCCGCATGCGGTTTTGGGCATACTGGTAGGCATCCGGGATGGAGGCGCCGGCATTTTGCCATTGCTGGTAAAATTCCCGCATGAACAACTGCGTGTAGCGGTCGTCGACGCTCCACAGCGTCATCAGCACGTAATGCGCGCCCGCTATCCGGAAGGCTCGCTGGAGACCGTACACCCCTTCGTCCGAGGCCAGTTCGCCGAGGCCCGTGCCGCAGGCCGACAACACCACCAGCTCGGTGTGACTCAGGTCCATTCTCGCGATTTCGTCGGCGGTCAGGATGCCGTCTTCCTCCCCGGCTTGTGTTTCATTGCCGCTCCAGACCCGGTTGGCGCCCGCGAGCACCATGCCCGAACGAATGAGCGGATTTTGGGCGTCGACAAAACCAATGTCGGCATTGTTGAGGGGTTGGGGAAAAAAGAACCCGTGCGTAGCCAGGTGAATGACCCTGGGAGAGGGTTGCTCCCGGCCCATCTGTTTGAAGGCTGTTTCCGTGGCCGACGAATCGCTGCGTAGAACAACTTCGAATTGCCGGCTTTCTAAAAAATGCGCGACCTCTTTGGCCTCGTCGAGTGTGGCCGGCAAATAAGTCCAGGGTTGGCCCGCTTCACTGTCCCTGAATGTCGCGTCTGTACGGGCAGCCGCCTTCGACTGGAAGGTGGATTTGCCCGCTTCGGGGGCTGTTTCCGGGCCTGAGTTGTCGTAGTCAATCCCACCGAACACCTGCGCCGTTTTGGGGCCGGGCGCCGGGTCGAGCAGTCGGCCCGACACCAGATCGCGGGTGGAACCGACCCGTACGATTTGCAGACGGTCGGAAAAAACCTCGTCGGGGCCGACAGGTATCGCGCTGGTATTGATCAGGTTGAATTGCCCGTAAGGCGACAGGTACATGCGCGAAACGTGTGGCAAACAAGGTAAAAGAGCCTGTCCCACAAGCCATTGCAGGTTGTCGACCCGTGCGGCGGAGTAGCCGTAGGCCTTGCGCAAAGCCGTTGTTTTGGGGAACGCGCCGGCGGGACCGAAATCGATGAGCCGCGGCTGGGTCGAATTTTTATCAATAAAAAAGCCGACAAGATGGAGGCTGTCTCGCCAGGTAAATCCGGCGATTTCCAGAGCGGCCTCCCCGGGTTTCAGGGCGTATTGCACATCCTGCCAGCGTACGATGCGGCGCGCGTTGCGGAAAGCGTCCGAATGACGCGCCAGGCGGTTTTCGAGCAACGTGGCGCGTTGTTGAAGGCTGTCGATATCGGGGCGGCGTTTAGCCGAAGGTTTGGCATACTGGGCGCCGAGCAGGGTTTGCAGGTCGTCCCATTCGGCAAATTCGCGCTGGACTTCGGGGTCGGGAATATTGCGGAGCGACTGCATGAGGTTGCGCCGGTTGTCGAACAGCAGGTTTTTGGAAAGCAGCAAATTGTCGTAGGCAATGGCAGGGAAAGCGGTGTCCTGCGGAAACTGCCAGGCCAATCGCGCGGCCAGTTCGACCAGCGGGTACAACTGCAGGGCGAGTCCGCGCTGTTCGGCTTCTCCCATTTGACTAAAATTCAGCCGGGAAAACTCGGCGCCATGGCTCGATGCAAAGCGAAGGTGTTGTGCGCTCGAATCCAGTTTTCCGAGTTGGGCGTAGGCGTCGGCCAGTTCGCGGTGTTCCACCCAGCCTTGCGGGGCGTAGATGCCGTACAGGTTTTCCCGCTGAACCGCCATTTCCTCCCACATCGCGATGGCTTCCCCGGTATGGCCCGTCTTTTTTTTCAGGTCTGCCAAAAAGAAAAGATAGGTGGGGTACAGCACGTGCGTTTTGCCCATGACGCTGTCGATACGGGAAAGGCATTCGGTCAGGTATTGTTCGGCCAGTTCGTTCTGGCCCAGGCTGCTGTAAACAACGCCGATTTCGCCGAGGCAGGTGATGTAGTTGGGGTGGTTTTTTCCATAATTGGCTTCATTGATCGCGAGCGCTTCCTGAACCAGCCCGAGCGCTATGTCCGGATGATGGTTGCGCCGGTTGAGCACAGCCAGGTTGTACAGGCGGGTGGCGTATTTGGGGTTATTTTTCCCCAGGGAGCGGGCCGTGATGTCGAGAGATTGCCGGTAAAACACAGCGGCCTGGTCGAGTCGGCCGGTTTGTTCGCACAGGATGCCCGCGTTGTTGAGGAAAATGCCGTAGGTGGGGTCGTCTTTGCCGAATACTTCTGCTCCTGTGCTGAGCAATTCATCGAAAGCTGCCATCGAAAGGCTGAACTCCTGCATGTCTTTGTACAGCATGGCCAGGTTGTTGAGCCGGGTGAGGTAGTCTTCGTTTCGCGGGCCGAGGTAGGTGGCGGCGTGTTGCATGGCGGCCTCCAGTGCCGGGCGGGCTTCCCGGAGTTTGCCGGCGTGGTGCAGTGTGGTGCCCAGGTTGTCGAGGCTGAGGCCGATGAGCGGGTGGGAGGGTGGAAAATGCGTTTGGGCAAAGTCGTTGGCGATCTCTGCCTGCCGGGCTGCTTCGAGGTAGCGGCCCTGGTAGAAGGCATCTTCCATGTGGTGGCCTATGGAGTCCCAAACGAGGCTGTCGGCGACAAAAGTGGCGTCGGATTGGGCCTGCGAGCGCAAAACGGCGAGCACTGCGATGGCGCAACACAACATTTGCCGTACAAAGAGCGACAGACGGACCGATCCGAGGGAGCGGATGTAGTTTCTGTAATAGTCCATGTCGAAAGGGTGTTCAGACTTCGCAAATATGGGGTTTGGTAACGGGAAAGCGTAGTTTTAACTGATTTGCACCGATTTGTGCAAGAACAATCTCCGCCGCCGCGCAAACAAAAAGCCGCCCGAAGCATCCATTGCTCCGCGCGGCTTTTTGTTTGTAAAACGCGATTCCTGCGATCAGTTGGCGTAGTCGCTCAAAAATTTCAAACGCAACAACTGGATTTCTTCCCAGGTGATTTCCTCGTCTTTCAGTTCCTGGTAAGCCACGTCCACGTCGGGCGTATCGGCTTCCTTGAAGTAGTCGATGATGGTTTCGCGCACGTATTCGTCGGGTACGACCTTGGTGAGGTAGTAGTCGAGGCGGAGTTTGGTGCCCGAGTTGACGATGCCGTCGAGTTCTTCCATCAGTTCCTGGAAACTCAGGTCGTTGGCTTTGGCGATGTCTTCAAGCGGGATTTTGCGGTCGATGGCCGTGATGATGTTGATCTTGGTTTTCGACTTGTTGGCCACCGTTTTGATGGTAATGTCCATCGGGCGTTCGATCTCGTTCTCCTCGCAGTATTTCTGGATGGCATCGATGAAAGGCTGGGCGTATTTCAGCGCCTTGCCCTGCGAAACCCCCGTGATTTTGCCCATGTCTTCCATCGAAATGGGGTACTGGGTCGCCATTTCTTCCAGCGAGGGGTCCTGGAAGATGACGTAGGGCGGCAGGTTGTGTTTTTTGGCAACCTGGCGCCGAAGGTCTTTCAGGATGTTCATCAGGGTTTCGTCGAGCACGGCGGTGCCGCCTTTTTCATCGTCGAAATCGTATTCGCCTTCTTCGAAGTTGTGGTTGACGGTGATCTGGACCGGGAACGGATTCTGGAGGTATTTGCGGCCCTCCTCGGAGACTTTCAGCAGACCGAACTGTTCGATTTCCTTGTACACCAGGTTGTGAATCATGGCGTGGCGGATGACCGAGTTCCAGAAGTTCTCGTCGTGACGGTCTTCGCCGACGCCGAAGCTTTCGAGTTCGGTGAAGCGGAAGTCTTTCATTTCCTTGGTTTCGCGACCGAGGATGAAATCGACCACCGTTTTCATCAGGTAGTTTTCGTTCAGTTCGAGGACGGAGGAGATCACGGCTTTCAATTCTTCCTGCACTTCCACTTTCTCCTTGGGGGTGCGGCAGTTGTCGCACATTTTGTGGCAGTTGTGGTCGTCGAATTCTTCGCCGAAGTAGTGCAGCAGGAAGCGGCGGCGGCAGGAAGCGGTTTCGGCGTAGGCCACGACTTCCTGCATGAGTTGCACGCCCATTTCGCGTTCGGCGACGGGTTTGTCTCGCAGGAATTTTTCGAGCCTAACGATGTCCTGGTAATTGTAAAAGGCAATGCATTTGCCCGTCAGGCCGTCGCGGCCGGCGCGGCCGGTTTCCTGGTAATAGTTTTCGATGGATTTGGGGATATCGTAGTGGATCACGAAGCGCACATCGGGCTTGTCGATGCCCATGCCGAAGGCGATGGTGGCGCAGATCACGTCGATTTCCTCCATGAGGAAGTCGTCCTGGGTTTTGGAGCGGGTTTTGGGGTCGAGGCCGGCGTGGTAGGGCGCGGCTTTGATATCGTTGACGGAGAGGACCTGTGCGAGGTCTTCGGCGGTCTTGCGGTTTTGGACGTAGATGATGCCCGATTCGTTGCGGAATTCCTCCTTGATCGTCTGGATGATCTGGCGGATCGTCTGGTCTTTTTTGATCTTCGGACGGATCTCGTAGAACAGGTTGTCGCGGTTGAACGAGGAGACGAAGGTGTGTTCGCCTTCCATGCCCAGGTTTTTCAGAATATCCACCTGTACCTTGGGCGTAGCCGTGGCGGTGAGGGCGATGATGGGCACGTCGCGGGCGATGGCATCGAGCATGGCTCGGATGCGGCGGTATTCCGGACGGAAGTCGTGGCCCCATTCGGAGATACAGTGGGCTTCGTCGACGGCGACAAAGGAGATTTCCGAGCTGCGGAAAAACTCGATATTTTCCTCCTTGGTCAGGGTTTCGGGGGCGACGTAGAGCATTTTGGTTTTGCCGTCGCTGATGTCCTGCTTTACTTTCTTCATCTGCGCCTTGGTGAGCGAGGAGTTGAGAAAGTGCGCCACTTCGTCTTCGTCGGAGTAGCCGCGGATGGCGTCCACCTGGTTTTTCATCAGGGCGATCAGCGGGCTGATGATGATGGCCGTGCCGGGCAACATGAGGGCGGGGAGTTGGTAGCAGAGGCTTTTGCCACCGCCGGTAGGCATGATTACGAAAGTATCTTTGCCGCTGAGCAGGCTTTGTATGATGGCACGCTGTTCGCCTTTGAAGGCATCAAATCCGAAATATCGGTGAAGGTTTTCCTGGAGCGTGTCTCGTTCAGTGGTAATCGCAGTCATCTTCTGATCTGTCATGTTTGCGGGTCCAGTCGCTTGTCGCTGTCTTGAAGTATAAAGCGCGGGATACGAAATGATAAAAAAAGATTCAAAAAGCCGGTGCTAGGGAGACGACACGTTTGCCCGATGAAGTTAGGAAAAAAGCCGATTCAATCACCATACGTCCATATTTTTTTGGACAAACGGGCGGAGGAAGCACCATTGCTACGCTTTCAGGGATCGCTAATTTCAGCGACCGGGAAAGCCGCTTTTATACAAAAAGCCCCGACTTTTGCGGGGCCCTTTTTCAAAAAGCCGCCAAAGATAGTAAAAATGTCTGTGAAATACAGGTGATTTTTTTAGGCATTTTTTTGTCAAAACTGTCTGACAATCGGGCAAATGTTTGGACTGCTGTCTTTATTGTTTTTAATTTCAGAATTAAATTTGGCCATTCCCCTTGCATAAGAAAAATTCCCTGATCCTCGACACGGCTTGCCAAACCATTCGTATCGAAGCCGAAACATTGCAGGCGCTTGCCGACAGTCTTGGGCAGACGCCCGATTTCGAATCCTGTGTGGAAGCCCTGGTGCGTTCCAGGGGCAGACTGGTGCTTACGGGCATTGGAAAGAGCGCCGTAGTGGCGCAAAAGATCGCCGCGACGCTCAATTCCACGGGACAACCCGCGCTTTTCCTGCATGCTGCCGACGCCATCCACGGCGACCTGGGCATGATACAGCCGGCTGATTTTGTGCTGTGTATTTCCAAAAGCGGCGAAACGCCCGAGATCAGGGTGCTGGTGCCCCTGCTCAAAAATTTCGGCAATCCGCTGATCGCCATGACGGCCAACCGCCAGTCTACGCTGGCTACCCAGGCCGATTTTGTGCTCTTCACCCCTGTGGCGCAGGAGGCCGACCCCAACAACCTGGCGCCGACTGCCAGTACAACTGCTCAAATGGCGCTCGGCGACGCCCTGGCGACGGCTCTGATCGCCGTGAGGGGCTTTACGGCACAGGATTTTGCCAAATTCCATCCTGGCGGAGCATTGGGCAAACAACTTTACCTCAGGGTGCGCGACCTGTATCCCTTGCATGAACGGCCCGTGGTGGGGCCTGAGGCGAGTCTGCCCGAAATTCTGCATGAAATATCCTCCCGTCGTCTGGGCGCCACAGCCGTGCTCGATGCGCAACAAAATTTACTGGGTATCATCACCGACGGCGATCTGCGCCGCATGCTTGCCCGGCCCGGGCTCGAACTGACCGCGCTCCGCGCAGCCGATGTTTTGTCGCCCGGCCCGAAAACGATCGACCCTGATGCCCTGGCCGTCGACGCGCTGGCCTTGCTTCGACAGTATTCGATCACCCAGCTTGTCGTGATGGACGGGGATCGTTATTTGGGGATGGTGCATTTGCACGATCTGGTCAGGGAAGGGCTGCTGTAGCGCCGCTGTAGCGTCGACCTATAGGTCGGCGCACGATCGATAGGAAAAAGAACAGATCGTAATTTTTGTGGACGATTTTGCGCCGCTGTAGCGTCGACCTAGAGGTCGGCGCACGATCGATAGGAAAAAGAGCAGATCGTAATTTTTTGTGGACGATTTTGCGCCGCTGTAGCGTCGACCTAGAGGTCGGCGCACGATCGATAGGAAAAAGAGCAGATCGTAATTTTTGTGGACGATTTTGCGCCGACCTCTAGGTCGGCGCTACAGGAAATACGTCTTCAAATTTTCATAAAACGCCTCGAACGCAGCAATACCCGCTGTCGTCAGTTTGCAAATAGTAAGCGGATAATTCCCTTTGTAGGTCTTTACGACGTCGATGTATCCGGCCTCCTGCAATTTGCCGATCTGGGCGCTCAGGTTGCCTGCCGTAGCGCCTGTTTGCGTTTTTAATTCATTGAATTCGGCCTCCCGTACGACCATCAGGTGCGACATGAGTGCAAGTCGCAATTGTGATAAAAAGAGAGGATCGAGATCTTTAGGCATGCTTGGTCCTTATTTTATGATTGAGCATATAGCCGGGGATCAGGTAGCCCAGAACCGTCGCCGCGGCTTCTGCCAGCAATTGTTCCTCCGGACGGAGTTGGCAACAAATGGCCGCGGCAATCCACATGGCTGCCGCACCCAAAAGCAGCGGGCGGAATCGGAGGATCGTGCCGGAAACAAATATCGCAAACCCTACCAGCACAAGTATGTACGGGATGGGGGAGGAATGATCGAATGCGGCCAGAAAGATGACCAGAATAAGTGAAATCCCGAATGCCTGCCAGACTTTTCCGTACCATTCCCGAACGATGTTTTCCGTCTTTTCCTGTCGCTTCTGACGCCATTCGTACCAAAATGCGACAGGCACGCCTATTACGACCATGCACAGCCAAACCATCGAGGCTTTTTCCGGCGACCAGCCGGCTACGACCGACAAATAATAGTTGGCAACACTCGCCCCTACGACCAGCCAACCCCAAAGCAAAAAATGAAAACCATTTTCGCTGATACTGCTTTTGGCGAGGTCGATGGATTCGCGGATAATACGCAGACTTTCCTGGGGGTTGAGCACTTTATCTTCGTTTTCCATGTCGAAAGAAAGGAGTTTGTTTTTATAATTTATCACAAAACTAGACTAGTTTATTTTATAAATCAAATTTTGAGAAGATTATTTGTAAAAACTTAGGCAGGGGCAGCGCCCCGAGATATTTGTAGTCTTTTTGTATCAAAATCCATCC
>JBGAHL010000041.1:0-42971 GCA_044226205.1 Saprospiraceae bacterium
CCACGACAGCCTCGTTTTTTGCATGATAAAAATCGCTTCTATCGCAACACGACAAGTTTGCCGGAAGCCGCCCACTGTCCGTTGGACAGAATACGGTAGCCGTACACGCCTGCGGGCAAGGCAGTAGTGCCGAGCGATACCGTCTGGTCCGTCACCGGCCCTTCCCATACCAGTCGGCCGGCCGCGTCGCGGAGGGCAAACACGGCATTTTCGAGCGCCGGTCCTTCAAGGTGCAGCAGGGCGCCGGGCGCAGCCGGGTTGGGATAGACGCGCCAGGCACTGTCGGCCTGCGTATTCTGGCGTTCGGCAGCCGGACGGGGGTTGAGCTCCGTCGTCACCGGGCACCCGAACGTGTTGAGATGGGTTTCGTAATAAGTCCCGGATGAGAGCCGGACGCCGACATTGATGTAATCCACGTCGGCCTGTTGCGGCAGCGCGTAGCGGAACACGTCCGACTGGCCGCCAGCGATGCCGACTGCGTCCTGGGTCTTGAACCGCACGGAATACATGGGCGAGTAATTCGGGTTGCGCGCCAGATAAGTGCGGCCCGAGGGCGCCGTGTAAATGGCATTATTGGCCGGCGAAAAGGCCGTGAGGCCGTCGGGCACCTGCAAATACACGTATTGCAGGTCGGTGCTGCAGTTGTTGGTGACCCGCACGCGGTAGATCCAGTTTTGGGCTCCGTCGCGTTGTACGCCGAGCAATTCGAACTTGATACAGCCCGTAAATTTCGTGTCGCAGGCATCTTCCACGCTTTGGACACTGACCGTGAAGCAGCAGGACGCCGAATGTCCGCAAGCGTCATCAGCGCGATAGCAGACCGTACTGACGCCCAGCGGGAAAGCTGTGCCGCTGGCGCCGCCCGATACGAGGGCGGTGCTGAGGCCCGGGCAGGGGCAGTCCGTATCGGCCAGCGGCTGGTCGTAGCTGACGTTGGCAATGGTGGAGCCGGGCGCGGCAATTACCGAAAGGTTGGCCGGGCACGTCAGGCTGATCGTATTGGGCTGGTTGTCGCTCGAATATTCGAGCACGTAAGTGGCCAGGGTGTCGCATTCATCGCCGGAGCCGGGCAACACGAGGCTGATTTCACCGGGCTGCGTGTATTCGATCCCGTGAACACTGACCGTTTCGCCGGGGCAGAAACGAATCGTGTCGCTGAGCGTGACCTGCGGCAGCCATTGCAGTACATAGGTTGCCAGGGTATCGCAGTCGCCGCCGGAGCCGGGCAAGGTCACGTTGACCACACCGGGCTGGCTGTAAGTATTGCCCTGCAAACTGACCGTGGCGCCGGGGCAAAAGTGAATGATTTTGCTCAGCGAGGCTTGCGGCAGCCATTCCAACAGGTAGGTCGCCAGGGTGTCGCAGCCGTCGCCGGAGCCAGGCAAGGTCAAGTATAACAAGCCGGGCTGACTGTATGATTCACCCTGTAAACTGACTGTGGAGCCGGGGCAGAAATAAATCGTATCGCTCAAAGTGGGTTGCGGCAGCCATTCCAAAACGTAGGTCGCCAGAGTGTCGCAGTCGTCGCCGGAGCCGGGCAAGGTCACGCTGATCACGCCGGGCATACTGTACGTTTCGCCCTGCAAACTGACCGTGGTACCGGGACAGAAGCGAATCGTATCGCTCAAAGTGGGCGTCGGAAGCCATTCCAAAACGTAGGTCGCGAGGGTATCGCAGCCGTCGGCGTTGGGCAGGGCGACCTCCACTGTATCCGGCTGATCGTACGTTACGCCACCCAGCGTGACGCTTTTCCCGGGGCAAAACTGGATAGTGCCCTCGATATAAACAGGTGAAAACGCGCAAATATCAGTCGCGACAAAATAGGCCGGGCCGACCATCGGTTCAGGCTCGTTGCGCGTTTCGGAAAAATTGGCAGGAGCCGGATCGAAAACCATCACGGTATCGATCAGGTCTTCGTATTCGATGACCGGGAACCGGGAAGAACAACAATCCGTCATGTTGCCCGCGAAATCCGTTTTTACAAAAAAACTGGCATAGTCGGTCAGCGTAGTGTTTTTCACCCCGCCGACCGCGACATAGCCGCCATCCGGGGCTTTTTCAAAATTGTTGAAATGGCTGTACGTCCCCCCTGTAAACCGCCTGTTCCAGAGCAGGTCGCCGTCGGCATCGAGTTTGACCAGGGCGGCATTTTCGTCGAAAGTCTGGGAATTATTCTCGACCCTGAAATTCAGGTAGAGCATCATCGTGTATCCGCCGTCGTTGTCTTTCACGAGCCTGGACCAATGGTGTGTCCAGGTCGGCACGTGGTAGGTTTTCGACCAGATCACTTCGCCATCGGGCGTCACTTTTTGCGCCCAGGCGTAAGACGGCTGTGTGATCAGCAGGCTGTAGGGTTGCGACCAGCCGGACATGACCAGGTTGCCGTCGTCTGCAAGGGCGATGTTGTTGACCACTTCCCATTCCTGACTGAAATAGCGGAAAGATTTGATGAGATTCCCGGTTTCGAGGTCCATGCTGAACCAGAAGCCCTGTACGCGTTCGCCAAACACTTCGGAGTAGCCGTTGCCGCAGCCGTAGATTACGCCGTCGTGGACGAAATTGTCGTCGATCGAATTGTAGCGGTTGGAGAAAGGGATTTTGGTCCAGACGCTTGTTCCGTCGTTGTCGATGCGCGCGACGAACCCGCGGGCGGTCGCGATGGTGTTGTTGATGCGGTCGCCGGTCACGATGTAGCCCCCGTCGATCGGCGTGACGTCGGTGGCAAAGGTCAGCGTGCCCGACTGGCCGATGGTTTTGTTCCAGAGTTGATTGCCGTTGTCGTCCACCCGGACCAGCCAGGCATTGGTGGTTCCGACGCCGGCGCCGCTAGCAGCGCCCACCGCGAGAAACCCGCCGCCATTGGCCGGGCAAACGGCGCGCAGTTCATCGGAGCCATAGCTGTCGTAGCGCTGCTGCCAGATGATGTCGCCGTTCAGGTCCGTGCGGATCAGAAAACCGTCGGAACTGGCGCTGTTGCCGTAGGAGGTTGAGCCGGCAATAATGTAGCCGTCGGGAAGCGGGGTGACCGAGTAACTGCGGGTGTCGGAACTGTCGGAAAGTAACTGTTGAAAGGTGGGATTTTGGGCGGAAAGCGGGGCAAGGAACAGCAAAAGCAGCCCCGCCGCCAGAAGGCGAGTAAGCATGATAGGCATAAAAATAAACGATAATTGGTGAGTGGGAAGGCAGGATGAAGATAAGGCTGCGCGCGGCCGACCGGCCGCAAAATGTCACAAAATGTGAGGCGTCTGCCTTTCCGCTTCGCGGCTTCGCCGGCAAACGTCTATTTTTTGATGTGCGCAAAATCCTCCTTCCCCGTAAAGTATTCGAGGCCCAGTATCCAGATAAACTGCAGCAGGTGAATCGCCTTTTGCATAATCGCCAGAAAGGCCAGCAATACACCGCCGAAATACATAAAGGTGGCGAAATACAACATCAGCAGCGCGAAAATCGAGTAGATCTTCCAGAACAGCAGTTTCGATTTGAGCACCAAAACCGTGATGTAAAAAAAGACAAGCAGGGTCATCACGCCCGAAAACAGGACCATTCGGTCGTGGAGCGGAGGGATGACCGTCAGGAAAGCGCAAAACGCGGCCGCCGCGCCGACGTATCGGATGACGAAGGCGGCGCTTTTGATCGAAATTCGCGTCGAAAAGCGACTGAAAAAGACGCCGAACGCCGCGCTCAGGCACAACACCCCGCCCACGGCCCAGGGTCGGGCGGCATTCTCCATGCCATTGAGCGCCAGGGGGTTGAGCAGGTTGGTGATGAAATTTTCCTTCCAGTCGTAGCCCGCGGACGCGGGGTTGTCGGCCGTGCCACCGGGGTATTGGAAGGTCGCGACCAGCAACAGGAGCAATCCCAGGGAGATGAGGATGAGAGTAAGGTGTTTTTTGATCATTTTGTGTCGAAATACGTGAATCCTGATGCCTCCTGAGGTAAAGCAGCCACAAAGAAGCGAAGTACGATGCCCGCAAAGGTTCGGGTTGTATCGGCCGGAGATGGTATTATTTCGACAAATCCGAGAGGAAAATCGTTGTTGCGATCGGGGGGATGCCGCAGGGGCGGATCAGCGAGATTGATTCCTGCGGCTGATTTCCGCCTGGATATTTTTCAGGTCCTGCGCATACCTGCCGCCAAACCAAAAAGCGGCCACCAGCAAAACAAGCGTCAGCACAAACCCCTTGTGTGTGGCGGCATACACCGCGATACCCAGCAGCACGCCCACGAACACGGCGGTGGTGGTTTTGCGCGACTGCATTTTTTGCTCTTGCTGGATCAGTTCTTCGAGGGGGACTTGGGAGTAGTCTTTGTTGGATGGCATAGGCGGGTGCGGGATTTGTTGGTTTAGGGGGTGTAACAGTGGTGGGTGGGGGTTTGTTTGGTGATTCAACGTTTGCTTCCTTGCATACTGCCGCGCTTAGCGAGCAGTTGGCAAGGAAGCGTTAGTTAGTGCCTAAATGCTGTTTACAATATCTTTTGTAGCTTCAAAAATTCTATTAAATTGGGCACTATCAATGGGCTTTCCCATCTTAATGGTATCATCCAATGTAGACCATTGGCCACTTAAAATTGTTGCTTTATCTCTAATTTCCGAGGACAACTGTGAGCTATTTATTATCTCTGTTAAAACCTTTTTGGTCTCACCATCACTTAAATAGATCTTCCATTTATTCTTCAAATCGAGGATTTCATGTTCATTTGAATGCCAAATTTTGTATTTATCCAACTTTTCTTTATATCTCTGATTGTTAACTTTTTCATTTTCAAGCATCTGTTTTAACTGTCTCAATTCAGACTTTAATATTTCACACTCATTTATCTTTTCATGTAGAATTTTGACTTTGTTGTCAAATTCATCTTTTTCAACTATGTATTTTCCCATTTGAGACATTAGCATAATGTTATCTTTTTGCAAAGACAGCTGTGCGAGATTTATTTCGCTATACTTTTCGTAAATCTCGCCCAACATTTTTTCCATATATTTCAATCCTTCATCATGATAGTTATTGATTTTTATCTTTAATAAATCAATTTCCTTTGAAGAGTTATTAATGGATATTGAAGAGTTGTTGATCATATCGCTCAATTTCTGAGTAACTACCAAAGTTATTCTTTCAGAGTAATCAATCAGTTGATTTACTGCTCTATCTTCAATTTTTCCTTTGGAAAAAATTAAAGATATTACAAATACAATCAATGAAATGTATAATACCTCCAAGAAAAAGTCCTTAAACCCTGAAATGTCACAACCAGAGCAGCCAGTAGTCGTAAATATTAGCAACAAAAGCAAATAATAATTTATTTTTTTCATAGGTTAGTACTTATTGATTGTCTAAGATTTTTTTGATTTCTTTAAACTTAGGGCTATCAAGTAAATCAAGTTTATTCTGAGTAGCCAATTTTACGCTTTCTCTACATCTCTTTATTCTTGACAAGATTGGTATTATTAAACTATTCCCATGACTAATAAAATCTAATAAATCCTTATTATTAGTGGGAAATTTGTATCCACCTTTCTTTCGCTGGCTACTGCTAGCAATCAAAAGCCCTTTATCTCTAAGTTTACCAATTACTTTACTCCTTAAATATTCTGAATCAATTTCCTCCTTTCGTCCAACCTGCAAATGTTTTAGTATTTCAGCAGTTGATAGATACCCATTTTTACCAAAAGTATTTAGATATAGTAATAAGAGTCTTACGAAATTTATTTGGTCAAAATCCTCTTGTTTAACAGCCTTTTTCTCATCAAGATATATGTAGGCCCTATTTTTTGCCAAATTCATGATTATTTCATCATATTCTCCACTTTCTATTAGTTCTTGGTTAATTAAATCTTCTCTTTTTCTGGGGAAATGATTAATTCCAGACAATCTAGGTTTTAGAATGTCTAAAAATTCTGATGCGTCAAGGTCATTTTTATTTTCATCAAAACAATGCCCAAGAGTTCCTGCTATTAGATCGGCAACTTGAATTAAAACACTTTTAGTACTGTTTGCAACATTAAACTCGGATCCAGTAAATAGATCAGGCTTATGATTTTTTTCAACATATTTTTTGAATTCGAGCATAAATTTATTGCTTCCATGCTCATCTACTTCCAATGAAAGATTGGGAAATGTCTTGAATAATTCCTGATAAATGAGTCCATTTAAAAATTTATAAAATGACTTTTTATATTTAAAGCCCTCTCCTTCAAGTTCTTTTTTATTTATTGAAACAGCATAAACAGAGAAATCTAACTCCACTATGTCTTTTAATACTTTACGCCTACGAGCTACATCGCTGCCAATTTTACTTGATTTGATTTCACCTAATTGAAAATTATGTTTTTTCTTTATTTGATTGATTTTTCCCTCAATAGTACCTCTTTCCTCATCTGAGACAATAACTGCCGCTATTACGAAGTGAGTACCTTCTTTTGTGAAATCAAACGAATTACTGCCGTATTCATCTGCAAACGCTAATATTCTATTCATCTTTATTATTTTTGGTTGGCACTAACTACTTGTTACCCACAACAAACAACAAAAGCCACCCCGCATTGCGTAATAAGCACCAAATCAGCACTTATCCCGCAATGCATATTCCCTTTAGCCGCTCATTGCGTCCATCCCCCCAAAAACCACACCGCCCAATACCCCTCATCCGAGGCGTATTGGGCGGCAGATCAAAAGGCAGGAAAAGCGGCATGGGGTTCCTCTATTGTTTTCAAGCCAAATATATAGCAAAAAACACGAATCCCGCAAGCCTGTGACTGAAAAATATCCGCTATCCGCCCTGCTCATGCTCCTCAAACAACGCAATCCCGTATTCGCGTATCTGATTGATCAGCGGGATCACCTTCCAACCTTTGTCCGTGAGCGAATACTCCGTTTTGGGCGGCACTACGGGATAGACTTCCCGATGCACATAGCCGTCGGCTTCCAGTTCGCGCAGCTGCGTGGTGAGCATCTTGTCGGAGATGTGCGGGATCTTGCGCAGCTCGTTGTAGCGCATGGTCTTGTCTTTCAGGCGCCACAGGATCGGCATTTTCCAGGTGCCGCCGATCTGTTCCATGACGAGCTGGACCGGGTTGTAATAGACTTTCCCCTTGTAGATAAAATCAGGCATCGTTTACAATCAATTGATTATCAATTAACTTTCCAAAAAGTTAGTATTGCACTTTTGGGTCAGTATCGCTGCAAATTTAGCGCATGCCCCTAGGTTTGCCTAGTCATAAAACGATACAAGACATGAGCACAGTCACAGAAGTTCAATCCTACGTTCATTTCCACGGCGCGCCTGCCAAAGGCAAAATCCTCATGGTCGCCAGTTCGCCGTCCACCTCCCAACAAACGGGCTGGCCCATCGGCTTTTGGGCAGCCGAACTGACACACCCGCTGCGCGTATTCCAGGAGGCCGGCTACGAAGTGGAGCTCGTGAGCACCGAAGGCGGCAAACTGATGATGGACGGCTACTCCAACCCCACCGACGCCAGCGGCTACTCGGCCCACGACGTGATCTCGCTGGGCTATATGCAGCAGGACTGGTTCAATAAAATGCTCGACAATACGCGCAAACTGAGCGAGGTAAATCCTGCCGATTACGACGCCATCTTCCTCGTGGGCGGTCAGGGGCCCATGTACACCTTCCGGGGCAACCACGCGCTCGAACAACTTTTCGCCGCGTTTTACGAGAACGGCAAGCCCTCGGCGGCCGTTTGCCACTCCACCACCTTGCTGCTGGAAGCCCGGAAATCGAACGGCGAACTGATCGTGCAGGGCAAAACCTGGACGGGCTTCGCCGACGCCGAGGAGGAATTCGCCGACCAGGCCGTGGGCATGAAAATACAGCCCTACCGCATCGAGACGGAGGCCCGCAAAATCGACGGCACCCGCTTCAAAGTCGCGGCGCCGTTCTCGTCGTACGCCATTCAGGACGGCAACCTGATCACCGGCCAGCAGCAGAATTCGGGGGCGGCAGCCGCGGAACTGGTGGTGCGGTTGTTGGGGAAATAGGTGATTTTCCCGCAGACTGGCGCAGACTTTTTCGCAGAATCCGCAGATTAAGGTCTCGTGTATTTCTGCGAATTCTGCGAAAAAGTCTGCGCCAGTCTGCGGGAAAATCTTTTGCGGGAAACACCTCTCATAGCTGGTTCACCTTCCGAAAGATGCTTTTACCAATATCCGAGGTATTGAAATTGACCAGCAATCCCAGCTTGATCCCGGACAATTTGAGGTATGTCAGCAATTGTTTGTGGTGCACTTCCAGAAGGTTTTCAACGGATTTCACTTCGATAATGACCTTCTTTTCAACCAAAATGTCAATTCGGTAACCCACCTCCATAGTAACTGACTCATAGACCAGCGGCAACGGCACTTGCGCCTCCGCTTGCAGGTCGAGCTTTTTTAGCTCATACAGCAGTACTGCCTCATAGGCACTTTCATAAAGCCCGGGGCCAAGTGCATGGAAGACCTTAAAAACAGCCCCGCGTATCAGATAGGAAATGTCATTTTCAGTCATGGTTTTTAAGATGAAAAATAAGGGTTTTATAACGGTATGCCTGGCGTTTTTTGCGCTGCAAATACATGCCCAATCCGTCGAAACCTACGCCGGCCACCGACGGGCGGGCGTCGATCTGATGTGGTTTCGTTATTTCAAAAGCGCGACAGACAAACGCTCGCCTTTCCTTTTTTTTAGCCGCAACCGCGCCAGCGTGGACTATAAGAACTCGCCCACCGCGTTCGGTTCCACCAACGCCGTGTCGTACAATTTCGACAAGGGGCTGGGCCTCGTGGCCGTCGGCTCTTTGGTCAACACGGGTTTCGTGCCCAAGGCAGGGGTGCAGTATGTGCGCATCAAGGGTGACTTCCTGTTTTTCGGCTGGCTGGTCGCCGATTTGAAAAAGGAAGGCAACGTGGACCTGTTCGGCATGTTTCGCTGGCAACCCGCCCTGGGCGGACCCTGGCGGCTGTTTTCACAAGTGGAACTGTTCCCTGTATACCAGCCCAAAAACGAACTCTGGAACCTCACCCAACGCCTGCGGCTCGGGGTCCGGCGCCAGGCCTGGGCCCTGGGCGCGATGGCGGATTTTAACCAGTCGGGAAAAGGCGAACTGACCCAAACACACAACCTGGGCGGGTTTGTTCGGTATGAGTTTTAGGGTATTCACAAGCCCAAGCCGGGTTTTCTATTGGGGAGAAGCCGTCCTGCGCGCTTTTTATACATTCTATGTCCGCCTTTCGCATCAGAAACAAAACGACGGGTTACCGTTTGCCCTCGACGATAATTCGGCCCATGCAACGCGAGGCGCTCCCGCCGGCCACTTACCTAAAAGTTAGTTACAGACCTTTGTGTAAGCAAGCTGCGCAGGCCCTTCAAGTGCCTGAATTTTGTTGAAAAATTCAGGCATGGACTTTTCAACCATCTTTCAAAACAACGAACGCTGGATTGCCGAAAAACTGGCCGCCCAGCCGGATTACTTTGAAAAACTCTCGCAGGGGCAAACCCCCGAATTCCTCTATATCGGCTGCTCGGACAGTCGGGTAACCGCCGAAGACCTGATGGGCCTCCAGCCGGGCGAGGTGTTTATCCACCGCAACGTGGCCAATCAGGTGGTGCCGACCGACAACAACATCAACGCGGTGATCCAGTACGCCGTGGAGCATTTGAAGGTCAAGCACGTAATCGTGTGCGGGCACTACGAATGCGGCGGCGTCAAAGCGGCCCTGCACCCGAGCGACATGGGGCAACTCAACAGCTGGCTGCAGACCCTGCGCGACGTGCGCCGCCTGCACCGCGCCGAACTGGAGGCCATCGCCGACGACCACCAGCGCTTCGACCGGCTGGTCGAACTCAATGTGCTGGAGCAGTGCATGAACATCATCAAAATCGACCACGTACAACGCTCGTGGTACCGCACGGGCTTTCCGAAAATCCACGGCTGGGTGTTCGATGTGCGAACGGGCAAACTGATCGACCTCGGCCTGGACATGGAAAAGGAATTTTCGTCGGTGCGCAGCATTTATGACCTGAAACCCCTGGACAAGCCATGATCCTCCGCAAACTGTTCAATCCTCTCGCCGTGGCCCGCTACCTGCGCGCCGAGCTGATCGCTTCGTCGGTGTTGTCGGTGGCGGTCTTTTTCCTGTACCACAACGAGCACCTCGAAAAAGTCAGCCTGCCGTTTTCGGTGGCCGCCATTCTGGGCAGCGCGCTGGCGATTTTTCTGGCCTTCCGCAACAACAACGCCTACAACCGCTGGTGGGAGGCCCGCACTATCTGGGGCGGCATCATCAACAACAGCCGGATTTTTGCCCGGCAAATCATCGCCAATGCCGACCATGCCGTCGCCACAGGAAAAGCCGACGCGGCCGAAGTGGCGGCCTTCAAACGCGAACTGATCTATCGCCAGATCGCTTTTGCGCACGCCCTGCGCCTCCACCTGCGCCGGCAGGACGCCTGGGACGAATGCCGGCACTTGCTTTCAGCGGCGGAGTTTGTCGAACTGGGCCCCAAAACAAACAAGCCCAATTTTTTGCTCCAGATGCAGGGCATCCGAATCAAGGAAGGCATGCGTTCGGAGATCCTCGGCGCGTTCGACAACATCAGCCTGGAACCCACGCTGGCCGGGTTCAACAATTTTCAGGGCGCCTGCGAACGCATCAAAAACACGCCGCTGCTGCGGCAGTATCATTTTTTTACCAAGCTGTTTTTGATGGTGTTCATGGCGGTGCTGCCCTTTTCGCTCATCACCGATTTCAACAAAATGGGCGCGCCAGAACTGATGATTCCCGTCAGCATCCTCGTCGCTTTCGTGTTCGGCGTGATGGGCAAGGTGGGCGAAGTGAACGAAGACCCTTTTGAAAACCGCATCACGGACATCCCGATGAGCGCCCTGTGCAACACCATCGAGCGGGATTTGAAAGAAATGCTCGGCGAGTCGGATTTGCCCCCGAAATTGGAGCCCGAGAAAGGTTTTATTTTTTAAAAAATGCTGGCAAAAAACAGAATCGAGGCTTTTAGCGACGGGGTCATCGCCATCATCATCACGATCATGGCTTTCGACCTGAAATTGCAGGAACTGCCCGCGCAATTCACCGACGCTGACGTGTGGCGAACGATGCTTGGCGTGGTGCCCAAACAGCTGTCCTACATCCTGAGTTTTATCGTCCTGGCGATCATGTGGCTCAATCATCACGCCATGTTCGACCGCCTGCCGCATTCCACGAGCAAGCTGGTGTGGTACAACATGTTTTTGTTGTTCGCCATGTCGCTCATCCCGATGTCCACGGCATTTCTGGCGGCGCATCCCACGCTGCCGCAGGCGGTGATGTTCTACGGTTTTATCCTGTTTTTGAACGGCCTGGGGTTTTACCTGTTGCGGCGCTACGTCGAGGTGGGGGCGCAATTGCTGCCTTACAACCGGCTGGTTCAGCGCAGCAATATGATCTCCGCGGCGCTTTATTTTTCCAGCATTCCGCTGGCTTTCGTATCCATTTACCTGTCTTTTTTGATCTTTATCGGCATTCCGGTCTGGTATTTCCTGCCGGACCGCTTTCACAAATAAAAACCTGAGTTTATGAAAATAGCCATCATCGGAACGGGCAATGTCGGCGGAGCGCTGGCTACCGCCTGGGCAAAAGCCGGCCACCAGATCCTGCTGGGCGTGCGCAACACCGCCGAATTCAAAGGCGAGGCCTTGCTTCGCAATCCCAATACCAGCGTGCATACCATCGGGGAAGCCGCCCAAATGGCAGACGTGATCCTCGTGGCCACGCCGCCGCAGTTTGCCGAATCGCTGGCTGCCGCGTTCGGCGAGGTGTCGGGCAAAGTCATCATCGACGCCACCAACGCGGTGCGCACCCGCCCCGAAAACTACCCGACCGCCTACCACGCTTTCGCGGCCCTTACCGGCGCCGAGGTCGTCAAATGTTTCAACACGACCGGCTATGAAAACATGCTCGACCCAATCTACGGCGGCGAGGGCATCGACCTGTTCATGGCGGGCAACAGCGAGACGGCAAAAAACACCGCCCGCCAACTGGCCCTCGACGCGGGTTTCGGCTCCTGCATGGATTTTGGCAAGGAGGATAAAGTCGTTTTGCTGGAGCAATTCGCGCTGGCCTGGATCAACCTGGCGATCATGCAGGGGCACGGGAGGAATATGGCCTTTAAAGTGGTCAGGCGCTAGCCCGCTTTGCTTTCTCCCACAAAACCGACTGATTGCCCCTTAAAAAGCGCAAAAAGCCAGCGTACACTGCATAGTTCATGACGCAGAAATAATAGGGCACGAACAGCGCCCTGACCTTCATGTGCCGTTTTTCGAGGAGGTAGCCGGCCCAGGCCGCCGCGTAAAAAACTACTTGCCCGGCCAGCAACGCAGGGTACAAGAAGCCGCCGCGGCCGGCCAGCAACAGGTTCAGCAGGAAGATGACAGGGAGCAGGGCCGGGGCCAGCGTCCAGCGCAACACGCGGTGGGAGATGTACTGCACGCTCAGCCAGCCGTAGCGAAACACATTGAGCAGTTCGTACAGGCGTGCCACGGCCTGTATGCCGCCCGCCGCAATGCGGATTTTCCGCTTCAACTCCTCGGCCACGGAGGCGGAGGCCGATTCGACAGCATAGGCGCCGGGTTCGTATGCCACCCGCCAGCCGTTGCGGGCCATGCGCAGGGTGAGGTAAAAATCTTCGATGATCGTATCGGACGGTACTTTTTCATAGGCCTCCGTGCGGAAGGCGAACAACTCGCCCGCGGCGCCCACCACGGAGCCCAAAGCCGCGTCCCATTTTTTCAGAAGGCTTTCATAACGCCAGTAAATGCCTTCGCCCGCGCTGTTGGCCGCGTCGCGCGCGGCCAGACTGATGCGTTTTTCGCCCGCAACGGCGCCCACCGACGGATCGGCAAAATGTGCGGCCAGCAGCCGTACGGCTTCGGGATTGACCAGTGCGTTGGCGTCGGTGGAGACCACGAAGGGCGTCTGCACCCGCTCCATGGCGCGCTGAAAAGCGGCGATCTTGCCCCGGCGCACGGGGTCGTGCAGGTGCAGGCGCTGCACACCTTCCGGATAAGGATAGCCGTCGATCAAAGCCGCCGTGGCATCGGTGGAGCCGTCGCTGACAAAGATGAACTGAATCCGGTCGCGCGGGTAGTCGAGTGCCAGGGAATTGGCAATTTTGGCTTCGATATGGTCTTCCTCGTTGTAGGCGCAAGTGATGAAGCTGATCGCCGGAAGAAAATCGCCCGATTGCGAAGCCGGCCGGCCGCGCCCGAGCCGTATGAGCAGCCAAAGCAGCAACCCATACCCCAGGTAGGCATAAAAAACGAGGAACAAGGCGCTCCAGAACAAGACTTGAAGGAGGGTAAACGGCATGGGACGGAAAGGTAAGGCGGACGCCCGAGGCAGGCAAACGGTGTGCCAGCTTGCCCTCCATCCATTACCCTGGCGACGATCCAAATTTACCAGAAAAAGGGTACAAACACCAGAATCAGGCAGGTTGCGCTTATTAAGCGGAGATGAATTTTATATTTTTGTGACAGAAAAAGGGCATGTCCGACAAGCCGATTCGACTCCTTAAAAAACTGATTTTTAACACCTTAGACAAAAAATATGCCGAATCGGTCGATTGCCGCGCCCGTCCGGGTCGCTTTTGCCGGTTTCCCTCGGTTGGTAAATCCTGAATGCGGCTTTATTTTTGTTGGGTGCGATGCGTGATCGGCTTTCCGAACTCGCTGAATAATTCGTCTGAACATAATCGTCTTTGCTCCGCGTGGCGTCAATGCCTTGCGAGCAATTCGATTTTTTAATCAAGCCCTGTATCGCGCGGCCTTCCGACCAATCTGTCTTCCTTTTTGCCGGCAAGCAAGACCTCCGGCATCTCTTAATCAGCGAGTGTTGAACCGGAATTTCTCCTGTCCGGGCATGGAAACCGATACCTGAGGTGGGTTGCCGAGGTTTTTCGCCTCGCATCGCATGCAGGATTTTGACAGATTTTCAACACGCCAAAGTTCAAATACGAGTACTTGCCGGGTCGTACCCGCATTCTGACATATTGCCCCACAATGCCAGTTTTGACCGTTTTTTTAATCCGAAATCATTCGCAGAAAAAACATCAAGATGGGTAAACATATACTCCTGATTGAACATCACGAACCGCTGCGGCGCTTGCTGGGCGGCTATTTTTCCACCGAATACCAGGTCATCGGCGCACGCGATGCCGTGGAAGCCCTGGCCTGGCTGGGCAAAGGACTGCAACCCGACGTCATTCTGGCGGGTGCGAGACTTCCGCATATTTCCACGTCGCAACTGCTGGCTACGCTGCACAACAGCGGGCTGCACACCGGCATTCCGGTCATCGTGCTGATCGACCGGCCGGAAGAAGAAGCCCGCTTTTTATCGATGGGCGCCGCCGCCTGCGTCGGCAAACCCTTCGATCCGCTCCTGCTACGCAAACGACTGGAAGCGCTGAGCGTTCAACCAGC
Source organism: Saprospiraceae bacterium (assembly GCA_044226205.1). GTDB lineage: Bacteria > Bacteroidota > Bacteroidia > Chitinophagales > Saprospiraceae > M3007. The sequence continues at coordinate 14,462 of JBGAHL010000041.1, forward strand.
CTGACCACTTTCCCCCTTTTTACCACATCTGGACCTCTTTTTTTAATCCTTCCCAGTACCGACTCCATGATTTCCGTTGGCCCCTGGCCGCCGGAAGTCTGAAACACTAACAAGCACTTTTTAGTCCCATGCATTCCCATTTACATCAACCCGCATTCTCCCTGGCCACCAGGGAACTGTTATTTATCGGTTTCGGTCGCGGCTTCGATGCCAATATCTCCGACTATCCGTATCACAACGAGCAGTACGCGTACGAACTGGTCGACGGCGAAACCGAAGCGCTTGACTGGCTGCATTCCAGGGTAGATCGCCTGGACACGTTCCAGCCTCCCTATGCCATTCTTTTCGAGATGAACTGGCTGCTCCGGCATACCGACCTGCTCGCCAGCATCCGCCAGCACCCCGATCTGCGTTTCGTTCCGCTGATCGCCCTGGCCGGTCCCGCGCAAATTCCCCAGCGCTGCGAACTGCTCCGGCAAGGCCTCGACGATTGTTACACCATCCCCGTCGACTGGCAACGGCTGGAAGCCCGGCTCGACTTTTTAAACCAGTACAAGGCGCTGATTCTCGAAAAAACACCGACCCTGCGGACGGAAGATTTCACATTTAAAATACCGGCCGGAAAGCGCCTGTTCGATATCACGCTGGCGGCTCTGCTGCTGGTCGCCTCGTCGGTTGTGTGGATACCCGCCGCTATCGCCGTGGCGCTCGAAAGCGGCAGCCCGGTGATCTACCGTTCCAGACGCGCCGGCGCGCATTACCGGGTGTTCAATTTCTGGAAATTCCGCTCCATGTACCCCGATGCGGACCAGCGTTTGCAGGATTTCCTGGCGCTCAACCAGTACAACGGTACTCCCGTCTTTTTCAAACTGACCCGCGACCCGCGCGTCACCCGGGTCGGGCGTTTTATCCGTAAGTACAGCATCGACGAGCTGCCGCAGCTGATCAACGTGCTTCGGGGCGAAATGTCGATCATCGGCAACCGGCCGCTGCCGCTCTACGAAGCGGCCACGCTCACCCGCGATGGCTGGTGCGCCCGCTTTCTGGCGCCGGCAGGCCTCACGGGGCTTTGGCAGGTGAGTCGCAGGGGTCAGGCCGACATGTCGGCCGAGGAACGCATCGCGCTCGACATCGCTTATTATGAAAATTACTCGGTCTGGACCGACGTGAAAATCCTGTTCAAAACCTTCAAGGCTTTTATTCAAAAAGAAGAAGTCTGAATGGTCTCGATTATTACTGTCAATTTCAACCAGACCGATGCCACCTGCGCCCTGCTCGACAGCATCCGGCGGCAGGACTGGCGTGACCTGGACGTGATCGTGGTCGACAACGGCAGCCGCGACAATCCGCAGCGCCTGCTCGAAACGCGCTACCCGGAAGTACAGGTGTTGCGCAGCGAGCAAAACCTGGGCTTTGCCGGGGGCAACAACCTCGGCCTTGCGGCCGCCCGGGGCGAGTTCATTTTTTTTGTCAATAACGACGCCGAACTGACGGAAGGCTGCATCGGGCGGCTGCTCGACGTTTTTTCAAAATACCCCCGCACGGGCATGGCAAGCCCCCTGATTTGCTATTTCCCCGCAAAGAACCAGTCGGCCGACCTTATTCAATACGCCGGCATGACGCCCGTGCATCCTTTCACCGCCCGCAACCGCACCATCGGACAGGGCGAAAACGACGAGGGGCAATACCGCGACATCCTGCCAAGCGCCTATGCGCACGGCGCTGCCATGATGGTTCCACGCCGGGTGATCGATGCCGTCGGGCCGATGGAGGAAGATTTTTTCCTTTATTACGAAGAACTCGACTGGGCCGAGCGCATCCGCCGGGCGGGTTTCGAAGTGTGGGTGGAGCCCCGCGCCCGGGTGTACCACCACGAAAGCCTGACCATGCAGCCCCTGGGCGCGATGAAAACCTATTTTCTGACCCGCAACCGCATTCGCTTTATGCGGCGCAATTTCGGCGGGGCCAACCTGCTTGTATTTTTTCTGTTCCTGCTGCTGTTCACCTTGCCCAAAAACACCCTCCTGTATGCCCTGCGCGGCCAATGGCAGTCTTTGAAAGCCTTTTGGCAAGGCGTGGCCTGGCATGCAGGATTCAAAGGGAGCCTCTGGGAGCGGGCTGCACAAGTTAAAGTCGCCCCCGGCCGTTTTAAACCTGCCGCTGCCGGGCAGCATACCCCCGTGTAAAAGCGGCATTTTTGACCATTTGCACAACGAACACTGATTAATCCTGCAACTTTCTGAACCATGTTGGCGCTTTACGGTCTTTCTTACCTCCTTTCCGGCTGGGTTATTTTCCAGTTGGTTTACCCGTTCGGCACGGTCGCGCTGGCGCGCCTTTTTGGCCGGGAACGGGTTGCAGCACCGTCAGGCGCGCGGGTTCCGCATGATTTTGCCTGCATCATCACCGCCTACCGCAATGCCGCCATTGCCCGGCCGCTGGTGGAGTCGCTGTTGCGGCAAACGCACGAAAGGCAGGTCATTTATCTGGTGGCGGATGAATGCGAAGCGATCGATTTCGAGCTCCGCGACGAGCGTTTCGTGCTGCTGCGCCCCGATCCGCCCCTGCGTCTCAAAGCCAAAAGTATCATCCACGCCATGGCGAATTTCCGGCGGCAGCACGACTACACCGTGGTGTTCGACGCCGACAACCTCGCCCATCCGCGTTTTCTGGAGACGCTCGACCGCTACGCCGCCGCGGGGCATCGCTGCATTCAGGGGCGGCGCACCGCCAAAAATCTCGACAGCCAGCTGGCCGCCGCCGACTCCCTGGGCGAGACCTACAAAAACTACATCGAACGCTACGCGCCTTATTTGCTGGGCGGATCGGCGGTCATCAGCGGGTCGGGCATGGCCACCGAAACGGCCCTGTACCGCGAATACCTCGCCAGCCCGGAGATTGAAAAGGGGCAGCATTTGTGGAAAAAAATGCTGCAGGAAGACAAAATCCTGCAAAATTTCCTGCTTCGCCGCGACATTCCCATCGCATACGCCTGGGATGCCGTTTGTTACGACGAAAAGGTGGAAACTGCCGAGGCCGTGCGCACCCAGCGCAGCCGATGGCTGTATTCCTATTTTCAAAATATCCCCAATGCCCTCGGCATTTTGCGACGCGGCTTGCTGCGCGGCAGTGCCAACCAGTTTTTTTTCGGCCTGACGACGCTGGCGCTGCCCATGTTCATCCAGGTGGGGCTGGCGCTGCTGCTGGCCGTGGCCGGGTGGTTGCTGGCCCCGGCCGTGACGCTGGCGCTGCTGGGCGCTTTGCTGGTTTTTGCCGGCAACGTGTTGTGGGTCCTGCGGCTGTCGGGTGCGCCTGCGGCCGTCTGGAAGGCCATCGGGGCTGTGCCGGGTTTTGTGTGGCGACAGGTACTGGGCCTGTTCGGCATGCGCAATCCGAATAAAAACTTCAAACATTCCGAGCACCGCCACGCCCTGACGATGGATGATTTGCGGGTGCAGGGCCTCGACGACCCCGAACCCTGAGGTACTGTTTTTTCCGCCTGCCACAACATCCAAAACCGCCGATATGCGTCCCGCAACCGAAAAAATAGCGTTTATCGATTTCGCCAGGGGCTACGCGATTTTCACCATCGTGCTCTACCATGCCGCCCAAAAGGCGGGGCTGCCCCCCTGGGCGATGCAGGTCGCGTCGTTCGGCGGCACGGGAGTTCACCTGTTTTTTCTGTTGTCGGGTTTCGGGCTGGCCCTGTCGCGCAGCGGCGGATCGGCAGCGACATTTTACCGGCGGCGACTGGTAAAAGTGTGGTTGCCCTACGTGCTGGCGCTCAGCCTCAGCTGGCTGGCAGCGGCCTGCTGCGGGCTTTTCCCCGACGGGGCCGGCGCCTGGCTGGCGGGAGTCCTGTTGTACCAGATGTTTTACGAGCCGTACATCCTGAGTTTCGGCGGGCATTTCTGGTTTATCAGCGCCATCGTGCAGTTTTACCTGGTATGGCCCTTTCTGACGAAGCTCCGCCAGCGGCTGGCCGACGACCGGGTATTTTTTGCCCTGAGCCTCGTCGTGTCGGCAGGGTGGTGGCTGCTGGTTTTTGTCCTTGAAAAAGGCGCGCTGCGCAGCTGGAACAGTTTTTTTCTGCAATTTTTATGGGAATTCGTGCTGGGCATGGCGCTGGCCGGGCTGTTTCAACGCGGCAGCAAGGCGGGCGCGTTCTGGCGTTTCCCCTTGCTTTGGAACCTCGCGGCAGCGATCGTTTTTACCGGCCTGATGTTGGTCATGGTGGTAAAAATGGGGCCGGCCGGCCGGATTTTCAACGATATTCCCGCGCTGATCGGGTACACCGCCATTTGTATCAGCATTTATCAACTCGCTGAAAAGGCGCTGCCGCTGCTCCGACGGTTTTTTGTCTGGACGGGCGGGATTTCCTACTCCCTGTACCTGATACACGTGCTGGTGCTCGATTTTTATGTCAAAATGCTCGACTCCGGCGGTTTGAAGATCAATCCCGCGACCCTGTCGCTCTACCCGCTGACGGCGCTGGGCGCGGCCTGGCTGTTCGAACAGCTGAGCGGGCAACTGGTGCGACTTTTTTCAACAAAGGAAAAAACGCTTGCCCGCCTCGATGAAGACGCGGCGCAGGCGCCCGATTCCGCCACCCAAGCCGACAAAAAATGAAACGCTGGCTCCTGATCTCGCTTTGTTGCAACATCCTGTTGCTGTTTGCCGCGGGGCTGGCCGTACGGCGGGCTGGCGGGCCGACTTACGTGCTGAACCGGCTGCAAAACGGCGAGTCCGGCCTGTACGCCAATCGTCAGGACCAACTGGCCCGACTGCCCGAACAAGCGGGCGCCATCGTGCTGGTGGGCGACAGCCAGATCGAGCAGGGCGAGTGGCACGAATGGCTGGGCGACCAGCCGCCCGTGCTCAATCGCGGCATCAGCGGCGACGGGGTAGAGGGCGTATTGAAGCGGCTCGATACGGATGTTTTGCGGCAAAAACCTTCAAAAATCGTGCTGTGCGTCGGGGTAAATGACCTGTTTTTTGGAAAAAAACCTGAGGACATTGCCGTTCAATACCGCGCACTGGTACAGGCCATCCGCCAGGGCGCGCCGCAGGCCCAGCTCATGGTGGTGAGCGTGCTGCCCGTCAACAACCAAATCCGCAGTACCGGCCTCGACAACGCGCAGGTGCAGGCGCTCAATGCCCGCATCCGCGGTATCGCCGGCGAATGGGCGGTGCCTTATCTCGACCTTTACAGCCCTTTGGCCGATGCCGAAGGGCGGCTGGCGGCGAAATTCACCGCCGACGGTGTGCATCTGAACGGTTTGGGTTACGGCGTGTGGAAACATAATTTGGCGGCATTTTTCAAAGAATAAGCGGTTTGTCGACCCATGCGAATCTTATCTGTACTTTGGTTTTCAGTGCTTTTCAGCGCACTTTCGGCCCAGAACGTCGAGCGGAAACTGTTTTATACCGTGCCGCCGAATGGCGAGAAGCCTGGTTTTCTCGAATTCGGGACGATGGTTGCTTTCGATGCCTATCCGGTCAATTTGTTTTACATCGAAGAGCCGGCCGGCTATCGGGTATTTCTGAACGGACAGGAGAAGGGGCTTTACCCCAAACACAAGAATATTATTTACCCGGAAGTTGACGCGGCGGGCAACTGGATGATGTATGTCAAGAAAGACGGGAAAGACTGGGTGGAGTCCAACAACAAACTATACGGACCTTTTGAACACCTGAGTGATGTCCATTTGAGGAATGGTCATGTGGTGATCAAACACAAAGATTCCAAATCCGGCATTAGTTTCGTGGACATCGACAGTGTGAACATCTGGCGCTCCACGCCGGAGGAGCCCGAGTTTGGTTTTGTTCGGCTTGATGAAGCCGGAAATATCATTCGGGAGGCGGGAAATGAATTTGCCCTGGGTTCGTCGACGATCTATTTCAATGATTCGCTGATGTGCGAGGGCTGCGGCATCGGTTACAATCGCGGAGCAGGCAAACACGCTTTCGTGCTGTACCGATTTCGAAAAGACAGGGAACACTGGTATTTCCTCCACGATGGCCGCAAGAGCGATCCGATCGATGGGTACTGGGTGCCCAATATCGACGCCTACGACAATTTTATCCTTCCGCACCTGAAAGACGGGAAGGAATATGTGATGATCAACGAAAATCGCTTCGGCCCGATCAAGACCATGCGCACCGTACACTCGTCGACCGGCCCGTTCGGGGTGATCCTGGAATACCATGCGATGGACGACAGTGGCCGCAAGCGGCATCTGTATCTCAACGGAAAGATTTCGGGCCCGTATGATTCTCTGGAGGTATTTCCGGGCTCCGACACGTACTACTACGAGTTGGCCGGGAAACGAATTCTGGCGAAAAACGAACAGGTTTTGGTGGAGTTGCCGCAGGGTGTGACGGTCTATTCCGTACAGGGCGCGGGTAATCATTCCGTGGTGGCACTAAGCGACGGCAGCGTGTACCGCGACGGCGTTTTTCACCACAAATATGCCTCGGTGGAAAACGTGGGCGTGTTTGAAACAGGGGGCTATTACGTCGTTTTTCGCGATGAACAAGACCGGGTGGTCGTCGAACTGGACAGCCGGCAAACCGTCTGCGGCGAAATGCCGCCCCACAGTTATGCGCGTTATGGCGGCGGCATCCTGTTCAGCGCCGATCAGCGTCACTTTATAAAATACTCGAAAGATGCGGCGTTTTGTTACATCGACGGCAAACGTTTCGAGTGCCCGGGCGACAGGGTTCGGTTTTATAACCTGTTGTCAGACAATACTTTCGCCTGGTTGTCCGTAGAAGGAACAAACCACTACTGGAACGCTGTAAAATTCGATTAATCCGCACATCCCGACCCAACCGATGGTATTCAACTCGATCACTTTTCTCGTTTTTTCCCTGGCCTTTTTTCCAGTCTATTTCGCGCTGAAAGGGCGACTGCGCCTGTGGTGGATTTTGGGCATGAGCTACCTGTTTTACGGGTGGTGGGACTGGCGTTTTTTGAGCCTGATCGGGTTTTCCACCCTGATGGATTTTTATTTCGGGGCAGCGATTTCCGGCAGCGAAGACCCGCGCCGGCGTCGCTCGTTTTTGGTGGCCAGCATGGTGATGAACCTGGGTTTTCTCGGCGTTTTCAAATACTTCAACTTTTTTATCGACTCGTTTTCAGCCTTGCTGAAAAGTTTCGGGCTGTCGGGCAACATGGGCACGCTGGAGATCATCCTGCCTGTCGGGATCTCGTTTTACACTTTTCAGAGCATGTCGTACACGATCGACGTGTACCGCCGAGAGATTGCCGTGGAGCGCGACCGCCTGAAATTCGCCGCTTTTATTGCCCTTTTTCCCCAACTCGTCGCCGGTCCTATCGTACGAGCCCGCGACCTGTTGCCGCAGATGAACGAGGATAAACCTTTTGAATGGAACCGGTTTTATTCGGGCCTGGGGCGCATTCTGTGGGGTTTTTTCAAAAAAGTAGCCATTGCCGACTCGCTGGCGCCTTTTGTCGATCAGGTATTCAAAGCGCCCGACAGCTTCGGTTCGGCGCACCTGCTGATCGGGGTAGTGTTTTATTCGTTTCAGATCTACTGCGACTTTTCGGGCTACTCCGACATCGCCATCGGGCTGGCGCGCATCATGGGCTACGATTTCCCGGAAAACTTCCGGACGCCGTATTTCTCCCGAAGTTTTTCGGAATTCTGGACGCGCTGGCACATCTCGCTGTCCTCGTGGCTGCGCGACTACCTCTACATCCCTCTGGGCGGCAACCGCCACGGCAAATGGAACACCTACCGCAACAACATGCTCACCATGTTGCTGGGCGGGTTGTGGCACGGCGCCAACATGGCATTCGTGTTCTGGGGTTTTCTGCATGGGCTGTACCTCGTGGTGCAGCGCTTTGTGTCGCCGGTCTGGCGCGGCATTGTCCACACGTTCCGCTTCCCGCGCTGGCTGGACGCCGCCGTTTGCATGGCCACGGTGTACGCGCTCACCCTGCTGGCCTGGGTGTATTTCCGCAGCGGGAGTATCGGGCTGGCGGGCGGCGACAGTTTTGGTACGGCAACCCGGGTGTTGAGCGGCATTTTCAGCGGCGAAGGACTATCCTGGGGCGCTGTGATCAATAAATTTCAAGCCTTGAAAGGGTTTCTGCTCATCGGCATTCTGCTGGGCGTGGAAGCGAGCAATTTCCGCTGGCGCTGGAATGCGCGGCAAGTGCAACAGCCGGCTTTTCGTCTCGCGGCTTTTGTCGTGCTGCTCTGGCTGATCGCCCTGTTCGGCACCTTTGGCGGCAGCGCCTTCATTTATTTTCAATTCTGAGCCGATGAAACACACGATCTGGTTTTTGGCTTTTTTCCTTGTGTTGTTCGCCGGCGACCGCCTGGGCGGCGCATGGATGCAGCGGCAGACCGACGGCAGCCAATTCCGCTATTCGCGCCTGTACGACGGGCGGGCGGGCGCCGATATCCTCTTGCTCGGCAACTCGCGCGGTCTCGCATTTTACCAGCCTTATATTGAAAAAATCACGGGCAAGACCACCTTCAACCTGAGTTACAACGGCCTGCCGATGGACCTCGGCAAAGTGCTCGTGCTCGACTACCTCGAACGCTACCCCACGCCCCAAACCCTCGTGATCGATATAACGGCCTGCGACCGGCCGAACAAACCGCTCGTCAGCGGCTTTTTGCCCTACGCGGCCTATTCGCAACGGCTCGACACCCTGATCCACCGCGCCGACACGAGCGCGTGGTACGGCGCGCGGGTATCGACCCTGTTCCGCTTCAACAACGAGGTGTTTCAGCGGGCCTTGTACTACCGCAACCGAAGCGATGCCGACTGGCTGCTCGACCGCGTCATCGCGCCGCAACTGGCCGCCAAGGTCGCACAAGAGCACTACGACCTCGAGCTCAGCGATTACCTGCTGCGCCAGGTCGTGGAGACCGTGGCCGCCGCGCAGGCCAAAGGGGTGCGCGTTCAGCTCGTGATCGGCCCGTATTTTCCGGGTTTTACAGTAAAAAATCTGGACCCTTTGAAAACAAGGGTGGAACAACTGACCGGCCTGCCCGTGCACGACTACCGCTCCGCGCTGAACGATCCACAGTTGTTCGGCGATTTTATGCACCCCAACAAGGCGGGGGCTTTCGCGTACCTTGATTTGTTGAAAAAAGACGGAATATTGCCCTGATTGTCAATCAGTTGCCAACTGATAGATGGCCGGGAGATTGCGCCCCAGGCCTTCGTAGTCGAGCCCGTAGCCCACGACAAATTTGTTCTCGATTTCGAAACCTACCCAATCGAGCGGCACGGGAAAAGTGCTGGCCTCGGGCTTGTGCAACAAGGTCGCTACCGTCACCGATTCGGGTTGTTCGAGCCGGAGTTGTTCCATGAAAAAATGCAGGGTTCGGCCCGTATCCACGATGTCTTCCACGATCACGACAGGGCGTCCGGCCAGGTCCATTTCCAGTCCGATAATCGACTGCACCTGCCCGCTCGACCGGGTGCCGGCATAGGAGCGGAGTTTGACGAAGGCAATTTCGCAGTCGCCGTCGAACCGGCGAACCAGGTCGGACGCAAACATAAAAGCGCCACTGAGAATACTGATAAACAAGGGATTGCGACCCGCGTATTGCTCCGACAGCGCTGCGCCCAGCTGACAAACGCGGGTTTGAATGTCTTGTTCGGAGAGATAAGGGACAAATTCGAGATCGTGCAGCCGGATGCGAGTATTCATGCGACAAAGATGCCGCGCTTTTCATTTTTTTGACAGGATGGACAGGTTTTTTGGAGACAGGATGGGTGGTTTTTTTGACAGGATTGACAGGTTGAGGGAGACAAGATTGACGGTTTTTGGGGCAGGATTGACAGGTTAAGCGAGATGGATAAGTCCCTTGACATACATTTTGCAAAGGCTTTATTTGACACTAACAACTCAACAAAAACTTGTTCACCCTGTCCAAAAAAAACTTGTTCATCCTGTCCAAAAAAAACCTGTCCATCCTGTCAAAAAAAAACCTGTCCATCCTGTCAAAAAACAGAATTCGCCAAATACCCGCATCTTGGGCGCATAATTTTCAACCCATGTTGCTTTCCTGTCTAGAACCCGGGCGAATGGAGGCCGGATGCGACGAAGCCGGACGGGGCTGTCTGGCGGGTCCGGTTTTTGCCGCCGCGGTCATTTTGCCGCCCGATTTTTTTCACCCCTGGCTCAACGACTCCAAACAACTCACTGAAAAACAGCGGAATACCCTAAGGGTCGTCATCGAGCAGGAGGCGGTGACCTGGGCGGTGGCGCAGCTCGACGCAGCGGAAATCGACCGTCTGAATATCCTGAAAGCCTCGCTCACGGCGATGCACCACGCCCTCGACGCCCTGTCGCTGCGGCCCGATTTCATCCTCGTGGACGGCAACAAATTCATGCCTTATCGCGACACGCCCCACGCCTGCGTGATCAAAGGCGACGGCAAATATGCCGCCATTGCCGCGGCGTCGGTGCTGGCCAAAACGCACCGCGATGCGCACATGCTGGCGCTCGACGCGGAATATCCGGGTTACGACTGGAAAGGCAACAAGGGTTATCCCACGCTGGCGCATCGCGAGGCCATACGTCGCCTGGGCGCTACGCCCGTGCACCGGCGGTCGTTTCAGTTGTTGCCGCCCGGCGAGCAGCTCGAATTGTTTTGAGGAAAAAATTTCAGGCGCCGTTGTTGCGCACCAGCCGGTTGTTTTCGTCGGGGAAAATGGCGATCGGGCGGAAGTTTTTGGCTTCGTCGGGCGTCATGAGCGCGTAGGAAATGATGATAACCACATCGCCCACCTGCACCATTCGGGCGGCTGCGCCATTGAGGCAGATAACGCCGCTGCCGCGTTCGCCACGGATCGCGTAGGTTTCCAGGCGGGCGCCGTTGTTGTTGTTGACGATCTGAACTTTCTCTCCTTCCATGATGTTGGCCGCCTCCAGCAACTCCTCGTCGATGGTGATGCTTCCGATATAGTTCAGGTCGGCTTGCGTGACCCGCACGCGGTGTATTTTGCTTTTAAAAACTTCGATCAGCATGTTGGGTAATTTGCCCTCGGCAAAAAATGAGATGGTATAACAGCCGAAGGTCTTTCCGGGTTGCAAAAGTAGGCGGCTTGCCCGACCCGGCCAAAGGAAAGTTAGCATTGGCAATTTTGTCCGCTTCCTGCCGTTTACAGGCCGTTCATTCACCAAATCCGACCGTTATGAAAAAACTCTTCTTCCTTGCCAGCCTGCTTTCAATTTGTACGGCCCCTCTGTATGCCCAGGTAATGGGCAATTACGGCGTACAGCAAAATACCTATCAGAACGTCAGGGTCGACGCGCGTTTCCGCGCCGTTCCGCGTTCCGCCACCTTTGTCGGCGACAACGTGCTGGAAATCAATATCAATGCCCTGTCGAACCAGAAAGCGTCTTCGTACACCGCCATTTTCAACATTGTACAAACCGGAAAAACGGCCGACGAGACCAACAGCCTGCTCAATGCACGCCTCGACCCCTTTCTCGCCGAGCTGAAAAGCATGGGAATTCCCGCTTCCGACGTGTATGTGGACATGGTCAATTTCCTGCCCAAGTACGAGTACGACGTGAGCAAAAAACTTTTTTCCAAAAAGACCTACACCGAGATTCCCAAGGGTTTCGAAATGCAGAAAAACGTACACATCCGCTACACCAACCCGGCTTTGCTCGACCGTATCGTGACCGCCGCGGCCCGGCAGGAAATCTACGATATTGTCAAGGTCGATTATTTCGTCGATGAGCCGCAAAAAGTGTACACCCAGCTGCGCGAGACCACCTTTCAATACCTCAAACAAATTGAAAATCAGTACAAAACCATCGGTGTCCGGCTCGATTCGGCCTACATGATCACGGCGGAAAATGCCTGGGTGGCCTATCCGATCAACCGCTACGAAAGTTACCAGGCTTTCAGCGGACAAAAGCTCGATTCGGATGAAAAGTCGGGCTCGGTGGTCAACAACGTCGACAAGCCGATTTCCCGTTTTTACAATGCCGTGCCGGCCAACGACTACGACATTGTGATCAACCCTGAAATTCTGGAACCTGCCGTGCAGTTTTCGTACAATATCATCGTGCGTTTCACCTTGCCCGAACGCCAGCCGGAGCAAAAAACCACGGTGAAAAAGGAATTTATCATGGTCACCCCGGCCGGGGAGGTCAAGACCCTGAAAGTCGAATAAGGCTGCCCGCCAAATCCGGCGCTTCCTTTTCCGTATCGCAAAATTGGCGTAATTTTGCGCCGCTCGCGCGAGGCTTTGCCTCGTGCTGCTGCTAATGCGAGGCTTTGCGTGTGGCAAAGCCCGCGCGAGCGGCGGAATGCCAAAACAGACAAAAAGCCGCGCGAGCGGCGGAATGCCAAAACAGACAAAATTCAAGAAGACATCTACTTTTCTACCACTCATCCCAGAATCCTCAAAGCCACGCTATAACGAACATGTCCCGCACGAAAATCGCCGAACTTCTCCGCACCGAGCCTGTGGGCACGGAGGTGCTGGTAAAAGGCTGGGTTAAAGCCTTCCGCAACAACCAGTTTATCGCCCTCAACGACGGCTCCAGCGCCGCCAACCTCCAGGTGGTCGTCGATCATGAAAACGCCGATCCCGCCCTGCTCGACCGCATCAAGTTCGGCGCCGCTATCGGCGCGCGCGGCCTGCTGGTGGAATCGCAGGGCAAGGGCCAGAAGATAGAACTCAAGGCCGCCGAAATCATCATTTACGGCGACTGCAACCCGGAAGAATATCCGCTTCAGCCCAAAAAACAAACGCTGGAATACCTGCGCGAAATCGCTCACCTGCGTTTCCGAACCAACACCTTCGGCGCCGTGTTCCGCGTGCGGCACGCCCTGGCATACGCCGTGCACAAGTTCTTCAACGACAGGGGTTTTTATTACATCCACACCCCCATCATCACGGCCAGCGACGCCGAGGGGGCAGGGGAAATGTTTCGGGTCACCACGCTCGATCTCGACAAGCTTCCGCGCACCGAAGACGGGGCGATTGATTTCGACCAGGACTTTTTCCGCCGCTCCACCAACCTCACCGTCTCCGGCCAGCTGGAGGCCGAACTGGGCGCCATGGCGCTTGGCGAAGTCTACACGTTCGGCCCCACGTTCCGCGCCGAAAACTCCAACACCACCCGCCACCTGGCCGAGTTCTGGATGATCGAGCCGGAAGTTGCGTTCAACGACCTGAAAGACAACATGGACCTGGCCGAAGACATGCTCCGCTACGTCATCGGCTACGCCCTCGAACACTGCGCCGAGGACCTCAAAATCCTCGAAGAGCGCCTCATCGAAGAAGAAAAAAGCAAACCGCAGGATCAGCGCTCGGAAATGTCGCTGACCGACAAACTGCGTTTCGTCATCGACAACCGTTTCGAACGCCTCACCTACACCGAGGCCATCGATATCCTGAAAAATTCGAACCCGAACAAAAAGGGCAAATTCCAGTTCCCCGTAGAAGGCTGGGGCACCGACCTCCAGAGCGAACACGAGCGCTACCTGGTGGAAAAACATTTCAAAAAGCCGGTCATTCTGACCAACTACCCGGCGGCCATCAAAGCCTTCTACATGCGTCAGGACGACCCCAAAGAGGGCGTGCCCGGGCCCACCGTTTCGGCCATGGACATCCTCTTTCCCGGCATCGGCGAGATCGTCGGCGGCTCGCAACGCGAAGAACGACTCGAACGACTCGTACAGCGCATGAACGACATGCATATTCCCGAGTCCGAACTCTATTGGTACCTCGACACCCGCCGCTTCGGCAGCTGCCCCCACGCCGGCTTCGGTCTGGGCTTCGAACGCCTCGTGTTGTTCGTCACCGGTATGACGAACATCCGCGATGTGATCGCCTTCCCGCGTTACCCCGGCAATGCCGAGTTTTAATGCTCAAAACAGGCAGCCGATCCGAAGATGACGTTAAAATGACACGAAGGGCGAATTTTTTTTAGCCAAAAAAGTGACGAAAAGCCCCTGAAATGCGTCAAAAAGGGCTCTTTTTAAGGACGGAGAGAAACTTTTTTCTCGCCCCCCCTTGCGCACAGGGTTAAGAGAATCTTAAATTGCGTTGTTTTTCAATCGTTTTAATCCAACCATGAACATTCGCTCGCGGCAATCCCGATCCAGTTTTGCCGCCGGTTATTGTTGCAATGCAACTGATGCTCACATCAGGTTTTAATCCTTCTAACAGCTCCCAAATCCCCAGATTACAGAAGGTACGAACTTGATCAACTTGCAGCCAGATGTCTAATTACACCTTGCGAATGAGTGATTTACACACCAACCTGACTTTACCGTCCGACCCTAAGAACGTTGAAAAAGTTGAGCCGTTTGTCGATGAGGTAGTGACCCGCTACGGGCTTTCGCCCGACCTGCACGGAAGCATCCTCGTTAGCCTGACCGAAGCCGTCACCAACGCCATCCTGCATGGCAACAGCTGCGACCGGAGCAAAGTGGTCAACATTTCGCTCCGCCGTCAGAAAGACGCGCTTTCGATCTGTGTTTCCGACGAAGGCCCGGGATTCAATCCCGGCGACGTGCCCGACCCCACCGCCCCAGATTGTCTGGAAAGGTGCGGCGGCCGGGGCCTCTACCTGATGCGGCAGCTGAGCGACGATTGTCGCTTCACCCGCGGCGGCAGTACGGTGGAAATGCGGTTTAAATTGGGTTAATTAACATGTTTTTTTCTTTCCCGGCGCAGCCGGCAGCAACGACGGGGCGGTTTTACAACCGCCCCGTCGTTATTTTTGCCCCATGAAATTTCCTCCGCTTCCGCCCGATGCCGACGAACAGCCCGAACAGGTCGTCAGCTTTCATTTTGAAGACGTCAGTTTCGAACTCCCGCATGCCGGCCGCCTGGTCGAATGGCTCCGCGGCATTGCCCATTCGGAAAACAAACCCTTCGTAGAGGTCAATTATATCTTTTGCTCCGACGAATACCTCCGGCAGGTCAATGTCGAGTACCTCGACCACGATTACTACACCGACATCATCACTTTCCCCTACGGCGAAGCCGGCGAAATACACGGCGACCTGTTTATCAGCAGCGAGCGCGTGGCCGACAATGCCCAGGCCCTGGGTGTCCCTTTCGAGCACGAACTTTGCCGCGTGATGGCGCACGGCGTGCTGCACCTCGCCGGCTACGGCGACAAAACGCCCGAAGAGGAGGCGATGATGCGGCAAAAAGAGGATTTTCACCTGGCGCAACTGCCGGCCTGAGCCTTTGTCGTATTTTTGCACCATGTCTGCACTACGCTCGCTTCCGCCCGAACTCGAATCCTTTCGCGAACAACTGCTCGCCACCCGTACCGCTTTTATCCGCGTAGCGGCGCAGCCCTCCGGCGTCACGAAACTGTGGGAGAGCAAGGTTGGCGGGTTGCCTTACCTGCCCAAAGGAGCCGTCTGGCCCACCGCACCCGACGGTCGCAATCTGTTTTTCCTGGCCCAGCTCAACTTCGCCGAAATGCCGCGGCTGGCGCCTTTTCCGGAAAAAGGCATCGTTCAGTTCTACATCTACGACGACGACCTGTACGGTATGGACTTCGATGACGGCGAAAATCCCGATACGTTCCGCGTGTTGCATTTTCCGGAAGTGGTGGAAAACGAAGCCGGTTTGCAAACCAATTTCCCGCCGCTGCGCGATTACGACCTGCTTCCGCACCATCCGGACGTGTCGCACCCGCTGCGTTTCCGGCTGGAGGAAGAATACCTGCCGTCGACAGATTATCAGTTCTGGCAGCGCTTCGGCGCCGATTTTTTCCAGCAATTCGGCGACAAGGAATGGGAGTTGACCGACGTGTTCAACAAAACCGTGCGCGCCGACGGCCACAAAGTGGGCGGCTACGCCTATTTCACCCAGGACGACCCGCGCCGCGCCGACGACCCCATGTTGCTTTTGTTCCAGCTCGACTCCGACGAACAAATGGACCTCATGTGGGGCGATATGGGTGTCGGGCACTTTTTTATCCGGGAAAAAGACCTGGTGAAAGGAGATTTTTCAAGGGTTTTGTACGATTGGGATTGTCTTTAAAGGGATGCTTCAATTTCAGCGATAGTACCGACCCTTTGCGCGCCATTTTCACCGCAAAGACGCCAAGACGCAAAGAAATCCGCGAAACCTTTGCGCCTCCGCGCCTTTGCGGTGAAAATGCGATACTTTTTACAACAAGCCCTCCGCTTCCAGCGCCACCAAAACATCCATTTCCGCCGGTTTCAACACGCCTTTGATGCCCACAGCGCTCGCTGCCGCGACGTTTTCTTCCAGATCGTCGAAGAAGATGGTTTCCGCGGGGTTCAACTCGGCATCGGCGAGCACGTATTCGTAAATCTCGCGGTCGGGTTTGCGCAGGCGGATGAGGTGGGAATAGTACACGGCGTCGAAAAACCGCGTCTGGAAATCGTCGAAGCCGTGTACGCGCAGCATGTAGTCGTCGACCCAGCGGGCGTGCAGGTCGTTGATGTTGCTGAGCAGGAAAACGTTGTAACGCTGCCGCAGGCGGTCGAGCAGATCGAAACGCGCGCGCGGCATGTCCAGAAACACCGAATTCCAGGCTGTGATCACCTGCTCCTCGCTCAGGACCGGCGTGGCGGCGAAGCGCAGGGCATCGACAAATTCTGCGGTGCCGAGGCCGCCGGTTTCGTACAGCGTAAAAACGTGCTGGGCCATCAGCTGGTCGCGGGCCGCCGCGGCCTGTTCGCCCCAGTATTGTTGAAAATGGCGGGGGATTTGGGAGAGATCGAGGTCGAAAAGGACGTTGCCGAAGTCGAAGATGATATTTTTCATGTAAAAATGACGCTGCGGGCCACAAGGTTAGCACAAGTTGGCAAAATGAAATTCTAAAATCGACGCTTTTTCACGCCATTTGATTCGCAGGGTCGTACCTTTGTGGCGCTCTAACCAAATTTATCATAAATCTCGTATGGCTCGCGTAGAACTCGTCATGCCCAAAATGGGCGAAAGCATCATGGAAGCCACCATTTTGAAGTGGCGCAAAAAACCCGGCGACAGTGTTGAACTCGACGAACCCGTGCTCGACATCGCCACCGACAAGGTCGATTCCGAAGTGCCCTCGCCCGTGGCCGGTACCATCGTCGAAATCCTGTACCAGGAAAATGACGTGGTGGCGATCAACAAGCCCATCGCGATCATCGAGACCGAAGCCGGCGCGGCCCAACCCGCTGCTTCCCCGGCCGTTCAGCAGCCCTCCGTTCCGGCCACCAACGGCCGCCAGGAGGCTGTCAACGTGCCCTACGTGCCCGCGGCGACCGCCACCGCACCGGCCTCCTCCGTTTCCGGCCGTTTTTATTCTCCGCTTGTGCGCACCATTGCCAGGGAGGAAGGCATCAGCCAGACCGAACTCGACACCTTGCCCGGCAGCGGACAAGACGGCCGCGTGACGAAAAAAGACATTCTGGCCTACGTTGCCAACCGCACCGCGCCCGCCACGCCGAGCGCGCCCGTAGCGGCCCCTGTTTCCGCCCCGACGCCTGCACCTGCCGCTCCGCCGGCTGTCTCGATCTCCGGCAACGTCGAAATCGTGGAGATGGACCGCATGCGCAAACTCATTGCCGACCACATGGTCATGAGCAAACAAACGAGCCCGCACGTCACCTCTTTCGTAGAAGCCGACGTGACCAACCTCGTCAACTGGCGCAACCGCGTAAAAGACGAATTTAAAAAGAAATACGGCGAAAACATCACGTTTACGCCCATCTTCATCGAAGCGGTGGCCCGGGCTATCCGCGATTACCCGATGATCAACGTATCGGTCGACGGCACCCGCCTGATCGTCAAAAAAGACATCAACGTGGGCATGGCCGCCGCCTTGCCCAGCGGCAACCTCATCGTGCCGGTGATCCGCAACGCCGACTTCCTCAACCTCGTCGGGCTCACCAAACAGGTGAACGACCTGGCCAGCCGCGCCCGCCAGAACCAGCTCAAACCCGAAGAAATTCAGGGCGGCACCTTCACGCTCACCAACGTGGGTACTTTCGGCAACGTGATGGGCACCCCCATCATCAACCAGCCGCAGGTCGCCATCATGGCCACGGGCGCCATCCGCAAAAAACCCGCCGTACTCGAAACGGAGTACGGCGACGTGATCGCCGTGCGGCAAATGATGTTCCTCTCGCTCTCCTACGACCACCGCGTCGTCGACGGCAGCCTGGGCGGCTCGTTCCTGCGCCGGGTGGCCGATTACCTCGAACAGTTCGACGAGAAACGGAGCGTGTAACACATCCGATCCTAGGATGAATTGCCCCGGGACGCCTGACGGTGTGTCGGGGCAATTTTTATTTTGTATCTTGCAAAACCTATCTAAGTTCAGCATTATGATGCCTCCAAGACTTTACAAATATGAGCCTTTCAATGAATTGACTCTAAGAAACTTAAAAACCCAGAGTATATATTTTAGCAGCCCTAAAAACTTTAATGACCCATATGATTGCGCTCTCACTGCCCCAATTCAGTTGCCCTCTACCGAAGAGTTGAGGTTAATTAGAGAGCATTACCTTTCACTAAAAGATGACGTACCAGACGAAGTCAGAGAGAATCTAAAAAACCTAACCGATGATCAACTATTAAAAATATTCGAAAGTACAGGCTCTTCAATAATGGAGTCTCTGGGTGAGGAAGAAAAAGGTGTTTCCTGCTTTAGCGAAACTAATGATAATTTAGTCATGTGGTCACATTATGGAGGACGTTATAAAGGGTTTTGCCTCGAATTTGACACGGCTTTCGCCCCATTAACTAAGGCTAGAAAAGTTGAATATGTTGATAAGGTCCCAACGATAATGTTATCAGATTTGATGCTTGAGAAAGGGGCAGATCATTTTCTTAAACTACTATTAACAAAATCAAAAGCATGGGAATATGAGAATGAATGGAGAGTTCTTCATAAAGAAGCTGGGACATTATTTTCCTATGAACCAGAAGCGCTTACAGGGATTTATTTTGGCCCCGAAATCGCACAAGAAAATCTAGAAATTATAGCATTGATTATGCTTGGACAAAACCCAGGTGTAAAGTTTTATCAGGGCTCAAGAAGCGCCGTCGAGTTTAAAGTTGAATTCAAAGAGGTTAATTATACGCCCCATGTGGAAGCTAAAAGACTGGGATTGATATAGTAGTTATATCAGCGTTGGTGGAAATGAAATCATCAAACTTTTGGATAAATACCGCCCTCTTTTTCCTTTTCGTCAACACGACCTGTCTCTGGCAAAAACTGCCCGGCCATTCGGACTTTGTCCTCACTTTGGCGCTTGTTGCGGCGTTTTTTGTCCTGCTCGTTGTGTTCGGGGTACAACTGATCCACGTTGCACGGGCGGGTTTTCGCGACAAGGCAAAAACGGGCGCCGTCTTCGCGCTGGGCGCCGTGCTGACGCTTTCCGCCTTATTTCCCCGGGGATTGATCAAATGCCCCAGTCTCGATGGTCGCGATCTGATGGTCGCTCGCCTGACGGGCGTAGCCGGTTGCAGCCGCACGTTTACCCTGAAAACGGACGGGCGTTTCGCTCACCGTTCGGTGTGTTTCGGGGTGGATGAAACCCTGGGGCATTACGAGATAAAAGGCGACACGATATGGTTCAAATACAACACCTCGGGTCTCGACGGCGAGCAGGAAGCCCTGGGTGTTTTGGACGAATACGGCATGACGAGCATGCAGTATTATGTCCCGGGTCGAAGGAGCGCCATTCCTTTTCTGGTCACGAAATTTGAACCCGAAGCGGCCACTCGCTGACTATTTGCACGAACTTTCGGCATGACAAACACCGAACTCGCCCTTCGCCTGCTTCGCCACTTGCTTTACCTGCTGCTGGCCCTTGGCGGCGCCGCGCTGGCGACCTTGCTGGTGGCCACGTACTACGAATATTTTCCCTCGGTTTCCAGCGAGGGGAGCGCCTGGGGCAATCTCGGCGACGGGCTTTCCATCATTTTTGCTGCACTGGTCTTTTTACTCGCCGCCCTGATCTGGTGGACGCGCCGGATGATCGCCGACATGGCGCGGTACCGCGCCTACCGTTTTTTCGTCGCGGCCCTGATCGTTCTGACGCTCGCGCCCTGGATGCTTCTGGCGGCTTACTGGGTTCGTATGAGCTAGAAATACACGGCGAACAGGAAAGGGCAGATTGACAGGCCCTTCTGCTTTGTTATTGTTCCAAATGCCCGGCCAGGAATCGGTCAGTTGAAAAAAAATTCAAATGGAAGGGATTTTACAATGTACAGTCAGGTAAATGCTATATTTGCATATTATCACCTGCCGCAAACTTGCTTTTATTCCTCTTTCATTTAAAAAGCATCGGACAAGTATGACCTTTTCAAAACTTCTGGGCCGAATTTTGCGCATCGTGATCGTCCTTCCCCTGGTTTACGTACTCATTTCACTGTGCGTATATGTCATTGGATCGTACTTCAGGTACTTCCCCTCCCGATACAAAAGCAGTTTTATTGCCTGGGGCAACCCGGAGAATGTTCTGAGGGCGGCGTTTTACGTCTTCAATTTTATTATCCTTTGTTTACTACTGTGGACGCGCAAACTGGTTCGCGAAATGCACCGGTATTTCTACATACCGGGCGTCTTTGAGAACCACCTGATTGTGCTCATCATGTCGTGGGCAGGCGTAGGGTTTTTGTTTTTTATCATCCTGACCAAATAGGCCCTGGCCGGCAGTTGTAGTCGTTTTGCAAAGCCGGGTCGGTTTCGCCCCGGCTGGCGTATGCGCCAGCGTGAAGTTTATTAGACTTCACTGCCCCCGGCCCTCCTCCGTGCCACCGAAGGCTTGATTATCTTTCCCGCTCAAAACCTCCGTTTATGAAGCGCATTACAGCCATTTTCGTACTGCTCGTCGCAGCCATTTCCGCTTGTCGCGGCCCACAGCCCGCCACCGCTACAAAAAGTACCCAAGCCCCGTTTTTTTGGGAAAATGCGACGGTATATTTCCTGCTGACCGACCGTTTTCAAAACGGCAACCCGGCCAACGATGTCAACTTCGGGCGCAACCAGCCCTCTGCCCCGGCGCGCGGATTTATGGGCGGCGATATCGCGGGCGTCACAAAGTCTATCCGCTCGGGTTATTTCGACAGTCTGGGCGTCAATGCCATCTGGCTGACGCCCGTGGTGGAACAAATCCACGGCCAGGTCGATGAAGGCTCGGGCAAAACCTATGGTTTTCACGGCTACTGGGCCAAAGACTGGACCGCGCTTGACCCCAATTTCGGCACAGAAAAAGACCTCGCCGAAATGGTCGCGGAGGCCCACCGTCGCGGCATCCGCGTCATTCTCGACGTGGTCATCAACCACACCGGCCCGGTCACAGCGCAAGACCCGCTCTGGCCGTCCGACTGGGTGCGCAACAGTCCCAAATGCACCTACAAGGACTACGCGACCACCACGGCTTGCACGCTGGTGGATAATCTGCCCGATGTCAGAACCGAAAGCACCGTGCCTGTCGGGCTGCCGCCGCAACTCACCGAAAAATGGCGGCGGGAAGGTCGCCTTGAGCGCGAAACCGCCGAACTGGACGCCTTTTTTGCCCGCACCGGCTACCCGCGTACCCCGCACCATTACCTCATCAAATGGCTGACCGATTATATCCGCAAATACGGCATCGACGGCTTTCGCTGCGACACCGCCAAACACCTCGAAGAAGGGGTCTGGGCGGAGCTCCGCGCACAGGCCGACCTCGCATTTGCCGACTGGAAGCGCGCCAACCCGACCAAAAAACTCGACGACCAGCCATTTTACATGGTCGGCGAAGTGTACGGCTACAATATCGCCAATGGCCACCAGTACGATTTCGGCGACCGCAAGGTGGACTATTTTGCCAACGGCTTTACCAGCCTGATCAATTTCGGCGCGAAATACGACGCCAAACAGCCCTACGAGCAAATGTTTGCCAACTATTCCGCCCAGTTGCAAGGCCCGCTGAAAGGCTACACCGTGCTCAACTACCTGGCTTCTCACGACGACGGCGATCCCTACGACCCCACCCGTGAAAAGGCCCTCGAAGCAGGCGTCCGCCTGCTGCTTTGCCCCGGCCAGGCCCAGATCTATTACGGCGACGAAACGGCGCGGCCGCTGACCTACCCCGGCGCGCAGGGCGATGCCAATCTGCGCGCTTTTATGAACTGGGACGAACTGTCGGCCAATTCGGTGCGCGGCGGCCATCACGTCGGCGAGGTGCTCGCCCACTGGCGCAAACTCGGCATTTTCCGCAGGCAACACCCCGCGGTCGGCATGGGCGTTCACACCATGCTCTCGCAGCAGCCTTACGTATTTCAACGGGTACTGACGAACGGCGCCTACAAGGACGCGGTCGTGGTCGGCCTCGACCTGCCGGTCGGCGCCAAGCTCGTTCCGACAGGCAGCACGTTCGCCAGCGGCACGATGCTGACCGACTACTATTCGGGTAAAAAAGCACAGGTAAAAGACGGCAAGGTGCAACTCGATTCTCCCTTCACCCTTGTTTTGCTGGGGAAATAAAACCCGTTGCAACGCCTCTTTTCGGCAGAGCGCCGGCAACTTTCATCTGCTTTTGTACCGCCTTTCATCCGGCAGTACGGGCTGTTGCTCTATTGTTTGTCACCCTGATCCTGTTTTAGGGATCAATTTAGCCTCCCAAATATTGTTTTTCCCTCAGCCTGCAACCAGCAACGAATAACAATCGAACAATGCAACTAACCATCCGCAATCTCTCCAAAACGTATTCCAACGGCGTAAAAGCCCTGCAGGACGTATCGCTCGACATCCCGACCGGCATGTACGGCCTGCTTGGCCCCAACGGCGCGGGCAAAAGCACCCTGATGCGCACCCTCGCCACCTTGCAGGACGCCGACGCCGGCACCGCCACCCTGGGCGATATCGACGTGCTGAAAGACAAGGACGCCGTGCGCCGCACCCTGGGCTACCTTCCCCAGGAATTCGGCGTGTATCCGCGCATCAAGGCGGTGGAAATGCTCGACCACCTCGCCGTACTCAAGGGCATCCCCTCGGGTCAGCGCAAAGAGGTGGTGAATGCTCTGCTCCAGCGCGTCAACCTCTGGGACCACCGCAAAAAATCGGTCTCTTCCTACTCCGGCGGTATGCGTCAGCGCTTCGGCATCGCACAAGCCCTGCTCGGCGACCCCAAACTCATCATCGTCGATGAGCCCACAGCCGGTCTCGACCCCGGCGAGCGCAACCGTTTTTACAACCTGCTCTCCGAAATCGGTGAAAACGTGATCGTGATCCTCTCCACCCACATCGTGGAAGACGTCAAGGAACTCTGCTCCAACATGGCCGTCATCAACGACGGCCGCGTGCTCTACGCCGGCGCGCCCGAGGCGGCCTTGCTGCAATTGCAGGGCAAAATCTGGGAAAAATCCATCCAGAAATCCGAAATGGAAGACTACCAGCAGCGCTACCGGATCATTTCCAGCAAACTGGTGGCCGGCAAACCCATCATCCATATTTTCAGCGAAACCGACCCGGCCGAAGGCTTCAAACGCGCGGAAGCGGGGCTGGAAGATGTGTTCTTTGCGAGGATCAACGGGGTGGGCTGATTTTACTCAGTTTGTTGAGTAAATTTACTCACAAAATTGAGTAAATTTGTAAAAATTTTGAGTAAAAATGTTTCAGCGATCTCATTTGCAACGATTGGAAAGCCGGATGCGTGAAAAGCGCCGGTTTATACAGGTGCTTGCCGGCCCCCGGCAGGTCGGTAAAACGACGCTTGCGCAGCAATTGATACAAAAACTGGGCGAGGCCCCCGCGTATTACACTGCTGCCGATGCCGTTGCCAATGCCGGCGCTACCTGGATCGAGCAACAATGGGAAACCGCGCGACTCATGCTGCAACAATCGGGCGCCACGGAATTGATCCTGATAATCGACGAGGTGCAAAAAATCGCCAACTGGAGCGAAATCGTCAAACGATTGTGGGACGAAGACACCCGCCTGGCGCGACCGATCAAAGTTGTTTTGCTGGGTTCTTCCCGCCTGTTGCTTCAACAGGGACTGACCGAATCGCTGGCCGGACGCTTTGAAATGACCTACGTCGGGCATTGGTCGCTGGCCGAAATGCAGGAAGCTTTTGGCTGGACGCCCGAGCAGTTTGCCTGGTTTGGCGGTTTTCCGGGTTCTTCCGACCTGATCGCCGACGAGCCGCGCTGGAAACAATACGTCACCGACGCACTGATTGAAACCAGTATTTCAAAAGACATTCTGATGCTCACCCGGGTCGACAAGCCAGCGCTCATGCGGAGTTTGTTCGAATTGGGCTGCGCGTATTCGGGTCAGTTATTGTCTTATAACAAAATCCTGGGGCAATTACAGGACGCCGGGAACACGACCACGCTGGCCAGTTACCTGACTTTGCTGGGCCAGGCGGGCCTTCTTTCGGGGCTCGACAAATACACCGGCAGCCGAATCACGCAGCGCGGATCGAGTCCGAAATTCCAGGTACACAACACTGCCTTGCTGAGTGCGCAAAGCGCCGACACCTATGCTTCCATCCGGCTTCAACCCGATAAATGGGGCAGGCAGGTCGAATCGGCGGTGGGCGCCTACCTCATCAATGAGGGCCTCGCCGACGATTTTCGGGTCTTTTACTGGCGCGAAGGCGGTCATGAGGTAGATTTTGTTTTGGAAAAACGCGGCAAAATCATCGGCTTGGAAGTCAAAAGCGGCCCCCGCGCAGCCAAAACTTCGGGCATGGCCGCTTTCCAGAAAAACTTCCGGCCCGACCGGGTCTTGCTCGTCGGCGACGGCGGATTGCCCTGGCCGGAGTTTCTGCGTATCCGTCCCAACGAACTATTCTGATCACATCAACTATCGAAGAATTTTACCCTTACCCATACCATGTTTAAAACATTCTTCCAATTTGAACTCCGCTCCTGGCTGCGTTCCCCAATGCCCTGGATCTTCCTGTTCATCATAGGCCTCCTGTCCTTTTTCGGCACCATCTCCGACGAAGTGACCATCGGGGGCAGTTTCGGGAATGTGTGGAAAAATGCTCCTTTCGTAACGCAAAACTGGTACGCGGCCTTTTCGTTGCTCTGCATCCTGCTCACCACCGCCTTTCTCAATACGGCTGCCATCCGCGATTTCGAGCGCCAGACCAGCCAGATTATTTTCTCCAAACCCATCGGTAAAGGCGGCTATTATTTCGGCCATTTCGCGGCCGCGCTGCTGGTGTCGATCATTCCCATGCTGGGCGTGAGCCTGGGCATGTGGACGGGCGCGGGGCTCAACGGCATGTTCAACTGGCTGGAACCCAACCGTTTCGGACCCTTCGAATTCAAGGGCCACCTGATGGGCGTCCTCTTGTTCGCCCTGCCCAACACGCTGTTTGTCGGCGGCGTCCTGTACGCCGTGGCCATCAATACCCGCTCCACGCTTTACTCCTTCGTAGCGGCCACGGCCCTGCTCGTGGGGTATATCGTGGCCGGCAACCTGCTGCGCGACCTCGACAACGAACAACTGGCCATGCTGCTCGACCCCTTCGGGTTCCGGGCCTTCGGCATCGAAACGAAATACTGGACGGTGGATGAAAAAAACCACCAGGCGCTGGGCCTGACCGGCGGATTGCTGCTCAACCGCCTGCTCTGGTCGGCGGTGGGGCTGCTTGCACTTTATGTCGGCTACCGGCTGTTTAATTTTTCCGAGAAAAAAACGGGCGGCAAAAAAGCGGCCAAGGCCGACAGTGCCGAGGAAAGCCAAAGCATCAAATCGCTGGGCGCCCTGCCCCGCGTGGCGGTTTCGAGCAGCATGGGTACGGTTTTCGGCCAATTGTGGAGCCAGTTCAAAACCGAATGGCTGGGCATCGTGCGCAGCACGGCTTTTATTCTGCTGGCCATCCTCGGTCTGCTCAATTGCGTACCCAACCTGTTCAGCGCCAACGACGGCTACGGCACCCACGAACTGCCGGTGACCTACACCATGGTCAACCTGATCCGCGGCTCGTTTTACATGTTTTCCATCATCATCATGGTGTATTTCAGCGGCATGGTGGTCTGGAAAGAACGCAGCAACCGCGTCAGCGAAATTACCGACGCCCTGCCGACCAAAAACTGGACGATCTGGGCCGGCAAATACAAGGCCGTGCTCGGCGTCATGCTGGTGTTGCAGGTGCTGGTCATGCTGGCGGCCATGCTCGCACAGAAAGCACTGGGATTCAACGACTTGAATCTCTGGGTGTATATCCGGGAAATGTTGTTGATCGACATGCTCGGCTTTGCCTTTACGCTGGCCCTGGCCTTCTTCATTCAGGCTTTGTCGCCCAACATGTACCTGGGCTTTTTTATCACCATCATGTTCATCATTGTGAACAGTTTTGTGTGGTCGACCGTGAAAATCGATTCGAACATGGTGCAATTCGGCGAAACGCCGAGCTACATTCTGTCCGATTTTTATGGTTATCAGCCTTTCGGCAAAGGTTTGTTCTGGTTCAATGCTTACTGGGGCTTGTTCTGCTCCCTGCTGGCGCTGGCCGCCATCCTGTTTTGGCCGCGCGGCAAGGAAAGCGGCTGGAAACAGCGCCTCAGGATCGCCCGCATGGAATGGTCGCACTACCGGGTATTCGGATACAGCGCCATCAGCCTGTTTTTGCTCACGGGCGGCTGGACTTTTTACAATACCCAGATCCTCAACCCGTACGTGAATTCGGGTAAAGAAGAGCGCTACCAGTTCGACTACGAGATCAGGTACAAAAAATTCGAGGGACGCGCCCAGCCCCGCGTATACGACGTGAAATACGATATCGATCTGCGCCCCGAGACGCGTTCGCTGTTTGTGAAAGGCTGGTTCAAGGCGCGCAATATTTCGGACAAGGCCATCGACACCCTGTTTGTCAACACCCCGCTACATGGCGAGTTCGACATCAAAAACGAGCGGCTTTCACTGCTGCTCAACGACTCCACCCTGCACTGGCGCATGTACAAATTCGAGCCCGCCCTGCAACCCGGCGACTCGCTGACGCTCGAATTCAGCACCCGTTTCGAACCAAAAGGTTTTGAAAATGAAGTGACCTGGCGCCGCGTCGTGCAAAACGGCACTTTCCTCGAAAACTCCGAAATCATGCCCATTTTCGGGTATCAGGAAGGCAATGAGATGAGCGACAAGAATCGCCGCCAGCACTACGGATTGCCTGAAAAGTCGCGCCGCCCCCCGCTCAACCGCCAGGACACCCTGCACCGCATGGATGCCTACATCGGGCTGAACAGCGACTGGGTCAATGTGGAAACCATCCTTCGCACCGCGCCCGATCAGATCGCCATCGGCCCGGGCTCGCTCCAGCGCGAATGGGAGGAAAACGGCCGCCGCTGTTTTCAGTACAAGCTCGATCACGCCTCATTCAATTTTTACTCCTTCCTCTCGGCCCGCTACCAGGTAGCCCGCCGCGACTGGAACGGCGTCAAACTGGAGGTGTACTACCAGCCGGGCCACGATTTCAACGTCGAGCGGATGCTCAACGCCATGGAAAAATCGCTTGATTATTACACCAAAAACTTCGGCCCCTACTACCACAAGCAGTGCCGCATCATTGAGTTCCCGCGTTTTTCCGACTTCGCGCAGTCATTCCCGGGCACCATGCCCTATTCCGAAGGCGTGGGCTTCATCCAGGATTTCCGGCCTGAAGACGACGATATCGACCTGATGTACTACGTAGCGGCCCACGAGATTGGCCACCAGTACTGGGGCCACCAGGAGTGCGGCGCGCTGATGCAAGGCGGTGAAATGCTCGTCGAAACCTTCGCCCAATGGAGCGCCCTGATGGTGATGGAACACGAATATGGCCGCGAC
Organism: Saprospiraceae bacterium; assembly: GCA_044226205.1. GTDB lineage: Bacteria > Bacteroidota > Bacteroidia > Chitinophagales > Saprospiraceae > M3007. The sequence continues at coordinate 42,240 of JBGAHL010000041.1, forward strand.
CAGATGCGCAAATTCCTGCGCTACGAAATGGACCGCTACCTGCGGGCCCGGGGCCGCGAAACGCAGCGCGAATTGCCGCTCTCGCGTTGCGAAGGCCAGGGCTACATTCACTACAACAAAGGCAGCGCCTCGATGTATTATTTGAAGGAAATGATTGGCGAAGAGCAGGTCAATGCCTCGCTGCGCGCTTTTCTTGAAAAATACCGCTATGCCCAGCCGCCTTACCCGGTCAGCCTCGATGCCCTCGATGAGTTCTACGCCCACACGCCCGATTCGCTCGACTACGTGGTCAAAGACCTGTTTGAAGACATTACCCTGTTTGAAAATCGCTGTAAGGAAGGTACGGCCAAAGACCTCGGCAACGGCAAATGGGAAGTCACCATTCAGATCGATTGCCAGAAACTGAAAGCCGATGACCTGGGCAAGGAAACCGAAGTCGCTTTGAACGATTACATCGAGATCGGCGCTTTTGCCAAGCCGGAAAGCGGTAAGAAATACGGTAAAACCTTGTACCGCCAGCGGGTGAAAATCACGCAGCACACCTCCTATTTCACCTTCACCGTGGAGGAAAAACCGGACAAGGCCGGTGTCGATCCCTTCTCTTTGCTGGTGGATCGAAATCCGGAGGATAATTTGAAGGAGTTGTAAGCAGGATATGGAGGCACCTGGACGGAGCGGGCAACCCAACCGAACCCTTATAGGGTTTAGAACCCTATAAGGGTTCGGTTGGGT
>JBGAHL010000042.1:0-42495 GCA_044226205.1 Saprospiraceae bacterium
ACCTACAGGTCGGCGACGCTGAGAGCAGCAACGCCCCGCGATTACAAGCCAATGTTCAAATCGGGGATTAACCGACTTCTTGTTCGGATTTTTTAGGTCCATCGCGGGACATTTCTTCTCTCAACATCGCCGACCTGGAGGTCGGCGCTACAGGTCGGCGCTACAGGCGGCGCTACAGCACGATCGTCACGGGCCCGTCGTTCACCAGCGACACTTTCATGTCAGCGCCAAATTCGCCCGTCAGCACCGGCCGGCCCGACTCCTGCGCCAGCGTTTCGACAAATTTTTCATATAAGGGAATGGCCTGTTCCGGCCGCGCCGCTTCGATAAACGAAGGTCGGTTGCCTTTTTTCGCGTTGCCGTACAAGGTAAACTGGCTCACCACCAGCAGCGACCCGCCGATGTCCTGCACCGAAAGGTTCATCAGTCCTTCGGCATCGGAAAAGATCCGCATGGCCGCTATTTTTTTGCAAAACCAGGGGATGTCCGCCTCGGTATCCTCCACGCCGATGCCCAGCAAAATCAGCAGGCCGGGACCAATGCGCGACTTTTCAACGCCATCGATCACAACGGCCGCTTCCGAAACCCTTTGTAAAACAACTTTCATGGAAAAATAAGTGGTGTGAGATGATTCGACTTTCCTGCTAAACTTGTCGCCAAATTTCCGGTTAATCCGGACATTCTACCCATTCTTCATTTATCATTCCTCATTTTACGATCCATGTCCCTCGTTTCTGAATTCAATGATTACCGCGCTCGAATGAACGAACGCATCCTGGCGCACGACAACAAAGTCATCAAACGCTTCTGGAGCCTCGACAACCAAACCTATCAGGAAGGTGCTCTCGATACGCGTACCAAGGAAATGCTCGGGCTTGTGGCGTCGATGGTGCTGCGCTGCGACGACTGCATCAAATACCACCTGGGCAAATGCCACGAACTGGGGGTCACGACCGACCAGATCTTCGAAATCTTCGCGGTAGCCAATATGGTTGGCGGTTCAATCTGCATTCCGCACACCCGCAGGGCCGTGGAATATTGGGAAGAACTGGTAGCCGAGGGCTGATTTAGAGCATGTTCGGGATTTTCTCACCGGGTCAAAAACGGTTCTTTTTTCGCCATTTTTTACCTTTTTTCAGTCACATGAACTTCGGCTATGCTCCTTCAAAAACGCCAAAACTGACAAAAAAAGCACTCGTTTTTGCCTCCGGCAGAAAATCCCGAACATGCTCTTATTCCTCGTACACCACTTTTTTGAGCAGGCGGATGCCCAGCGAAAGCTCGACGGTCGTGTTGCGAATCTTGCGTTCGGGCAGCGAAATGGGCATGGGCTGGCCGCTGAGCGTGCAGTCGCCCGGCAGGGTGATGTTGCCCGGCGGCTGGCGATATTGAAGGGTAAAGTCGGGGTGAACGGCCAACTGGAGTTCGCCGCCGACCAGTTCGCCGAGTTTGAACTCGAAGCCTCCGCCAGCCGACACGCCGCCGATCCAGCGCTGTACGCCGCCGATAAACGGATAGACGCCCACTGCGCAGGGGTTGCCGTTGCCCAGTTCATCGATGTTGGTGCTCAGGGTATAGTCGCCCCGGATACCGCCAAAATAATACAGGCGATTCTGGCCGTCGGCGCCCATCGGGAATTTCTGCTTGGCGCCCAGCACCAGTGAGATATTGTTGAAACGGAAGCCTTCCGAATAGGCGCTGCCGGGAAAACCGTTGAGGTTGGTGAAGCGAAAACGGGTGGCGCTGCCGCGCACGTGGTAGCCGATCTGGGCGAACAGGGACGCCCGGTCGTTTTCGTTATCGACCGACTCGATCGAGAGGGCGGCATGCCAGGCAAACAATAGCTGGCGTTCGGAGTTGTCCCATTTCTGGGAGCCCAGACTAAGTCCTCCTTTGAACACGTAGGCAGTGGATTGCCCGGAAATTTGTCCCCAAAAAGCACAGAAAAGCAGAGTGATAAATACGGCGCGTTGCATGATTCCCGTTTTTGCGGCACAAAATACAGCGAAGCCTGTGAGCGCGTTCAGTATTTTCACCAGCAAGAAAGATCGCCGACATTTTTTCCGTCATGCCGCCCTGATTGGCGGCTTTAACCGATGCTTTTGTCCAAAAACCACAGTGGGCCACCACAAACCCCTACCTTTGCACCCGTTTCTTGTGTCAATCTAATCACCTATGCACAATCTTGAATCTACCCTCGCCCCCCCGAAGCCCGTACAGCGCTTCGAATCCTTCCCCTACGCCCGCCCCGATCTGGACTCCATTCGCTTTGAGTTCGAACAACTGCTTCGCGACTTCGAGGAAGCCCCCGATGCCGGCGCCCAGGCCGAGTTGCTGAACCGAATCAATGCTGCCCGCGACGAATTCTGGACGATGTACAACCTCTGTTACATTCGCCATACCGCCAACACCGCCGATCCTTTTTACGAACAGGAAAATGCTTTTTTCGATGAAAACCTGCCGGCCTACGAAGCGCTGAACAATCGTTATTTCCGTATGCTGCTGAACGCGTCTTTCCGTTCGGATCTGGAACAACGCTTTGGTTCGCAATTGTTTACGCTCGCCGAACTGGCGCTCAAAACCTTTCGCCCTGAAATCCTGGAAGATCTCCAGCAGGAAAATTCGCTGAGCACCGAATACACCAAGATCAAAGCCCAGGCGCAAATCGAGTTCGAGGGCAAAACCTACAACCTGAGCAGTATTTATCCCGTCGAGCTTTCCGACGACCGCGACCGCCGCCGTGCCGCCGCGGCCACCAAATGGCGGTTTTACGCGGAAAAAGCGCCTGTGGTGGAACAGATCTTCGACGATCTGGTCAAAACCCGCCACCGCATGGCTCAAAAACTGGGCTACAAGAACTTTATCGAAGTAGGCTATGCCCGCATGCGCCGCTCCGATTACACACCTGAAATGGTGGCCAATTTCCGCCGCCAGGTGCGCGACATCATCGTGCCGCTGGCCAACGAACTGTACGAACGCCAGCGCCGCCGCCTGGGGCTTGACAAACTGATGTATTACGACGAGGAATACAAATTCCCCAGCGGCAACCCCAAACCCCAGGGCACTCCCGAGGAAATCGTCGCCCATGCCAGCCGCATGTACCGCGAGCTTTCGTCCGAAACCAACGTGTTTTTTCAACACATGCTCGACGCACAGCTGATGGACCTCGTCAACCGCAACGGCAAGGCGCCCGGCGGTTATTGCACCTACCTGAACAAGTATTCCGCGCCCTATATTTTCTCCAACTTCAACGGCACCAGCGGCGACATCGACGTGCTGACGCACGAAGCCGGCCATGCGTTCCAGGTGTGGAGCAGCGGCAAACGGTTTACGTTTGAAGAATACCACTGGCCGACCAGCGATGCCGCCGAAATCCACTCCATGAGCATGGAGTTTTTCACCTGGCCCTGGATGCAACTGTTTTTCGGCCCGGATACGGACAAGTATTACTTCCTGCACCTTTCAGGCGCGGTACTTTTCCTGCCCTACGGCGTGGCGGTCGACGAGTTTCAGCACATCGTGTACGGCAATCCCGACATGACGCCCGCCGAACGCAACGCCGCCTGGCGCGAGCTTGAAAAAATCTACCTGCCGCACCGCCAGTACAATGGCAATGACTTTTTGGAAAAAGGCGGGTTCTGGCAGAAACAAAGTCACATTTTCAATTCGCCGTTTTATTACATCGATTACACGCTGGCGCAGATTTGCGCATTCCAGTTCTGGGTGCGCGACCGCAACGACCATGCCGGCGCCTGGAACGACTACGTCCGGCTTTGCCAGGCCGGCGGAAGCCAGTCGTTCCTGCGGCTGGTACGCGACGCCAACCTGCGCTCGCCGTTCGACGACGGTTGCGTGGAAAGCGTGACCGGCGATATCCGTCGTTTCCTCGACAGTGTGGACGATACCCGTTTGTAAAGCATAAAAACCTGAATATGCGCTTTTTGCAATTGTTTTTGCTTGCTTCTGTTCTTTTGCTGACGACCAGCGCCCGGCAAGTCCAGGCGCCTACGCTGCAACTTGCCCTGCTGAAATATTCGGGCGGTGGCGACTGGTACAACGACGTCAATTCGCTGCACAACCTCGCGCGGTTTTGCAACGACAACCTGCGCACCAACTTCAACATCGAATACGCCACCGTGGAGCCGGGCAGCGCCGATATTTTCAACTACCCGATCGTGTATGCCACGGGGCACGGCAACATGTTGTTCAGCGATCTGGAAGCCCGCAACCTGCGCGCCTACCTCGAAGGCGGCGGCTTTCTGATCCTCAACGACGACTACGGCCTCGACCCTTTTGTCCGGCCGGCCATGAAAAAGGTTTTTCCGGAACTCGACTTCGTCGAACTGCCGTTCGGCCACCCGATTTACCACCAGAAATACCAGTTCAACAACGGCCTGCCCAAAATCCACGAGCACGACGGCAAACCGCCGCAAGGCTTCGGCCTGTTCTGGCAGGGCCGCCTTGTCTGCTTTTACGATTTTGAAACCGACCTCGGCGACGGCTGGGACGACGTGCACAACGACCCGCAAGCCACCCGGCAGAAAGCCCTGCAAATGGGCGCGAACATTGTCCAGTATGTCTTTACGCAATAGTTGACAACCCTGTAACCTTCATCGCATGAACATCCTTCTTCTCGGCTCCGGCGGCCGCGAGCACGCCCTGGCCTGGAAAATTGCCCAAAGCAAACGCTGCACACAACTTTTCATCGCACCCGGCAACGCCGGCACCCCCGCACACGGCCAGAACGTGGCGCTCAACCCGCTCGACTTCCCGGCAGTCGGCCGTTTTTGCCTTGAAAAAAAGGTGGATATGGTGGTCGTGGGCCCGGAAGAACCGCTTGTCCGGGGGATCTGGGATTATTTTCAGGCCGATCCGCAATTGCAACATATCGCCCTGATCGGCCCTTCCAAAGCGGGCGCCGTGCTGGAAGGCAGCAAGGCCTGGGCCAAGCAGTTCATGCAACGCCACAACATCCCGACCGCCGCCTATCGCGAGTTCGGCGCGGAAGAACTGGAAGCCGGCCTCGCGTACCTCGACACGCATGCGTTGCCCGTGGTACTCAAGGCGGACGGCCTCGCCGCGGGCAAAGGCGTGGTCATTTGTCAGCGCCGCGAGGAAGCCAAACAGGAATTGCGCGAGATGCTCGACGGCAAGTTTGGCGACGCTTCGGCCAAAGTGGTGGTGGAGGAATTTTTGAGCGGGATCGAGTTCAGCGTATTCGTGCTGACCGACGGCAAGACCTACCGCATTTTGCCCGAAGCCAAGGACTACAAGCGCATCGGCGAGGGCGATAAAGGCCCCAACACCGGCGGTATGGGCGCCGTCAGCCCTGTGCCATTTGTCGATGAGGCGCTTTGGGAAAAAGTAGAGCAGCGCGTCATCATCCCCACGGTGAAAGGGCTTCGAAAGGAAAAAATCCCTTACAAAGGCTTCATTTTCTTTGGATTAATTCGCGTGGGCAACGACCCCTACGTCATCGAATACAACTGCCGAATGGGCGACCCGGAAACCGAGGCGGTCATCCCGCGCCTGAAAAACGACCTCGTCCAGTTGTTTGACAATTGCGCCCGCGGCACGCTGGGCCGGGTGAAAATCCGGCACGACCGCCGGGCGGCGACCACCATTTTTCTGGTCAGCGGCGGTTATCCGGGCGAGTATGCGAAGGGCAAGGCGATCACAGGGCTGGACGCGGTCAAAGGCAGCCTGATTTTCCATGCCGGCACGGCCCAAAAAGACGATCAGGTCGTAACGGCCGGCGGCCGGGTGATTGCCGTGACGAGTTATGGCAAGGATTTTCGCGCAGCCTTGCGCAAATCGCGCCGCAATGCCAAAACGGTTCAATTCGAGGGTAAATATTTCCGCCGCGATATTGGGAAGGATTTGGAAGCGTTTTAGGGGCGGACTGTTTTATTGCCCGAAAAACGCCGGAACGGCAACCCTCGGGAAAAAACGCTGTACCCGGGCGAAAGCCCTACCTTTGCCCATCCGGAAGATTGATCACCCATCCGACATTGCATGAGCCGTCTGCTTTGTTTCCTCTTGTTCGGCCTGACCCTTGCCGCCCCGGCCATGGCCCAAAAACCCGCGGAGCTCAAAAAAGCGGGAGAAAAATATTTTGCCAGTCAACGCTGGCCCGAAGCGCTCGAAGCGCTCGGACAATACCAGCAACTCAAACCCGGCGACCCGGCTGTGTTGACCAAAATCGGTATTGCCCACTATCAGCTCCACCACGCCGAACAGGCGCTTCAATACCTCGACTACGTGGCCAAACAAGCGCACGACAGCCGCGACCCCGACCTGTTTTTTTACCTGGCCCGCACCTTGCACGGGCAGCAGGAGTTTGAAAAAGCCATTCCTGCCTACAAATCTTTCCTGCGGGTCGCCCCCGAGCGTCACCCCATGCGGGCGTATGCCGCCGAAAACATCCTGCGTTGCGTGAGTGGCCAGCGCACCCTGCCCAACGACAACGTGGCACTGGTGGAAAACCTCGGCGACCGCGTCAATACCGCCGGCGACGAGTTTGCGCCGCTGCCTTCTTTCAACCACCCCAACCGGATTTACTACGCCTCGGCCAATGATAACAGCACGGGCGGCCGACGGGACGACAAGGGCTACGACAGCGAGACAAGCGGGCGCTGGTGCAGCGATATGCGCTACGCCGAACTCCAGCCCGCCGGCTGGGAAAATGCCGGCGACCTGGGCGCCCTGCTCAATACCCCCCGCAACGAAGTCGCGCTGGGCTTCGGCGAAAACGGTCAGGTCTTGTACTATTTCCGCGGATTCACCTTGTTCAGCGGCGATATTTATGCCGATACCGCCGGTCGCCACGACGAATATGCGGTGGAACCGCCGCCGTTCAAAAGTCCTTTCCTTCCCGATGAGGGCGACACGGCGCCCTTCTTTTTCAACGACTCGACCCTGATCTTTGCCAGCCGCCGCAGCGGCGGACAGGGCGGACTCGATCTGTGGGTGACGCTGCGGCGCAATGGCGAATGGCTGAACCCGAAAAATCTGGGCCCCGTCGTCAATTCTGCATACGACGAAACCACGCCCTTCCTGGCCAACGACGGCTATACCCTTTATTTCAGCGCCAACCATACGGGCAGCATCGGCGGGCTCGACGTCTTTCGTTCGGTATTCGACCCCGCCGAGCAGAAATGGTCTGCCCCGCAAAACCTCGGCGCCCCGCTCAACTCTCCCGGCGACGACGCATTTTTCCACCTCGCAGCCGATGGCCGAACGGGTTTTATGGCCTCCGATCGCCTCGTCGACAACCTGGGCGAACGCGACCTGTACATCGTCTATTTTAAAGAACCGGCGCCCGAACAACAGATGGAACAAAGCCCGGGCACCTTTGCCGAGGCTCGCCCCCGTACGGAAACGCCGACCGCGGCCGACGGGACGCCTCGCGAACTCAGCCTGAGCCCGCTTTTTTATAGCAGCGACCGCGACGTACTCGGCTCTGACAACTTGAAAACCATACAAACCGCCGCCGCTTTTGCCAAAAATATTCCCGACGCAGGCATCCTGGTCACCGTACACACCGATGAAACGGGGCCTGCCAAATTCGACCTCTACGCGGGCATCAAAAGAGCGGAGCAGGTCGGCCGTGCCCTGACCGATCAGGGCGTCGCCCCTGGCCGCATTACCCTGCGCAGCGTCGGCTCGGGCTATCCGATGGCTAAAAACGTGCTGGACGCCTCGCCCAACCCGACCGGCCAGCAACTCAACCGACGCATCGAAGTGGTGCTGACTACCGCCGGCGCGTACAACCCCGATGTGCAGGTCGAACGCCCGCAGGTGTCCGAACTGATGTCGGCCGGCGGTACGGCACGGCTCGACGAACTGACCGGCGGGCTGTCGTACAAGGTCGAGGCGGCCACAACCCGCCAGATTCTCACCAACGACGCGCTGATCATGTTTGGCGATCTGATGATCGAAACACAGCCGGGCGTCGGCGCCTATCGGTACACGGCAGGCTGGACGAAACAATACAAGGACGCGGCGAAGCTGGCGCAGGAAATCAAAGCCCAGGGCTTCACCGAGGTCAGTGTCATTGCCTATGCCAATGGTCTGCGTATCTCCCGGGCCGAAGCCGTGGGTTTGGTGAAAAAATATCCTGACCTTGCAGCATTCGTCAAAGGGTAAAAGTCGCCGGCAAAAAGGCCCATTACATGCAACAGAGTTTTGATTTTCTGAGGGAAAGCCTGCGCAATTTGCGTGCAACGGGTAGTGTGGCCCCGAGTTCGAGATTTTTATGCCGCCGAATCGTTTCTAAAATTAATACCAACCGGGCCAAAGTGGTGGTCGAGCTGGGCCCCGGCAACGGCGTAATTACCCACTACATTCTCGAACGCCTGCCCGACGACGGGCGCTTGCTGGTGTTCGAAATCAACGAAAGTTTTGTCCGTAAAATCCGTGAGCGTTTCGACGACCCGCGCCTGACCGTTATTCACGATTCGGCACAACGTATGGGCGATCATTTTGAAAAAATGGGTATTCAATCCGTGGATTACATCATCTCGGGCATTCCCTTCGTTATGCTCGACGACCGGCTTTCCGCCGACATCATCGGGCAGTGCCGCCATTGGCTGGGCGCCGGCGGACGCTTCGTCCAGTTTCATTACTCTCCGTTGATGCTGAATATTTACCGGCGGATTTTTGGCAATCTCGACGTCGAATTTATCCCGCTCAATCTTCCACCTGCGCTGGTTATTTCTTGTGAAAAAACCTGACTGGCCGGCGCGGCACCATTATTTTTATGAAAAAAGCGCTCTTTTTTGCAGCAATACTCGCTTGCCTGGTCTGGACGGCCTGCAACAACAACGTTGTTTTTGAGCAGGAACAAAAAATTCAGGGCGCCCGCTGGAATTATGCGGACACCCTGAATTTCAGTTTTGACATAAGCGACACCACCTTTTTGTACAACCTGTACCTGGATTTCGACTGCCTCGATTCTTTTCCGCATCAAAACCTGTATCTGCGGCTGCACACGCTTTTTCCCGATGGCAAAAGAGCGCAAAAACTGCGCTCTTTCGAACTGTTCGACGCGGGCGGCAATCCGCTGGCCAAAGCTTCGGGGCATGAATTCAAGCTGCACATCATGTTGCAGGAAAATGCCTTTTTCAAACTGCCCGGTACCTACCACATCACGCTCGAACAATACGGCCGAACCGATGCCTTGCCGGGGATAAAATCGGTGACCATGAAGGTAGAAAAGAACGGCAAGCGAAAGCAATAAGGCGTGGCCCGGCGGGCGCTGTATATGCGCCTAGTCGCGGCTTTCCACGATGTTGATGTTGCCTTCGGGGCCGAGTTCCTGGCCGGTTTTGGCCTGGTAGAGTTCGAGGTATTTGCGGTGCAGCGCCGAGGGTTGTTTTTTGCCGTTGACCACCAATTCCTTCGCGTTAAGTTGCAGGGAATAATTTTTGGGGTCGGGCAAAAGGCCGTCGTTTTGCAGCTCGCGGCGCATGGCCTGGCTGAAATTTTCGGGCTGCCTTGGCGCAGGAAAAGTACTGGCTGCTCCCATTTGCTGCTGGCGTTCCAAATCCCGCTCCATGCGGCGCATGTCTTCCCGGGCGCGTTCCATATCCTTGCGCTGCTGCTTGTCCATTTGCTTTTGCTGCTTCTTCATTTCCTTTTGTTCGCGCTCCATTTCTTTCTGCAACTTCCGCATATTCTCCTGCAATTGCTCGTAGCTTTCATCCATCACACGAGCCTGTTCTTCCTGAATCCGTTCAAAGTCTTCATTCGAAAGCCCCGGTGCAAATCCGAAGGCTTGCGGTGCAAGTGCCTGACCCTGCGGAAATTGCGGTGTGGTTGTTCCCAGTAATAAGACAGCTTGCGGCTCTTCCAGTTTTTGTCCGTTGACCCAGACTTCATCGCCTTTGACAATGATTTCCGAAGACTGGCCGGGGCTGGTCAGGTGAAGCACGGTATTGCCGTCATCGTCTTTTGTCGTCGTGAGCGTCTGCGCGTAAGCCTGCGGCTCCGTGAAGGTGGGCGGAGTGGGGGGGGAGAAGGGGCTGATTCGGGAGAGCGGCGCGATGGGAGAAGTCTCGGTCAGAGGGGAAAAAGCCGCCGGCGGTGCGGGCGGCGTGTACCACAGGATTCCCGGCGTCACTGGCGGCGGGGCAGGAGCCAGGTCGCGCATCATTTCATCGGTCATGCTCTGGTGTTGGGCGTATTCGCTGGCGGGCACCTCCTGTCCGTTGATGTTGAGGCGGGTGATTTGACCGTCCTGCAATTCCATTTCCACGCGGCCTTCGTCGTTTTCCTGGACGATCTTTTGCGTTTGGCGGGTTTTTTGGCCTTTGGGCACCGAATCGTTTTCGATGACCGGGACCAGGGCGGGTTCCGGTTCGTTGGGTTCGCCGCCGATCCATGCCAGGGGCGCGGAAGCGATCTGGCTCAGCGCCTCGGTCAGTTGGGCGGTCTGCCTGGGTTGGGCGCCCCACAGCGCAACCAGTGCGGCCAGCAGGGCGGTGGCAATGAATTTTTCCATAAGCTGTGACTTTTTATGTTGTTGATTGAGAATGCGTTGGATGCGTTCCAGCAACATGGGCCGACGGCGAAGCAGCGGGGCGGCCCCCGCAGCAGAAAGCGCCAGCACGGGCGTCTTGCCCCGGGTCTTGGCCATTTCCTGCACCTGCAACAAGGCTTTTGCATAGGCCAGGCGATTGCCTGTCAGGGAAAGGGCGTCGTCGTCGCAGCTGTTTTCGCGTTCCCTGCGTACGGTAGCCGACAGCCACCAGACCACGGGGTGGTAGTAAAACAAGGCTTCAATAAATGCCTGCAAGAGGTTGAACAGCCAGTCGCGACGGGCGATATGCGCCAGTTCGTGCGCTAAAAGCGCTTCCACTTCCGCCACGCTGAGCTGATTGACCAGCCCGACCGGCAGCAAAATGACGGGCTTCAGCCAGCCGATGGTCAGCGGTACGCGTACGATGGCCGATTCGAGCAGGGCGACGGGTTTCGACTGCCCCAACCGACGGGCGAGCTCGTTGACCCGTTCATGCCAGGCCGGGTTGGACAGGGGCGAGGCTGCCATTCGCAATTGCTTTACCCACCAAAGACCGCCGACAAGGCGCAACAAAAAGAAGCCGAATCCCAGCAGCCACAGGCCCACGATCAGGGGGTGACGGGCGTCGATCCAGCTGTTCGCCTGTTCCCAGAAATCAGGCTGCGCCAAAAGCGCTTCGGCCGGTATCTGCGCGACCAGCGCAGCATCGGCAGCCGACAGGTTGGTGACGGATATGGACTCGGCGGGCTCGTACAGCCAATAAAAGGTGAACATGGCGGCGCACAGCAAGGTCAGCAACCCTGCAAATGCAGCCTGGTAACGCAGGCGGGCGGTGTGAAGGCGGGGCAGCAAAACCAGCGACACCAGTGCGATGGCTCCGCCCTGCCACAGCGAGTGGAGCAGCGTCCAGCCGAGCGCATGCACGACGGCTTCGGGAAGCGGGAAAGGCAAGGTCATCATGGCTTGTCTTTTTGTTCCAGTTGAGCAATGAGGGCTTTGATTTCGTCGAGTTCGGCCGTGCTGGCATCGTGGTTGCCGAGCGCTTGCATGACGAGTTGCATGGCGCTGCCGCGAAAGGTGTTGTCCACGAATTGCTGCAAAAGCGAGGCCTGGGTTTCTTCACGGGTTACCGCGGCGGCATAGATGTGGGTGCGCCCGTCTTCCTGACGGTTGAGCAAGCCCTTCTCCGCATGCATGATCTGCATGATTTTCAGGGTAGTCGTGTAGCCGACCTCCCGCAGGGTGTTGAGCCGGTCGTTGACCGTCCGGACCGTGCTGGGACCTAATTCCCAAAGCACGTGCAGGATTTGAAGTTCGGCATCGGTGGGTTTTACCATCTTGAGTTTGATTTTTATAAAAGCAGAATGGGGAATGGACTGCAAGTTTCTACGAAAGATTTCGTAATAACAAATTTTTCTACGAAATATTTCGTACAAGGGATTAAAAACGCTGCCCGACCGATTTGCGCTACCTTTGTTTTATGGAAAAAAACAGGCCCGACACGGGGAACACACCGCCGGATTGTTTCCGGCTGGAAGAACTGGAAGCGCTCCAGTCTGTTGAAAACCAGACGCTTGTCGATGTCAACTATTATCTCTGGCTCAATCAGGCGGAGACAGACGAGGCGCCTTACCGTTTTTTATACTATCTCGAACTGGTCTTTGACGACCAGTCGACGCTGTTGCTCACAAGCGGCGACGACTCGGAAGCCATCAGGGTCAGCGATGCGGAGGCTTTGGTAAAGACGGCGGAGGCCCTGCGCAGGTTGCACGGCAAGGTGATCATTCAGCGGGTGAATGCGGGCAATTTGCCACTCTGGCAAGGGCTTGTCGGGCAGACGCTCGAAGCCGTCCGGCTTTCCAGAAACGAGGAGGAACTCTATCGCAACGACGCCCTGCTGCTCGATTTTGGCGACAGGAAAGTGCTCGTACAACTCAGCGACAAGGAAGGTCTGCTGGTCGGGAACTGGCAATAAACCCGATTGTTACGGCTTTACGGGTTCGAGGTACATTTCCTCGGTGTACAGTTGCGTTTCCGTGACTGCCTCGATGTCGATATTCACGTCGATGGCGCGCATCCAGTTGTCGCTGCGAAGCGCTAATATCCAGGTGCCTTCAAGCGGGCTGGAGCGCCGCTGAACGTCCACGCTGACGCCCGACTGGAACATAAACGCGTCGTAGGATTCGCCGGCGTAGAATTTGGGCAGGTTGTCGGGTGAGAGCAGGGCGTAGTCCACGTCTTCGCCTGCCGAGGAAACCGTCAGGTCCACAGCCATGCCCAGCGCGAAAGCGGCGAGGGCTGTTTCGGGCTCCACGCCCAGCATCCTGACTGCGCCCGATTTGAGGTTGGAAGTCAGTTTTTCTGCGTCCTTGCGGCGGGCTTCGATGCCTGCCTGTCCGACCGAAATACGAAACGCCCAGCGCACGGTATTGGGCGGCAGGGTGAATTGATAGGCATTCATGCCCTTTTGGGTGCCGAAATTGTTGGCGCCCACGGTCACCTGTCCGCCCAGCGACTCCACCTCGGTTTTTTTGCCTGCAGGAATATGGCGGGTGGCGATCTGGTATTGCGGGTACTGTTTCAGGTCCCAGTTGACGCGGGTGTCGAGGTGCGCGGTTTCGGGACTGCCCGGCGCGCGCAGCAGCGTAAAACGACACACTTTTTTGCCCATGCCCGTTTCCTGAATGCGCAGCATATACACACCCGTTTGGGGGATGACAATGGTCTGGTTGATCAAGGTATCGAGTTCATAGCTGCGAAAAACTGCGTTGTCGGGCCACTGAATCAGTTCCACCACCTTGAGGCGGCGGCCGGTCAGCAATTGAACCTTCAAGGCTACCTGATCGCCGGCAGCGAAAGCATAGGGAAACTCGTGGGTGCCATCCACTTTGAAAGTTTGGTCGGCAATCAGGTTGGCAAACTGCGCGTGCGCATGGCCAGCCAGCAGAAAGGCGAATAAGACGGGGAGCAAACGGAGCATGGTGTAATCGGAAAATGGTAACAATCAGCGAGAGACCCTGTGCCGGACATCGTCGAGGTGACTTTGGCCCGGCCGGTACACCGGGTCGGGGCATTGTCCCTTGCTGACGAGCACAGGGATGTCGGCCTGGTCGGGGTATGATTCGAGCAGCAGGCGGGTTTTGGCAAAATCGAAAGCGTCGGGGATCGACTGTCCGCCTGCGATGGCTTCGTAAAAAGCCACGGCAAACACAATGGCGCTTTCGTCGTACACCCGGTCGTTCATGCCGATTACAAAAGGCACGGTTTGGCCCACTTCGAGAGCAGCCGGACCAGAGTCGCAGGTATTGAGGAAAACGCATTCCACGCTGGGGAACAGTTTGAACATTCGCCCCAGCACGTCGCCGCCGATGGTGCGCGGTTGCCCTTTTTCATCTTCAAAAATGACCCCCGTGCCGTATTGGGTATGATTGACCACGGCGCTGCCGGCAAAGTGCACAAAACGCGGTTTCAGGGCTGCCACTTCGAGCAGCATGCGCTGCAGTTCGGTAGCCGTGACGTGAATTTTTGCGCGAAAATCGAAGGCGTCGCGTTTGCCGAAACGGGTCAGCCCGGCGCTGATCTCCTGCACTTCGCGATCGAGTTCGAGGGCGAGGTTGCAAAACGGATTGGCGCCCAGAAACAACAACACATCCTGGCTGGCGGGCGCCGTGAGCGCCTGTGTGGCGGGTGTTTGTTGTTCGATTTCTTCGACGATATCGAGCAGGCGGCTGGCCAGATTCTGGCGTTTGGCCGAGAGGTCGGCGAAGCTGAGCTCGCCGCGCAGGGCGGTTTGTTCGAGAAAGCGGAATTCGGCCAGCAGCAGGGTAGCGGGGGTGTCGAGTGCCGTCCAACCGCTCAAAGCCTGTTGTTTGGCGTATTCGAGCGCTTCCTCCAGTTGTGCGTTGGCGACGAGGGCGTCGATATGATCCTTGAGTGCGGGCATGGGGTCCTATTAAAGTTTATAAACCTGCAAGGCATCCGCGATGTCCCGTTCGTTCGACAGGTGTGGCACCTTGTTTTGCCCGCCCAGTTTGCCGATCGATTTCATGTAGTCGCGGAATGCGTCGCGGCGCATGGGGGTGATTTTGAGCGGTCGAAGGATATTGCCTTTCAGCAGGTCGTCGTAGTAGATGTTTTGCAGGCGCATCTGGAGTTCGAGGTTGTGGATTATCTTGTCAAAATTATCCGGCAGCGTTTCGAACTCGATAAACCACTCGTGATAGGGCAGACCGCCTTCGGGCGGCGTCACCTGCGGCGCCACCGTAAATTCGACCACGCGGACATTACTTTCCCGGGCGGCAAACTCCATTGCATTTTCGACTTCCTGGGCGATCACGTGTTCGCCGAAGGCAGAGATGAAGTGTTTGACCCGTCCGGTCACTTCGATGCGGTGGGGCGCCAGCGAAGTGAAGCGCACGGTATCGCCGATGTTGTACCCCCACAGGCCGGCTGTGGTATTCAGGATCAGGGCGTAGTTGACGCCGATTTGAACGTCGCGAATGCTCACCCGTTCGGGGTTCTGGCGGTGGATTTCATTGATGGGCACGAATTCGAAGAACATGCCGGCATCCACGTTGAGGCGCAGTCCGCCGTGCGGGAATATGTCCTGGAACGCGATAAACCCTTCCGAAGCCGGGTAGGTTTCGAGCGTGTCCACTTTGCCGCCGATCAATTCTTCCAGTTTGGCGCGGTAAGGGTTGTAATTGACGCCGCCGTAGACGAACAGGGAGAAATTGGGGAAAATCTCCTTGATGGTTTGTTTGCCCGTGCGTTCGATCAGGCGCTCGAAATACATCTGCACCCAGGGCGGAATGCCGGAGATCATGCGCATGTCCCTGTGCACGGTTTCATCGACGATGCGGTCGAGTTTTTCTTCCCAGTCTTCGATACAATTGGTTTTCCAGGAAGGCAGCTGGTTGCTGCGCAGCCATGCGGGCACGAGGTGGTTGGAAATGCCGCTGAGGCGGCCCGTGGGGATGTCGCCGATTTTCTCCAGTTCGGGGCTGCCGGAAAGAAAGATCAGGTTGCCGTCGAGCCAGCGGAAATTGCCGGTGTGGGCCGCGTAATTGAAAGCGGAATCGCGGGCCGTTCCAAAATGGCCGGGCAGGCTGGTGCGCGTGATCGGGATATATTTTGCCCCCGAGGTGGTACCCGAGGTTTTGGCGAAATAGGCGGGGCGGCCCGGCCAAAGCACGCTTTTTTCACCTGCTTTGATGCGCTCTATGTAGGGTTTCAGTTCTTCATAGTCGCGGATGGGCACCGCTTTTTTAAAATCCTCGTAGCTGCGCACGTTTTTCAGTTCGTGGTCGCGCCCGAAGGCGGTATGTTGTCCGTCTTTGATCAGGACGGACAGCACACGATCCTGGCGTTCCACGGTTTGGAAACCCATCATGGTGTAATACCGACGGAGGTAGTGGGCGTAAGGGCGGACGAGCAGCGAACGAAGCATAATGTGGCGGTAAACGGTGAAAAACGCTACAAAGGTACGCAGCAGGCGGGGAAATTTGGGGCCGATCAAGACTACTTCACCGTCAACGACCGGGCAGTTGCATATCTCTTATATTGATGATTCTGAGGCCATGCAGACTTCCAGAGTCATTGAGTGAAGTACCCTTGCTGGAAGTTTGAATAATCAGGATTATACAATTTGTTTTTAGCGTTTTTTCATAAAAGCGCTAAGATTTTTCTTCGTCATTTCAATACGAGGATGGTTGGGAGGCAGAGATAGTTCAAGTATTGCGAGTGCCTTTTTCATGTATGCGCATGCTTGTGCCTTGTCATTAAGGTGATGCCAAGTCCAGCCCAGATTGTTGTAAGAAGATGCAATGTCAGGATGGTTTTTTGGGAGCGTTTTCAGGCGTATATCGAGTGCTTTGTGATGATATTTTCGACTGTTTTGGTATTCACCGAGATCCATATAACTCGAAGCGAGGTTGTTGTAGGAGGTGGCTAACAAAGGGTCTGTAGGTGACAAGGTCTTTTCACGGATAGCAAGTGCTTTTAGATTGTATTCCAGGCTTTTTCTATGTTGTTTAAGCCCACGATAACTCGTTCCGAGGTTGTTATATGTAGATGCAAGCCTGGCGTCGTTAGGGTGCGTTTTTTTCCAGAGTATAAGCGCTTTTTCATTGTAAATCAGGCTCTTGCTAAAATCGTTGATCTCATTGTAGTTGCCCGCTAAATTGTTGTAGGCATTTGCTAAGTCCGATTCCTTGGGTGATGGCATGCTTTCTAAAATGGATATTGCTTTTTTATTGTACTCCAGTCCTTTCTGAAATTCACCCAATTCGACATAACTGCCAGCAAGGTTCAGGTATGCCGATGCGAGCTCGGGATGACTGTATGGAAGCACCTTTTCGCGGATTAAAACAGTTTTTTTATTCAATGCTACACTTTTTTCCAAAAGCCCCAAGGCACTGGAACTACATAACAGTCCTAATGCCTGGGTCAGACCGGCAACAACAAGATCGGGCTCTTGAAAGTCCTTGTTGGGCAGGAATACACCTTCCAAAACAGATTCTCCCAGCAATCTGTAAGGAGACCTGATAATGCGAGGTTCGTTGTTTATTGGCGTAAGGAGATTGATAACCTGTTCTACCAGTACGCGACACTGCACAATATTGGGATTCAATTGGTCTTTCGTTGTTTCGGCAATTACCGGGTGGCACCAAATACTTCCTTTCCGATCAACCAACCAGTTTAGTCTGATCAGTCCCCTAAGTACGTTGTGAAAGTGCGGGCGATCTGCAGTCCTGCCCAGATAATGTTGCAACTTTTCTTCCGACATCAGCGCAGGGTCAAAAGAGGAGCCGTAAGGAGGTAGAATGGCGAGGTTGCGCATGACATCCTTCTCTTCCTTCGAAAGTTCAAGCAGGAATGTCTCCCGCAAATGGGCATTCAGGGATTGAATACGTTCGGGAGATTTGGGGACTGAAAGGTCGTAGTCGTCAAGTCCGCGAAGCCCGCGCCGTTCCAGCTCGGTGCGCAGGTCTTTTATGTTCAGTTTTTTCTCCCTTGCGTACGCGGCAACCAGTTCAACTGTCAGGGTATGATAGCCTATGCCTTGTAAAATGACTTCCAGATTGGCGTCTTTGCGCTTTCCCTGATTGTAAACCCGCCAGAAGATAAAAGATGTTTCTTCAGGCGAAAGGGGTTGCAATTCAAAATGTACGGTGTTCGGGATAGCATCGCGTGAGCTCAACAATACTTTCCAGTTTTTAAGACCTGAAAGGAGCGCCAGATAACGAGGTGCAACTGGACCCGCATTGTCAATTATCAATAAGTTAGCGCCAGATAATTTGGACATTGCGGCAACAATTTGTTCAAATTGTTGAACAGGGCGTAGTTTGCCTTCGATCTGTATGTTCAGGTTTTTTTGCAATTCCGGATTGTCGATGAATGCATTCAAGAAAGACTCTGCATTGTCAAGCCTCCGTTCCGGGTCGTTGGTAAAAATAGCGCTGGTTACAACGTATGCGATGTGATCAAAACTCTTGCTATATCGTTCAATAAACAATTGTAATAATGTTGTTTTGCCTAACCCTCCAATTCCCACAATGGTCACAGGCTTTCTTTCCTCTTTAAGGCACTGGTATAACTGTTTGACCTCTTTGTCGCGTCCGATAGCATCGATACTTAAATGGTGTTGTATTGAAGTAAGATATTTCAGACGATCTGAGGCTTGCGGAACCCGACCGCGCTTTAAAAGATATAAAAACAACAGCAGCGATATGATTGATGCCAGTGGATAAAACCAGAGCGGAATCCAGCTGACCTGCGGAAGAACTTGTGCCCACAATGCCAGGAAAAACATGACAACAAGGCCGGCAATAAACTTGGCCAGCAGACTAAACCAATTTGACATTTTTAAAAACGCTCTGATTTTGGCATCAAGGGTAAAGATAAATTTTCTTTACATGTCTTTTCAGGGCTTGATTTTAAGCGATTCTGTGCAAAAAAGTAATTAAGCAACGCTGTTTACATAAACACCATTGGCCCAAATACCAGCCAGTTTACCTTCCCACCCCTTTGGTGAAAACAAGAATGCAAAACCTATATTTGTCCTTCTCTTTACCTAAACATTACCTACCATGCTTAAAAAGACCTTGTTTCCCCTCCTTTTCATGCTTTTTGCCGTGGCAGCGGTGCATGCCACCCACATCGTCGGCGGTGAGATCAGCTACAAAATGCTCTCCTCCGGCGGATCGGACAACCTGTTCCAGGTCAACATGACGGTCTACCGCGATTGCGAACACGGTTTGCCGCCTTTCGACTACCCTGCCTACCTGGGTATTTACGCGGCCGACAACCAGTTGAGTCCCTACTCGGTGCTCTTAATGTCTTATTCGTCCATCGACTCCGTGCCGCTGGCAGGAAACGATCCTTGCCGGCTGGCGCCCAACGGCCTGTGCGTCGATGCGGCGTACTATTCGATTCAGGTCAGCCTGCCGTACAACCCTGTGGGTTACTACTTTGTCTACCAGCGCTGCTGCCGCAATGAAAGCGTCACCAATATCGTCGACCCGGTCAACACGGGCGCGACTTTTTATGCCTTTGTATCGGCCAACGCCCAGCTATACGGCAACGACAGCCCGGTTTGGGCGGATTATCCGCCTGTGGTCATCTGCCTGGGTCAACCTTTGGTATTCGACCACAGCGCGACGGACGCCGAGGGCGACAGCATCGTGTACAGTTTCTGCGCGCCTTACAAGGGCGGTGGAATTCTTTTAACCGGCCCCGATGTTTACGGTTGCAACGGCGCCCAGCCCAATCCGCCCTGTCCGCCGCCCTACGAATGGGTCAATTACATGCCGGGCTATTCGCCCGAACAACCCATGGGCGGCAATCCTGCGGTGGGCATCGACCCGGCGACGGGTATTATCTCGGGCACCCCTGACCATTTGGGGCATTTCGCCATCGCCGTCTGCGGCCTGGAATACCGAAACGGCGTCTTGTTCAGCCAGTTCCGCCGCGATATTCAGTTTATCGTGAGTTCCTGCAACCAGTCCTCCATTGTCAGTACGCTCGCCCCGTCCACGCCTTGCGACGTGACCCTGTCCAGTATTGACCTGGAAGTGGACAATGGCACGCCGCCGTACACCTACCTCTGGAACACTGGCGCGACCACCCAGGACCCTCCTTTCGTTACGCCGGGCGATTCCTACACCGTCACCATCACCGATGCCTCCGATTGCGCCACCCAGGCAATCATCCGCGGCAACGATTGCGTGTGGCCCGGCGACGCCGATTACAACGGCGTGGCCGACAATTTCGACGTGCTGGCCATCGGTCAGTTTTTCGGCGACAACGGCCCCGAGCGCCCCAACGCTTCCAGCGACTGGATCGCGCAACCAGCGCCTTTCTGGAGCGCCTACCAGCCTTCCGGCGTCAATTCCAAACACATCGATTGCGACGGCGACGGGGCAGTCAATGTCTTCGATGCGCAGGTTGTTTTGGACAATTACAACGGCACGCATCCCACGGCTTTCCACCCGACTTACGATCCTGCCGCGCCAACGCTCACGGCCAGTATCGACCTGCCCTATTTCATCCCTATTGATTTTGTCAACCTCGACATTTCACTGGGCGACAGCTTGAATCCGGCCCAAGACGTGTATGGCATCGCTTTCACGCTGGAATGCGACCCGCCAGGCGCGATCACCAACACGCCGGTCTGGAACTTCAATACCAACTGGAACTACTCGATTTTTGGCGACGAATACCATACGGTCAGGCTGGCCAAAGCTTTTCCTAATGAAGACGGCCGTGCGGAGCTGGCTATTTGCAATACCCGACGCCTGGCATTTCCGAGTCTGTACGGTCATGTCGGCACGGTTAGTTTTCAACTCGATGATGAAATCCCGAACGGACCCGTCACCTTTACCCTTACCAATGTACGCCTGATCAATGCCCAGGGAGAAGTGCTGCCGGTCAATGCCGGAAGCACGGTGCTGGGCCTGAGTCCCGTGCGGGAGCCGGAAACGATCAAGGGGCAATTGCGCATTTACCCCAACCCCGCCGGTAGCCGGGTGAGTTTGTTCGGTTCCATTCCTTTTACTGAAAATACGCCGGCGGATCTGTTCGACGCCAATGGCCGATTCCTCCAGACCTTGCCCGGTACGCCAGGGGCCGATGGCAGCCTGAATCTGCAGTTGCCCGGCTTGCCCGCCGGGATTTACGGGCTGCGGGTGCGCGGTGCGGAAGGGGTGTATGTTGGGAAAATGGTGGCAGGGGAGTAAGAAATGATACGGCTCTGCTTTGTGCAGGTGATGATAAATTCTGTATTGCCTGCACGAAGCAGACTGCCGTTGGAAGGGGGATAAAATCGTTTTTATTCCTCTTGCATCGGCTATAACGACTGCCTCCATGTTGCCAGATTTTCTTTTTTACTTGCAATTTCTTCCCCATCATATCCAAACACTGAAAGCCCGAATCGCCCCAATGCCTCCAGAAACGCTCGTTTTGAAATACCAACGATATTTTTTTGTAAAAACTTAGGCAGGGGCATCGCCCCGAAAGATGTCTCGGGGCGATGCCCCTCCTGATCTGTTTTCTCCACCATTTGCTACTACTACTACAAATCTTTCGGGGCGATGCCCCTGCCTAAGTTTTTACTTTTTTTCAATAAAAACACTTTTAAATCCGCCCTTGTCATTGGCTGCTACACAAACCCCATCGGCCGAAATGCCTCGCCCAGAATTTTGTCGGCATCGGCTTTTAGCCAGCGCTTGAGCAAGGTGGCGTACACCTGACGGAAGTCCACCTGGAATTTCAGGTCGCCCTCGTCGAGGTCGGCCAGGTCGGGCATGGGGTTGAGAATGCCTTTCTGTTTCAGGCTGCCCCCGAGGAAAAACATTTGGTTGGCCGTGCCGTGGTCGGTGCCGCCGCTGGCGTTTTGCGATACGCGGCGGCCAAATTCTGAGAACGTGACCACCAGCACGTCTTCCCAGCGGCCATTGGCCTTGAGGTCGGCGGCAAAAGCGCCGAGCGCTTCGTTGAGCTCGCGGAACAGCCGTTCCTGCTGCCCTGTCTGGTTGATATGGGTATCAAAACTGCCGTGCGAAAGGTAGTACACCGAGGTGTCGGCGTCGGCCAGGATGAGCGAGGCGATGGTGCGCAGGTGACGCCCGAGTTCGGAGTTGGGGTAATTGGATGCCGTGGCTTTGGCGCTGCTTTTTTCAAACAGGTAATCGGCCGAAGCCATGGTTTCCGCCATGGTTTTGTAGAGATAAGCCACGGGTGAATCGTCGTGTACCTGTCCTGCCGGTGAGTTTTTGGGTTGTTTTACGGCCAGGTAATCGCGGAAAAACGGGCTGTTGGCGCTGTCGTACAGGCGTTTGGGTTCCTGCACGGCGATGCCGCGCAAATCTTCGCCTTTGAGCGCAAGACTGAGCGTATCGTCGATTTCGAGCACGGCCGTGGGGCGCTCGCAACCCGCGCACTGGGCATCGAGATAACGGCCCAGCCAGCCGGTCTGCCAGATTTCGCTGGCCGGGCTGGCGGTGTGCCAGATGTCCATACTGCGAAAATGGGAGCGGTCGGGGTTGGGATACCCGACGCTGTTGAGCACGGCCATCTGGCCCTCGTCGTACAAACTTTTAAAACCCGTAAGCGCGGGGTGCAGGCCGGCCTCGTCGGTGAGTTGCAGGGCGGTATCGCGGGCGATGGCCAGGCGGGGGCGTTCGCGGTAGTAAATGTCGTTGCGAGTGGGTACAACGGTATTCAGGCCGTCGTTGCCGCCGCTGAGTTGCAGCATCACGAGCACGCGACCGTTGTGCGCCAGCACACCCGGGCGACCGAATTCCTGCAAAAAATTGGGCAGCCACAGGGAGGCCGTGGCGAGCGAAGTGGTTTTGAGAAATTCCCGGCGTTTGAGAAGCATATTTTTTTATGGTTGATGAAGGTTGATGGGGTTTATAAGGGTTTATAAAAGGGCTACTGCTGCTCTTGGGTGCTGGGGTTGGCTTCGGCAATTCAGACTGGTGAAGCGTTAAGGCGGTTTACAAAAGTCGAGAACAGCACTAACCCTTTTATAAACCCTTATAAACCCCATCAACCCTTATCAACCCCTTCAACAAAGTTGAAACTCCGGCGTCGCCATCAGCTGAATAAACGTGGTTTTGACGCGTTTTTCGCGGCTGCCGCGGTCGGTGTGTTCTTCCACGATCTCCACGGGCGGTCGGGCATCGGGCAGTTGCCAGAGGTAGCGGGCCATTTGATCGACCAGTTGGTCGTCCGGGGTTTTGCCGAAAAGATCGAGCACAGGCGTCCAGTTGACGGTCGATACCAGCCGTTTCTGGCGCTCGCGCAGGGCGTCGCCTTCGCCCATGTTCTGGTCGTCGTCGTCTTTGGTTTGCACATTAAAATCGCCTTGCCAGGCTACCAGTTGGGGCAGGCGGAGGCGCAGCATGAGCGAGGAGGCATCGATCCAGGCGCGACCGCCGGGCCAGCCGGCCACGTTGGGCGGATAAAAAAGCGTTTGGCCGAGGGCATTTTGCACGAGGATTTGCGAAAGCGGGTCCCGCGGCTCGAAGGGCAGGATGCGGCGCAGACCCACCCAGAGTTCGACGGGCGATTTGATGCGGGCGCCGATGTTTTCGGGATCGTAAAACCAAGGGCTGCTCACGATGTCGTCGAGCAAACCGGTGATGCTGTATTTGCGCTGTAAAAAACGGGTGGCAAGCGCCTGAATACGGTCTTCCGGCACGATCTCCTCGTTGACGATGAAGCGGTAAATTTTGCGGGTGATGTAAACGGCCGTCTGGGGCTGCTGGAGCAGGATGTCGAGCACGTCGTCGCCGTTGAAGGGGCCGGTTTTTCCGAGCACGGTCTTTTGGCCTTCGTCGTGCGCACGTTGCCGGAACACGAAATCGCCGTTGAGTTCGAAGCCCCAGCCGGTAAAAGCGCGGGCGGCTTCCTTGATGTCGTCTTCGGTGTAATGGCCGCGCCCCAGGGTGAAGAGTTCCATCACTTCGCGGGCGAAATTTTCGTTGGGGTGCTGCTTTTTGTTCTGCTGGTTGTTGAGGAAAGCCAGCATGGCCGCGCTTTTCGACACGGCGCGCAACAGGTCGCCGAAATTGCCCAGTGCGTTCTTGCGGAGGATGTCGAGCAACTGTTGCTGGTACAGGATATTGATGTTGCGGCTGGCAAAATGCCCGTGCCAGAACAGCGCCATTTTTTCGCGCAATTGTGCCTTGCTGTAGATCATCTCATTGAGCCATCGGACGTTGAGGTTGCGCAAATCCTCGCGGCTCTGGCGGCGTATCTGGCGTTTTTTGTCCCTGTCGAGGTTGTCGCTTTCCATGCGCCCGATCTCGCCGGCGCCCATGAGCAGGCCCTTGACGGCGTTGTCGGCCACGTCGTAGTATTCCGGCTGACCGGTAGAAAGTTCCTTGATTTTTGACCACCAGGTACTTTCCGGGCGAGATTCCCACGATTTCCACTCGGCCGTCGCCGGACCGAAGCCGGTGCGCCAGAGCAGGTGCTGAAGTTTGAGTTGTTTGGATACGGACATACGTTGGAGCGGCTGGCTAAAAAGCGACCGGGCGGCCTTTGCCGCCCGATCGCCTTACAACACGGGTGAATCAACGTAAACAAAGACGGCCAACGAGGCCGGATGTTTAATGTCTTAACAGAAAATTAATTTTTTGAGGGGTTTATGAGGTTGATGAGGTTTATAAGGTTGATAAAAGGAGGGTGGATGCTCCCGACGATGTAAACGATTCATCAACCTGCTGTTACCCTGGTCAATCACCAACACCCGAGAGCAGGAACACCCCTTTTATCAACCTTATCAACCCTCATCAACCTCAAGTAATCATTGATTCAGCAGAATCGGGGCGTCCTTGCCGCCCATGATGACCACTTTGGCGTTGGGGGAATTGGCCAGTTCGCGCTGGGCCTTGATGTACTCGTACTGGAGCAACTGGCTGGTCAGGGTGCTGGTCAGGATGCGCTGATAGTCGGCGATACCCTGGGCTTCAACGCGCTTGCGTTCGGCTTCCTGCCGCTCCTTGTCGAGCACGAATTTCATTTTCTGGGCTTCCTGTTCGGCGTTGATCTTCGATTCGATGGTCTGACGAACTGACTCGGGCAAGGTGATATTTCGGATCAGCAGTTGTTCGAGCACCAGGCCCCGGTCGACAAAGTCTTTTTCGATGCTTTGAAAAATCTTCTGCTGAAACTCGTCGCGTTTGGCGGAATAAAGGGCCACGGCATCGTAAAACACGGCGTTGTCGCGGATTTTGGTGCGAGCCAGCGGGCGCACGATTTTGTCTTTGATGCTAGGGCCGATGTTGCGCAGGATCTCGGGCGCCTTGTCTGGCACGATGTGGTACAATACCGAGAGGTCAATCACCACTTCGAGACCGTCGGCGGTGAGTACGCGGATGGCGTCGTCGCCTTCCTTGTCGCCTTCATCACGCACGCCCGACATGGTGTAGTTCTGGGTGCGCACGTCGAAATGGGTGACATCCACCAGCGGATTAACGATGTTGAGGCCTTCCGTGAGCACTTTGGGCTGCACTTTACCGAAAAGGGTCTGGACCCCGACTTCGCCGGGCTCGATCTGCACGAAACAGGCGCTCAACAAGCCAAGTGCCACCAGGCTGATGCCAGCGATACGGCCAATACGGCCAGCGCTAGCAAGGTTGGGATTGACTTTGGAAACGGAATAAGTAACCAGGGCAATGAGTATGCCGAGTATAACAAAAAACATGGCGTAAGAATTTGGTTTAACGGGCGAAAGGTGCAGCCGCGAGGGTGGGGGGTGGGGCTTTTTTTCGATGAACACGCTCCTTTACTCGTCAAGGAATCTCCGTATGTCGGCATGCAATTGGGGCAACTTGGTTTGCATGATTTGCCAAATCATTTCAACATCGACTCCCCAATAGTCGTGTGAGACTTTGTTACGAAGGTTTTTAATTTTTTGCCATTCGACTTCCGACTTCGTTTCCTTGAACTGCCTGGATAATCGCTTTATTCATTCCCCGATTAAGATAAAATTCATCAAAATGGCATCTTGATAAACAAAATTGGCTTCAAGGTCATGCGCACTCTTCATATCCTTCGCCATTAAATTTATTTTATCAAGGACTTCCAGAAGTAGGTCAAGAGAGTCTCGATCCTTTTCAGACAAAGATGGCATAGCTTAGTAGCTTTCGTTTGATGCTGGGGCGTACATATTTTTCGCGTGCAATGTCAACTTTGATACCGAGTTTGGAACGAAAAAACTTTTCGAGCGCCAATCGTTTTTCCAGTAGTTCATTGGTCCCTTCTGCGTATTCAATCAGGATATCAACGTCACTTTCAGGTGTTTGCATCCCTTTGGCATAAGAACCCACTAAGCCCAACTTAACGATGTCGAACTTTTCTTGTAAAAAAGGTTTGTTTGCCTTTAAGAAATTAAGGATTTCCGCCTGCGTGTACATACCTACAAATATACAGATTTCCTCCGCATTCGCCAACGGGGCCACGCGCCGCTACTGAGCGGCGGCAAATTGCCGCAGGAAGCGCACGTCGTTGTCGAACAGCATGCGGATATCGGGGATGTTGAACAGGCGGAGCGCCTGCCGTTCGATACCCATGCCGAAGGCGAAGCCGGAGTACTCCTCCGGGTCGATGCCGCAATTGAGCAACACCTGCGGGTCGACCATGCCACAGCCCAGAATTTCGAGCCAGCCGGTGCCTTTGGTGAGGCGGTAGTTTTCTTCCGTGTCGGTGCCGAGCCAGACGTCCATTTCGGCGCTGGGTTCGGTGAAGGGGAAAAACGAGGGGCGCAGGCGGATTTTCGGCGCGCCGAACATTTCCTGGGCGAAATACAGCAGGGTCTGCTTCATGTCGGCAAACGACACGCCGCGGTCGATGTACAGGCCTTCGACCTGATGGAACTGGGCGTGCGAGCGGGCAGAGATCGTTTCGTTGCGAAACACGCGACCTGGCGCGATGATGCGGATGGGCGGCTTGCGGTTTTCCATCACGCGGGCCTGCACGGGCGAGGTGTGCGTACGCAGCAAAATGCCCGGTGCGTCGACGATGTAGAACGTGTCCTGCATGTCGCGCGCGGGGTGGTCTTCCGGCGTGTTCATAGCCGTGAAATTGTGCCAGTCGTCCTCGATTTCGGGGCCGTCGGCTACCGAGAAGCCCATACGGGTGAAGATTTCGATGATGCGGTTGAGCGTGATCGAAACCGGGTGGCGGGAGCCCAGGGGCAGGGGCTCGCCAGGTGCGCTGAGGTCGAGATTGGCGGCTCCGCTGCCGGCGGAAGCCGATTCGAAGGCCTCGCGTGCGCCGCGGACTTTTTCTTCCACCTGTTGTTTGAGGCTGTTGACCAGCTGCCCGAACTCGCGTTTTCGCTCGTTGGGTACGTTGCGGATTTCGGCCATCAATTGCTCGAGCACGCCCTGCACGGTCTTGGAACCCTGAAAACGAATGCGGAATGCCTCAAGCGATTCAAGGCTGGCGAGTACTTCCGCTTCTGCGGCGGCGATGGCTTCCTGTACTTTGGCGAATATGTCGGACATGGCGGATAAAAAGTTGGCCGGCAAAGGTCGGAAAAAATCTGTGTTTGAGGCGCAAGAGGATAAAGTTGCCTGTTGGTACGGTCGGGTTGAAAACCGATATTTTTATTTTTTTTGTGAAAATTATCGGATATTTTTCAAAAAACAAACCTGCTACATCGCAAATTAAACAGCACAAAAAGTCGGCTTTATTTAAACGTCTTTTAGCGCTGCACCCGCATCACCCGCTGCACGGCGGTTCCGCCTGCCGTTTGCAAACGCAGCAACATCAGGCCTTGCGGCGCATTGCCGAGTTCGAACTGGGCGGAATGGCGGCCTGCTTCGTATTGGTTGTTTTGTTCCTGCACAACACGTCCGTCGGCATCGGTCAGGGTCAGGCTGGCGGCGCCGGCCTGGGGCAGATCGAACGAAACCGAGATGCGGTCGCTGGCGGGGTTGGGCTGCACGGGGTACAACACGGGCGCCTGACGGCCGGCTTCTGCCGGAATAAATTCCAGTTGCGCGGCCAAAGGCTCTTGCTGACGGCTGTACAACATGGCCGGCGTTGGCGCGGAGGCGAGGCTCAGCACGTCGTGCAGCTGGCCTGCCTGCAAGGCCGTAAACACGAGGGTGAAAGCCGTCTGGCGACTGTCTTTGCCCTGCACCGTCGGGTCGAGCAGCGCCGTGGCAAACCAGGCTGCCGACACCTGATGACTGCCGGTGAAAGCCGCGGTCATTTCGAGCGGCAGCAGACCGCTTTCCATGTAATTCAGCGAGAGGAAAGCCGGGTTGTAGTCGAGGCTCAACTGGAAGGCTGCGATTCCGTCGAGGTCGGGCGTGATCAGATCGACGCGCACGACCTGACCTGCTTCGAAGCTCAGGTCGGGGGCGAGGAAATGAAGCGCCGTTTTCTGGCGGTCATCGGCCGGTGCAGCGAGGCCTGCGGGTTGTGCCGAGCCGTCGAGGTCGCCGGTTTTTACCACTGTAAAATCAGGCTGTGCCGTGGCGCCTGTGGCCAGGCACAGGGCGATATTGCCGGGCGGGATGGCCGGGTTTTGAATGTTGTAGCCGGCAGGTACGAATTTCCAAACGGGAACATTGCCGGGCAGGTCGCTGGAAGCGCCGAGGATGAGGTTGAGTACGGCCTGCCAGTCGGCCGGCGTCACCTGTCCGTCACCGTCGGCATCGGCGGCATATACGTCGAGCGGGGTGGGGAGGGCCTGCGTGCCGTCGCTGTGCGCGGCATTGAGCAAGGCGTCGAGGACGGTCAGGCCGTCGGCGGCAGGACCGTTCAGCGAGGGTGTAATCAGGTAGTTGCAGCCCACGGGCAGGCCATTGGCAAACTGGTAGTTGCCGTTGGCGTCGGTCATGGCTGATTGTACGGCGTTGTTGCTTTTCAGGGCTGTGACGGTCACGCCCGGGGCAGGGTGCAACTGGGCCGTGGTGATGTTGCCGCTAATCGGACCCGACGGGCCACAGGCATTGCTGTTGTCTTGTACGATCACGTAGGTTTCGCAATACGATGCGTTGCCGGCCGCGTCGATCGACCAGATTTCCACGGGTTGGGTACCGATTTCCGAGCAATCGAAAGTGACGGAATGGCTGTCGTAGGGGAAGCCGGTGCCCGTACCCGATTTGCGGATCCCGTATTTCAACTGCTGGGAAGGCGTGCAGTTGTCGAAGGCGTAGTTGAGAAAGTCGGTGTCCCACATCGTGATCATGCCTGTTTGCATGATGTTGACACTCAAACCATTGTAGCAAACGACGGTGGGCGGTTTGCAATCTTTGACTACGAAAGTGTATTCGCAGATTCTTTCATTGCCGCAGCCGTCGGAAACGATCCATTTGATCTTGTGCGTTCCGTAAGGCAGTTCGGGCACCACGTAAGTGTCGGGCGCCGCCTGGGTATTCCAGCGTACCGCGGCAATGCGGTTGCCGCCGCTCACGGTTTCCTGCAAGGCAAACCCGTATTTTTGATTGGCAGCGACAGTGCGCTGATCAAAGGCGCGGGCCGTGCCGCCCGAATAATTGGGTGTATTGAGGTTGTTGTAATATACCGTGTTCGAGGGCGGGAGGTTGTTGGAGGCGATCACCGTTTCCATGGAGCCCGTGCCGTCGAGGTCGAGGAACAGTTGGTATTGCACCTGAATATTGCTGCCCGAGCAAGCGTCGGTGGTCGAGATCGAGAGGTCGGCAGGGCCTTCGCAAAGGTTGTGCGAAGCGCCGTCCCACCAGTACATGGCGTTCCAGAGTTGACCGTTGTTTTCCGTGAGGTCGCAAAAAGTGACCGGTGAAGCCGGGCAATTGAGCACAATCGGGGCTTCCGTATCGCGCACCTTGATGATTTGGTGGTACTCGAGGTAACCGTGGTTGCTCCAGTCGCCGTTGACGGTGGGGCCGACGTCCGAGTTCATCGGATTGAGGATCAGGTATGGCGAGTAAGTATTGGGGTTGTAATCGCACCACCAGATCAGGCGGAAACGCCGGTCGATTTTATAACAATCGGGCGTGGAAGTACTGTAAAAAACCTGGTCATGGATGGAAACGCCTACGTTAAAACCATTGCAATAGCCATATTGCGTAATGATCGGCCAAACCGTGTCGGCGGTCACGCCGCAACCCAGCACAGTGGCGTCATCGGGGAATTTTACCGTGTAATAAATCTGGTTTTGGGCGTCGGCTTTGAGATAAAAAGCGAAGGAGACGAGCAGGAGTAAAAATTGTCGCATAGGTCAAAAGATTGTTTTAGGCCACGAAAATAAGTAATGCGACGCCTCCTGGGAGGTCAACAAGTGAATTTACCACTATTCGGGTACGGCTCCGCCGCTCTGTAGCGCCGGCCTGTAGCGCCGACCTCCAGGTCGGCGATGCCACGATCTGTAATTACCCGCGATTAACAGCCAAAGTTTGTAGGCGGCAGTTGAAATAAATCAATTGCGGCAATGGCTAATGATCGCGGGGCGTTTCTGCCCTCAACATCGCCGACCTGGAGGTCGGCGCTACAGGTCGGCGCTACAGTGGCGCTACAGTCAATCCACAATCATCTCCACCCGGTCCAGTTCCTGATTCACAATCCCTTCCGGCAATTCCCTGAATTCGTACTGCTGGTTGCGCAAACGCGGCTCAAAACCCGCTTCGCGGATGGCCTGCTGTATACCGTCGGCCGTAAAGCGGAAACGCGCGCCGGCAGCCGACACCACGTTTTCCTCGATCATGATAGAGCCGAAATCGTTGGCGCCGCCGTGGAGGCATACCTGGGCGACTTGTTTGCCCACGGTGAGCCAGGAGGCCTGTACATTGACGATGTTGGGCAACATGATCCGGCTCATGGCGATCATGCGCACGTACTCGTCGCCCGTGACGGCATTGCGGGCGCGTTTGAGTTTGCGGAGGATGGTGTCTTCGTCCTGGAACGGCCAGGGAATAAAGGCCAGAAAACCCTTGGCATCGGCCGGTTTTTCCGATTGCACCTGCCGGATGGCCGCAAAATGTTCCATGCGTTCGAGGTTGGTTTCGATATGGCCGAACATCATGGTCGCCGAGGTGGTGAGCCGCAACTGGTGAGCGGCGCGCATCACGTCGAGCCATTCCTCGCCGCCGCATTTGCCTTTGGAGATCAGGCGTCGCACCCGGTCGCTGAGGATTTCGGCGCCCGCGCCAGGCAGTGAATCGAGGCCGGCGGCTTGCAACTCCTTGAGCACCTCGTAGTGACTCATGCCTTCCAGTTTGGCCACGTGGGCGATTTCGGGGGGGCCCAGGGCGTGCAGTTTGAGGCGCGGAAACAGGTCTTTCAACTGGCGGAACAGGTCGGCGTAGTAGCGCAGCCCGAGGTCGGGGTGGTGGCCGCCCTGCAGCAGCAGCTGTTCGCCGCCGAAGCGGAAAGTCTCCTCGATCTTTTGTTTGTATTGTTCAATGGTGGTGATGTACGATTCCTCGTGCCCCGGCCGCCGGTAGAAATTGCAGAACTTGCAGTTGGCAATGCACACGTTGGTCGTGTTCGAATTGCGGTCGATAATCCAGGTCACGACATTGCCCGGCACATGGTGACGGCGCAGTTGGTTGCCCACATACATGAGCTCGGCGGTGGACGCATTTTCAAACAAAAACACCCCTTCTTCAGGGGTCAGCCATTCGAGGCGCAGGGCGCGGTGGAGGAGATCGGAAACAGACATGAGTGTAGCGCGGCGGGCGGGATGGTTTCAATTTTTTTTGAAAACAAGAAAGGAGGGGAAAAAGTTTGCCTTTCAGTGTTGTAAATTTCGATGTTTTGTAAATTGGTAGGATAGGTTACGTTACCTTTCTTCCGTATTCGAAAATGTCACATCTGAGATGATCACTCCTTCTGAAATGCCCTTGCCATATATTAACAGTCTCGTTCGGCGCTACAATGAAGTGCAGATATTAGGTATGAGGGAGCCAGTGCCCTTAAAAAGTCTATTTGTGCGAGTTAATATCTTGGAAAAAATTTCAGCTAACACAAGATTAGTAAGGCGTGAAGATTTGTTAGAAAAATTATTGATTAATGTGGACACTCTAAGAAACGAGAATTTGAATCAATTATTCGATTATGATATGCGAAATGATCGGCCTGTTCGAGAGGCGGTAGATGGTGAAATGATTGTAAACAAACTTACAAAATTCATCGTCTTGGGTAAACCTGGCGCAGGTAAGACTACCTATTTGAAGTACTTGGCCTTGATGATGATCGACAGTTCGAGCCAGATTAAACAACGAAAATTGCCCATATTCATTACTCTTCGTGAATGGGCTGATACGCGAAAGCCATTGATGAATTTCATTATTGATCAGTTTGATATTTCTGGTTTAGAGCAGGCTGATACTTACTTAGAAAATATGCTAAGAGAGGGGGACTGTTTTGTCTTATTCGATGGATTGGATGAAGTAAGTGAAAATGTAAAGCAGGGTAATATTATCCAGCAAATCAAGAATTTTTCCGACAAATATCCCGACAATCAAATTGTTGTTAGTTGCCGCATAGCCGCTTATAATCATTGGCTTACAGGTTTTACAGAGGTGGAAATGGCAGATTTTAATGTAGTGCAGATGGAAAGGTTTATTCGTAATTGGTTTAATAGCGAGCCTATAGTCGCGAAAGAGTGTTGGGAACGACTTAAAAGCAGCCCTCCGTTAAGAGAACTTGCATCCGTACCCTTACTTCTTACATTGCTCTGTTTAGAATATGGTGAAAGTAATGACTTCCCGCCCAACCGTTCGGAACTCTACCGGCGAGCCATTGATACTCTACTCACTAAGTGGGATAGTACGCGGCGTATCAGGCGGCAGGAGGTTTATAAGAAGTTGAGCAACCAACAGAAAGAATCAATGTTTGCTCGCATTGCTTTTGGAACATTTTTGGAGAATCAGTACTTCATAGATGAACGTGATTTGACACGAATGATTAAGCAATTCATTGAGCACCTTCCTTATGTAAAAGAGGATGAAGCAGCGCCCGATAGCATCATAATTTTGAAAGCTATTGAGGCTCACCATGGTATTTTCGTAGAAAGGGCAAAGGAGATATATTCATTTGCACACCTGACTTTTCAAGAATATTTTACAGCAAAGTATATCGTAGACCATACTCGAGTAAATTCTTTAGAAAACCTTGTTGAATTACACCTGTACAAACCAAGATGGACAGAAGTTTTTAAATTAGTAGCAGGGTTGTTAGATAGCACAGATGAATTGTTGTGGATGATGCGAAAGAAAACGGAGTTGATTCTAGAAATGGATGATGTTAATCAAATAATGAAAATCGCAGAAAAATCTACATATTTAAGAGAAGATGGTTACCCCTCTTCTATTAGAAGAGGATATTTTATCGCGCTGGCACTTCACAGAATTAACGTCAAAAATAATGATAATAGATTGGGCGTCGCCCATGCACGAGCTCTGGAAGTCGTTAGTTCTCTTGCAAGAGCTTTCGATAAACCTTTGGGCATTGCTCCATCCCTAAATCTTGATTTTCATCTTTTAGATGAATTCGGAAAAACTCTTAATATAAAAGAAGCGAGTGTCGTACAAATCTTAAATTATCTCTCCGCCAACCTCCTCATCCTCCAATGCCTCAACTCCGCCAACTACGTCTCCAAACCCATCCGCGAAAAAATGCTCCACGAAATCTGCCTGCCGCGCCGCGACTGATGCCGGCGGGCTAAAATTTCCGCTTTCGGAACTTTCCCCGCTCCCCCGCCGTTTAATCTTTCACCCCCGGCCACTTTTTTCCTCCTTATCCAGTTAAAACCCTGTCCGCGGCGCCGTAGCCGCCGACCGAAGTGCAACGCCGGCGGGGCGCTTCGCGTCTATAAGTTCTCATGTCTTCCGTACAAATTCAAAAAGAAACATTTTGGCAACGCGTGTGGCGGGTGCTGAAACAGGCCGTCAACGGCGAGGAACAGGAATTCACCTCGGGTAGTATCGACCGGGCCATTGTGCTGCTGTCGATCCCGATGATCCTCGAAATGATGATGGAATCGCTGTTTGCCGTGGTCGATGCCTTCTTCGTGGGGCGGGTCGGCACCGAGGCGGTAGCCACGGTGGGCGTCACGGAGACCGTGCTGACCCTCATCTATTCCATCGCCATCGGACTGAGCGCGGCCGCCACGGCCACCGTGTCGCGGCGCATCGGCGAGGGCGACCGCGAAGCGGCAGCCCGGGCGGGCGCACAGACGATCCTGATCGCCCTGGCCTTGTCGGTCGTCATTGCTATCCCGGGTTTCATCTTTGCCGGGGACATTTTGCACCTGATGTCGAAGGACCCCGGCGTGGCCGAACACGGCACGCCGTTTACCCGCCTGCTGCTCACCGCCAACCTGCCCATCCTGTTGCTCTGGATGCTCAACGGCATTTTCCGGGGCGCCGGCGATGCCGCCACGGCCATGCGCGCCCTGTGGATCGCCAACGCCGTCAATATCGTCCTGTGTCCCTTGTTTATCTTCGGCTGGGGCCCCTTCCCCGAACTCGGGGTGCTGGGCTCGGGTGTGGCGACCACCATCGGCCGCTCGACCGGCGTGGCTTACCAGTTGTGGCAATTGTTCCGCGTGGGCCGTATTATTCATTTAAAAAGGGAGCATTTCAAGCCTCACTTTGACGTGTTGACTCGCCTGGTTCGCGTAGGCGCGGGCGGTACGGGGCAATACCTGATCGGTTCGTGCAGCTGGATTTTTATGATCTATCTGCTGGGCCAGGAAGGCAAGGACGTGCAAGCCGGCTACACCATCGCCATCCGCCTGATGATCTTCAGTCTGCTGCCGGCCTGGGGCATGGCCAACGCCGCCGCCACGCTCGTCGGGCAAAACCTCGGTGCCGGGCACCCGGAAAGAGCCGAAAAATCGGCCTGGCGCGCGGGCTATTTCAACATGATCTTTCTGGCGATCATCGGGGCGGTTTACCTGCTTGCTTCGCCGGTATTTATCCGCATTTTCACCGATGTGACGGAGGCGGTACAAGCCGGTTCGATGGCGCTGCGCATCATGGCGGCGGGTTACGTTTTTTACGGCTACGGCATGATCCTCTCGCAGGCTATCAACGGCGCGGGCGATACGCGCACCCCGACCGTCATCAATTTTATTTGTTTCTGGATCATCGAAATGCCGCTGGCCTGGCTGCTGACCCTGTATTTCGGGTGGGGGCAACTGGGCGTTTACATCAGCATCGTGGCCGCGGAAACCATGCTGGCTTTAATGTCGATGTGGGTCTTTCGGCGCGGTAAATGGAAACTGGCGCAGGTCTGAGCCCTGCGAATTACTTTTGTCTCATGAGAAATGTCCTGCCCATCTTTTTGCTCCTGCTGCTGGCTTCCTGCGGTGATTCGCCCGAACAGCGCTACGACAAGATTGCCACCGGCTTTTGCGAATGCACGGGTCGTTTGGCGGAAATGAACCGTCAGTACGCCGAGCTGGCCAACGACACCACGGGGCGCGCGCTGACGGCCTTGCAGGATATGCAAACGGAATACGCCAAGGCCAAGGAATGTTCGGCAGCCATCATCGGTCAGTTTGGCAAATTGAAACCCGAAGAATTGACGGCAGTGCAAAAAGCCCTGGCCGGGAAATGCCCGGACCTGACGGAGCAGCAGGATTTGCTGCAGGAAATGCTGGGCCAATAACTGTAGCGCCGACCTCCAGGTCGGCGCGTTTGAGGGCAGAAACGCCCCGCGATAGTTAACCAAAGTTGGAAGCGCCGCTATTGAAGCATCGATTGTAGCAATGGCTTTTGATCGCGGGATGCTTCTTCCGGCAACTTCGCCGACCTGGAGGTCGGCGCACTGTAGCGCCGACCTCCAGGTCGGCGCGTTTGAGGGCAAAAACGCCCCGCGATAGTTAACCAAATTTGGAAGCGCGGCTATTCCTGCATCGATTGTGGCAATGGCTTTTGATCGCGGGATGTTTCTTCCCTCAACTTCGCCGACCTTGAGGTCGGCGCTACAGTGCAGCAGCGTATATTTGCCCGTATTATGGCCTGGATTGCTCTTGAAGGAATGCGTTTTCACGCCTACCACGGCGTGTACGAAGCCGAAAAACTGCTCGGCGCCGAATATGTCATCGACCTCTATGTCCGCACGGGCATCGCAAAAGCCGCCGCGGCCGACAGCGTGGAGGCGACCATCAACTACGAAACCATTTACCAGATCTGCCGCCTGGAAATGGACCAGCCCCGGCAGCTCATCGAAACCGTGGTGGCCAAAATCATCGAACGGATGAAGCACCAGTTCAGCACCATGGAAGCCCTGCGCATCCGCGTGCGCAAACTGCACCCGCCGATCGGCGGCCGCATCGACGCTGCTTTTGTGGAAGAAACCCTCGAATTTGTGGCAGAATGCCCGCGTTGCAAGAAAAAATTCATCAGCTTCGGCGACGATTGCTGGGAGCGTTTTCCCAACCTGCACCCCGCTACACGGGAAGCGCTGACGCGGCAGTTTGGAGCGAAGTGTCTGTGCGACGACTGTCTGAAGTTTTATCAAGGATAGTCGCCACCACGCTTTCGCCATCGGCCGACAGGTGGTCGAGCCGAACCTGCGCAATACCGTTCAACAAGCCTTCCGATGCCGGCGCCTCGATCTTGATGTAATTGTCGGTAAAACCGCTTAACAAGGCCGCATCCCGATGGTGTTCGAACAACACCGGCCGCGTGGCGCCCAGGTGTGCACGGTAAAATTCACGCCGCTTCATTTCCGACAGACCGCGCAAGGCCTGGTTGCGCCGCCGCCGCTCCTCCACGGGCACTGCGCCGGGCATTTCCGCCGCGGGCGTGTTGGCGCGTTCCGAGTAGGTGAATACGTGGAGGTAGGAAACTTCCAGCTCGTTGAGAAAACGGTAGGTCGCCAGAAAATCCGCTTCCGTCTCGCCGGGGAAACCCACGATGACATCGCAGCCAATGCAGGCATGCGGCATCAAGGCCCTGATTGCCGCAACTCTTTCCTGGTACAAATCGCGGCGATAGCGCCGGCGCATGTCGCGCAGCTGTTTGTCGTTGCCCGACTGGAGCGGGATATGAAAGTGTGGCATAAATCGCTGACTTTCAGCCACAATTTGTATGATTTCGTTGGTCAGCAAATTGGGTTCTATGCTGGAAATGCGAAAGCGTGCAATGTCTTCCAGATAGTCCAATTCACGGACGAGGTCGACGAACAAGGCTTCTTTTTTCACCCGATTGCCTTCGATTACTTCGGTGCCGTTGCCGAAGTCGCCCAGGTTGACGCCCGTGAGCACAATCTCGCGTGCGCCCATGGCGGCGATGTCGCGGGCATTGCGCAGCACGTTTTCGACGGTGTCGGAGCGGCTGGCGCCGCGCGCTTGCGGGATGGTGCAGAAAGAACATTTGTAATCACAGCCGTCCTGCACTTTCAGAAAGGATCGGGTGCGGTCGCCGAAAGAGAAAGAGGCGGTAAATGTATTGACGTCGCGTACGTCGCCTGCCCGCACCAGACCCTTGCCGGGCGCCTTGGACAGTTCATCGACGTAGTCGAGGATGCGGAATTTTTCCCCCGCACCCAGCACCAGGTCGACGCCTTCGATGCCGGCGATTTCTTCGGGTTTGAGCTGCGCATAGCAGCCCGTCACGACCACAAAGGCGCCGGGGCGCTGGCGCAAGGCCCGGCGAACGATCTTGGCGCACTCGCGGTCGGCCTGCTCGGTCACCGAACAGGTATTGATCACGTAGATGTCGGCGCCTTCTTCGAATTTGACGGGCAAATAACCATGGTCTTCGAAAAGCCGGGCCAGTGCCGAACTCTCCGAAAAATTCAGTTTGCAACCAAGTGTATGAATCGCGACGCTGCGGGGTGTTGCCATTTTTTTATCAAAAAGTCGGCAAAAGTACGTCCTTTTTGCTGGTAAAGGCGGCTTTTAAAATGCAAATCCTGCGTTAAAGGCAATGTACTCCGCCACGGCCTTATGGGCTTTGAGCGATACCCCGACCTGCGGTCGCAGCCGGGTGTGGCCGATGGCGGGCAGGTAGTAGCGGGACGTCAGTTTGCTGTACCAGTTGGCGAAGGTGAACTGGTTGATGGGGCTGCCCACGTAGTAGCCGGCCTGCAATTGCACGCCGATGTTGCCGAATAAAAACTCGTCGGCCACAAACAGGGCCAGGCGTTGGGCCGCCTGCCGGGCAACGCGGCGCCGTTCAAAATCGCCCACATGCCAGGCCCACTGGTACACCGCCACGTTGTTTTCATAATCGAAGCCCAGCAATGCGCGGTTGACCTGGTTGAAGTGGAAATGCCCGGCTGCGCTGAAAATCCAAATGGGGTATTTGGGGCCGTCGAGCACGGCGTATTCGACCTGGGCCCTGCCGACCTGCACCTGAAAACCCACGCGGTGCGCGGCTCGGCGCGAAGCCGTAGTGGTCTGAAAATCAGTCTTTTTTAAAGGTTTTAATTGCCCCGACAGGGAAACGAAGGCCGAAGGCAGGTTGATGCCAAGATTGGGCAGGGCCCCGCTGCCGTTGGAAAAATGGTTGAGGCTGTAACCGGCTGAAATATGCCACCAGGGGCTTGAGCGGTACTCGCCGTAGAGTTTGAACTGGGTGTAGTTGTTCCAGTGCGAGCCGATGGCATTTTGCCCCGGATTGTCGAAGTAATCGTAGGGCCGCGTGACCCAGGCCAGCCCCGTACCCACGCGAAAATGAAAAGCCCAGGACGGGCGGCGCACAATCGGCACCGTGAGGCTGGGCAGCAGCCCGTAGGCCTCTCCGTGCGAACCTTCTCCAAGACTGAAATGGGACACGGACAAGCCCAGGTCGGGGTATCGATGCCAGACCTGCCAGGGTTTGCGGCCCAGGGTCTGGAGGCGGATGCCGAGTTCCTGCCCCCAAAGCGTCTCGCCGGTTTGGGTGCTCAGTTTAGGGGTGTGCCGCCAGATGCGTCCCCTGTACAGTCCGGCTTCGACCGACCATTGTTGCCCGAAAGCGGGCAGGGAGAGGCCCAGAAGCAGTGCCCAAAGGGCGAAATAAAAGTGAAGGGAATGCTTTTTCAAGACAAGGCGGTTAAATGAAAGGTTCGCATTAAATCCTGAAAACAGGATAATTCCGCGTGTTAAAAAGATTGATGTGTTAGAAAAAGGTTATTCAATTTGATGATTTAACTAAAATGAGTCAATCTTGCCGTTGTAAAAAACAGACTTTCACACCGGTCTGTATGCCTTGTAACAACTTTTTCTTGTTTCACATTACTCAACCTTTTCACAACATGTTCAAACCTGTTTCTCTGGGCATTTTGACTTGCCTTTTCCTCTTCTCCGGTTCTTTGATGGCTCAAAACCAGGAAAAACTGCTCGGCGGCGATGAACCGGCCGCCAAATTTCGCAAAAATGTTTTTGTGGAAGGCCTCGGCAACGGCTTGCTGATTTCAGCCAACTTCGACATGCGTTTCAAACGCGGCGCTTCCGACGGTCTCGGCTTTCGGGCCGGTATCGGCGGCGGCCCGGTAGAGGGCTACACCGACAACGGTGACTACATCGATGGCAATTTGGTGACCTTACCGCTGAGTGTCAACTACCTCGCCGGCAAGCGGCGCAGCTATTTCGAGGCTGGCGCGGGCATTACTCCCGTTTTTGCCAACGTCGACCTCGCCATTTTTGAAGGCGATATTTACTCCGGCAAAGGCTGGGGCGCTGCCGGCTTTCTCAACCTGGGTTATCGCTTTCAGCCCATCCGCAACGGCGTCATGTTTCGCCTCGATTGGACGCCTGTCATTACCTCGGAAGGCTTTTTCCCCGGCTTTTTCGGCGCTTCCCTCGGCTATTCTTTCCAATAAAGACAGCGGCGATATCCACTTTTTTCACCGCAAAGACGCAAGGAAATTCGCGAATTCCTTTGCGTCTCTGTGTCTTTGCGGTGAATAAGTGTCGCCTGAAAAATAAAGGGCACACTCCGGACGCATAAAGATTTTTTGGCAGCAAGCACTTCTCACGATCCCGCATTTTGCCAAAAACTTGCTTTACTCGTCCCTTGTGTGCCCTTTACAATTTGGGTTGGCACCGCTCAGGTATCAGAATTTGATACGCACCATTTTTCTAGCCAGGGTGCCGTATGGCGTTACTAATTCATAATAAAAGACGCCTTCGCCTGCATTATTTTCCAGGTCAAACTGCTGTTCGTTGTAGCCCTCTTTGAACCAGCCCTTGTATTCGGCAACCGTGCGACCGTTGGCGTCGATCACGCGAATCTGCGCCGTACAGCTGCCGGGCAGGCTGAACGGAACGACCACCTGATCGTGGAAGGGGTTGGGTTTGTTCTGCAGCAGTTCCAGACGGGCAGACTGTTGATCGCCGACGGCTGTTGTTGTCTGATTTTCAAAAATCAGGTTGACGGGTCCCGTGGTGTAGTCGGCTGTGTAAGCCTCGCCGGCCAGTGCGGCATTGTCGAGATGTATAGCTTCGCCGAGCGTGCCACCCGATTGCAGCACCTTGAAATGCAGCCTGAACACCGGCGTACCTTCCGGCATGCTGAGGGTTTCGGTCAAAGGCAATGCCGCCCGGATTTCACCGCTTGCCAATTGGTACAGGCCAAATTGGGCAGTCTGCATCGGGCTTCCGTTTATCGTCTGAACTTCAACAAACTGTAATTTTTGCGTATCGAACTTCAGGGCAAACTGAAGACCCAGCAGTTCATCAAAACCCGAGCAGCGGAATTCGGCAATCAGTTCGTCGCCTTCCGTCAGGTTTTGATTCTGCACCAGCCACACCAACTCGGGCGCTACCGTGGAGGGGGTATTGGCCGGGTTGGCTGTGTTGTTCACATCGCCCAGTTTGCAACCGATAAAGTCCTGTCCGCTGGCACTGCCACTCAGCGTGATGCTTTCCGGGAATCCCCAGGGGCTGCTCGGGTTGGGGAAGGAGTAAGCGGCAGGCACGAAACGCCAGGTATTATTGGCGAAATAAGCCTGGACAACCGGGTTGCCCAACACGGCCTGAATCACCTGGCTGGCGTCGAAACTGGTAATCGCGTTGTTTTTATTCACGTCTGCAGCAATCATTTTGTACGGATCGGTGAACGGGAATCCTCCGGTGATGTGCTGCTGAATACGCGAGGCGTCGGCCGTCGACAAACCGTTGATGGCGCCCGGCATGGGTTTGTTCTTCTTCGGCGTGACCGTGAAGGTGCTTCCCGAATTGCCGTTGAGGGTATAGTTGCCGGAAGTGCCCGTGATATCCGTATCGGAGGCATCGCCCGAAAGCGTGAAACTCACCTCGTTGATCCCGCTGACATCGTCGGCTTCCCAAATGGCTTTACCTGTGATCTCCACACCACAACCGACGTTGACCAAATGCGTGTCGGAGCCGGAGCAGTTGTTGGCATCGGTCACCGTAACCGAGTAAGTGGTTGTCGCGGTGATGTTGGAAAACATCGCCGTCTGGCCGCTACCGCCGCTGTTGGACCAGGCGTAAGTGCTGTACCCGCTACCTGCGTCGAGGGTGACGTTGCCGCCGCTGCATACGCTGGTCGGGCCGCTGATGGTCGGTGTCGGGTTGGCATTGACGCTCACGGTGTGGGTATCGGAGCCGGAGCAGTTGTTGGCATCGGTGACGGTGACCGAATAGGTCGTTGTCGAGGTGATGCCGGAGAAGGTTGCCGTCTGGCTGCTGCCGCCGCTGTTGGACCATGCGTAGGTGCTGTACCCGCTACCTGCGTCGAGCGTGACGTTGCCGCCGCTGCACACACTGGTCGGGCCGGTAATGGTCGGCGTCAGGTTGGGACTTACGGTCACAGTGTGGGTGTCGGAGCCGGAACAGTTGTTGGCATCGGTGACGGTGACGGAGTAGGTCGTCGTCGAGGTGATGCCGGAGAACGTTGCCGTCTGGCTGCTGCCGCCGCTATTGGACCATGCGTAGGTGCTGAATCCGCTACCTGCGTCGAGCGTGACATTACCACCACTGCACACGCTGGTCGGGCCGGTAATGGTCGGCGTCAGGTTGGGAAAGGTCGGTGACGGTGACGTCGAGGTGGCTGCGTTCCGCCGCTATTGGACCATGCGTAGGTGCTGAATCCGCTACCTGCGTCGAGCGTGACATTACCACCACTGCACACGCTGGTCGGGCCGCTGATCGCAGGGGCCGGATTGGCATTGGCCGTCACGGTGTGGGTGTCGGAGCCGGAGCAGTTGTTGGCATCGGTGACGGTGACCGAGTAAGTGGTTGTCGCCGTGATGTTGGAGAACATCGCTGTCTGGCTGCTGCCGCCGCTGTTGGACCATGCGTAGGTGCTGAATCCGCTGCCCGCGTCGAGGGTGACGTCGCCACCACTGCACACGCTGGTCGGGCCGCTGATAGCCGGCGTCGGGCTGGCATTGACGCTCACGGTGTGGGTGTCGGAGCCGGAGCAGTTGTTGGCATCGGTGACGGTGACCGAATAGGTCGTTGTCGAGGTGATGCCGGAGAACGTTGCCGTCTGACTGCTTCCGCCGCTGTTGGACCAGGCATAGGTATTGAATCCGCTACCTGCGTCGAGGGTGACGTTGCCGCCGCTGCACACGCTGGTCGGGCCGCTGATAGCCGGCGTCGGGCTGGCATTGACCGTCACGGTGTGGGTATCGGAGCCGGAGCAGTTGTTGGCGTCAGTGACGGTGACCGAGTAGGTCGTCATCGAAGTGATACCCGAGAAGGTTGCCGTCTGGCTGCTTCCGCCGCTGTTGGACCATGCGTAGGTGCTATACCCGCTGCCTGCGTCGAGGGTGACGTTGCCGCCGCTGCACACGCTGGTCGGACCCGTGATGGTCGGCGTCAGGTTTGGACTTACGGTCACGGTGTGGGTGTCGGAGCCGGAGCAGTTGTTGGCATCGGTGACGGTGACAGAGTAGGTCGTCGTCGAGGTAATGCCAGAGAACGTTGCCGTCTGGCTGCTGCCGCCGCTATTGGACCATGCGTAGGTGCTGAATCCGCTACCTGCGTCGAGCGTGACATTACCACCACTGCACACGCTGGTCGGGCCGCTGATCGCAGGGGCCGGATTGGCATTGGC
>JBGAHL010000043.1:0-41774 GCA_044226205.1 Saprospiraceae bacterium
GGGTTCGGGTTCGGGTTCGGTACATACACGCACGGAAGGTTCGTGTTGTACGTGCACCAGTTGATGATCGTCCACGTGCGCTCGATTTTGAAGCATGCGTCCGGTACTACCGTGAACACTTCGTCTTCGAACGATACACCCAGCAATTCGCAGTCTTCGCCGAAGAAAGTCGGCTCGCCGTAGTTACCCGTACCGTCGCAGACCGTGACGATCACGTCGTTCGGGAATTTCACGAAGTAGTCCTGTTCGTAGTTCACGAACACCCGCTGCGTGCACTGGCTCGAGAAGCCGTGGCAGTCGAAGGCGCGGAACGTACGCGTGATCGTACCCCGGTTGCACACCGTGTCGAACAACGTGTAACTGGCGCTGTGTTGCAGACCGCACTGGCCCTGGTACACTTTGGTCGTATCCAGGCAGCAGTTGTCTGCTACCGTGGCTTTGCCGTAAGCCCAGAGGCTCGGGTCGAAGTTTTCGCAGGACACCGTCGTGTTTGCCGGGGGCAGACAGGCGGGTTTGATCTTGTCTTGCACTTCAACT
Organism: Saprospiraceae bacterium; assembly: GCA_044226205.1. Lineage (GTDB taxonomy): Bacteria > Bacteroidota > Bacteroidia > Chitinophagales > Saprospiraceae > M3007. The sequence continues at coordinate 538 of JBGAHL010000043.1, forward strand.
TGTACCATGCACTGGTTGGAAATCGGCTCGCCGTCGAGACCATAGCTCAGGTTACCCAGAATATCGGTTTGATAAACCGTCAGGATCACCGTTTGCGTCGTACCGACTTCGCAGCAGTAGAACTTGATCGAGTCGCCTTCCGAAGTGGCCAGATCATATTCGCTCTGACCGCCGTTGCAATCATCGTCGCTAAGCGCCTGGATGCAAGCGGAGAAGGGTTCCATCCGTTGTATAGTCAGTTTCACACCGCCGCAGTTGTCGCTGCTGCCCGAGTCGAACGACGAGGCCGCTACCCAGGTCACACCGGCGCCTTCGCAGCCGTTGGCAGGCGTGTAGCAGTCGTGAATGTCGTCCACATTGATGGCTACCGTCGTGAATTCCTGGCAGGTTGCCGTCGGCGGCGTCAGGTCGCGTACCGTCAGGTCGAAGGAGCAGGTCGAGTGGTTGCCACAATCGTCCGTTACCGTGTAGATCACCGAGTGCGTACCAAGCGGCAAGCAGGCCGGCGTGTAGCCGAACACACCCAGGGTGTCGCTCGTCCAGTGGTTGTTACCGGCGAAGTCTTCCAGAGAGCCTTCCATGGTGTAAGCGGCGAGTTGTGCGCCGGTCTCGAAGTCATGGGTCAGGATCTTGGCTTCGATATGGTTGATGCGCGAGCAGTTGTCCGTGATAATGATATCCGGCAAGTTGGGCGTTGCGCAGCAGTTGAACGGATCGGTACCCACTGTCAGGTCGGCCGGGCAATCAAAGTCAGGTCCTTGTTCGTCGAGCACCTTGATCAACTGCACATAGTATTGCGGGTTGGTCGTCGGCGGGAACGGCGAGGTCGGGAGGCACCAGTCGAGGATGGTCCAGGTACGAATGATCTTGTACGAACCGTCGCAGATGGGCAGAATTTCGTCGTTGTAGTTAGCCGTCAATTCGCAGTAGCTGGAACTCGGCCACAGCGGGAATTGCTGACCAAATTCAGGGATGTACGGTACGCCGGTGTAGGCCGGGTTGGTCTCGTTGCTACCGCAGCTGATCGTCACGTCGGACGGGAAGTGTACGTCGAACACGTGTTTGCGATCGAAATAGATGTACTGCGTGCAGGTCGACTGGTTGTTGTACTGGTCTTTCACCACCCAGATACGTTCTACGAATGCGCTGTAATCACCCAGGCTGTTGCAACCCAGATCGAACCAGGTATCCGTGTAAGTCAGGGTCGTCGGCGTGCAATCTTCCGTGTACGGGTAGGCTTCCTGAATACCGAGGTTGTTCAGCAAATAAGCCGGCGTGTAGTTTGTCACTGCGCAGGAAACGTGAATATCAGCGCACTCAATCACAGGCGGCAATTTGTCTTCCACGATCACGTGACCCCAGGTTTTGTTGCAAGTGAGGATGTTTTCAATCTCCACTACGAGGGTTTGACCAATGAAAGAAGCCGGGATCGGGTTGGGCACGTTTTGTCCGGTAAGGGTTTTGATCGACTTGATCTTGTAGAAGCCGCCCAGCGGGTAAGCTTCTTCGGAGCAGTTGTCGTTTTCACCTTCCAGCAACATGCCGGGCAGCAGGTTCACGACACAGTTTTCATCGATCGAAGCGTAAACCAGGTCGTTGGACACGAGATCCTGAGCGTCCTGCCAGCAGGTGCCGAGCGGAGTAGGATCGTCGGAGCCGCCGGTATCACCCAGCACGCCGGAGTTGGTGGACATCGGGTCCATGCCGGCGTCGGACAGGTCGCTGGCCACGTATTGTGCGCCACCGTTGAAGAAGTCGGGGATCGGAACGCCCTGGAAGTTCTGGGCTTTGCCGCTCACCATGGCTTGCGACTTCGGATTGGCCGGAGCGCCCGGGGCAGTCGGGTTCACGTTGAAGCGAATGCGGATGCAGATCTGTTCGCCGGGCCACAGCAGGCCGCTGCCGCCGTCGAACAGGTTTTTGCCGGGAGCCGTAGCGGCGCCGTTGTACGAAGCGTTGATTGCCGGGTTCTGCTGTGCCGTGCTGGATACGATTTCAGGCACACCGAGTACGCCCAGGAACGTGGTACCGTAAGCATTGGCACTGGCAAGGTCGAGCATGGCTTGCAGGTTGGCCAGCGGAGCCGTGCTGTTGTTCTTGATGCAGAGATCCATGATGACGCCGAAGTGACCACATTCGGTTTTTTCAAACCCTTTGATCGCCAGAGCGGCAGCAATACGCGGTTCATCGATCCAGCCGAGGTCGAGCGAGAGGTTCTCCTGATTGTCGGGGAACCCGTTGGCGCCGTTGTTGTCCTGCAAGCCGTTTTCACCCGTCGGCAAGAATGCGGAGGTGAGGTTCGGGATGCTGATAGCAATGGCAGGCGAGCCGTCGGAGTCGATATTATCGTTGGTCGGCAGGTTCGGAATCGTCAGAATCTTGTTCACCGGAGCAATGCCTGCACCGGCAGCGCCGTTGGCAGCCGTGTATTTCTGCGGCAGCAAGCGGTAATTGGACGAGGGGATAAGGCCGCGGAAGATGTACTTACCACCACCACTGGTCGTCGTCATGTAAACGCGGTCGTCACCGGCAGGTGTAGCGCTGTTGGCAGCGGTTTGGAAAATTCCATCTTCACCAGCCCAGATCAGGTTGAGTTTGATGCCGTCGAGCGCCATTTCGGTAGCGTCCTGGTCGCCTTCGATATCCGGATTGTCCATCCAGGTGTAGTTGCCGATCAAGGCAAGCGGCAGTTTGTAATCTTCCACTTCACCCGTCGGGAATACGCCGTTGCCGGGGATAGCCGGGCCGGTTGCGCTGACACCGCCGTTTTTCGAATAACGGAAGCGAGCGAACAGGTTGCCACCATTGAACGTAGCGTTGGACGGAACGTCGAAGCAGAAGTTCTGTGCAGACACACCGCCGTTCGGGATGGTCGCGCCAGCCGGAGCGAAGCTGCCGGTCGTCAGTTGTTCACCCGTTTCGAACGTACCGTTGCCGTTGAAGTCGATCCATGCCTGGAGGATAGCCGGGCCGCCGGTATTGTTGCGGGCGGTTACCTTCACACAAGCCTGATTGCCGGGGATAAGCGGCGTCGGGAACGTAATACCGTTCTCGTCGTCGGCCAGCGGCGAGCAGGTGCCGAGCGAGCCCGGACCGGCATTGCCGTCGTCACCACCGGTCATGAAACCGGCCATGGCTTCGGGCTGACCGTCGAGGTCAACGTCGACGCAGGAACCGAGGTACAGGTCGGGATTCACCGTGTGTACGGCGCCCGTGCTGGCCTGGGTCGTGCCATAGGTATTGGGCAAGTCGCCAAAGTCGAAGCCGAGGTAGCCAAAGTCGAAGGAGAAATTGGCCTGGTTATCCGGGAAACCGTTGATCACCAGCGGGCTGTCGCCCGTGCCGTTCTCGTTCGTGGGCAGCGTGGTCGGCGGGTTCGGCACGGTAAAGTTGACACCGGCCGGGTTGTCCGAATCCACGAAGTCCTGCGTGTTGCCGTTTACGTCGATCACCAGCGTGGGCACGTAGCCGAAGGGCGGCACCACCATGCGGTAGTTGCCCGGGATAAGGCCGCAGAACAGGTATTTGCCATTGATACCGTTTTCCTGTGCCGTTACGTCGGTGTAGGTACGGTTGTCGATGGTTGTAGCGAAGTTGCCGTCAGGACCTGCCCATTGCAGTTCCACGGTGATGTTGTTGATACCCAACACGCCGGATTCATCCTGAATACCGTTGATATTGGCATCAATCCATACATAGTTACCGGCTTTTGCCAGCGGCACTTTGTAGTCTTCCACTTCACCGATCGGGTACGGCATCGTTGCCGGTCCGCCGGCAGAGAGGCCACCCGTGGGCGACAGGCGGAAGCGAGCGAATGCCTGGCCGCCGAAGAAGGTTGCCGTGGCGGGCACATCGAAGCAGAAATCCGTGTTGACGTTCGAGCCGGCGGGCACGATAGCGCCCGGGCCAGCTGCGGCAAACGAACCGGTATTGAGTTGTTCGCCTGCGTCGAGCACGTCGCCGTCGCCGTTCCAGTCGATCCAGCCTTGCAGCACAGCCGTGCCGCCGAGGTTGTTCATCGTATTGACGCGGATGCAAGCCTGGAAGCCCGGGATCATCGGGGTGAGGAAGGTCACGCCGTTTTCATCGTCGCCGGCGCCGCCTTCGTTGTAACCGCCGTTGTTGTTGTCGTCGCCGCCGGTCATCAGGCCGGCCATGGCTTCGGGTTGGCCTTCGAGTTCACCGTCGACCGAAGCGCCCAGTTTGAGGTTCGGGTTGACGATGTGGCGCGGGCCGCCGGAAGCGATCGTCGTTCCGTAGGTGTTGGGCAAGTCGCCATAATCCACGCTTACGAAGCCGAAGTCGAGCGTCAGGTTGTTCTGATTGTCCGGGAAGTTCGGGTCGTTCGGAACGTCGCCCGTGCCGTTTTCATTGGTCGGCAAGGTAGTGGGCGGGTTCGGAATCGATACCATCGTACCGGCGGGATCATCCGAATCGGTGACGTCGCCACCCTGGTCAATTTGCGTCGGAATAAAGCCGGCCGGGAAGGTCGGCACACTCAGTTTGTACATGCCGGGCGTGAGGCCGAGGAACATGTATTGGCCGTTTACGCCGTTCATGTTCGAGGTTACGACCGAATAAGTCACATCATCACCGCCGCCGGCTACGCCGTTCGGGCCGAACCATACGAGTTGTACGGTTACGCCGTTGAGGCCGTTGGAGCCAGGTTCGTTCTGGATGCCGTCGTTGTTGTTGTCGTTCCAGACGTAGTTACCGATTTTGGACAGCGGAACTTTGTAGTCTTCCACTTCACCGATCGGGAAGGGCATATTTTCCGGACCGTTGGGCGACAGGTTGCCGTTGGGGCTGATGCGGAAGCGCACGAAAGCCTGACCGCCGGTAAATGTCGCATTGGACGGTACGTTAAAGCACAATTGGGCATTGTTCAGGCCTGTGTTGAACGGCACGGTAGCGCCGCCGCCGGGGCCGTTGAATGAACCGGTCGTCACTGCTTCGCCGGCATCGCCGAAGTCGCCGTCGCCGTTCCAGTCCACCCACATTTGCAGTACTGCACCGCTTTGGTTCAGCATGTTCATGGCTGTGACGCGAATGCAAGCCTGGTTGCCGGGGATCATCGGCGATTCGAATACGATACCGTCTTCGTCGTCGCCGGCGCCGCCTTCGTTGTAGCCGCCAGTGTTGTTGTCGTCACCGCCGGTCATCAGGCCGGCCATCGAATCGGGTTGTCCGTCGGGATCGCTATCCACACGGGTGCCGAGTTTTACGGCAGGATTGATCGTGTGCACAGGGCCGTCCGAGGGGCTGCCGTCGGTGGTGCCGTAAGTATCGGGCAAGTCGCCGTAGTCGAGGGCAACGAAGCCGAAGTCAATTTGCAGGTTATCCTGGGCATCCGGGTAGTTGTTGAAACCACCGGGGCTGTCGCCTGTACCGTTCTCGCCTGTGGGCAAGCCCGGCAAGTTCGGGATCATAACCATTTCACCCGTATTGTTGTCGGCATCGAGGTTTTCGTTGCCGCCCTGGTTGAGTTGGGTAGGCACAAAACCGGTCGGGTTGGTCGGTACGCTCACTTTGTAAGCGCCGGGTATGAGGCCCCAGAACATGTACTGACCGTTGTTGCCGCCCATAGCGGACGTCGTGGTCGTGTAAACGCGGTTGTCGTTGGTGGTGGTGACGTCGCCGTCGGGGCCGCCCCACACCATTTGTACGAGGATATTGTTGAGGCCATTGGTGCCGGGTTCGTTCTGGAGACCGTCGTTGTTGTTGTCATTCCAGACATAGGTACCGATTTTGGCCACGGCTACTTTGTAATCTTCCACCTCACCGACAGGGAACGGACCGGTGGCCGGACCCGTGGGCGACAGACCGCCCGTGGGCGACAGACGGAAACGAGCCATTACCTGGCCGCCGTTGAAGGTTGCGCTGGACGGCACATCGAAGCACATTTGCTGGTTGGCAACACCGCCGTTGGGGATAACTGCACCCGAGGGAGCGAAGTTTCCGGTCGTCAGTTGTTCGCCTGTGTCAAACGTGCCGTTGCCGTTAAAGTCGATCCAGCCTTGCAGTACCGCGTTGGAACCCAGTGTGTTGACTGCCGTTACGCGGATGCAGGCGGAGTAGCCGGGGATGAGCGGCGTTTCGAAAAGAACGATACCGTTTTCATCGTCGCCGTTGCCGCAAGTACCTTCTACTGCGCTGGTGCTGTTGTTGTCGTCGCCGCCGGTCATGGCGCCAGCCATGGCTTCGGGCTGACCGTTCACCTCACCGTCGACACAAGAGCCGAGGTAAAGATTCGGATTGATCAGGTGTTTCGGACCGTTGTTCGCATTGGTGGTGCCGTAGGTGTCGGGCAAATCGCCGTAGTCCACGCCAATGTAGCCAAAGTCGTAGGTCAGGTCATCCTGATTGTCGGCAAAACCGTTGGAACCGCCAGGGTTGTCGCCCGTGCCGTTTTCGCCCGTAGGCAGGTTGACCGGGTTCGGAATTTGAACCATCACGCCGGCCGGGTCATCGGCATCCGTTACGTCGGAGCCCTGGTTGAGCAGGGTATTGGTAAATCCGGTGGGTGGCGTCGGGATGCTCATTTTGTACATACCCGGCGTCAGACCGATAAACATGTACTGGCCATTGATGCCCATGTTGGACGTCGTGGTGGTGTAGTTGACGTCGTCGCCGCCGCCAACCGTACCGTTCGGGCCGAGCCAGGTCAATTGGACTGTTACGCCGTTGATACCATTGGTATTCGGCTCGTCCTGCTGACCGTTGTTGTTGGTGTCTTTCCAAACGTAGTTACCCACTTTGGCAAGCGTCACTTTGTAATCTTCCACCTCGCCGAGCGGGGGGACATCAGTGGGCGCTGTGCCGGATTGCAGGTTGCCGTTAGGCGACAAACGGAAGCGAATCATGGCCTGTCCGCCGTTGAAGGTGGCAGTAGAAGGCACATTGAAACAAACTTGTGCGTTGTTGACGCCGCCATTGGGCACGGTGAAGCCGCCGCCGGCAAAACCGCCGGTGGTCACTTGTTCGCCATTGTCGAAAGCACCGCTACCATTGAAGTCGATCCATGCCTGCAGTTTGGCTGCTGCGCCGGTGCTGTTGTTGGCGGTTACCCGGATACAAGCGGTGGATCCGGGGATCATCGGCGTTTCGAAAGTGATGCCGTTTTCATCGTCGCCGGCGGGCGTACAGGTACCCTGGGCGCCTGCGCCGGTGTTGTTGTCGTCGCCGCCGGTCATGAGGCCAGCCATTGCTTCGGGCTGTCCGTCGGGCTCGTTGTCGACACATGCGCCCAGGTAAAGGTTGGGCGTGACAACGTGGTGCGGACCGTTGGAAGCCTGCGTGGTGCCGTAGGAATTGGGCAAGTCGCCGTAGTCGAAACCTACGTAACCGAAGTCGAAGGTCAGGTTGTCCTGATTGTCGGGGAAACCGTTGGTTCCGCCGGGCGTATCGCCCATGCCGTTTTCGCCGGTGGGCAGGAAAGTGGTGGTCAGGTTGGGAATATTAACCATGACGCCAGTCGAGTTGTCGGAATCGGTCACATCAGAGCCCGAATCGGTCACCGTCGGGATAGACCCTGCCGGCGGCGTCGGGACGCTGAGTTTGTACATGCCGGAGATCATACCGAAGAACATGTATTGACCCGGATTGCCACCCATGGTTGCCGTGGATGCCGTGTAGGTACGGTTGTCATTCGCCGTGCTGAATTCGCCGTCGGGGCCTGCCCAAACGAGTTGGACCGTGGTGCCGTTGATGCCGGAGCTCAGCGGTTCGTTCTGCTGACCGTCGTTGTTGTAGTCGGTCCAGAGCAGGGTGCCCACTTTTGCCAAAGGCATTTTATGGTCTTCCACCTCACCGATGCCGGCAGCGCCGTTGGGCGTAAGGCCGCCAGTGGTGGAAAGACGGAAACGAGACATAGCCTGGCCACCCTGGAAGGTAGCGCCTGCCGGTACGTCGAAGCAAAGTTGAACGCTGGAAAGGCCGCCTACGGGCACTACCGCACCGCTGGGTGCGAATGCGCCGGTATTCAGTTGTTCGCCGGCATCGAGTACGTCGCCGTCGCCGTTGAAGTCGATCCAGCCTTGCAATACGGCAGGATTGCCGGTGTTATTCGTCGCCGTTACACGCAGACAAGCCTGCGTACCCGGGATGAGCGGGCTTTCGAAAATAATACCGTTTTCATCGTCGCCGGTCGGTGCGCAGGTACCGAAAACCGTCGTACCTGTGTTGTTATCGTCGCCACCGGTCATCAGACCAGCCATGGCCTGCGGAAGACCGTTGGTTTCTGCATCGACACAACCGCCGAGGAACAGATTGGGATCGACGATGTGCGAAGGACCGTTGTTGCCGCTGGTCGTTCCGTACGAATCGGGCAAGTCACCATAGTCTCGTGCAACTGCCTGAACAAAATAGTCTTCCACCTCGCCGTCTTCTGCGCAGCCGGTCGGGCCCAGGTCATCGTTGGTGGAGATACGGAAGCGCGCGCCGAGGTTCATTCCGACGACTGCGCCGGCGGGCACGGGCACGTTCATCGTAACGTTGCCGTTGGTATTGTCGGGTACGTTTACGACTATCGTTTCACCCGGATCGTCGAGTTTGCCGTTTTTGTTCCAGTCAAAGAACCCGTACAAATAGGCGGTTGTGCCGCGCATATTCATCACAGGTATGCTCAGCGATATCGTGGTACCGGGAACAAAGTCGGGGAATGAAGTAAAGCCGTCTTCATCGTCGCCGGCGGCATCGTCGCCGTTCGCGTTGGCATCGGGCTGGGCTGCGGCCTCAAAGTCGACGGTATTGCCGATTTTCAACCCGGCAACGATGGTGTGGCAGGGCCCAACACCTTCTCCGCCGCCGTTGGTATCATCGGTCGGATAGGTGCCCGTCGTATTGTTGTCGGGCAAATCGCCGTAGTCGATATCCTGGAAGAAGGAGAAATCGTAGGTATGATTGACATCGCCGGCTTGCGGTGAGGTGATCATCAGACCCGGGAAGCCATTCAGGCCCGTCAGGCCGCCGGTCAGGCCGGTCAGCACGAGGCCGTCGTTGTCGTTTATATCACTGTTGGGCGCCTGGCCGGTATTGGCTACGCCAAGTTTGTAGTATCCGCCGTTCACGAAAAGTTCGGCGTTGGTGGCGCTCCACTGGGTCATGTTTTTGCCCACGACGATAAAGTACTTCGTGTTGGGCGACATACCGGTTTTCGGGCCGGCGTTGTAGGGCGCAATGGTATCGACATTGGTGGCGTCGAAGTAGTATTCGCCGTTGGCATCGGTGGTCGTTACGCCCACTGCATTGCCAAAACGGTCGTACAGTTCCACCTTGACGTTGGACAAGGTAGTTTCGCAGGGATCCTGAATGCCGTTCTTGTTCTTGTCGACCCAGATACGGTTACCGATCTGTGTATTGGTCGGCAGGGCGCAGAGCAATTCAAGGTCGCCCAGACCGGAGGCTTTACCGAAGTTGCCGTCGGGCAAAGCATCTGCGTTTTCAAAAAGGCAGAAGGCGCGCACATAACTACCATCCGAGTTATTCAGCGTACGCACACCGTTCGACCAGTATGGCGGGCCGGTGAGCAGCGGGTCCATCATCGCAGCCATAATCTGACCGGAGCCTGGCAGGAGGGCCAAACCACCCATCATAATCTCGCTGTGGCCGCCACCTGCCCAGATATCGTTGTAGAATTCACCGAAACCGGGGCCTTCATTGTTGTTTTCTCCGGAACCCAGTACCGGGCCGGCCTTTGCGTTATTTTCCAGTACGAATGCGCCGTTTTTCTGGAAAACGCGCAACATATCGCCCCCGACAAAGCCCCAGTAGAAGCCGCCGCCGGTTGTATTATAGTCTTGCGAACCGGTCTGGAAACCCGTACGGTCGCCAAAGCCCAGCACCATGGAGCCGTCGATATCGAACTCGATATCGCAGAGGATGGGCTGCGGATAAGCCACGTTCTGGCTGCCGCCGTTGGCTGCCATGAACGTATTCCAGTCGTCCGTCCACGGGTACCAGCCGTTGAGGTAGGTACCACCGAATGGCGAACCTTTCGGATAAGTCAGCGGGAAGTCGAAAATGGTCGTCCAGGTATTGGGACCCGGCGTGAAGCGGAATACGAATGCGCGCAGGTCGCTTTTGCTTTGCGAAGCCTGTGCATCGCAAACAGCGCCGACATACACGTATCCTTTATACACTTTCAGGCCCCAGGGACGCAAAAGACCGCCATTGCAGCCGACACTGGGCAGATCGTAGGTACTGATGTCGGAATTGACGTGCGTGTAGGGCGTGTTCGGGTTGCCGTCGTTGTCGAGGCGCAAGCTTTGCAACTTGCGGGTAAAGAGGTTGATGAAGTACAGGGTATCGCCGTTATCGGTGATATCGATATCGCCAATACCCGATTTGGCTACCTTGGCAAAACCTTCGGGGTCGGAGTTGGGCTGGTTGCGGTTGGGCAACAAGCCGCGAGTAGCGTTGTCTGAAATAGTGCCTACGTTGGCGCCAATGCTGTTGAGGTTGACAAAGCCGCTGGTCGCGCTGGCAGGAGGTTGCGTAAAGTCCGTAACATAAATTTCGCTGATGCCGCCCGGGCCAAGGCCCGTGTGACGGCGAATAAACGCCGAGCTGTAAGCGCGCTTGCGTTTTTTATCATAGGCCACGCCCCAGCAGGAACCAACCTGGCTTTGGTTGGCCCACTGGGTGATAAGGCTCATGTTTACAGGGCCGTTAGCATTGTAGGGGAAACTCACCAAAGCCGGATCACCAGCCACATCGCCGCCAGCCAGCGGGTTGCCGCGGGTGTAGCAGGGGATAAAGACCGGAGGGTTGGCATCGCAGTAATCACTGGGGATAAAGACCCCGATATCGGTCGAGCAGCTGGGCGAAGTGACAAATTGCACAGACGTGCGGCTGTCGGCGCCGTTGTTGCCCAGACGGTAGTCTTTGGTAATCAGACCGGCTGAAAGCGTAAATTCAACACGATAAGACTTACCGTCGGTCAGGCCACTGAAGAAATAGTTACCATCGATGTCGGTAGTGGTCGTGCCGGCAAGCGTGCTGTTGCCGTTGGCATCGCAACCATAAATGCGTACTTCAACGCCCGACTGACCATTGGTCTCGCCGGCCTGCTGGACGCCGTCCTGGTTGTAATCCACAAATGCCTTACCGCCTACGACACCCGGGCCACCCGGGCACGAGCTCGGGATGCAAGCCGTGGGCAATGCGTATGCTTCGTAGTCGAGGCAGCTCAGGCTGAAAGCGGCTGAAACGTTGCCCGACGTGCCGTCGGCATTCACTTCAAAGGCCACGACCTGCGGAGATACGATTAGCGGCCCCGGCGTAATCGTGCGCACCAGGGCGCCGAGCGTCACCGTGATATTGCCGCCGGGCGGATCCGTCCAGGCAACTTCTACCGAGACGGTCGCCTTGCTTTGGCCGCCGGAAAAATAACAGCTGCTGACATCAACACGATTGATGTTGACGGAACAGGTGCTGGGCGCTTGGGAAGCGCCCGACTGGCCGGCTGTGTTTTTTTCAGCGGCACTTTGAAAAATACCGCCCAACACATCGTCCATCGCCCGTGCAAACGAAGCATTGTTCGCATGCACCAACGACAGCAACAAACCGAATGCGACCACGGATAAAAATCCATTGATCGCACGCTGTTTCCAGTTCTGTGTCAATTTTTTTTTCATGAGACAAGATTTGATTGAATTAAAGGAAGATGTGGCTAAATCTTTTAATTTTAATAATTTACAAAGCGTGTTTTATTTATATACTTTTGAAGAATTGCCATAACTATCCTACCCTCTGCCAGCATGCACACCGGCAGAAGTCGTTCGACATAGCGTAACTATGTGTAGGGAAAGGCGGCCACACCTTAGCATGGTCGCCCCAAGACGGAACGATTAAAACTCTACTATAAGGCGGTCGGGCGTATCCCAAACCGTATATATGCCCGGCTCGATGCGCGGGACGGATGATTTCAATTGACGGTAAAACTTGAGCGGCATATCGTATGGTTCTATAACTTGAAACAGCGCCCATCTGAAATGACGCCTGATCATTTTTTCGTCCATAGCGGATTTTTCAAACGCAAACTGCCACCTACCACTTTCCGTAATTCCGATCCATGCAGGTACGCTGGGACATGGAATCCGGCTATCCGCAACAGCCATTACCCGACAAATGCCAACACCATTACACCCCGAACCCGGCGCCCCTAAAATCACTTCCGCTTTTATTTTTTTGATAGTTTTCTCATAGCGCATTCGTCCCCCCACGGTAACGAGTGTCGCTTTTGTGCTTCCCATAGTGCGAGATTGAAGGCGGTTAAAAAAAGAGTAGCAGGAGATGTGGCTTCCGACTGATCGACTTTGCTCCATTGGTCTCCCTCTCCTTTGAGTGGGAGACCAGGAGCATCCGTCTCGAAAAGAATTCGTCCTTGAAAAGTCAGTGCCAGAGTAATCTCTAGATGATTTACTTGAAAATCATGTTGTAAAAGTAGACCCTCAAAACGGCTGCAAAAGAGACAGTATAGCCTCGTTAATGACGGGTCAAAAACGAGGCTTCTTTTTAGATAAAAAATACCAAACTATTGTAAATCAATATTTTAAACCAACAACTTTTGAACGAAAACGCACCCCTTATTTGGCAAAACAAGGGCTAGTCGAGGCAAATAAAAATGGATTTGGACCTACTTTTTTGTGTAGATGTGGAGATCGAGTGATGCCAGCGCCATTTCCCAAAGCGCTTCGTAGGGGATAATTTCCACGTCGTGCGACTGCCGTGCGAAGTCGAGCGGCACGGCGCGCAGCATCTTTTCAAATTTTTCCGAATGCCGGGCCACCGCCGCTCTGTGAAAACTCGCAGCCGGAATCTGAAGCAACATCTTGATCATGCAGTTGCTTCGATAGGTATCATCCCTTTTCAGGTAACGCGAGGCATACTTCTGCAAAGCGTCGATACGGTCGATCGTTTCGTCGTAGCGGCGAACCAGAATAAGGTAGAGGATTTGAAAAATCAGAATTGGAATGTTCATCCCGCGTTTGTCGCGGACGAACAGGGGCGTCTCGTTGAGAAAACGCGCCATTCGGAAACGATTGAAAACCGGATCGCCGGACTCGGGAGCAATCCGGCCGATCTCATGAAGATAAAAAAGGTAGGCTTCAAAAATTTTCCAGGCTTGCTGGATGCTCTCGGGCAATGCCTTGAACCGGCGGTGCCGCACCGTGCGTTGAAACACCTCGTAAGCATCCTGGTATTCGCCGGCATGTAAAAAAAGCAATAGCAACAACTCCTGGTATTTGAACCAGTTGAACGTTCCCTCCTCCAGCAATTTAAGGCCGCGCGCGGCCGCAACCTTCCCTTTCTCATAATCCTTCAACTGTACATAACACACCATTTCCTGATAAATAAAAGCCTGCAGCGGGATAGTCGCCAGATAGGGCTTCGCTTCAAAAAAACGGATTGCTTCGTCGCACACCGCCACAGTCCGCGCATAATCGTTCACACTTGTCGATACGATCACTTCGATCAGCCTGCCGCAAAAATGCAGCCGGTACGAGTCATGTATCGTCAAGGCGCCCTTCACCTGATCATAAAAAGCCAATGCGGTCTGGTGTACGTCAACCTGGGTAGCCTTCGAGTTGATATACCGAACGACGAGATCGGTATAGCGCTCTTCCGCGAGGTTTTCACAGCGGTAGGCATCGTCGAGCCGGCTGACCAGCTGTCCGTAAGACTCGTATTTTTTTATATCGCCGGCAATAGATCCATAGTACAGGCGGAGCGCCCGGGCTGCTTCCAAAGCCAGGTCGGTAAATTCGAACTGAAGCGATTGTTGCAAAACATCCTCCGCAACCAAAAGGGCCGCCAAATGAGCATTGCGGCCAAGCAGCAGTTTGGCAGCGGCCCACTTGCGATAGCATTCAAACCATGCTTTCTGCCGGGCATGAAAATGGGGAAGATTAAGATCGATCTGTAAAAGAGAGCGCAGGAGGTAATCCTGCAGAGCGGTTCTGATGTGCGTCCTTTGCGCAGATTTGCGGCCCGAAGGATACAAGTAGGCATTCAGTTCATCCTCCGACGAAATTTCTCCGTTGGAGATCATGTCAAACAATCGGCGCAACTCGGGAGGCTGGCGATCGAATGCATTGTCAGTTTCGGCACTCTTGATTTTGGCGCGGCTAACTACCGCAACCAGTTCTTGCAAGGCTTTCATGGGCAAGGAAGCAAAACAGGCTCATTGTACCTGCGAAATTATCTTGCTCCATGCTTGCAAGCAACCTAGATAGTAAAGTTTAATCAGACGCCGGTAATGTCGATGATAATCACAGATGAGGAATTTTGTTGAGATGAAGGGCAGTAGTCGAGCAGCGCATTGCGCTTGGAGAAGTGGGTAACCTTGCTTTTCATGATGACTTCGATTAATTTGATTACGAAGTCAAAAGTCGATCTACCCTGGCGGCAGGGCCCGGACAGCCGGGCGCCTCTTCTCACTGGTTATTTTAAGGAAAATTGCAATAAATATGTTTATAAATGCCTTATTATCAATAACTTAAAAGGTAGTAAAATTTCAAAACACCCTATTTTCCACCCTTGGCTCTGGGCTTGTAAATCTGGTTTTGCAGCGATTCGACCGCCATTTCCCACAGGTCTTCGTACGGGATGATCTCGATTTCATGGGTCTGGTTGGCGATTTCCAGCGGCACGGACAACAACTGCTCGTGATACTTCTGGGCTTTGCGCAAAACGGCTTCCTGATGAAAGGAGGCGGCAGGCATCTGCAGCAACATTTTAATAAAACAGTTGCTGCGGAAGGTGTCGTTCTGCTTGAGATAACGGCTGCAATACTTTTCGATGGCTTCGATGCGATCGATCGCCTGGGCATAGTCGCGTTCGAACGTGAGGAACAGGATCTGGATAATCAGGATCGGGATATTCATTCCGCGTTTGTCCTGCGAATAGGTGGGAATCTCGTTGAGAAACTTGGCCACGCGGAATTTGCCTACTTCGGCGTTGTCGTCCGCTTCGGCGATGCGCCCCGACTGACGCAGGAAATGCACGAATGCCCCGTAGATTTTCCACATTTCGCGGATCTGGGCCGGCTGGTTGTCAAATTTGGCGTGTTGCACGACCATCTGATGGCAACGCCAGGCATCGGCATAATGCCGGGTATGCATGGAGAGCAGCAGATACAATTCCTGCAATTTGAACCAGTTGAACGAGCCTTCGTCAAAAATCGCCTGATACCTGCTGATGATTTCCTGCCCTTTGTCAAAGGCTTTCATCTGGGTGTAACACACCACCAACTGGTAATAAAAAGCTTGCAGCGGGAGTTTGCTCTCGAAGGGCTTGCGCTCAAAAAAAGCGATGGCCGACTCACAAACCTCGGCCGTCGCCGCGTAATCGTTGCGGCTGGTATAAATGATGGTCTGGATGAGACGTCCGCACAAGTGAAGGCGGAACGAATCCGATTTTTCCAGGCTGGCTTTTATTTTATCGTAGTATTCCTGCGCTTTTTCGCTCAGTACTTCTTTCGTCGCCTTGCTGACCACGTACTGGCTGACCAACTGCGTGTATAATTCCTCTGCTTCGTTTTCGACAAGGCTGTAAGCCTGGTACAGTTTGTACAGATCGCGATACTGTACGTATTTTTTATGGTCGCCGGCGATGGTGCCATAATGAAGCCGGAGCGTATATAAAATACTGAGTGTCAGGTCTGTAAACTCATACAGAGTCGTATGGCGCAACAGATTTTCCAGAATATCGATCCCGATCAGTTTGGCATTTTTGGACAAGAGTACCGAAGCGGCAGCCCATTTTTTGTTGCATTCGTAAAATGCCTTTTGTCGGTCGGTGTAGCCCGGCTCATGAAAGTCAAGTAAAAAAACGGTATCGGTGAGTCTTTCCTTGAGTTTGTTTTTGAGGCTCGGATACGACGTACTTTTTTGAGGCGGCGGATAAAGCAAAGCAATAGCCTCCTCATCTGAACGGACTTTACCTTCGGCTATCGCCGTATAAAGTTGTTCAAGTTTGGAATTTGGTTCGATAATAATGCCCCACAGTCCATCGGCTTTCAACCGTTGAACGTTCAGCACATTGACCAGTTCGATCAACTCCCGCATAGGATAAGATTAAAAATTGGTAAAAGATGTCTATGCTCAAATGTTCATGGCGCTTACTCCAAAATGGCACGAGACCATTTCAGGGCAAGCAATAGCGAACTATTCCGGTCGACGACCGGGCTGTTTTATCGCAATAAATGCCTGAGGGGGAGATTGTTTCTGCCAGAACGGGCAGAGATCAGATCGAGTGAGTGGCACGCGGAGGCAAGCCCCGGAGAAGGAAGGCGGAGATATCTTTTCATAAGACGAAATTGACGGTGCGTCCAGTGCAGAGACTGAACTGATTATGGATAATAAATAAAATTACAAACTGAACAGCTACTCAGGGGGAAAGAAGAGCAGACAGATCGATAGCCGTCTTATTTTCAAAAAGCTATCGAGGCTGGATTATGAAAGCAGCTGAAACAAATCGGCACGGGAGATGTGCCACGGGAGCGGGCAACACGATGTTGGATTACAATAGCTGGGGCAAAAAAAATTAAAAGTTCGGATTAAAAAAAATATTATTCCATTTTTTCCAATGGATCGAAAGAAATACCCCTGAATTGCCGTGTAGAGCTCACGGGATACGCAACATTGTTCGGGTTTCGCTGCCAAAATCGCTGCTGACCCTGTAATACAATGCTCCTTCCGCCTCGGTTTCAACTGACCAGTAATTATAGCCCTGCTCAAATTCAGCGCTTTGCTCCAGCAAAACTTTCCCCGTCATATCGATCAGACTAAGGGTCACGGGACTACTTGCAGGAAGATAAAACCCGATCCTCGTTTTGCCTGCAAACGGGTTCGGATGGTTCTGGTACACTTCAAATCCCAGTCCTTTGACCATCGTTCCTTCGGGGCTCGCAAAACGCAACCCGACACGGCGCGTCATCAACTGCGGCTCGGCTACATACGCCTCTGCCGCGGTGATTTGCCCGGAAATATGCAGCATTTCACGCAGCCATCCCGAGCGTTTTGCCTTGAATCGCAAGGTAAATTGCGTATCGCCGTCTTCATCCGCCACGGTCAGTGCCTGCCCGAAAACACCGAAGTTGTCGGTGCTTTGCCCCGGCCCGGGCGTCACCCCGATCAGTTCGAGGCCGTCGAAAAGCAGGGTATATTGATAGCCGATTAATTGCTCCTGACAAGAGAACGCAACTTCGAATATTTCGTCTCGCGACAAGGCGCGATCCTGTAAATCGAACAGTACGGGCGGTTCGTTGTCGCGCGCGTCCACCGGCACGTCCTGCGCATTGGCAATCACGGAATTATTGACATCGCCGATCTTGACGCCTACGAAATCGAGGTCTGTGAGGGTCGATTGCGCCGTGTTAACACTGATATTTTCGGCAAATGGCGCCGAAGCAAACGGGTTATCGGGTTGTGCGAACACAAAATCCTTGTCGATAAAACGCCAGGAGGTATTCTGGGGGAATTCGGTATAAATGCCCAGGATGAGTTTGCGCAATTCGACGATATCAAACGAAGTGACTGAATTCGACTTGTTGATATCGGCCGCAATCATTTTGTAGGGCGAATTGAGCGGCGTGAAACCGATGATGTGCTTGGAGATCAGCACTAGGTCGAAGGTCGAGATGCCGTTCATGTAGTTGTCGTCTTTCAGCGGCGTCACCGTGTAATCCGCGTTGAGCGGGATGATCCCCCCGAACAAATAAAGGCCGTTGGCATCCGTCAGATCGTAAACATTGAAGGCTTGCTGCCCGGGCGCCGATCCGGCAAGTTCGACCTCGGCTTCGTCAATTCCCTGATTGCCCCCCAGCGGTTCTGTTTGCAAAACACCGGCGGCTGACAAAGGCGCGGGTGGCAGGCAATTGCCAAACGGGTCCTGGATATTGACGTACGTCGCGCAATAGTCGGCATTGCCATTGGCATCCTGCGCCCAGATTTCTACCGGCTGAACACCCAGTTCATCACAGGTAAAAGTTACGTTTTCAATCGGGTTGCCGCTGGCGTCGGTCGGAAAACCCGATTGGCCGTCGGCCTTTCGGATGGCATAGTCCAGGTATGGCTCGGGAGTGCAGTTATCTTCCCCGTAAAGCACGAAATCATTTTCCGAAAGGGTGACCATGCCAGTAGGCATGATATTGACACTCAACCCATTGTAACAAAAAACGGTAGGCGGCTTGCAGTCGGTGATCAGGACGCCGTAATCGCAAACATCCTGGTTGCCACAGCCATCTTCCACGATCCAGATGATTCTGTGCAGGCCGTGGGGCAACTGCGGCTGAATATAAACCTCCGGGCTGTCGAGCGTATTCCAGCGCAAGCGGGCCGACCGGAAAAAGGAAGGGACGATTTGCACGGCAAACCGGTATTTCTGCCCGATAGGCACCGGGCGCTGATCGAACTGAATCGGCGTGCCGCCCGTGTAATTGGGGTTCAATGCATTGCCGTAGTAAAGCGTATTGGGGGGAGGCAGCTCGGCGCTGTTGACCACCGTTTCCTGAATACCGTCATTGTCGAGGTCGAGGAAAAGCAGGTAGCGAATGTTGACGTTGCCCTGGGTGCAGGCATCGTTGGCAGCCAGCGCCAGGTCAAGGTATGCTTCGCAAAGGTCGTGGCTGCCCGGTATCAACGGGTCGTTGTAATACGGCGCGTTCCAAAGCCCCGGGTCGTTGTAGGATTTGTCGCAAACCGGGATCGGATCGAGCAGGGGACAAGACCTGATTTTCGGCAATTCTTCATCCGCAACGGTAATGATCTGCTTGTACAGGTAACCGTTGGCTTCCGGCGACCAGTACACACTGTAATTGGTCAGTACCACGTCGTTGGGGTAAACCAGGGCGATGGTCGGCGGCGGATCGCCTCCCATCGGCGCCACGGTTGGCCCCGGCAGATTCAGCGGCGAATTGTGCTCGTTCGAAGCCGTCGGATTCGGCACGTTGATCAAAGGTAAATTGGGATTGTAAGTACACCAGTTGATGACTTTCCAAATTCTTTCAATTTTAAAACATGCGCCCGGCGTAGCCTGAAAAGGCTGATCCTCGTAGGTAATACCGATCAGTTCGCAGTCCTGCCCGAAAATCTGCGGTCCGGGCGGATAGGTCCCGGTGGTGTCGCAGGTGTAAACGAGCAGGTCATCGGGAAATTTGATGGAGTACGACTGGTGGTAATCGACGTACACTTTCTGCGTACACACGCCGCTGTTGCCACTGCAATCGAAAGCGCGGAAAGTCCGGGTTATCGTTCCCCGGTTGCACAAGGTATCGAACAGGGTGTAGTTGGTATTTGACCAAAATACCGTATCCAGACAGCAGTTATCGGCGCCCTGGGCCATGCCGTAAGCATTGAGCGTAGGGTCGAAAAACTCGCAGCTGACGACCGCATCCGGCGCCGGAATACAAACCGGCTTGATTTTGTCTTCAACCAAAGCGGAGACGTAACAATCGGAACTGTGTCCCTGCAGGTAATCATAATCCACCGCGCCGGTATCGACCGGCAGATCGTACACTCTCAGTACAATCCCTACGGTATCCCCGATGTCTTCACAGCAAAACTTGACCTGATCATAAAAATATTGCTCCGACTGGCAGCCATTGGCGCCCAGACGCCTCGCTTTAAAGTGTACCGGCAGGCAATTGTCGAACGACCCCGCATTAAACGAAGACGCATCAATCAGCGACATGCCGGTGTAGCCGATCGCAACCTGCGTAAGCTGCTGGCAAACCGCCACCGGCGGAACCGAATCGACCACCGTGATGTCCATGGTGCAGGTAGTGGCATTGCCACAGTCGTCGGTCACGACAAACCGCATCTGGACCACACCAATCGGCAAATCCGCCGCTACGCCCAGCACCGCCAGCGTATCGGGCGACCAGAGGTTGTTGTTCGGAAAATTGCTGAACGTACCGTTGATCACATGCGTGATGCCGTCCACTGAAGTCCATTCCGCGCGGACTTTGTTGAGCCGTGAGCACTGGTCGCTTACGATAAAATCGGGCAGATCGAAGTCGCGCGTACATTCGAAAGGATTGGCGCTCAATGTTGTATCGGCAGGACAGCTGAATACGGGCCCTTGGTCGTCCGTTACTTTGATGATCTGAATGTAGGTGAACGGATTGGGAAACGGAGGCTGCCCGCCAAATGGAACACACCAGTCGAAAAGCGTCCAGGTGCGCAGGATTTTATCCGTTCCATCGCAAACCGGGATGACCTGATCGGAATATTCCAGCCCGAGTTCGCAGTAGGCGCTGTTGGGGTAAAGGGCGAATTTCTGGCCGAAGGCCAGGATATAAGGCAAGCCAGCCTGGGCCGGCGCGGTTTGCGGATTGGCGCAGCTGACCGTTACGTCGGCAGGGAAAGTGATATCTGCGGCGTGGAGCCGGTCGAAATACAGGTATTGCGTACAGGAAGCGCTGTTGCCGCTGGTGTCTGTGGCCGTCCACACGCGTTTTACGTAGGCACTGCGATCGGCCGGGTCGTTGCAGCCGAGGTCGAAAAAGGTATCTGAAAATGCCAGTGAAAACGGTCCGCAATTCTCCATCACGGTCGGGTAGGCAGCGGCCAGATTGAGCGTACCGGACAGGTAAGCAGGCGTGTAGTTGATGATTACACAAGGCAGCGTAAGATCGGTGCAGGTAATTTTGGGCGCTAATTTGTCCTGAATGGTCAGCAGCCCCTGGCAAAAATTGCCGGTATTGATATCCGTCACCGTTGCCGTCAGGGTCTGGCCCAGTTGGGCGGGGCCGACCGGGTTGGGCACGGGAATACCGGATAACGTACTGAGTGTCAGCACCATTTCAGCGCCCGGTGGCTGGGCGCCTTCCAATACCATATCGGGCAGGAGGAGTGCACTGCAATTCTCGTCGAGCGAGACATAGGAGTGGTCGTTGCATACCTGTGCCTCCGAAGAAAAGGGGGAGACTAAGGCGAACAGCAACACGAAGGCGTAATAACGAGACGGAACCCTGGCGGGTACGAAGGACGGACGGAAACCGGCTAACATGAGATTAAAACGGTGTTTGATGTGCGATGTACTTTGCTCTGGTGAGAGAGAAAGTCATGTAGGATTATACAAAGGGATTAAAATGGATTAAAACACACATTCTGAGGACAAATGTAAAGGAATCCCGTTGCTTGAACCTATGTGTGAAAATTCCTTGGTGTTAAATTTACCATTTGATCATTTACAACAACCGTTTCCCGCGTCAAATGGTCCATTTTCTAATTTTTATCAAAAGATAAATTTCACAAAAAATCATGGTCACGACAAAATCCCTCCCCGGGACAAACGAACTTAGCGCTGTCTTTAATCGCAGCCGCCAATGTTGTCAATCCGTCTTCTCTTCCCGTTCCTGTTTGTTTTAGGGGCCGCAGTCGCATCTGCTCAAACCGTTCGACTCAACGAAATTCTGGCCGCCAACAGTAATGTTTTGGCTGACCCTGCCGGCGGTTTCGATGATTGGGTCGAAATCTGCAACCCTGGCCCCGACCCCGTTCAACTCGCCGGCTTTTTTCTCTCCGACCAGGCGGGCTTTCCCGCAAAATGGCTCATTCCTGCCACCGACCCGGCTGCTACTTTGATCCCCCCGCAAGGCTTTTTGCTGCTTTGGCTCGACGCACAGCCCGATCAGGGCCCCGATCACGCGCCGTTCAAACTGGATGCCGCGGGAGAAAGCCTGTGGCTTACCGCCCCCGACGGGATCACCTTGCTCGATTCCGTGCTCTTCGGCCCGCAAGCACAGAATATCTCGCTGGGGCGCTTGCCCGATGTCACGGGCGACTGGGCGCTCTGCGCCACCCCTACCCCGCTCGGCCTCAACGCCGGCGTTGCCCAGTTGCCTGTTTGCAGCGCCCCTTCGGCCTCCATCGAAGGCGGCTTTTTCACCAAACCTTTTCCGCTGGCACTCACCTGCGATGTCCCGAACAGCCAGATCAGGCTGAGTTTCGACGGCTCCCTGCCCGACGAAAGCGACTCGCTTTATACCCAACCGATTGATTTGCAACAAACTACGGTAGTTCGGGCGCGTTGCTTCGCAACAGGTTTTTTGCCCGGAAAAGCCACTACCAACACTTACTTTTTTACCGCGCCGCACAGCTTCCCGGTCGTCTCGCTGGTGTTCGAGCCGCTCGATTTTTTCGATTCGACCTCGGGCATTTACCACAACTGGCAGACCATGGCGGAAGTCGAACGCCCCCTGCATGCCGAGTGGTTCGAGCCCGACGGCGCCCGCGGTTTTTCGCTCGACCTGGGCGTGGAACTGTTCGGCTCGGGCAGCCTTGCCTTGCCGCAGAAAAGCCTGTTGCTCAAAGCAAAATCAGACTTTGGCGCCCACGATATCGACTACCCCGTGTTTGCCGACCTGCCCTACGACAAGTACCGCCGGCTCGTGCTCCGCAACAGCGGGCAGGACTGGTGCGTCTCCCAATTTCGCGATGCGCTGGTGACCGATCTGGTGCGCCACACCGCCGATCAGGCGCCTGTTCTGGAGCGAACCCACCTGACGGTGCAAGGATTTCAGCCGGCGGTGGTGTATTTCAACGGCGCCTATCAGGGCATTTTCAACGTGCGCGAGCACCTCGGCGCAGATTTTCTCCGGCATCATTTCGACCTCGATGAAGACGAAGCCGACCTCATTGATTTTTACGGCAATGCCCTGACGGGCGACAGTATTGCCTGGTTCGAATTCTGGAACTGGCTGAATGCCAACCATTTCCACGAGCAGCAAAATTTTGAGCTGCTGCGCCAAAAAACCGATCTGGACAACTTTGCCGACTACTGTATTTTAGAAATAATCAGCGACAACGTCGACTGGCCCACCAAAAACTGGCGCCGCATGCGACCCCGTACGCCCGAGGGACGCTGGTACTGGCTGCCCTACGATTTCGATCTTTCATTCGGACTCTTTTCGCTCGACGGACAGTGGAACTCCGGTTTTGCAGGGCAAAATGCCTTCGCCCGTGCCCTCGACAGCACCTCAATGACCTGGCCTAACCCCGACTGGAGCACCCTGCCGCTCCGCAGAGCCCTCGAAAACGATGGCTTCCGCTACTATTTTTTGAACCGTACGGCCGATTTTCTCAACACGGTGTTTTTGCCCTCACGGGTGCAGGAACGCATCGATCAGTTCGAAAACCTGTACCTGCCTGAAATAGAAGGCCACTTCGGCTTTTGGTTTCAGTCGCCCGGCTGGGTGCCCTATTGGCTTGAAAATGTGCAGAAAATGCGGGATTTCAGCCAGCAAAGACCCGCTTTTTGCTACAACCATGTGCTCGAAACCTTCCCGAATGATGTGAACGGACTGGCAACCGTCAGCCTGGCCGCGGAGCCGCCGGAAGGTGGTCAGCTGCTGTTCAGCACCCTGCATTTCGACGCTGTGCATTTGCCCTGGTCCGGCGTCTATTTTCAGGGCGTCCCGATTCCAGTGCGTGCCGAGGCCAACCCCGGCTGGCATTTCGAGGGCTGGTCGGCGCCCGAGGCCGGCGAAAGCGACAGCACTTCGCTGGTATTGTCGGGCGACCTGCAATTGACCGCCTTTTTTGTCCAGGACTCGATGCCTGTTTCCGGCCTTTATGATGCGGCACGGGTGTCGTGCAGGTTGAGCCCGAATCCCGCCTCCGAATACCTTGACATTCAGGCAAATAAGGAAATTTTCCAACTGCTGCTGCTCGATGCGGCCGGAAAAACGTTGGTACAACAGGAGGCCGGCAGTCGCGTTTGGCGTTGCGACATCCGGCATTTGCCGGCAGGTTGGTACGGCGTGCAAGTCATTTTCAGGGATGGTTGTTGCACATCCTCTTCTTTTATAAAAAATTGAGTAACTGGTTAGGTCAGATACGAATTAAGTCAAACGCTGCCCGCTTCTGATACCCCACCCCCGGCCCCTCCCCCTCCGGGGATGGGAGTAGATCGCAAATTGTTGCTTCTTAGACAATTTGACTGAAAAGATATTCAGCTGGATCGGCTCCCCTCCCCGGAGGGGAGGGGCCGGGGGTGGGGTAAAAAGAAGCGGCCTGGGGGTATCAGAAACGGCAATTTCCTTGACGCTCTGACCTAACCAGTTACAAAATTGATTTACAAGCTTATTTATTCTCCCCCCAAAATACCCAGCGCCTCATGAACCGTCTGCTTGTATTGTCGGCCGACCGGAATTTGGCGGCCCGCAGCGAAAATTTCCGTGGCCGTGAAGGCCGAAATATGCGTCAGCGCCACCAGAAACGAACGGTGCACGCGCAATAATCCGACACCGCCGAGCATGTTTTCGAGTTGACTGATGGGGCTTTTGGTCACCAGTTGCGAGCCGTCTGCGAGGTGCAGGCGCACGTATTCCTTCAAACTTTCAACCACGGCAATTTCGTCGAGCCAGACCCGCACCATTTTTTTATTCACATTAAAATAATGAAAGGGCCTGCCCGCAGGACGGCCCTCCTCGGGGCGGCGGAGTTTTTGAACCGCTTTTAAAAAGCGTTCAAAATCAATGGGTTTTAGCAGATAATCCACCACGCCCAGTTCGTAGCCGTCGAGGGCGTACTCATGATACGCCGTGGTCAGAATGGTTTGTGGCGGCTGGCGCAGCGTGCGCAAAAACTCCAGCCCTTTCAAGCCGGGCAGGTAAATATCGAGAAACAAGACCTCGACCGACTGCTGGTGCAGGGCTTCGAGCGCCTGAAACGCGTCCGAACAGCGCCCGACGCAGTGCAGCCACGGCACCTGACGGATGTAGTCGCCGAGCACGGCGGCGGCAAGCGGTTCGTCTTCAACAATGAGGCAGTTCATGGGCATTTATGAAAAATTCAGGCTCAACAAAGCCGCGTAGCGCATGGACTCGCCCGGGCGCGGCGGCATAACGACGCCCGCGGTCAGGCGGTTTTTGCCGGGGTAAAGCAGTTCCAGTTGCCGGCGCACGTTTTGAAGTCCGATCCCGCCGGCTGCTCCGCTGGCAGCGGTTTCGGGATCGAGCGAATTGTCGATGATTACTTGCAACTGCTTGTTTTTCAACTCGACAGAAACGTGCACCCAGGCATCCGAACGATGCTCCCCCACCCCGTGCTTGAAGGCATTTTCAACCAGCGGCAAAAGTAAAAGCGGGGTGATGGGCTGCTGCGGATCGTCCAGATCGAACGTCGTTTCGATGCGCAGCCGATCTTCGTCGTAGCGCAGGCGTTCGAGCGAAATGTAATCGCGCAGCACCTGAATCTCCTGTGCGATCGGAATATATTCCTTGCGCGTTTCGTAGAGCACAAACCGCAGTAAATGAGCCAATTGCAAGGCCACCGGCGCGGTTTTGTCCGATTTCATACGAGCCAGCGCGTACAGGTTGTTGATGGTATTGAATAAAAAATGCGGGTGCAACTGGCTTTTCAGCGCCAGCAACTCCGCGGCGGTTTTTTCTTCGCGCAACACCGCCTCCCGGCGCAGCAGGTCCTGCTGACGGTAGAACAAACGCACCGACAAGGCAATGCCGCTGGCCAGCGCGCAATCAAAAATATCGACCATGGCCCGCCAGTCCCAGTACGTGATCGTACTCTCCGGAAAATATTCGGGCACGACGTACCAGAGTTTGAGCAGGCGGTTGAGCAGTCCCCCGGCGATATTAGCCAAGGCGGCAGTGGCAAACGCGGGCCACACGTTGCCGTCGCGGCGGGCAAGTCGGTCCATCCCCCAGAAGGCTCCGTAAGTGGCCAACATTCGGGCAGGCATTTGCAGGCCTTCGCTGACGAAATATTTCCAGAAATCGCCGTCGTAGCGACTGTACGTGTAGGCGTACGTCAGCCAAAAAGCCAGCCAAAAAGCCGCGTGCAATACCCAGCGAGGTTTCATGGCCGCAAAATTGGGGAAAAAAGCGGCGCTGATGGCCGTCGTTTGTACGAAGCAAACGGTTGTTGGTGGGTTGATGGATTCAAGACCGGACCCAACGATGGAAATTTGAGGATCAACAATGAAAGATTGGGCTATGAAAACAATTTTCGCCTTGTTCGGCGTGATTATCTCTTTTTCTCTTTGCGCGCAAATTGTCCGGGAAGTTCCGGCTGAGTACCAGACCATTCAAAAAGCGATCGATGCGACCCAGGAAGGCGACACCGTGCTGGTAAGCCCAGGGGTTTATTTTGAAAACCTGCAGTTGCGGGGCCGCAACATCGTCCTCACAAGCCGGTTTCGCCTCGACAACAACCCTGATCTGATCGAACAAACGGTGATTGACGGCAGTCAGCCCGTCCACCCCGACACGGCCAGTTGCCTGCTGATCTGGAAAAATGAAGGCCCGACCACCGTGGTGGAAGGGTTCACTTTTCAGGGCGGCAGCGGAACGGTCTGGCTCGACCCGGCCGGCGCAGGCACTTTTCGCGAGGGCGGCGGCATTTTGACCGAATATGCGTCGCCGGTGATTCGCCACAACATTATCCGAAACAACAACGTGGCGCCCGCCGGGCCCGGCATGGTCAGTTCGGGCGGCGGCGGCATACGTTCGGGAGAAGGCGCGCCACTGATTGAAAACAACCTCATCACGAACAATTTCGCGGAAGGCTACGGCGGCGGCATCGTGCTCAATTATTGCCCCGATGCCGTGGTGCGCAACAACATCATCACGCACAATGCCGGCGGGAAAGACTATGCCGGCGGCGGTTTCTGGGCAACAGGAGCCGGACAAAGCACTGTTGTTCAATTACATAACAACGTCATTGCCTACAACCAGGCCATTGGCCCGGTGGGCGCTTACGGCGGCAAGGGCGGTGGCATCTGGGTTTTTTCAATAAAAGTCCAGGGCTACGGCAACATCGTCTGGGGCAACACGCAACTTTCTGGAAAACAGGTAGCGCACCTGAACGCAGCCTTGCAAATCCGCTATTCCTGTGTGCAGGACGGCTGGAACGGCGTGGGCAATTTCAGCGATGATCCGCTGTTTGCCGACACGGTTTGTTTCCTCCTTTCGCCCGGTTCGCCCTGCATCGACAAAGGGCAGCCCGACGCCCTGGCCAACGATTTTTCCATCAACGGCGAACGCGCAGCCTACCCTTCGAGGGGCGCACTGCGCAACGACGCGGGCGCTTACGGCGGCGCTGCGCGGGGGCCGCTTCATTGCTCCAACTGGCTGAAATCGCCTTCGACTTTCACCGCCGTACTCAATTCGCCGGTCAGCACGACGCCGGGTGACTCCCGCAGCGTCAACTGGATCGACATCGACGGCGATCACGACCTCGACCTGTTCATTTCCAACGGCCCGCAGGTCGGCGCCAACAATTTTTTATACCGCAACAACGGTCAGGGGCAGTTCACCGCCGTCAGCGGCGACCCGATCGTGAGCGACGGCAAACCTTCGGACGGCGCCACCTGGGCCGATTACGACAACGACGGCGACAACGACTGTTTTGTCGTCAACTGGTTTGGCGTGAATAACCTGATGTACCGCAACAACGGCGACGGTTCCTTCACCCAAATCACTACGGGCGGGCCGGTGACCGACGGCGGTCATTCCGAAACGGCTTCCTGGGGCGACTACGACAGCGACGGCTGGCTCGACCTGTACGTGACGAACAGCGACGGCGTGCCCAAAAATTTTCTTTACCACAACAACGGCGACGGCAGTTTCACTAAAATCAGCTCGGGTCCGCAGGTCAACGATGCCTACATCTCGCGTTGCGTCAACTGGACCGATTACGACAACGACGGCGATGCCGATCTTTTTGTCAGCAATGAAAACAACCAGGCGGAAAACCTCTACCGCAACAATGCCGACGGCAGTTTCACCAAAATCACCGCGGGCGCGCTGCTCAACGACGGCGGCAAAACTATGAGCGCCAGCTGGGGCGACTACGACAACGACGGCTGGCTCGACGTGTTTTTGGCCAATGACCAGGCCAATGACGCCCTTTTTCACAACGACGGGAGCGGCAATTTCACCAAAATCACCACGGGCCCCGTAGTCGGCAGCGGCGGCAATACTTTCGGCAGTCAGTGGGCCGACGTGGACAACGATGGCGACCTCGATCTGTTTGCCACCAATTCGTTCTGGGGCGGCCCCTGGCGCAATTTCCTGTACCGCAACAACGGCGACGGCAGTTTCAGCCGCGACACCACGGAGATTGTGACCCGCGACGAAGGCTGGTCGTACGGGTGTGCCTTCGGCGATTTCGATCGCGACGGCGACCTCGACCTGGCGGTTGCCAATTGTCAAAATGCTTCGCAAACCGACTATTTGTACGAAAACCACGCGGCTGAATCGCTCAACAACTGGCTGGTGGTGGAATGTGTAGGCACGATGAGCAATCGTTCGGCGATCGGCGCCCGCGTTCGGGTAAAGTCGATGTCGGGCGGACAAATGACCGAGCAGTTGCGCGAGATCAGCGCTCAAAGCGGTTATTGCGGCCAGAACCAACTGGCGCCACACTTCGGGCTTGGCCCCGACGCCGTCATCGAGAGCGTCACGGTGGAATGGCCTTCGGGACTGGAAGAAGTATTCGGCAACATTTTACCCAACCAATACATCACCCTCGTGGAAGGCGGCGGCACGGGCACGGGCGCGGAGCCGACAGCAGGGCTGCGCATCTGGCCGCCTGCGCCCAACCCGTTTCATGATTCGGTCAGCTGCCGTTTCAGGCTGGCTGAAGCACGGCAAATCAATATTCACGTAATTGATATTCAAGGAAAAACAATCAGAAACCTATTCTCCGGCCAGATACAGGCGGGCGAACAGCGGGTGGTTTGGGACGGTACAACATCCGATGGCTCGCCCGCCCCTGCCGGGCAATACCTGATTGTATTTCGGCAAGACGAGAAAGTCATTGCCCGGCACTGTGTTAAATTTTAAAAAATTTATGCATTCGACGACCCGTTTGGCGCAGATTTTGACTGACCAAGAACGTTGTTCCCATCATCGCATTACCAACGCCTTTTCAGCATGAATGCCAAACTGGTCGTCGACCGCCATTTCCTTGTTTTGCGCGGGCTTACGCTCGCCGTTTTTGCCGAACGAATTCTTCGCGCCACCCACCACCACCCTGCTATCGTATGTCCCGACACGCTTTGGCAGCAACTGGACGAACACACCCGCGCCCTGCGTGCGTTGCTGGACAACCCGCTTCTTCGCTCGCGCGAGCGCATGGCCAACCAGCGGGTGCGCGAATCGCGCGTACGCCAGTCGGT
Source organism: Saprospiraceae bacterium (assembly GCA_044226205.1). Taxonomy (GTDB): domain Bacteria; phylum Bacteroidota; class Bacteroidia; order Chitinophagales; family Saprospiraceae; genus M3007. Next base: position 29,689 of record JBGAHL010000043.1, read on the forward strand.
CGATGCCATGGCCGTTTACATTGAATCGGCTGCCACTTGCAAATACGACCTTTTTACGGCAGGTTTCGGGGTTTGTACCGATAAAAGCGACCGCGCGGACGCTCCCAGTCGCCGGATGCGCCGCCACCAGGCCGCCGTGTTGCGCGTGACGGCCCAGTGAGGTTAGCAGGTACATTTTATAGAAAAATGTAAAAACTTAGGCAGGGGCAGCGCCCCGTGATATTTGTAGTCCTTTTGTGCCAAAATACATCCCGGAGGGGCAGCGCCGCGAAACATCTTTCGGGGCGCTGCCCCTCCCTACCTGTTATCTCCACCATTTGCTACAAATCTTTCAGGGCGCTGCCCCTGCCCAAGTTTTTACAAAAAAACGATCAAAGTTCTTCTGGCCCTTCCCCTACCCAGTCCTGGATAAAGTATTCATTTTCACAGTATTGTTTCAGGTCCTCCTCGATAAAACCGCGTACCTCGGCCACGACCTCTCCGGGGTAAAGCAGGTGGACGTTGGGCCCGGCGTCGAGTGTGAAATAGAGCGGATGGCCGGTTTCTTCGCGCCATTCGCGCACCCTTGCAATGATCGCGAGGGTCTGGGGTTGCATGAGCACGTAGGAGGGATTGCTGCACATCATCAGGGCGTGCAGCGTCAGTGCTTCGTCTTCCGCGATTTTGCCGAACGTCTCCACATCGCCTGTGGTCATGGCTTCGAGCAGCGTTGACAGGCGGGCGCGAGCCTGGGCGTAACGGGCTGTCGCGTAGGGATTGTCGTCCATGAGCGCATGGCCGGCGCGGCTCGACACGGCTTTTTCATCGGTGCTGACGATCAGGATGTCGTCGTGAAAATCCTTGAACACTTCGTGGATTCGGTCGCCGACCGGCACGGCATATTCGTTGGAAGAGCCGGGCACCAGCTGGGTTTCACCCCACACGGCGGCATGCGGAAAAATGGAGCGGCAGGCGCTACCGCTGCCCAGGCGGGCCACCCAGGAGGCTTTTTGGTCAAATTTTTCGGGCTCGGACAAGGTGCCGAAAAGCAAATCTTCCAGCGAACAAAGTCCCAGGGCCAGGGCCGACATGGCGGATGCCGAGGAAGCGATACCAGCCGAATGCGGGAAAGAGTTGCCGCTGTGAATGGTCAGTTTCAGTTGTTCGAGGAAGGGGAAAACCGGGATCAAGCTTTCGAGGTAAGTTTTGATTTTGGCGGCGAAGGCTTCATTTTCCTGGGTATGGAAAAAGAAATCGAGCTGGATGCCGCCGCTGTCGTCTCGCATTTCGTATTCGAGGCGGGTGTCGGTGCAGGCCGCCGCGAGGGTAAGGCTGAGGGAGGGGTTTTGTGGCAATTGCACCCCGTATTTGCCCCAGTATTTGATAATTGCAATGTTGCTGGGGCTTCGCCAGGTGATGGCCCCGGGTTCGGGCGGATTGGACGAGTCAAGGATCAGGCGAGGATTTTCAAACGTCATATCGATCAATTTTAGAGCGTGCGGCAAAGGAAAGCATTTGGGCTGAAAAGAGCGGCAAGACAAAAGAGCGCCTTTCCATACCTTTACGGCGAAAGGTGCAAGTTGCACCATAAACCATCCAATTGAAAATGTGGCAAAAAATCCGGCGCATTGCCGTTGAAATTTACTGCTTCTTCACCGCTCCTTTTGTCGCCAAAAACTGCCTGGGTATCCTGCTGCTCGTCGGCGGATTGTTCATGATGACGTTTTGGTGGCTCACCTGCTACACCAACCACGGTGAAAGCGTACAGGTACCCAGTTACGTGGGCATGAGCCTCCGCGATGCCGCGCGCAAGGCGCGTTCGCGCAATTTTTCGGTCGCCATCAGCGATTCGATCTACGTGGAAGGCAAGGCGCCGGGCGAAGTATTGACTCAAAATCCGAAAGCGGAAAGCCTCGTCAAGGAAGGCCGAACGATTTATTTCACCGTGGCCAAGAACAACCCCGATATCCTGAAACTGCCCAGCCTAGACGACGGCGACGAATACGATCTGTACAGCCGGAAACTCACCCGCATGGGTCTCAAACCGCGCATCGCGGCCCGAGTCGCCGATCCCATCCTCGAAGCCAACACGATCGTGGCCGTAATTTATCGCGGCGATACCCTTACGCGCCAGATGATTGCCAGAGGGTGCAAGGTCGAAATGGGCGCCACCATCGATTTTGTGGTGAGCGACAAGGTGATGCTCAACGTCAACATCCCCGACTGTGTTTGCCAAACTTACGATGCCGCCAAATTCCTGATCCAGACGAGCAATCTGAGCATTGGTTCGGTGATCAAGGACGGCACGGTCACCGACCCCGAAAATGCCTACGTCTGGCGCCAAAATCCAGGCTTTAACGCCAACGAAACCATGCGCGTCGGCGAACAAATCGACCTTTATCTTACACAAGCCAAACCGGCACAGTGTCCGGACTAAGAGTATGTTGAGAATTGTATTTATCGCTAATATGAAAGTCTTTTTCAGCCATACTTCGTTCCTTTTTTTCACCGTAATTAGTCCCATTACGTTTGCAAAAAGCGCCTTGTCTGGCTAAAAAACCCTTTTCATATTAGCAGATAATACAATTCTCAACATACTCTAATCTTTTTCAATACATGGATATCACGGTTCAAGAACTCAAACAAAAACTCCAGGCCGGCGAAAAATTTCTTTTCCTCGACGTGCGCGATCCCTGGGAGTACGAAGAATTTAACATCGGCGCCACCCTCATGCCGCTGGGCGAGCTCGTCAGCCGGATGTGGGAACTCGACGAATACAAAGACAAAGAGATCGTGGTGCATTGCAAATCGGGCGGCCGTAGCGGCATGGCACAACAACTGATGCAATCCAACGGCTTCAACCATGTGCGCAATGTCATCGGCGGCATCATGGCCTGGAAAGAAGCCTTCGGTCCGACCCAACCTTGATGATTGCAGCCCGGCGTTTCACATTTTACCTGCTGCTCCTGTGGGCGATTGGCGCTTGCACGGCCGCGAGCCGTGTGATTACACGGCCGTTTTTGCTTGAAGAAACTGCCCGCGCGGCAGTCGAGCCTGCGCCAAAAGCATCCTGCATGGCCTGGGAAGCCTACCTGCCCGATCCCTTGCACCCGGAATATCAGCCGGTTCGTTATCTGCGGGTCAATTTTCACATCATGAACAGCCGGGACAGCAGCCACAATTTCGCGCCCGACTCGGCCCGCGCCTATTTCCGGCGTATGCTCGAATTGGCCAACGCCGATCTGGACACCAATTTTTACAACTGGCGCTCGCCCGACGGCACGGCCGTGTTGCCCAAGGGTTATCACTACGTCCTTTGGCCGCAGCCCAACGTGCCGGGTGACGACGGGTTCTATTTTCACTACGACGACTCCCTTTATTATCTGGTGTACAAGGGCAAAAACCAGAACAATTACAACCGAAAGGTGATCGACAAATACGCCATCGGCAAAGATTCGATCATCAATATTTTTATCCAGGTACACCCCGACGACAGCATCCGCTCCAAAACCTACAATGCCAACCACCAGGGCATCGCGCTGACCACGGCTGTGAAAATGGCCGGCATTTTTGAAAGCAAAGACCCGCCCGAATGGGTTTGCGGCAGCCTGAACCACGAAATCGGGCACCTGCTCGGCCTGTCGCACGCCTGGCAGGAGGACGGCTGCCCCGACACCGAAAACCACCCCAACCGCTGCTGGCACTGGCAACCCGAAGGCCCCTGTCGCGACCAGGCTTCGAACAATGTGATGGACTACAACGCGTACAAAAGCGCCATGACGCCCTGCCAGATCGGGCGCGTGCAGGCCAGCATGGCCAATGAAAAAAGCGCGGTGCGCAAACTCCTGATCCCGACCTGGTGCGTTCGCAACCCGGCGCACGACGTTGTGATTCGCGACAGCGTCAGCTGGACGGGCGCCCGCGACCTGGAAGGCCATGTGACCGTGGCCAATGGCGGCGTTTTGCGGCTTTCCTGTCGCGTCTCGCTGCCCGAGGGCGCCCGCCTGACCGTCGAGCCCGGCGGGGTGCTCATCCTCGACGGGTGCCGCCTGCACAATGCTTGCGGCAAAACCTGGGAAGGGATTTTTGTGCAGGAAAAAGCCGGGCTTCGCGGAGAAGTACGTGTCGTCAGGCCGCCGAAAATCGAGCAGACCACCCCTGAGATTCAGAAGAAAAAACTGCGCGGCAAGGGTTCGTAAAACACTGGCCGCGCCTTATTCGTTAGTAAACCATCCTTACAGTTCAGGTTTTTGTTCTAATTTTTATGAAAAAATACAGTTTCATCGCTTTTGTTCTGCTGTTGTTTGTCGCCTTCACGACCCCTTCCTGCAGTACGAAAACTGGTTGTCCGGCCACGGAAAGTTTGAAAGCTCCTGTGAACAAAAAAGGGGAGATCAAGAAGAAAAAGGGAGGCAGTTCGGGCCTTTTTTCCAAAAAGATGCAAAAGAAAATGCATTAAAAAATCCCTGCCAAAAACAGGGTATTTTTCAATCGAGCGGCTGAAAACCGAAAATTCGGCGCGCATTTTGGTGTAATTCGGGACCCCGACTTAATCCGGCTTGCCCCCTTCCATCCACACCAAATGCTCACTATTTACAAGCCGTCTTTTCCATGAACCGCATTGCCTTTTTATTGCTGGCCGGCTTTCTGCTTGCCAGTGTTGCTGCGCGGGCTTCGATACTTGCCTTTTCCGCGCCGCTCACCGACTCGCTGCCCCCCACGATCATTTGCCCGCCCAACGACACAGTTAACCTTCCTCCCGCGACCTGCACAGCGATTTACAACTTTGACATAAGCGCCTACGACGATCAGCCGGGCACGCCTGCCATCCTCCAGACCAGCGGACTGCCCGCCACGGAGCCCTATCCTATCGGTCTGATTTACAATGTATTTCGTGCTACCGACTCCGCCGGCAATACCAGTACCTGCTCGTTCACGGTGCTGGTGCGCAACTACTCCGTGCCCCTGGCCTGCGAAGATCTGGTCACCGTGGCACTGAACCAAAATTGTACGGATCAGCACGCTGCGGCCTACTACCTGTTTGGCGATCAGAGCGATTATGGCTGCCCGACCGGCTTTACCGTGGAACTGGACAAAACAGCGCCTTTCGGCAATGGCCCCTGGATGCCAGTCAGTTACGGGGCAGCGGATATTGGAAAAACCTACCAGTTTCGGGTCAACGATACATACACCGGCAATAAATGCTGGGGAAGCGTGAAAATCATCGACAACCTGGCGCCGACGATTACCTGCACGACCGTCGATCTGCCCTGTACGGTCCCCGACCTCACCCCTGATTATATCACAAATACACTTGGCATCGCAGCCGGCAAACCCGTGGCGGTTGATAATTGCGGCGGCGCCGTCACGCTCAATTTCCTCGATTCAAATTATTCTTTGGGGTGCGATACCAACCTGCAGTCGGTGATTGTCAGGCACTGGACCGCGAAAGACGAGCGCTACAATACGGCTACCTGCAATCAGGAAATCCGTATCCACCGCTACGCGCTCGACGATGTGAACCTGCCGCCCGATGTCGTGCTGCCCTGTACCGCCGTCAATTTCGAGCCTGAAGTAACGGGCTTCCCCACGCTTGATCTTTTGGGCACGCAGGTTCCCCTTAATACAGCCTGCTCCATGTCAGCCTTTTATGAAGATTCAATCCTGACCGTCGCTTGTTCCGGCCACCGGCAAGTGCTGCGCGAATGGACGATTATCAACTGGTGCGAAGGCGACGGTATTCTGCATGTCCAAACCATCGACTTGAGCGATTCCACCGGGCCGGTCATCCAGTGTCCGGCAGGCGCGGTGTTACAAATCGCCAACGGCGGCTGTAACGGCCCGATCGATCTCCCTGATGCCGTGCTGAGTGATGACTGCTCGCGGCCGGCAGCAATTTGGGCGATCTGGACCGGCGCCGATGGCCAGCCCGATACCCTGGCGGGCGTGCTGGGCGATTTCGCCGGCAACAATCCCGCCGATTCGGACACGCTGGGTATTCTGGGCATCGTTGACGGGTTTCCGGTCGGGATTAATACCATAAGCTATTATGTTACAGATGATTGTGGTCAGGAATCCAGTTGCTCGTTTTCCCTGACCGTGCTGGATCAAACGGCTCCGACAGCAGTTTGCGCTCCGCTACAAACGGTTTGGCTGGGCGCTGACGGCACAGCCGAACTGGCGGCTACTTTGCTGGATGGCGGCTCTACAGCCGACAGCTGCAATACTTTGTCGTTCAGGGTCAGGCCGGGCGACAATTCGTTTTGCAAGCCTGATTCGGTCTTCTCGGAAACACTGCGACTCTGCTGCACTCAGGCTGGCGACACGGTGAGCGCGACCCTGCGCGTCTACGATTTTGCAGTGTCTGAGGCCACGGTGGCAGAAGACTACGTTGCCGGGCATTTCAGCGACTGTACGGTACAGATCGCCGTGATCGACACCCTGCCCCCCAACTGTACCGCACCGGCCGACACCTTGGTGGACTGTTCGAATTACAGCACCGACCTGTCTGTGTATGGCGCCCCCGTGGGCAATTGTCGCGTCGATTCTATAATTCAATCTGTTGATTATCAGCAATTTGATATTTTTTGCAATAGCGGAACCATAGTGCGAACCTTCACCACTTATGCCAACGGACAGGCCGGGGGACAGTGTTCGCAAACCATTCATTCGAATTATCATCAGGAATATTACATCCGCTTTCCCGACGACGTGATCGTGACTGCCTGCAACGGCACCAATATTTATGGTTCGCCGGTAAGCTACAACCTGGGTTGCGAGCAAATGTCGATCACTTACGAAGACGAAGTTTTTACCATTGTGCCCGATGCCTGTTATAAAATCGAGCGGACCTGGCTGGTGGTCAATTCGTGCACCTACGACAGTTTACAACCCCTTGTCAATGTTCCCAACCCCACACCCAACCCGCAAGCCAACAACCCGGAAAACTTCCCGGGCCCGACAGTCTCGCCCTCGGGAACAAGCGGCATCTGGGCGCCTACGGTCAAGAAAATATCGTATGTCGATGCCCAGGCGACCAATTACAGTACATTTTGGTCGCCCGATGCCAACGGATATCGATACAAACAAATTATCAAGGTCATCGATACCCAGCCGCCGGTAATTGCATGCCAGGATTCGCAATTCTGGAACGATACGACCCAGAATGACAATGAATTATGGAATGAAAGTTATTGGCTCAACCCATTCAGCAACGGCATCGACCTGTGCGAGGGCGAGGCGCCTTTGAGCATCTCCGCGACGGATGCCTGCGCAGGCGCTTCCGTCAATCTTGAATACCAGTTGTTCCTCGATCTCGATGGCGATGATATAAAAGAGACCGTGGTGCAAAGCACTACCCTTCCGGGCGCCAATAAGGTTTATTACTACAACGCAGGCAATCCCAATTATTCCGGCGGCACAGCCCGTGCCTTCGACGAACGCAACGTACCGCAAAACCAGAAGTACCGCTTCGCGATTGACCGCGTGAGAGATGGCGACAATCTCCGGGCTTATGTGCGCTGGGATACCGAGGCCCTTCCGGCCAATTCGAACAACGCGGCGGTCGACGGCGTCGCGCCGCAATTGCCCTTCGGTACGCACAAGATCAAATGGATTGCCTACGACGCCTGCGGCAATACGGCGGCCTGCGAATACGAGTTTACGATCAACGGCACGACATCCGGGTGCGTGCCTCCCGACATCACGATCGGCGGCAAAATCGAAACAATGCTCAGTGCCGGTGTGGGTCAGGTCGCTGTTGCGCTCAACAGCCCGTTTACTCCGGCAGTCGAACAGAACGCGACGAGCAATAGCCAGGGTTTTTACTATTTCCCCGACGCTCTGCCTTTGGGCACCAGTTTTTCCGTAGTGCCCTACCGCAATGACAACCACAACAATGGCATTTCGACCTTCGACATCGTGCTGCTGAGCAAGCATATCCTGGGGATCGAATCCCTCAACTCGCCTTACAAAATCATTGCCGCCGACATCAACCACAGCAATTCGGTGACGACTTTCGACGTCGTCGAGCTGCGCAAACTAGTGCTGGGAATTTACAATACCTTCCCCATGAACACTTCCTGGCGCTTCGTGCCCAAGGAATACAATTTTATCAACCCTGAAAATCCGTTCTTCCCAAATTTCCAGGACTCAATCGCAGTGTACGACCTGTCGAGCAACAGCCTCTTGTCCTACGACTTCGTAGGAATCAAAATAGGCGACCTCAACCTCTCGGCCGCTCCCAACGTCGCCGCACCGGCAGACGACCGTTCCGGCGAATTGCTGTGGTTCGACCTGAAAGATCAGTCGATAGCCGCGGGTGAAAAAGTGAGCGTCATTTTGCAACCCGACCGACTGCCCGAAGGGTATCAATTTACGCTCGAACACCCGGGCCTGACGCTGCTCGACATTATTCCGGAAAACGGCGCGCTCAGCGACGACAACTTTGCCGTGTTCGACGGAGCCTTCACCACGAGTTGGAACGGCGATCAGATGCCGCGTTTTCAGGCTGTTTTTCAGGCAAATTCAGCTGGCCACCTGCGCGATATGCTGCGCATCAGCGACCGAATTACGAGCGCGGAAGCCTATTGGGAGAATGATTCAAACCTGGAAACCGGCCGTGTCGGGCTGCGTTTCGACACGGAGGAGGGCGCCACGGTCCGTTTGTTCGGCAACCTGCCCAACCCGTTTTCAGACCAGACGACGCTCGCTTTTTTCCTGCCCGAACCGACGGCAGCCAGTTTGCGCGTCTTTGACCAAAACGGTCGCCTGGTATGGCAGGAAAGCAGTGTGCTGACTGCCGGGCACCACGAGCGTTTGTTCCGCAGGGAAGACCTGGGGCCGGCCGGAATTTACACCTGCGAACTCACCACCGCCTCCTGTCATTTGATTCAAAAAATGATTCTACTGGACCGTTAGAGGCAAGTTTTTTGAAGGTAGCGATTTCCATTTTCACCGCCAAGACACAAAGACGCAGAGAAATTTGCGCGTCCTTAGCGTCTCTGCGTCTTGGCGGTAATTATGAAGCGTCAGTGATCGGGTTTCCCGATGATTTCAAACTTTTGTTCTAGGCGAAAACCGTCCTGATCGACCAGCGTCAGCGTGTGCTGCCCTACCGGCGGCTGGAGCGCCATCTCGTGGAAGGTACGGGTGCTGCCCAGGTAAACGCCGTCGAGGTGCCAGTATATTTCCTTCTCCGTGTTGCGGTGTGCAATCCTGAATACTGTTTTGCCCAGTTTGCCATCCAGATCGACCGGCACGTAAATCCGGGTTGCCTGTTTGGGGTAGATCAGTTGCATGGGCGTCTGCTGCTGGGCTTCGCCCGTCGCGACGCAGTCGGGCCGAAACGGCGGCGGCGACTGGTAAGCGGGGTTTTTATGTTTGAAATAAAACTCTTCGACCGGCGGAAGCACAAACCAGGGGCGGTGCAGCATATTGACCGGCGATTCGCAGTCGCTGTTGACCTGCCATTGTCCCGTGGGGTCGAGGTGCAACAACTGATGGTAGGGGCAAACACGGGTTTTGAGCCCCGAGTGCGGCGCCCAGATGGTATCTGCCTCGCAATATTCCCCCGCACGATAGCCGCTTTGCCGGCAAACGGGGATTTGCGCCATATCGTCGTAGGGCGGGTCGAACCAGGTGTCTCCGCCGGGCAACTGGCCGAATATTTCAAACAAAACGGGCGCCGCCATTTCCACCCCGATCAATCCGGGCCGGCCTTCCCCGTCGGCATTGCCTACCCAAACACCCACGGCGTAGCGCGGTGTGACGCCGGCGGCCCAGGCATCGCGAAACCCGAAGCTGGTGCCCGTTTTCCAGGCGATACGGCGGCTTGCCTGAAAAAACTCCCACTCGCCGGCGCTGTTGGGGCGCTCAACCTCTTGCATGGCGTCGAAGGCGAACCAGATGGCGCTGGCACTCAGCAGGGGCGCTTCTTTCAGGTTGGCCTCCCGGCGGGCGGGCGGGTTGGCAGGAGTGATAAAATTGGGCGGACGGAAATCGTCGGCGGCATAGCGGCCGTTGCGTTCGTAAAAAGCGCCCAGTTCGCGACTCATGCAGGCGTAGGTATTGGTAATGTCGAGCAGATTGGCTTCCGCGCCGCCCAGAATCAGCGACAGGCCGTAGTAGTCGGGGCTTTTATTGATGGTGCTCAGCCCGAGGCGGCGCAGGTTAAAGTGAAATTTTTCCAGCCCGTACTGCTGAAGCAACAGCACGAAGGGCACGTTGAGCGAACGAATCAGCGCGCGGCGGGCCGGCACGGCGCCGTCGTAGGTTTCATGAAAATTTTCGGGTTTGTATTGCCCCAACTGAGTCGGCACGTCTCTGAGCAGGCTTTTGGGCAAAATATCCCCGCTTTCTAGGGAAAGGGCGTACAAATACGGTTTTAGAATACTGCCGGTGCTTCGTGGCGCAGCAATCACGTCGACCGCCTCCCCGTGTTCGGCGCCGGCTCCGACGACATTGCCCACATAGGCCAGCACGTCGCCGCTGCGTACGTCCATCACCACAGCCGCGAGGTTGTGTACGTCGTTGCCCTGGTAAAGGTTTTGTCGGCGGGCCAATATGTCTGTGACGCGCTGTTGCAGGTCGCGGTTGATCGTCGTCTGGAAGCGGAAGCTTCTGTTGTTGGCCTGTGCGGAAAGCCGGTCGAGCAAATGCGGCGCAAGCTGAGGCAAGGGCAGGGGTTGGCCGGGCAAAGGCTCTTCCTTGGCCAGCGAGCAATCGAATGGTTCGATGATTTTTTCGGCTAAAAGCCGATCGAGCAAGCGATTGCGTTTGGCCAGCAAACTTTCCCGGTTGCGCCCCGGGTGAATCAGGGAAGGGCTGTTGGGCAATACTGCCAGGGTGGCTGCTTCGGCCCAGCTGAGCTGATCGGGGCGTTTGCCGAAATAGCGCCAGGCCGCCGCTTCGAGCCCCACCACGTTGCCGCCGAAGGGCGCATTGGCGGCGTAGAGTCCCATGATTTCTTTTTTTGAATAAGTCAGTTCCAGCCGGGTGGCCATGAACATTTCCAGCATTTTTTCCCAAATGGTGCGGGGCGGGTTGCCGCGCGACATACGGATGACCTGCATGGTCAGGGTGCTGCCTCCGCTGACGACGTGGCCCTGGCGCACATTTTGCCACATGGCCCGCGTCAAACTGACGGGGTCTACCCCCGGGTGCCACCAAAAGCGCCGGTCTTCGAAGAGCACCACACAACGGGCATATTTTTCGGGTACGGATTTGCCTTGCGGAAACCGCCACTGACCGTCCGTAGCGATACGCGCGCCGAGCAAATCGCCCTGATAATCCTCCAGTACGATGCAAAGCGGCTGGTTAAACAAAGGGCGGGGAAGACAAAACAGCCACACCAGCAACAGCAGTCCGAGGGCGGCAAATGTTTTCGGCCGTTTTCGAAGCAAACGAATCAAGCGGGGCCCCAGGGTCGTGAGCTGGTGGCGAATGCGTTGCACGATGGGGTATTGGGAAAAAGTCATCCGTTCTTTGTTCGGCTCAAAAATAGGGGGAAAAGAGTCCGATTCTTCAAAATATCAAGCGGTGAAGGTTGATTAGGGCCGGACTCGTTTAGGAACGTTTTTTACACCCCCTTGATATGTACTATACAAACATTGAAAAGCCCGCCCAACAGGTGTCGGACGGGCTTCCCGGTATTACGTTCAAATGCAGTATGCCTATTTTGTCTGAATCATCTTTTTGGTCGCGCTGTCCGTAGCGGTCTCCAGTTTGTAGTACAACACCCCGGTGAAATTCACCAGTTTGCGATCGACATTGATCGCGTTGTAGCCCTTTCCGAAGTCGCCTTTCTGCGTAAACAGTACGCGACCCGTTTCGTCGTACACCGTCAGCGTAGCCGTGGCAGCCTGCGGCAGGTGGAAGCCCACTTGCGTGCGGCCTACCCACGGGTTCGGCTGGTTCTGGTACAATTCGAAGCCAACTCCGGCGATCGTCTGACCGTTGAAGCGCAGCGCGACTTCCAGGCTCTGACCGTTTTGGTTGTACGCTTCGGCACGCGTGATGCGGCTCGACAGTTGCAGCATTTCGCTCAACTTGCCGGCTTTTTCAGCGCGGAATTTAACCGTGAACTCACCAGCACCGTCGATCGAGGT
>JBGAHL010000044.1:0-41609 GCA_044226205.1 Saprospiraceae bacterium
TTCAACTTCTATCGCCGACTAGATAAAGACCGCGAGAAAACCGTAGAAAGTTCGGAATCATGGATTCTTTTAGCAAATTGTTCGGTAATCTTGAACAGACTAGAATATTGACCAAATTAAATTTCTCAACATGCTCTAAGACGCAAAGTCGCAGAGCGTTCGCGACCCCTTCGCGCCTTAGCGGTAAAAACAGCACTGCATTTTCAGGTCGAAAGCGCGCTTATTGCACCGTCAGCGTCAGGGAAACGGAGTTGGTCAACCCGTCGCGGTTGGTCACCGTGAACGTGTATTTTTCCGTACCCGTCTGGTTGCGGGCCGTCAGGGTCACATCTTTTTCAAAATGATCTTCCTGTGCGCTCGGGATGCTTTCGTTGGACACGGTGTTGTTGGCCGCGCCGTCGTAGCTGACCGAGACGTTGAACGACTTAAGCACGTCTTTGTCTTCCGATTTGTCGGCCGTAATACCGACGGTGACCGATTCGCCCGGGGCGACAGTTTTGTCGGCGCTCAGATAGGCGCCGCCGGTTTTGAAAGCGATTTCGGGGAGTTTGCCTTCATCTTTTTCGCAGGAAGCAAACAGCAGGGACGAGGCCGCAATGGCGGCGAAGAGCAATGGTTTGAGCATGATAATGTTCGTTGTAAATGTGTTAAAAATTGATTTTGAATGAAAGAATGAGGTCGCGCCCCGGCTCGTAAACACCGTAATTTTTGAGGCGCGACAGGTGGTCGAAGTAGCGGCGGTCGAGCAGGTTGCGGCCGACGAGCCAAAGCGTCATCGGGGTCTTGCTCCTGAATCGGATACTCAGTCCGGCATGGAGCAGGGCATAGGTCTGCGTGGCGGTTTCGTATGGAGCGGGGTTGTTTTGGTCAAACACCTGTTCCATTTCGGCGAACAGGGTGTTCTGCGGCAGGTTTTTGCTCCAGGCGCCGCTGTATTCCAGGCGGCTGACCCATTTGGGCGCGGGAATAAAAGGCAGATTTTCGTCGCCGGGGCTGCGGGTGCCCCGCACGAACGAGCCCGTATTCGACCATTGCCACTGCTGGTGCCGCAGGTGGATGAAAGCCTCGCCGCCGCGCAAAAAGGCGTCGTTCTGACGAAAACGGAACACCGGAAACCCAAAGTAGTCTTCGCCCGAAGGCGCGAGATAGATGTAGTCGCGGAACACGTTGGCAAACACCGAAAATCCTGCGCTGACCGCTTTGGCGTTCCATTGCACGCTCCAGTCGAGGTTGAGGTTCTGTTCGTTGCGCAGGTCGGGGCGGCCTATTTCGTAGCGGAAGATGCCTTCGTGCAGGCCGTTGGACGACAGTTCGGCGAGGTTGGGTGCGCGGAAGCCCGTGGCGGCGCTCCATTTGATCGTCCACTGGCCCGACACGCGCCAGGCAAGGCCGGCAAGGCCCGTTGCGGAGGCGCGGTTGCGTTGAAACGGCCGCAGTTCCTTGTCGGGCGTGTTCAGCCCGCGGGTTGTTTTGGTCTGGATGAATTTGTCGCCCAGGCCGGCGCCCAGTTCGAGGGTGAGCGGGCCCGATTTTTTGCGGAGGAAGACCGAGATGCCCTGTTCCGACATGTTGGCGTCGGGTACGATGATGCGGGCGCCATAGTTGGTATTGTTTTCCAGGGCGCCGGTTGCCGAGAAGATGAGTTCGCTGCCGCGGTTCAGTTGGCGCGTCCAGCGCAGGGTCCAGGGCAGGGAGATCAGGTGCATATTGAGGCTGATTTGCCCGGCGCCTTCGTCTTCGAGGCGAAGGTTGCTTTGAATACCTGCGTTGATGCGGAAGCTGGATTTTTCCCCGAACCGCGTGTTTTCAGCGGAAATAATGTTCAAAAAAACGATGTGGTGCGGCCCCTCGAAGCGGCGGCTGCGCCGGGCGTCGGGCTCGAAAAAATCGTTCAAATCTTCGAGAATAAAACCGAACTGCGAGACGGAGGAGGTGGCATGAAACACTGTCTGGCTGTTGGGTCGTACACGTGCCAGGCTGGCCCGCAGGTTGTACGCGGCAAAGCGGGAATTGAGCACCCTTTGTCCGCCGCCGTCGGTGTAGTCGTTGTGGTTTTCGGCCGAAGCGCGCACTTGCCACCAGCCTTTCCGGGTGTTGCGCCCAATGCCGTAATCGGCGCTGAGGCCTGCCGAATTGGTAAAATAGCGGACGGTCGCGTCGCTTTGCAAGCCGGGTTGCCCGGGATCGGGGCGCTCGCTGAGAATATTGATCACTCCCCCGACCGCCTCCGAGCCGTAAAGCACCGAAGCGGGGCCGAGCACCACTTCGGCCCGGCCGACGCCCGAGCCGGAAAGCCCGAGTCCGTGCTCGTCCTGCCATTGCTGGTTGTCGAATTTGAGGCCGTCGAGCAACACCAGCACGCGGTTGCCGTACAAGCCGCGTACGACGGGTTTGCCTATGCCCTGGCCGGTGCCCATCCGGGCCACGCCGGGTATTTGCGCGAGGGCGCCGGCGAGGGTTGGAGCCGACAAGGCCGCGATTTTGTCTGCCTGTAAAGGCGTGATATTCAGGGTGTTTTCGCGGAAACTGGTTTCCCGCACCCCGCTCACCACCACCTCTTTCAGTGCGAGGGAAGCGGTATCGGAAGGCGTTTGTGCGTGAAGCGAAGCGAGGGCCGCCCAAAGGCAGCCGCACAGCAGGTACAGCCGTGGTATCGACATGGATGAACGTTTGGCCCGACGGCGACTGGTCGCGATCGGGCTGGTTGGTACAATCTGATGAATGGAAAGGCGCGCGAGGATACCTGGATGCCGCCACCGACCCATAGCGGGTCACAGAGCACTCAGGCAGATGCGCAGGAGGAAAGGCCGGTCAGGCCTCGGGAGGCGGGGTCAGGACGCCGCCGACGCCTTGCAGCGGTCGCGTTGTGGTGTTGTCAAAAGAGGGGAGAGGCCGGTCTTCCGCCCGGACAAGCGGACAGGCGGGCGATTCGGGTATCAAATAGACGGGGTGCAGGAGTTGCGCCGGCAGGGAAGAGCCGTTTGTTTTTGGGGAGGTGTTTTTGGTCAAAAAGCGGACAAAATGGTCAAGGTGGGCCAGCAGACGGGTTTCGTGTTCGTCTTTTATCGCATGCACAAACAGTGAATCACCCCGGGCGGTGATGTCTGCAATGTCGTACTGATGGCCGTTCCAGCGGAATTCTTTTTTGCCCAGTCTGATCTGCTCGAAATCGCGGCGCAGGAATCGAAGGGTTTCGAACTCGTGCCCGTCGCCCTTGCGGAGTTTTACCGCCATATCGTACTGTGAGATGCCCAGTTGGCTCAGGGAAAGGGCCATCCACCCGACGGTCTGGTACACGACGAGCATCAACAAACAACAGGAGAGCAAACGGCGGAACACGAAGCGGAGGTGGTGTTTCGGACAAAGTTAGGGCCTTGGTCCGAAAACTTCGATCCCGAAGAGCATGGGCCCTGAAATTGCCGTAGCCCGGGCGCTAAAACACGAGCATCCGATCGCTGTCGAGCGTCCAGGCGGGGATATTGATGCGGTGAAAAGACCGTGGCGCCGAAACACGGTATTTTTTCGGGAGGATTTCTACATTTATTCCCCAAATGAACGCTCCCTACCACACCCTCTCCCAGGTCGAACGCATCGCCGCCTACCCCGAGGTGGTCCTGCGCAACCTGCAAATCACCCAGAGTTATTTCGAACTCTCCGCCCGTCTGAGCGCCCGCCTCGGCCCCTGCGCCAACTGGTGCACCTTTGCCACCTGGGCCTCCGCGCAGGCAGGCCGCTCCATTCGGCGCGAAGACCTGCGGCAGGCGCTCGACCGCGCCCTCGACGCTGAGCCCGAACTGCGCGCCGCTGCCGACGAACTCGTCGCCGCCCTGCTGCAAAAAAAATCCGACGGCCACCCTGACCAGTTCCGCCAACTGCTTCGCGACACCCTGAGCCCCGCGGCCGTGCTCGACCGCGCCGCCGATGCCGTGGGGCGCGGCAACCAGAAAGTGTACGCCGAGATCGGTCGCGCGTTTGCCCGTTTTATCGAAACCTGTCAGAACGACGAGCAGCCCGATGCCGACAACATCGAGGCCTTCTGCAACACCCTGCGCGATGGCGACCCGCCTGACGGACAGGGCTGCCTGCGGCAGGCATTCCGGCATTATTACCAGGCTTTTTTTACAAAAAACGAACGGGACAAAGCCCAACTGGTCCTGCTGGCCAACCTCGGCATCGGTTTTCACGAGCAAACCCGCCTGCAACCCGAAATCGCCGAAGCGCTGGAAGCCGCCGTGGTCGATCCCGACACCTTTGTCCGCCGCCTGCTCGCGGCCCTGTTTCCGTATCGCGGCTGGCTCGCCTATGCCCTGCTGCTGCTCCTGCGCTGGGCGGGGCGCCGCACGGCGCTCGACCGGGCCGTCGAACGTTTTGTCGACCGGGTTCGCCATACCCTCCGGCGCGTGCTGACCGATCACCTGATGACGCTCGAAGTGTCGCGCGGGCGTGTGCTGCGGCTCGGGCGCGACCTGAGCGGACAATTCCCCGAATCGCTGCGGCAATGCGACCAGCCCGAGCTGCTGGCGCTGCTGACCCGCATCGATCCCACGCCCGATGCCCTGCGCGAAAGCGGAGCGACCGACTGGGCCGATCTGGGCGAACGCCTGCATTTTATCGCCGACCTGTTTCGCAGTTCACAGGAGGACCAAAGTCTGCTCGAAGCGCCGTTTTCTGATGCGCAAGTGACTGAAATCAAGGCGAATAGGGTGCCTTCCGGGGTTTGATTTGTTGAAATAAATTTTTCAATATCGGTCAAGAAACCGCCCGGATGGACACATCTTTACCCGGAGCACAGGCTCGTCATCGTTATGTCCATGCAATCCAACCCGCAGCTCGACCTTGCATTCGAGTACGTCTGCAATACGCACAAGCATGTCTTCCTGACCGGCAAGGCCGGCACCGGGAAAACGACTTTTTTGCAACGGATCAAGTCGGAGCCGGTCAAACGAATGGTCGTGGTAGCGCCCACGGGTGTGGCGGCGATCAACGCGGGCGGTATGACGATCCACTCGTTTTTCCAGCTCCCTTTCGGACCGTTCTTACCCGGCGCTCCGCGCGACGCTTCTACGCAGCGCAAGTTTTCGCGCGACAAAATCCGCCTGATCCAAAGCCTCGACCTGTTGGTGATCGACGAGATCAGCATGGTGCGCGCCGATTTGCTCGACGCCGTGGACGACGTGCTGCGGCGTTTCAAAAATCGCTACCAAGCCTTCGGCGGCGTGCAATTGCTGATGATCGGCGATCTCCACCAGTTGCCCCCGGTGGTCAAAGACGAGGAGTGGCAAATGCTGCGCGAGTATTATTCCACGCCCTATTTTTTCAGCAGCCGGGCCTTGCAGCAAAGCCCGCCGGTGAGCATCGAACTTAAACACATCTATCGCCAGTCGGATGAGACTTTTATCGGTCTGTTGAACAAGGTGCGCGACAACCAGCTCGACCCCTCGGTGCTTGACGCGCTCAACAGCCGCTATGTCGCCGACTTCAACCCGCCCGATGAGGACGCTTATATCACCCTGACCGCCCATAACGCGTCGGCCCATGCCATCAATGCTGAAAAACTGGCGGCTATTTCGGAGCCGCTGCAAAGTTTCCAGGCAAAGATCGAGAACGATTTTCCGGCCCATGCCTACCCGGCCGATGAGGTGCTCGAACTCAAGGTCGGCGCCCAGGTCATGTTTGTCCGCAACGACGTCACCCGCGACAAACGCTTTTACAACGGCAAAATCGGACGGGTAACGGCCATCGACGACGACGCGATTTACGTGCGCTGCCCGGGTGATGCGGACACGATTACCGTGGCGCCGGTGACCTGGGAAAATATCAAATACACCCTCAACGAACAAACCAAAGAGGTGTCGGAAAACATTATCGGCACATTTACCCAATACCCCCTGAAACTGGCCTGGGCCATCACCATCCACAAAAGTCAGGGCCTGACCTTCGACCGGGCCATCATCGACGCGCAGGCTGCCTTTGCCCACGGCCAGGTGTATGTGGCCCTGAGTCGCTGCAAGAGTTTCGAGGGCATCGTGTTGCGTTCGCGGATAGAATATTCCAGCGTTCGGACGGATTCCACGGTCAAAGACTACACAGAGGCGGCCGATAAAAACGCGCCCGACGAAGTCGATCTGGCACAGTCGAAACACGATTATCAGCGCAGTTTGATGCTCGAATTGTTCAATTTCGATCAGGTCGCGCGGCGTCTCGAACTGGCGCACCGGGCCTTGCTCGGCCATCAGAACAGTTTGTTGCCCGATATTTTTCAGCAATTCGGCGCGCTGCGCGAAATGACGGAGACCCGGGTATTGCCGGTGGCTGTGAAATTTCAGGCCCAGCTGCAAGGGTATTTTGCGCAGACCGTGTTGCCGGAAGAAAACCCGGATTTGCAGGAGCGTATCCGCAAGGCCTGCGGCTGGTTTGCCGAACAACACCGCGACGCCCTGCTGCCGGCTTGCCGCGCCATTGCCCTCGTGACCGACAACAAGGCTGCGCGGGAGGCGGCGCAGGAAGCGCTGACGGAATTGCAGAAAGAATTTTTTATTAAAAATGCCGCTTTTGCGGCCTGCCAGGAGGGTTTTTCCACCCAGCGTTATCTTCGGGTAAAAACCAACGCGGAGCTCGATTTCCAGGCGGCACAACGCCCTGCAAGCCCGGCAAACGCGCTGATTCAGACGCCGCACCCGGGCCTGTACGTCAAATTGAAAAAGTGGCGCGACGACGTGGCTGCCGATCACGGGGTGGAGCCTTACGCGGTGCTGCCCACCAAAACCCTGCTCGAAATCGTGCGCCTGTTGCCCACCAATATCGCCCTGTTGAAAACCGTGAAAGGGATCGGTCAGGCCAAAAGCAAACAATTCGGCGCCGCCATCCTCGAACTGATCCGGCAATACGTGGCGGAGAAAAACCTCCCCCACCACCAGATCACGCTACCCGAGCCGCCGCCGCTGCCCGCCCCGCCTCCGCCGCCCAAACCTGACACCAAAACGGTCAGTTTACAACTGTTCCGGTCCGGTAAAACCATCGACGACATCGCCGCCGAACGCGGTCTGGTGCGCGGCACCATCGAAAGCCATCTCACGCATTTTATCGAGCGGGGCGAGCTGGATATTTATGACGTGCTGCCCCGGGAAACCGTTCGCGACATCGAAGCGTTTTTTACCGAATTCCACACCAACTCCTGCTCCGAGGCCAGGACGCATTTCGGCGAACAATATTCCTACAACGAACTCCGCATGGTACTCCGCTGGCTGGAAGGGCGCGACGAGGTTGCATGATTTCGCTGGCGCGGGGCTTTGCCCCGTGCCGGGGTTCCCGCCAGTTCGTCGGCACCTTGTTTTTTACCAATTTGTATCATACGAGGCACAACTGGCCCCGGCACGGGGCGAAGCCCCGCGCGAGCAGGGGCACGGGGCGGAGCCCCGCGCCAGCCCCGCCAGCCGCGCCAGGTTGGATCAAGCCATCGCCAGTTTGGCTTTCGACGCTTTTGGGGCGTCGTCTTTTGCCGGCGAATAAGGATTTACGGTCGGTACCGGCTGGTTGGGCTTCCAGTCTTTGGTGGTAGCATCCAGTTCCTTGATAAAACCATTGCTGCCGAAAGCCGGAACGAGGGTGTCTTCCATAAAAGCTTCGACCGGACTTTTGGGCTTCTCTTCGGTGGACATCGTAATGATGGCCACGGCCAGCCCGCCAATGGCCAGCAGAACGCCGATCACGGGCACGGCAGTGGCCGCGGCCGTGGTGATGGCCATTTGAGTGATCACCACGTCGGCCAGCGCGCAGGCGGCAAATCCGATGGAAATGCCCATCGAAATCCCGTCGAGGATCTTTTTCTGCTTGGACGTGTCGTGGTTGAAATCGTCGTCGAAATCGATGATGGACATGATCGCCAGGCCGGTTGCGACCAGAAAGCCCAGTCCTTTGAAAAATACCTTGAAACGTGCTTCCGCGATGCTCCATTCGACCTCGGAAAGCCCTTTGAACGTGCCGGTTTCCGTATCGACCAGCACGCTGACGTCACGGCCCCAAAAACCGTCGATGCCCATGTCCAGTCTGAGTTGCTCGTCCATCTCCGATATTTCGCGGGTAAAGGCGCTTTCTTCCTCGGGAGTCATGGAAACGGTCTTTTTGAATTCTTCCATCATTTCGCGTCGATTTGCGCAGAACACTTCTTCGTACCACTTCACCCGGGTTTGCAGGTCGCGTGCGTTGAGCATCCTGATGTCGTCGTTCAAACCTTCCACGACGGTCCAGGATTCAAATTTGGGCGAGAACAGTTGTTGCTGAATTTTCATAAACGACCCTTTCAAAAACCTGCCGGCTGCCGGAATGAGGTATTCGGGCATGGCCTGACAGAGGCCCGCGGTGATTTGCAGGGCGTATTTGGTCTTCTTTTCGACGTATTTCGGGTCGTTTTTGTCCAGTTTGAAAATGAAATAGGCCGGTGTGGCGATGGCGCCCATGATGGCGAAGAAGCGCAGGGATTTGATCACCGCCATGCCTGCTTTTGCCCCCATAACCTTGTACATCGCTTCGCCGCGGGTCATTTGGGGCGTCAGCTGGGTCCAGCCCTGGGCCTGGGCTTTGTTGAATTCTTTTGTCGTCATGGCCTTGGAGAGACCATCCAGCCAGTTCCAGATTTTTTTGTTGCTGCTCGTCGCGACAAAAGAGGATATGGATTTTGCCAGCGCTTCGATACTTCCCATTTGTTTGATCAACTCATCCAGTTCTGCCTTGACGGCCAGCGCTTTGGCATGCGCTTGCGGATCGAGCACTTTCGTGGCGGCTTCGCCGCCTTCCATGGCGGTGATGAAGGTTTGAATGCCGGTATGCCAAAGCTGGTTCGTATTTTCCACGAATTCGATGGCCGACATGGCGTGGTTGTGCAGCATCACCTTGTAAAAAACATTGGCCTCCTTGTCCATGCCGAGCATTTTCAATTTGGTGAGCTGGCTGGCCAGCCGCCGGTTGCCCTCCTCGGGCGAGGCTTTCATAATACCCAGCAGGTTGCTTTTTTCGGCATACAGTTTTCTCCGCAACTGGTCGCCCCATTTATTGACAGTGTCGTCGATGTAGTCCTGTACGTTGGTGCAGTTCTTATAGGCATCTTTAAAAAGTTGGGCATTCTGCAGGGTAAACCCGGGCTCTTTCAACAAACCCGCGGCCATGTAAAACGCCAGCCTGCGCCGCTGTTCGTCGTTCAGTTTGGTGGACGGCGCGCCCTCGCCAACCATATTGTCGAAGGCCCGGCCGAGGTACACTACGGCCAGCCGGTTGTTGTAAAAATCTTTCACTTTTTCGTCCTGCAGCGACTTGATCCGCTCGTCCGGGAGGTTGGTCACCGAGTCCTGGATAAAGTTTTTAAGCCAGTCCTGGTGTTTGCTTTCGCCGTGTTGCAGGCAATATTTCATGTTTTGCAGGATCAGATCGAATTGTTTCGACTGCAGCTGGGTGGGCTCGGGTTCCAGGCCGTAAAGGCTCTCGAGATTCAGTGAACTCATGTGTTTTCTATAAAATTTTGGACGTGAAGGTTTGGAATGATCAAGCTTTGTGAACGCCTTTCCAGAAGAAGAAATCATTGGGCTGGCTGGCGAGGCCGATGGTTTGCAGGAGGCCCTGCAGGGTGTCGGAGATGTCGTCGAGCAGCACGATGAAGCCGGTAGGAAAGTTGTCGCTTTGGGTATCGTCGTCGCAGTCCCATAAGCCCGCTACGGTGCCGTTGCCCGCGCCGAGGGTGATCGTAAGCGTGCCGTCGTACGTGTTGGTCGTGACCAGAGAGGGGTCGCAGATCAGGATGGATTTGGTCACCTGATCGCCGTCCAGCTGGTACAGGCGGACGATGACTTCGGTGATGTCGCTGCTCAGGTTTTTGTCGGGATTGGCGTGCAATCGCTGTACCGACAAGGTGTAATAGCCCATACGGAAAGGGTAGGATTGCCAGCCCGAATCGCCGTCGGCGGGGAATTCGGGCGACCATTTCGGGTAGTTGTCGATCATGCTGTCCGGCCTGGTGATCTTGCTGCCCAGCGAAGTATCGAAGATCACATAGGACTGGTCGCGCACCCCGGCTATTTCCTTGCCGAACACCTTGTTCTTGTCCTTGTCGTAAGTGCCGATGGCGCCCAGAAAATACTCCGCCGGCTGGAGGGCGACGGGGAAAACCAGGGTCATATACTGTTTGTCCCCGCCGTCGACGGTAAAATCGAACGACAGGGTAGGGCCGTCCTGCTCCTTGTCGTAGCCTCTGGCGATATTGTCAATCGTAACGTCCGCTTCGCATTGATCGAAGCTGGGCGCGCCTTTGGTCAACACCAGAACGGTGTTGTCGTTCTGGTCCAGTTGCAGGGGATTGAGGTGTCCGTACAGGTCGTCGTTGAAGAAAATCAGGTCGAATCGCGCGTCGAGTGTGCCCAGGTCAAGGCTGTCGTTTTCTTTGGACATGTGTTCAGGTACGTATTTGGTGAAAAAATAATCGATGGGTTCAGGGCTGTTCGGTCTGGTGCAAGGCCCGCAGCAGGGGGACGGTGATGAACGGCCCGATGGCATGCTGCAGCAGCGGGAGCATTTCGTTGACGTGCTTCAGCAGGAAGGCGCGCTCCTTGTCGCTCAGTTTGGAAAAATTTTGGCGCAGCCGCCACTCCGACATCTGGGGATAGTTGGCGCTGACGAGGTACCCGTTGGCGTGGTAATACTGCAGGCCATCGACCAGATGCACACTGTACAGATTGCTGCCGGCCGGCAACACATCCACGGTAAAATCCTGTATGTCAACCAGTTCGTAGGAAAACGGGCTGCTGCTTTTGACCCTAAAAACCGAGTCGCCCGGGCGCAGGGCGCCGACTTTGATGTGCGGGTTTTCCTGAATGGCCGTTTCAGGGGAAATGGCTTTCCAGCCCTCCGGCGTGTAAAACAGGTGGCCGCCGGAGAAGAACGGGACGTCCTTGCGCACGCCGTCGTCGATGCCGAAGAGGTACACGGGCACATCGGTTACCATGGCGATTTTTTCCTCGCCGGTGTAGGTCGTATGGCCGTCTTTGGACAAAAGCGCCAGGCCGGGCGTCAGCCGGTCCACGGCGGTCGAGGCGCCGTCTTTCAGCAAAATAGGCGTGCCGGCGACAAAGCAGCCGAACGGATGCGCCTGCGCTTCCCAGCGGGCTTTATCGACGCGGCCCTGGGCCGTGCCCAGCGCTTCGGCTCCTTCTTTCAGCACTTCAACGACGGGGCTGCTGATCGGGTGATCGAAGATATTCGGGTATTGGTTGTTCCAGAAGCCCAGCGACTTCGATTTGCCGTTGATGATCCAGTTCCTCAGATCGAGCCCCGTAGCGTAGTTGTTAAATTTGAGGAGGCCGATATTGACGCTGCCGCCAGCGTCGGTCACTTTGTTGCCCTTGCCGTCCACGGCGGTTCTGACCCCGGCCTCCGCGGAGACGATGCCCATGATGTCCTGGTCGGTGACAAAATCGTCCCAGGGCACGAAATCGCTGTTGCCCCAGGTGTCGGCGATGGTAGGGTCGCTCAGGTGGTGGCGCCAGGCTTTGATGACTTCTTCGACGCGGGCGGGCGAGGGATTGAACTGTTTGTATTTGAAAATGGTCAGGTTGAGGAGATCGAGCCAGTGCGGTTCGGTTTTTTTCTTGGCCAGTTCGTTGAGGATGAAGGAAGGGCTGGTCAGGTAGTGGAAAAGTTCGGCCTCCCAATTGATCGAATGGTCGTCGAGGTATTGTTTGAAGCGAATGTTTCCCGTGCTGTCGGTGCAGTAGAGCGCAAAAAAGGACTGGTAAATGTGTTGGCCTTCCTTGCGGCGCTTGTCGCTCACTTCGGGGCTTTTGACGTAGTTGTCAACGCGGTTTTTATCAATAATGTCTTTAAAATTCTTGATGGTCGAGTGTGCGACCGCCTCGCAAACCCAGGCAACGGCCATGTTGTCCACCATGTCGCTGTCGAGCGGTTTGATCCCCTGCGGGGCGCTGTTGAAAAATTGCGACTTGACCGAAGGGGAATTTTTCATCAGCAACCTGAACTGGTCGGGGATCATCTGGCGCAGCCTGCTGTCGTCGAGGTCAAACAGATGACGGAGCGATTGTTGTTTCAGTTCGGCCAGGGTATCGCCCGGCGCCGGCATCGGGGCGCCCGGCAGGCTTACGCCGTACAGGTCGGGCGACACGAAGGCCCAATGCAGGTTGTTGCTGCTTCCGCCGAGCGGATTGTAGCGAAGACTGTCGTTCAGCACACTGCCGGTGACCTCGTCCGAAGCCAGGTAAAAAAAGCCGCCATCCGCTTTCGCGGCCGAGAAATAGTCGCCTTCGGCGTGGCGGATCAGCAGATGCCCGTTGCCGTACTGGTCTTCCAGCTGGGTACTTAAAAGCCGCTGCGGGTTGTTGTAACTGCTGATCAGGAAAGAGGAGCTGCCTTTTACCTGAATGACTTTCCACCACTGGGAGTTATCCTTCGGGTTGGGGTATTTGAAACTGATCGCGTAAGCCGCGGTGTTGCTTTCGGGTGTCGGCGGGTCGTAAGCCATCGCCAGGCCGCTGGTCCTGGAAACAATGAGGTAGGTGCCGGATGGAAGCGTGTTGAATTCGAGTGCCATACAAATGATTTTTTTGTTGGCACAAAAGAGCAGGCTCCACAGGTTGCAAGACGAAAACAGGCAGTGACAAAAAAGTGACAACTCCGCCCATCCTGCACAACAGATTGATTGTGATTAATTTAGGGAATTGATCTTTCGCCGCAAACGCACACGGGTCTGGTTGATGGTGTTTTTGGCGACGCCCAGCATATTGGCCATTTCCTGGGTGCTCATGTTGAGTTTTTCCAGGGCCAGGAGCCGTATTTCGGCGGGTGTGAGGTCGGGGTACTGCGACTTTTGGTAGGCGATAAAATCGGGATGCACCTTTTCGAACAGCGTACGAAACCGCTGCCAGTCGGCATCCGTGAGGATGGTGGCGCGGCTGAGTTGTTCGAGGTAGTCGCTGCGTTCGCCCCGCGTCGAGAGTTTTTCCAGTTCGGAGCGCAGGCTGTCCACCAGCTCCGATTTTTCACGGGAGCTTTGGGCAAAAGCCTGCAATTCGTTTTGGGCCGTCAGCAATTCGGCCAGCGCCTGGCGTTTTTTGGCGCGCAGGCGGTAGTAAATGACAAACCCCAGGGCCAGCACCAGACCGAGGATCAGCAGGGTGGCGTTGCGCAATTGTTGCTGGAGTTGTTTTTCGCGTTCGAGGTGGGAGAGTTTTTCCACGTAGCGTTCGGCTTCGAAGCGCTGCTCGATCTTTTGGTATTTCCAGGCGTCGTTGCGTCGCTGGAGGCTGTCTTCGAGGTTTTTTGCGTTTTCGAGGTAGCGGAATGCCTCGGCGTAATTGCCCCGCAACTGGTAAAATTTTGAACAGGACTGGTAGAAGCGGATATGTTTGAGGTAGTTGTTTTGGGAGGCGTCCAGCACGGCATTGATCTCGTGTACCCGCTGGAGCAGGCGGGCGGTTTCATCCAGTTGGCCCAGTTCCAGTTTGGTCGAGATCAGCACCTGCAAGGCGTCGTATTCGGCCTGAAGCGCCATTCGGTCGTCGGGGTCGCCGGCCCTGGCAAGTTCGTAACCGCGGCTGACGTAAGGCTCGCTTTCCGCAACGCGGTGCTGCTCGACGAGCATGGAAGAGATGTCGATCGAAGCGATGCCTTCCCAAAGGCGGCAGTTCTTGGCCACGCCAGGGTCGGAAGGGTGCAGGGTTTGGCAGAACTGAAGGATTTTTTTGGCGTAATCGATGGCCTGGGGGTAGGCTTTTTGTTTTTGATAAATGGTCTGGATGTAGTTGAGGACCAGGATGTACGTCTGCCAGTGTTCCTCCGTGGGCTGAATAAAACGCTCTGCCCCGCGCAGGTATTCGAGCGCTTTGTCAAAATCGTCGAGGTCGTACATGAAGCGGCTCAGGTGGAACAGCATCCGCCCGATGTCGTAGTCCTGAAACCGTTCGAGCCCGATGTTTTGCAAGTCTTCGTATTCGAGCAGGATGGCGGCGTAAACCTGTTCGCGGCTGATTTTGTGCTGGTCGTAGTCTTCAAAAACGGCGAAATGGCGGGCCACGGCGCGTTCCACGGCAAAATGGTGCGCAGTCGCTTCCTGCTCCATGCCGGCCAGCAGCGCGGCGATCTGTTCGTAGGAAAGGTGCAGTTTTTTGCGTTCGCGAAATTTGTAATACTCCAGGGCAAGGCGGGTGTGCAGGTCATTTTGCCGTTGGGCTACCTCGTACATTTGAGCGTACGCCGAGGCCACGGCAGCGGAATCGAGGCGGCTGAAAGGGAAGCCGTGCACGGTTTGGTAGCGTTCCTGATTGGAAGCCGTGCGGAAAGAAGCAAGATCGAAATTCGCCTGCGCCAACAAGGCGCCGTTGCCCAAACACAGCAAGAACAGCAGTCGGCGGACAGGCCAAAATTCCCAAAAACCGAAAAAGGCGCGCATGGCGGGATTAGATAAACAGAGATCGAGGAAGACAGGAACGGTCTTGGGAAGCGGTGCAAACTTACCGAAATCCGCCTGGAAAATATCTTCTGCAATTGCGGCCGCCGTACCTTTCAGAGGCTTTTTTAAAATGCGCCCGGCGCGGCCCCTTCGCGATGAAAAAACCACGCTCCGCCGCTGTTTTGAACCTGCCGCCTAACCATCTCGTCCCTCCTTCCACCTGCTTTTATGCGACGCCTACTGCTTTTCTGGACGCTTTTTTTCGGCTTACATTGCTTCGCCCAGGCTCAGATCGACATCCCCGGCATGGGCCGGCACCCCGTACAAAACGGCTACGCCAAAACCCTGCGCGGCGAAACCCTGCCTTATTTTTCCATCTATCCCGACTACGCCCGCACAGCCCTGCTCACCCGCTGCACCGACGGCAAGATGGCTATCGAATGGGAAACCACGCCCGCCGATCCGAAAGAGCCCTACGTGTATTTCAGCTGGATCGCCGCGCATTCCACGGGCACCAGCGGCGGCGTCAGAAATTTCGATCTGTACATCGACGACCGCAAGGCGCTGAGCTTCTCCACTTTGCCCAAAAACTACCCGCACAGCTGGTCGTTCGCGAGCGCCGACAGCACCCGCCTCGTATTTGTCCATGAAAAAAACGACGGGGCCGCCGACGCGCACGGAGTCGCCTACCTGCGCGTGCCCGCTTCGCGCTGCACGCCCGGCCGGCCCCTGCGCCTCAAAGTGGTGGGGCAGGCGATGGACAGCCGCGACTGGTACATGACCTTTCAATACACTTTTGAGGAAAAAATAGACCTCGAAGCCCTGCCTTTCCTGCTGCGCGGCGCCCCGGCCCGACAGCCGCTGCAATGCACCGTGCTGCATTTCGGCGCGCCCGATACCCTGCGCTACCGCGTCGATGGCGGCCCCGAACAACGCGTGCCCGTGCGCAACGGCCTGCAAACCTTCACCATCCCCGTGGCCGCCGTTGCAGCGCCCCAAACCGTCGTGGTCGAAGCCCGTATCGGTCGCCAACTCAATGTGCGCCGCGAACTCCCGCTCCGGCCCGTGGTGCGCCGCGACATTTACCTCGTCCATCACGCCCACACCGACATCGGGTACTCGCACTACCAGGAGGACGTGGCCGCCATCCATACCCAAAACATCCGCGACGCCCTGCGCATGATCGACAAAACCCGCGATTACCCCGAGGGCAGCCGTTTTGTCTGGAACATCGAATCCCTGTGGGCCGTGGAAAATTTCCTCCGCGAAGCCACGCCCGACGAAACCCAACGCTTCGTACAAGCCGTAAAAAACGGCCAGATCGGCCTCTCTGCGCTGTATGCCAACGTGCTGACCGGCCTTTGCTCGCCCGACGAATTGCGCTGGTGGACCGACTACGCCGACACTCTGCGCCAGCGCTACGACCTGCCTATCCGCACGGCCATGTTCAGCGACATCCCCGGACTGAGTTGGGAGGCCGTGCCAGCCCTGTCGGAAAAAGGCGTGCGCTACTTCTCCAACGGCCCCAACTACATCGAATCGCTCTGGGGCTACGGCGACCGTATCGGGCCCACCTTGCTCGTGCAGGGCGACCGCCCCTTCTGGTGGAAATCGGCCTCGGGGCGCGACAGCCTGCTGTTCTGGACCTGCGGCAAAGGTTACTCTTCCTGGCACGGCTTCGCGCCCGGCGCCGTGTTCGACCGCGGACCGCGCAAGATCGCCGCCTACCTCGATTCGCTCGAAGCCGCCGACTACCCCTACGACATGGTCCAGTGGCGCTACAACATCGTGGCCGACAACGGCACCATCGACAGCACCATCAGCGACTTTGTGCGGCAATGGAACGACACCTACGCGTCGCCCCGCCTCGTGCTGGCCAATGTGAACGACGTGTTTGCCATTTTTGAAAAAAAATACGGCGCTGCGATACCCGTCTGGTCGGGAGAGTTCACGCCCTATTGGGAAGACGGCGCCTATTCCACCGCCGCCGAGGAGGCCCAAAACCGCCTGCTCAGCAACCGCCTTTCCCAACTGGAACAACTCAGCCGCCAGACCCACCAGACCCTGCCGGCCGAGTGGTGGTACCAGGCCAAACGCCACGTGATCCTGTTTCACGAGCACACCTGGGGCTCCTGGAACAGCATTTCGGAACCCGACGCGCCTTTCACCATTCGTCAGTGGGACTACAAAAAACGACTGCTCGATTCGGTCCGCTACGACGTGCAGCGCATCGAACAGGCCCTGCTGCAACCCGGTCAGTACGAGTCGTTTATCGTGTACAACACCCTGCCCTGGGTGCGCAGCGGCGTGGTGGAAATCGAATGGCCCGCCACCCTGCCCGGCGACGTGTTGCTCGACGACTCCGGCCGTATCGTGCCCACGCAGGTATTGCCCGACGGCCGGCGCATCCTCGTGGCCCGCAACGTGCCCGCCCGCGGCGCCAAGCGTTTTCGGCTCACCCGGCTGGATCATCCGGCCCCCGGGGAGGAGATCGCTTCGGGTTTCCAGATGGAGCACGACGCGGAGACCGGCTCGATCGCCAGTCTGCGGGGCAAAGGGCGCGAATGGGTGCGCCCGGGGCCCTACGGCGGTCTTTTGCAGGCCGTTTACGTGGCCGGTCAGGACCCCGCCCGTTTTCATTTGTCAAAATTGCGGCAGGAATGGACGACCAACGGGCCCGTCGTGCGGCGCTGGCAGGCCCGTGCCGTGCTCGAAGGCGCCAACGAAGTGCGCTACGAAATGTCGCAATACCGCAGCCTCGATCTGCTGCACCTGGCCGTGACGATCGACAAAAAAAGCGTGCGCGACAAGGAAGCCCTGCACATCGCTTTCCCCTTCGCGCTCGACAGCGCCAAAGTCCGCGTGGGAGTAGGCGATGCGTGGATCAGCCCGGAAGAAGGGCAAATCCCGGCCGCCAACCATGATTTTTTCAGTGTGGAGCGCTGGATCGACGTATCCGGCCCCTCGGCGGGCGTCACGCTCTCCTGTCCGCAGGCGGCCCTGTTCGAGGTCGGCGCCCCGATCGACGAGCGGCCCCTGCGCCGCGAGCGCAAGATCTGGCTCGACCGCAACGCCTCCTCGCCGCTGCTGTTCCTGTACGCCATGAACAACTACTGGCACACCAACTACAAGGCCGACCAAAGTGGTCCCGTGCGTTTCGACATTTACCTGCATTTCCACGGGCCGTTCGACGCGGTGCAGGCGGAGCGTTGGGGGAAGGAAGCGGTTTGGGGGATGGTGGGGAGGTGGGAGTGAGGTTATTGTTTATGCAGAATTTTAAACAGGCTTTACGGGTGGCTTACTTTTTACCTTTCCCGAGTGCTTTAAGTTCGGCTTCCAATCGTTTCAAACTTTCCTCCTTTTCCAAAGCCTGCTGTTGGGCTTTAAACTTCTCGTATTCCTTCCCGGCCACTTCATCCGCCAATTCCTTGCGGATGCGCCCGGCATGTTCCAATACCTCCCGCTCGTTGATGGTCAGAATATCGTTCAGGCGTTTGATCCAGTCTTTCATGTACATCGGTTTTCGCTGTTGGGCTTGCGCTTCGGCGAATGCGAGGTATTGTTCCACCAACAGGTTCAGAGCGCTTATTTCTTCTTCGTTCAGGTAGTTTTTGGCAATGGTCACGTCGCCTTTGCGAACTTTTGCGCCTGTCCAGGTGGCCAAGCCCATGTTTGGTTTTTCCGCGTTGGCGCGCCCGGCGATGATTTCAGCGGCGGTTTGTTGGCTTACTGCCCAGAGCAGTTTGTTTTGTACGATCTTGAAAAATTCCAGGGTTTGATCGTGGTTGGGGTCATAGTCGATGCTGGTGGCGTAAATGTCTTTGACCTTTTGATAAAATACTTTTTCAGAACTCCGGATGTCCCGGATGCGGGCCAGCAGTTCGTCGAAGTAGTTCATCTGGCCGGCGCGTTTCAGGCGTTCGTCATCAAGGGTAAAGCCTTTGATCAGGTATTCGCGCAAGCGTTGGGTCGCCCAGATGCGGAACTGGGTGCCCCGGTGGGAGTTGACGCGGTAGCCGACGGAGATGATGAGGTCGAGGTTGTAGTAGTCAATTTCTCGAATGACTTCCCGAGAGCCCTCTTGTTGAACCGTTGCATTTTTTGCAACAGTTGCTTCCTGCGCCAATTCCCCTTCTTCAAAAATATTTTTGATATGCCGGGAAATGACCGATTTATCCCGCTGAAACAACTCAGCCAGCTGATTCAAATTCAGCCAAACCGTCTCCCCGTCCATCCGCACTTCCACTTTGGATTGGCCGTCTTCTGATTGGTAGAGGATGATTTCGCTTGGCATGTTGGAGGGATTGACTTTTTTGGGGTGAAATTAATCAATTATTTGATTTTAAGTTATCACTTTACAATACAAAAAATAAGAGCCCCGTATAAGTAATTGATATTTAGGGGTTTATAAAAATGCGCTCCGTAAAAGGGTACAAATGTGGTACAAAATCATCCAAACAGGTCATTTTTAGGGCGTTTTCAGCCCAATAGGGTAGGCCCTAAACCCTGTCCCTAAAATTCTGAATAATTTGCTGGTAAACCGGCCTTACCAGATGGGCAAACAGTTCTTCCGCGAAGGCGTCGTCGGTCAGGATTTTGGTAAAGAAAGCCGGGTTCTTTCCCAGGCGGTCGATCACCTTGCTGTTAAATATCTGTTTGCTGCTGCCTTGCCGGAATACCTCGAAAGGATTGTTTAAAGCCTGTTTGATCAAAACTTCGTCGTTCGCCATTTCAAATTGTATCTGTTCCACGTTGAAGCGTTCCGCTTCGGTAAAGTCGGTGCCAAAGCGTTCGTTCAACACATGGATGATTTCAGACAGCGGGGTGTATTCGTCGGCAGCCTTCGGCAACCCGGCTTCTTTCGAGGGCTTTATCTTGTATTCCTGATTGGGCTCCAGCGCGATTGGGCCTTCACTGACTTTTTGCAGGCGGTAATATTCCAGGGAAACTTCGTCTTTGAGTTTGAAACGATCGTTAAGGGTTTTTCGGGGCAGTTTCAGCAGAAGGAAACGGCAGTAGGCATACCACTTTTCCAACTCGTTGTCGGTAAAGGGCATTATTTGAGCCAGATACCCGTAAGCATTGACAAAACTGGTCGTGCTATTCTTTAAGTCTTCCTGCTGTTCTACATCATTCAGGGCTTTAAAACGCTCTATTGCCGGGTCAATGTAGGCATTCATCAAAGCATTGATCTTGCTTTGGGGCAGGTTGGCTTTCTCGAAATACTCCCGGCAAAAATTGTCGACCTCCGATTGCCAGATTACTTGCGCCTTTTCAATTTCCCGTTTCAGATCGTACAAACGGTTAGGGTCGGACGGTTCCTCCAGCAGGGTGACTTCGTAGTAAGGCTGGAAAGATGCCAGGATGTCTTCGCGTTCGTTGGCAAAGTCGAGAACAAACGTGTCTTCCTTGCCGCCGTGGGTACGGTTGAGCCGCGACAGGGTTTGTACGGCTTTCACGCCTGACAACTTTTTGTCCACATACATCGTGTGCAGCAGGGGTTGGTCGAAGCCGGTTTGGTATTTGTCGGCCACTAAAAGCAGCTGGTATTCGTCGGTATCAAACCTTTCTGGTAGCTCTCGTTCTTTAATGCCGTTGAGTTCCGCTTCGGTGTACTTTTTATCGGGCAGGTCGGGGTCGGGCACTTTGCCGGAAAAGGCAACCAGGGGTTTTATGTCGGTGTATTTCTTGGCCGCTAAGTATTTCTGAAACTCGAAAAAATAGCGGACGGCGTGCAGGCGCGACGACGTTACAACCATTGCTTTTGCCTTGCCGCCGATCTTCTTTGCCGTGACCCGCCGGAAATGCTCGATGATGACTTCCGTTTTCTGTGCAAGGTTGTAGGGGTGCAACGACACAAACCGGGCAATGGCGCGGCCTGCCTTGTTTTTGTTTACTTCCGGGTCGTCTTCGATGGCTTTCGACAGTTTGTAAAAGGTCTTGTAGGTCATGTAATTTTTCAGCACGTCGAGGATAAAGCCTTCCTCGATGGCCTGCCGCATGGAATACAAATGAAAAGGCTGCCCGTTGTCGCCAAACACTTCCAGCGTTTTCGCCTTGGGGGTAGCGGTAAAGGCAAAAAAACTGATATTCGGCTGCCGTCCCCTGTCCAGGATGGATTGCCGGATAAAGTCTTCCCCGTCGGGGCTGTCGTCGCCAGCTTCGTTTTCTTCGTACTTCTTCCCACCCAATATACCTTTCATTTCCTTGGTGCTTTCCCCGCTTTGCGAGCTGTGCGCTTCGTCGATGATGACCGCGTATTTGTTGCGGGCTATCTGGGTTAACGTGTCGGCCGCGTCGATGCCGGTTTCCTTCGTCAGCCTTTCGATGCTTTCGAGCACAAAGGGAAACTTTTGCAGGGTGGTAATAATGATACTGCTGCCCGAAATGAGGGCGTCGCGCAGTTGCCCCGTGTTCTGGTCGATCTTTTGCACAACTCCCGTTTTGTGCTCAAACTGGTAGATCGTGTCCTGCAATTGTTTGTCCAGCACGCGGCGGTCGGTAATCACCACCACCGAATTGAACACCTTTTGGTTGTCGGCGTGGTAAAGGCTGTAAAGGCGGTACGACAGCCAGGCAATCGAATTGCTTTTGCCGCTGCCGGCCGAATGCTGTATCAGGTAGTTTTTGCCGCTGCCGTGGGCCTTGGCGTCCTGTTCCAGTTGGCGGACGGCGGTTAGTTGGTGGTAGCGCGGAAAAATGATTCGTTCTTCTTTGCGCTTTTTGCCGCCTTCGGTCTTGATCTGTATTTCCAGGTGGATAAATCGCCCGACAATATCCAGCCAGCTATCCCTTTGCCAAATCTCTTCCCAAAGATAGGCGGTTCGGTACCCTTGGGGGTTGGGCGGGTTGCCGGCTCCCCGGTTGTGGCCTTTGTTGAAGGGGAAAAAACGGGTTTTGCCCCGGTTCAAAAAGGTAGTGAAGTAGGCTTCGTCGGTGTCGACCGCGAAATGCACCAGGGCGCGTTTTTTGAATTGGAAAAGCAGTTCGGCCGGGTCGCGGTCTTCGATGAATTGCCGCTGGGCGTTGCCGGCATCCTGTCCGGTAAACTGGTTTTTCAATTCCACCGTGGCGACGGGCAGCCCGTTGAGGCTCAACAGCAGATCGACGGAGTTTTCGTTTTTCAGGCTGTATTTTACTTGCCGCGTGACGGTCAGGCGGTTGAGGCTGTAAAGCCGTTCTGTTTCCGGGTTGAGGCTGTGAGTTGGTTTGAAGTAGGCCAATTTCAGTTGCACCCCGTTGTCGATGACGCCGTTGCGCAGCACGTCGAGCATTCCGACCGTGTTGAGTTCTTTGTCGAGCCGTTCCAGGAATTTTTGCCGGGCGTTGCCCCGGTGGATAGTTTCGAGCCGTTGCCATTGGGCAAGCTGGGTATCGTGCAGGAAGGCAAACAGCACGTTTTCGTCGAGGGCTAATTGGCGGCTGTATTGGGCAGCGTCGCCTTTCTGCCAGCCGCCTTCGGGCGATAGCAGCGCGGCTTCTATGGCGTCTTCAAACGCTTTTTCAGTGTGGCGGCGGGTGGGCATAGTCATTTAGTTTTGGGCGTATTCGCGGACGTCTATTTTGCCCGTCACGGCTTCAAAGATCAGGGCTTGGCGGTATTCCTGCAATAGCGCGATTTCTTGCTGTATGCCGGAAATGGCGGCGTTGATTTGGGCGGTTTTTTGATCAAGATATTCAACAATTTCTTGTTGCTCTGTGATTGCAGAAGGAACAAGAACAGGAAAAGAATTTATTTTTTCCTGTGAAATGGTTGGGGTAGTTCCCCCTGTTTGCTCTACTTCAAAAGTATTTTTGAAAAAGGGGCAGGTAGTTTGGTAGTAAAGAAACTTTGGAACAGTTTGCACATTTTTCAAAACCACTAACTGCGGGTTCAGGGTCATTTCAGGTGCGCCTTTGGGAATGATTGCTGTTTTCCCAATCGTTGACCCCGTTTTTACCAAAACGATGTCATTCGGAAAAATCATTATTTCCGGAGATTCATAATATTTTTCAAAAGAAAGGTAGGTTGCCGATTCGAGGGTTAAAATGTCGTTTTTGATGTTTCCGGGGCTAAGAGTAATCACCCCTTGTCCCTCTTCAACAATATCGTTTACTGTGTACCCCCTGAACCCTATCCTTCCAAAAATGTCTGCTACGTGTTTCAACTTCTTCACTTCCCAATGTTCCGACACTTCCCCAATCCATTCTACCCCCGAATTTTTCATCTTCACCCCCGGCCGTATGCCCTTGGTCACGGCGTGGTTGATGATGGCTTGGCGCTCTTCGCGGAACAGTTCGATCAGTCTTTCCTTTTCGGCTATGGTCTGGTCGATTTGGGCGGTTTTACGGTCGAGGTAGGCGGCGATGGCGGTTTGTTCGGGGAGGGGGGGTAGTATCACTCTCAAATTTTCAATTACACCCATTCCTATATTTGGTTGAGTTCCAAACGACCAATAAAGTTGAATTTGGCGTTGAAAATAGTCGCAGATGAAAGCATAAAATAGGAATTTTGAAAAGACCAATTTAGGATTACTCCTAATTAATGCCAACGGTGACCAAATATTAAAATCTTCATTGGTATCAACTATTGCTATTTTTCCTGTTGTAGACCCTGACTTTACAATGAAAATATCATGCTTTTGGGGCTTGCATTTTTTGCTGTAAATAATGTCTTGTTCTTTACTGATAAATCCTCTTTTGAAATTAAAGTCAATCTTACTGTCTTTCACTGATTCCGCAGAAATAAAGGGCACACCATCTTCAATAAATTCAGGCGTTTCATGCGGGCCGTCAGTGATCTTAATAGCTACTAATCTTTTCAAAGAATAATTAACCCAATACTCCGGCACTTCCCCAATCCATTCCACCCCCGAAGGTTTCATTTTCAGATACTTCTTCATGCTTCAATGGCTTTTAAGAGACTGTTTTGGTTGGCGGCTTCGAGTTTCAGGATGTCGGCGCGGATGTCTTCCAGCGAGCGCAGGGGTTTGTACTGGTAGAAATAGCGGGTGAAGTTGATTTCGTAGCCGATCTGCGATTTGCTTTCGTCTATCCAGGCGTCGGGCACATGGGGCAGCACCTCCCGCCGGAAGTAGGCTTCGATGTCTTCTTTGAGCGGCACGTTTTCAAAGTCGCGCAGGCTGCTATCGGCTTGCGGCTTGCCTTTTTTCAGTACGGGTTTGCCGTCGTCGAGCAAGGGGCGTTCCACCGTGATACGGGTGTAGCCGAAGTCGGTGTTGTCGAATATTTTGCAGCGCGGCCCGTCCTGAAAATCGCAGTACATCCGGGTGATTTCGTCGATTTGCGCGGGCGATATTTCGTTACGCTTGTTACCCAGGCTGCGTTTCATTTTCTGGAATAAATCCACTGCGTTGACCAATTGGATTTTGCCTTTGCGCTTGGGCTTTTTGCGGTTGGTCAGCACCCAAATGTAGGTACTGATGCCCGTGTTGTAGAACAGTTGATCGGGTAGCGCTACGATACCTTCCAGCAGGTCGTTTTCGATAATCCATTTGCGGATATTGCTAACCCCGCTGCCCGCCGACCCGGTAAACAGCGGGGAGCCGTTGAACACGATAGCCAGCCGCGACCCGCTGTTGGATTGCAGCATTTTGGAAATCATGTGTTGGAGGAACAGCAAAGAGCCGTCGGAAATACTTGGCAGGCCGGCCCCGAAACGACCGCCAAAACCTTTCTTTTCGTATTCCGCTTTGATCTCCTTTTCTACCTTTTTCCAGTCTACCCCGAAAGGCGGGTTAGACAGCAGGTAGTCGAAGCGTTCGTCTTCCAGGCCGTCTTCGGTGAAGGAATTGCCCAATTTGATATTGGCCGGGTTTTGCCCTTTAATCATCATATCCGCCTTGCAAATGGCATAGCTTTCGGGGTTGAGTTCCTGCCCGAACAGGTGCAATACGGCGCTTTTGTCGGGGTTGTGTTCGCGGAAATATTCGTCGGCTTCCGACAGCATCCCACCCGTACCACACGCCGGGTCGTAGAGGCTTTTGATGATGCCTTCTTTGAAAATCTCGCTGTCTTCGGCAAAAAGCAGGTGGACCATTAGTTTGATCACCTCCCTGGGGGTGAAGTGTTCGCCCGCTGTTTCGTTGCTGCTTTCCGCGAATTTGAAGATCAGGTGCTCGAAAATGTACCCCATTTCGAGGTTGCCGACGTTGCCAAGGTCGAGGCCGGCAAATTCCTTGGTAATCCTGAAAAGCAGGTTGGCTTTGTCGAGCCTATGGATTTGTTCGGCAAACCGGAAGTTGTCGAACACTTCTTTGACGCTTTGGGAAAAGCTGTTGAGGTAGTAAACCAGGTTGTCGGCGATTTTGTCGGGGTCGCCTAACAGGTCTTTAAGGCTGTTGAAGTTGCTGTAGTTGTGGAAAAACTGAAAGCCGGATTGGGCATTCAGGATTTTATCGACGACCTCCGTGGGCTGGCTTTTGATCGTTTCAAAGGTTTTCAGTACGGCCGGTTTGTTGGGTTCCAACAGGCAGTCGAGACGGCGAAGGACGGTAAAAGGCAAGATCACCCTGCCGTATTCGGATTGTTTGAAATCGCCCCGGAGTAGGTCGGCGATGGCCCAAATGAAGTTAGCGCGTTCCTGAAAATTGGCCACTGGTGAAGCACGTTTAGGTGATGAAAGGAGCTTGCAAATTTGGAAACTGTCGCGGTAATATGAAAGACCTGTTCCAATTCATCCCTAACAGACTATTGATAGCAACCCTGCCAAAGTGTTCACTTTCCGCTTTTATACCCTTTTTATGCAATGAAAAGTTGCGCCGTACCCGTGCAGAAAAATATTCCAATTTTGCACGTACGTGCGCTTAGGGGCAACGGCGATTAATGGGCGCTTGCTTTTTAGCGATTGATCAGGCCCTCCCCTTCCCCCTTCGTTTCTTCCTTAGCAGGTTTAATTATTGCCCAATAGCGGGTTGTTTCGCCCGTTTCTATTTCCCGCTGCCGGAAGTATTCGTCGGCTTCTTCATGGCTTTCAAAAACCATTTTTGACCAATGGGTAAGCCGGCGGTAATACTTCCAGGCTGCCAGGCTGCCTTCCGTAAAGAACAGGCGCAAGTATTCCCGTTTTTCTTCGGTGCTTAGTGGTCGGTCTTCCATGTGGCCGGGCTGTTTATGGCACGTTCAAACAAGGCGTCGATGTCGCTTTCGCTCAGTTGGGAGAGGTCCAGCGTTGTTTCATTGCGTTGCAAGCGGGGCAACACAAAATCCAACAGTTTTACCAAGGCGTTTATCCGGTCTTTGGGTTCCAGGGTTGCCAGGTCTGCCAAAATTTGGGCAATTTGGCCTTCTACAATGGCTTGTATTTGCTTGCGTAAATCGCCGGTCAGCGTGTTGGGTGTGCCGGCCTTTCTTCCTGACGGGTTGCCCGATTTTCCTTTAATAAACGGCATGGTTGATTGCATTTTATTGTTGTTTGCAATGGCTGAAAAAAAGGTTTTTCCGAGCCTGCATTTCCTACACTTTCTACACTTCAAAACGGCGGGTCGTTCGGGTCGGCGGGTGCCGGTTCGGTCTTGTTTCCTTGGTGTACGGAGTTGCCCTTCTCAACAAAAACGACATTGCCGGAGCTTCGGCGCGTGATTTGAAAACCACTGTTTTCGAGGCGTTCGCGGAAAGTCTTTTTGCTGGCTGCTTTGTAGCCGTCGTCCATGCAGAAGGCTTTGTATTCCTGATAAAGCACGTCGAGGGTTTCCACCTCGTTTAGGCTTCTTTGGTAGCCCTTGTCGGCAAGAAACATTTGCACGCTGTCTGATTCCAGGCGATACTTTGCCAGGGTTGTTTGGGTGGCCATGCAGTCGGAAAAATCGCGTTGCGTCAGTAAACGATCAAGGCCCTGCAATACCCAATTCAGCACGCCGGACAATTCGTTGTCGATGATTTTTCGAGACAGGGTTTTGTCTTGCTCGCTTTCTGGGATTGTAACATCAAAAAGCACGATCAGAAAGCGGCGGAAAAAGCCTTCGGTGTGCTCAACCTCTTTGGGCAGCACGTTACA
This sequence comes from Saprospiraceae bacterium, assembly GCA_044226205.1. Lineage (GTDB taxonomy): Bacteria > Bacteroidota > Bacteroidia > Chitinophagales > Saprospiraceae > M3007. Next base: position 26,439 of record JBGAHL010000044.1, read on the forward strand.
GTTAAAGATCAACTTGGCGTAATCGGTGGCGGTAAAGGGTTGGCCGTATGGCAGCCGGGCTTCGATGCTTTCGCCCGAAGCGAGGGCTTTAAACGCGGCGGCTTCTAACGAGGCGTTGATCTCGCTGGCATAGTTGACCAACTTGCCGACGATCTTGGCGCGGGAATAGCCCTTGTCGTCGGTCAGGCTTTGAAGGCTGTAATTGGTCACATTCTCCCGACCCAACAGTGCTTCCACAACCTCAAAAAACACACTTTTCCCATTGGCCCCGCTGCCGTACAAAACCAGGACTTTTTCCAGTTTCAGGTAGGACGGCCGGACAAACACATAACCCAGGTATTCAGCCAGGATGCGTTGTTTTTCCGGGTCTGGCAACACGCGGTTTAAGTATTGGTAAAACCTTGGCGCGGGCGCTTTCGGGTTGTATTCAAAAGGCAGAACGTAGGTTAGGAAATCCTCCCGTCGGTGCTCTCGCAAACGAGCGCCCGAAGGCGTTATTTCGAGGGTGCCGTTTTGGAGGTTGATACAAACGCTGTCTTTCGCGGGTTCCGGCTTGGGCAAATGCGAAAGGGTCAAAAACTGCCTGTAAAGTTTGTCCCGGAAGTCGTAGTGCAGGGCGTCGAAGCGGTCTACCCCCATACGTTCGGCAGCGCGGCCTAAAAAGTCTTGTATTTCTTCCGGCTCCAATTGATGCCAGAAAACCCCGTTGAACAGGTAGATAAAGTCTGTGTTCTTGCAAAGGCCCCAATTGTTTTCTTCTGCCAGCCTCAACACTTCTTCAATCACAATTACCAGGTAGTGTTTCTTTTGGAGTTTTTCGCCGTCTTCCATTTCAGCGAGCGCCCGAAAATCCACGGGTTCTACTATGTCGAGCAATCGGCTTAGTATTTCGTGGTGAGGTGCGCCGATGTTTTCCGGGTTGGTGTCGTTGGTGTTGGGCATTCCTGAAAAATCAGACGTGCCCCGCGTATAGTCGAGGTAAGCGCTTTCCAGTTTCATAGCCGCGAAGCGTTTTGGCGTTTAAGATCACTGTTCCACATGGCTAAAATGTCTGATTGATCGTGCAAGGCATCCAAATATTTAGTGCGTAAGTTTTCGATTTCTTGTTCCAGTTTCAGGCGTTCGGCAGTGTAGGCGTCACTTAATGCTGCCCAACTTTCGAGGGCAAACCCGGTCAGGTTTTTCAGATAGTCGCGCATGGCAAAAAGCACGTCCATTTCTTCTTTGAGGGCTTCGCGTTTTCGGTGTATTCTCGCTGCCTTGCCCGTTTTATCGTCGAACAGGGCTTGGCTACCCAAAAGGGTATCTAAGGCCCGCAGGCGTCGAAATTTGCGCTCCAGCAGGGCTGCAAAGTCTTTTTCCAGGGCGTCAAAAATGGCGCGGATGCTGAAAATGTCGCAATTGGGTTTAAATGGAATTGCGGTATTGTTTGGCCGGCTGGTTTCCGGTTGCCGGTCGCTATGGGGTTGTCCAGGTGGTCGTGACGGCGTATCTTTGAGCATCTTTTTTGTTTTTTTCAAGGGTTGGGCGTTAGGGCGCTACCAACCCTTTTTTGTTGGAAAATGGTTTGAGCCGGGTAAGGCTCTGCCAGGGCGCGGCCGGTTCAGGCCCGCTTCGTGCGTCGTCTGGTCATTACATACTCGTTTGCTTTCCGGTCGGCTTCGGCGCTGCCGCCGACGTGGTTGGCCAACAGCCAGGCGTCTACCTGTGCTTTGTCGAAGTAGAGACGTTTGCCCCGTTTTGAGTGCGGAACTTCGCCCCGGCTGGTAAGGCGATAGGCGGTTTGTTTGCCTATGCCGGTGTATTGGCAAAAGTCTGCCAGGCTTAATACCTGTTTCTGTTCGTTCTGCCCGGAGCTTTCGCCGGGTGGCCTGTGTTTGATCTCGATTAGTAGTTGTTCGATCAGTGAAAGCCGGGCGTCAATTGCCTCAAAAGGGTTGGAAAATGCTTTGTCCATTGTGTCGTGTTTAGTGGAACAATGGAGCAAAAGAATAGCGTTTTTTCCGTGGAACCCCAAAGGAACCCCTCACAAAAAGGGTTACTTTTTTGCCGCTTTTACTCGTTCAATCCTTAGCAAATCCATCAATTGCTCCGATTGGGGAATTGTGCTTGCCAATGCTTCCAGAACCTCAAATGACAGATATTTAGTCAGGTCGCTAATTGATCCCAGTGGTCGAGTTTTTAAATAATGTTTCTTGAAATTTTTAGCGCTTCGCTTATTATGCCTTTGACCAATTATTAAATAATCCTGCTCTTTGGTGCTATCTGTACTGCCAAATGCTGGGTATAAACCACAATGCTGTAATGTATGGTAAAAAATAGCTAACTCTTCTTGCTTTATGGTTTTCGGTCTTGCCGCGTTCTGTTCCTGCTTGGTTTGTGTCTCGTTGAGCAAGTGGCCAGATTCGATAAACTCTGTAAAAACCTTTACTCTAACCGCCACGTCCACTGCCTTTATCAACTGCATTAGGGTATTCTTCCACTTCCAATTCTGATTTTGGCGTGCTTCAAAATTGGATAAAAAAGGCATGGCATTTTCCCACATTTCCCACCAATCAATAGGAAAAGGGTGACTGATAAACTCAACTGTGCTGACGAAGGATTGCGCATTCTGTTCCGGGCTTTCATCTGCGTAATGTGTCACTTGGTCGTCTGTGTCAAGTTCCGGGGAGTTAAGAATTTTTTCCCTTTCTTCCCGTAACCAAGTCAAAAATGAAGGGCTATCAACCCGGCTCTGCCTGCCTTCAATCTTTTTCCGCAAGGTTCTTTCTGCACTTTTCATTTTGAGCCTAAACTGTTCTGCCAAACGTCGTTGAAACTCATCTTTATTCATCGACAAGCGGAAAATCAGCTGGTGAATTTTGTTCTGTCTCACCTCCCGCCAAATGTCATCTACATAATCGTTGAACCAGTTTAGGCCTTTACGGCCGATTGCTTTTAAATATTCTGCCTTCCAGTCGGTTTCAGGCGTATCTATTTCGTTGGCATATAGAAAAGTCAGCCCTCTAATTGTCATATAAGGAAGGTTTATTTTGGCTGCTAATATTTCCTGCTCTTGGGATTTCAGGTAATCCAGGAATCCTTCCGGGCTTGATTTTATGCGTTTTTCTTCTAATTCTCGCCCAATTTTATCTCTGGCTATTATGTAAGTGTCTTTTAGATAATCAGCTAAAAACTGCTCGAATGTTGTTCGAGTAAAATCCGTGATGTTAACCGTTTTCTTATCCATATCCTGACCTATTAAAGGTTAAGCATTACTTTTTTGCTTTTGTAGCGGCCTTCCTGTTCGCGCTTCCCAGGCAGCAACCCGGCAATCGTCGGAACAATATTTTTGTCGGGCATGGCCATACACATAAGCCTTGCCGCAATGGGAACAGGTGCGTTTGCTGCCCTCAACGTTTTGCGTTGTACGGTTTCCGTTGTCGTGGAAAAATCCAATCGGTCGCCGGGCTATGTTTTGCGGCGAATTGTTGGCCGGTGCTGTGGGTGTTCCATTGGGGTAATAGGCGAAGCCTGCCGGGTTGCTGGTGGAAGGCTCCTTTGTGTCTTCGGTTGCGTGCTGTTCGGCAAAGTGCCGGAACAGGTAGTAAAGGACAAATGCGGTACAAAGCAGGAAAACCAGTTCGGCGGCAATCGCTGCCCCAATACTGTACGCCTGCATTTTGGCCACTTTGTCTGCCCGATCTGCCAGGGCTTCGGCGTGTTGGGTATCGGCGCGGTTTTCGGCGTCGATATTGGCCGCGTCTCGCAGGGCAACCAGGTCGGCCCGTTCCTTTTGCAATCGGGGCAGGGTGCGGTTTTCGGCTACCCAATTTGCCCCGCTTTTCAGACTGGCTTGTAAGCGGTCGATGTCGGCTTGCACGCGGTTAATATCGGCGGTCAGGGCTTCGATGTTAGCCGGGTTGACTGACCGACCAGGGAGCGGGTAAACAACGCCGGGCAACTCCTTCGCGCCGTACAAGGCAGCCGCGATGGACACGCACAACGTCAGGGCGGCAACAACCCCCACAAACCCGAATGAGCGGTATTTGAGCAGGTGTTTGGATGCGATGGAAAAGCAAGGCAGCCGCGATGGACACGCACAACGTCAGGGCGGCAACAACCCCCACAAACCCGAATGAGCGGTATTTGAGCAGGTGTTTGGATGCGATGGAAAGGGTAGATCGTTTCAGCCGTTCCACCCCGAAGGCAAAGGCGATGCCCAAGGGGACGGCCAAGTAAATGCCCCACCAGGTCGGCACAATATGGGTAAGGGCGAATACTCCCAAAGCGGCCGTGGTGCAAAATGTAACCACTTGCGAAAGGCTTTGCCCGACAACCGCAACCCGGTAAACGGTGCGGTATTCCTCCGTAAAGGGTTTGTCTTTGAAAATTTCGCCGGATTGGGTGGCCGTGGTGTCGGCGTGGTCTTGCGCGTTTTTTGCGCGTAATTGGTGAGCAAATGCGCTAAATTTGCGCTCAAATGGGTTTCCCATTGGTAAAAATTGTTTTAGTGAACAATTCCCGCGTTTTTGCTGTCCAAGGCGTGCGCGGGTTTTTTGTTTTAGTGGTCAGTGTAGAAAGTGTAGGAAATGCAGGTCTAAAATAAACTTTTTTTTGCGTGCGTATGTGGTTTTACAGTTTGATCTTGATTTTGTCGGCAGCTTCCCGTTTGCGTTCATCGACGATCTTGGCATAAATCTGTGTAGTCTTAAGTTCTTTGTGGCCTAACATCTTCGATACGGTATAAATGTCGGTGCCAAGGCTTAGTTGGAGCGTGGCGAAGGTGTGCCGGAAGTTGTGGAAGGTGATGTCCTTGGTGATGCCGGCACGCAATACCCACTTTTTCAGTTTGATGTTTTCCCAGGCAGAATAAGACAAGCCAGGGAAAACCAGGTCGCCGGGTTTTTCCCGATCACCGAACAGCCCGAAGGCTTGCTCCGAAATAGGCAGGATTTCAGCCCCGCCGGTTTTCTTTTGATGAAATTGGAGGTAGTAGCCGTTTTGTTCGCTGTGGTACACCTCCCCCCAGGTGAGTTTTTGAATGTCGGAAAAGCGCAACCCAGTAAGAGCGGAAAACAGCGCTGCCGATTTCAAAACAGGGTTATCACATTCGGCATCTGCCAGGGCTTGCAACTCTTCGAGGCTCAAAAATTGCCGGTGCGTTTCGGCGGGTTTGATAGCGTCCACCTTTGCGTTGAGGTTGTCGCGCAAATAGCCCTCTTTGTAGGCTTGTTTGAGGGTTGCTTTGAATTTGTTGAAGTAGGAAACGGCGGAATTGCGCGACAGGGTGGCCTTGTCGGTTCGCTTGCTTGGCGTGCTAAGTAGGAAGTTCCGAAAGTCTCTGCAAACCTGTTCGCTAAGTTGAGAAAAGGGAAGGCTGCCGCCGGTGAAGTCTTCGAGGTAGTGCAGGGCGCAAATCCAGTTATCATGGTTGCTTGCCTTGCGTTCGTTGGCCAATTGCCGGAAGTAGGCGACGAAATCGGCTTTTTGCTTTACGTCTGATTGCAAGCCGTATTCATCGTTTTGAATCTCGAGTTGGCGTTTGGCGCGGATGCGTTCCGCCAAAGTCCGCTGCTCTTTGTTGTGTTGCGTTTCCATCGCGTCACGCGGGCGCTCAAAGACAGACAGCCCTAAAAACTCCCGCCGGGTTAGTTTGCCGGTGGCCGGGTGAATAATGGCCGGGTAAAAATCCAGGTAAAGGCTTTTTCGCCCGCCGGTGATTTTCTTTTCCCTTAAAAATACTTTGGTCGTTTTCATTCTTCAAAAAGGCGGTCAATCGCTGACCTTTTGATATATCGTTGACGTCCAATTTTGACTGACTTTAACCGGCCCGATTTGCATAACCTCCAAACCGTCGTCCGGCTTACTCCAAACAAGTCGCACACGTTAGCCAGGCTCAAAAATTCCTTTGCCTGAATCTCAACCAAAGGCCGGGCGATTGTCTGCCGGGTTTCTTCGTCGCTGGCTTTGATGCGGGCTTGTCGCTGCCGCACTTTGTAGGCTCGCTTTGCGCAGTAGTCGGAGCAAAACCGGGTAACGGTGGTCTTTGCCTCGAATGCCTTTTCGCAATGCTCGCAAATTCGTTGTACCCTAATGCTGCTGCTCATTGCGTTGCAAATACGTTTCAAATATGTTTCATTTTCTCCCCCTGTTTTTCCTTTCGGGTACAAAAATAGGTCTTAGGTACATATAGGGTACAAAAAAGGTACAAATATTTTGCCCCTACTTCCAAACAAGTAATAAAGTTGAAAAGAAAAACCCGCTGCAAACGAGGCGTTTACAGCGGGTTGTTTGTTTTTTGATTGTCGCTTGTTTGATAACTTACTTTCCAATACAAAACCTGCTAAAAATACTCCCCAATATATCCTCCACCCCTATCTCCCCCGTGATCTCACCCAGCGCCAGCAGCGCCCGCCGGATGTCCTGTGCCACGAAGTCGCCGGTGATGTTGGCGTCGAGACCGGCGAGCACGTCGGAGAGGGCCTGGTCGGCCTGGTGCAGGGCTTCGTAGTGGCGGGCGTTGGTCACCACGGTGCTTTCGGTGCGGAGTTCGCCGCCGGCCACGAGTTCGAAGAGTTTTTCTTTGAGGTAGGCGATGTTCTGCTGGTTTTTGGCCGAGATGGGCACGATCTGTTCGGGTTGCAGGACGCCGATGTGGGCCGACAGGTCGGCGGGCGGGTCGCCGAGCAGGTAGGGATGGATGTCGGGTCGGGTGGGTTCGGTGAGCCATTCGGTGTCGAAGTAGGGGTTGCGGTCCATCTTGTTGCACACCAGCAGGAGTTGGGTGTCGGGGCTGCCCAGGCTTTGCAGGTCGGCAAAGAGTTCGGCCAGGGTCATGCCGCCGGTCACGTCCCACACGTAGCAGAGCACGGAGGCTTCGCGCACTTTTTCGAGGGTGCGCTGTACGCCGATGGCTTCGATCTGGTCCTGGGCTTCGCGCAGGCCGGCCGTGTCGATGAGGCGGAATTGCACGCCGCGGATGTTGAGCGCTTCCTCGATGGTGTCGCGGGTGGTGCCGGCGATGTCGGACACGATGGCGCGTTCTTCGTTGAGCAGGGCGTTGAGCAGGGTGCTTTTGCCGGCATTGGGCCGCCCGGCGAGCACGGTGGCGACGCCGGTTTTGAGGGCGTTGCCGAGGGCGAAAGAGTGGAGCAATTCGCGCACCACACGGCGGATTTTTTCCACGAGGTCTTTGAGGTCCTGACGGTTGGCAAATTCGACGTCTTCTTCCGAAAAATCGAGTTCGAGTTCCACCAGACTGGCGAAATGCAGCAGTTCTTCCCGCAACCGGGCGATCTCGTGTTTGAAACCGCCGCGCAGTTGTTGCAGGGCCACGGCGTGGGCGGCCTCGCTCTGACTGGCGATGAGGTCCGACACGGCCTCGGCCTGCGAAAGGTCCATTTTGCCGTTGAGAAAGGCGCGCAGGGTGAACTCGCCGGGCTGCGCGAGCCGGGCGCCCGAACGCAGACACAACTGGATCACTTCCTGCAAAATATAGGGCGAGCCGTGACACCCGATCTCCGCAGCGTCTTCGCCGGTGTAGGAGTGCGGATTTTTGAACACGGTGACCAGCACCTCGTCGAGCACGCGACCTTCGGGCGTGACGACCTGGCCGAAATGGGCCGTGTGACCAGCCTGTTCGGAGAGTTTTTTGCCTTTAAAAATAGCGTCGGCTACCCCCAGCGCCGAGGGGCCGGAGAGGCGGATGACGCCGATGGCGCCTACGCCGGGCGGCGTGGCGAGGGCGACGATGGTATCGGAAAGGTTGGGCAATGCCATGATGGAGCAAAACTGCTGTATTATTGCCCAAAATTCAAAATAAGGCATGGAAAACAACACGCCTGCTGAACCGCAGTCGCGCATGAAGGAACTGGCCGGCGCGAGCTGGAACCTGGAACTGATCATTTCCGGCGCGGCCATCGTGCTCACGACCTATTTGCCCGACGCGGTGGAAAATCTGTTCCACTACTACCATTTCAACCTGTCGGTCGACTGGTCGTCGGGGGCTTCCTTCATGCAGGTGCTGGCCTATGCCTTTTTCAAAACCGTGGCCTACCTGATGATGACCATGTTCGTGGTGCACCTCGTGATGCGGGCGTATTGGGTGGCGATGGTGGGTTTGCAGGCGGCCTATCCGGACGGGATTCGCTACGACAAGTTGCCCAACGTGCCAATCAGCTTGCAGCAATATCAGGAGAAACGCTACGGCACCCTCGAAAACTACACGGTGCGGCTCGACCGGCTCTGTAACCAGGTGCTGGCTTTTACCTTTCTGACGGGACTGATGGGCCTGTCACTGGGTTTTCTGTACTGCGCTTTTTTCGGAACGTCGCAATTGTTGCAAATGGCTTTGCCCGGGAAACCCGGCAAGGTCATGTTCATTTTTGTGCCGTCTCTGCTCCTCGTGTTTATCATGGCTTATGCCTTTTTGAACCAGCATTTACAAAAAAACACGGCGCTCGATCAGCGCTACGGCCCCTTGCTGGCCAGGATCTACTCGGTGTTGATGCCGATCATCACGCCCGTGTTTTTCCGGCCGATCAACTACCTCTCCCTTACTTTTTTCTCCAACCTCGAAAAACGCAGGTTTTATGTGATGATGGGCCTGGTGAGCACTTTCGTCATGGTGTCGGTCATTGCCATTTTTACCCAAAAAACAGGGGAACTGCGGGGCCGCCACTTGCTGGATGTTCGTGAGTTTTACACTTCCGGCACGCCGGAGACGGAGCTGTTGGCCAGTCGTTACGACAACCTGCGCGAATCGCCGGTGGATGTTCCGGCCGTTTCTATTCCTTCGGATGTCGTGGAGGGGCCTTTTTTGCAGGTTTTTGTCACCTACCCGAAGCAGCTCGACGCCAGTCTGAAAGCGCGCTACACGAATGCGCCCGCTGTTGATTCGCTCTCCAAAACGGAAAAAAGGGCGGTGCTCGACCGTTGGCGACTCGACTGCATGAGCAGTTTTTTCCGGGTGTACGTCAATGATTCGCTTTACACGCAGGCCGACTGGGTTTTTCACGAAAAACCCGGCGCCATGACGCGCGGATTGCTCGCTTATTTGCCCGCCACGGGCTTTCGAAACGGCAAAAATCTGCTTGTGGTTAAAGTACCCGCTGCGGAAAAGCCCGATTCGCTGACCGTTTTCGGCGCCATTCCCTTCTGGTACGCCCGGCAATAAAGCCTTCGCCATTGCCCATAAAAAAAGAGCCCGGCTCCGACGTTTCGGAACCGGGGTTCTCGCCTATGAAGCATAAGACATCTGAACCTGAAGAATCGGCTCCCGGCAAATGGCAATACAAAGCGCGCGCCGGGGCGTAAGCCATGCGAACCGATTGTGAAAACCCTGACAATGGGGAGAAAGGTTTGTGTAAGTGAAACACAGGAGCGGCGCCATGCTTGAAAGGCTGTTCCGCAGTGTAATCGGTTCCGGCAAAAATCTGGTTACTGGTTATTGGTCGAAAAGATAGGAGGGCGGGTCGATTGACCTCCACCAGTAACCAGTAGTATTATGGTTTAAAATGAAATAAGAGCGCATGCTTTGCGCTTTTCGGGCAAAACACAGCTGTAAAAAAATTTAATGGGAGACGTAGTTGAGAGAAGGGCAGCCTTCTGAAAGCTGACAAAAACGCAGAATGCGCACGGTTGGAAAGTGCAAATCTGCTCATGGGATGGACGGGTTGTTAGTGTGACAAATCGGATGGAAAGCGGATTAAAATTCAGAAGTCAATGGCAAATGTAACGGCTGTTTGCCGGTAAACCCAAACTTTTTAACAGCCTCTGTCAAGAAATTGTGACATCGGCTACGGGTATGCAGGGCTCAAAAATCGGAATATCCGGCCCATCGATCGCCGAACTGCTCCCAGTAGGCAATCGCCTCGCTGCGGGTCGGAAACTCGGAGTAGATTTCGTTGCGTCCGATACAACGAAGCACGTGGAGGGTGGGTTTCGACACGTTGGGCGGCAGGTTGTGCAGGGGCAGCCATTCGGCGTGTTTGAACTTTTTGGGTTCCAGGGATTCGGGTTCGCCGTGAAACCTCGCGGCTTTGAAATAGAGGACGAGCAGGGTCTCGTCTTTTTTCAACTTGTGCCGGTGCAGCACGTGTACGAGGCTCAAATCGTTGGGTTCGACGTGGATGCCGGCTTCTTCCCGCGCTTCCCGCGCCAGGGCTTCCCGGGCAAATTCATGCTCCTCCACATTGCCGCCGATCAATGAATAGCGCCCGCCATTTTTTTTGGTTTGACGCAAAAAAAGCATTCGGTTGTCCTCTTCCAGAATCAGCCGCACGGCGAAGGTGAGCATATCGAAGGGCTTACTTGTTGAATGAAGCAGTAAATCCGGGGGGAAGCCTGGCGCAATGGGTTATTCCGTGTAAAGATCGAGCACAGCGGCTTCGATCTCCTGTTTGGAGGCGCCGGCCTGCATCATTTCCTTGCGTTTTTCCGCCTGGCGGGTGCGGGTTTCGACCTTGGTTTTTTCAAACAGATCAACCTGTTCTTTGGTGTTCAGAATACGGCGGATGCTGGCGCGCGCACCGTCCTGAACGCTTTGTTTTTTGGCCAGATAAAGAGCGGGATCGGTTGTTTTGATCGACTCGATGGCGGCCATGTTGCGCAATTTGCGGGCCTGGATGGTGTACATCTGCTTGGCCTGATCGGCGTTCAGTTTGTATTTGGCCACGAGTTGTTCGGTAGCGGCCCGGGCGGTAGCTTCGTCGCTTGCAGAAAGGGCGGTTTGCGTTTTTTGTGCCCAAAGACCGGTGCCAGCCAGGAAAAACAACAGGAATGCGATCTGTTTCATGTTTGGATAGATTTTAATCGAGTGCCAAAATTAGAAAATTCTTTTGAAGTAGGCCAAGGCAGTCGGCGCGGGGGCCGGTAAAAGCCAATACTGGCTTTATTGCGTCAGGGGGCTCCCGCCCGAGCTTTCCACTTTCCAACCCGCGCTTTCGGCCATAAAACGGACGAGGTCGAGCATTTGGCCGGCCTGGGTGCGGGCCGCGTCGAGGAGGCCGCTTTTGAGCGCTTCGTCGCGAATGAGGTCTTTGGCTCTCTGGTTGATGCGGTTGTAGTCTTCCGGTGAAAAATCGGCGAAAATACCCTCCGAAACGTCGTAATAATCGAGCGTATGATCGATGCTCAGGATTTGCGGTTCGGGCAGCGGGCCGATGCGCAGGGTGCGGGTCAGCGAATCGGCCTCGATGTGCAGGTTGTTGAGGTCGTAGCCGGCCGACACGGTGGCGCGCACCCGGACGAGGGCTTTTTTATCCCAAAAAAAAGTGAAGTAGCCCTGGTATTCGCTGTAATTGTAAATTTCTGAATACTGCCCTTCCACGGTGGTCAGTTTGAGCACGGGGCGGATCTTTTCGAGCAACACCGTGGCGTTTTCCACCGGGCGGGTGGAGGGTTTGAGGTAACGGTACATCAGCCAGCCGCCGAGCAGAAAAGCGACAAGCAGGACGGCGATTTGGGTCAGGCGATTCGACATTGCAGTTCGTTGTTGTGACAGGATCGGTTCTCCGGCCAAAGTTGGCGAGATTTGGCCGTTCTTTGCCGAAAATATCACATCCTGCATGCTCCGCAAAAACAGTTTTTTCGCGCTGCTCCTCCTGCTCGCTGCCGCGCTGCCGGCCCAGCCCGACACCCTGCGCCTCATCTTCGCCGGCGATATCATGGGCCATGCCCCGCAGATCAAAAGCGCCGAAACGGCCCCTGGCAAATATGATTACACGCCCTGTTTCCGGTACATCAAGCCCGTGTTGAGCAAAGCCGACCTGGCCATCGGCAACCTCGAACTGACCATGCCCGGCAAGCCGCCCTACACGGGCTATCCCATGTTCAGAAGCCCTGACGCCCTGGCGCCAGCCCTGAAAGACGCGGGTTTCGACGTGCTCGTCACGGCCAACAACCACGCCAACGATGGTCATGGCATCGGGGTCACCCACACCATCGACGTGCTGCACGAAGAAGGTTTTTTGCAAACAGGAACCTTCAAAAACCAGCGTGAGCGCAATGCCTTGTATCCCCTGATGGTGTATAAAGACGGTTTTAAAATTGCTTTTCTCAATTACACCTACGGCACCAACGGCGTGCCCACGGAAGCGCCCACGATCGTCAACCTGATCGATTCCGTGCAGATCAAGGCCGACCTGGCCGAAGCCCGCGCCCGCCAGCCGGATTGTATCATCGTCGTCATGCACTGGGGACTGGAATACCAGCTGGCGGAAAATGCCGAACAAAAAGCCATTGCCCGACTACTCATTGCCAACGGCGCCGATCTGGTCATCGGCTCCCACCCGCACGTGGTGCAACCCATTAAAAAAGAAAGCGCCACCGCCCCCGACGGCACGCGGCGGGAGGCCGTGGTGGTGTATTCCATGGGCAATTTCATCTCCAACCAGCAGCAGGCCAATACCGACATTGGTATCATTTTTCAGGTGGAAATTGTCAAAAACAAAGGCGTCAGCAAGGCCCGGGTGGGCAGTTACGGGTACATCCCCGTCTGGCGCTACATCCACAAATCGGCCAACGGCAAAGTCACCTATTACGCCCTGCCCGTGTCGCGCATCGAACGGCAGGCCGATCTGTTGCCCGGCATGCCGGCAGCTTCCCGCAACGCCATGGTTCAGTCGGCGGCAAATGTGCGCAAACGCCTCGCCGGGGTGCCGGAGATCCGTAATTAAGTGAAAAACAGGTTTTGATTAAAACGCTGTTTTTATTTCCGAAAATATCGTATTACCTTCGCGGCCGCTTTTGAAAAAAGCACGGACAACGGGCGCGTCCGCGAAGTGGGCCCGAACAATGTCAAACCCGACAAAAGCCTCAAAATCAACCTGTTTATACTATGTTATTCGACGACGAAAAAGAACTCCCGGAAGAGCAGGAAACTGCCGAGTCCACTCCCGAAGAAACCGCCGCTACCGAAGAAGTAGGCAGTGAAACGCCTGCTGAAGAAGAAGCGCCCGTTGTGGCCGAAGAAACCGCACAGGAAGTAGTAGCCGAGGCTGAGGAAAAAGTAGAAGAAGTTGCAGCCGAAGTGGAAGAAAAAGTAGAAGAAGTAGTAGCCCAGGCTGAAGAAAAAGTGGAAGAAGTACAGGAAAAGGTTGCTGTCAAAGCAGAAGAAGCACCCGTAAAGGTTGCTGCCGAAGAAGATGCGGCAAGCGAAGAAGAGGAGGAAGACGTGGAACTGCCCGTATTCGAAACTCATGCTACCGGCGATGCCCACGACGACTTCAACTGGAAAATGGACAAACGCGGCGCCAACGCTTATTCCGACAGCGAGCGCTCCGAAATGTTGAAATCCTACGACAAAACGCTGAGCTCCGTTGTTGAAAACGAAGTGATCCGCGGTAAAGTCTCCGCCATCAGCGGTGGCGACGTAGTGCTCGACATCAACTACAAAAGCGACGGCCTTATCCCGCTCAACGAATTCCGCGACACGCCCGACCTCAAGCAGGGCGACGAAGTGGAAGTGTACGTGGAAAGCCAGGAAGACAGCCAGGGCCAACTCGGCCTCTCGCGCAAAAAAGCAAAAATCCTCCGCGCCTGGGAAAGCATCGTGGATTCGTTCAAAAACGGCACGATCATTCGCGGTACGGTTATCAGCAAAACCAAAGGCGGCCTGATCGTCGACTGCGGTGGTCTGGAAACCTTCCTCCCCGGCTCGCAGATCGACATCAAACCCGTGATCGACTACGACCAGTATGTCGGCAAGGTCATGGAATTCAAAGTCGTTAAGGTCAACGAGCAAATCAAAAACGCCGTGGTCAGCCACAAAGCCCTCATCGAGAGCGATCTGGCCGAACAACGCGAGCAAATCCTGCAAAGCCTCGAAAAAGGCCAGGTGCTCGAAGGTATCGTCAAGAACATCACCGACTTCGGTGCGTTCCTCGACCTCGGCGGCGTCGACGGCCTGCTTTATATCACCGACATCTCCTGGGGCCGTATCGGTCACCCGAGCGAAGTGCTGCAACTCAACCAGCGCATCAATGTCGTGGTGCTCGACTTCGACGAGAACAAAAAACGCATCTCGCTGGGCCTCAAGCAACTCACCCCGCACCCGTGGGAAGTACTTCCGGCCGACATCACCGAAGGCGCTACCGTTACCGGCAAAGTGGTCAATATCGAAGACTACGGCGCATTCGTGGAAATCATGCCCGGCGTGGAAGGCCTCATCCACATCAGCGAAATCAGCTGGGGCAACCAAAGCGTTCCTGCCAAGGAATTCTTCAAAATGGGCCAGGAAGTGGAAGCCCGCGTCGTTACCATCGACCGCGTCGACCGCAAAATGTCCCTCTCGATCAAACAACTGGGCGCCGACCCGTGGAGCGAAATTGAAGAGCGCTTCCCTGTGGGCAGCAAACACACCGGCACGGTCAAAAACATCACCAACTACGGCATCTTCGTCGAACTTTCGGAAGGCGTCGGCGGTATGGTCCACATCAGCGACCTGAGCTGGACGAAACGCTACGCTCACCCGAGCGAGTTCACCAAGCCCGGCAGCCAGATCGAAGTGGTGGTGCTCGACATCGACAAGGATAAACGCCAGATCAGCCTCGGCCACAAACAAGTACAGGAAAACCCCTGGGATACGTTCGAAAACCTCTTCCCGGTCAATTCCTACCACGAAGCTACCGTCCTCAAACGCGACGACAAAGGCGCCACCTTCCAGATGCCGCACGGCCTCGAAGCATTCGCTCCCGCCAAGCACATCCGCAAGGAAGACGGCCAGCCGGTCAACGTGGGCGATACCGTCACGGTAAAAGTGATCGAGTTCAACAAAGACGACCGCCGCATCCTCGTATCGCACACACGCTACCTCGAGGATCTGAAATCCAAGGCCGAAGCCGTTGTAAAAGCGGAACGCGTCAAGGAAGAAGGCGAATCGCAACAGGCCATCCAGGACGTACAAAAGAAAGTCGAGAAAGAAACCCTCGGCGATCTCGCAGCCCTGGCTCAACTGAAAGAACAGTTGAAAGACTAATGACGTACACCGCCGTTTTTACGGCAGAGATTGAGATACAAAATCCCTCATTCCCCTCGGAATGGGGGATTTTTGCTGTAGCGCCGCCTGTAGCGCCGCCTGTAGCGCCGACCTCAAGGTCGGCGACGCTGAGCGCAATAGTAACCCGCGATTATGCGCTATTGCTGAGGGCGAATTTCAGTATCAATTATTGCCAACCCCGGCTTGACTAT
>JBGAHL010000045.1:0-41478 GCA_044226205.1 Saprospiraceae bacterium
GCGCACGATCGATAGGAATAGGTACAGATCGTAATTTTTGTGGGCGATAATGCGCCGACCTGTAGCGCCCCGACCTAGAGGTCGGCGCACGATCGATAGGAATAGATACAGATCGTAATTCTTTGTGGACGATTTTGCGCCGACCTCTAGGTCGGCGCTACAGCGGCGCTACAGCCGCCGGCGCGTATCGATGATGTACTGAATTTTCCAGCCCTCGGCGGTTTTGACCAGTTGAAAGGAGTTGGTGCCCGTATGCGACACCTTGCCATTCAGGTAAAATTTATATGGCGTCCAGACGCTGGCCAGCGATTTTTCAATATGAATCGCTTCAAACTCAATCACTTCGCGGTACTTGTCTTTCGTCGGTGCGCCTACGACGCTGAGGAACTCGCCAAAGTCTTCCGTGAAAACCGTCATCTCGCCGTTGCGGTCGGCCATATAGCTTTGCAAGACAGGGTTGGCCGTACAGGTACGGCGGATCAGCGCGGTGTCGCCGCGTTCCATGCCTTCAAAAAACTGGTTGATGACATTTTTGATGGCCTTTTCATCATTCTGGGCATAGGCGGTCTGAAACGACAACACCGACAGGCAAAACAGGACAAAGCGGAGCATTTTCATAGCCGGAAATTTTTGTTTTGGCCAAAAATCTCCTGTTAGCGCATTGCTGCACCGCTTTTTCGATCAACAGCCGATCCGGCTCACCCAAAACCGCTATTGCCTTAAAACCAGGATTTTATCACGGGTATTTCCCGCCGATGCAACCAGGCTATGACCAGGCTTCCGACAAATACCGCCACGGCCAGGTAAAACAACAACCCGCCGTCGCCCTCTATCTCGATACCCAGCCGGGTCAGGTGCGCTGCAATGGCGCCGCTGATGATGCCGAGCGCCAACACGGCGCCAATACCCGCCGTGGTCGGAATCAGCAACAGGATCGCTGCGATCAGCTCCGCAACGCCCGAAGCAATACGCCCCCAGGGCTCGGCGCCCAGCGCGCTGAAAATGTATCGGCTTTCCGGCGCGCCGCTAAATTTGAAATAAAGGGTTTGAAGGAGAATGCCCGCAACAAGCAGGCGGAGAATCCATGACAGCGATTTCATCCTGGTCAATTTTGAAGAATTAAAAACGTGTCCAAAACTACTCAATCTTCAACATTGTTTTGTCCCTCACGACTGACTTTGCCTCTTTTGCGGGCTTTCAGCCTATCTTTGCCACGCTTGTATTAAATATGAAATCTTCTTTTTCCCAACTGATCGACTCCGATACCCCTGTTTTGATCGACTTTTTCGCCACCTGGTGCGGCCCTTGCATGGCCATGGCCCCTGTGCTCGACGAACTGAAAGCCGACCTGGGCGACAACATCCGGATCATTAAAATCGATGTGGACAAAAACATCGACCTGGCAGCCGGCATGAAAGTGATGGGCGTGCCCACCTTTATGCTTTTTCGCAACGGACAGGAACTCTGGCGCCAGCCGGGCGTCCTGACCAAAGAGGCTTTGAAAAAAGTGATTGAATCCGCTCAATGAAACACGTCTTTTTTATCGCAATGCTGGCCACCCTGGCTGTGCTGGCCTGCCAGAATGCGCCCGGTCCGGCAGCCGCGCAAGCCCCGGCAGCGCCCGAGGCTCGTCGCGACACTTTCCCCGCCGGGGATCTCGATTACCTGATGGGAAAATTTGACCCGGCGACGCGACCGAACTTCGTTAAAGTCGGCCGACCCTACACCGACAAGGCCGGTATGATGTTGCGGCAGGAAGCATTCGAGGCCTTCGAACGGATGTGGAAAGCAGCGCAAAAGGATGGCATTTCCCTGAAAATCATTTCCTCGACCCGCACTTTTGAACAACAAAAAGGCATCTGGGAAGGCAAATGGACGCGCTTCGCTGCGGAAACCCCCGAACCCGACAAACGCGCGTTGCGCATTCTCGAATACTCCGCCATGCCGGGCGTGTCCAGACACCACTGGGGCACCGACATCGACCTCAATGACCTCAATAATCCTTCGTTCGAGGGCAAGGGCGCGCACAAAAAAGTGTACGACTGGCTGGTCGAACACGCCCATGAATACGGCTTTTGCCAGCCTTACACCGCGCTGAGCGAGCCGCATCGCACGGGTTACCACGAGGAAAAATGGCACTGGTCGTACACGCCGCTTTCCCGTGATTTTCTCAATCAATACCTCAACCTCGTCAACGACAACATGATCGCCGGTTTTTCCGGCGCCGAGCTGGCCCCCGGCCTTCACATTGTAGAAAATTATGCAGCCGGTATCAACACGGCGTGCAAATAAGACGCACGGCTCCAAATTTCCACCGGCTTTTTACCCAACATAAAAATGGCTTACACCGAATCAAATATGCTTCCGCTGGGCACCCAGGCCCCGGATTTTACCCTGCCCGATACGGTCAGCGGCAAAGCGGTTTCGCTGGACCAGCTGACCTCTTCGCGCGCTACGGTCGTGATGTTTTTGTGCAATCATTGCCCTTACGTGGTGCATGTCAACCCCGAAATCGTGCGAATAGTGGCCGAATACGGCCCCCTCGGCGTTTCGTTTGTCGGCATCAGCAGCAACGACGCGGAGGCTTATCCCGACGATGCGCCGGATAAAATGGCCGCCCATGCGCGTGAAGCGGGTTATACCTTTCCCTACCTTTACGACGAATCCCAGGCGGTCGCCCGGGCATACGATGCCGCCTGTACGCCCGACTTTTATGTTTTCGACGGCAAGCGGCGCCTGTTCTACCGCGGCCAGATGGATGCCAGCCGTCCCAAACGCAACCCCGTGCCGCCGACCGGCGAAGACCTGCGCGCCGCGCTCGACGCCGTTCTGGCCGGCCAACCCGCGCGGGAACCGCAACGCCCTTCCGGCGGCTGCAACATTAAATGGAAAAACAGCTGAGCCTTTTTATTGACCCGGCTGCCAAACAACTTTAAGAACTGTATCATGATACCAGCACCCATTACCAGCGCCCTGATCGATGAATTCATTGCCGCTGCCATCCATGAAGACGTGCACGACGGCGACCATACCTCCCAGGCCTGTATTCCGGCCGACAGCCGCAGCCGTGCAGTATTGAAAATCAAGGACTACGGCGTCATCGCAGGGGTAGAAGTGGCCCAGCGCATTTTCAAACACGTGGACCCTTCCAGCACCGTGACCGTCCACAAAACCGACGGCACCGACGTGCTTTACGGCGAAGTCGCATTCGAGGTGGAAGCCAATACCCGCGCCCTGCTGCTGGCCGAGCGCACGGTGCTCAATACCATGCAGCGGATGAGCGGCATCGCCACGCTGGCCAGCCGCTTCGCTTTCGAGGTGGGCGACTTGCCCGTCAAGGTGCTCGATACCCGCAAAACCACCCCTTTGATCCGTTTTTTGGAAAAATGGGCAGTCAAAATCGGCGGCTGCGAAAACTACCGCTGGGGGCTGTACGACTGGATTATGGTCAAGGACAACCACGTGGACGCCGCGGGCGGTATCAAACCCGCCCTTGAAAGGGTCAAGGAATACCAGGCGTCCAAAGGCCTGAACCTGGGCGTCACGCTCGAAGTCCGCAACCTCGTGGAAGTACACGAAGCCCTGAAAACCGGCGGTTTCAACCGCCTCATGTTCGACAACTTCGAAATCCCGATCCTGCACGAAGCCGTGGCGACCGTCGGCGGCCAGTATGAAACGGAAGCCTCGGGCGGTATTACGCTGTTCAATGTGCGGAAATACGCCCTCACCGGCGTCAATTACGTATCTGCCGGCGCTTTGACCCATTCCGCCCAGCCGCTTGATCTGAGTTTGAAAATCTCTAAATAGCGGAAGTCGGGTCAAAATGGCGGCCGGCTTGTTTTACCGGCGCAACTTTGACCCGACTTTCGTGCCCAATCGCTCACAACCATGTCTGCCGATAACTTTTACTGGTACTCCACCGTCCTCATTTTTATTCCCTGGGTCTTGCTGATGTTCATGCCCAGCTGGCGCTATACGGAGCGGATTGCGTTTGGTGCAGGGTTTGTTTTGTTGCTGGCGGCGGCTTATTTCACCATCAGCTACCTCGTGGGCGGTCCTGACGAGGGCAGTTTTTTGTCGCTCGACGGCCTGACCCACTTGTTTCGAAGCAAGGAAATGTTGCTGACGGGCTGGCTGAACTACCTGTCGTTCAGTTTGTTCGCCGGCGCGTTTCAAGTGCACGACGGGCGCGACAACGAGATTCCGCACCTCTGGGTCGTTCCCTGCCTTATCCTCACTTTCGTAGCAGGCCCCAGTGGTTTGCTGCTTTATCTCGGCCTTCGCTGGCTGAAAACCCGTAAATGGGAAGGGCGCTGATTTTTAATTTCATGGGCAAGGCAAGAACCCTGTCGGGTCGTCGCCTGCCCGTTATGCCCCTTTAAACAAATTTAATATGGAATTCTCCGAATTTGGACTGCATCCCGACCTGCTCGACGGCATCGATGCACTGAATTTTAAAGCGGCCACTCCCATTCAGGAAAAAGCCATTCCGGTTATTCTGGAAGGCAAGGACCTGATCGGTGTGGCCCAAACCGGCACCGGCAAAACGGCGGCCTTCGTGTTGCCCATCCTCAACGAAATCCTGTACGGGCCGGCCGGGCATTTTACCCACGCCCTTGTTATCGTGCCCACCCGCGAGCTGGCCGCCCAGATCGACCAGATGATCGGAGCGTACTCGTATTTTACGGGTATTTCCTCGATCGCGATCTACGGCGGCGGCGACGGCAAGGAGTTTGCCCAGGAAAAAAGCGCGCTCGTGCAAGGCGCCGATGTAATCGTGGCCACGCCCGGCCGACTGATCGCGCACATCAACCTCGGTTATGTCGACTTTTCCCGACTGCGCTTTTTGGTGCTCGACGAGGCCGACCGCATGCTCGACATGGGGTTTCAGCCCGATTTGTTGGCTATTATTAAAAAAATCAACCCTCAAAGGCAAAGCCTTTTGTTTTCGGCTACCATGCCGCCCCAGGTGCTCAAACTGGCGCGCACACTGCTGCGCGACCCCGTGACGGTGAGCATTGCCCTCTCCAAACCCGCCGAAGGCGTGACCCAGTCGGTTTGTTTTGTCGACGACAAACACAAACTGGCTCTGGTGACCGAATTGCTGAAAGACCGCGCCGGCCAACGTGTTCTGATTTTCAGTTCTACCAAGGCGGTCGTCGGGCAGCTGTACCGCCAGCTGGCCAAACGCAACCTGCCCGTAGCCCCCATCAGCAGCGACCTCGAACAGGCCGAACGCGAGCAAACCATGCTCGATTTTCGCAACCGCAAGACCGATATCCTCGTCGCGACCGACGTCCTTAGCCGCGGCATCGACGTGGAAGGTATCGATTTGGTGATCAATTACGATATCCCCCGCGACGCCGAGGACTACGTGCACCGCATCGGGCGGACCGCCCGCGCCGAGCGCAAGGGGGAGGCCATTACCTTCGTTTCGCCGGTCGATCAGGGTCGTTTTCGCCGTATTGAAAAGTTGATTGGAAAAACCATCGACAGGATGCCCCTGCCGCCGCACATGAGCGCAGGCGAGGAAAAAACGCAACAACGCCCTCGCCACGAAAGCCGCCACCACAAAAAGGGCGGCGCCACCGTGCTTCATCCGGGAGAAAAGCCCAAACAGGGCGGCGAAAAAAAAGAAGAGGATAATAAAAAACGCCGTCGCCGGGGCGGCCGCAATCGGGGCAAAAAGGGCGGCGAAAAACCGACCCCGCCTTCCGTTGCGTGATGTTTTACCGCGGAGACGCGAGGGGGTCGCGAATTTTTTAGCGTCTTCGCGTCTTGGCGGTGCAAAATCACGCCGGCAATAAAGCTTCCAGAATTTGCCGGATCAGGCCCGGGCCTTCGTACACCATGCCCGTGTACAACTGAACCAAATTGGCGCCCGCATCCAGTTTTTCCCTCGCCGATGCCGCCGAATGAATGCCGCCGACGCCGATGATTACGGGCTCGGGGCCCAGTTTTTGGCGCAGGCGCCGAATCACGTCGGTGGCGCGCTGTTGCAGCGGCTCGCCGCTGAGCCCGCCGGCCCCGATGGCCGCGATCGTCTCTGTTGAGGTGGACAAATTTTCCCTCGAAATGGTCGTATTCGTGGCGATGACGCCTGCCAGGCCCGTGTCGCGCACGATGGCTGCGATGTCGTCCAGTTGCTCCACCGTGAGGTCGGGCGCGATTTTGAGCAGGATGGGCTTTGGGGTGTTTTGCGCCCTGTTTTTTTCCTGTAAAAGGTTGAGCAGGCGGGTCAAGGGCTCTTTTTCCTGCAATTCGCGCAGCCCCGGCGTGTTGGGCGAACTGACATTGACGACGAAATAATCGACCCAGGGGAACAGGGCCTCGAAGCATTGCAGGTAGTCGCTTTCGGCGGCTTCGTTGGGGGTGGTTTTGTTTTTGCCGATGTTCCCGCCGATCAGCGGGCCGTCTCCGCGTCTCCGCGCCCCGGCGTGAAATTTTTTCAGTTGCCCCACCAGCGCATCCAGTCCCTTGTTGTTGAATCCCAGCCGGTTGATCAACGCCCGGTCGGCAGGCAGGCGGAACACGCGCGGGCGCGGGTTGCCATCTTGCGGTCTGGGCGTCACGGTACCCACTTCGATGAAGCCGAAGCCCAGGCAGGCCAGCCCGCGAATGTGAGCTCCGTTTTTGTCAAAACCCGCCGCCAACCCTACCGGATTGGGGAAACGCAGGCCAAGGACATCCCGTTCGAGGGCCTTGTCTTTGAGGCAAAAAGATTTTTTTAGTAACCAGCGGGTTGGCGGGAAGCCGACGGCCAGATCGAGGAAAAAATACGTGATCCGGTGAGCGGTTTCGGGGGAGAGGGCGAAAAGGAAGGGTTTGAAAATGCGGTACATGGCGGTGCAAAAGTCCGAAGATTCGTTGATAAAACCCGTTTGTTTGAGTAAAGATGCGGGTGTACTTTCGCAGAACGAGCCAAATTGATAACTCCTTATTGTTGCCATGAACCCTTTATTGCGCCAAATTGCTCCCCTATTTTTTACCCTGTTGTTTTCTTCGCCCCTTTCTGCTCAATCCGACCCCTTTTTTCTTTCCCCTAAACTGCATGTACTGGCCGGCGACAGCGCGTACGCTGTCGGCGATGCCACCGGTCGGCCGATTACCCCGTTTCAATTCCGCTACGTGAACGGCCTTTGGCCCGAGCGTTTCGTTGCATCGACCGATGGTGAATTTTTCGGCGGCTGGGACGCCGCCGGTCGGCCGCTCGTGCCGCAGCAATACGACCGGCTCGACGCCTTGCCCGGCGGCAACTGGGCCGCCTGGCGCTTCGGCCAGTGCGCCCTGTTGGGACCTGACGGGCTGCCGCGCACACCGTTTGTTTTCCAAAAAGTGCTGGCCCTCCCGGATGGACGTATCCTGGCGAGCAATAAGCAACAGGGGAACGTTTTCCGGCTGTACGACCCGGTTCAGCAACGATTGCTTCCCGAGCGTTTTCAGGCTTGGCCGGAGAATGATGCCTTCTGGCAAATTATTTCCGCAGACGGCGCTTCGGCCGTCCTGACCTGGGCGGGCCGGCTTATCCCGATCCCTTGCGGCAAGGTGGCAGCGCGACAGCCCGGCGACCCGGCCGGTTGGATCCGGCTCGTGCTGGACTACGGAGACAATACCAAGTATTACGGCTGGTATGATTTGCAGACCGGTAAGTGCGTCGCGCCAGGCGATTTCATTACGCTATTCTGGCAAAGCGACCGCCTGATTGCCGTGGATGATGAAAAAACCCGCGTGTATGATCGCGCTGGCAGCTTGCTGCAAACTTTGCCTTTTCAGGTATTGCCTGTGGCCGGCGCGCGTTTGTGGGTGTTCCGAACCATCGATGGCGACGGGCTTTGCGACACCGCTTTTCAAATCCTGCGGCCGGCGGCGTATGGCATGCACATCTGGTCGACCGATTTGGCGGGATTCAACTGGCATCTGGAAGAGCCTGATTCAGGCGGGATTCTGGATGCGGCGGGCCGGGAAGTCGCGCTCGAATTCGCCAGCAGCAGGATCACCCTGCTGAAGAACGCGCCGTTTTTGATTTTCGAACAGGAAGGCCGCTATGGGGCACTTGATCTTCAGTGGAAAACCCTCTTGCGCCCCGAATACGACATGCTGGAATCTTTGGGCGGCGGGTATCTTCTAGCACGCAAAAACGATCGTTTTGGACTGCTCGACAGTATCGGCAATGTTCTCCTGCCCTTCGACTGCGAAAAAATTCGATTCTGCGGGAACGGCGCCTTCTTGATTAAACGCGGCGGCAAATTCGGCCTGTCCGACGCCAGGGGCCGCGAGCTGCTGCCCCTGGAATTCGAAGAACTTGAACCCAGGTACGACTATGACCGGGAGGCGGCCTTTATCGGGCAACGTAACGGACGCTGGGGAGTGTACAATCCTCGGGGTCAGGCGCTTACGCCGACAGATTATGAAAACCTGGTGCTATGGAACGATTTTTATTTCGTCAAACGTGCAGGCAAATTCGGCGTACTGAATTCGTTTTTTCGCGAGATCGTGCCGCCTGTTTACGATACGATTTTTCCAGCCTATGATGGACTTTTATTGCACGGCAAGAAGGCGGAAGCCTATACCAACTGGCGTTGGTCCGACAATCGGCTGATCCCCACCAAACTCACAGACTTCGACAGGTTCTCGCATGGATTGGTTGTGGCCAGCGAAGACAATACTCGTTGGGGGCTTTATACCGATGGTCTGCGCCAAGTCCTGCCACCCGTTTACGACAAAATAATGCCCCTTGCCCAACCCGGCGTGATCGCCGTGGCGCAGCGCGAGGGACGATGCTGGGCGATTCGCCCCGATGGAACCGCCGGTGACGCTTTCGCATGCGATCATTTTCAGAAAAATACTGGCGTATTCCTGCATTTTCTGCGCGGCGATGCACACTGGCTGCGCAATCTGACAAACGGCAGCGAAATGCCTGTCGATGACGGCGAGGTAGAATGGTTCCCCGACGACGATTTTTTAGTCATTGAGTCAAATGAGAGCATTCGCTGTTACGATGGGGCTTTGCACACAAAATTTCCCGGCGAATTGAAAACGTTTTCTCATCCGCTCGAAGATGCCGACTGGGCAATCGGCATGAAAAATGACCGCTACGGCGTATTCAGCCTGGATGGCCGCGAAATTTTGCCCTTCGAGTACGATGAAATCATGTTCGATGATAGCGAGGACAGCATTTTAAATTTGAGCAAAAACGGTAAAATCGGCTTTTACAACCTCGCCAAACGCCGGCTTTTTCCCGCCGAGTATGACCTGCTTCGGCCGGCTTACGACGAAAGCGGATACTGGCTGGCCGGGTCCGAAGACGCTTTGGCGCTCTTTTCTCCTGTTTACGAACGGCTCACCGATTTTGATCTGGAAGACGCTCAGTTGCTCTTGCCCGGCATTTTTTTGGCTAAAAAAGCCGGACGCCTGGGGCTGCTGGATGCACGCGGGAAAAACGTTTTGCCCTTCGATTTCGATCAAATCGAGGTGTCGGAGGACACGAGCTACCTCCTCCTTGTCCGCGATGAGCTGTCGGGCGCGGCGGATCTCAGCGGCCGGCTTTTGATCGAGCCGGAATTCGCCGACTTCGGGCCCGCGGGGAAAAGAGCTTTTATCGGCACCACGGACGACAATCAATCCACAATTTTCGATCGGACCGGTAAAACCATCGAAGCCCGGGGAAATGAGCAAATTTATCTTCTGACGGATAGCAGTTTTTCTGTACAGCGCGGCGCCAAATATAACCTGCTGCTGCTCGATGGACGCTGGGTCGGCGCAGAGTGGTTCGATGAATTGTCCTGCGATTCATATACTTGCGCAGCCCGACTCGGCGACAAATGGGAGCTTTTTGATCTCGGTGGCCGCGAGCTCATGCCTTTGGATTATGATTTGATTGCAGGACGTCACGACACCGCACCAGGGCTATATCTGGTAGGCAAAAACGGCCTCTACGGCTATGCCGACGCCCGTGGCCGAATGCGTATACCCCTCGAATACGACTATGCTGACCCATTTGTCGACGGCCTTGCGGCTGTGCGGCGCAACGGGAAATGGGGCTATCTCGATACGACGGGCCACTGGGCCATCCCGCCGCGGTTCGATTACGCGGCGTCATTCTTGCCTTACAATCATCAGGCGGTCGTATTAGCCGAAGGGCGCTACTCATTTATCGATAGCACGGGCAAAGTGTCAGGCCCTTTGTCGTGGGCTAGAACAGCGGGGCACGGATGGTTCGATGATGAGCGTTGGTTGGGAAGCCGGAGCCCGGGTTTGCCGGACAGTGTGTTGGTCGATTGGCACGGGCGAAGTATTCTGGTTACGCCGGGTGCGCGCATCGTTGAAGAAAAAGATGGTCTGGTACTGTTTTCGCACACGTTCGACGATCACGGCATTTATCCGCCTTTTGGCGTAATGAATTACGCCGGACAGGTAATTGCAGAACCGGTGTATGAAACCGTTTGGTTCGAATACCTGGGCAGAATGGGCGTGCTGCCGGCCAAAAGGTATGGAAAACTCGGGTTTATCGACCCCAATGGCCAGGCCAAACTGCCTTTCGTGTACGACGAGATTCGTTTCGATCACCTCGACATCCGTGATCTCCTGCCGGCCAGAAAAGGTAAAAAATGGGGCTTCATCGACCTGTCGGGCAACGAAGTCATTCCATTCAAATACGACAAGGTCTGGAACGTGGCGACCCTCGATCAGCCCGGCGTCTGGATCGGCGGGGTTCACAAGCACGGTAAATCCTGGATCATCGATCGACAGGGCAGGAAAATACGGAAGGGGTGAGTTGGCTCTGGACGCTTGGCCCCTGTCGGAACTACTCGTCCAGTTTCAAATCGAAACGCTGGATCAGATCGTTGACCAAAGGGTTGATTTCCCGCATTTTATCAAATTTTTCCTTGACGGTAAGGGGTTTGCTGGCGGCGGAGGCTGCCTGTATCTCGGCCTGTTTGGCCTCGTCGAGTTCGAGTTTGATCTTGACCTGCACGTCGTGCAATTGTTGCCGCAGGTAGTCGAGCAGCCGCATGCCTTCGTCGCGGATATAGCCTTGGAAAACCGTGGAGCCGAGGCGGGCGACGATAGTTTTGTCTTCCAGCCGAAGATCGGCGCTTTGCATCGCTTGCCGGAGGGTAGGGGTGCGGGCCGATTCGGCGTAGCGCAGCCATTCTTCCTGGGCGTTTTCGAGGGAAACCCGGCTGGTGCGCGCGGCGCGTTCGGCTTCTTCCACCTGTACGGCCTGTTCGAAAGCTTCCAGTTTGAGCGCCACCTTGTCGGCTTTGCGCAAGCCGAGGCGCAGGTCGACGGACAGCGACGACATCTGCTGGGGGCTGAGGGCCTGGGCATTGCCGGTTTCGGCAGGAGGCGGGGCGGGAGCGGGTTTGGGAGCCGGGTTCAGGGGCTGGGAGGCGCCGTCAGTCGTTTTTTTTTCCTGCAGCATGCCGGCGGCCTTGACTGCCCGGCCGATGTGGCACATTTTGATCAGGGCCATCTCGACGTGCAGGCGTTTGTGGCGGGCCATGCGGAAATTCACGTCGCATTCGTTGGCCAGGTTGAGGCCGGTGAGCAGGAACGAGGCGGGCGCCAGGCTGGCTTGGCGGCGGTAGCGTTCACGCAGGCCTTCGCCGACTTCGAGCAGGGCCAGGGTGGCTTCGTCCTTGCACACGAGCAGGTTGCGCAGGTGTTCGGCCAGGCCATTGACGAATACGTCGGGCTCGAAGCCTTTGCGCAGAATCTGGTCGAACAGGTTGAGCAGGGCCGGCAGATCCTCGGCCAGCAAGGCGTCGGTAATCTGGAAATAATAATCGTAGTCGAGAACGTTGAGATTTTCTATAACATCCTCGTAACGAATGTTTTCGCGGGAAGAACTCGTGATGCGGTCGAAGATGGACAAGGCATCGCGCAGGGCGCCATCGGCTTTTTGCGCGATGATGTGCAGGGCGTCTTCTTCGGCCGTAATGCCTTCTTTTTGGCAAATATTTTTGAGGTGCAGCACCATGTCGCCCACGGTGATTCGACGGAAGTCGAAAATCTGGCAGCGCGACAGGATGGTGGGGATGATTTTGTGTTTCTCGGTGGTGGCGAGGATAAAAATAGCGTAGGGCGGAGGCTCTTCGAGGGTTTTGAGAAAAGCGTTGAACGCCGCCTGCGACAGCATGTGCACCTCGTCGATGATAAACACCTTATAACGGCCCTGTTGCGGCGGAAAACGCACTTGCTCGATCAGGGCGCGGATGTGTTCCACCGAGTTGTTGGAGGCCGCGTCGAGTTCGATGATGTTGAATGAGGCATTTTCGTTAAAAGCCGTGCAGGAAGAGCACTGGTTGCAGGCGTCGTGTTCCTTGCTGGGGTTTTCGCAGTTGAGCACTTTGGCGAGAATGCGCGCACAGGTCGTCTTGCCCACACCGCGAGGGCCCGTAAACAAAAATGCGTGGGCCACGTGATCGGTAGCCAGGGCATTTTTCAGCGTGCCGGCGACATGTTGCTGACCCACCACGTCTTCAAAACGCTGGGGACGATACTTGCGGGCAGAGACGATAAAGTTGCTCATGTTGGACAAAAGTACGGCTTCCGCCGCGAGAATACGGCGGGAAGTTTTGCACATTTTGCTTGGGCATCAAAGTTCCTGCACAAATTTCCCCAGCACCCATTTCCCGTCGCCTACACGCATCCAGCCGTCGGCCGTGGTTTCCAAAATGGAGACCACGTCGCCCATTTTTAACTCGCCTACCTTGGGGAAATTTACCCCGGGCCCCGAACGGACGTTGAGGAACGAATTGTTGACCCGTCCTTTCCGGCTGGCAACAGGCGCTGCGGGCGCTGCCTGGAGCACCTGTACGAAGTCGGCGCTGACAAATTGCCCTGCGCCGATGCGCCAGAAACTCGACACTTTTTCGAGCAAGTTGACGAGGTCGCCCTGTTTTAGTTCTGCAACCTTGGCAAAAGTGGTGCCCGGGCCCGAGCGAACATTGAGGAATTTGGATGCCACGCGGCCTCTCAAAACCGTGCCCACGCTGCTGCCGCTGCCGCTTCCGGCGCTGCTGCCGCTGCCTCCTGTGCTGGTCATGCCGCCGGTTTTGAGGGTGTTGGCCATCTGTACCGCGCGCAGCGCATTGATGCGGCCGTAGCCGAAATACGGCGAATGCCCGTTGCTGTCGTAGCCGGTGCCGATCCTGTCGGCCGACTGGCGCAGGATGCGGCGTATGTCGTCGAGGGTCAGGTTGGCGTTGGCGCTCAGCAGGAGGGCGCAAACGCCGGCGGCTAGCGGTGTGGCGCTCGAGGTGCCGCCGAATCCGCTGGTGTAGGTCAGGACGAGCGATTGCCCGCTGTCGTCGAGGTCGACGGTGGCCGTGGTGATGCCCACGCCGGCATTGCCGTTGGTCGGGGCGCAGTTGTGGGTATTGTCGCCGTAAAACGAGTAGTCCGAGCGCTGATCGAGGCTGTTGGATGCCGTGATGCAAATCACGTCGGGGTGCGCGGCAAAATCACTGACCGGCCGGGGCTGGTTGTTGGAGGCCGGGTTGGCATTGCCGGCCGCGAAAAAGATCGGCAACCCTTTGCCGTTCCGACCGCTGCGCGCGATCTGGCGAATATAGTTGGTCACGAAGGTGGACAGCGGAACGGGCTTGGGATAGCCCAGACTGCAACTGATGATATCGGCCCCGTTGAGCGCGGCGTGTTCAAACGCATTGCGAATGGCTTCGTCGCTCAACACGTCGAGTTTGATCGGAATAATGCGCGACATCGGCGCTGCGCCCATCACACCCTGCGCATCGAGCGCGCCTGCTGCAACCGCTGCGCAGGAAGTGCCGTGGCTGTACACCTGAAAACTGCCGTCGGACAACATGATGTAAGGCGACACGTCGGCCGTGCGGGTTGCGGCATTGAACGGATTGCGGATTTTTGTGCCGTCGCCGCGCAACTGCGGGTGATCGAGCGCAAAGCCCGTGTCGATGACGGCAATGCGGATATTGGGGGAGCCGAGCGACTGGAGATGCTGCCAGGCGGCCTTTACCTTGGCGTCGGCGCCGGGTTTGAAATGTGCGGCTGCGTACACCGAATTGGGCACGTCGATGGCCGGGATGGACTGCCCCGTGTTTTCGAGGTGCCATTGGGTAGCCACGAAACGCCCCACCGGCGCCATGTAGCTGCGCGGCGCGGGCAAGGTCGCCAGTTCGGGTTCTGCCACCCGGACGAGTTTGTTTTTTTGCAAATCGAGTGCGCAGCGGATCGGGTTGGGCGATGCCGGGGTCACACTGACGCGATAGGCGCCCGTACCCACCACTTCCTTGATGTTGAGGTGGAGCGATTCCAGAATTTCGCGCTGCTTGTCGGCGTCGGTGCGATTGGTATCGAACTCGATATAGAGGTTGCCGGTGGGGACGAAAGGCGTATCGTCCTGCCCGTCAAAGTTCCAGACGTGGGTGCCCACGGCCACTTCGGGGCGCGCGCGCAGCTGATCCAGTTTTTGATCGATCCCACGTTTGCTGCGGACTACTTCGAAACCTTCGATGGGAGGGGCGGCGACAGCGCCGCGGTTGGCTTTTTTGGCGGCGGATTTTGGTGCTCCGGGGTGGTATTGAATGGCGGCGTCGGTTTTACTTTTGGACAAACTGATTTTAATACCGCCGTAATTGAGGCTGATTTTGTTGAGTTTTTTTGTCATTTTGGGATAAAATTGGGAGATAGGAAGACAATAGGAAAACTCAACAAAGATACACCTCAATTGTCCTGTTTCAGCATTTTAACCAACATTCCGCTCTTCATTCTTGGTTCAAAATAGGTGCTTTTGGGCGGCAGGGTTTCGCCGGCATCGGCAATGCGGATCATATCGTCGAAAGAGACGGGGAAAAGCATGAATCCGATCCGGTCGGGGCGCTCGCCAACAGATTTTCGGATGCCCTCGATGCCGCGCGCGCCTTCGACGTAACTGATACGGGCGTCGGTTCGAATGTCCTGAATGCCGAGGATGTCGCGAAGTACCAGTTCGTTGAGCAGGTTGGCATCGAGGCTCACGTGGCGGTGTTCGAGCACTTCCAGCACGCCGGGTTTCCAGCGCAGGCTGTACCAGTCGCCCTGCAACAAAAACACCAGTTCGTGCTTTTCAGCGGGTTTGCGCACGGCGGGCAGTACGTCCAGATCGGCCACCCGGGTGAGGCGTACGATCAGTTGGATGGCCGTCATGCCGGTTGGCATTTCCACGACGCGGTTAAAGTCGAGGATGTCGAGCTGGTCGCTTGGGAAGTAGGCGCAAAACAGGTTGGCGAAGTCGAACACCGGGTTTTTGTCGCGCAGGCGTTCGTGCAGCAAAGCCACGGTGGTGGTGCGGTGGTGGCCGTCGGCGATGTAGGTACGCGGAATGTGTTGTTCAAACAAGGCTTGCACGGCTTCGATATCCTTGGGCGAGCTGACCGGCCAGGCCTTGTGGGTTTGGTTTTCGCGTTCGAAAACGGTGGTAAAAAGCGGTTCGTGGCTTGCTGCGTAGGTATCGAGCCAGCGATTGATCTCGGGTACGGGCGAAAAGGTGAGCAACACGGGTTTCAGCACCGCGTGCCAGCGCAGGAACATTTGCATTTGTTGCTGCTCTTTTTCGCGCAGGGTATTTTCATGTTTGATGATGCGGCCGTCGAAAAAGTCCTGCACGTCGTTTTGGGCGATCAGGCCCAGGTGACGGCGCCCGCCCGACAGGATTTCGTAGACGAACATGGCTGTGCCCGGCAATTTTTCAAAAAAACCGCTTTTTTGAAATTCCCGAAAACTGTCCTTCGCGTTGGCGCAAAACGAATCGGGCGAGGCGATAAAGTCAAAATTGGGATAAAGCGCCGAAAATGGTCGGATGCGCATGGGCTGGGCGTAGACGAGGCATGAATGGACGACAAAAGTAGGGCCTTCGGCGGGCTTTTTCAAAAATGAGCGCCCCCCGGCGTTTGGGCGTTCAACAACAATCTTCGACCTTTGAGCGCTACCCCCATCCAATATTTTTTGAATTTTCGCATTAATGTGGTTTTAACCGCGGTTCCTTCTGCCCTATCAAAATAGAACTTTGTTGCCGCGGATCAAAAATTTCCTTTATTCCGCCCCAGGCATGACCCGCTTTGGTATGAAATATTCGATCGTATTTCTTCTGGCCTTTTTTTCCCTGACCGGTTTTTCCCTTTCGGCTCAATCCGTAGGCGAACTGCAGAACAAACTCAACCGCTCCACCTCCAAGAGCGAGAAAATGAATTTGTCGTACCAGATTGCCGAAAAACTGCTCAATTCCAACCCGGCACAGGCCGCCGATTATGCCCACCGCGCCAGCTTGCTGGCCTCCGAACTGGGTGAAAAACGCCGCGAGGCCGACGCGATCTACCTCGCCGGCGAAGCCCACTACCGCCGCCGCGACTATGCTAATGCCGCAGGCCGTTTCAACCAGGCCTGGAATACTGCCCGCAATTACGGCATCCGCGACGTGGCCCTCAACTCGATGCAGCGCCTCGAGGACATCGCGACCAAACAAAACGACCTGCGCGAAGCCCTCAAATGGAGCCACGAGACCGTCAGTTACCTCAAAAGCAATGGCGCCGGCGGCACCCGAACCGGCTCCAGCACCGCTGAAACACGAGTACTCGAAGCCCGCGTGCAGGCCCTCGAAAGCCAGAACGCCAACCTTATTAACCAACTCGAAAAAAACTCGGGACAAAACCAGGACCTGGAAACCGTTTACCAGAACCAGCTGCGCGAAGTGCAGGAAAAAAACCTGGAAGAACTCAATAAACGCGAGCAGACCATCTCGCAGATTTCACAGGAAAAACAACGGGTCGATTCCGTTTCGCGCATCAAAACCCGCCTGCTCGACAACCTCACCAAGGAGCAGATGGCCGACTCGATCGTGCGGGTGCAGCAGGAACGCGAACTTCAGGAACAAAAACGCCGCGTGGCAGAATACGAACTCACCCAGAAGATCAACGAAAACCTTCGCAACCTGCTGGCCATGGCCGTTGTCGTGGTGCTTATCCTGGCCGGCGCATTCTACCTGCGCTACCGCGCCAAACGCCGTGCCGCCGACGACCTTGCCGAGAAAAACAAAATCATCGAGGAGGAACAGAAAAAAAGCGACAGTCTGCTCCTCAACATCCTGCCCGCGGCCATCGCCCAGGAACTCAAGGCCAACAACAAAGTGGCGGCCCGGCAATATGACCAGGCGACGGTCATGTTTATCGATTTTACCGGCTTCACCGGCGTAGCGGAACGGCTCGCGCCCGAAAATCTGGTGGAAGAACTCGACTACTGCTTCTCCAATTTCGACCGCATCATCAGCCAGTACAGGATCGAAAAGATCAAAACCGTGGGCGATGCCTACATCTGCGCCAGCGGCCTGTCGGACATGAATGCCAGCCCTTCGGACATGGTAAAAGCCGCATTAGAAATCCAGGACTTCCTGCTGCACCACAAAGCCGAGCGCCAGAGCCACGGCTTGCCTTATTTTGAAGCCCGTGTCGGCATCCATACCGGACCGGTCGTGGCCGGTGTGGTGGGGAAAAAGAAATTTGCCTACGATATCTGGGGCGATACGGTCAACATTGCCGCCCGTATGGAAGAATCCTGCGACCCCGGTCGCGTCAACGTCAGCGAGGCCACCTTCTGGCCTTCCAAGTATGAATTTGAATGGCTGCACCGCGGCAAAATCGCCGCGAAAAACAAGGCTGCGATGGACATGTATTATGTCACCGGCATCAAGCAGTTTTAGTGCAGAGTTGATTAGTTCAAAGTTCAAAGTTCAAAGTTTAAAGTTTAAAGTTTAAAGTTCGTGGCGGTTGGCTGTATGTGGTGGTGTTTGCCAAACGATACGATATCGGGGCAAGCGCAAGCCAGCCTCCCAAACACTATCCAACTTTAAACTTTGAACTTTAAACTTTGAACTAACCAACTTTAAACTGCTCACTCCATTTCGAGGAGGAGATGGCCTTTTTCCACGGCCATGCCTTTTTCCACGGCTACGGATTTGACGACGCCGTCGCCGATGGCTTTGATGACGTTTTCCATTTTCATCGCTTCGAGGATGAGCAGGGTGTCGCCTTTGTGGACCGTTTGGCCGGGACTGACCATCACGTTGAGCACCAGGCCGGGCATGGGAGCCTTGACGGTGTTTTGTTTTTGCGAACCGCCGATGGTGAGGCCCAGTTGCTGGATGAGCCGCTCGTATTGGTCATTGAGGTGAACGGTGTACTTGGTGCCGTCGACCCGAATGGTGTAGTTGTGGTTGATGTAGTCGGCCTCGATCAGTTCGGCGCGGTGGGCGCGACCGTTGGCCAGCAGATGGTGGATGCCATCGTGTTCGTGTACGACATCGAGCGCGGCAGCGTCGGAAGGGGTGATGTTGAATTCGTACTGGCCGTTGTTGACGACGATCTGGAAAGGTTCGTTTTTGTTGCCCACGGGAAAAAGATTTGCGGCGAAGATAGTACGGGGGGCGGATTTGCAAAAGAAAACAGATGCGATCCCTGCCGACCCTTTTACGCCATACCGCGGATGGGTATACCGCAAAAGGGCCGCAGGGTTTTCAGGACAGGTTTACTATTTCCCGCCAAACATATACGCTGCATTGATGCTGATCACGGCATTTTTCACACTGCCGTCGACATTGCTGCGCCGATCCTTGGGAACCATATTGGCCATGCCCAGGGCATAGCCCGCGCCGAGGCGAATTTGGCCCAGTTTGACGCCCGCTTCGAGATTTAGACCGTAATCCAGCGCACTGTAATCGTCGTCGGCGGTGCTGCCGAAGTGGATCTGTGTGTTTTGATCAATCAGGCCGGGCACCTTGATCCTGGCATTGCCGAAGAGCCCGAACCCGACGTACGGCCCCACGCCGGCGTAGAATATACTGGTTTTGTACAGCACGTTGACCGGCGCCTGCAGGTAAATCGGGTTGAATTTGGCGGTGAAATCGTTGTTGGCCTCCTGGCGCGAGCCCTTGCCGACCAGCAGCAAACCCGGCTGTATGGCGATCTGTTCGGACAGCTCGATTTCGGCAATCAGGCCGGCCTGGAAGGTGGCCAACAGCTTGGTGTCCAGCGCATCGAGCGAACCGCTGTAGTTCATGTTGGCCAGGTTAAGACCGGCTTTTACGCCCAGATGAACCTGGGCGTCGGCGTTGTTTGCCGCGGCGAAGAGTACAATGCCGGGCAGGAGAAGTTTGAATAATGCTTTCATGATGTGTGAAAAGGTAATGGTGAATGAACAGGTTATCGGCTCTTCGAGCCGTGGCAAACGTAGTTAAATTGTTATTTCAACACATCAAGCGCTTCTACTGCTTTTTTTTCCGGGTAGGGATATAGGTCAGGTTGAAACTCAGAACGCGGTGCCGAACGGCGCTATCGCTGGAGCGATAGGGTTCGGGCAGCGCGTTGGCCAGCCCGAGGCCATAGCCGACACCTGCGCGCATGCGGCGGGAAATTTTTATGCCGAATTCGATGTTCAGGCCGAGGTCGATCGGGCCGTAGTTGTCGCCTCCGTTATTGCCGAAATTTATAGTTTCAGAACTGGTTTGTCCGCCGCTTTTCGCTTTGGTTTTGCCGAATACACCGAGTGCCGCGTAGGGGCCCCCGCCCAGATAAACCTGGCTGTTCTGATACAGGATGTTGATGGGCACTTGCAGGTACATCGGGTTGCTGGTGGCCGTTATGGATTCGCCGAAAAAGTTGAATCGGTACCTGAATCCCTTGCCGACGAGCATCAAGCCGGGCTGCACGGTAGTGTGTTTGCCGGCCGGAATATCGAAGATCATACCCACCTGAAAGGTAGGCTGCATTTGTGTGGTCGGGTCAGGGTCGGGCTTTGCGGCCACATTGGCCAGGTTGAAGCCTGCTTTGATGCCGTAAGAAACCTGTGCAGACAGGCGGGCGCATGTGGCTGTAATCACAATACAGCACACGAACAATTTAAGGAATAACGATCTCATGGTGGGAACTGGTTTGGGTGAATGGTAGCGTGGGAGACTTTCCAAAGGTATAAAAAAACAGCCGGTCCTGCACGCAGGACCGGCTGTTGCCTGTTGGGGCGGTCGGAAAAATTATTCGTTGCCGCCGAACATGTAGGTCACGTTGACGCTGATTACGCTGTTTTTAACGCTTTCGTCGCCTGAACGAACATCATTCGGGATCACGTTGGCCAGGCCGAGTGCGTAGCCTGCGCCGATGCGAATGTTGTTGAGCATCACGCCGGCTTCGAGGTTGGCGCCGAAGTCGAGGGCCGACCAGGTGTCGTCTTCCCCGCTGCCGAAGCTGAGGTCTTCGCTGTCGCTTTGGCCGCCGCCTTCGCTTTTAACTTTGCCAAAAAGGCCGAAACCTGCATAGGGACCGACGCCGGCATAGAACATATTGCCTTTGTACAACAGGTTGACGGGCACCTGGAGGTACATCGGGTTGGCTGTGGTTTTGAAGGTTTCGCCGAAGAGTTCTACTTCGCTCTTGAAACCTTTGCCGACGAGCAACAAGCCCGGCTGGATGGCCAGGTGGTCGCTGATGTTGATGTCGGCGACAACGCCGGCCTGGAAAGTGACGAGCATTTTGGTATCGAGACCTTCTTCGCTGTAGTTGACATTGGCCAGGTTGAGGCCGGCTTTTACGCCGAAATCGATCTGGGCAGAAGCGAAGTTGACGGCGCCGAACACGGCGACAGCCATCAGGGTCAATTTGAGAATGGATTTCATGAGTTGCAAAAAATTGAGAATGGGTGAATGGTTGGGTGGGAGACTTTCCAAAGGTATAAAAAACAGCCGGTCCTGCACGCAGGACCGGCTGTTGCCTGTTGGGGCGGTCGGAAAATTATTCGTTGCCGCCGAACATGTAGGTCACGTTGACGCTGATCACGCCGTTTTTGGCGCTTTCGTCGTCTGCACGTACATCTTTCGGGATCACGTTGGCCAGGCCCAGTGCGTAGCCTGCGCCGATGCGAATTTGGTTGAACATGACGCCGGCTTCGAGGTTGGCGCCGAAATCGAGCGGCGCCCAGGTATCGTCTTCGCTGCTGCCGAAGCTGAGGTCTTCGCTTTCGTTTTGGCCGCCGCCTTCGTATTTGACTTTGCCGAAGAGGCCGAAGCCTACATACGGGCCAACGCCGGCGTAGAACATGTTGCCTTTGTACAGCACGTTGACGGGCACCTGGAGGTACATCGGGTTGACCGTGGTTTTGAAGGTTTCGCCGAGGAATTCTTCTTCCAGTTTGAAACCTTTGCCGACGAGCAGCAGGCCCGGCTGGATGGCCAGGTGGTCGCTGACGTTGATGTCGGCGACAACGCCGGCCTGGAACGTAATGAGCATTTTGCTGTCGAAGTCGCTATCGCTGTAATTAACGTTGGCCAGGTTGAGGCCGGCTTTTACGCCGAAATCGATCTGGGCGGAAGCGAAGTTGACAGCGCCGAACAGGGCGACGGCCATCAGGGTCAATTTGCAAACAGATTTCATGAGTTGCAGAAAAATTGAGAATGGGTGAGTGAAAAAGGTTAATTAATGCTTTTTAAGGCGGTTGGTGTGTGGATAAAAAAATGCCGGCTACCGATCGGCAGCCGGCATCGAAAAGCTCTTTTGTGCTAACGGCTTATTCGTTGCCGCCGAACATGTAGGCCACGTTGACGCTGATCACGCCGTTTTTGCCGGATTCGTCGCCCGTGCGAGCGTTTTCCGGGATCACGTTAGCCAGACCCAGTGCGTAGCCTGCGCCGATGCGAATTTGGTTGAGCATCACGCCGGCCTCGACGTTGACGCCGAAGTCGAGTGCGGACCAGTCGTCGTCTTCGCCATTGCCGAAGCTGAGGTCTTCGGAATCCGAGGAGCCGCCGCCTTCAAACTTGGCCTTGCCGAAGAGGCCGTAGCCTACGTACGGGCCGACGCCGGCGTAGAACATGTTGCCTTTGTACAGCACGTTGACCGGGATTTGCAGGTACATCGGGGTGACCGTGCTGGTGAAGGTTTCGCCGAGGATTTCATCTTCGATTTTGAAGCCCTTGCCGACGAGCAGCAGGCCCGGCTGGATAGCCAGGTTGTCGCTGATGTTGATGTCGGCGATAACGCCAGCCTGGAAGGTGATGAGCATTTTGGTGTCGGGTGCTTCATCGATGTTGTTGAGCGAAACGTTGGCCAGGTTGAGGCCGGCTTTTACGCCGAAATCGATCTGGGCAGTGGCAAAGTTGACGCAACCAAACAGGGCGGCTGCGAACAGGGTGGTTTTGAGAAACATCTTCATACGTTGAAAAATTTGGTTTGAGAAAAAGTATTGGTTCTGACTATTGGAGGCTGTCTGATAAGACAGGCTGTGGTGGTGCTATGTTGCAAAGAAAACTCTTTTCTAGAAAAATTTGCAGGTCAAGACCGTAATATCATCGGGGTAGGCCTGCCGTTCGCGGAAGGTTTCGATGGCGGCGAACAGTTTGGTATTCAATTCTTTGGCGCTGCTGCCGGCTGCATTTTTCTTCAAAAAAGCGAGCAGGTTGTCTTCGCCGAATTCCTCGCCGGCCTTGTTGCAAATGTCGGTAAGGCCGTCGGTGTACGAAAACAGTACCGACTCGTCGGTGAGGCACAGGCCACCGATTTCGAGAAAAGGAAGTTCGGGCATCCAGCCCAGCACGGTGCAACCGTTTTTCAGCCGCGTGACCTCGCCCTGGCTGAGCAGCAGGGGCGGGGTATGGCCGGCATTGACGTAGTGCAGGGTGCGGGTATTCGGGACGTATTTGCCCAGAAAAAGGGTGATGAAGCGGTCGCCCTGCGTTACGCGGTACACGGCGGCGTTCATTTCGTGAACGATCTCTTCCAGCGTATCGCAGCGCGTTACGAGGGTGCGCAGGTTGGCCTGGAAATTGGCCATGAGCAAAGCGGCAGAGACGCCTTTACCGGTAATATCGGCGATGCAAAAAGCCAGGCTTTCGTCGGGGAATTCGATCACGTCGTAGTAATCGCCACCCACGGCGAAGTGCGGCTTGTAAATGCTCGACAACTGGTATTTGGGCCCCGAGGGCAGCCGCGACGGCACCAGCGTGCGTTGAATTTCGGCGGCCAGTTCGACCTCGCGATTGAGTACTTCCTGGCGGAGCTGGGTTTTGAACAGGCGCTTGTTTTCGATGGCTACGGCGATCACGTTGGTGATCGTGGTGACGAATTGCACCTTGTTGTACACGTCGTCGTCGTCGCTGAAACCGCCCAGAAACGTGTAGGCAATGGCTTCATCCTTGTGCATGACCGGGATGACGATGTCGAATTCTCTCAGGAAGGGGTGCTCTTCGTTGGGGTCGAGGCGTTGTTTGCTGCGGAAGCGGTGCAATTGCCGGCTGATGTCCTGATCGAGCAGCGTAGCTTCGATGCCCAGCGAGGTTTTGCATTCCCAGTACCCGGTTTCGCGGAAAAAAAGCGCCATGCGTTTGATGCCGATCTCCCAGCGCAGAAAAGAGTTGTACATCTCGAAAAGCCCTTCCGACGACACATTTTCATTGATCGCCTGCGTGATCGCCAACAGGCTGGTGATCTGCAATTGCTTCAGATGTACCTCTCGCTCCAGTTTTTCGATTTGCGACAGGGTTCGTTTTATTTCTTGTAGTTCGGGCATGGCACGTAAAGCACGGGGTAAGGTAAGCACATTTCATTATTGCCCGTATCAAATAGCCCGACGGGGGCCGAACAAATCAAAAACCCACATTTTGCGACGGCTTTTTTACAATCCATCGAAAACTTCGGAACTTTGCGCCGCAAAACAACAACTGCATATTCATCCAACCCTTACCATACGATCTTATATGGAAGACGTCAGTAGAACCATGGCCGAGGCAAAAGCCCACATGGACAAAGCAATGGAGCACCTGGAGCACGAATTGTCCAAACTCCGCACCGGAAAAGCATCCACCAGCCTTATTCAGGATGTGCACGTCGAGTATTACGGCGCCCCTACCCTGATCAGTCAGGTGGCCAACGTGCAGGTGTCCGATGCCCGCACCATCATCATACAACCCTGGGAGCGCAATATGCTCGGCCCCATCGAACGCGCCCTGATCAATTCCAACCTCGGTATTACGCCCGCCAACGACGGCGAAATCATCCGCCTGGCCGTGCCGCCGCTCACCGAAGAACGCCGCAAAGACCTGGTCAAAAAGGCCAAACACGCCGGCGAGGAAAGCAAGGTTGGCGTACGCAACGCCCGCCACAAAGCGCTCGATCACCTCAAAAAAGCCGTGAAAGAGGGCCTGCCCGAAGACGTGGGCAAACGCAAGGAAACCGAACTTCAGGACCTGGTCAACAAGTACGTCGAACAGGTTGAAAAAGTCGTGGCCGCCAAGGAAAAAGAAATCATGACCGTTTGATCAGCACACTAGCACATTAATAAAGTGAACTTAGAAAAATACCTCGTTATCGCCGGCGTCCCGGGCGTACACAAACTGATAGCATCCCGCAGCAACGGTCTTTTGATCGAAGACAAACACGAAGGCCGCACGCGATTCGTCGCAGCGCGCCAGGGCCAGGTCACTCCGCTGGCTTCCATCGCCGTTTACACCGAAACCGAGGAAGGAACGGTGCCCCTGACGGATGTTTTTCAAAAAATGCTCGATCAGTTCGAACAAACGCCGCCGCCGTCGTCCGACGCGTCCAGCGCACAGTTTCGCAGTTATTTCGGCGCTGTTCTGCCCGAGCACGATCATGACCGCGTGCACATCAACGACATTAAAAAATGCGTGAAGTGGTTCCTCTTCATGCGCGAAAAAGGAATTTTCGCCGAAGCCCAGAAGGAAGCCGCCGAAACCCCTTCCGACGCGCCCGAAGAGACTTCGGAAGCCTGATGATTTTGCCCAAACAAGATGTATAAAGGAAAAAAAGTCGTCGTCGTTTTGCCGGCCTACAACGCCGCCAAAACGCTCGAAATAACTTACCGGGAAATCCCTTTCGACCTCGTCGACGAGGTCATCCTTTGCGATGACCACAGCCGCGACAATACCGCCGACCTCGGCCGCTCGCTGGGCATCCGGCACGTCATCGTGCACGAACAGAACAAAGGCTACGGCGGCAACCAGAAATCGCTGTACAATAAAGCCCTCGAAATTGGCGGCGACATCGTCATCATGTTGCACCCCGACTACCAGTACACGCCCAAACTCATCCCTTCGATGGTCAATATCATCGGGGAGGATTTGTACCCCGTCGTGCTGGGTTCGCGTATCCTGGGCATGGGCGCGCGGAAAGGCGGAATGCCGCTGTACAAATACATCGCCAACCGTTTTCTGACATTCGCGCAGAACTTTTTGATCAATTACAAACTCTCGGAATACCACACGGGCTACCGGGCGTTCAGCCGCGAAGTGCTGGAGACGATCGATTTTAACCAGAACTCCGACGATTTCGTGTTCGACAACGAGATGCTGTCGCAGATTGTCTACGCGGGTTTCGACATCGGCGAGGTGACCTGCCCGACAAAATATTTCGATGAGGCTTCAAGTATCAATTTCCGACGCAGCATGAAGTACGGGTTGGGCGTTCTTCGGGTATCGTTCAACCATCTTCTCCAGCGGCTCGGGGTTGTCAACCTCAAAATTTACCGCCGGATGAAGGCCTGAGAGCATGTTGAGCTTTTCCTGCCGAGGCGAAAACGTGAAAATTTTATTTTCGGCAAGGCAAATTTCGCAGTCGGATGCGGGCGATCCGGCGTCCCGAGTACTCGGGATAACGCAGCAGAAAATAAAATTTTCCGTTTGCTTGCGCCGTTAACGTTAATGTTTACAAAAAAAAGCAAGTACGGGTTGCCTGTACGAAATAAGTATCCCTATTTTGTCCACGAAAACAAACGCTACACTGTTCTGCCGATGAAAAATTTTGTACTCCTGTTCTTCTTTGTGCTCGCCGGTTTCGCCTTGAAAGCCCAAACAAGTGCCCGCCCTGAGTTGGCGGTTTTCCCCAATCCCGCTACCGAATATTTTTCGGTGAATGACAACAACGATCAGGTCGGACACGTGCTCGTGTTCAATATTGTCGGCAAACAGGTCAAATCGTTTGATTTCGTAAAAGGTGAGCGTTATTCCGTGCTCGATCTTCCCAAAGGATATTACCTCGTTCAATTGCTCGATCGCAACCAAAAGGTGCTGACGACGCAGAAACTGGACAAGCGTTAATTTCGGGGCCCTGACCCTCCCAACATAATTTCAAGAGGCGCAGCGCCGCAGAGAGAATCATGTCTCTGCGGCGCTGCGCCTCTTTGTGTGAAATATTACCCTTTGCGCGGCATTTTCACCGCGGAGGCGCAAAGACGCAAAGGGTTCGCGAATTTCTTTGCGTCTTGGCGCCTCCGCGGTGAAAATGCTATAACCACCCGATTTTTTAATGTCGAACATGGGCTGTCTTGCTTCGTCTTACCGACTTCCCACCGCGTTAAAACTTTTCAACCAGTCGATCAATTGCGCTTTTTGCGCCTCGCTCAGCCTCGCGTCGGCGTGCGTCCAGGTGTAGCTGTTCATCGGCATTTCGCCTTCCTCCACCATTTCCACACTCTCGTGCAAGGCATGTAACTGATCGCGGTCGGACAATTGGCCGAAGGTGGAAAAATTGAGGTGTTGACGCCCTTCGTTCACATGGTGTTTGAGCCACCACGACACCGGGGCGATGTCGGAATACCACGGATAACGGGTTTCGTAGGAATGGCAGTCGTAACAAGCAGCTTTCAGCAGGGGGCGGAGCTCCTCGGGCGGAGCCGCCACGGTCATAAAATCCTGAGCGGGATCGACAGTGGGCGCGGATTTGTCGATGCGAAAAATCTGGATAAAAAGAAGGAGGGCAGCCAGCGCCAGGAGCCATTTGCGAATCTTCATGGAACTTGTTGTAGCGGGTTTATGAATGGCTAAAAGTAAACGGGCACTTTTTGCAAGAATAATTTTTTGAAAAAAATTTGACTGCCTTTTGCCAAATCCCGCATACGAAAGGCCTGTGCCGGAAGGGAAATACTACATTCGCCCGGCCTTTCAAAACCTAAACTGCGCTTCCTTGTGCACTAATCTGTTCAAACCAACTCCGTGTATTATGTTCAGGAAACTCCTTTTTCTTCTACTGCTATCCTGCTTTGGCGGCATCCTCGGCGCTCAGTCGCTGTGGTCCGATCAAAATGAAGCGTCGATCAGCCTCGTCGGCGACCGGCGTATCGTACCC
The DNA here is from genome assembly GCA_044226205.1 of Saprospiraceae bacterium. Lineage (GTDB taxonomy): Bacteria > Bacteroidota > Bacteroidia > Chitinophagales > Saprospiraceae > M3007. Next base: position 27,135 of record JBGAHL010000045.1, read on the forward strand.
ATGAAGTACCGGACCGTCCGACTCGATCTGACCGCCGCCGAATCGCTGCTGGGCAGCGCCCCGGAGCGATTCAAAACCGTTTCGGCCGAAAACCAGGTATTGCTGACCCTGCCTGACCCCGACGGCGGTTGGCAAACGTTCCAGCTGTTCGAGTCGCCCGTCATGGCGCCCGAATTGCAGGCCCAGTATCCCGAAATCCGTTGCTACACCGGCGTCGGCGTCGATGATCCGACGGCCACGCTCAAATGCGACCTGACGCCCTGGGGTTTTCACGCCATGGTGATCTCCCGCAACCACAGCACGATTTTTATCGATCCTTACAGCCAGGGCGACACCGACAACTATGTCGTGTATTACAAAAAAGACTACGCCCGCAAGTCGGCCAACTTCACCTGCGGTGTCGACGACGGGGAGATGAGCACGATGAGCGAGAATATTTTGCCCAATGTCGACCCGGAATATCAGGGTGACTGCCAGTTGCGCCAGTACCGGCTTGCACTGGCCTGCACGGGCGAATACGCTACTTTCCACGGCGGCACCAAGCCGCTGGTACTCGCTGCCATGAACACGAGTATGAACCGCGTTAACGGCGTGTACGAGACTGATCTGGCCATTACCATGCAAATTATTGCCAATAACGACCTGATCATTTACCTCAACTCCGGTTCCGACCCCTATACCAACAACGACGGCGCCACGATGCTCGGCCAGAACCAGACCACCATTACCAACGTGATCGGTTCGGCCAATTACGACATCGGCCACGTATTCAGTACGGGCGGTGGCGGCATCGCTTCGCTGAGTTCGGTTTGCTCCACCAACAACAAGGCTCGCGGTGTGACCGGCGGCCCATCGCCCATCGGCGACGCCTTCGATATCGATTACGTAGCGCACGAAATGGGCCACCAGTTCGGCGCCAACCACACCCAGAACAACAACTGCAACCGCGTGGCCGGGGCCTCCATGGAGCCTGGCAGCGCCTCTACGATTATGGGTTATGCAGGCATTTGCAGCCCCAACGTGCAGAATAATTCCGACGACTATTTCCACGCGATCAGCTTGCAGGAAATCGGCAACTTCGTCACGGGCGCCAGCCACACCTGCCCGGTGGAAGTCTCGACCGGCAATCACCCGCCCACCGTCAACGGCGGCGCTGACTTTGTGATTCCCAAATCGACGCCGTTTTCGCTCACGGCTGTCGGCAACGATGTGGACAACGATCCGCTGACCTATTGCTGGGAACAAATGGACCCTGAATTTGCGACCATGCCGCCGGTTTCGACCAGCGCCACGGGACCGCTGTTCCGCTCGTACAAGGGTACAGCCTCGCCCACGCGCTGGTTTCCGCGCCTGCCCGACCTGGTGGCCAACGTCAATTCGGACTGGGAAGAACTGCCGGGCGTTGCCCGTACCATGAAATTCCGCGTCACCGTGCGCGACAATCACGCCGGCGCCGGTTGTACGGAAGAAGACGACGTAGTCATTACCGTGGCAGGTCAGGCAGGTCCGCTGCTCGTCACCGCGCCCAATACGAACGAACTCTGGTACGTCGGCGAAACCCGCACTGTGACCTGGAACGTAGCCTCTACCAATGCCGCGCCGGTCAACTGTGCCAACGTCAAACTCCTCCTGTCGACCGACGGCGGCCAGACCTACCCGATCACCCTGCTCGCCAGCACGCCCAACGACGGCAGCGCCGACGTGACCGTGCCCAACAACATTTCCAACACCTGCCGCGTCATGGTGCTGGCAGTGGGCAATGTCTTCTTCGATATTTCCAACGTCAATTTCCGCATCCAGCAACCGCTGGTGCCGTCCTTCACCCTCGCGGCTACGCCTGGCGCCCTCGACGGCTGCCCGGGTACCAACGCCACGGTTTCGCTCGATCTTGCTTCCCTCGCAGGGTTCAACAACCCGGTGAATATTGCCGTAACGGGCGCCCCGGCCGGCGCTACCGTCAACGTGACGCCCAACCCGATCACGCCCTCCGGCACGGCAACCCTGAGCATCAGCGGCCTTACGCCTGGCATGGCGGGCAACTACACGCTCACCGTCACCGCTACTTCCGGCGCCCTTACGCAAACCGCCTCCGTGGCGCTCCACGTACTGCCCGGCGCACCGACCGATTTTGCAGAACTGTCTTCTCCCGCCGACGGCACCACGGGTGTGGCCTTGACGACCACCCTGGAATGGGAGGCCGTACCCGCCGCGGCCAATTATCAGGTGCAGGTGGCTACCAACCCCGGCTTTGGCGCCGGAAGCCTCGTATTCGACGGCAATACGAACGATCCCACGGCTCCCCTGGCTGGTTTGCAAAGCAACACGGTGTACTACTGGCGTGTAAAAGCCCTCAACAGCTGCGGCAATGGCGGCTTCTCCGCTTTCGCCTCCTTTATCACGGCCGGCCAAAACTGCAACGCCAACTTTGCCAGCACGAACGTGCCCATTACCATCGATGCCGCTTCGGTCAACACCGCGACTTCGACCCTCACTGTTCCGGGCAGCGGCGTTATTTCGGATGCCAACATCACCGTTCAGATCAACCATACCTGGACCGGCGACCTGTCGGCTACGCTGACCTCGCCCTCGGGCGCCGTTCTTCAGTTGTTCAGCCAGCCGGGCGTGCCGGCTTCCAGCTTCGGCTGCGACGGCGACAATATCAATGTGACCTTCGACGATCAGGCCAGCGCCACAGCCGACGATTTTGAAAACGGCTGCGGCAATGCCCCTGCTTTCAGCGGTTCCTACCAGCCGATCAGCCCGCTTTCGGCGCTCAACGGCACCAACTATACCGGCACCTGGACGCTGAAAGTAACTGACAACTATGCCGAAGACGGAGGTTCCCTCGTGGCATGGAGCATGAGTTTCTGCGTTGGCGCTACCAACCTGGATGCTACCATTGAAACCAACAATCCGCTTTCGGTGCTGGCCGGCAATTCCGCCGACGTCGAAACGGCTTACCTCGAAGCAAACTATTCCGGCACGGCCGCGCAAGCAGTCTACACGGTACTGGTGCTTCCCGAATTCGGCCAACTCCTGCTCAACGGCAACCCTGTCGCCGTGGGCAGCACATTTACACAGGCCGATATCGATGCCGGTTTGCTGAGTTACCAGCACGGCGGCGGCCTGGAAGATGCGGATGTGTTCCAGTTCGATTTTGTCGATCAGAACAATGGCGCCTGGTACCACGGCGGCCTGTTCGATATTGTTATTCTTCAAAATTCGCTGGCCGTTTCGGCCGAGCAAACCCAAAGTGTCGCCTGCAATGGTGATGCATCGGGCGAGATCACGGTGGATGCCGTCGGCGGCACCGCACCGCTTTCTTACAGCCTCAACGGCGGCCCGCAACAAGGGAATAACGTATTTGCCGGCCTGTCGGCAGGTAGCTACACCATCGTCGTTACCGACGAAAACGGGTTCTCGGCCACGACCAACGAAGTCGTGATCGGCGAACCTTCCACCATCAGCGCCAGCGCCTCGACGACCGACTACGACGTTACGGTTACCGCTTCCGGCGGCACCGGCAACCTGTCGTACAGCCTCGACGGCCAGAATTTCCAAAGCAGCAACGTGTTTGAAGGCCTGGCTAACGGCTTCTACACCATCACTGTTCAGGACGAAAACGGCTGTTCGACCACAACCGATGCCGTGGTGGCCGTCAATACGCTTTTGACCGCTCTGAATGTGGAAGCGCAGGTCAGCTGCGCAGGTAGCGCTACGGGCGTCCTCAGTGTCATGGTTGGCGGCGGCGAATCGCCCTACGAATACAGCCTCGATGGGCAGAACTTCCAGCCGGAGAACATTTTCACCGGACTGACTGCCGGCAGCTACACGGTTACCGTACGCGACAACCAGGGCTTTACCGCAACGACCAACACGGTCACGATTGTCGAGCCCCTGCAACTCCAGGCTTTCCCCGAAGTACTGGTCAATGTGATCAGCGTGGATGCCGAGGGCGGCACCGCTCCTTACCAGTACAGCCTCGACGGCCAGAACTTCCAGACGAGCAATTCCTTCGGCGGCCTGACCAACGGCACTTACACGGTCACCGTGAGCGATGCCAACGGTTGCACGGCCACCAACACCGCCACGGTGGATGTGCCGGCGCTGGAAATCCCCGAAGTGCTTGTGAACGTACCGATCTACTGCAACGGCGGCAGCGCTTCGCTCGTCGTTTCGGCCTTCGGCGGCGTTCAGCCGTATGAATACAGCCTCGACGGCGGCGCTTACCAGTCGTCCAGCACCCTTGAAAACGTCGGCGCAGGCGCCCATACGGTTACCGTTCGCGACGACATGGGCACCACGGCCTCCTACGACATTACCCTCGACGAGCCGAGCGCCATTGTGGTCGATATTACGGTCTCGGGCAATGATGTGACAGGTATCGACATCAGCGGCGGCACCCCGCCGTATTCTTTCGAGACGGATGCGCCCTCGTATGTAGACCTGCCCAACGGCACCTACAATGTCACGGTTTACGACGACAATGGTTGCTCCACGGTCTCCAGTTTTGTGATCAATGTCGCACCCCTGCAAATTATTCAGGTTACGGCTCAAATTCCTTCCTGCAACGGCTCTGCCGACGGTTCCATCACGGTGACGGCTTCCGGCGGCGAACCGCCCTACGAGTACAGCCTCAACGACGGTCCCTGGCAAAGCAGCAACACCTTCACCGACCTGTCTGCCGGCCCGCTCGACATCAAAGTGCGCGACGCGGCAGGTACGATCACCGAGCAATTGGTCATCCTGAACCAGCCTACGCCCGTGACGATCAGCCTGGTAATCAGCGGCAACGACGTGTTCCCGTCGTTCTCCGGCGGCACGCCGCCCTATGCCTATACCATCCCGGGTCAGACCGATCCGATCGATCTGCCAAACGGCACCTACACCATCGAAGTGAGCGACGCCAATGGCTGCTCGGCTTCGCAGACCTTTACGATCGACTATACCCCGATCTCCGCTATGTTCACCCTGATCGGCGATCCTTGCACGGCCAACAGCTTTGAAATCTCGGCTATCGGTGGCCAACCGCCCTACCAGTACGCGGTCAACAACAGCAGCTACCAGACGAGCCCGCAGTTCACCAACCTCGCGCCCGGTTCTTACACCTTCCATGTGAAAGACGCCGCCGGCGACGTGTACACCATCCCGACTACGGTGGTGGTTGTGCCGCCGCTCAGCGTTACGGCTGCTTCGAGCAATGGCACGGTCACCGTCAGCGGTACGGGTGGTTCCAGCAACTACCAATACACCCTCAACGGCACGACACAGGCCAGCCCTGTCTTTGAAAACGTGCCCGAGGGCACCTACACGGTCGTGTTGACCGACGTTGTTTCCGGTTGCACCGCTACCACGGAAGTCACGGTTATCATCATTGGCAGTGTGGAGCCCGGCAGCGCATGGGGTCTTGTGGTATCGCCCAACCCGAGCCAGGGCCTGTTCCGGCTGAGCTTGCACAACGCACCTGCCGGCGCCCTGCGTGCCGACGTGTTCGATGCTGCCGGCCGCCTCGTATTGACGCAACAATTGTCCTCCGCCGGTGGCGAGTTCCAGACCACGGTCGATCTTTCGGGTGTACCGCAGGGCCTGTACCTGCTGCGCCTTTCCGACGACAAAAACTGGGGCACTGTGCGACTGAGCGTAGTGCGTTGATCCAGTTTGTAAAAGTTCAAAAAGCCGCTTCGGGTATCCCGGAGCGGCTTTTTGTTTGGCCCGCACTTCAACCCGAGAGGGTTTGGTCAACTGAAAAGTGTTTCATTTGTACCCTCAAACCAATGCTGAAACCCGCTTGAAATGGACAAACCCTATTGGCACATCATCGCCAACCCCGTGGCGGGTTCGGGCGCTGTGCAGCGCCGCTGGCCGCTGATCGAAAAAACCTTGCAGGAACTGGGCTTCGATTATACCGTGCAGTTTACCCGCGAACGGGGGCATGCCATCCGGCTGGTGGAAGACGCCGTTTTGCGCGGCGGACGCTATTTTCTGGCCATCGGCGGCGACGGTACCAACCACGAGGTGGTCAACGGTATTTTTCAACAAAACTTCGTCGATCCCCGCGAACTGACTTACGCCCTTCTGCCCGTGGGCACGGGCAACGACTGGGCCCGCGAGTACGACATCCCGCACGATCCGCACGCGCGCCTGCGCCGCCTGCTTGAAGGCAAAACCCGCTGGCAGGACATCGGCAAGGTACATTACCAGACCACCGAGGGCGCCCGGGAGCGTTTTTTTGTCAATGTCGCGGGCATGGCCTACGACGCGTTTATCGCGCGAAAAATGGATGAACAACACCGCAAACCGGCCCGCTTCGTCTACTTGCTCATGGTGGCCAAATACCTGTTCGACTACCAGCTTGTCCCCGCCCGTATTCTTTTCGACGACGAGGTCGTGAACGATGTTTTTTACACCATCAACGTGGGCCTTTGCCGCTATTCCGGCGGCGGGATGCAACTGGTGCCTCATGCCGTGCCCGACGACGGTCTGCTGGCGCTTACCATTGCCCGCCAACTGCCCAAACTCGAAGTCTTGCTGCAAACCCGCCGTTTTTACAACCGCACCATTTTACAACACCCTAAAATAACGGGCCGGCAGGTCAAAGCCTTGCGCGTCGAACACGCAGAGGGCGGGCCGCCGACTCTGCTCGAAGCCGACGGCGAGTTTTTGGGCGAGACGCCAGCCGAGTTTTTTATTCTGGAAAAAGCGCTGCGCGTAGCCTTGTGAGGCGCACGACCGCCGCGTTTTTAACGCAGGCGCTCGGCCGAACGGATCATCAGATGGTCGTTGCGAATGGCGCGATTGGCCAGCCACATCAAAAGGGCGGACAGAAAGGGCATGAAAAACCCGGGGCGGTAGCTCAGTTGTTCCATCAGGTCGCCGGCGAGGTTGGCGATCGGGAAAAACTGGGAGCCCATGTACACCGTCAGCACCGAGGCGGTGAAAATACCCACCGAGGTGAAGCGCGACTGAACCACGCGGTTGCGGAACATAAAAATGGCGATGACCACCATCAGTGTCGCAAAACTGGTGATGTAAATGAGCCAGGGCCGGTCGAAAATGTTGTACTGGCCGTCCACCAAATCGGGCACGCGCGCCGAATCGATGCCGATGGGTACGGTAAAATAAGGCGATATGTATTGCACCCCGAGGGCAATGGCTGCGAGGAGGAGGTAAACCGTTTGAATACGTTGGATCATGTAGAATCTGAATATCATGGTGGTTAAAATCAGGCTTTGTCGGATGACGCCGCGCCGGGCAAAAAAGGCTGGTACATCATGAGCGCATGGTTGTCCGTCACGATTTCTTCGCCGATCAGCCGGCCGTCGGTCGCTGCAAAAATACGACGCGCAATCCGGTTGTGCCGCGAATACCCGCCCCAGGGTTCGTGGCGAATTTCATGATCCTGCTCGAACACCTCGTAGCGGAAGTCGGGCCGGGTGGCGGCGCGAATTTCACCGTGCAAATGCGAATCCGAAAGCCAGACCCGCAGTTGAATATCGCCGGCCGTGTCGTTGCGCAACTGGAGATCGATGTAATTCCAGGCCAGGGTGGCGCCCGAGCCGAAGGGCAGCGTCCGCCCTTCGTCGGGGAACACGTCGTAACTGTGGCGGTATCGCTCGGTCACGGTCAGCGGAGTGTGCAGGGCCATCCAGTAAAGCAGGTTGCCCATTTGACAAAGCCCGCCGCCGACCCCTTTGCCGATGCGGCCGTTTTCTAGCACCAATCCTTCCAGAAACCCTCTCCCCGCGACGGGGCGACCCACGCGTTGCCAAAAAGAAAAGGTTTCGCCCGGGCGGAGCACCAGCCCGTCGATGCAGGCGGCAGCCAGGCGCAGGTTGGTGATTTTGTTGTATTGCAATGCCATGTCCACGGCTTTCAGGCGGCGCAGGAGCGGGGTCTGGTGTTCGGCGAGGAGAAAGGGCAGGGGCTTTTCAGTTTGCTGACGGGCAAACACCTGAGCGCCCCAGCGCCATTGCCATCGGCGGCGAAGAGCATACCACCAGCGACCGAGCCGGCGGCGCCATCGGGAACGGATAACGGGGGCTGTGATTTGGGTATTCATCGGCTGCAAATGTTGCCCGAATGCCGGACATTCACCCCGGCTTTTACAAAAGCGCTAAAATCTTGGTACCATGTCTGCACTTCAATACACGCTCAGTTACTGGGAACGCGAAAGTTTCCTGTCCGAACCCGACGTCGCGGTGATCGGAAGCGGCCTGGTGGGCCTTGCCGCGGCCATTCACCTGAAAAAAACCGACCCTTCGCTGCAGGTGCTCGTGCTCGAACGAGGGCCCTTGCCCGTGGGCGCCAGTACCCGCAATGCCGGCTTCGCCTGCTTCGGGTCGCTCACCGAACTGCTCGACGACCTCACGCACATGAGCGAAGACGAGGTGCTGGGCACCGTCGAAAAACGCTGGACGGGCCTCCAGCGCTTGCGCGCGCTGGTGGGCGACGAGGCGATCGACTATTACGGGCACGGCGGGTATGAGATGTTTACCGAGGAAGAAGAGGATGTTTTTCAACGCTGCGCGGAAAGTATCCCTCATTTTAACCAAAAAATCGGCGCCATAACGGGCCATCCCGAGGGCTATCAAATTGTAGACGACCGCCTCGGCCGTTTCGGGTTTGCAGGGGTGCGCCACCTGATTCTCAATGCCCCGGAAGGGCAGGTGCATACGGGCAAACTCATGACGGCGCTCCTCGCCAGGGCGCGAGAAGCCGGCGTGCAAATTGTCAATGGCGTCGGAATACAGGCGATTGAAGACAGCAACGGGGGCGTCGAATTGCTCACGAACTACGGCTGGACGCTGCGCGCGCGCCGCGCGCTGGTGTGTGTCAACGGGTTTGCCCAAAGCCTGCTGCCGCACCTCGAAGTCCGGCCTGCCCGCAACCACGTGCTCGTCACCCGGCCGATCGAAGGGTTGCCGGTAGAAGGCTGTTTTCACTACGACCGCGGCTATTTTTATTTCCGCAACATCGACGGGCGAATCCTGCTCGGGGGCGGCCGCAACCTGGATATAGAAGCGGAATTTACCGACAGTTTTGACAACAATGAAACCATACGCGCGGCGCTGCTCCGACTCTTGCACGAGGTCATTTGTCCCGGCCAGCCGGTCGAGGTCGAGCACTGGTGGACGGGCATCATGGGCCTCGGTCCGGTAAAAAAGCCGATTGTCGAGCGGATTTCCCCCAACCTCGCCGTGGCCGTCCGCCTCAGCGGCATGGGGGTGGCGATTGGCACGCTGGTCGGTCAGCAGGGGGCGGAATTGGCGCTAAGTTGAGAGTTTAAAGTTCAAAGTTGAAAGTTCAAAGTTTAAAGTTCAAAGTTGAAAGTTTGTTGAGGTTGACGGGTCGTGGTAACTACTGCCTAAATGGATCATGGCAAGCATAATTCCGCATCCCAAACCGCTACGAACTTTAAACTTTGAACTTTAAACTTTGAACTTTGAACTTTGAACTTTCAACTTTCAACTTCCAACTTTGAACTACTTTTTGAGACCGATCTCGCGCAGGCGTTCGTTGAGGTAGTCGCCGGCGGTGATGGGTTCGTAGTGGAGCGGGTTGTCGGCAGTGACGGTGGCCGGCAGGCAGCTCAGATCCATTTCGCTGACGGGGTGCAGGAAGAAGGGGATGCTGAGGCGCGGCAGGTGCCAATCTTCGCGGGGCGGATTGACGACGCGGTGGGTCGTGCTTTTGAGGTAGTTGTTGGTGAGCCGTTGCAGCATGTCGCCCACATTGATCACGATTTCATCGGCCTCGGGCATGACGTCGACCCATTTGCCTTCTGAACTGAATACCTGCAAACCGCCGGCGCTGGCGCCCACGAGCAGGGTGATGAGGTTGATGTCTTCGTGTTGTTCGGCGCGGATGGCGCTGGCCGGCTCCTGCGTGATGGGCGGGTAGTGGATGGCGCGAAGGATGGAGTTGCCGTGTTTGATCTGGCTGTGAAAATAGTTGTCATCCAGATCCAGGTGTCGGGCGATGGCTTCGAGCAACTGGCCGCCGGCGTGTTCGAACGAGCGGTAGAGTTCGCGACCCAGCTGCGTGAAGTTGGGCACTTCCGCCACGTCGGGGTTGTCGGGGTACTCGCTTTTGCGCGGATGGTCGGCAGGCACTTCCTGGCCGATCTGGAAAAATTCTTTCAGATCGGGCACGTTGGATTGTTTGGCGTGTTCTTTCCCAAACGAAGTATAACCCCGCTGGCCGGCCATGCCGGCGATTTCGTATTGCCGTTTGATATCGACGGGCAGGGCAAAGAAAGCCTTGGATGCGGCGTAAAAATCATCGATCAGGTCTTTGGGCACCCCGTGGTTGATCACGGCCACGAACCCGACCTCGTGAAAGGCCTTGCCCAGATCGCGGACAAACTGTTCTTTTTCCTCGTGCGTACCCAGCACATATTGAGATAAATCGACGGTCGGAATACCTTTTTCTTTCATGGTAAGGGCGCGTTTAATGCGTTGAAAATGTGCAGTTTTGTTTGGGTAAAGATAACAAGCGCTTTCAAATGCGCGGCAAAGGCGTGAGCCTGCTCACCAGTCTTTTTTGGGGCGCGGTCGGTCGCGTGGCTGGACGTTTTCGCGGTAGCGCCGCGCGCTTTTCTGGTCCGCCGGGCCGATGCTGTTGTCGAGCACCTGGCGCGCCTGCTCGGGGCTCATTTTGCCCTGCGAGGGCGCGTTTGGTTGTTGTCGGGGTTGCTGCGGTTGCTGGTTTTGATCCTGCCCGGAGGGTTGCTGTTGTTGCGGGTCCTCGGGCTGTTGCGGGTCGTTTTGCGGGGGCTGCTGCTGGTTCTGATCCTCGTTTTGCTGATTCTTGTCCTGTTGTTGCTGTTGCTGTTTTTGTTTTTCCTTTTGTTGTTCTTCGCGGAGTTTGTTTTTGGCAAACTGGAGATTGCGCTTCGCGTCGCCGTCGCCGGGTCGCAGGCGCAGACTTTGTTCGTAGGCTTCCACGGCTTTATCGTATTTCCGCTGTTGGAGCTGCGTGTTGCCGAGGTTGTAAAGCGCGTCGGCTTTCATGTCGCGGTCGGCGCTTTGTTTGGCCGCTTCCGTGTAGAGGCCCACAGCGTCCTCGTAATGCCCCTGCCGATAGGCGGTATTGCCCGTGTTGTACAACGCCCTGGGGTCTTTGGGGCTTTGGTTCAAGGCTTTTCGGTAGGCATTTTCGGCCTTTTGGTACTCTTTTTTGTTGTAAGCCGCGTCGCCTTCGCGCAGCGACTGGTGCGTCGATTGCGCCGCGACGGCATTGACCCAGAACAAACTGGCCAAGAGCGGAAAAACGAGTTGAAAACGCATAATTATCGGCTTTTTTTCCAAAAAATCCAGGTTTCTGCCGCCAGCAGCAACAGGGCGGGCAGCAGCAACCATTGGTAATACGATTCGAATTCGGTGTAGGAACGCACTTCGACTTCCCGCTTTTCGAGGGCATCCACGGATTTGCGAATGGCGTCCACCGCCGCGTCGCCCTGACTGATGTGGTAGGCTTGCCCGCCCCCGGCCTGCGCCACGTCGTGGAGCAGGGTTTCGTTGAGGCTGGTGCGTACGAGATCGCCGTTTGCGTCGCGTTTGTAGCCCGAAGCGCCATCGGCCGCCCAGGGAATGGGCCCTCCCGCCGTCGTTCCTGCACCGACGGTCATGATCAGCAGGCCGTTTTCATGGGCTTCGGCAGCCTTGTCTACGGCCCCTTCGTCGTGGTCTTCCCCGTCGGTAATCAGGATCAGCGCCCTGCCGGCCGGGGTTTCGGGGTCGAAGGATTCCTCGGCCCTCGCGATGGCGGCGGGGATGGCGGTGCCCTGCAAGGTCATCAGATCGGGCGAGGCCTCTGTCAGGAAGGAAATCGCGGCGTCGTAGTCCGTCGACAAGGGCATCTGCACGTAGGCCTCGCCGGCGAAAAAAATCAGCCCGATCCGCTGCCCCGCAAGGGCCTGCACGAGTTTTTGGGCAAAAATGCGCGCCAGCACCAGGCGGCTGGGCCGAAGGTCTTCGGCCAGCATGCTCTGCGAAATGTCGAAAGCGATAAACACGTCGGCGCTTTGCTGCAAGGCTGTCTGCTGTTTGGCGCCGCGCTGGGGATTGGCCCAACTGAACGCGAGCAACGCCAGCGCCAGCAGCAACAGGCCGCTTTTTACCCAAAAACGCCGCCCGGAAAAGCCGGGAACCACCTGATCCGCTACCAGCGGATCGGCCAGTTGGCTCATCGCTTTGCGGCGCCAGCTGCGCCAGGCAACCAGCAGCAGCAAGAGCACGGGCAGGGCCCAGAGCACGCGCAAAAATTCGGGATGTTCGAAACGGAACATGGAACGGGTAAAATTGGCGAACCGTGAAAAATACTTGTTACACCGTGACCGACCTGAAAAATCCCCAGCGCAGCACGGCTTCGAGCAGCAGCAGCAAAATGGCTGCCCCGACAAACCAGTGAAAATAATCGCTGGTGCGCCGGATCGTCGTGACGTCCACTTTGGTTTTTTCCAAACGGTCAATTTCCTTGTAAATATCGTCGAGCGCCTTCGCCGATTGCGCCCGGTAGTACTTGCCGCCCGTCAGGGCCGCGATGTCTTCCAGTGGTTTCGAATCGAAGGTTTGTTGTTGAAAATCATAAAAATACGTCCCGTCGGAATTGCGCTTGGTCGGCGCCAGCACGTCGCCCTCGGTGCCTACGCCGATGGTGTACACTTTCACGCCGAGGCTGCGCGCGATTTCGGCGGCATCCAGCGGGGCTATAAAACCCGCGTTGTTGACGCCATCGGTGAGCAGGATGACGATTTTGGTTTTCGAGGCGCTGTTTTTCAGTCGGTTGACGGCCGTGGCCAGCCCCAGGCCGATGGCCGTACCTTCGCCCACCTGCGCGATTTTCAGGGTCTGGATGTACTCTTTCACCACACGGCGGTCGGCGGTCAGCGGACAAAGCGTAAACGCTTCGCCGTCGAAAGCGACCAGGCCGACACGGTCGTAGGGCCGGTTTTCAACAAAGTTCGCGGCCACAGACTTGGCTACCGCCAGGCGGTTGGGGTTGAAGTCGCGGTTGAGCATACTCATCGAGACGTCCATCGACAACACGATGTCCAGCGCGTCGGCCTTGACCTTTTGTTCCTGCCACTGCCGTTGCGGCCGGGCCATGGCCAGAGTCAGCAGGATCAAAGCCGTCCAGCGCAGCCAGGGCAATCGGCCGCGCCAGCGGGCGCGCCAGGTCAGCGCCAGGTCGGCGGGAGAAAACGCCGAAAACACCGCCCGCAAAAGACCGCCTTGCCGCACCCTGCGCCACAGCAGCGGGGCCAGCAAAAACAGCAGGAGCCAAAGTGGTTGGGCAAAGGTCATGGCGTCTTGTTTTCAGGTTTTACGGGCGGCGGAATCGTGCTCAGGACCAATTCCTGGACCGTCGTCCAGGCTGTTTCATGGTAATCCTCGGACGGTTCGCCCTTGGCAAATTTTACGCGGTCGGCCGTGTGCAGCAGGGTGCGCAGGCCGGGCAAAAGCGCTTGCGGGAAATCGGTCGCTTGCAGGCGGTACAGGGTCTCGTCGCTGACCGATTCGAGGGCCGGCACGCCGAACCTTTGCTGCACGTACTGGCGGGCAATGTAGGTCAGCGCTTCGTAGTAGGGCTTGATCTGTTTTTGTTGCCAAAGCCCGCGCCGCGCCAAAGTATCCAGTTCGCGCAAAGCCAGTTCGTGCGGGGGCAGCTGCATGCTTCGGCTGCGGATTTTTCGCCGCCGCCGTTTGAGCAGCCACCAGACGAGAAAAGCCAGCGCGCTCAGGCCGAGGACCAACAAGACCCAGGGCAGGGCATCGAGCCATTGAAAAGGTTCGTGGTGGATGTCGGCGATATCTGAAATGTCGTTCGGATCGGAAGGGTAGGGCGTGGGAAACACGCTGAGGGTCAGCGGATTGGTTTCCATTGTAGTGCCGTCGTGAAAACGGATGGTCAAGGGCGGCAGATTCAACCCGGCCGAGTCGAAAGTGATGAGGGTAAAATCATTTTCCCAATGGTCGCCTTCGAGCAGCCAGCCGCTTTGCCGCAGGATGTTTTGCGAAGGAAAAATGCTGTCCCAGGCCGAAAAATCCACCTCCTTCGGTTGGCCCGCCCCGTCCTGCACCTTAATGTGCAGCATAAACGCTTCCCCGGTTTCCACCACGATGGAATCAAACATCGCCTCGGCCTGGGCTTGCGCGGCCTGCGGAGTCAGGAGCAGCAAAAGGAACGGCAGCAGCCCCGTCCACCACGGTCGCCGCACGGGCGAGGCAGCCTGCAAGCGATGCAGGAGCCGGCCAGGGCCTTGGTTGATATGGATGCGGTCAGTGGTCATTGGCGAAGTAAATCGGTTTTTTCAGCGGGTTTTTTGTAAAAATTTAGGCAG
>JBGAHL010000003.1:0-274785 GCA_044226205.1 Saprospiraceae bacterium
CGTCGCTCGATTAGGCGGCTGGAAGGGATATTCAAAAAGCGAAAGACCGCCTGGGCCAATTACCATGTGGCTGGGACTGCAAAAACTCCAGACCTATGTGAATGCAAAGGCCCTCTTTGCTAAAAATAACGATACCTAATGTCAATGAACTCATTTTGTGTGCATACCGTAGGTGTTTTCACCAAGCACACTACTTCGGAATACAGGAATCTTCGTGAGTGGCCATGTAATTACCCTTGGCAGCCGGAAGTAGGCTGCTTGGTGAAACACCAAGCAAGGCCAAAACCGTATAAACCGTATCAACCTCATCAACCTCATAAAACGACTCATGCCGTCTCGTGGGCGACCTGATTTTTCACATACGAGGTGTACACAAATACATGGGCATCCACGTCATTCAACTGATTGTAAATCACCGGTTTTACTTCTTCCCAGTCGAGTCCGCCGACGCCTGTTGCCAGGCGGGTGATCGCAACGCTGCGCAGTTTTTCCTTAGAGATCATTTTTTTCAATTCATGGAGTGCGTGGGTAACATTGCTGATCGTTGCTCTTCCGGGGTGGCCGCTGTGGCCTTTGTTGTCGGAGGGGTCCTGGGTGAGCAGGTTGACAACCCTCGGGCCGTCGGCGCTGCTCCATATCCAGGCGTTGCCCGGTTTGGGGTTAAACTGGTGGCAATAGTGTTTGAAATCCTTGAACAAGGAGGGCCATTGTTCGCGCAGGCTGAGCGCCAGGCCGCTGTCGAAGTGATCGTATGGAGCAACTCCGTGGACGATAGCATCTGCTTTGGACAACAGGATATCTCCGCTTACTTCTTTGATCATAGGTTGGTCGTTTTAAAAGTCTTGATTGAGTGTTCTGTTGCAACAAAGCAAGCCCAAACCCGCCTTGCGGGCGATGATGCTGGGCATGAATAAAGCTGATATTGGGTATTGGCAACAACTTCGCCTCAATTCATCACATCCACCGCCTTCACCAGATCGAGCACCATGGTAATATCCTGGTACATTTCGCGGACGGTCTCAAAACTCACGGTGTTGGCCCAAAGCGAAGGTTCGAGCAAGTCTTTGTCCTGCGTCAGGGCGATGTAGATGTTGTCGCCGATAATGGAAAGGTAGATTTCCTTTTGGCGGTTCAGTTGCTGGTAGCGGTTGCGGAAATCAAGAATGGTGTGCTGCAGATCGGTGGAAATCACGTCGCGCACGCGCAGGTCGGGCGTGGCATAGGTGTCGAACCAGACTTCAAATTCGGGCAATAAATTGCCTTCCACGCGGCGCCCGCCGGTCAGGTGGAACGCGCGTTCGCTGCGGGTGAGGTACTTGCGGTAGGCATCGGGCAGCAGCAACAATTCGCCGCGCATGTCGATCCGGTGAAAATCGCCCGCCAAAAACAGCCCGACAAACACCCGGTCGAGGCGGTTGCGAGCCGGCGAGAATTCCCGCACCCGCAGCTCGCACAATTCGAAAGGCATTTCGCGCACCTGGCCGGTGATGAGGTCTTCGCCCGTGTAGTCGTCGGCCGTGGTAAAAATTTTGCTGGACAGAAATTTTTTCTTGGGAATAAAACCCTTGTGTTTGTAGTGCAAATCCTTGTAATTCAGGTCATTGTCAATAAAATCAAGGATCAGGCCCACAATGCGGGGTTTGAATTCCTCGAAATACACCTGAATGCGAAATACAAGGTAGGCGATCCACAGGGCCACCGGGATAAACAGGATCAGCGTAACGACAAAGAGGCCGATAAAAATTTGAAGGGCGACGACGGCCAGCAGCAGGACGACAGACAGCGCCATCAGATTGATCAGTCTGCGGCGGCGGCGTTCGAGCCCCAGCAGTTCGGGATGAATAGCCTGGTTGTAAAAAAGGCGAAACAGTCTTTCCAGACAAGCCCTGCGCTCTTCCGCACTCAGTTCGCGAGGCGGATTGTCGTTGGTCTGGTAGCAGGGTTTGAAATCGTAGTAGGAAAGCAACTGATTCGAAATGAGAAGTGATCGAAAGGCGCCGGGCCCCGGCAGTTGTTACAAATCTACTCCTTTGTCGCGGACGTACTCATTGATAAACTCGTCGATCAACCCGACCAGCAGGTCTTTCATGTAGGAATTTTCGAGCCGCGCGATGGTTTTGAGTTTGTCGAGTTTGGTGCGGTCCACCACCACGGTAAGGCGGCGTTTGCCGGTATTTTCATCGGTCGTGAGTTCCTGCACGTCGATGGTTTGGCGGATGAGCGCATCGATACCCGTCAGGCCGGAGCGAAGGCTCGCGGCGGCCGACCTGGATTTGTTGCTGGGTGTGGCGGGCGAGGAGGCCTCGTATTTTTCCAGGCTTTCATCGAGGGCTTCCTGCAACAGAGCGTCGAGATCGGTCACGAAGTTTTTGCCATGGTGGCGCCGTTCACCGCCTCGCGTGGATTCGGTGCTGACGGTGGAAGCCTCGGTGGCCATGTCTTTAAACAGGTCGTCGAGCCCCTCGGAGAATCTTTTTTTACTCATAATCAGGCTTCCTGTTCGTGCTGTGGTGCGATGTTGGCCGGGATACCTTCGGCGCGTTCCAGAATTTCGTGGCAAAGGTTGAGATAGTCTTGCGCACCGGAGGATTTGGGGCTGTATTCGAAGATGTCTTTCCGTGAAGCGGGCGCTTCGGCCAGAGCGACATTGTCGCGGATGTAGGTGCGGAACACCTTGTCGCCGAAGTGTTTGTGAATGGTTTCGACCACATCGCGGTTGAGCACCCGGCGGCTGTCGAACATGGTAGCGATGACGCCGCCGATGTCGAGCTGCTTGTTGAGGCGGAAGCGCACCTTGTCGATCACCTGTTTGATTTTGGCGAGGCCCTGCACGGCGAGGAACTCCGTTTGGAGCGGAATCATCACGAAACGGCTGCTCGTCAGCGCATTCAGGGTCAGCAAACCGAGAGAGGGCGGGCAGTCGATAATAATATAGTCGTAATCGTCCGCCACCTGACCGATGAGTTCGCGCAGGATAAACTCCCGGCCGGCCTCGTTGATGAGTTCCAGTTCGGCGCCCGACAGGTCGAGCGAGGAGGTGACGATATCGAGGCCTTGTTTGTAGGTGTAGGGCGTCAGCTCGGCTTCACCCCGAAGGGCTTCGTAAATGGTGAACTTTTGCCTCGGAATACCCAGCGAAATGGTCAGGTTGGCCTGCGGATCGAGGTCGATCAGCAACACGCGTTTGCCCAGTTCGACCAGTCCGGCGCCGATGTTGATGGCGCTGGTGGTTTTGCCAACGCCCCCTTTGTGGTTCAGTAAGGATATGGTAATACTCATAGTTTCAGACAAGGATTTGAAAAAAGCCGCGATTGCCGTGAAGTGTGCGTCGGCTGATCGTCCCGGCTTTCTCGCAACAAAAGTACGAAAACTTGGTATACGCCACACCGAAGCGCCCCTGCGCACTTTGCTAAAACGTTTCAAACATACTGAGATATACGCGGATATTTTATTTTTCTAAAAAATTGACAGTCAAACGAATAAAAAAATGGCTGGAAAAAAAATGGTTTGAAGTCGAAAAAAAACTTTGACATTTTTTGTTTTTAAAAACCAATTGTTTTAAGTTTGCAGTGTCAAAACGAGGAAAGGCGAAGATGTTTCAAACCATGAATTTTGTACAAATGGTTGCTTCTCCTTTTCACACCATTGTTTTAAACCAAAACATTGTTGCCATATGATCAAGGAAGATCGGATCAATCTGAACAGTCGCTTTATTCAGGCTTTTAAATTGCTGGAAGAGCGTGGCGCTATCGTAAAAAATGACCGCGGCGGCCGCGGGGTAGGCGACGTGGCGGAAAAAGTCCTCGGCAACAAGGCGTACGGGCACATTATTCGTGCATTTCTCAATTCGGACAGCAAACGCGTCATCGATTACGGTCAGGCGCAGTCGTTTTGTCGTGCCTACGATATCAATGAGGCCTGGATGCTGCACGGCATTGGCAATCCCTTCGGATTCGAAGCGCCGGCCAATGCGTTCAGCAAGGAAAGCTACACGTCCGGTCTGGATGAAGGTAACATTCTGTTCACGACCATTCGCGCTTTTGCCGGCAGTACGCTTGGCGCCGAAAGCCGGGAGGACAACCAGTACTTTTCGATACCCGGCGTCAGCGGTTCGGGTCTGGTCGCTTTCCAGATCGAAGGCAACTCGATGGAGCCGGTGATCAAACACGCAGATATCGTCATTTGCAAGTCTGTTGAAAACCTCAACGACATTCGCGACAACGAAATCTACGCCGTACGAAGCAGTGGCAATGTCTGGGTCAAATACGTCCAGAAAGTTTTCAACAACCGGGGCCGGATCGTCAAATTCAAACTCATTTCCGCCAATTATTTCGACCACGATCCTTTTGAGGAAGAAGTCAATGAAACCACCCGGCTTTACAAAGTGATCCGCAAGATCAGCAACGTTTAACAACCGTGTCAAGCATTCCTCTTTTGTAGGAATGCCGGAAAAATATCCTGCTGTTTATTGTTTTCGGGCCTCGCGACATGCAAGATGTCAGCGAGGCATTTTTCTGTAGCGCCGACCTCCAGGTCGGCGCTGCCACGATCAGCAACATTCCGCGATAAATTTGAAAGGCCACGATTGTTTGAAACAGAAAACCGATGCGTGCAATAGCTGAGATCGCGGGTCGCTTCCGCGCTCAGCGTCGCCGACCTGGAGGTTAGAGATAAATAGTAACACCTGGTTTGAAGAGAAACAGAAAACCGATGCGAGCAACAGTTGAGATCGCGGGTTACTTCCGCGCTCGACATCGCCGACCTGGAGGTCGGCGCTACAGCGGCGCTACAGCGCAATGATCAACATCTCCTTTCGAACCGGATGCTCAAACATCATCCGCTGACAGACCAACCCGATGCTTGCATCCGGCAAAGGGGTAGCTGCGCCGTATTTTATATCGCCCAGTATCGGACAACCCATAGCTGCCAACTGCACGCGTATCTGGTGCGACCGGCCAGTCAACGGGCGTACACGCAACAAGTACAAGGGCCCTTCCTGACCAACCAATTCATATTCCAGAACAGCCTCTTTGGCATCCGGATGCCGGGCCGGTTTGTTTGTAAAAGAACGTACGACATTCTTCTGCTCATCCTTCCAAAGCCAGTGATGCAGGGTACCCTGATTGTTCGCAGGCGCCTTGATAACCCGCGCCAGATAGGTTTTTTCTACCTTGCGCTCCCTGAACAGGGTGGTCAGGCGCCCCAAGGCCTTGTCTGTTCGGGCAAACAATACAATGCCGCTCACCGGTCGGTCGATCCGGTGTACAGGATGTAAAAACACCGCCCCTGGTTTGGCGTATTTCTCCTTTAGGTAGGCCTTGCCCCAGTCCGTTAAGGTCGGATCGCCGGTTCGGTCGCCCTGAACCAGCCAGCCTGCCGGCTTGTTTATCGCCAGCAAATGATTGTCTTCGTAAATTATCACCGGTTGCACCCGGCAAAGGTCGACATTCAAGACCATTGATCGTGCCCCTTTATGACAAAACTATCTCTCGGATTTTCTCCCTGCCCCAACGACACATTCATATTTTATGCCATGCTGTACGACCGAATCGATACGGAAGGTCTTGAATTCGAGGTCGTTATGGAAGATGTGGAAGCCCTCAACCGACGCGCTTTCGCTACCGATATCGATGTGACCAAACTTAGCTACCACGCTTTCGCGCACCTCACCCGGCAATATGCCCTGCTCGATGCAGGCAGCGCCCTGGGCAATAATTGCGGCCCTCTTCTGGTGGCGAAACAGCCAATGACCGAACGCGAGATCAATGCAGCGCGGATTGCCATCCCTGGCCGTATGACGACCGCCAATTTTCTACTCGGCCTGGCCTACCCGGAAGCGAACGATAAATTCGAATGCCTTTTTTCCGATATCGAAGCCGCTGTGCTGGATGGCAGAGCTGATGCCGGGCTGATTATTCACGAAAATCGTTTCACGTACCAGGAAAAAGGACTAGTCAAACTGCGCGACCTCGGCGAATTTTGGGAAACGACCACTGGCCTGCCCATTCCCCTCGGCGGCATTGTGATCCGCCGCGATCTGCCGCTGGATATTCAACAAAAAATGAACCGCGTCATGCGGCGCAGTGTGGCATACGCATTTGCCCACCCCGACGAGACGATGGACTTCGTCCGCCAGCACGCCCAGGCAATGGAAGAGTCGGTCATGCGCGCGCATATCGACCTTTATGTAACCTCGTTTACGGAGGATTTGGGCGAGCCGGGAAGGAACGCCGTGAGTCAGATGTTCCGAATGGCGAGGGAAAAAGGTATTATACCGGATTATAATGAAAAATTTTTCATCAACTGATTTTTTGCACTGCTTTGGCACGGTTTTCGGAAGTCGAAAATCAAGTGTGTAAGTTTTTGTTTTAGAATTGAAAAATTCTTCGGCGCGTGAAAAGTCACGCGCTTTTTTTGTGCCTTTTTGAGAAATCAAGTCCGCTGTCAACTCGATACACTTTGCCTACCTTTGCGCGGCTTTTGCCGAAGGCCCGACCATAAACTTGTCTGCCTGACAGGCATTTTTTCACTAAAATCAAATTGTCATTACCATGATCATCGGTGTACCGAAAGAAATCAAAAGCAATGAAAACCGCGTCGCCCTGACGCCTGCCGGCGCGCTCGAACTTACCCGCCGTGGCCATACTGTTTATGTTCAAAGTACCGCCGGTATCGGCAGCGGCTTCGAAGACGAAGAATACGTATCGGCCGGCGCCAGGATTCTGGCTACCGCCGATGAAGTCTGGGCGATTGCCGAGATGATCATGAAAGTAAAGGAACCCATCAAGGAAGAATACAGTCGTTGCCGCAAGGGCCAACTGGTTTTTACCTATTTTCACTTTGCTTCGAGCGAAGAACTGACCCACGCCATGATTGACAGCGGCTCGGTTTGTCTGGCTTACGAAACCGTTGAAACCAAAGACCGCCAGTTGCCTCTGCTCATCCCGATGTCGGAAGTTGCCGGCCGAATGGCTATTCAGGAAGGCGCCAAATACCTCGAAAAACCCGTCAAAGGCCGCGGTGTATTGCTCGGGGGCGTGCCTGGCGTTCCCCCTGGCAAAGTCCTTGTGATCGGAGGCGGCATTGTGGGTACTCAAGCGGCAAAAATGGCTGCCGGTCTCGGCGCCCAGGTGACCCTGCTCGATACCAGCCTGACCCGCCTGCGTTACCTCAGCGACATCATGCCGGCCAACGTAACCACGATGTTTTCCAATGAATACAACATCCGCAAACTGATCAAAGACCACGACCTGATCGTGGGCGCCGTGTTGATCCCGGGCGCCAAAGCACCCAAACTGATCACCCGCGACATGCTCAAAACCATGCACGCCGGCACCGTCCTCGTCGACGTGGCGGTCGATCAGGGCGGCTGTTTCGAAACCACCAAGGCTACGACACACGCCGACCCGACCTACATCATCGACGATGTGGTGCACTACTGCGTAGCCAATATGCCCGGCGCAGTACCTTTTACCTCCACCGTGGCGCTCACCAACGCGACTTTGCCCTACGCCATCCAACTGGCCAACAAGGGCTGGCAACAAGCCTGCCGCGACAACAACGAACTGCTGCTGGGCCTCAACGTCGTGGGTGGCAAAGTGGTGTACGCCGGCGTAGCCGAGGCATTCAGCCTGCCGCTGCACAAGGTGGAAGAAGTGCTGTAAATACCGATCAGTTCGAATACCCTTGCGGCGCGCGCGAAGAACCTCGGTTCTTTGCGCGCGCCGCGTCTTTATGCCTCTCTGGAAAACTAAGGGCCTCTGTTTTTTCGTTTAGCCGCAACAACCCGGTCGTCGTATGTTTAAAAAAATACTTGTTCTGCTGCTTAAAGCCGGATTGCTGGGCGCACTTGTCATGATCCGTCTGGGCGAATGGGACGTATTCAAATATTACGCCCGTTCGCGTTACCGCGAGTCGCTGGAATATTACACGATCACGCTGGCCAGCATTGCGATCTTTCTTATCGCGCTGGATTTCGTACAGTTTTTCGCGGTCTGGTTCTATCGGAAGCGCCACAAGGTGCGCGGCGAAGACAACTTTGTAATCGGAGTCAGCCATATTTATTCGCTGGTGCTGGTCATCGGTATGGTGATCGGCGTCATGTCGCTCTTCCGACTCGAAGTGCGCGAGGTGTTTACCTCCCTGTCCATCATTTTTGCCGGTTTGGCCATTTTGACCAAAGACTATATTTCCAATATGATCAATGGCATGATCATCACTTTTTCAGGCCAGCTGAGTATCGGCGACAATGTGAGCATC
The DNA here is from genome assembly GCA_044226205.1 of Saprospiraceae bacterium. Taxonomy (GTDB): domain Bacteria; phylum Bacteroidota; class Bacteroidia; order Chitinophagales; family Saprospiraceae; genus M3007. Next base: position 8,260 of record JBGAHL010000003.1, read on the forward strand.
GGGCAGCACAGGGGCAAAATCATTGACATTACTCTCCAGAATATCCACTTGCTCAACGACGACGACGATGTAATTTACATTCCTAACAACCTGGTACTCAATGCCGAAGTAGTCAACTACACCAAACGCGCCATCAAACGTACCAGCATCGACTTTGAAATTAACCTCAAATACCTCCACACCGTCGAAGAACTCGAACAAAGCATCATCGAAACGCTGAAACCTTTCCACGAACACATCAAGGAAGACAGCTACTACCTCCGTGTGGCGGAGGTGCGAAAAGACAATGTGGCGCTCAAATTCCAGTACATTCTCAAGGCGCCCAACAAGGAACTGGAGCGGGCGATCCGCCGCCGGGCGATCCGCCGTCTGGTGCAGATCATCAGCGGAAGGGAAAAAATCGTGGACAACATCCCCGACCTGCCCGAACTGGAGGACATGACGGGGCACGCGTAGGGCGTCAGTGACGAGGTGACTCGCAGTTCAATTGACGGGGTAACACGCAGTCACCCCGTCACTTGAACTGCGAGTCACCCCGTCACTGGATCGATTCTTCGGCTTTTTCGTACCGCCCATTACGAAAGGAGTAGCGGATTGTGTATTGGAAACGCCGGTTTTTACCTTTTCGCAAACCGGATACGAACGATGAAGGGAATGACTTCAAAAGATAGTCGTATGCATCGTCGTTGAGCAGGATGTTGCCGGTTTTCCGGATGATAATGTCAGGAAATGCAGCCTGACTCGCGGCAAAGTTGACCTCCGTCGTCCAGGCCGAACCTTTTGCCTTGGGGTCGCCAAAGTTGGCACATGAAGCATCGGGCACCAGTAAAACCTTCAGGAGTTTGCCCTCGTAAAAGGCATAAAAAGCCAGATCGGAAAAACAGGGATAATAGTCGTAGACAGGTGGCCCGCAAGGGTAGGGTTCGCGCAGTCTGAACAGCAGGTTCCCGTTTTGGGCAAACGGCATTTCCTGCGGCGCGGCAGCGGTCATATACATGCCGTTCATGTCGAAAGCCGGCTCGAAATCGAGCACGACCCAGCTGCCCTCGCCTTGTTCGCGGAGCAAGGCCAGGCCCAGCAATCCATACTCCCAGCGCCCTGTCGGCGGATAATCGATACTGGTGCTGAAGCTGAGCAGGCGATAGGTGTCACCGGTTTTGTTGTGAAACGTATCGTCTTCAATCAGTTGGGTGAGATGGCGTTCGAAGGGGAAAATGATGTAATCCGTGTCACTTTCTGCGAGCATGGGCGTGAATCGTATCGGCGGGCAATCGGGGCAGGACCACATGCGGAGGCTGGCAGGGTCCTCGTCTTCTCCGACAAAATTGCGTGATTCATCAAATGTGCCGGGGAAAAACCTCTCCAGCAGGTCTGTGGGTTTCGAGTCGTTGATCGTTTGACCGACAAGTTGTTTTTCCCATCCGGGCCGGAGGCATTTGACCGGAAAATCGGGAAACCAGTGCACGGTATCGCGTTGCGCAGCCACGGAAAGCGAAGTCAGAAGCGCGACGAATATCAGGAGCTTGCTTTTCATGGTTTTTGAGGGAAAAATAGGGGTTTTTGGTTTACCCGGTACTCAGAGATTTGCGCGGTAAAGTATTCGCAAGCAGCAGTGTGAAAAACAAGAGCGGTAGCGTAATGAGACAGATCGCACACGTTCCAACCGCTTGTCAACCAATAAACTAACCTGCGTTAATCACCTCAAATTGTAAAAAAATCCCTTCTTTTGTCCGGCTCAACCCGCCGCCCGTCACATGCTCGACGCCCTGAAACGCAATTTGAAAGACCTCATCGGCCAGGCCCGGTACGATGAAGCGTTTCGTTGTCTGCGGGAAGAAACCCTGCGCACCAATTGCGATCTGTACAACGACGCGGTGATGATTGCCGGTCGCTACAAGGAGGCCGAGCGGGCAGGAAATCTCAACCTGATCGATTTCAAAGAACGTGGCATCAATTTCTCCAACGTCGGGCAGGCCTTGCTCTGGCTGATCGACCGCATCGAAATGGGCGACCTTTGCGATCGCCTGCGCAAAAACACCGCCTCGCACGTCGCTCTTTCCCCTTACCACGCCTTCACCTGTGACCGCTTCGATCAGAACGATCAGTTCCAACTCGCCTATTACTCGGCCGAAGGCCAAAAATTGCACCTCTTTTACCTCTACGGCGATGCCCGTCAGGAGCAAACCAGCCTTTTCGAGCGCTTCGGCTACGATCTGGGCGGCTACCTGGCCAATTGGGAAAACGGCGACTACAACCCGGGCATCCGCGTCAAATTGTGCAAACTCAAACCCGAGGTGCATCGTCACCCCATGTTGTATCAAATCAACGTGGTCAAGGCGCTGTTTGCCAAGTTTTTTCCCCGCCTCGACGACAAAGCCCCCTTGCAAAACCGCACCCTGCGCGACCTGCTCGGCGAGGGCTCCGATCTGCACGGCTTCGAATCAGGCGATCTGGTTTTCATCCTGCTCACCATGGATGCCGCCAACTGGAACCGCGAACTCGTGCCGCTGATGATGGAAAACTTCATCCAGAAGTTCCTGCAAGTGGAATTGCCGCCCTCCGCGCCCACTTTTTTCTTCTTCTTCGGCGTGGAGTACGAGCCCGGCCAGGCCGACAAAAAAGCCGAAATACACGAGGCCATCAGCGCCCGAAAACACGCCGGCGAGGCCTTGCCCGCCCTCGATTCTGTGGCTGCGCCCGACATCACGGAGTGGTTCAGCCGCTACCGCGCCATTATGGTGCCGCCCGGCAAGACTGCCGACGATGTGCGCCGCGAAATTTTCGGCCCGGCAGAGCGTCTCGATATGATCGATATTCAAAGTATTCTCCTCAAAATCATTGAATTATACAACAAAGGTCTCGTCATTCGGGCCGAAAATCTGCGATAAGCCATGCCCAACTACATCCCCGCTCCCGGTCAGGAACACGCCCTCAACGCGGCCATCCGCCTGCGACAGCCCCTGCTGCTCACCGGCGAGCCCGGCACCGGCAAAACCGAAATGGCTCGTTGGGCGCTGGAATACCTGAGCGCCCAAAACCAGGCTGCCTATTGGTCGCAGGTGTTGCGGTTCAATACCAAAACCACCTCGAAAGCGAGCGACCTGTTCTACACCTACGACGCGCTTTCGCACTTCCAGGCGGCCAACCTGCGTGGCGAAAAGGCGGTGCGTACCGAGGAATTTATCGAATTGCAACCCTTCGGCAAGGCGATCGCGTATTCCGATCCGCGGTCCGAATTCACCGAAAAATTTCGCCTGCAACTGCCCGAAAAACCCATGAGCGCAGTGGTGCTCATCGACGAGGTGGACAAGGCCCCGCGCGACTTTACCAACGACCTGCTCGACGAGATGGAAAACTTCCGTTTCGCCATCAAGGAATTGCCCGGCTTTCAGGCCCAAAAAGGCGAGCTGGCCGACATCGTCGTGGTGCTCACTTCCAACTCCGAAAAAAATCTGCCCGACGCTTTTTTGCGCCGCTGCGCTTTTTTTCACCTCGAATTTCCGCGCGGCGAACGCCTACGCCAGATCGTTGAGGCCCACCTCTCCGATGCAGCGCCGGCCGGCGTGCGCTACGACGAGCTCATCACGCTGTTCGAAACCGCCCGCGACAAAGCCGTGCGCAAAAAACCGGCTACTGCCGAGTTGATCGCCTGGCTCAACATCCTGGGTCTGGGCGGCTACTGGCAGGAAAACGACGAGGCCCGGCGCAAGGAAATGTTACGGCTGAATCTGCCCTTTTTGGTAAAAACAAAGGATGATCTGGATGCCGTTCGCGGGCTACTGTAGCGCTGCTGTAGCGCCGACCTCAAGGTCGGCGAAGTTGAGAGCGAGGATAACCCGCGATTGTAAGCCAATGCCCTGATCAACTTTTTTATGTAAATCCTTTTCATCGCTTTGGCTCGCAATCGCGGGTTATCCTCGCTCGTAACATCGCCGACCTTGAGGTCGGCGCTACAGACGGCGATCATACCCAAAAGTTCGAAACAATGAATTTGAAATATCGAAAGTCACAATAATTGAAATCGCGGGTTATCCTCGCTCGTAACATCGCCGACCTTGAGGTCGGCGCTACAGCACTAAACAATGCCCACACCACTCCCCCTCACGCGCCTTTTTGCGCAACTGCAAGCCGCCGGGTTTCGCCTCGATACCCGCCGGAAACTGCGGCTGTGGCGTGCCCTGCACGCCCGGGGAGCCGACTACGTGGGCAAAACGGAAGAATTAAAATACCTGCTCGCGCCGCTTATCGCCACCACTGCAGCGGAACAGGAGCGGTTTTACAAATTGTGGGGTGAGTTTTGTGACGAATGCGAGAAAGAATTTGAGGGGTGGACGCCAATCGAAACAAAGGCGCCTCCTGTTCTTCAACAAGAAACAGCGCATAAAAAAACCTACAAATGGGTATTGCCGGTTATCGGAGTCGCACTGGGTATTATTTTATTGATCTGGTGGCTGCTTCCTTCTTCTAAGGTTGCTCTTCCACCCTTGAGTATTGATAAAACCCCAAGACTGATAAGAGAAGGAGATACCCTTCATCTTGCTGATCCTGCCAGTTCCTTTGGCGATAAAGACTCAACTATTCACTGGATCGTAAAAGACGCGGCCACGGGTGAAATTGAGGCAAGCGGACGAGAAATACACTGGCATGCAAAAGACTATGGGGAAGATAAATGGTTGGCCCTGAAAGCAGCCAACAGGTTGCCAGACTCTGTCAAAATACACATTCACTGTAAAAACCCTCCTGTAATTGATACCCTGTTATGGCCGGAAACCAACCTCATCCTTGGCCAAAAAGTCGTTTTTAAAGTCAAAACCCAGGGGGAGATACTTGCTTTTTGGGTAATAGACCACAGGGATACCTTGTCAGGTAGCCAGGTAGAATATACGCCTTCGTATGTCGGCGATTTGCAAGTAGAATGCTATGTAGCAAGGAGCAAGCAGGAAAAAGATTGTTACACGGCGTTTAACCGATCTTTTCTGGTAGGGAACCAATACCCAAAGCTGTCTTTTGCAGAGTTGAGGCCCGACAATCCGTTGACTATTCGTCGGCCTGCTGAATGGATATGGGCGATTATGACGCCTATTTTGCTTTGCGCGGGGTGGTTTTTCGGTCGGTGGATGCGCAAAATGAATGAAAAAACACCTCAAAAACCAACCGATCAACTCGCCGCCGAATACCCCATTCACGACAGCGGCCCCTACCATATTCCCTACCGCCCAAACAACCACCTGATTGGCGGCCTGGGTGCATTCTTCCGCATGGCCGAGGTACTCAGCCGCCGCGAGGAAGACGAGCGCCTCAGTTTTGATGCAGCGGCTTCGATCAACGCCACCATCGAAAGCGGGGGCTTCCCCAGCTGGCGCGAACGCGCACTCAGCTCGCCGCCCGACTACCTCGTACTCGTAACGCGCCGCGACGAACGCGACCAGCAGGGCCGCCTGTTTGAGCGCCTCACCAGTTTCCTCAAAAACCAGGACGCGCCAGTCACCGTCTTCTTCCACGACGGCAGTTTCCGCCGCTTCTGGAACCCCGATTACCCTGCCGGACTGCCGCTGCACCACCTGGCCCAGCATTTTGCCGACCACCAGCTCGTGCTGCTCGGCGACGGCCACGGACTGCTCAATCCCTACGACACCCGCCGCCCTTCGTTTTTTGCCGAGACCGCTCCACTGCTCCGCTGGCGCAAACGCCTGTTGCTCACACCTTCTCCTGTGGCTGCCTGGTCGTATCAGGAAGCCCTGTTGCACCAGCATTTTCTGCTCTATCCGGCTGATACTGACGGACTGCTTGCCGGTTTTGAGGCCCTGGAAGCCCTGGAAGAGTTCGCTCCCGATCCCTTTGTGCTCTGGGAAACGGCGCAGGGCCGCATTCGCAGCGACCAAAGCGATCGTTACCGCCGTTGGGATTCGGTCGAAGAACACCGCGATTTCCTGCAAAATTCCGCCCGGCCCGGCTCGTCGGACGGGGACCCCGCCGCCTTCCGCTGGCTCTGCGCCCTGGCCGTCACCACCCAGCCGGACTACGCCCTCACCCTCGCCATCGGCCACGCCCTGGGCATCGAAGTGACGCACGACCGCCTGCTGCGCCTTTCGCGCATCCCCTGGCTCAGTGCCAACGAACCCGCCACTGCCCTGCGTCTGGCCCTGCTGGCCCAGTGTGCGCCCGATGACGAACGCCTCGCCCGCCAGGCCGCCGCTGCCGAACTCGAAGCCGTGCGTGCACAGGTCGCCGGCTCCTTTGCCGAAACCGACTGGCGCGTCAACCTCGCCATCCATCAGTTTGCCCTCGACCCGCGCGACGAGGCACACAAACAGGCTATCCGCGAACTGCGCGCCCTGGGTCTGCTCTCTGGCGGCCAGGAAGCCGAACTGGACTGGATCGTTCAAAACCGCGCCGACGGCACGGGGCTGCCCTTTGGTTCCACACGGAATCTGGATGCCTGGCTCGATGTTCCCCCATCGCATTCGCCCTGGTCGAAAGAATTGTGGTTCGGTCTGTTGTTTGTGTTGCTGGAGATCCTGTTATCTGCCTTTTTGGAATCTTCCAGTTTCGAGGGATTTGACCTGTCGAGACCTTTGCCTGCCTACGCATTCTGGATGCAGGAAACGACGAATGAAGACGAGGCGATGAGATTGAATAACAGGGCGGTCGATCTTTGGAGCAGGGTGGGCAACGAGTCATCGCCCCGGACAGCGTTAGCAGATTCCGTAAAGACAGCGGATCAATACCTGAACAAAGCCATTTCTTACAGGGGGCAATATCCGCTTGCCGATAGCAACCTGCAGGCGCTTCGATTCAATGCCGCAGCCCTGAAACTGAATTCTTATTTGCAGGATTCGGCAGGAGCGACAGTGTTGCAGGAGGCGATCAGCGGTTTTCGATCTGTTCGTCCGTCTCACAAGTCGCTGTATTTGAGCGCATTGCATGGAAAGGGCCTTTGTTATTTTTACCTGGATCGCATTTCCGGAAACAAAAAGAAAACTTTGGGCGCCAACCCGACCAATGCCCCCCTCACGGAAACCCGATCTGCCCGCGATTCGGCTCTGGCGGCATATTATGCCCTGTTGACCTTGACCGATTCGACCTACTTCGACTCTCTGAGCGCCACCATGCCCGTCAACCTCGAAACCCTGCTGTTTCCGGACAAACCCGAACAGGAGCTCGCGGCGCGGGTCGTTTACGCCCTCCGGCTGCTTGTGCTCGATGTCCAGACCAAAGCCCCCGTGCCCAATGCCGAGATCAGTGCGCGAAGCATCCGGTCCATGACCAGCAATAGCCGGGGCCAGGCCGAGTACGTTTTCCCCGGCCGACCCTTTGCTTTTGTGCCGCTTCGGGTAAAAATACCCGGATATTTTGCCTGGGATGGCGGCTTCAAACCGAGAACGGACAATGGAAGAGATACGATCTGGTTGAAGCCGATGCCGGCTTCCACACAGGAAGGTAACAGACATGAGGTGGCAACCGATACCGACGGCGACGGCATACCCGACCCCGACGACCAATGCATTACCCAACCCGGCTCACCCCTCTACAAGGGCTGCCCGACCCCCACTGACCCGGTCGAGCGCCTGAAAGTAGAGCCGCCGACAGAAGCACTGATTTTAGAAGCGCTCAAGGGTTTTCCTTTTGATAAGACTGCACAAGCAAATCGTGAGGAACAAGAAAAAATCATTAACTACATCGATGCTTCAATCGAGGGAAATCTGATTATAAAAGAGGACAACGGCGATGTGATATACATCAAAGCATCGTTTACTTCGGGATATTCCATAGGAATTTCCGTGGGCTCAAAAGGAAAAAATGACCGCTACGGTGTCTTTCTGATAACCTCGGGTAGTAATTCATCGCAGTTTTTTGAAATTATAAAAAATACCCCATCCATCCCCCTCCCCGACATGATCCGCATCGCCGGCGGTACCCTCACCCTCGGCTGCACCGACGAACAAACAAAATACTGCCAAGACGACGAAAAACCCGCCCACCCCGTCACCCTCTCCGACTTCGCCCTCTCCCGCACTGAGGTGACCAATGCGCAATACGCCGCCTTCCTCAACGAATACGGCAGCACGACCGTGAAAAGCGGGGAGTACAAGGGAGAGGCAATGATCAGAGAGCATAGATGGAGCATCCGTTTCCCCGATCAAAAAGGGCTTGGCTTGTACGCCCCCCAAGCGGGCTACGACAACCACCCGGTCGTGTTCGTAACCTGGTACGGCGCTACCGAGTATTGCCGCTGGCTCTCCGAACGCACGGGCCAGCGCTACCGCCTGCCCACCGAGGCCGAGTGGGAGTACGCCGCTCGGGGCGGGCAAAAAGCCAACCCGAAACGGATGTTCCTGTACGCCGGCAGCGATGAGATCGACGAAGTGGCCTGGTGCAATGGCGGCAGAGACGGCCAAACCCACCCCGTGGCGCAAAAAAAGCCCAACGCCCTGGGCTTGTACGACATGAGCGGGAATGTGTATGAATGGTGCAGCGACTGGTATGGAGCGGACTATTACAAGAGTATTGCAAAGGGCGCGAAAAACCCGATGGGGCCTGATTCGGGTGATAAGCGCGTTTGTCGCGGCGGCTCATGGGGCAACATTCCAGAGACCTGCCGCTCGGCGAGGCGCATCTCTCTCTCCGCAACCTTCAATAACCACGTTCGGGGGTTCCGGGTCGCCAGAGATTATTAACCTGTAGTTCTTTTACCCTTTTACCCTTTAGAACTTTTTACATCCAGGGTGAAGCCGTTAGAGCATGTTGAGCTTTTCCTGCCGAGGCGAAAACGTGAAAATTTTATTTTCGGCAAGGCAAATTTCGCAGTCGGATGCGGGCGATCCGGCGAGAAATTTAACGCAGCAGGAAATAAAATTTTCCGTTTGCAGCCCGGCAAGGAAAAGCTCAACATGCTCTAAGGGTTTTGGCAATACCCGCGCAGCGGGTCGAATTTTTTTGCGGGAGGCTGGGCGCGCAGAAGGCCGCGGATTGGGTCGGATGTTTTTATAAGACAGGATCAACAAGATGTACAGAATGTTAAAGGGAAAGGGGAGATGCCCGCCTTGTCGGCGCAGCCGGCAATTATCCTGTTAATCCTGTCGAAAGAAACACCCACGCGGCGGGCAAAAAAAATCCGCGTCCATCCGCGCAAGATCCGTGTCATCCGCGTTCCCTTCCCGCAAAAGCACAATCTTCTAAACCTTTCCCCCACTCCCGCCATTTATCACACATCATTTATCATTTATCATTCATCATTCCTTCCCATGAACCGTCTTCAGCACGAGACCTCCCCCTACCTCCTACAGCACGCCGGCAACCCCGTCGATTGGTACGCCTGGAAGCCCGAAGCCCTGGCCCGCGCGCGCGCCGAGAACAAGCCGATCCTGGTCAGCATCGGGTATTCCACCTGTCACTGGTGTCACGTGATGGAGCACGAATCGTTTGAAAACGAAGACATTGCGGCGTTTATGAACGACAATTTCGTCTGCATCAAAGTCGACCGCGAGGAGCGGCCTGACGTGGATGCGATCTACATGGAAGCCTGTCAGATCCTCAACGGCAGCGGCGGCTGGCCGCTCAACTGCTTTCTGACGCCCGACGGGCGGCCGTTCTACGCGGGTACCTACTTCCCACCCCGCCCGGCGCACAATCGCCCCTCGTGGCTGCAGGTGTTGCAGCACATGTCGCGGGTGTGGGAGAGCGAGCGCGACAAGGTATTTGAACAGGCCGAGCGCATCACCGCCCGCATCCGGGGCAACGACGAGGTTTTTGTTCAAAATATGGGTCCCGAAACCGCCGGTGAGGCGGCTTTTCCCGCCGATCTGCCCGATACGATCTTTGCCCGCATGCGCGACAGTTTCGACCGCGCCGAGGGCGGTTTTGGCGGCGCGCCGAAGTTCCCCTCCACCATGGCAATCCAGTATTTGCTGAGCTACCACTGGTTTCGGCGCCAGCCCGAGGCGCTGGAGCAGGCCCTGTTGTCGCTCGACAAGATGATCCAGGGCGGTATTTACGACCAGATCGGGGGCGGTTTTGCTCGGTATTCCACCGATCGGGAGTGGCTGGCTCCGCATTTTGAAAAAATGTTGTACGACAATGCCCTGCTCGTCGGGGTGCTCGCCGAGGCGTACAAACTGACGAAAAAAGACCTGTACCGCGAAACCATCGAGGAAACGCTCGAATACATCCGCCGCGACATGACCCAGGCCGAGGGCGGGTTTTATTCGGCCGAAGACGCCGATTCGGAGGGGCAGGAGGGCAAATTTTACGTGTGGGACAAAGCAGAGATCGAGCAGTTGCTGGGCGAGGACGCGGCTTTATTCTGCGATTTCTACGACGTCCGCGAGGGCGGCAACTGGGAGCACGTCAGCATCCTTCGGCGCCTTCAATCGTACGAGGAATACGCTCGCCTGAACGATCTGGACCTCGCGGTTCTGAAACAACGCCTGCGCGCGGGCCGCGAACGACTTTTTGCCCACCGCGCCCAACGGATACGTCCCGGCCTCGACGATAAAATTCTGCTCGGCTGGAACGCCCTCATGGCCTCTGCCTACGCGGCGGCTTTTACGGCGCTGGGGCGGGAGGAATACCGCGCCGCGGCCTTGCGCAGCCTCGATTTTTGCCTCGAAAAATTTGCCCAGCCCGACGGCGAAGCCCTTTTTCACACCTGGAAAAACGGCCAGGCGCAGTACGACGCTTTTCTCGATGATTACGCCTTTTTTATCGCCGCCCTGCTCGATGGTTACCAGATCAGCTTCGATCCGCGCTATTTGCAACGCGCCGGAAAATATGCGGACTATGTTTTGAGTTATTTCAGCGATCCGGCTTCGCCGATGCTGTTTTTTACGGCCGAAAACCAGACTGATATCGTGTTGCGCAAAAAGGACCTGTACGACAGTGCCACGCCCTCTGGCAACAGCACCATGGCGCACAACTTGCAACGCCTCGGCATTCTGCTCGACCGCCGCGAATGGCGCGACAAGGCCCGGCAAATGCTGCTGGCGATCCGCGACACCCTGGCCCGCTACCCGCTTTCGTTCGAACGCTGGGCCGGCGCGGTGCTCAACGAAGTGCATCCATACCACGAAATTGCCGTGGTGGGCGATAATGCCTTCGAAAAAGCAGTGCAGTTGCAGACGGTTTTTGTGCCCAATAAGGTCGTGGCAGCCTCGCGGGGTGAAAACGGATCTGTACCCTTGCTGGCTGGCAAAACCGGGGAGGGGGATGCGTTGATCTACATTTGCCGCGATTTTGCCTGTCAACGACCGATTCGCACTTTTGACGAATTTTATACGGCTGTGCGTCCGGAATAGACCTATTTTCACCCACACTTAAAGCGCCTCGCGCATGAAAAAACTTTTTACACCTATATTAATAGTATGCTGGATGCTGGGTAATCTGTCGGCCCAGCAAGCGCCGCAGTACAGCCTGTACGCGTTTAACGCCTATGCTTTTAACCCGGCCTGCGCCGGCCTGGACAATTCTCTGGTATTCACAGGGGTATATCGCAAGCAGTGGAGCAACCTGGAAGGCGCGCCCGAAACCCAGCACCTCAACGTGCATTTGCCGCTGTACGTAATTCGCAGCGGTATTGGCCTGCGGGTGGAGAACGACGTGATCGGAGCGCACCGTGTGACGCAGGTGGTCGGGAGTTACAATTATCAAATGGAACTAGGCCGCAATGCTCTTTTGTCGATGGGGGTGAGCGGAGGTTACCTTTTATATGTGCTTGACGGGGCCAAATTGCGTGCCCCCGACGGTACCTATGCCGAGCCTGGAGGGGTTTTTTCGCACAACGATCAGTACTTGCCCGAAGGCAATATTCAGGCGGGAGCAGCAGTAGGGGAGGCCGGTATATATTTTCAAAGTCTGCGATTTGAGGCAGGCGCAGCAGTTCAGCCTGTTTTTGCACCTGTGTTAAAAGGCGATGGCGATGGAAATTTTTCTTTAAAACCCGAAAGGCACTATATCTTCACCGCCGCTTATCGCCTGAATGCGGGCGATAATCTCGAACTGCGCCCTTCAATGTTGGCGAAAACTGACGCGAAGGAGACACAAATCGAAATTTCAACGTACATGCGTTGGCGAGAAAATATTTTTGCCGGCGCTTCCTATCGAGGCTTCGGATCTTCGAGTCGTGACGCAGCAATTCTTTTTGCCGGAATGAAGATCAACGAAAAAACGACACTGGGATACGCATTCGATTTGCCCCTTTCACCTTTAAAAGCCGCCAACCGTGGCAGCCACGAATTGCTGCTTCGTTACAACCTGGGCAGACCTATCGGTGCGGGCAAATTGCCTCCCATTATTTACAACCCACGATTCTTTTGATCACCCTTATTCGGCATTGTTTTTGTCGGCAGCGGCGATTTTGTAGAAATGGCGGGTCAGGTGTTAAAAAAAGCGCTTTCAAATACAATCGAATCCGAAAAAGGCGTTAGTCTCGTGCTTTGCACAGGTGACAAATCCCGGATCGGCCAATTTTATTTTGAAAACTTTTTCGCTACGAAATTAATCCTCTATCTTTACGACCACTTTTTCCAAACCGAACATTTAAGTAGGAAAACACGGGTGTTTAACATGAAAAAACTACAGAAATTACTCCTGCTTCTGCCCTTACTCGCAGTAGTAGCCGTTTCGTGCGGCAGAAAAGAAAGCGGACAACTGGTTGGTGTGACCGATCGTCCGAAATGGAAAGGTATTAATCCCTACGGTATGGTGTATGTGCCCTCCGGCACCTTACATGTCGGTACAGGTGACGAAGACCTCAGCCGTACCTTGGTGGCTCGTCCGAAGTCCATCTCTATTCAGGGATTCTTCATGGATGACACCGAGATTACCAACAACGAATATCGCCAATTTGTTCAGTGGGTTTCCGACTCGCTGGCACACGAAACGCTTCAACACTATGTTGAAGATGAAAACGGCGATGGCGACAAGCAATTGATCGATTGGGATCAGGACGTTGACTGGAAAGACAACGCCGAAGAACTTCAGGACCTGTACTATCAGGGCAACGAGCGCTTCGCCGGTCGCAAGGAAATTGACGTCACCAAACTGGTATTCGAATACCAGTGGTACGACTGGCAGCGCGCCGCCCACGACCGCAACAGCAACCGTACCAGCCACATCCACAAAGAAAAAATCAAGGTTTACCCGGATACGCTCTGCTGGATTCGCGACTACGCTTATTCTTACAACGAGCCGATGACGCGTAACTACTTCTGGCACCCGGCATTTGACGACTATCCAGTTGTAGGCGTCAACTGGAAAATGGCCAAAGCCTTCTGCTACTGGCGCACCAAAATCTGGAACATGTACGGCGATGGCGTGACTTCGGAGGATTTCCGCCTGCCCACTGAACACGAGTGGGAATATGCTGCACGCGGTGGCCGCGAAGAAGCTCCCTATCCCTGGGGCGCTTACTACACCCGCAACGCAAAAGGTTGCCTTCTGGCCAACTTTAAGCCTGGTCGTGGTAACTATCCGGAAGATGGCGGCCTTTACACGGTTAAGGCCGATGGCTACTTCCCTAACGATTATGGCCTCTATTGCATGGCTGGCAACGTAGCAGAATGGACGGAAACTGCCTATTTCGAAAATTCCTACTCTTTCATGCACGACCTCAACCCCGACATCCGCTATGATGCCAAGGATGAGGACCCGCAGACCTACAAGCGTAAAGTAATTCGCGGTGGTTCGTGGAAAGACGTTGCATTCTTCCTGCAAACGGGCACTCGCTCCTGGGAATATCAGGATACTACCAAGTGCTATGTTGGCTTCCGCTGCGTACTGACCTTCCTCGGTCGTTCCATCAACGACTTCTAAACACCTTATCGGGCATAGTACCAAAGGGCAAAATAAAATGAATATCCTCACATAATTTGTGCTGATTCTCTGCGTTTTGCCCTTTGGTTTACCACTCTATAATCGTCTTCCGACACGTTTTGCCCTCCCCCTCCCAATCCGTTTTGAACTATTTTATGCTGTACGTCGCGTTTGTGTTCGTCAATAGCGGACAAATTCGGTTGACTGCCAGCAATTTATCTGAAAATATATCGGATAAATTAAACCTGCTGCTACTTTTGCGACGTTTTTAGGAAGTATTCTAAATCCTCGCTTAACTATTTCTCTAAACTGCTAAAAAGTTTAAAAACAATGAGTTTCGTCAAAACCAAGTCTTTCAAGTATTTTAAGAACCTCCTCATCGGTGTGGGTGCTGCTATCGTGCTTATGGGCGCTCTTTTCAAGCTGGAAAGCTGGGAGTACGCTTCCGAACTGCTGATCGCCGGGTTGACTACCGAAGCTATCATCTTCCTCTTTCTCGGTATTCTCGGCCCGGAGCCCGATTACTACTGGCACAAACTGTATCCGGGTCTTGACGACTACAACTCCCGCATGCAACCGCTTACGGCTGGCCCGACCAATACCAACATGGAAGAATTCAAGCCGCTGCACGGCGACGTGGTTGAACGTCAATTGGGCGGTATGTTGACCGAGCTGCAGTCCATGTCCAAAAGCATGGGCGCTCTGAAGGCTCTGCAAGAAGTAGACTTTTCCGGTACGCAAGACCAGATCAAGTCTATGAGCAACTTCTACACCAAAATGAACGAAGCAATGGCTGACATGGCAAAATCCGCCGAAGACGTCCGCAATTACAAAGATCAATTGACTTCGCTCAACAAAAACCTCGGTTCGCTCAATACCGTTTACGGCAATATGCTGGCTGCAATGGCCAACATCGGTCGTCAGTAATCCGCTGCGATTTTGATCGTGGTTATCCATTCAACCATCACATTCAAAAATTAGATCCTTATGTCAATACCAAAGGAGCCGCGGCAGCTGATGATCAACCTGATGTACCTGGTGCTGACCGCGCTGCTGGCCCTCAACGTTTCGGCAGAAGTCATGAATGCGTTTTTCTCGCTCGACAAGGGTATGTTAAGCACCCGTAAAATTGTCGAAACGAGTAACGACGCTATCATGGGAGGCATCAATAAACAAGCCGATGCCTATCCGAAGCCCGAAAACGAGAAGTGGCGCAACAATGCCAAGCAAGCGCTTCAAGTTGCAGACGATTTCACTAAATATATCGACGGTATCCGCGACCAACTTTTCGCAAAAGCCGGCGGTGAAAACCCGAAAATTCCGGGACAGCCGAAAGATATCCGTAACAAAGACATCACGACGAAGATGTTTATCAACGACGGACTGGGCGCTGAAATCGAAAACAAAGTACGCGAAACCCGCCAGAAATTCCTGGAACTGGTTGAAAACGACCCGGAGGTATCCAAATCCCTTCCGCTGGACGTAGAAGCCATTCCGGCAGGCGTTCAATCGAAAAACTGGCCGGAATACAAGTTCAAACAAATGCCCGTTGCCGCTATTTTCCCGATCCTCGGTAAAATGCAAAGCGACGCCAAAAACTCTGCCACAGCCGTTCTGAACAAATGCGCTGAAAAAGTTGGCGGCGTAGACCTCAAGTTTGACGAATTTGAACCTGTCGTTTCTGCCAAGAAAGGCTACGTGATTGCCGGAGACAAATACGAAGCAGATGTGTTCCTGAGTGCACGTAGTTCTACGGCCAATAACATCAGCATCAACGTGGCAGGCGCAAGCCTTCCGGTTGAAGGCGGCAAAGCCCACTACGTAGCGACGGCCAGCGGCCTTGGTGTGAAAAAGTTCAATGTGAACATCAGCGTCAAAAACCCGCTTGACAACTCGGTGAAGACCTACACCAAAGAATTTGAATACGAAGTTGGCCAGCGCTCTGCCGCTATTCAGCTCGACAAAATGAACGTATTCTATATTGGTGTTGACAACCCGATCACGGTATCGGTAGCAGGCGTTTCATCCAACGATGTTCGGGTATCTGCCAGCGGCGCTGGCGGCCTTTCGCTGAACAACAACGGTGGTGGCCACTTTATCGTAAAGGCTACTACGCAGGCAACCGAGGAAAATCCCGCCAAAATCACCATTTCGGGCGGCGAAGTCTCTCAATCGTTTAACTTCCGAGTGAAGCGTATTCCTGACCCCGTGGCTACCCTAAGTATGAAATACAAAGGCGGTCAAATGGGTAACGGTGAGTTCAAGGCCCAGGGTGGTATCATCCCGGTGCTCGAAAACTTCGACTTCCAGGCCAAGTGCGAAGTGGTTGGCTTCCAGATTGCCTACGTTGCAAAGCGTCAGGACCCGGTTGAAAAACAAAACCAGGGCAGCCGCTATAACCCGGGCACTGTCGAAATGGTCAACCGTGCCAAACCTGGCGATATCTATTACTTCGATGAAATCAAAGTAAAATGCCCCGGAGATCAAGCCGCGCGCGAAATCCCCGGTATGGTTTTCAAAATCAAGTAATTTAAAATACTTCACCTCAACCGGCGCCACTGCCGGTTGAGGTGTTTTTCCCATTCGAAATTACTCAACACTACTTTTCTCATCATTAATCAACCTCTAACGCGAGTCATGCAAACATTTTTTAAATGGACTTGCCTGTGCTTTTTCCTCGTCGCCGCACCCGGCGCCCTTCTGATGGCACAGACTCCCGAAGAAGCCGATCCTGTTGAAGATAACGGCATCAAAACCGAAGTCAGCGAACCCGAAGACGGTGATGCACCGCTCGATGACGTGGTTAAAAAAGAAATTATGACGGAACGCCGCGTGCTTCCGTATCAACCCATCCGCGAAAGCGATATTTTCTGGGAAAAACGCATCTGGCGCGTGATCGACGTCCGCGAAAAGATGAATCTCCCCTTCGCTTACCCGGAAGAGCCGTTCTTCAAGATCCTGGCTGACGCCGCCAGCAATGGCGAATTGCCGGTGTACACGACCGACGATGACAAATTTACCCATCGTATGAGTACGGACGACGTCCTGTCCAAACTGTCGAAAACCGACACGGTCATGACGTTCGACCCGGAGACCTACGAAGAAAATGTCAAGGTCGTGCGCAACGACATCAACTTTGCCGACGTAAAACGCTTCCGTATCAAGGAAGTCTGGTTCTTCGACAAAGAAACGTCTACGATGCAGGTCCGCATCCTGGGTATCGCCCCGATGATCGATGTGATCGACAACGACGGTAACTTCCGTTATGAGTCGCCGTTGTTCTGGGTGTACTATCCGCAGGCTCGCGAGCTCTTCGCCCGTCACCGCGTCTTTACGCTCGGTGGCAATACCAATGCTACCATTTCCTGGGAAGATATGTTCGAAATGCGCCACTTCGCCTCTTATATTTACAAAGAGTCGAACGTGTATGATCGTCGTATTCAGGAATATGCTACGGGTGTCGACCTCCTGATGGAATCGGACAAGATCAAGAACGAAATTTTCAATTTCGAACACGATCTCTGGCAATATTGATTTTCAGGCCAACCGCCTGAGGGGAAGAAATTCACGTAAAAGCAAAGCGCGCAAAGGATATACAATCCTTTGCGCGCTTCGTTTTTACAAGTCCTTCGGTCGCTGTTTAATGCTGAAAAAGCACCTCAGTTGCCCCGTACCCATATTTGTGGTGGTATTCATTTTTGAACTTATGGACTTCCGGATACTCTCGCAATTTGTTGGCGATGGCCTCTCTGAGTTTGCCTTCCCCCATGCCGTGAATGATAAACACCCTGGAAACGCCGAGTCTGATCGCTTTGTCCATAAAACGATCAAAATGAAGCAGTTGCATACGGAGGATCTCGCTTTTGTCGAGTCTTGCAAAACCATTGGTCAGGTTCTCGATATGCAAATCGATTTCCGGCTCGAAATGGGCGAATTCTTCTACGTTGAAGGCATGAAACGGACGCGAGTGGCCCGATTGGTGCCCCGAAGTGCGCGCCCTTGCATTTTGCCGCGTGTAGTCTTTCAAGTCATTACCGCCCTTTTCTTTTGTTTCGGGTTGCTCAAAAGAATCAAAAACGATGTAGAGGTAGGTCAGGATATTGAGAATAGGAGCAGTCTGCAGGCTGTTGAAAAATTGCTTTGGCTTGATTTTTAAAGTCTTGGACAGGGGAGCATCCGGCCCGGCTGTTGTAATCCTTTGAATGGAAATATCGACTTCCGGGCTTTCATTCAATTCGTCGTATAGCATATCCCCGATTTCGAGCACAGTTGTTGCGCCGATTTTCTCGCCGCAACCCAGCACCCGCCGGTCGCCGGCATACAGGTCGAACTCTACAAGAAACTCGTTACTGGTATCATTGATCAGCCATATCTTGTATTGCGTTACGGTGCCGTCGCGGTTGTACATGGGCTCGAAGCCCAGTTGCAACCCTTTGGGTTTGAGGATCAGGTATTGCGCCTTGATCTCGCGGCGAGGCGGCGGCTCCGGCTTTTTTTCCTGCTTCCCCTGGATAAATTTTGCCCCGGGCGCGGTCTTTTCAGATGAAGTATTGCGTTCAAGGTCGTCTTCAAAAGCCGGGATTTCAAGAGATGGATCGCTATCAAGCCGCACCTGGAGCATGTCTGCATCCAACTGGGCTGTAATCGTGCCGGTTTCTCCGGTGTATCTGAAACGAACGCGGGTGCCGATGGAAAAAAGCATAGCAGTTTTAATAAGAGGACGCGCAAAATTAGCACGCCCTTGGCGAGAAACAGGTTTTTGTGGCAACTGGTTGAATCTGTGCAAGGAAAAACTACTTTTGGCCATCCATCCATTCTGTAAACTTCCCTGCCATGCGTTACACCGCTGTCGATTTTTATCGTGGTCTGACCATTGCCTTCATGATCATCGTCAATACGCCCGGCACAGGGGCGAGCGTGTATCCTCCTCTGCGGCACGCGATCTGGCATGGTTGCACGCCGACCGATCTGGTATTCCCTTCATTCATGTACATCATCGGGGTTTCGATGTGGTTTTCCTTTGCCAGGTTCGATCGCCGCTGGTCGGCCGAAGCGGGCTGGAAAATATTGCGCCGCACGGCCCTGCTGTTTCTGGTCGGCTTGATCCTCAACAACTTTCCTTTTTTGTGGGAAAACTGGGATACCTGGCGCATCATGGGGGTGCCTCAACGCCTGGCATTGGGCTACGGACTGGCCTCGGTACTGGTGTTAAATCTGAATCGCCGCACGTTGATTGCCGTCTCGATCGGCCTGCTGTTGTTGTATTGGGGCTTGCTCAACTGGTTTGTGATGCCAGGCGCCGACCCCTACGGCGCAGAAGGAAGCGCAGTGCTGAGGCTCGATCGGTGGTTGTTCGGGGTAGAACATCTTTACCACGAAACTGTGGCGCCCGGACTCAGGATACCTTTTGACCCGGAAGGCGTACTGAGCACGCTGCCCGCCGTCGTAACGGTTTTGCTCGGTTGGCTGAGCGGCAACCTGCTCAACCGCCATGCCGCCCAAAAAGACCGCCTGGTGCGCGATCTGTTGGCTTTCGGACTGATTTGCATCTTTCTCGGGCTGGGCTTCGACCTCTTTTTCCCGATCAATAAAAAACTGTGGACCAGTTCTTACGTCCTCTACGCCGGCGGGATTTCCATGGCATTGCTCGCCATCAGTGTTTGGCTGATCGATATAAAAGGCTGGAACAAGGGGCCCCGTTTTTTCATCATCATGGGGATGAATGCCCTGTTTGCCTATGTCCTGTCGGAAGCGTTGGTCATGCTGTGGTCGGCCATCGCGTGGAGTCGGGCTGATGGTACTCCCATCAATTTGCGGGAGTGGATTTATGAGACCCTTATCATGCCTGTAGACGGTGGCGGCGCATTCGGTTCGGCTTTGTTTGCCGTGGCTTACATGTTGCTTTGCTGGTTGTGCTGCTGGTTCTTGTATCGTCGGAAAATATTTATCAAACTATAAATCGATTTTTTATAAAAAACTGATTCATAGTTATTTAAAAAAATAATTCAAGATGAAACGCCGGTCGTTTTTGACAAATGGAGGTATAGCGGCGCTGGCCGGATTGTTGCCCAAATATCAATTGTCGGCCAAATCTGTATCACGAATCATGAACAAACCCAGGTTGATCAAACCCGCCCCGATTCGACAGGGAGCGGTCGTTGGATTGATAGCGCCCGCCAGTCCGCCCGCCCCGGAAAAATTTGACAAGGCTTTTGCCAACCTCGCTGCAATGGGCTTTCAGGTGAAAACCGGCGCTCACCTGCGCGATCGACTGGGGCATCTGGCGGGGACCGACAGCGACAGGATCGCCGACCTTCACGGGGCATTCTCCGACCCCGAGGTGGACGTGGTTTGGTGTATTCGCGGCGGATATGGGTGCAGTCGGTTGCTGCCCGATATCGATTTTGATTTGATTCGCAAGCACCCCAAACCTTTTATCGGGTACAGTGACGTGACGGCCCTTCACCTCGCGATCAGCCAGCAAACCGGTTTGGTTACTTTTCATGGCACGGTAGCCGCCGGCGATTTTCCGGAACCCACCCTGGCGCATTTTCGGGCAACCTTGATGCAAGGGAAGGCTCCTTACACGATTCCGGCTCCTGTCGCCCCGTTTGAAGCGCCTGAATTTCAGCCTTTTGTCATTACGCCCGGCCGGGCAAGCGGGCGCCTGACGGGTGGCAACCTCGCCCTTTTATCCGCGCTCGTCGGCACGCCATTCGAACCCAGATT
This sequence comes from Saprospiraceae bacterium, assembly GCA_044226205.1. Taxonomy (GTDB): domain Bacteria; phylum Bacteroidota; class Bacteroidia; order Chitinophagales; family Saprospiraceae; genus M3007. The sequence continues at coordinate 28,798 of JBGAHL010000003.1, forward strand.
TCGCGACAAGGTGGTCTTTATCGAAGACGTGGGCGAGCAGCCTTACCGGGTGGACCGCATGTTGACACAATTGCTACAGGCGACGGATTTGAAACATGCCGCTGCGATTGCGCTCGGGGTTTTCGCCGATTGTGCGCCCAAACCCGATACGGCTTCCATGACGCTGGAAGAGACGCTCCGCGATCGACTCGGGCGCCTGGGTATCCCGGTGATGTACGGGATTCCATTCGGACACGTGGCCTACCAGGCCGTGTTGCCTTATGGCATCTCCGCCGAGTTGGACACGGATGCGCAGCGTTTGATTTTGCTGGAAAAAGCGGTGGAGTAGGGCAGCGGCGCTACCATTGAAGCCCGGGGTAGGTACGCTGCAGGAATTGCATTTCTGCCAGCATAAAACCCAGATATTCAGTATGACGCCCGTCTTTGCCTCCCGATTGCATCCAGCCCGAAGCGGGTTGGACAAGCGTGGCCTCCCTCAGGATGTCCGATACTTTTTGTTCCCACAGGGTGCGGATCTGGAGAAGATCGGGGGCGATATTCAAACCGGCCATTGTCTGCTCCGTGTGGTTCGGCGTCGTCAGTTCGCCGGTAAACGGCCATAACTGGTCGACCGCCGTCTGAATTTTTTCATGGCTCAAGGCCGTGCCGTCGCCCAAGCGCAGCATCCATTCCGAGGAAAAACGGAGGTGGTAGGTGACTTCCTTCAGTGTTTTTTCAGCGATGGCCGCCAGTCTTTCATCGCTGCTTTGACACAAAGCCTTGTAATTGAAGTAGTTGAAAACATCGAAGAAAAACTGGCGTGCAATGGTGAAAGCCCAGTCTTCGTTCGGTTGTTCCACCAGCAGCACGTTGCGAAACTGGTGTACGTCGCGGAGGTAAGCGAGCGCGTCTTCATCGCGCCCTTTGCCTTCCATTTCGCCGGCGTAGGTGTATAAAAGTCGCGCTTGTCCGAGCAGGTCGAGCGAGATGTTGGTCAGGGCGATATCCTGCTCGAGGATGGGGCCGTGTCCGCACCATTCACCGAGGCGTTGGGCAAGGATCAGGGCGTTGTCGCCAAGGCTTAGCAAATAATCGAAATGAGCCTGGTTCATCACATGTGTTTGACCTCGTCGGGCAGGTTGTAGAAGGTTGGATGGCGGTAAACTTTGTCGTTGGCCGGGTCGAAGAACGCTTCCGTATCCTCGGTTGAGGCGTGAATGTGGCGTGATTCGACGACCCAGATGCTGACGCCTTCATTGCGGCGGGTGTACACGTCGCGGGCGTTTTCGAGGGCCATTTGTGCATCTGCAGCGTGCAGGCTGCCAACGTGCTTGTGGCTGAGCCCCTGTTTGGAGCGGATAAATACTTCCCAAAGCGGCCAATCCTTCATGTCGGAGGTAGTTCTGTTTTAAATTGATCAGTCCTGAGAGCAAGAAAACACGACAAATGAGCCTCAGGTTTAAAAATCAGGCGCGGCAAAGGTAGCGATTCGTCCGACCAATTCGTTCTGACCTTCGTCGGCCCTTGTCGATGAAACCGCTACATTTGCCCTCCCAATTCTATAAACATCTTCGTTATGAAATTGAAACTGACTATCACGGCGTTTTTTGCCCTGACTTTTGCATTCAGCCTTTCTGCCCAGTTGCGGTACGGCTTTAAAACCGGCCTGAATTTCGCACGAATCGACGGCCCTTCCGAAACCAGCGCCGCCGGGGAAAACCTCGAGACCTGGAAAAACGTAACCGGCTTTCACATCGGCATGTCGCTGGGTTACAACTTTACCGACAATTACGGCGTGCGCGGCGAATTCCTGTATTCAAAAAAAGGCGCCAAATATGAGTTCAAGGGTCCTTCCTACCGGATCTTTCGCTACGATGGCGGCAGCACCTACACCACCGGCACGTCTAATTATTTGATCAATATTAATAATTCCTACCTGGATTTGCCCGTGATGGGTTATGCGCGCTGGGGCGATTTTGAACTGAGCGCCGGCGTGTATGCCAGCTTGTTGATCGGCTCGTACGGCACGGGCTCGCTCACTTACGACAACGGCAAAACCGATCCGCTGGGCAACTCCGTGGACCGGGTTCAGTTTAACCTCGATTATAACTATCGCAAAGACAAGGCAGGCGAAGGTGACAACGCCCAAACCGTGCTGGTCAAAGTGGACAGCCGGACGCTCGAATTGCCCAAACAACTCGGCGCTTACTACGACTACCCCGAAGACAAGGGCAATCTTTTCAACGCTGCCGATTACGGCCTGATCGGGGGCGTGTCCTACTATTTCAGCCATGCCCTTTATTTCGGCGCCCGCCTGCAATACGGCCTGGCCGATCTGACCAACAACGACGCTGACCTGGCCAAAGGCAGTACCAATGCCGATAAGTCGCTGATTTACAGGGCTGACAAAGATAAAAATGTCAATATACAGGTGTCGGTCGGGTTTAGTTTCTGACCTTAGCCAAGCAACAGAAGGCTGTTGTAAAATTGCCCCGGAGGACAAGATCCTCCGGGGCAATTCAGTTGAATGGCAATGTCTTTTTTTTGCAAAAGACAAGATGACACACCCAAGGCCCACAAAAGGAAAGTAAATGCCTTATTTTCGCAGGTCTTGCAATGACAAGCCCACCACTGGCCTAATCCAATACCGATTTCTCGCCTTGTCCAACTACTTTGTCACAAACCAAACCGATCCTTGTTCATGAATCTTCATTTGTCCTGGCTGCGCCTGCTGACCGGCGCTTTGTTGTTGGCCGGCCTGCTGGGGGCATGCCGGAAAACAGTTTTCGACGAAACCGAACTGGCCGACCATAGCGCGGAATATGCGTTCCCGCTTTTTAAAACTACGCTGAATATCAAGGACCTGATGAATCAGGTACTCAACGATACGCTGGCCGGCGACACCATTCAGGTGAATGCCGACGGCACCATGACCTTGTATTATTCCGGCAAGGTGGCCGAAAAGCCGGCATCGTCCCTGTTGCCGCCCACCGGCATCGTGCCCGTTATTGATACCAATGCCCTGGCCCCTATTCAGGCGCCGGCGGGGGTTACTATTCGTGTGGTCAGGCTGAAGGGCACCACCCTGCGCCTGGCCATCAAAAACAACACGACCGATACCATCAGGGGCACCTTCTACGTGCCGCAAATGATCAAGGACGGTGTCGTGTTCTCCCTCCCGTTTGAGGTAGCGCCGCAGCCGCCGTCCTTCCCCTTGCCGTGGTTGTCGCCGGTAATCGACGTGACCGGTTATGAACTTACATCGAACAACAACACGCTGCAATTCCGGTACGAAGCCTACGATCAAAGCGGCACGCGTATCAAAATCCCGGAAGCGGCTCCCGGCGTTGCAGGCATGGGCGTTCTGTTCGACAACCTGGCTTTTTCCTATCTGGAGGGATACTGGGGCTACACGGAGTATGAACTGGTGCGCGATACCATCGATATCGATATCAACCAGACTAATCTGAACGGCGATGTCAAGGTGGTCAATCCCAAAGTGACCATGACGGTCTACAATTCCTGGGGATTCCCGACGCGCGGCGTGGTCAAGTACCTCGCATTTATAGACAAGAACGGCCAGGCCATCGATCTGGAAAGCAGTGTTTTTAACAACGACAGTGTAGATTTCAATTATCCCTCCTGGGCAGCCGGGGAAGTCGGGCAAACGAAGTACACCCATTTTACACTCGATAACACCAACTCCAATATCGAGGAGATTTTCAACTCGCAACCCACCCAACTGATCTATGACGTGGCCGGCATTTCCAATGCCACACACGATACCAGCATCGTGGGATTCGTCACAGACAGCAGTGTGATCGGTTTGAGTATGCGAGTCGAACTGCTTTTGCAGGGCTCGGCCAAAAACTTCGGCGCGGAGCAAACGCTTGATCTGGATTTTGGTGAAAACAGTGAAATCGATACCACCAACATCGAATCGGTCGAGTTCAAACTGGTGACCGAAAACGGTACGCCCATCGCCAACCGTGTGCAGCTGTATTTTCAGGACTCACTCGGCACCGTTATCGATTCGTTGTTTGATGCCGGCCCGCGCGACATTATGCAGGCTGCCCCTGTGGACGGCCAGGGAATCGTAACTTCCGTGCAACGCACCGAGACCTATGTTCCGATGACCATTGCCCGTTTTGACCGCATTCGCACGGCCAAAAAGGCATACCTCAAACTCGCTTTCAGTACCTACACGGCGCCCGACGGAAGCCAGCAACCGGTTAAGCTGCTGGCCAACATGAACGTCACGTTCAAGATGGGGCTGAAAGTCCGAACACGGTATTAGGGAATGTTCCGGCGGTAGCCGAGTGGTTCGGATGCTGCCGTTTCAATCTGTTTACAGTCCGCAACATTTCCCTGTTTCTTCAAACCTGCACTCCTTCATGCGTTATACCTCTTTTTTTGCTACCCTTGTTTTTGTTGCCTGTGCCGCCCGGCTATCGGCGCAACAGGAACTCATGCTGCAGCAGTTGCCCGAATTGTGGCACGCCAGTTCGACCAATCCCGCATTTTTTCCGGAAGGCAAAAAGTTTGCTATCGGCCTTCCCTCATTTGTCCTCGATGCCCGCCATTCGGGCGATATTACCTACAACGATATTTTCAGGCGCCAGGACGGCAAAAACGTACTTGACCTGGGCCAGGCAATCGATCAATTAGAACCTGAAAACAAGGTCAATTACCACCAACGCCTCGAAACCGTTTCTTTCGGATGGCGCCTCGGCGGCGGGTGGGCCTTGCAGGCAGGTCACTCCCTGCGCCTCGACGCTCACATCACCTATCCCAAGTCCCTCGCCGAAGTACTCTGGAACGGCAACGCGGCCTATCTGGGCGATACCCTGTCGATCGCTCCTGCCGCCGATTATTCCAAATGGCATGAACTCAGCGCCGGCGTGAGCAAACAATTCGGCAATATCCGAATCGGGGGGCGGGCAAAATTTCTGGGCGGCATCGGCGCACTCCGCACGGATGAAGACCACCGGCTGGCGACCGTTTTCACCGACCCGGATTATTACCAACTCACCCTGCGCACCGATTATGCCTTCCACGCGGCGTACACCGTCGGCACGATCGATACCTCCGGCCTGAGCTACGAGATTAAAAACGACCCCGACAAAGGCGGCCTGTTCTCCGCCAGCAATGGCTGGGCCTTCGATATCGGTTTGCAGGCCCGCATTGGCGACCGCCTGAGCGTCAGCCTGTCGGTGCTGGATCTCGGCGGCAAAATCAACTGGCGCGACGACCGCGCAGCCTATTTTCACAGCAATGGCGAGTTTTTGTACGAAGGAGTGACGTTTCCGGGCGAAGACCTGATCAATGGCGTGGACAGCCTCGACCTTCAGGGTCAGCTGGATTCGCTCAACGATATTTTTCAATTCCAAAAAACACCCGAGTCCTTCTCGACCTCGCTGCCGGTCCGCTACTACGCCAGCGCTTCGTTCGACCTGAGCAAACGCTGGAGACTCGGCTTCACGCTTTTTCACGAAAATGGCCCGAATCGAACGGCGACAGCCGTGGCCGCTTCGGCCCAATGGACGCCGCTGAAATGGCTGTCGCTGGGCGGTATGTACGGTGTAAACGACCGTTCGGCAGCCAATATCGGCTTCAACCTTATTGTCAAACCCGGCCCCGTACAAGTCTATTTGCTTTCAGACAATGTGCTCACCGCACTGACGCCTTATGCGTCTCCAGCCGTGAATTTCAGGTTGGGAGCAAGTCTGGTTTTTTAAAAAAAAACACATTTTATCAATAAAGAAAGCGCCGACCCGGATGCCCGGCTCGACGCTTTTTTTGTGTTTATCAGCGAGTCGCTTATTTTTCAACAATCAGTTGTTTTACGGCGATCCGCTGGCCAAAATGAATTTCAGCGGTGTACAAGCCTGAGGGCAACAGCGTGATATTCAGTTCATTATCGGCAGATTGCAGGTCGCTTTGAAGCACCTTCCGGCCATTGCTGTCAAACACGGTGATGGCGCCCGACTGGCTTTCAGCCAATTGCACCCTGACGCTGGAGTGCGCCGGGTTGGGGAAAAGGCGTACGAGGCGGTTGGCTTCCGGATCGATCGCGGCGGAGGTAGCCGTTTTGAAATACACTTTTTTACTGCTGACCAGCACGTTGTCGCCCGTGCGGTTACCGTTGCCGTTGGCGCACAGCGAGACGAAGTAGAATTTGATGGAATCGCCGGTGAGTGTCGTGGGGGCGGTCCAGGTAAAATTCCAGGAACCCATGCCATTGCTCATGGTTTTGGCCGACGACTGGCGCGCGTACTGGCGGCCGCTGGCGGTGGTGATGTTTACACCTGTGCCATTGCCCAGGGTACCGCATTTGGTATTTGCAGCATTGAGGCAGGTCAGCTGGAAGCCTGTTTTGACACAATTGCTGGCATTGGTCAGGGTCAGGGTGTAGGCCTGGCCGGCGGTTACGGTATCGGGCAGGCCGTTGAGGGTTACGGTACCTGTGTAGTTGCCGCCGGTGTGGCAGTTAGACTGGGAACAGGTTGTTTCACCGGGAGCGCCGGTTTTGCCGGTTGGCGGGTTGCTGGGGTCAAGGCTGGTCAACGAGAGCCAGGCAGCCGCGAGGCCGGTGAAAGCGAGAAAAGCAGGAATACGCATGAGTTGGTGTACATTAAAAAATTTGAGCGGCAAAAGTATCGGCGGCGGAGTCCGCCGACGTCCCGTCAAAGGCTTTTTCAACCAAACGGGTCAAAAAAGCACCTGAACCGGGAGATAACGATCTCCCGAAACGTAATTTTTAAACATGGGGTTGCGTGGTATTTGGCTCGTTTTAGGCAAATATTGCCTTTGCCGCCGCAAGGATCAGTTCATGCCTGCTACTGTCAAAAACTGCTTCTCGTACAGTTCGCGATAGCGGCCGTCTTCGAGGCCCAGCAGGGTGTCGTGCGGGCCGATTTCTGCCACGATTCCCTTGTCGAGCACCAGAATATTGGTGGCGTGGCGGATGGTGGACAGGCGGTGAGCGATGATGATGCTGGTGCGTTTGGCGATCAGCGTTTCGATGGCATGCTGAATGACGGCTTCCGATTCGGGATCGATCGACGAAGTCGCCTCGTCCAGAATGAGAATGTCAGGATTGAACACCAGCGCTCTCACGAAAGAAATCAGTTGCCGCTGGCCCATGGAAAGTGTTGCGCCGCGCTCCATGACCTGGTAGTGGTAAGCGCCGGGCAGCCGTTCGATGAACTCATGCGCGCCGATCATTTTGGCCGCTTCGATCACATCGGCTTCGGAAATGGAAGGGTCGCGCAAGGTGATATTTTCCATCACCGTGCCCGAAAACAGGAAGACATCCTGCAAAACGACAGCGATGCGACGGCGCAGGGCAAACACATCGTATTCCTTAAGGTCGTGCCCGTCGATGCGAATGTGCCCGCTGCGGATATCATAAAAACGGTTGAGCAAGCTGATGATCGTCGTTTTGCCGCTCCCTGTGCTGCCCACAATGGCCAGTGTTTCTCCCGGCTGGATGTGGAACGAAACGCCTTTCAGCACGTCATCTGTGTCGGAGGTGTAGGTAAAATACACCTGCTCGAATGCTACTTCCCCGCGCAGTTTGGCCGGTGCAAGCGGGCCGGTATTGGCGATGCGGTCGTCATTTTCCAATAATTTAAACACCCGCTCAGCCGCGATCAGACCCATTTGAAGGGTGTTGAACTTGTCGGCCAACATCCGGATAGGACGATATAACATGGTGATATACAAGGGGAAAGCGACGAGTGTCCCCAGCGTGACCTCCGCTGAAAGGACTCCCCGGGCGCCATACCAGACCATCAGCCCCAGTGAAAGCGCTGAAATAATATCGACCACGGGGAAAAATATGGCGTAAGCGAGAATAGACCGCAAGTTGGCGGTCGTGTAGTCGCGATTGATCTGCCGAAATTTTTCCGCCTCGCGTTGTTCGGCGGTGAAAATCTGCACGATGCGCATGCCGCTGATCCGCTCCTGCAAAAACGCATTCATGGTGGAGATGTGGTTGCGCACCTTTTCATAACTTTTACGCACACTTTCCTTGAACTGGTAGCTGCCCCAGATCAAAAGCGGAAACACACTCAGAACGACCAGCGTGAGTTCCCAGGAGGTGTAAAACATCATGCCCATGACAGCCAGGATGGTCAGCAAATCGGCCAGAATCGTGATGCTTCCCTCCGAAAAAACCGTGTTGATGGCCTCGATGTCGTTGATGGTGCGCGTGGTGCTCTGCCCGATCGGCGTGCGGTCGAAATAACCCAGATTGAGACTCGTGACGTGGTTGAAAATCTTGACCCGAAGGTCGCGAATGGTGGCCTGCCCCAGCCAGTCGGCGTAATACAGGAAAAAATAACGCAACACAACTTCCAGAACCAGCAGCGCAAAAAGGATGATAACCATAAATATCATCCCGTTCAGGTCGCTGGTCGAGATATATTTGTCCACCATGACCTGCAGCAATTTGGGCCTGGAAGTCGCCAGCGGGGCCAGCACAACGGTCAGGGCTGCACAAAACCAGAAAATAGTCCGGTAAGGTTTAACCATGCCGAGCACACGGCGGAAAAGCGAAAAGTTGAAACGGGGCTGGTTAGCGGAAGCATCAGACATGGCAGGTGCGGCAAAGGTTCGTCCGGTTGATTGGGTGTGTTGGGCAGCGTGATTGCTCTAAACCCGGAAACGGCCTCAAAGTTCGGCGAAATCTCCTTTTCTACACTTTTTTCCTGTTCCGTATTCCGTGCTGTTCGTCGGGTAAAATGTATTTTTCGGCGAATCAATCCTGAAACTGGCGCGCCGAACGGGATAGATTTCAACCGTCAAATCAAACTTCTCATCAAAAGAATGTCAATAATGGAAAACTTCGACACTTCGAGTTCAATCGACCCGGCCAACGTATCCTACCGCAACACGGCTGTACGCAATGGCGCCATTTGGGGCGGCGCATCTATTTTGCTGACGCTCATCGGCTTCCTGACCAACACGGACCCGGGTATGCCCGACACCAACGGCGCGATGAAAGCTTTTTACAGCATCGCCGGCATCGGTGTTGCGATCTGGGCCGTGGTTATGGCCGTCAGGCACCACCGCGACCGCGAACTGGGCGGCTACATCAGCCTCGGCCGCTCCGTGATGGTCGGTTTGATGGTCGGTTTGGTCGCCGGGGCAATTGGCGCCGTATTTATGGTGCTTTACACCTCGGTCATCAACCCCGATTATGCCGAAACAATGAAAGCGGCCATGCAGGCGCAATGGGAAGCGCAAGGCATGTCGGACGAACAAATTGAAATGGCGGCGAGCATGTCCGGCTGGGTGACCAACCCGATCTTTCTGTTTATTGTCCAGATTTTCAGCGGCACAATTTTCGGGCTGTTCCTGGGCCTGATCGTGGGCGCCATCATGAAAAAGGAACGCCCGCTCGCCTGAGATGGCTGCTATTTCTACCGATTGAAAAAACGTCCGGGCGCCATTCACCCGGACGTTTTTACTTTTGCCCCGATCATTCGTCCATATCCATGAAAAATATTGGTGTACGTTACGGTTTGCTTGCTGCCGCGGCCGTCGTGTTTTACTTCGCAATCCTTTACTTCGTAAAAAAAGAACTGTTTTTACACCCCGGCCTGCAATGGGCTTCGCTCTTGCTTTACCTGGCATTTATGTACAAAGCCAGCCTCGACGATTGTTCGGTCAACGGGACGGATCGTGATTTCAGGGCCCTGGTTCGTATTCCGTTTATTGTTTTTTTGCTGGCCAACCTGGGGTACTGGCTGTTCTTCTACGGTATTCATTTGGCCGATAAATCATTGATCGTAATGGAGTTAGCGCAAAAAATCAATATTTTGCAGGGGCAAATGAGCGAGGTTAACGACCCTGTTACCCGCAACGACCTGACCAAACAAATCAACGAGATGAAAACGTACATGAACAACCCTGTGCAGCCTTTGGGCCCGATTCTGGCCCAAATGACGCAAGGCGCTATCGGCGGGTTTGTGCTGGCAGCGGGCGTGGCGCTCGCGATTCGTTCTCAAAAACAGCATTGACCTGACTATGGACTACGAGGAACACCCGTCGGATGAAAACCCTGGCGACCGACTTGGCGCAGTGTCCCGATGGCTGCGCATCCTGAGCCTTTCGCGTTTGCTGCGATGGGCTTTGCTGCTGACCGTCGCCAGCTGGACCTACCTCAACTGGCACGCCGACAAGCCGGTGGAAGAACTCACGGCCCGATACGCTTACCCGGAATCCCGTTTTATCCATATCGACGGCATGGAAGTGCATTACAGGGTGTGCGGGCAGGGCGAACCCATCGTATTGTTGCACGACGCCAACTCTTCGCTGCATACCTGGTCGGCATGGACCGACTCGCTGAGCCGTCAGTATCAGGTGATTAGCCTTGATATGCCTGGCTTCGGGCTGACCGGCCCTCATCCGCAGGCCAGTTACAGCACGTTTATGTACACGGGTTTTTTTGATAAATTCGTTCAGGCTCTGCATTTGAACAAATTTCACCTTGCCGGCAACGGCCTGGGCGCCCAGATTGCGTGGTTTTATGCCACTGAACACCCCGAACGCCTGAACAAACTGATCCTGCTGAACGCCCCCGGTTTTGAAAAAAGAAGCGGCGACTGGATCGAATGGATCGCGCGGACGCCGGTCGTCAACCGGGTTTTGTGGAAAATCACGCCGCGTAAATTTATCCACCTGATGCTCGAGGACGTCTATGCCGACGACCGCAACGTCAGCGAAGAACTTATCGACCGCCATTTCAACCTGCTGCTTCGCCCCGGCAACAGGAAAGCGTTTACCGACCGCGCCTCGGTGAGCGATAACCGTCCCCCCGTGGATCTGGTGGAAAAAATCAATACGCCTACCCTGATTCTTTGGGGCGCGGAAGACACGCGCATTTCACCGGAATTCGCCTACGATTTTCACCGAAAAATCCACAAGTCGCTCCTTCGCATTTACCAGAACACCGGCCACTGGCCCCAGGAAGAAAACCCGGGCATGACGGCCAAGGATGTACAGCGATTCCTCGAAGGGCGTTTTTGAAGGCTTCAATCTATTTTTTCCTGAAAGAAAAGGCTGCGGTTGCCCAGGTCGGCGACGCACAACTGTCCGTAGGGCAACTGCCCGAAAGCGCAACCGCAATCGATGCACAAAATGGGCATGTCTTCCAGGCCCTGCAGGTCTTCCCGTATCTGAAAATCGGGCTGGGGCGTATGGCCGTGCACCAAAATACGTCCGCCAAGCCAGTCGCGGTCGAGAGTATGGTGCCATTGCCTGATCCAGAGCATGGCATCAGGGTCGGAGAGCGGGTCGGGGCGGTGAAAATTCAGGCCTGCGTGCACCAGGAAAAAACCGGGAACATCGAAATAAACCGGCAGATCATTAAACCAGTCGAGATAGATGCGCGGAATATCGGCTGCCCGGGAAACCCCGAAACTGGCAAGTAACTCCCTCGTTTCCAGGCGAATAGAGGCGCCTTTGTTTTCGCTCTGAATGCTGTTCAGCAACATCTGTTCATGATTGCCGCGCAGGCAACGGACATCGTATCCTTCGTGGCGGAGCCGAAAGATCAGGTCGATCACGCCCTTTGAATCGGGGCCGCGATTGATGTAGTCGCCCAGTAAATAAAGGACGTCGGAACGGGAAATCGCAATCCTGTCGAGCAAGGTCAAAAAGGTTCGTACGCAGCCATGTATGTCTGAAATTGCCAATATTCTGCCCATATTTGAGGTCTGTTTAGTTGTCGGCGCGTCCGGCAACATTTTCGCAATAGTGGAAGTTTTTTTAAAAAAATCACTGACCTTGCAAGAAATATTCCGACGAAATATGGCCTGAACGTCTAAAATCGTCGAAGAGGCAACTCCCGGCCCCTACATCTTTTAACCCTGCTACCTCGAGCCTGACCTTTTGCGCCAGCCAAATTTGAAAAGGCTCTGCTCGCTTGGATGCCTATATCGCCTGTGTTGCGGTAACCCTTTGCCGATTTATGAGAATTACGCCGATGCTGGTAGCCCTGTTGTATTGTATGGGGTGGTTTCGGGTGGCTGCGCAGACGCCGGATCAGCGACTTACAGATGATACGTCGAGAGCGCTGGCGTTGGCGCGTTATGCCAATCAGTTGGTGACGCAGGCGCCCGACAGTTCGCGTTTTTGGGCCAATGAAGCCCTGAAAATGTCTGAAAAACTGGACTACTCACGCGGCATCTGCGCGGCAAGGCAAACCCTGGGATCGGTAGCCACTTTTCATGGAGAATATATCGTTGCTTTTGAGCAATTGTACCAGGCGCTTGACCTTGCGCGCCGTTCGGGGCTCCGGCGATCCGAATCTTCGGCCATGGCCGCTATCGGCACTACTTACAGTATGATGGGCGATTTTCCGGAGGCGACGGCCATGTTTCAGGAAGCCTTTCAGATCGCATCGCAAGTAGGGGATACCGGCTTGCAGAACGACATTGCCCAAAACCTGGGGGCTACGCTTCAAAAAATGAAACGATACGACGAAGCGCGCTACTTTATCGAAATTGCACATCAACTGTCGATCCAACGGAGCGATACCCTGGGACAAGCGCTTGCCTTGTTTTCGTATGGCAACATTGATCTGGAAAGCGGCGCGGTCGATCAGGCGGGCCCTCGATTGTTGGCCGCCGCCGAGTTGTTTCAGCGGCTCGGCAATACCTATTATTATGGCAATTGTCAGGGCAAACTGAGCAAACTGTATGCGCAAGCCGGTCGTTGGGAAGACTCGCGCGCCAGCGCCCTTCTGGCTGTTCAGTATGCCGAACTGGCCCAAAACCCGCGATTGCTGGCAGAAGGCCACTACCTGGCAGCAGAGGCAAGCCTGGCCCTGAAAAATTATGAAACGGCCGCCGGGTACTACAAGCTGGCATGGCTGGAACGTATCACGCTGGATAATGAAGACATCAGAAAACACACCGCAGAGCTCCGAACCCAGTATGAAATAGCGAGAAAGCAAGCCGAGATCAACACCTTAAACATCCAACAAAAAGAGAATCAGTTTGCCTTTTCCGCGGCAGGACTGGCGGCTTTTCTTATGTCGTTGCTGGCCCTGGCGATCTTCCGAAACTACCGCAGTGCCAAACGTTTTGCGAGAATCAGCGAACAGCAAAATGCCGAACTTGAGCAAAGCAACAGCATCAAGGATGTGCTGTTTTCGATTGTTTCGCACGAACTGCGCAACCCGCTCAATTCCATCAAGGCATTTCTCCAGATCCGCCTGATGTCAGGGTTGAACGCAAATGAAAGAGACGATTTCGAACGCCTCGACCGGCAAATCAGCGATACGATCACGTTGCTCGACAATCTGCTGCACTGGTCGGCCGTGCAAACGCAGCGTATTCACCCGCAGATCATCCGTTTGCAACTCGGCGATTTGGTTGCAGAAACCATCGCGACGCTTCAGCAGGAGATCGATCGAAAAGACATTTCCGTTAAAGTTCAGGTCCCTTCCGATCTGGTTGTTTGGGGCGATGTACACATGATCCGTTCGGTATTGCGCAATCTGGTACACAACGCCATCAAATTTTCGCCCTTGCACCAGCATGCAAGGATTGACATCATTGCGCGAATCCCGGATGCCGGCAAACTGGCAGTCATCGAAGTACACAACGAAGGCGCCCCGATTCCGCCTGAACGCCAACCGAACCTGTTTGTTTCCGGGTTTTCCACGCCGGGCACCGCAGGTGAAAAAGGCGCGGGCATAGGATTGCAATTGTGCAAAGAGTTTGTCGAGAAAAACGGCGGCACGATAGGCTTTGCCAGCCATGCTGACGCAGGCACCACATTCGAAATCACCTTGCCTGCCGGTTGACGACCGCAGGTTTTACTTTTTAAGCAAATTTTTGAACACAACCTGCTCTGTAACGGCTTCCCGATAACTCATCCCCAGAGGAAGGGTGATCGCGCCTACCACGACTTCTTCCGGACTGATGGAATTGATATGGCGCTGATTGACGAGGTAGGAACGGTGGATGCGAATAAAAATACTGGACGGCAAGGTCTCTTCCAGACCTCTTAGCGACAGATATGCAATGTGCCTTCCGTTTGTGGTAATGATTTGAACATAGTCCTTCAAGGCTTCGAAATACAGCACTTCATCGTAAAAAATGCGTACGTAACGCATTTCCGTTCTTACAAAAAAGTAATTGCCTTCCAACGGCAAGGAATATTCCGTGTGCAACAGATTTCGTGCCTTCAGGCGTTCTCTTACTCGCCCGATTGCCAATAAAAATCGATCGTAGGTGACCGGTTTGGCGAGAAAATCGGCAGCCTCAACTTCGTAACTTTTCAACGCAAACTCCGGGAAAGAGGTCATAAAAACCACCAAAGGCTGCTTCGGAAGCGACTTGACGAAATCAATTCCGTTGACCCCGGGCATCTCCACGTCGGAGATCAACAAGTCGGGGGGATTGGTAGCGAGCATATCATATACTTCTTCCGGCCGTTCGAATGCCCCTTCAAAAATGAGCCCCGACGTTTTTTGCACATACCCGGAGAGCAGCTGGAGGTAAACAGGATCGTCGTCAAGTATTAAAACACGCACGGGCTTTTGAGTTTGGTACCGACGCCACGGGGCGTTGGCAGATTAGGAGAAAAAAAGCGGGGTTTAAGATAAGCCTAGTCTTTGTCGGGCGAAGCTTTTCAACTGGTGTAAATTTGTTTTTCATTTTTACGGTACTAATCAGAAAAAGTCACCGCTACCTTTTAAACCAAGACATTTAAGAAGCACTATTAAAGTAGGGAGACAATAATAGTGGCCAACCCGTCGGCATTATGGCGCTCGGCGGGTTGCTTTTTTTAAGGGCAGTCACAAATCTTGGGAACGGCAAAAAATTTGTTTTAGAGTATCTTGTGCCGTTTTTCACCCAATTTTATAGTCTTTTTTTCAAGACTGCCGCCATGTCGTCGAGCCAAAAGCAACCCAGAAAACAAGGGCAACCTGCCCCCCAATCTCCCGATAAATCTTCCGAAGCAAAACAAGGTACGTCCAGAAACAAACTCCGCTGGGCCCTCCTCGCGCTCCTCTTAGTCGGCGGAGCGGGCGCGGCCTATTATTTCTGGAATATCAGGGGTAAGGAAACCGACAACGGCAAGCCCAGTTTTGTGAATGGCGGAGAGGCCACGCTGACCGCCTCCAGTCCATTGCTCGAAGCACTCACGCCCGAACAATCCGGCATCGACTTTAAAAATGTCATCCTTGAAACACCGGACAACAACATTACGCACAACATCAACATGTACAACGGCGGCGGGGTTGCCGTAGCCGATGTCAACAACGACAAACTCCCTGATGTGTATTTTGTGTGCAGTAACGGGCAGAACCGCCTTTACCTGAATCAGGGCGGTATGAAATTCAAGGACATCACCGAATCTGCCGGCCTCACCGCGGGCGAAGGCGGGTTCGAAACTGCGGTTGTGGCCGCCGATGTCAATGCCGACGGCTTTCTTGATTTTTATGTTTGCCGGGCCGGGCCGGGGGAGACCGATGAACGCCGCAACAAACTCTACGTCAACAACGGCAACCTGACCTTTACCGAACGCGCAAAAGAGTTCGGTATCGACGATATGAGCGCGACTTCGGGCGCCAATTTTTTTGACTACGACCTCGACGGCGACCTCGATCTGTACGTCCTCAACTATCCCACCGACCTCAGCTACGCCAGCAAGATTGATGCTGTTCAGGGCCCCGACGGCAAAATGCGGCCGCACACCGAACCCAAAAAACCGCTGGACACCGACCGACTCTACCGCAACGACGGCGGCAAATTCAAGGACGTCTCCAAAGAAGCCGGCATCTGGAATTTTGCCTACGGCCTCAGCGTCTCGGTGACGGATTTCAACCGCGACGGCTGGCCCGACATTTATGTGGGCAACGACTTTATTCAGCCCGACTTTTTATACATCAATAACAAAAACGGCACCTTCACGGATCATCTGGCCGATTATTTCCGGCATACGTCCCAACATACCATGGGCACCGATCTGAGCGATTTCGACAACGACGGACTGGTCGACCTCTTTGCCGTGGACATGTACCCGCTCAAAAATTACCGCCTGAAAACCATCCAGACCACCAATTCGCTGGCCAAATACCTGTCGGTCGTGCGCTCGGGTTATTTCGAACCCGTGGTGCGCAACGTGCTTCAGCACAACAATGGCAACGGCTCGTTCAGCGATGTCGCCTGCCTGGCCGGCGTGTACCGCACCGACTGGTCGTGGAGCGGCTTGCTTGCCGACCTCGACAATGATGGCATGAAGGACCTCCACGTGACCAACGGCTACCGGCGAGAGATTACCAACCGCGACTTTACCGAGTTCATGTCTGCCGAAATTCAGACCATGTCGCCGCAACAATTGCAATCGAAATACGGCGACGTCATGGGTATTCTGAATGCCGTGCCGGCTTACAAATTGCGGAATATCGTGTATCAGAATACCGGCAACCTCGAATTTACGGACAAAAGCGGCGAATGGATGACCCAAAAGGCCTCCTGGTCTTGCGGCGCAGCCTGGGCCGATTTCGATGCCGACGGCGACCTCGACATGGTGGTCAACAACCTTGAAGACCCGGCTTTTGTGTACCAAAACCTCTCGCGGGACAAAAACAATTCGAATTACCTCCAGGTCAGCCTTGTCGGCTCGCCGCAAAACCAGTTTGCCGTGGGCGCCTCCGTGCTTGTCCGGGCAGGCGGCCAAACGCAGTACCAGGAAATCAACCCGACCCGCGGGATTTTCTCCTCGGTTGAACACCTCGCACATTTCGGGCTGGGCCAGTCCTCTCAGGCCGAGGAACTGACCGTGCGCTGGCCCGATGGCAAAACCCAGACCCTCACCAATGTTCCGGCCAATCAGCGCCTCACCCTGCGCTACACCGACGCCGCGGGCAAGGTTGCTACACTCGTGCCGGATTTGCCCGCTTCCACCATTTTTACAGAAAAAAATGCGGCCCAATCGGGTGTCTCGTTTGTTCATAAAGAAGACGCGTATTTCGATTTTGAACAATTTCCGCTCATGGCCTGGACCGAAAGCGACCTTGGCCCTCTGGTGGCGAAAGGCGATGCCAATGGCGACGGGCTCGAAGATTTCTATGTAGGAAATGCGTTTCAGGAGCCGGCTGCCTTGTATGTACAGCAGCCCGACGGAAAGTTCAAGGCGACAAACGACGGATTTTTACAGTCTGAAAAAGCATACGAAGACCACGGCGCTGTCTTTTTTGATTTCGACCGCGACGGCGATCAGGATATTTTCGTGGTCAGCGGCGGCGTGGAAGCGGCGCCGCAAAACCGCGACAAAGCCTGGCAGGCTCGTCTTTACATCAATGCGGATGGCAAAGGCACGTACGGGCGCGCCAACCCGGCCATGCTGCCCGATATCCGTGAGGTTGGTCTACGGGTCGTTGCCGTGGATTTCGATTCGGACGGCGACAAGGACCTGTTGCTCGGCGGGCGGGTCGTGGCCGATAAATGGCCGCTGACCCCGCGCAGCTATGTTATTCGCAACGATAACAACCGCCTGACCGACGTCACCCAGGAAATGGGCGGCGATTTTGCACAGTGCGGAATGGTGACCGATCTGGCGGCTACTGACCTCGACCAGGACGGCATCATCGAGGTGGTTGCGGTGGGTGAATGGATGCCAGTCTCGGTGTTTAAATTCGTAGGCGGCCGTTTTGTCAATGCGACTGAACGCTTTGGCCTGCAAAATACCAACGGCATCTGGCAGCGCCTCGTCGTTGCCGACCTCGATGGCGACGGCGACGACGACATGGTGACCGGCAACCTCGGCCTCAACAGCCGCTACCAGGCTTCGGAAAAAGGGCCGCTGCGTTGTTACGCCGCTGATTTTGACAAAAACGGCACACTCGACCCCCTGATGGCGTATGTTGAAGACGGAAAAATCTACCCCTTGATCCAGAAGGATGTCATTGTAAAACAAATGCCGATCCTTAAAAAGAAATTCCTGTACGCCGACCGCTACGGAAAAGCGACTATCTCCGACGTCTGGCCTCAAAAAGATCTGGACGCCGCCCTCAATCTCCAGTGTTTCATGCTGGAAAGTTGCTGGTGGGAAAATAAAAACGGACAAATGGTACGCCACGTGTTGCCTCGTCAGGCCCAGGTTTCCGTTATGACCGGCCTTCTGGTCGATGATTTTAACAAAGACGGCCATCCTGATATTCTGCTGGCTGGAAATAAACGTGGCTTCGAAGTGGAAACAGGCCCCTGCGATGCCGACCCCGGCGTGTTGTTGCTCGGCGATGGCAAAGGCAATTTCAGCTGGCTAAACAATGTGGCAAGCGGCTTTTGGGCGCCGGGCGAAGTGCGGGATATGGCGCTGCTGAATGGCGCCGGCGGCCGCAAAACACTGGTCGTCGCCAACAACAACAGCCGTTTGCAGGTATTCAGCTGGTAAGCTGCCATGTAATTTTCCCCGAGGAGCCGCACCAAGATTTGATCGACTGACGATGACATTTTTATCCCGCCTGTTGCTGTTTTTTTCCGGATTGGGGCTGTGCCTCGCCTTGTCGTGCACGGGCGATGCACGGGGCCAGGCGGCCGTCAGCATCGTAGTGCCGCCGCCGGTGAAAAAGGCGCCCTCGCCCTGGCAAAAGTTTGCCGACGGCTATGCCTCCTTTTTTAGCGCCGCCATGTCGCAGACCAATACGCCCGGCGCCGCCGTGGTGATCGTGAAGGATACCCAGATTATTCTGCTGCGCGGATTCGGCCTCAAAGCCGGCGACCATTCCGACTCGGTGGACGCGCATACGGCGTTTCGGCTGGGGTCTTTGTCCAAGGGTTTTGCCGGCGTTTTGGCGGGCATGCTGGTCGAAGACAGTGTGCTCCGCTGGGATGAGCCCGTGCGAAAACATTACCCGGAATTTCATCTGATCGATGCGCGCCAGGCCGACCGGGTGCAATTGCGCCACGTGCTGTCGCATACCACGGGATTGCCCTACCATGCCTTTACCAACCTGATTGAAGAGGACTATCCGCTCGACCGGATTGCCTCCGAATATTTCCCGAAATCCCGCCTTTTTGGCCGCGAGGGGGAGTTTTATGCCTATTCGAATGCCGCTTTTTCAGTAGCGGGCGAAGTGATGCACCGGGCTACGGGGCTGCCTTATCCTGAGTTGCTAAAAGAAAAAATATTTCGCCCGGCCGGCATGCACGACGCTTCCTGCGATTATTTGTCCATGTCGGTCAATACCAATCATGCCTTGCCGAACGTCTGGACGGGGTATGGCTGGCGCGCCCAGGATATTTCTCCGTCCTATTACAGCAATGCTGCTCCGGCAGGCGGCGTCAATGCCTCGGCGGCCGATATGGGACAATGGTTGCTGTTGTTGCTGGGGCACAAACCCGAACTCGTTTCTTCGGCCACGCTCGATCAGGTCTTTTATCCCATGATCAAAACGGACAAGGAACGGCGGATTTTCCCCAACTGGATCGCGCGCGACGCCGCCTCGTATGCCATGGGCTGGCGGGTGCTGACCCGGCCCGAGGGCGATCAGATCATTTACCACAGCGGTTATGTCAACGGATATCGCTGCGAAATAGCCTTGAGCCGCACCGAAAACCTCGGTATTTGTGTGCTGTTCAACGCCAACAGCGACCTTGCCCGCCAATGTGTGCCTGCATTTTTTGAACAATGGAACCAGTTCAAAAGTGGAGGAACCCGATAGCCTGAATAAAAAGAACTCAGAAATCGACCGGGATTTTCGTATTTCGCAGACGAAAACACTGATCGCCACCTTTCCCCGTCCCAGATTTTATGTCGAATCGTCGCAATACCCCACAGAACAAGAAAAACACCCCCAAGCAGGCAGCCGACGCTGCTGAAAACGCAGAACCCGGCTTCGTTCGGCGCAATGCCGTCCGAATAATCGTCCTGCTTGTGCTGGCGGCCGGCGCGTTTTTCGGCTATCGTTATTTTGTAAATAAATCAGCCCCCGCCGGCCCGAAATATGTCTTCGGGGCCGAAGAAACGCTGACCGCGCAACAACCGGTACTTGAATTGTTGCAGCCGGAACAAACGGGGGTAGATTTCCAAAACATCATCACGGAAACGGAGTCGAACAATATCTCGACCAATATCAATATGTACAACGGGGGCGGAATGGCCGTGGCCGATGTCAACAACGACCAGTTGCCCGACCTGTTCTTCGTGTGCACCAACGGGCAAAACAAGCTGTATCTCAACCAGGGCAACCTGAAATTCAAGGACATCACGGCGGCGTCGGGATTGAACGCCGGCGAAGGAGGCTTCGAAACCTGCGTGACGGCAGTCGATATCAATGCCGACGGCTACCTCGATTTTTACATTGGGCGCGGTGGTCCGCTGGAAAATGAAGAACGCCGCAACCGCCTTTTTGTCAACAACGGCGACCTGACCTTTACGGAAAAAGCCAAAGAGTACGGCATCGACGATATCAGCGCCACCTCGGGCGCCAATTTTTTCGATTACGACCTCGACGGCGACCTCGACCTCTACGTCCTGAACCACCCGGTCGATCTGCGTTTTACCCGACAGATCGATGTGCAAACCGGGCCCGACGGCAGCCCCGTGCCGAATATTCAGCCTAAAAAAACGTACGACACCGACCGCCTTTACCGCAACGACGGCGGCAAATTCAAGGATGTCTCCAAAGAAGCCGGCATCTGGAATTTCGGATACGGCCTCAGTGTCTCCGTGTCCGATTTCAACCGCGACGGATACCCCGATGTCTATGCCGGCAACGACTTTATCCAGCCTGATTTCCTGTATATCAACAACCGTAACGGCACTTTTACCAACCGGCTGGGCGAGTATTTCCGCCATACCTCCCAGCACACGATGGGGACTGATCTGACCGATTTCGACAACGACGGTCTCGTCGATCTGTATGCCGTGGATATGGTGCCCGCCACGGATTATCGTATCAAAACCCTCGAAACCTCCAACTCGCTCAGCAAGTACCTTTCCCTCGTGCGCGCCGGCTATTTCGAACCTGTGGTGCGCAACGTCTGCCAGCGCAACAATGGCAACGGCTCGTTTAGCGATGTGGCCTGCATGGCGGGCATCTACCGTACCGACTGGTCGTGGAGCGGCCTGTTTGCCGATTTTGACAACGACGGGCTGAAAGACCTGCACGTGACCAACGGCTTCCGCCGCGAACTGACCAACCGCGATTTTGCCGACTTCATTTCCGGCGAGTTGAACACCATGAACAGCGATCAACTCAAGACCAAATACGGGAGCCTCATGGGTGTTTTGGAAAAAATCCCCGTCTACAAAGTGCGGGATTTTCTTTATCAAAATAACGGCAACCTCCAGTTCACCGATCGAAGCGGCGACTGGGCGACCATGAAAGCAACCTGGTCATGTGGTGCCGCATGGACCGACCTCGATGCCGACGGCGACCTCGATCTGGTGGTTAATAACCTGGAAGACCCGGCTTTTGTGTACAAAAACCTTAGCCGCGAACAAAACAAGGGCAACTTCCTGCAAGTCAAATTACAAGGCGCGCCGCAAAATCCTTTTGCCGTCGGGGCCTCGGTCCTGATCCGCAGCGGCGGGCAAATGCAATACCAGGAGTTGAATCCTACCCGTGGTATATTCTCCTCGGTCGAGCACCTCATCCATTTCGGTTTGGGCAATGCGACCACGATCGAACAACTCGATGTGCGCTGGCCGGATGGCAAAACCCAGACGCTTGTCAACGTGCCGGCCAACCAGCGACTGGTGCTCCGCTACGCCGATGCGTCCGGGAATGTGGCCAGCCTGGTGCCGGCGGCTCCGGCCAATACCCTGTTCAAAGAACTGCAAGTCGCTCAATCGGGGGTGAACTTTGTCCATAAAGAAAACCAATACCTTGATTTTGAACAATTTCCGCTTAATCCCTGGACGGAAAGCGACCTCGGCCCGCTCGTCGCCAAAGGCGATGTAAACGGCGACGGACTCGATGATTTCTACATCGGAAACGGGTTCGAATCGCCCGCGGCTTTGTACGTTCAAACGCCCTCGGGCGGGTTCAGCCCCATTTCAGAACAGACCTGGCAAACCGACAGGGCATACGAAGATCATGGCGCAGTTTTTTTCGATGCCGATCTCGACGGGGATCAGGATTTGTTTGTCGTGAGCGGCGGTATGGAAGCCCTGCCAGCCAACCGTAAACTTGCCTGGCAAAGCAGGTTCTACCTGAACATGGACGGGAAAGGCAATTTCGTTCGCATCAAATCGGACTTGCTGCCCGAAATTCAGGACCTCGGCATGCGCGTGGCGGTTTACGATTACGACAAGGATGGCGACCAGGATATTTTTATCGGTGGCCGTGTTACGCCCGATAAATGGCCACTGAAACCCCACAGCATGGTGCTCCGCAACGACCGCAACCGATTTACCGACGTGACCCGGGAAATTGGCGGCGATTTTGCGCAGTGTGGCATGGTGACCGACCTGGCCTGGGCCGATCTCGACAAAGACGGCACTGCCGAACTGGTGGTCGTGGGGGAATGGATGCCCGTATCGATTTTCAAATTGCAAAACGGCAAACTCGTCGATGCAACGGCCAATTCCGGCCTCGGCAAATCAAATGGCCTCTGGTATCGCCTGGCTTTGGCCGACCTCGACGGCGACGGAGATGTCGATATTGTCAGTGGCAACACTGGCCTTAACACACGTTACAGGGCTTCCGCCAATGGCCCCCTGCGCTGTTTTGCGGATGATTTTGATAAAAATGGCACCCTCGATCCTATCATGGCTTATTACGACGGCACAAAAATCAAACCGCTCGTGCTCAAGGATGTGATGGTCAAACACATGCCCATTCTCAAAAAGAAATTCCTCTACGCCAGCGCCTACGCCGATGCGGAAATGGCCGACATCTGGCCGCAAAGCGCGCTCGACAACGCCCTCAACCTGTTTTGCTACGATCTGGAAACCTGCTGGTGGGAGAATCAGGGCGGAAAATTTGTACGCCACGCCTTGCCGCGCCAGGTGCAGGCTTCCGTGGTGCAGGGTATTCTGGCCGACGACTTTAACGGCGATGGAAGCATCGACCTCCTGCTGGCAGGCAACAAGCACGGTTTTGAAGTGGAGACCGGCCCTTGCGATGCCGGCACGGGCGTTTTGCTGGCCAACGACGGCCGCGGCAACTTCCGCTGGGCCAGCAACCTGGAATCCGGGTTCTGGGCGGAAAAAGAACTGCGCGACCTGGCGCTGTTGCGCGGCCCGAACGGCAAACGATTTATCGTGGCTGCCAACAACAACGGCCCGGTGCAGATTTTCGGAAGGTAGTGATCGTAAGTTCCTGAGTCGCTTTAACTCAGATCGTCCAGCGCTTCTTCCTGCCTCGCCGGGAGATCGCACAGGGGCTGGTTGTCGAGGTGCATCCTGCACCAGTTGCAATCGTCCTGACCGCAGCCCGTGTCGAATTGACGCGCCTGGATTTTGCCCCAGGTTTCTTTAACAAGGGTTTCCATAAAATGCACGTCCTCAGCTGAAAAGCGTAGCTCAGCAACGGAAAAAGCGCCTTTTTTGTCCGGTTCGAGCCAGGCAATGGCGCCCGATCCGACCGACTCCGCGTACAGGCGCGCATTGTCGAGCAGCAGTTTGTAAAAAGCCAGCTGGCGCCAGTAATCGCCGCCCTCAGGTTGTTTTTCAGACGGAGCAGCAAGTTTGGCGGGGGTTGGCGCGCCGGTTTTGTAGTCGACCACGCGGATCGTTCCGTTGTGCAGCCATTCGATTTTGTCCAACACGCCGGTCAGGGGTATGCCGTCCAGTTCCACACGATCGATGCGGCGCTCGACCACGGCACGACGGGTCCAGGCGGGAATTTGTTCGGCCCAATATCGGCGCAGCCAGTTGCGGCCGAGCGAAAGCCGTTGCTCGTAGGAGGGGCCTGAAAACAAGGCCCGGCGCCGATCCATTTCCTTGCCGAACATTTTGACCAATGCCTCCTCGCCGGGGGCTTTATCGGGCTTTTCCTGCTTTATTTTTAAAAAAAACTGCCGCAAAGTTTCGTGCATGGCTTCCCCGAATGCGGCCGCCTCGCTCATGGCATAGGGCACACCGAGCAAATCTTCGTAATAAAACGCCAGCGGGCAACGGATGTATCGGTTGAGCGCCGTGATACTCAGGGTGAAATGTTGCAGCAGATCATCCAGCAGGGCTTTTTCCGGAAGGGTCACGACCGGTTTTTCCGGCTCCAGCAAAAGCAGGGTTTGAGCCTCCAGAACTGACTCCTGCGCCACCTCGGTCGGGATTTTGGGCAAGCTGGTTTCATCGACAAAACGAGCCTGCATCAGTTCTTTCCCGTCGGGACCGGTGGTGGAAAAGGAAATCTGAAGTTGCTGCCGAGCGCGGGTAGCGGCCACGTAAAACAAACGCCGGCGCGCTTCGAGGGCGTCCTCTTCGCCCGAAAGCGTCAGCGTGTCCGGCAGGGCAAACCGCCCGGCATTGATCCGAGCGCCCGGCTCCCACGATTCGGCCGTGCAATCGATCATAAAAACGTGCCGGAATTCGAGGCCTTTGGCGGAATGCGCGGTGAGCAACTGGATGCCGTCGCCGCCGCGAAGGGGCTGCGACAAGGGGAGCGACACGAGGTTGTCGCCCATGCTGTCGATCACTTCAAGGAGTTTGCCCGCGCTCAGGGTCGGGTCGCGCAAGGCCTCGGTTTGTACAAAATCGAGGAAGGTGCCGAGGACCTGGACCCACCAGATTTTGTCGGGCTGCGAGAGCGCCCATTGCAACAGCCCGCTCTGCGCGTACAATCGTTCGATCAGCAGGGGAAGGGCCATGTTGGCCGAGTCGGCGATCCATTGTTCCATTTTTGCGGCAATGGCGGTCAGGATCGGCACGGATTCGGGGTTGAGGCCGGCCATTTGCCGGCTATCGGCCAGTACTGCCCGCCAATGGCTGTTTTCCTGGCTGATCCGGGCTGCGAGTCGCGCCAGATCGAGGGTGGGCGCCTGCCACCACGCGGCGTGCAGCAACCTGAACAGGCGGTGTTCGCCTGAAAAAGGACGGGCGCTTTCTTCGTGCAGGTAGCGGAGCAATTCGAGGAATTGCCGGATCATCGGCAGTTCCAGCACGTTGACCGGTTTGCGGGTGACGAAGGGGATGCCTTTTTTTTCCAGCAAGGTGAGCAAACGGGCCGACTGCTTGTGCCGGTAGTACAACACGGCGATTTCAGAAGCCGGCTCGCCGGCGGCCAGCAGCGCTTCGATACGTTGCAGCACGTCAGCCAGTTCGTGCGTACGGTTTTCGTACACCCGCACCACGGGCGCGGTCAACTGTTCGCTCCGAGCTTTCAGCACCTTTTCGAAGGGTTCATCAAGTGTATTCAGGGCGCGCAATTCGTTGTGTTCAATCAGGCGGCGCGCGGCGTCGAGCAGGCTTTGCGGTGAGCGGTAGTTTTGGTCTAAAATAATGGTTTTCAGGTCGTTGTGATGTGTCTGGTAAAAGTCGACCAGATTTTGCAGGCGCGCGCCCTGAAATTCAAAAATGCTCTGGTCGTCGTCGCCCACGATAAAAATATTGGGGTTGGGCCAGTAATCGAGCAGGCGGCTCAACAGCCGGTACTGCGCGCCGTTGGTGTCCTGAAATTCATCGACCAGAAAATACTGGTACCGCTCCTGATAATTGCGCAGCAGGGCTTCGTTGCGATCAAACTCGCGCAACACCCACAGAATCATGTCCTCGTATTCGTAGCGACCGAGGCGCTGCATGGCATTTACGTACCGTGGAAAAAGGTCGGCCGCCGCTTTCAGGCGCTCCATTTTTGCCCTGACATCCTGAATTTGAGCGGTTTTAGGCTCTCCTTTTCGTCCGTGACGGGTATTTTTTTGATAAATAAAATCAGGGTTTGTCAACAGGCTTTCGAGGTATTGGTCGGTTCGGCGCTGCACGAAACCCGGCGTCCAGCCTTCTTTTTTCATGGTGCTGAACAGCTCGCGCAATTGGCTTTCAAACTGGTAAATGTCTTTCCGCCCGTCGAGAAGCGGGTGGTCGGAAGGCAGTTTTTCCAGCAGTTCGCGCACGATCCCGATGCGTTCGAGTTCGCTGACCGGCGCCAGGTTGGCGCGGCCGAACACTTCAATATTTTCCTGGATGACACGGTTGCAAAACGCGTGGAAGGTGTACACCGGCACCCGGTGCGCCTCGGGGCCGATCATGCCGAGCAGTCGCTGGCGCATGGCCGTCACCCCTGCGTCGGTAAAGGTCAGACAGAGAACGTTTTGCGCACGGGCGTCGGTGTCGAGCAGAATTTTGCCGATACGCGCGGCCAGCACGTGCGTCTTGCCTGTTCCCGGCCCGGCCACGACGAGTACGGGGCCTTCGGTTTGTTCCACGGCCTGGCGTTGGGCCGTGTTGAGGCCTTCGAGCAGGTCGCGAAACGCCGCGTTGCGTTCGGACAGGGACAGGTTCTGTATCATGCTGATACTCAGATGCTTTGGCAGAGTTCGACCAGTACGCCGTTGGCAGATTTCGGGTGCAGGAAAGCGACCAGTTTGTTGTCGGCGCCGCGTTTGGGTTCGGCGTTGAGCGGAACGAAGCCTTCGCCGACGAGGCGGTCTATTTCTGCGCGAATGTCGTCGACTTCGAACGCGATGTGATGGATGCCTTCGCCGCGTTTTTCAATGTATTTGGCGATGGCGCTGTCGGGGTCGCTGGCTTCCAGCAGTTCGATTTTACTTTCTCCGATATGAAAAAAAGAAGTGGAAACCCGTTCGCTTTCCACGGTTTCCACTTTGTAATGCGCTTCGCCAAGGAGGCGGCGGAAGAGTTCGTTGCTGTCGGAAAGATTGCGTACGGCGATGCCGATATGGTCGATGCGGATCATGGTAAAAACGTGCTTGTGGTGTGTTAGAGCATGCAAGTTCGGATGTGTTCGCTAATCAGGAAAGCGTCGACCCCAAAACTTGCAACTTTATTCACCGGCTGCGTTTTACCGCCTTACTTCTGTTTTACCCACACATTTTCAACCCCCGTTAGTTGCTGCAATACGGCGGTATAATCCGTGATATCCTGCGCTTTGGTGTAGCGAAATTCGATGCCGACCTGGTGCCCTTTGGCGGTTTTCTGGTGGTAAGGCGTCAGGTTGTTGGCGCGCAGTTTGGCGATGAGTTTGTCCACGTTTTCCTGGCTTTGCAGGGTTGCGACGATGAGGATACAGCGGCGGCCGGTATTGCCGGCGGCTTGTTTGCGCGCTTCTTCCATTTTTTGCTCTGCGGAGCGTTCGGCAGTTTTTTCATCCGCGACCGGCGGCGGGGTTGGTTCGGCGGTTGTGGTTTCCGTGGTTTGTTCGGCACGGGCGGGCGCTACGTTTTCGAGTTTTTTGGCCTCAGGCTTCGCATCGGTATTCGCTGCTTGTTCTTCGGATGCCGGCTCCGCTGCATGGCGTTTCTTTTCCAGCCACCAATAAGCGCCAGCTGCCGAGGCAACGATCAGCAAGGCGCCCAACAGACCTACGAGGGCCGGCGACCTGCGTTTGCGAACGGGCAATTCAGGATCGGCAGGCGCGAGTGCCGGGGCAGGCGCGGCGGATGTGCCTGCGGACGAGGGCAGGGCTGTCTCGGTTGCTGCCGGGCTGGTCGTATTGGTTTCCGCTACTTCCCGGGAGCGTGCGATGGGCGAAAATTGCAAAGGGGGCAGTCCGTATGCGTCGGCGCTGAAATTGGCGGCATCGGGCAAAAACTGGATCTTTTGCACATAATTTTTGTACAAACGCCCCACGCCGGTCAGATTGACGATCTCCCGCTGGTTGAGCAGCGCCTGCGTGCGATCCACAAAATCCTGCACCACCCCGCGCGCTTCTTCAAGGCTCAAATGTTGCACCTGGGCGATATCGTTGACGAGTATCCCGTCGTCGACAGTGAGGTTTTCGTTAAAACTCAGGGTTTTAGTCGGCGGAGCGACCGTGCCTCCCGAATAGTCGGTGGACGCCGGCGAACGGGTTGCCGTGAATCCGCCAAAACCTGGAATGACCAGGGTGTCGTGCAAAAAAAGGAGCCGTTCAATATGTGCAGCGATGTCTACTTGCATGGAAAAGTTACTTGGGTGGATTAGTAATCGGTGGGATAAAACCCTTTGGAGGTCAATTGTCTATGGCTGCGAAACCCAAAAAGTTGTAAATTTTTTGGACACAAACAAGGTCCAATCCCTGCCTGCTGTTGCTGTTCAAAAATAACGCCAAACAGGTAATTTTGGACGCGCAAAATTATGCTTTTTAAAGCGCCTCCGTGAAAACGATCATTTTTTTAGCCAACTTGTACCTGCCGAAAGCATTGCCTCCGGCTTAATTGGTGTGTAAAACACAATAACTTCGTAATTTTGAGGGCGAATTTTAAATCATCCAGCCTGATGAGCGAAGTAGAGAGCTTCTTTAAGTCTGCTTTTTCCGTTGATAATGTTATTTTCGGCTTCGACGGAGGCGAACTCAAAGTCTTGCTGATCCAGCGAGGAGCGGCCCCGTTCAAAGGAAAATGGGCGCTGCCGGGCGATCTTGTCTACCCTAATGAAAACCTTGAAACTGCTGCTGAACGGGTCCTCGAACAACTCACCGGCCTGCGCGGTGTGTATCTCGAACAGGTAAAAGCCTTCGGCGCCGTCAACCGTCACCCGCTCGGCCGGGTCATTACGATTGCCTATTATTCCCTCATCAAGATCAGCGACTATGCGGTCACGCCGGCTTCCTTCGCCCAGTCGGCGCGCTGGCACTCCATGTCGGAGGTAGGCGAGTTGGCTTTCGACCACAACGAAATCCTCGATACCTGCCTGATCCAGTTGCAACACAAGGTGCGCAATGCGCCGGTCGGCTTCGAACTGTTGCCGCCCAAGTTTACCCTGACCGAGTTGCAACAACTGTACGAAGCCATCCTCGCCACGAAACTGGACAAACGGAACTTTCGCAAAAAAATCCTCTCCATGGGCCTGTTGCTCGATCTCAACCAGGTGCAGGAAAACGTGGCGCATCGCCCTGCCAAACTTTACCAGTTCGACAAGGAAAATTATGAGCAATTCGTAGCCGAAGGGTTTAGCTTCGGCTTGTAAAAAGCCTGAAAATCAGTGTTGTACGCTGAGTTTGGCGGCAACGCTGTACTTGCCTCCGCCAACTTCCACAACGTACACGCCCCTTGGCCACAATGCCGTTGAAATGCTGAACGCACCCGACGGCGATTGCCCTTGCCCGATCTCCTGACCCAGCAGATTGAATGCCCGCCAGCGCACGGCCTGATTCAGGTCGGTCTGCACGCGCACCATGTCGCCGGCAGGGTTGGGCACTAGCCGCAGGCTAAATGCGGGCGTGTCGGCCTGCTGCGTGCCCACCGAACAGGCGACCAGCGTCGTGCGGTACAGCGACAAGCCGCCGCGCTGATTGCCCGAGACGATTTCCAGCACACCGTCGTTGTCGAGATCGGCCAGGGCTGGGTGACTGCGATAGCCGTCGTCCACGTTGCCCCAGGTTTCGGAGACGACGCCGAACGCCGTACTGCTGGCTGAAATACCCGAATAGGCTTCCAGTTGGCCGCTTTGCGTACCCATGACGAGCCGAAGCCCGTCGGGTGTTTGCGCAAAAGTCGGAGTGCTGTGTCCGATCAACTGCCCCGGAAGGCGGGCGTCCAGCAGACCGAGGTTATTGATTTCGGGCGTGGTGTTGAAGAGCGGCTCGGTAGGGGAACCGTTATTTTTAAAAAAATTCACGTTGCCATTGCGCTCGCCAACCACGACGTCGGGGCGGTTGTCGTTGTCGAGATCGATAATAGCGGGCGCCGAAGAAATACCGACATCCATATTCACCCACATAGGGTCCGGGTCGCGGATCAATTGCATGGGGTTGCCGGGCCCTGCGTGGTTGAAGTAGCAAAACAGGCCGCCGGCGTAGGTTCCGACCAGCAAATCCAGGTCGCTGTCGCCGTCGAGGTCGCCGAAAGTCGGGGAGAAATCATAGTCGTTCGGCGTAAATTCAGACATGCCCAGCCAGTCCGGGTCGACCAGGGTGAATGCCGGCTGGGTGGCGGTCCCCGTGTTTAAAAAGAGGTACAAACTCGCATTGACGGCATTTCCAGGGCTGTAATAGCCATAATTGCCCACTACGATATCGAGCAATCCGTCCGCATTTACATCCGCCAGGGCCGGATGGCTGACTGAACCCAGGTCAATCATTTCTCCGACGATGAGGCTTTTAGAAACCAGTTGGAATGCAGTGCCCGGGCCCGGGTCGGTGTCATTGTAATACCAGACGTTTTTGCGGTCTTCGCCAATCGTCTTGCTGTTGGGGCAGGCGATAAAATCTTTTCGACCGTCGTTGTTCAGGTCTACATAGAAGGAAGCCGGGAACACCGGCAGGTCCACCGGCGTGCTGTAACTGGGGAAAGCCGTGTCCTGGGCTGTCATCCAGGCCTGGTTAGCAGTGCCGCCGTTGGTAAAGCCGAGCATGCAGTTGAAAGAAATATTGCCCAAAACCAGGTCTTTGTCGCCGTCGCCATCCTGATCGAACGTAAGAGCCGTGGAGCCCGGGTGCCTTTCGCTGTCGCGCTCCTGAGCGCCGGAAGGCGGGGTAAAATTCTCGCAGCAGCTCAGCCCGTCGGGACTAAGGCAGGCATGGCAGGCTTCCAGGCCGGTTTCGGTGAATTTCCCGTAGCATTTGTCCACCAGAATGAATTTCAAGCTGTCGAGACCATATCCGTTTTCGATAGACATGTTGCGGAGAAAGAACATACTGGTGGTCAAAGAGGCTTCGAAACACACGATGTCCAGATCGCCGTCGCCATCGACATCGTCGACGGAAGGGTAGTCTGATTTGGCAATAGGCAGGTTGTTCCATTCACCCGGGATATTGTCCGGGTAGTAAATATAGCTGCTGTTGCAGGAAGAACAATCGGGGTAATAAAAATAGAAGGGGCTGAATTTCAGCACGTTATTTTCATAATAACCCTTAAAAACCTGCATTTCCTGCGAACTTGGCTGCAGCGAGGAACAAAAAATATCGGCTGCGCCATCCTGGTTGAAATCACGCAGCAGCACATACTCGATCACTGGCGGAAAAAAGCAGGCATAATCCGGGGCGTAGGTGTAATCGGTTTGCCCGGGCGTGCCGTTGTTGATAAAAGTGAGGACCACGTCGCCGGCACGGTCGAAGATGACCAGATCCTGAATGCCGTCGTTGTTCAGGTCGGCTTCCGAAAATTGAGGCGTATTGATCCCGCCGGCAAAGGCATAATCAAGTGCCTGGTTGTTTTGAAAAACCGGGAAATCAAGTCGTTGAAACTGGGAAATTTGTGCTTGAGCAGAAAAACTGCTGAATAGAAAAACGACAAAAAGGATACTGAATCGCATGAGTTCGTTTGTTATTTGTCAGGTGATCAGGGCGGTAAAACTACGCCGATTCTGTCCGAAGCCCGCGTAATTGCGGTACAATGGCATTATTTTGACTAAAAAATCAGAACCATGATTTATGAATTCAACGGTTTCCGGCCGGTTATCCATGAAAGCGCTTTTATTCATCCGCAGGCTGCCGTCACCGGCAACGTGGTAATTGGTCGTGACGTGTACGTCGGGCCGGGAGCGGCGATACGGGGCGACTGGGGCGCCATCGTCATTGAGGACGGTTGTAATGTGCAGGAAAATTGTACGATACACATGTTTCCGGGCATTACGGTTTTGCTGAAAGAGGCGGCTCACATAGGGCACGGGGCGGTGGTGCACGGCGCCACGGTGGGGCGCAACTGCCTGGTCGGCATGAATGCCGTGCTCATGGACGAGGTGGAAATCGGTGACGAAAGCATCATCGGGGCGCTCTGTTTTGTCAAAAGCGGTGAAAAAATACCCCCGCGCAGTCTGGTCGTCGGTAATCCTGGAAAGATCATCCGGGAGGTCAGCGACGACATGCTGAACTGGAAAACGGAAGGCACGCGGCTGTATCAGCAACTTCCGGCCGAGTGCTACGACAGCCTTCGGCCCTGCGAACCGCTTCGCGTTATGCCGCGAAACCGGCCCGAACAGCCCCGGCATTACCAGATGTGGAAGAAGCAGGCAAATTGATGTCACGAAAATTTTAGATTTTTTTTCGTTTTGCTTGCTTCTTCGTCCCGGCAAGAATTATCTTTGCCGCCGCTTTTAAAGAAAAGCACTATGCCGGATTAGCTCAGCGGTAGAGCAGCTGATTCGTAATCAGCAGGTCGAGGGTTCAAATCCCTTGTCCGGCTCCAGATCAAAAGTGATGAAGTGATAAAAAGACGGCTTGCTAAGCATTCTTGAAGAGCCGTTTTCTCTACATTTTATTGCTTCATCACTTTCTTTTTTACACATCAAGTGTACGGGATGTAGCGCAGCCCGGTAGCGCGCGTCGTTCGGGACGACGAGGTCGCTGGTTCGAATCCAGTCATCCCGACCTAACTGTCAAAACGCTGTAAGTCAAAAGCTTACAGCGTTTTCTGTTTTTAGCCATGATGACATTTGTCGATACCCACGCCCACCTTTATTCCCACAAATTCGATAACGACCGACCCGACATGGTGCGCCGCGCCATTGCCGCGGGCGTCACGCGGATGTACCTTCCCAATATCGATTCGGAGTCGATCGACGCCATGCTGACGCTGGAAGCCGAATTCCCCGACAACTGCTTTGCCACCATGGGCCTGCACCCCGGCTCCGTGCAACCCGATACCTGGGAGCGCGAACTGGCGACCGTGGAACAATGGCTGGGCAAGCGCAAATGGGCCGGGGTAGGGGAGACGGGCATCGACCTTTACTGGGATAAAAGCACGCTGGAGATTCAGAAAATTGCCTTCGGCAAACAAATCGAGTGGGCAAAGGACCTGGGGCTGCCCATCATCATCCATTCCCGAGAAAGCAACGAAGAATGCCTCGAAATGGTCGGAAATGCTCAGGACGGCCGCCTGCGGGGCATTTTTCACTGTTTTAGCGGCACACTGGAACAAGCGCGCCGGATGATCGATCTGGGTTTTATGCTGGGCATCGGCGGTACGCTGACCTATGCCAAATCGGAGTTGCCGGAAGTTTTGCGGCACATTCCGCTGGAACACATTGTGCTGGAAACAGACTCGCCCTACCTGCCGCCGGTGCCGCATCGCGGCAAACGCAACGAAAGCGCCTACGTTCGCCTGGTGGCCGATATGTTGTCGGAAGTAAAAGTGCTACCGCTGGCCGAAATTGCCCGAAAAACGACGGAAAATGCGTGGCGGATGTTCCATCCTGGCCAAATCGCAACGAAGGGATAAAAAAGGATTTTACACCCTTTGCGCGCCATATTTTACCACGGAGACGCAAAAGGTTCGCGAATTTCTCAGCGTCTTGGCGGCTCCGCGTTAAAAATACAAGTGGATATAGCCAAAAAAAAGACCCGGTCGGCAAGACCAGGTCTTTGTTGTGCGGAGAGGGAGGGATTCGAACCCCCGGTACCCGCGAAGGTACGTCTGATTTCGAATCAGGTGCATTCAACCGCTCTGCCACCTCTCCTTGATTGATTCGAAGGTAATTCTTGTAGCGGAGAGACAGGGATTCGAACCCTGGATACGCTTTTGACGTATACGCACTTTCCAGGCGCGCTCCTTAAACCACTCGGACATCTCTCCCTTAATCTTCTCCAAAATAGAAGTATCAAATGCTTTTCTTCAAAAGCGGGTGCAAAGGTAAAAAGTGCTGTTGCAAAATGCAAGACCGGATTTGAAGAGTTTTTCATGCGCCGCCAATTCTATTTTTGCAGCATGATAAAGGCCCGCACTCCGGCAATGATAAAACTGCGACGGCTGGCAACCGTCCTGCTGCTCACCGGGGCAATACTTGCCATGTTCCCCTTGCCGCTG
Source organism: Saprospiraceae bacterium (assembly GCA_044226205.1). GTDB lineage: Bacteria > Bacteroidota > Bacteroidia > Chitinophagales > Saprospiraceae > M3007. The sequence continues at coordinate 62,595 of JBGAHL010000003.1, forward strand.
CCTGCATGCCAATGGTGGGCGGAGCAGGCGCAATGGGTTGCGGTCGGTTATTTGGTATGGGGTGTTATCTTTCTGATATTCAATCGTTTCCGGCTAATGTTTGTCTGCTTCGGATGTAGCGCTGCGATCAGTTTCTTTTACCACGAATCCCGACTGCGATCGACAGAACCCCGACTACACTCCGGGCTTATGGAAAATTCTGCCGAATTTGGTGCTATTGGAGAAGGATCGGCTGATTGGCAAATGCATTGCCCTGAAACGGCGCAGCCGACTAAATTTTTGAAAAAATGAGCATCCAACACCGAATCGCAAGTTTTCGCTACGCATTTCAAGGGCTGGGCGATTTATTTCGAAGCCAGGCCAATGCCCGCATACACCTTGCCGCGGTAGCGGTGGTCGTAGCGGCGGGCCTTTATTTCAAGGTCGAGCCGATGGAATGGGTGGCGCTGACGCTTTGCATGTGCGGCGTTATCGCGATGGAAGCGTTCAATACCGCGATCGAGTACCTGACGGATCTGGTGTCGCCCGGTCGGCACCCCCTGGCCGGCAAGGCCAAAGATGTGGCCGCGGCGGCGGTGTTGGTTATGGCTTTCGGGGCGGTGATCGTGGCGGCAATAATCTTTGGTCCGCGTGTGATTGCCCTCGTATTTTGAACAGGAGGCAGGGGGGCGTATTTTAATAGTTTGATAATGAGACGGTTGTAATTTTTTTTCTTTCTTCGATACCAATAATTTGCCTCCCGGCGTTTTGTTCCGACAAAATGCGAAACCAAATCCTCCTCTTCCTTGTATGTGTCGGGATGAGCCCTTTCATCCTGTCTGCACAACGAAGCCGGCTCCCTCTTCTATCGCTCCAACCGGCCGACTCCCTGCACCGGGCTCGTTTCTGGACGGCTTTGGGCACAGGTACCGCAGGATATGCTTTCGCTATGACGGGTTTGTATCAATCCTGGTACGCCGATTACCCTTCTTCCCGTTTTCACTTCTTTCAGGATGGTAAAGAATGGATGCAGATGGACAAGATGGGACACTGCCTGATGTCGTATCAGGAAAGCCGCTGGATTTACGGCGGAGCGCGCTGGACGGGCCTTCGGCCGCGCGCTGCTGCCTGGACCGGCTTCGCCGGGGGGCAGTTGATTCAGACCTCTTTCGAAATTTTTGATGGATATTCATCGCAATGGGGCTTCTCCTGGAGCGATGTGGCGTTCAATCTTTTGGGCTCGGGCATGTTTGTGAGCCAGGAACTGGGTTGGGGAGAACAAAGAATTACGATGAAAATGAGCGCCTGGCCTGTTCGTTATTCCGACGAAAAAATATATGCCGTATCGCCTGCCAACAGCACGGCATCGACCACCCTCGACCAAAGGGCGGATGAACTGTACGGAACCGGCCCTTTCAACCTGTTTTTAAAAAACTACAACACCCTGACGGTCTGGGCTTCGGTCAATCCGCGTTCTTTCAGCCGCAACGAAGACGGCTGGTGGCCCGAATGGCTCAACGTCGCTGCCGGAATGGGCGCCGACAACTTGTTTGCCGGATTCGGTTACGAGTGGCAGGAAGACAAAAATTGTCAGGGCGGAGACTGCATCACCTATCGGCTCGACCCGGAGCGATACCCGCGAAAAAGGCAGTTTTTCCTTTCCCTGGACGTCGATCTGACCCGTGTCCACACCAAAAGCCGACTACTCAACACCTTGCTTTACGCGGCCAATATCATCAAGATACCGGCCCCTGCACTCGAACTCAACAGCCGGGGCGACCTCCGCTTCCATCCGCTGTATTTTTGAAGATAAAGACACTATCAAGCCGATTTTACCATCTTAATTTTCTTTTATTCTTTCACCAAACTCACTAACAATCATGCGCTGGTACTTCAACCTTCTACCGATGCTCCTGCTTGCAGGCAGCCTCGCCGCGCAGAATCCCTGCAGCATTACGGATTTGACAGCCCAGGTGGTCGATTGCGCCAACGGGGAATTTTTTGTCACGCTGAATTTTCAGCACGAAAACACAAGTCAACAAGGCTTCTCCGTGGCCAACAACAGCGGCCCGATCGGACAATTCGCCTATGCCGATCTGCCTGTGACCGTGGGCCCGTTTGTGGCCGGAACCGGTGTTTTTTATGGCTTTGTCGTCACCGATCTCGCCGACCCGGCTTGCTTTGCAGCCATCGGACTCGGCCCTGTGACGCTCGATTGCACGACGCTCCCCTGCGATCAACTGACCGGCTTGTCCGTCGAGACCGGCGATTGCAATGCCAACGGTACTTTCGAACTGACGCTCGGGCTTGACATTTCTCCCTTGCCCAGCAACTTTTTCTTCGAAGTCATTACCAGTTCGGGTGTTAGCCTCGGTACTTACCCGCTGTCCGAACTGCCGCTTACCATTCCGGATTACCCCAACTCCGGCGGCGACGTCGATAGCGTGACGCTCTGCCTGACCGACCTTTCCAACTGTTGCCTGACCAAGAAATTCAACGTACCTGCCTGTCCTTCACCCGGTTGCGATATTTTTGATGTTCAGGTGTCTACCAATGATTGCAACCCTGACGGTACTTACCCGATCAAGGTTGACTTTAACTACACGACGACTTCCGCGGCTTCCACGTTCACCGCTTACTCTGCCAACGGACAGAACCTGGGCACGTATTCCCTCGACAGTTTGCCTGTTATTATCCCGAACTTCCCCGGTGGAACGCCCGTCGGCGTACTCAAGGTTTGCCTCGATAACCAGCAAAGCTGCTGCGAGGTAAAAGAGTTCCAGGCGCCCAACTGCCCGCCGCCACCGCCCAGCGATTGTGAAATTTTCAAGGTCCGCATACAGCGCGATACCTGCACTTCCGACACGACTTACACGATCAAACTCAACTTCCAGGTGAGTAATCCCGATGCGGATTCCTTCAAGGTTTGGGCCAATGCCGGCCAGCTGCTCGGTACCTTCCCGCTCGATTCCTTGCCGCTTACAATCGTTAATTTCCCCTACGACGGCGGTACAACGGATAAAATCACCATTTGCGTGGGCAATAGCTGCTGCGTAACGCGCAAGATCCGCGTGCCTGATTGCCTGCCGATTGTCAACTGTGAAATTTTCGACCTGTCGCTTCAACCTGGCGACTGTACCTCCGACTCGACCTACAACCTGAAAGTTGACTTCAACGCACTTGGCGCCGATACCGATTCGGTCACCATCGTGGTGGATGGCAACAACATGGGCACTTTCCATGCGGATTCTACCCCGATCATGCTGACCAATGTGCTCTGGGGCGGCGGTAATACCGCTCAGTTCAGCATTTGCTACGTGGGCAGCAACTGCTGCAAAACCAAAAACTTTGCAGTACCCGATTGCCTGCCGGGCGTGGCCTGCGAAATTTATGACCTGCGCGTACAGGTCGGTGATTGCAACGACGACGGTACGGCTTATTCCATCAAAATCAATTTTGAGGTAGCCAATCCGGATGCCAATAAATTCCATGTTTGGGGCAATGGCGGCGACGTCGATTTCGGGGAGTTTACCCTCGACGAACTGCCGCTGACCATTTCCGACTTCCCGTACGGCGGCGGCTCGGTTGACAATATCACGATTTGCTTCAGCAATGATTGCTGCGTGACCCGCTCGTTCAAAGTGCCCAACTGTGTGAATGGCAACGACTGCCTGATTCACGACGTGCGGGTGCGCACAGGCCAATGCAACCCCGACGGCACCTATCGTCTTCGTGTCAACTTCCAGGTCCAGAACGCTGTGAGCGACTCCTTCAACATCACGGCGCCGGGCGGACAGGTGTTCGGTCCTTACAGCCTGACCGATTTGCCGGTATTCATCAAGTTCTTCCCCGGCGACGGCGGTTTCTTCGACGAACTGAAAATCTGCATGCTCGACAGCGCTGGAACGGGTTGTTGCAAGGTGCGGAAATTTGCCGCCCCGAATTGCAGTGGCGCCTGCGATATCGCCAACCTGGCAGCCGACCCCGGCGCCTGCAACCCCGACGGTTCGTACAGTCTGACGCTCAATTTTGCCACCACACTCAATGATTCGACTGCACAGTTTGAAGTAATTGGCAATGGCGAAAACCTGGGCACTTACAGCGTCGCCGACCTGCCGATCACGATTGCAAACTTCCCCAACGGCAACTCTAACGAAGGGGTTGTAAAAGTTTGCATCATCGGCCAGCCCAACTGTTGTGCGACCACCGAGTTCCAGGAGCCTGATTGTCCCACTTTGTGCGATATCGCCGATCTGGTAGCCGATCCCGGCGCCTGCAATCCCGACGGTTCGTACAACCTGGTGTTGAACTTCAGCGTGCAAACACCTGGCGTTTCGACGCTCTTCCACGTCTTCGGCAACGGCCAGGACCTTGGCACTTACGGTCTTGATGACCTGCCGCTCACGATTCCGAATTTCCCGAACAACAACGAGCCCGTTGGTGTGCTGAAAGTTTGCCTGGACAACGTGCCCAATTGCTGCGCCATCGTTGAATTCCAGCAACCCAACTGCAACAACAACGGCCCCTGCGAGATCACGGACCTGTCAGTAGATACGGCTGGTTGCTTCCCCGACGGCACCTTCACGATTTTCGTCGCATTCGGGGTGAATGGCAGTGTTGACTCTGTCGATATTTATGGCAACGATGGCAGCGTGTACTTCGGTCGTTTCCCGGCCAGTGCATCTCCTGTGCAGATTGTCAACTTCCCCTCCTCGCCGGGTAGCATGCCCACGGTGAAAGTTTGCGCTGCAGACAACCCGGATTGCTGCGCATCGACGGAATTCCAGGCGCCGGATTGCCCCTCGCCCGATCCGTGCAGCATTACGAATGTGCAGGCGCTCGCAACTCCCTGTATTTCAGGACAGTTCTTTGCTATCGTGACCTTCGACTTTACCAGCGGCAGCGCCCAGGGCTATTCGATCAGCGGCAACGGCGAAACCTACGGCAGCTACTTCTACGACGGAGTACAGCCGATCATCATTGGCCCGCTCCAGGGCGATGGCACCACGGAATATTACTTTGTTGTACAAGACAATGAAGATCAAAACTGTGGCGGCGTCGACACGCTGGGCGTCATCGATTGCCAGCAAATCGATCCGCGCACCGGCTCTTTGTACAACCTGTCGAGCAGCCTGTCGATGGTTCCCAATCCGGTATCCGACTGGCTGACGGTCTCGGCGGTGTTGCCGAATCAAACGGATCTCAACCCCGGGGCCCAGGTGCAGGTTTTTGGCGCCGACGGTCGAATGGTTCGTTCCGTAACGGTTGGCGACGCCCGCGCTTTCCAGATGGATGTTTCCGCGCTGCAACCCGGCCTGTACCGCCTTTGCGTACAGACGCCGACGGGCCGCGTGAACGGTACGTTTGCAAAGCAATAGGCTGATTATCAAAGAATAAAATAAAGCGGGGCTGCGATGACAAATCGCAGCCCCGCTTTGTTATCCGGGCTTTTTTTAACGGCGGTTGCCCATCGGCCTGTTCTGGCGGCGTTGTTCGCGGGCTTCCTGAAGTTTTTTAAGAAGCGATTCGCGGAACTCGCGTTCTGCCTGCGGAATTTTGGCTATTTTCCTGAGGGGCAGCACTTTGCGCAGTTTTTGGAATACCTCTTTCTCCAGATCGACTTCCCGTTGCTGCTGTTCGAAGTGCCGCTTGATTTGTTCTTCCACCTCGGTGTCGCTCATGGCATCGAGTTGTTTGGCAGGCCGATATTGCTGCACGAGCGCTTCGCGTTTGTCGAGGTATTCATTGTAAATCGGCCAGAACCCCTGGGCTTCTTCGGGGGTGAGTTGCAGTACTTCTGTAAAGATCGCGATTCGAAGTGCCTGTACCCTTTCGTTGCGGCGTTCGGCATTGGGCTGGGCGCTCAAAGTGGCGCAAACCCCGATTATCAGAAAAGAGAGCATTAGTATGTGCTTCATGGCAAATTGATTGAAATTATCATGGAATGACGGTGGTTAGAGCATTTTTTCGAGTTCTTCATCGGTGAGGTCGTCGATCAGGATTTCCAGTTCTTCAGGGGAAAGATCATCCGTGTCGACGCGGGATTTTTTTGCGGGCTTCGAGGATTGTGGCTGAGTAGTGCCAGCCGGTTCGGCGGGTTCATCGTCCAGCACGGCGAGCGCGGCGAGTTGTTCGGGTTCGAAATCCGTGACATTGTCCAGCACGTAGGCTTCCATTTCTTCCGGGGTGAGCTCGATGCTGGCAAGCGGCAGCACTTCGGGGGCTGCTGCCGGCTGTGGTCGGAGCCACCACCAGGCGGCCAGCACGACAAGGACCACAGTGCCGAGGGCCAAAGCGATACGCGGTTGCCACAGCGCGCTGAGCCAGCCGAGCCCGGTTGCCCGGTCACTGTCGTTCACTTTGCGTCGTGCGCCGATCGCATCGATCTGTTTGAAAACTTCTTCGTCCAGCGACTCAAAATAGCGTTCGGGCATGCGAAAGCCGTCGTCTTTACCGCGCAGGTCGCGCAGAAAAGGAGCAAGGTCGCCGAGTTCCTGATCGAGCAATTCTTTATCTTTTTTCATGGTCGGTGTCTGATGCCAGGTTTTTACAGTGCTTGTTCGCGAAAAAATGCCTCTATTTTTTTGGCCGCGTGATGAAAGGAGGCTTTCAAAGCGCCCACGGAGGTATCGAGCATATTGGCCATTTCCTCGTAAGGCATTTCTTCGTAGTAGCGCAGATTAAATACAATTCTTTGTTTTTCAGGCAATTGAGTAATGGCTTCTTGCAAGCGGATTTGTAAGGCATCTCCATCGAACCATTCGTCGGCTTTCAGCCGGTTGTGCAGCCCGGCGGAGCTGTCGTCGAGGGTATCGGTATTGTGGCGCGCCTTGCTTTGCAAGTGGGTGATTGCCTCGTTGGTCGCAATTCTGTACAACCAGGTGTAGAGTTTTGACTTCCCTTCGAATTGCAAAATGCCGCGGTATATTTTGACAAACGTGTTTTGCAGCACATCGTCTGCGTCCTCGTGCACCAGTACAAGCCTGCGGATGTGCCAGTACAGGCGTTCGCGATAACTGCTCATGAGCAGGCGGAACCCGCGCTCGAACGTGCGTTCGGAGCGGAGCAGCTCCAGAATCTGATCGTCTTTAGCAGTCTTTTGCGTTGCCGTGGGCTGCAAGTCGTTTGATTTTGTCATTAAGACGCGGTTTGCCGTTGCGGGTTTAAAGGCAGGGCAAAATTATGGATGAAAAAAGCAGCGGCGCGCCTGTAAAGACACACCGCTGCTTGAAAACGGGAAATAGCCGGCAGGGAGCCAGACTGTATGAATTTACTTCCGGGAGGTTTTCCGGGTTTACACTAGCTGCGTATTTCCCGGTTGAACATCCAGTTAATTCCAAATTTGTCGGTCAACATGCCGTATTCGGCGCCCCAGAATGTTTCCTGAAGCGGAAAGGTGACCTGTCCGCCGGCCGATAATTTTTCAAATGCCGCGTGTTGTTCGGCCTTGTCATCGAATTGAACACTGAGGTGGGTATTGTTGCCCGCATGAAAAGGGTGGCCCGGCATGACATCGGAAGCCATGAGAAAAATGCCTTCGGCACGGTAAACGCCGTGCATGATCCGATTCTCAGCGCCTTCAGGGACCGGATTGGGCGCCTCGCCAAATCGTTGCAGCATCTCGATTTCGCCGCCAAGGCAGGACTGATAAAAACGCAGGGCTTCTTCGCAGTTCCCGTCAAAATTCAAATAAAGGTTCAAGTTTTTCATAGGATATGAACGTTGGGCAAGGTAGCAGGTATATCCGGTGTGCCGCTTTTATGCTGCCTGTTGGAAAAGATTCATCTGCCCGTTGTTGGCAAATACCTCGAGCAAACGCGCGAATTTGAGTTTCTCCTTGCTGTTGGTGCGCAAAGCAATGAGCTTGGCCAGTTCGAGCGTGAGAAAATAATCCTCGATGGGCTCGCCCGGGCGCGGGCGTTTGGCAAAATCCCGCCTCGGTTGGGGGCGGCGAATGCCGTCATTGAATTCGTAAGCGTCTTTTAACCACTTGCGTACCTGAGCGCCGTATTGACGAACGGGCAAACGCAAGGCAGCGTGCAGATTGCTGGCCGTGACGACTTTGGTACCGTATTTACTTTCCAAAACTTCGATGTTCATGGCGGGAACGATGTTTTGAATCCTGTGAATTGTTTTAAAACGATACAACAAAGTTAAACTATTTGTTTTTAAAAACAGAAATTTTCAAAGTTATAATTTTTAAACTTTTTGTATTTTTTATTTTAAAAACCTGATAATCATAAATTTAAGTACCCGCCGACCACTGCCCCTTTTTGTTTTAACAGCATCTGAGTACTGCTCAAACGAGCGCCAGACAACCAGTCGAGGGCTTTCTCGCGCTGCATTTCTGGACTTGCCATGGCAAGTCGGAGCGCTGCGAAGGCCGCTTTGCCGGAGGGCTTCCGGGCAAAATCGATGGCAACGACCCAGGCAGTCTGGACGCATCCTGCCCGCAGGTCGCCCGCAGCCTGCGAGAGCGCCGAACGCAGCGCTTCTGACTGGCCGGTAAAGGTGTAATTCGGGCCGGTTACCTGAAAATGCCGCGCCAGCCAGCCGCATGGCGCATTGGCCAGCGTCCAGGGGAATAGTTCTGGATTGGCGACCGCCACGCCGCTGCGCCGCGCATCGCCCCAAAACTGCACGGCCGATTGAAACCCTGCATTTTCCGACACCACGTACAAGCCCCTTTCGCGCGGCTGCACAGCCGTCTGAAACAGCTCGTCCAGTCTTTCGCCGATCAGCGGCATAAGGTCTTTTTCAAGCGCAAAAGCCAGTTTGCCTTGACTAAATTGTTCAATTACAATCAATTGTCCCATCGGCGCAACAAAAGCGAAGAATTGACGCCCCCGAATGCGAAGGCATTGTTGAGTACGTAGCGAAGTTCTTTTTTGACTGCCTGCGTGGTGCAAGGCACGCCGTTTTCCGCATCCGGATGCTCGTGGCCGGGCGTCGGCGGGATGGTTTGCCGGAGCAAACCCTGGATGCAAACGGCCAGTTCGAGCGCGGAGGCTGCGCCGAGCGCATGCCCGAGCGCGCCTTTGCTGCCGCTGATCAAAGGGAGTTGCTCGCCGAAAACCCGGTTGAGCGCCAGCGCTTCCGCGGCATCCGACAGGCGTGTGCCGCTTCCGTGCGCATTGACCCAGCCAATTTCTCTTGGCGATATGCCGGCCTGCTGCAAAGCGGCCAGCATCGCTTCTCCCATGCCTCGCCCTTCGGGCTCGGGCGCCGTGGCGTGATGCGCATCGCAGGAAAGGCCCAGTGTGATCAGTTCTGCCAGCGGTTGCGCGCCGCGGCGGAGGGCATGCTCCGCGGTTTCCAGCACAAAAAAAGCGGCGCCTTCGCCCAGCAACATGCCGTTGCGCGCCTGATCGAAGGGCCGGCAACGATCGGGCGACATGGCTCGCGAGCGACTGAATCCGACCAGCGCCAGCCGCGAAAATGGCTCGGCGCCACCGGCCAGGGCCACGGGTGTCCGGCCGCTTCGAAGGGCGCTCATCGCGGCGCCAACGGCATAGTTTCCGGCGGCGCAGGCGGTTGCAATGGATTGAAATTCGCCTTTTAAGCCCAGTTTTTGTCGGATAAACGCGGTAAAAGAGGCGACCGTGTATTGACGGAGCGAGATTGGGCAGCCTTCGGCGGCGTCTTCAAATGCCCTGCTTTCGCCCAGCGTACTGCCGATAAATACCCCCGTTTCGGGGGGCAGTTGCAAGTCCGCAAGGGCAACGGCCTGCCGTGCGGCGGCCAGCGCGAGCGAACGGCCCCGCCGTCGGGCAGGCGCCTCGAAATCGTCGAGCCGGCAAGCAGTCGCCACGCGATAACCTTCCTCGGCGAGGTCGGGCCAGTTGCGGGCCGCCGTTTCGCCGGCCAGCAAGCGCTGCCAGAGGGTGTCGGGCGAGTTGCCGAGCGGCGACATCACGCCGACACCCGTCACGACAATGGACGTTCTGTACGGGTTCATGCCGACAAGCGGTTTTGGACGTAGCGGGTGGTGGCTTCAAGCGAAATGAAGTCCGGCAGGTCTTCGTCGGGAATGAGGATGCCGAAATTTTGCTCGATTCGGGCGACAAATTCCACCAGTTCGAGCGAGTCGAGGTGCCAGTCGTTTTTAAAATGGCTGACAACGGGAAGGTCGTCCGGTAGTTTGGGTTTGATACTTTTCAATTCCTGCCGAAGGGAAAGGAGAATCTTGTCTTCTGTCATTTGAAATGAATAAAAGGTTCAGGGATAAACTTTAACACGTGCTGCCCTGCGTGTACCGGCTTTTTCAGCGCTGAGCGGCGCAAGCGGGTCGCCGATCAGCCGGTAGGGCAACACGGCCGACAGATTGGGCGGCGCGGCGCGGGCGATTAATTCGCCGAGAGAATGCACGCCCGTTGCCAGGGTTTCACAAATCCGGACGGCCCAGCGGGTGTTGTCGGTGTGCAAGGTGGGTTTTACGGCGCCAAAAGATGCGGCCGCTACGCCGCGCAAAGGCAGCGCTTCCGCGTACGACAGTCCGGTTCGTTTCCGGCTGGCTGTCAGGCAGCACAGGGACAACATTCCGCCCAGCGGTTCGCCGTCGAATTTTTCAAAATGATGCGCGCGCATGCCATAATAACCGACCCAGCCCGCCGGACGGCCATGCCCGACATAGAGGGCCAGGCCCAAGCCGGCGCCGAGTGCTTCGACCACTTCTTCGCGGCCGATTCGTTCGCCCGTCCAGCGGAAAGTGGGCAGTTCTTTTTGCAAAAGCGTTTCGATCCGATCGGCCAGTCGAAGGTAACGCGGGTGCCATTGCCCTAACAAGGCCACGCTCGAGGTTTGACGGCCGCGCCGATGTACGCGGGCAGCCGTGGCGGCGAAACGCAGGTTGGCATACCGGTTTTTAATCGGAAACCAGGCGGCCGGAATTACCTGGCCCCCGGCATTCACCACGGTGGGGCCAGGCAGCACGGTAGAGGGCGCAAAACGCGCCGGGCCGGCGAGCAGCACGGCATCGAGCGGAGCGAGCTGGGCCGCCAGTTCGACCACGTTGGGTCGATCTTCGGCGTATTCCAGCACTTCCACCGCGATGCCATGTGCCTGCCAGGCCTGTATCAGTTCCGCAAAGTCGGCGCTGTGCGCTTGCGGAACAACGAAGAGCAATCGACGATCAGGCAACTTGCGGGTTGTTTCTTACGAAGTTGACATAAACCTCCCAGGGGGCGTATTGCACCTGAGGCTGATTGAGCAAAACGCGGCGCACGAAATAGTGCATCATGATCTGGCCCTGCTGCTCGGGATTGAACTCGAAAAAGTCGCCGTTGGCATTGTTGAGCGCCGTTTCGGCGTTCAGCCCCTGCGCAAAACCGTCGTCTACGATATGGGACTGGCCGTCGTAATCGGAATTGACCAGGTTGGTGGAGGAGACGTCTTCGTCGTAGCCGTAGTTGTACCCTTCGGTGGCTTGCGCAAAAATGGCGTGGGCCATGTAGATCGGGCCGACGTTCTGGTTTTGCCAAACGTGGGTCAGTTCGTGAATCAGTTCGTAACGTTTGATCGGAAGGTCGTCGGCATCGAAATTGATCAGGTTGCCGGTGACGAAAGCGCGCGATTCGGGATTGCCCGAAAAGAAATCCTGGATCCCGAAAATGATGCTGTTGGTCGGGCTGTCGGTTGCGATGTACACCTGGTCGAAGTCGATCGAATTGGCAAAAACCAACTGCCCGTCGGCGCGTTCGGCAGCCGTCAGGGGGCGGAAACCGTTGAGCAAATTCATCAGAATGAACACGATGGTATCGATGGCGCCGACGACAACTTCGAGCACGGCCACGAGCATATCCTTGATGCTGGCGCCGATGGCGACCACGGCGCGTACCATTTCGTCGTAAAATTCTTCACCTGCCTGCACGAAGGCATCGACCACCTGATTCCAGGTTTGTTCGAGTTCGCGCGCGGCACGCAACAGATTTTGCAGGGCCTGATCGGGGTGCTTGACCGTTTCGATGACGAATTCGGCCAGGGTTGCCCCGGCGGCCAGCGCTCCGCGCAGCACTTCAAGGGCCAGTTCGAAGGCTTTGCCAACGGTCCAGACCACCAGTTTGGCGATCTCGTAACCGGCTTTCAGGGCGCCTTCCACGAATTTGGCAATGCCGGGGATAAAATCGGTCGCCAGGTAGTTGAGCGCGTAGTTGATCGAATTGCCGATGCGTTCCCACATTTCGCCGAGGGCGTCGAGCATGTCCTGTCCGCGCGCAATCGCCCAGTCGAGCACTTCCGTGATGGCGGCGCCGACTTCTTCGCAGAGTTGCACGAGGCGGTCGAACATATCCTGGGCCTGTTCGGCAGCCCAATCGAGGATTTCCGACACACTTTTTTTAACAAAACGGATCGCGAGCACCGCCTGGCGCCAGAGTTCGGACGCCAGCGCTTCGCCGCGTTCGATCAGCCAGTTGAAAATGTCGCCTACGGGGCCAAGCGCCTGCAAAACGGCGTTGACGATTTTGCGCAACACAAAATACGTAGCCTCTGCCACCGACTCGAGAATGTCGACCACTTTGGCGCCTACTTCAAGGGCTGCTTCGATGAGCCGGGCAGCGGTTTTGTAGGTGAATTCCACCATTTTTTTCGTAAATTCCACGATGGTTTTGCCCAGTTCGAAGGCGGCTTTGACCACCGCTTTCAACAAGGCCATGGTGAGGCTCAGCACTTCCTTCAAAAGGTTGAGCAGCGACTTGCCCAGTGCGAAAAAAGCCTCTACGACTTTTTTGATGGCGTTGAGGGCGTGTGTGGCGATGGTTTTGATCACATCGACCAGGAATTTGCCGGCAGCCAGGAGGCCATCCAGCACTTTTTTGACCACGTCGAGCGCTGCCGTGGCAATGTATTTGGTAAATTCGAGCAATGCCTGACCGGCTCGTGCTGCTGCGCGGGCAATTTCACGGATCAGGTCGAGACCGGCGTTGAGTACTTCGTTGAAAATATTGGCCAGCGACCGCCCCAGGTTGAGAAAAGCATTGATGACTGTGTCGAAAAGGTCCCAGGGATGGGTCAGCAGGGTGTTCAGGATTTGGGCCAGCGTGCGGCCCAGTTCCAGAAAAGCCTGCACAAAACCCTGTACGAGGGTCAGCCCGAACTGCAAAGCCTGGTTGAGGATGTTGCCGATGGATTTGCCGATTTCGAGCAGGGCTTCCGCCGCTTTTTTGATGATGGAAAATGCTTTGCTGGCAAGAAAGGACAACAATTCGCCCAGTTGGCGGCCCAGTTGATCGATCGCTTTCAACACCATGACGAGGGCGTCTTTGGCGAGGTTGAACGCTTCTTCAAGGATGGAAAAAAGCGCTTCTCCGATGTTGATGAGGCCTTCCACCATTTTTTTAACAAAAGAATAGCCCCACTGGATGGCGCCTTCCACCATGTCGAAAATGGATTTACCGGCCGCTTTGAGGGCTTCTGCGAGGTTGGAAATTTCGTTGACGGTCCAGTTGATGGCTTGTCCGAGCCAGTTGCCGATCGACCCGACGATGTTTTCCACCTGATCCACGATGGAATTGATGGCGTTGGCGATCTCGTCGACCACATCTTCGAAAAATTCAACCACCGCTTCGTCCATGTCCTCGTTGGGCGGTTGCGGGCGGCCTTCTTTTTTCATGCGGATGATTTCAGCGCCGGCATCGCGAAGCCAGACCATGACATCCTGCAAGGCCGCGTCATCGACCTTTTTGTCTTCTTTTCGCACCAGAAAATCGCGCATGAGGGTGCGCCCCTGTGCGCGGGGGAGTTGGCTGATGGCGTGCACGACGCCGCGCGCCTGGCCGGCTTTGCGGTAGCCCTGGATGAGTGCGCGGCGTTCGGCGACGGGCAATTGGGCCGCCTGCTGAAACAGTTCGCGGTGTTGCAGGGACGTGTCGAGCGTGGTGGCGAAAGTTTCCGCCAGGCGTTCGGCCTGCACGGGGTCGCGGCGATAAATAGTGCTGAAAGCGGGGGCTAGTTCGACCGGCTGGTGGGGCGCATGTCGAACGACGGTTTTGAGGGCAGCTTTGTTGCGGAATGAAACGTTTTCGAGGGCGAGCAGGAGTCGGTTGTTGTCGGCGGCGAGTGGAACGCCTTTGGGACGGGTAGTTTTGGCTGTGGTTTTGGTGGCGGGAGCGGTCGTTTTCTTTTTGTCCGGATTCGTTTGGTTCGATTTGGTCGCTGTTCGGGTGTTTGCTTTTTTGTCGGTACCAGTGTTTTGGGAATCGGTGATCGGTTTGGATTTGTTTTTTTTCATTGGTTGTGAGTTTGGATTAATTTTTACAACAGGGTGAATCAAAGAACTAAAACATAAAGATGGGGGAGATCATCCAAATAAAACAAGCGGCTTAACATTCGCGGACGGGAGGCTGGCATTCTGAACGCTTCTTGCCTGGGCACAACCATTTTGCTGTTTTTGCGTTTTTTTGCGAGCCACCACAGTTTTTCGCCTTTTTCCACAACCAAACAAGACCAGCCGATTCCGTTCGGGCAGCCATGCGCAAGGCTTGCTGCCGCGATTAATTTTTACTTAAACCCTCTCAACGGCATGGCCAAACGCATCCTTCCCGTCGGCATCGACGATCTCTCGCTTTACGTCCCCGGAATTTATCTCGATATCAAGGCGCTTGCCGAGGCGCGCCAGATTCCCTACGAAAAACTCTCGCAAGGCCTCGGACTGCACCGCATGTCGCTGCCCGACGCCAACGAAGACGCTGCCACCATGGCCGCCGAAGCGGTGACCGAACTGCTCGAACGCAATCAGATCGACCCGCGCCGAATCGGCCGCCTCTATCTGGGCACCGAAAGTGCGCTCGACGGCGCCAAACCCACCGCCACCTACGCCGTCGGCATGCTCCAGCAGCGTTTTGCTGACCGCTACGGCCCCGATTGCTTCCGTCATTGCGATGTGCTCGACATGACTTTTGCCTGCATCGGCGCCGTGGATGCGCTGTTCAGTACGCTCGACTGGGTGGCAGCCGACCCGCACAATAATATAGGCATCGTCGTGGCCAGCGACATCGCCAAATACGAACTCGGCTCCAGCGGCGAATACACCCAGGGCGCCGGCGCCGTGGCCATGCTCGTTAAAGCCGATCCGCGGCTGCTGGCCGTGCGCCGGGTGGTGGGCGTAGCGACGGAACACGTGCATGATTTTTACAAACCGCGCCGCGAAAAATTCACGGAGACACCGGTCTTCGATGGCCAATATTCCAACCAGTGCTACCAAAACCGCATGTCGGAAGCGCTGGCCGATTTCCGGCGCCGCGCAACGGCTTCCGGCCTGATGCGCGAAGGCCAGTTCCCTGCCCTTTCCGATCGCTGGTCGCGCATGATCTTCCATTTGCCCTACGCATTCCACGCCAAACGCATGTTTGTGGAAGAGTTCACCAACGAACGAAAGGCCAAGGGCGTTTGGGCCAACGATTGCGCCCGCTACGGCTTTGCCGAACCCGTGGAGACTGCTTTCCCCGACGCAAAATCCTTGGGCAAGGCGCAGGCTGCTTTTTTGAAAAATGTCAGTGAATCAGTCCTTTATCGCCGTTTTGTAAAGGAAAAACTGGAGAAAGCGCAACGCGCCAGCCAGGAAACGGGCAATTTGTACACGGCCTCGATTTTTCTGGCGCTTATGAGTTCGCTGGAAGCCGACTGGGCGGAAGGCGCCCGACTGGCCGGCAAACGCCTGGGTTTTGTGGCCTATGGCAGCGGCTCCAAGGCCAAGGTGTTCGAGGCTGTGGTGCAGCCGGGGTGGAGTGGGGTAGTGGCGCAATTCGGGGTGTTCGACAAATTGCGCCGCCGCCGCGCCGTCGATTACGAACAATACGAGCGCCTGCACACCGGCGCACAGTGCGAACCCGTATTTACCGCCGAAAAAACCTGGCGACTGGAAAAGATCGGCACGGAAGGCGTGACACTCGGCGCGCGCTACTACGCAGCCCGATAGTTCACAGTGCGGCCAGCAACCAGTCTTTGTTGGCAAGCGGCTGCATGGCTTGTATCTTTTGCTTTAAAGCAGCCCTTTTCGCGTCCCTGACCGTATGGCGCCTCGCTGCGGGCTCCGGCTTTTGCCGCCCGAGGAGGCGCAGCATGGCGAGAAAATTCAGGTTGGCGGTTTTCCCGAAAGCAGAAAGGCTGCGGTTGCGCCGTATCAGCTTGGCCGTGGCGTCGAGCAGGGCGGAAAGCGCTTCCTGTTCACCGAGCAGGTAATAAATTTTCAGTTGAATGATCTTGGCGCCCAGGTGGTAACTGAAATCGGTGAACTCCACGCCCTGCAAGGCGCGCAGGGCCTCGGCGTATTGTTCCTGTTCGAAGAATAAAACAGCCAGGTTGTAGGCGTAGGCGTTGTCGCGGTCGGCGGGCGGCAGATCGTCGCGGTAGCGGTGAAGAAACTGCTCCGTCCAGCCAAATTCGCGGCAACGCAAGCCGGCGGTGGTGATGTTTTTGTAGGTCCACTGGCTGAGGTGCCCGTCGCGCAGCAAAAGATTTTTTTCCAGCAAGGTTTGGTACAGGCTCAGGGCTTCGCGGTGGGCATCCGGCTCGCCGTCGTTGATGCGCCGAATGCAGTAGTTGAGGGCATATTGGTACAGGTTGGCGAGTTCCTGCCCCGGGAAAATCGCCTCGTGTTGTTCGAGCGCGGTGGTGAGCCGCAGGAAGGTTTCATGGCATGGTCGGGTGATCAAATCGAGTGCGGCAAGGTACGCGCCGACCGCGGGATGGGTAGCCAGCAAGGGTTCTCCGGCGCACCATTGCAGCAGGCTGTCGAGCCATCGCGGCGCAAAATCCGCCTTCGCAACGGCCAGGGTGTTGCGGCTGAGCATGGAACACGCCAGCCGGAGTTTTTCGAGCGCCAGCAGCAGATCGGCGTCGTCGGCTTGCCGAAGCAGAAAGTCGTCGGGCGCGCGCCGCGACTGCTTGGAGTGCAGGGCTTCGCGGAGTTCCCACCAATGCTGGTCGGCTTTTAGCCAGTGAAAGCTGCGTTCGCGGGCCTCGTCCAGTTGTTTCCGGGTTTTATCGAGCACGGCCGTGGCCGACTTGTCGAGGTCGCGGCGCAGCAGGGCGTCGGCCAGGTCGAGTTGTCGTTCGAGCGGCCGCGACTCGAATTGCTGGTACACGAGAAAGCCGTGCAGCAATTCCACAAGATCGGAAATCAGGTTGTTGAGGGCCAGTTCGTCGTAGGGCGTTTCGGGGCTCCAGAGTTTTGCAAAAACACGCGGCTTGTCGAGCTCGGCGCTCGTGAAGTCGGGCGCGTGCGACAGAACGAGGCTGCACAGCTGGCGCAGGCGCTGGTTTTTGTTGAAAAAATCACTGTGCACCCAGGTCTGCCAGCGAATGCGTTCGCGCGGGCTGAGGGTCCGCAGGGTGGCGGCGAGTTTGGTGAACTGCATAGTTTTTAGGCCGAATTTGTCGTGCGGCTTGCTTTTTAAAAAGAGGGAGCAGGGGGCAAACAGGATTTAAAATTCTATAAAAACAGGATTTCTTAGAAAAAATATTTTTATTAAAAAATTGATTTTAAATAAATTATAAAAATATCGTTTCTAAAAATCGGAGAAAGTTAAGTCTATAAAACCGCAAAAATGTACTTTCTCTCCTTCCTTGACGAGGGTAGTTTTGTACCACTGAAAACTTGATTCATCCACACCATTAGTCAACCATCCCATGAAAGGTATTTTCCGCACCTTATTTATGCTGTTCTGCATCTCGGCCCTCGGTGCACGGGGCGGCGCCCAGAATATCAGTTGTTTTTCCGTCCGGGCAGGCCTTGTAACCGGCCAGCCGGGCGATGTTGTGTCCGTGCCCATCCTTGCCGCAGGTACGGAAGATGAAATTGTCGGTATGCAATTTGCCCTGACCTGGGATCAGGCGGCATTGCAATATGTCGACCCTCAAATTGACTATGGGGACAAGTTGCCCTATCTGGATAACACCAATTTTAACTTCTCACAGGAAGGCGTTTTGCGTTTTCTCTGGCTGGATCTCCTGCTACAGGGCATATCTGTTCAGCCAGGAGACACCTTGTTTTCAATCAATTTGATGATCCAGCCAGGGGCGAGCGGATATCTCCCGATTGTATTGCATCGGCAATATCCAGGCATTCCTCTGGAAATCAGCACCCTGTGGGACGGGATAATCCCAACCGGTGCGCTGGACGGCGGCGTATTGATTGGCAATGGTCAGGCAGATCCGCTGAGTATCGCCGAGGCCTGTCAGTCTGCCGCCGACTGCTCCGCACCCTACGGCGCCATCAACCTGACCCTATCGGGTGGCACACCGCCATATACTTATTCCTGGGTTGGTCCGTCCGGCCCGATTTCGGGCTCCGACAATTTTGTGGCGGCAGGCGCCGGGCAATATGCCGTCACGGTGACCGATCAGGACGGAGCCACGGCCACCGGGGCGTTTACGCTCGAATCGGACGTTACTTTTTTGAGCATTTACCCCAACGAAATTCAACAACCCAATTGTGTGGGGCAGGGTGGTGTGATCGAAGTCGAAGCAATCAGCGGCGTGCCGCCTTACGAATATGTCTGGTCGAACGGCTCGACCGGGGCGGTGCAAACCGGCCTGGCGGCGGGCAACTACACGGTCACGGTAACCGATGCTTCCGGCTGTACTTCCGATGCCAGTTTTGCCTTGCATGAGATCTCCGGGTTCAGCCTCGATCACATTTTGATCAAACCGCATTGCGGCGCCAACGACGGCTTTGTGTCGGTCGCGACGGCAGGATTCAGCCCGCCTTTCGAGTTTTTGTGGAATACCGGCTCTACCGACTCGTTCATCGGCAACCTGGGTGCGGGTATTTACAGCGTCACCGTGACCAATGCCGAGGGCTGCACCGAATCCGAGACGGTCTGGGTGGAAACCGACGGCGTAAACGGCGGCTGGGTGCACAACGAGTCGATCAACTGCAACCCGCTGACCAATCTGGTCGATATCGCGGGTATCTTCTGGACGGCCCCGGGCATCGTGCCGCCGGTGCAATTTACCTGGAGCAGCGGCGCCGTTCAGATACTGGACACGATCGATGCGGGGGGGTTTATCTTCGGTATTGACAATCAGCCACAGGGACAACAATACGTACAGGTGTCCGATGCCGGCGGGTGTATGTTGATCGTTCCCGTGTCGGCCGTTTGCCCCGATGCGGATGGGGATTCGCTCACGGTATCCTGTCTGACGTTGCGCAGCGGCCAGGCCCAACCCTATTCCCTTTATTCCAACAAAGAATGCGTATCCATTCAGGTACAGGGTTTTGACGACATCACCAGCCTGCGTTTCGGGCTGGACTGGCCTGCCGACAAATATTATTTTACCAATCTGACGGATATTGAACTGACGCCTTTTACGCCGTTTGACCTCAATGTTTTTCAGGATCAGGGCGCTTTGCTCATCGACTGGCACAATCCCTTCGGGCAAGGTACGACCCTCGCCGACGGAAGCACCCTGATGAAGGTGTGTTTTATTCCGCTGGCCAATCCTGATGCGGACAGCGGCCTGGCTTTTACCGACGATTTTTCGCCGGAGGCCACCCGCAATGGCCAGCCGATTGCCCTGGCGGGCTACGACGGGCGGTTTAGCAGCGCTACCAACGTACCTTCGAGCACTTGCGCCGTGGTGCCCGACTGCCTCAACGACGGCAACGGCGGGTTTTATCTCGACGGCATCTGGTGGAACACCCTGCTCGATATCGATTTGTTTCAGCACGGCGATTTGCAATGGAGCGGCACGGTGGACGAACTCGGGGATCTTGCCCCGGGCACCTATCGCGCCGATTTGCCGGGCCAGGGCGGTATTCCCCAGCATGCGCTCCTTCATCTGCCTCAAATTTCAACCGACGACTGCGTCTGGCCCGGAGACGCCGACAACAATGCGGCGGCCAACCACCATGATTTGCTTTACCTGGGTCTTGCGTATGGCGCCAGCGGTCCTTCGCGCCCGGCCCAGCTGCTCGACTGGATGGGGCTGGATGGCAATACCTGGAACCAGCAAACCAACCTGCGGAAAGTTGACTTTAAAAACATCGACACCAACGGCGATGGCCTGGTCAGCGTAGACGACACCCTGGCGATCGTGCAGAACTGGGGCCAGGTGATTAATCCGAACACCGACAACCCCTACGACGCGCCGTTTGGCAACCAGTCGCAGGACCTTGCTCCCGTGCTGGCGGCCGCGCCCGATACTGCCACGAGCGGCCAGGTGATCTCCATCCCGATTACGCTTGGCAGCGCCGATATTCCGGTCGACAACCTGCATGGCCTGGCGTTCAGCATTATTTATGACCCTGGAATGCTGCAAAACAGCGTTTATTTCGAGCCTGACAATTCCTGGATCGGCAACCCGCAAACCGATCTGATCTGGTTGCAGCGCAATTTTCCCGATCAAGGGCGAATCGATATTGCCCTGACCCGCTTCGATGGACAGCCGGCAAACGGCAATGGCATCATCGGTCATCTGTTCGTGATTATCGAAGACGATATCTTCTTCCAGACGCCGGATGGCGCCGGCGTCGCAGCGCTGGCAGATGCCGATACGGTCATGCACACGAGGTT
Organism: Saprospiraceae bacterium; assembly: GCA_044226205.1. GTDB lineage: Bacteria > Bacteroidota > Bacteroidia > Chitinophagales > Saprospiraceae > M3007. The sequence goes on from JBGAHL010000003.1 coordinate 83,087, forward strand.
GCGGTTTGCCAATACGCAGGCAATCGGCCCGTCCGAGGAACCCATTCCCCTGAAAACGGCAGAATTTGTGCTGCCGATCGCCAACGGCGGCAGCACGGGCGTCGACAACCCGGAATCTGGAGTGTCGATATCGGTTTGGCCCAACCCGGCCGCCAACTGGGTCGCATTGAGCAGCGTGTCCGGGGCCATCCAGCGTGTGGTGCTTGTTGCCCCCGACGGCAAAGTGTGTCTGGATCGCGCAATGCCCGGTTTGCCCACCGGCCGCCTCGATCTGACGGGCGTACCTGCCGGGCCGTATGGATTGAAAGTAATTACCGACCAGGGCGTGTATTTGCAAAAACTGGTCGTTAACGCGAGCAAATAAGTTGAAATCACCATTTTTTGAGCCGCCGGGAATGAATCCGCCCCGGCGGTTTTTTCATTTGGTTCCCCCTTCTCAAACTTTTTCCCAAAAATTTTAAATCCCTTTTGGAAAAAAGAAAAGCATGTGATTACCTTTGCGGGCGCTTTTCGGGAAAGGTTTGCAAAATCAAATTTGGTTTACCGGAAAGTAAAGTGTTCAAGAAGAAATTTTAACAGGTAATGAATCAGAAAATTCGCATCAAACTTCGGTCGTACGACTACAACTTGGTAGACAAATCTACCGAGAAGATCGTGAAGACCGTACGTGCGAGTGGAGCCGTTGTGACTGGCCCGATTCCGCTGCCTACCGAGAAGGAAATTTTCACCGTGCTGCGCTCGCCGCACGTGAATAAAAAATCCCGGGAGCAGTTCCAGTTGCGCACCCACAAGCGCTTGATTGAAATCTACACGCCCACCCAGAAAACGGTGGACGCGCTCTCCAAGTTGGAACTCCCGAGCGGTGTGGACATCCAGGTCAAGCTCACCTAAACAGTAATTTTCAGATTCAAGACGGTTGTTTCCGGCAGGGGTCAAAGTGGTCGTTTTTACGAACTAACTGATGTCGCCGAAAGCGTTTCCAGAACGTGGAAAGTCGCTTTTTTGCTTTTCCACCTATGCGAGCCGCCTTGCATTTGTTCGAAAAAACACCAATCGTTCAACCATAAAAAATACGCCACACGTGAACGGTCTGATTGGCAAAAAAATCGGGATGACTAGCGTCTATGACAGTACGGGCAAAAACGTTGCCTGCACGATCATCGAAGCCGGCCCCTGCGTGGTGACGCAAGTGCGCACCGAAGACAACGACGGCTACACAGCCCTCCAGCTCGCCTACGGCGATCGCAAAGTCAAAAACACCCCCGCCCCGCTGCTCGGCCACTTCGAAGCAGCCGGCACGGCCCCCAAACATCAGGTGCGCGAATTTCGCGACATGAGCCTCAACAAAGAACTCGGAGAACTGGTGACGGTTGCCGATGTCTTCCAGGAAGGCGACAAGGTCAGCGTGGTCGGCACCTCGAAAGGTAAAGGCTTTCAGGGCGTTGTTCGCCGCCACGGTTTCGGCGGCGTCATGCAACAAACCCACGGTCAGCACAACCGCCTTCGCGCCCCGGGCTCTCTGGGTAACTCCTCCTTCGCAGCCAAAGTTATGAAAGGCATGCGTATGGCCGGCCAGATGGGCAACGAGCGCGTAAAAGTTCGCCGCCTTAAAGTGCTCAAAGTGTTTCCCGATCAAAACCTCATCCTGATCAAAGGAGCGGTTCCGGGCCACAAAGGAGCATATGTTATTATTGAAAAGTAAAAAACATGCCGTGCCTTCGGGAACGGCAGACCATAAATTTCTTCGGAAATGAAAGTCAATATCGTAAATATTAAAGGCGAAGCCACGGGCCGCACCATCGAATTGCCCGACAATGTGTTCGGCATCGAACCGCATGAGCACAGTGTTTGGCTCGATGTGAAACGCTACCTCGCAGCACAACGCCAGGGCACGCACAAGTCCAAAGAGCGCAGCGAAATGAGCGGCTCCACCCGCAAATTGCACAAGCAAAAAGGTACCGGCGGCTCGCGTAAAGGCGATATCAACAACCCGCTGTACCGCGGTGGCGGCCGTGTTTTCGGTCCTCGCCCTCGCAACTACGACATCCAGGTCAACGCCAAAGTGCGCCGCCTGGCCCGTCGCAGCGCCCTCAGTGCCAAAGCTCATGCCGGCCAGATCATCGTAGTGGAAGATTTTCGCTTCGAGGCGCCCAAAACCAAGGAATTCCAGGCTATGCTCAACGCCCTCCAGGTGGCTGACAAAAAGCCGCTTACCGTCCTTGGCGGCTACGACAAAAACCTCTACCTCTCCTGTCGCAATATTCCTAAAGCCGAAATCGCCCCGGCCCGCGATCTGAATACCTACCAGATCATGAATGCCGGCGTCATCGTGCTCGCCGAAAGCGCCATCGAGGCGATCAAAGAAACCTGCGCGTAAACAGTTTGCAGCGGCGATCAACACCGGGTACGGTCGAGACCAATGCTTCAAACGATAAAAGAATACCATCATGGCTAAGCAAATTCTGATCAAGCCGGTCATCACGGAAAAATCGACGAAACTCGCCGACAAACGCGGTACGTATGTTTTCGTGGTGAACAAAGACGCCAACAAAATCGAGGTCAAAAACGCCGTGGAGAAGTTCTACAACGTCAGTGTAGATAGCGTCAACACCGCCGTAATGCCGGCCAAACCGAAGGCCCGCAGCACAAAAACGACCATCGTACGCGGCCGTAAAGCTTCCTACAAGAAAGCTTTCGTAACCCTCACTCCCGGCGAACGCATCGACATCTTCGGTGCCGTCGAAGAATAAAAAAACATCGATGATCGATGAGCGCTGAACGCATGCGATTCAAAACTCATCACTCATCACTCATCACTCATCACTCATCATTAGAGAAAGATGGCAGTTAAGAAATTCAATCCGATCACGCCTGGCTCCCGTTACCGGGTAGCTGTGGATCGCAAGGAACTGACTAAAGGCGCCAAGCCTGAAAAATCGCTGCTGGTCACCATCGGCAGCACGGGCGGTCGCAATACCGACGGCCACCGCACCATGCGCCACCGCGGCGGCGGCCACAAACGTCGCTACCGTATCGTCGACTTCAAACGCGAAAAAGAAGGGATGACGGCCAAAGTGCAAAACATTCAGTACGATCCCTATCGCAGTGCCTTCATTGCACTCGTGGAATACGCCGACGGCGAAAAACGCTACATCATTGCACCCAAAGGCCTGACGATCGGTCAGGAAATCGTTTCGGGTCGTGGCGCTGCTCCCGAAATTGGCAACTGCCTCTACCTGGCCGAAGTACCCCTGGGCGCTTTCGTCCACAATATCGAAATGAAACCCGGCGCAGGTGGCGTACTTGTACGCGGAGCAGGCACCGGCGCCCAGATGATGGGCCGTGAAGAGCGCTACGCAGTGCTGCGCATGCCCTCCGGCGAAATCCGCCGTATTTTCCTGACCTGCAAAGCCACCATCGGCACCGTAGGCAACTCTGATCACAACCTCGAGATCAACGGTAAAGCTGGTCGCAACCGCTGGAAAGGCTGGCGTCCGCGCAACCGCCCCGTCGCCATGAACCCGGTTGATCACCCCATGGGTGGTGGTGAAGGTCGTGCCTCTGGTGGTCACCCGCGTAGCCGCAAAGGCCTGAAAGCCAAAGGCATGAAGACCCGCAGCCGCACGAAAAAATCCAATGCACTGATCATCAGCCGCAAAAAAGGCGGATTGGTAAAATAAATTATCACTCTTAACTGAAACGAGATGCCGCGTTCGCTCAAAAAAGGCCCTTACGTACACCACGCTCTTACCGAGAAAGTCGCTAAGGCCAAGCAAAGCAACAGAAAACAGGTGATCAAAACCTGGAGCCGCGCCTCCATGATCATCCCGGATATGGTCGGCGAAACCATCGCTGTCCACAACGGCAAAACATTCATCCCGGTGTTCGTCACCGAAAATATGGTAGGTCACAAACTCGGTGAGTTCGCCCCCACGCGCAACTTCCGCGGCCACGCCGGCAACAGAAAATAATTAGCACATTTTTGATAAAATGGAAGCCGTAGCAAAATTGCGCAACTGCCCGATGTCGCCCCGCAAAATGCGACTGGTAGTAGATAATATCCGCGGTAAAAACGTGGTGGATGCCTTGAGCATTCTTAAATATACCAACAAGGAAGCCGCCATGTGGCTGGAGAAGCTCGTGTTGTCTGCAATCAACAACTGGGAACAGAAATCTGACCAGGTTGGCGCAGCAGACGATTACGATCTCTACATCAAAACAGCACACGTGGACCCGGGTGGCATTATCTATCGCTTTCTGCCCGCCCCGCAAGGCCGCGCATACCGCGTCCGCAAGCGCCGCAATCACGTGACGCTCGTGGTCGAAAACAAAGTTCGCCTCGACGGCGAATAACAATCAACCCCGATCCACCCTCATTCGCACACTCACTCATTCAACAATACAATGGGTCAAAAAGCAAATCCGATTGGTAACCGCCTGGGTATTATCCGCGGTTGGGATTCTAACTGGTACGCCGATAAAGACTACGGCCTGAAAGTAGTAGAGGACGAAAAAATCCGCAACTACCTCCGCGCCCGCCGCCCGAAAACGGCTACTGCCGATCCCCGCGAACGCAACAAACCGATGCAAAACGGCATCAGCCGCATCGTGATCGAGCGCACCCTCAAACGCGTTACCGTCACCATCCACACCAGCCGTCCCGGTATCATCATCGGTAAAGGCGGTAAGGAAGTTGACCTTATCAAAGAAGAACTCAAGGTGCTGACCGGCAAGGATGTTCAAATCAACATCTTTGAAATCCGCAAGCCCGAACTTGATGCCAATATCGTTGGCGAACAAATCGCCAAGCAAATCGAAGCCCGTATCAACTTCCGCCGCGCTATCAAAGGCGCAATTCAGGGTTCGATGCGCGCCGGTGCCGAAGGGATCAAGATTCGCGTGAGCGGCCGCCTCGGTGGCGCTGAAATGAGCCGCGTCGAAGAGCACAAGGAAGGCCGTACGCCTTTGCACACCTTCCGCGCCGATATCGACTACGCACTGGCCGAAGCACAAACGGTCTACGGCAAAATCGGTATCAAAGTATGGCTCTTCAAAGGAGAAGTACTCCAGAAGCGCGAACTGACGCCCTTCGCAGCTGCCGAAGCCAGCGAACGCGGTGATCGCGGCGGTGATCGCGGTGAACGTCGCGGCGGCGGTGATCGCCGGGAACGTGGCGAACGCGGTGATCGTGGCGAACGCGGCGGTGAACGTGGCGAGCGTAGCAACGACCGTCGCGGTGGCGGCGGCGGTGGCGACCGTCGCGGAGGCGGTGGTGGCGACCGTCGTGGCGGTGGTGGCGGTGGAAACCGTCGTCGTTGATCTGCTAGGAGATTACGACAATCTGTCGTACCTTTGCAGCCCTTTTGACCGGTTTGCCAACTTTGAATAACTTAAATAATTGATTGACAGGCTATTAAATCATAACTACGATGCTTCAGCCCAAACGTCAGAAATATCGGAAGCAACATAAAGGCCGCAACAACGGTTTGGCCTACAAAGGCAGTTCCATCTCCTTCGGCTCTTTCGGCCTCAAGGCAATGGAATTCAGCCGCCTGACCAGCCGCCAGATCGAAGCTGCTCGTGTCGCACTCACCCGTAACATGAAACGTGAAGGGAAAGTCTGGATCCGTGTGTTCCCGGACAAACCCATCACTTCCAAACCGGCTGAGGTACGTATGGGTAAGGGTAAAGGCGCCGTAGATCACTACGTCTGCGAAGTCCAGCCCGGCCGCGTGATCTTCGAAGTGGAAGGTGTCAGCCAGGAACTCGCATACGAGTCGCTGCGTCTTGCCGCCCAGAAACTCCCGATCACCTGCAAAGCCGTTACCCGTTACGATTTCGAAGGGTAATCGCCACGAACCATCTTTATCAATTCGCCCATTCGCACATTTTTTAGCAATATGGCAAAGGAAAAATTGGTCCTCACCGACAAAAGCGTCGCCGAACTGCAAAGCCAACTCGGCGGCTTGGAGCAGGAGTACCAGCAAATGAAATTCGACAACGCGGTACGCGGCCTCGGCAACCCGATGGAACTGCGCGAGCTGCGCCGCAACATTGCCCGGATCAATACCGAGCTGCGCGCACGTGAAATCGCCGAAATGTCTGACGATCAACTCGACATGCGCTCCAAACTGCGCGCACGCCGTCGCCGTCAGCGCTAATTAACCTATTCGCCCATACGCATTATCGCAATCGCAATAACATAATGGAAGAAGCAAGAAATCTTCGCAAGCAAAAAACCGGCGTGGTTGTGTCGGATAAAATGGACAAAACCATCGCAGTCAAGGTTGAACGCCGGCTGATGCACCCGATCTACGGGAAATTCGTGAAGCGTTCCAAAAAATTCTTCGCCCACGACGAAGAAAACACCTGCAAGGTGGGCGACAAGGTTCGCATCATGGAAACCCGTCCGCTCAGCAAAAACAAACGCTGGCGCCTGGTCGAAGTCATTGAAAGAGCAAAATAATTTGGTGAACGCCGCGCAACAAGTCCGATAAACGCCCTCGTTTGTCCGATGCAATTGCCAACCGTCAACCGATAAAAATAACAAGTCATGATTCAGCAAGAATCCCGTTTGAATGTGGCCGACAACTCCGGCGCCAAGGAAGTGCTCTGCATCCGTGTACTGGGTAGCACCCGCCAGCGTTATGCAGGTATCGGCGATAAAATCGTCGTTACGGTGAAAGACGCCACGCCCGGCGGTATTAAAAAAGGTACCGTCTCGAAAGCCGTTATCGTGCGCACCAAGAAAGAAATTCGCCGTCGCGATGGTTCCTATATCCGGTTCGACGACAACGCCGTAGTGCTGTTGAACGCCGCTGATGAACCCCGTGGCACCCGTATCTTCGGTCCCGTGGCTCGTGAATTGCGCGACAAGGATTATATGCGTATCGTTTCTCTGGCGCCCGAGGTGCTGTAACAACCATTTTAACAAAATCATCCATTTTAAAAAATGGCTACGACAAATAAAAAAGCCCGCGCTCCCAAGTTGTCTATCCGCCGTGGTGATACGGTGATAGTGATCGCTGGCGACGACAAAGGCAAAACCGGGGAAGTATTGCAGGTCATGCACGACACCATGCGCGCCGTGGTTGACGGAGTCAATATCGTGAAAAAACACGTGAAGGCTACCCAAACCGAAGAAGGCGGTATCCAGGAAATGCCCGCACCGGTACATATTTCCAACCTGGCCTTTTACGATGCCAAAACCCAATCGGCTACCCGCGTGGGTCGTACCAATCAGGACGGCAAAAGCGTCCGTTATTCAAAAAAATCCGGAAACATCATTAAGTGATGAAATACGTAGCGCGTCTTAAAACGAAGTACACCAAGGATGTAGTGCCTGCACTCATGCAGCAATTCAACTACTCCTCCGTCATGCAGGTGCCCCGTCTGGAAAAGATCTGCATCAACCAGGGTATCGGCGATGCCACGGGCGACAAAAAACTTGTCGATCTGGCAGCCACCGAACTCAGCACTATCGCCGGCCAAAAAGCAGTGGCTACCAAAGCCAAGCGTTCGGTCTCGAACTTCAAACTGCGTGAAGGCATGCCGATTGGTGTGCGCGTCACCCTGCGCGGCGAGCGCATGTACGAGTTCCTCGATCGCCTTATCAATATCGCTATGCCCCGCGTACGCGACTTCCGCGGTATCAACGATAAAGCTTTCGATGGTCGCGGCAACTACACCATGGGTATCACCGAGCAGATTATCTTCCCGGAAATCGATATCGACAAAGTGAATAAAATCATGGGTATGGACATCACCTTCGTGACTTCCGCCCAAACCGATGCCGAGGCATTCGCACTGCTCAAGGAATTGGGCATGCCGTTCAAAAAATAATTTCGCCAACTACTCAACACGATCATAAGAGATGGCAAAGAAATCCATCATCGCCCGCGAAAACAAGCGCCAACGCATGGTCGCCAAATACGCTTCTTTGCGCAAAAAACTCAAAGAATCTGGCGATTACGACGCACTGGACAAACTTCCGCGCAACGCTAACCCGATCCGCCTGCACAATCGCTGCCTGCTGACCGGCCGCCCGAAAGGCTACATGCGCAAGTTCGGCATCTGCCGTGTCAAGTTTCGTCAAATGGCGCTCGACGGCAAAATCCCGGGTGTGACAAAAGCCTCCTGGTAAATTTTTTCACGGTCAGCAGGGCCCAACAGCCAACCTCGACCAATCTTTCATTCGACTTTATTCTCTTAACATATGCAAGTCACCGATCCGATAGCAGATTATCTGACCCGCATCCGCAATGCTCAAATGGCGGGCCATCGTATCGTAGAGATCCCCGCTTCCAAAATCAAGAAGCGCCTCACCGAAATCCTGTACGATCAGGGCTACATCCTCAAGTACACCTTCGATGCCGAGGGCGCGCACAAACAGGGGCTCATCAAAATCGCCTTGAAGTACGATCCGGTGACCAAACAGCCCATCATTCGCGAACTCGTGCGTGTTAGCCGTCCCGGCCTCCGCAAGTTTTCCGGCGCTACGGATATTCCGCGAATCATCAACGGCCTGGGCATCATGATCGTCTCCACTTCCAAAGGGGTGATGACCGACAAACAAGCCCGCGAACACAACGTCGGCGGAGAACTGCTCTGCTACGTGTATTAATGCCTTAACAATAACTGATCACGTAAATCATTTATAGAAATGTCCCGGATAGGTAAAATGCCGATCGCCGTTCCTGCAAAAGTGGAAGTTTCGCTGGCCTCCGATAATACGGTTACGGTGAAAGGTCCCAAAGGAACACTTTCGCAAAAGGTTGACCCGGATATCAAGGTATCGGTAGAAGACGGCCAGGTTACGGTCGAGCGTCCCACCGATCAGAAACGCCACCGCGCTATGCATGGCCTTTATCGCGCACTGCTGAACAATATGATCACCGGTGTTAGCCAGGGTTTCATCAAAGAAATGGAAATCGTAGGTGTCGGCTACCGTGTCGAAAACCAGGGCAATCTGGTGACTTTCATGCTCGGTTACTCCCACCCCGTTATCTTCGCTATCCCGCAGGAAGTCAAGGTAACGACCGGTATGGAAAAAGGCCAGCCGCCGTTTATCAAACTGGAATGCCACGATAAAGAACTGCTCGGACAGGTGTGCGCCAAAATTCGCGCCTTCCGCAAGCCGGAGCCGTACAAAGGCAAGGGTATCATGTTCAAAGGCGAAGTGATTCGTCGCAAAGCTGGCAAAACTGCCGGTGGCAAGAAATAAATAAACAACTGACGCATCCCGGTCGGTAATCGGGTGCACTCTATAACAGCATTCAACTATGCAACGCACCAAGCAACAAAAACGCCAGCGCATTCACCTGCGCATCCGCAAAAAAGTAACCGGTACGACCGAGCGCCCGCGCCTTAGCGTATTCCGTTCCAACAAAGCGATCTATTGCCAGGTGATCGACGATTTGAAAGGGCAAACGCTTGTTTCGGCCAACTCGCTCGAAAGCGCAATCCCTTCGGGCATCAACAAAACCGAAAGAGCCAAAGCCGTTGGCAAACTTATCGCGGATAAAGCCAAAGCCGCCGGCATCCAGTCGGTTGTTTTTGACCGCGGCGGTTATCTCTACCACGGTCGCGTCAAAGCCCTGGCTGACGGCGCACGCGAAGGCGGCCTGCAGTTCTAAGCAAGCCCAGCATTTAAACGCACATTCATTCATTCGCCCATTCGCACATTTATTCAATGGCACGGCAAGAAGAAAATAAATCCCGCACCTCTGATTCCGAATTCAAGGAGAAACTCGTCTCCCTTAACCGCGTAGCCAAAGTTACCAAAGGCGGCCGTACGTTCAGCTTCGCCGCTGTGGTAGTCGTCGGCGACGGCAAGGGCACCGTGGGCCACGGCCTTGGCAAAGCCCGCGAAGTCTCCGAGGCGATCGGTAAAGCGGTTAAAGACGCCGAGAAAAATCTCGTGAAAATTCCGCTCTACAAAGGCACGATTCCGCACGAAGCCTTCGGCAAATTCGATGCAGGTCGCGTCCTGATCAAACCCGCCGCTCATGGTACGGGCGTAATCGCCGGTGGCGCTATGCGTGCCGTGCTCGAAATGGCCGGCATTCAGGACGTACTGGCAAAATCCCAGGGCTCGTCCAACCCGCACAACGTGGTTAAGGCAACCATCACCGCACTCCGCAGCCTGCGCAGCCCGGTAGAAGTTGCCCGTCAGCGCGGCGTATCGCTGGAAAAACTTTTTAACGGATAATTTTTCGTTGACTTTTGCCCGTAAATGTTGGCTATCAATCTGATATACAACTGCTACGAACAATAACCAACGTATAACGAACAACGAACATGAGCAAAGTAAAAATTACCTTGGTCAAAAGTCCGATCGACAAAACGAAGCGTCAGAAAGACACCCTCAAAGCGCTTGGCTTCCGCAAGGTCAACCAAACCGTTGAACATGAGGGCAATCCCCAGATCATGGGTATGGTTCGTGTCGTTCAACACCTCGTTCAGGTTGAAAACGCCTGATTTGTTAGTCATGGCCCAACTCCCTAACCTATAAGGTCAATTAAACCTTATAGGTTTCGGTACGAAAAAGCCAATATTCAAAAACGTCTCTTTACGCAAGAAAAAATATAGCAATGGAGCTCAATAATCTTCGTCCGGCTAAAGGTTCTGTGAAATCCCGCAAACGCATCGGTCGCGGCACGGGTTCGGGTCGTGGTGGAACCTCCACGCGTGGTCACAAAGGCGACAAAGCCCGCAGCGGCGCCAAAGAAAAGCGTCACTTCGAAGGCGGTCAGACGCCGATGCAACGCCGTCTGCCCAAACGCGGTTTCCAGAATATCAATCGTACGGAATATGTTCCGCTCAACCTTGGTCAACTGGAACAACTGGTGCAAAAAACCGGCCAGTCCACTTTCGATGTGGCTGCCCTGGTCGCAGCAGGCGTTGCAAAAGCCACCGATCGTATCAAACTGTTGGGCAATGGCAAATTGTCTTCCAAAGTAGTACTTTCGGTTCATGCCGCATCGGCATCCGCCACCGCCGCCATTGAAGCACAAGGCGGCAGCGTTCAACTCGTATAAAGATTTTATCCACCGTCGCAATGAAACTGTTTACGGTTATCAAAAATATCTGGAGCATCAAGGAGCTCCGCCAGCGTATTGTCTACACACTCGTATTGTTGTTGATCTATCGCGTTGGTACTTTCGTGGTGCTTCCCGGTGTGGTGCCGGCGGCCCTGGCCAAAGCAAGCCAGAACCGTGGCGCCAATGACCTTCTCGGCCTGATCAACGTGTTCACTGGTGGCGCTTTTGACAATGCGGCCATCTTTGCACTCGGTGTGATGCCTTATATCACGGCTTCTATCATCGTACAGTTGCTGGGTTTTGCGGTGCCTTATTTCCAGCGCCTCCAGACCAAGGAAGGTGAAAGCGGTCGCAAGCGCCTCAATCAGATTACCCGCTTGCTCACGGTGGCCATTACCCTCGTTCAAGGCGGTAGTTATCTCCAGTTGTTGCGCAGCACTCCGGGCGCTGTTTCGCCCAACATTCCTGACGCTCTTTTCTGGTTCTCCAATATCATCATCCTCACGGCCGGTACTATTTTCTGTATGTGGCTCGGCGAACGGATTACGGACAAAGGTATTGGTAACGGTACTTCCCTGATAATCCAGGCTGGTATCATCGCCCGACTCCCGCAGGCCTTCGTATTCGAATTCCAAAAACTTTTTGGTGACAACAAGATCATGCTTTTCATCGTCGAACTTGCACTGCTGTTCCTCGTGATTATGGCTACGATCCTTGTGATCCAGGGGGTGCGGAGAATCCCGCTACAATTTGCCAAACGAATGGTGGGACGCTCAGGCGGTTCCCTGCCTTCAGCCGGCGCGCGCGATTATCTGCCTTTGAAAGTGAACTCGGCCGGTGTAATGCCGATCATCTTTGCCCAGGCACTCATGTTTATTCCGGCTACCGTGTACTCCTACCTTTCGGGTACCAACCAGTCCACGGGCCGTATTCACATGTTCAACGACATTTACTCCTTGGGATATAACCTCGTGTTTTTCATCCTGGTCGTGGTGTTCACCTACGTTTATACCGCACTGATGATCAACCCCACCAACTACGCCGAATACCTGAAACGCAGCAATGCATTTATCCCCGGCGTAAAACCGGGTGAAGCAACGGCTTCCTATATCGACAACATCATGACGCGTATCACCTTGCCGGGTGCCGTGTTCCTTGGTCTTATCGGTGTGTTGCCCTCCATCGCTGCCACCTTCGGTATCAACCAGCAGTTCGCACTGTTCTTTGGTGGCACGACGCTGCTTATCATGGTTGGCGTAGCACTTGATACACTTCAGGTAATCGAAAGCTACCTGCTTACGCAGAAGTACGATGGCTTGATCAAATCGGGTCGTATTCAGGGCCGCTCTAGTCAGGGTGTTCAAATCGGACAACCTCAATAATTTCTGAACTGATATGGCAGGCTTGTTTTCAAGTGAAGGAGACGGTAAAAAAGTCTTCTATAAAACTGAGGATGAAATAGAATTGATTCGTCAGTCCTGCCTTTTGGTTTCCAAAACGCTTGCCCATGTGGCCAGCATCCTTCGCCCGGGAATAACGGGCAGGGAAATAGACCGGGCAGCAGAAGAGCTGATCCGCGACCATGGCGCCCGGCCAGCCTTTAAAGGATATCACGATTTCCCGGCGACGCTTTGTGTATCATTTAACGACATTGTGGTACACGGTATCCCCAGTAATCGCGAGTTTAAGGAAGATGATATTGTCTCGGTTGATTGCGGGGTCGAATTGAACGGTTTTTATGGCGACGCGGCTTTTACTTTCCCGTTTACGGCAGTAAAACCGGAAGTAATGGAATTACTTAGCGTTACCTACGGCTCTTTGTACAAAGGAATCGAGCAAGCCGTTGCCGGACACCGGATCGGAGATATTGCTTTTGCGATTCAGGATTTCTGCGAGCGCCAGCACCGCTATGGAGTGGTTCGCGAGCTTGTCGGACACGGTCTTGGCAGATCCCTGCACGAAGAACCTGAAGTGCCGAACTATGGTAAACGCGGCAAAGGGATGGTCATGCGGGAAGGATTGGTTATTGCCATCGAACCGATGATCAATCTGGGTGTCAGAGATGTATACCAGGCCAACGACGGTTGGACGATTCACACCCGCGACCGCAAACCCAGCGCACATTACGAACATAGCGTGGCTGTTCGAAAAAACAAAGCCGACGTGTTGTCCGATCATAATTATATTCTGGAGGCAGTAAAAAATAACCCTGCCTTGCAAAAAGTTTCACCTAAAAATTAGAACTTTGCAGCCCAAAATTCGGAAGGGCTTTTTATGGCAAAAGAAGATCTGATAAAACAAGACGGTGTCGTCGCAGAGGCACTTTCCAACGCGAACTTCAAAGTTCGCCTGGAAAACGGCCACACCATTCTGGCGACCATCTCCGGAAAAATGCGCATGCACTACATTCGTATTCTTCCCGGCGACAAGGTTTCCATCGAAATGTCACCCTACGACCTGACCCGTGGCCGGATCATATACAGGTATAAATAAGCACCTGATAAACAACGAACAAGCAGTTTTTGAACTTAGAAAATAACAGCCGACATGAAGGTCAAACCGTCCATCAAGAAGCGTTCCGCAGATTGCAAAATCGTTCGCCGAAAAGGCAAACTTTATGTGATCAACAAGAAAAACCCGAAATACAAACAACGCCAGGGTTAATTCTTTTAACCTCAGTGTTAATTCATTGATATTACAACCAACCGCATAATATGGCACGTATTGCAGGTGTTGACTTGCCCCGTAACAAACGCGGCGTCATCGGACTGACCTACATCTATGGCGTCGGCTCTTCGACTGCCCGCGCGATTCTGGAAAAAGCCGGTATCGACGAAAGCACCAAAGTTGATCAGTGGACAGACGATAACATCAAAACGATCACCCGGATCATCGCTGACGACTACAAAACCGAAGGTCAGCTCCGTTCGGAGGTACAATTGAACATCAAACGTCTGATGGACATTGGCTGCTATCGCGGCTTGCGCCACCGTAAAGGTCTGCCCTTGCGCGGTCAGCGTACCCGTACCAACGCCCGTACCCGTAAAGGCAAGCGTAAAACGGTTGCAAACAAGAAAAAAGCAACGAAATAATGTGTTGAATGCGTTGCCGTATATCTATGTCGGTACGCTCCACATTAGCACATTAACTCATTAGCACATTAGCACATAAAAATATGGCCAAGGGAGCTAGCAAAAAAGTTGTCAAGCGCAAGGTAAAAGTGACGCCGGAAGGGCTCGTCTATATCCACGCCAGCTTTAACAACATCATCATTTCGATCACCAACAAGCAGGGTGAAGTGGTATCCTGGGCATCGGCCGGTAAAGCCGGGTTCCGCGGTTCCAAGAAAAATACCCCCTACGCCGCACAAATCGCTGCCAACGATGCTGCCAAGACGGCATTCGAAGCCGGTATCCGTGCTGCCGAGGTGTTCGTAAAAGGACCGGGTTCGGGTCGCGAGGCCGCTATCCGCGCCATCGATCAGTCGGGCATCAAAGTCATGATTATCAACGACGTGACGCCTATGCCCCACAACGGATGCCGTCCGCCCAAGCGCCGCCGCGTATAATGTGTCAAGATGTTTTTGGCTTACACCCATTAACTTCCCAGCACAACACAAACAAATTCGCTAATGTCTAATCAGTACATTAGTATATCAAGAAATTAGCACATTTTCAATAATGGCTCGTTATACAGGACCAACGACTAAAAAAGCCCGCACTTTCGGCGACTCTATCTACGGCTACGACAAGTACTTCGAACGTCGTAAATATCCGCCCGGACAGCATGGCCTGGCACGCAAGAAAAAAGCTGCCTCCAACTATGCCGTTCAGCTGGCTGAAAAACAAAAAGCCAAATATACCTACGGCGTACTCGAGCGTCAGTTCCGCAAAACTTTTCATGACGCTACCCGCCGTCACGGCGTAACAGGCGAAGTGTTGCTCCAGTTGCTGGAAGCCCGTCTCGATAACACGATCTACCGCTTGGGTATTTCCCCGACCCGTCGTGGCGCCCGCCAGTTGGTGAGCCACCGTCACGTTACGGTCAATGGCAAAGTGGTCAACATCCCGTCTTACTCGCTCAAGCCCGGCGATGTGATTGCAGTTCGCGGCCGTTCCAAAGGTCTCGAAGTTGTTACAACGCACGTTGGCGCTAAAAACAGCGATGTACGCAAGTTTGGCTGGCTGGAATGGAACCCCGATAAAATGTCGGGCATCTTCCTGACCTACCCGCAACGGGATCAGATTCCGGAGAAAATCAACGAACAGCTGATCGTCGAGTTGTACTCGAAGTAAGCCTGATGATAGCGGAAAAGGTTGGCGCTCCCTGTAGGGCGCCAACCATTTCCGCGTTTTTGCGTTTAATACCGCCGCCCAAAACTAAACGCGACAATCCCCGGATTTTCAATTGTTTTTCCCACCTCACTCAATTTCGGAGCAATCCATACCATGAGTATTCTCAATTTCCAAAAGCCCGACAAAATCCTGCTTCAAAAAGCAACGGATTTTGAAGGCACTTTTGAATTCAAACCCCTCGAACCGGGCTTCGGCCAAACGGTTGGCAACTCTCTCCGTCGCGTACTCCTTTCCTCGCTCGAAGGCTTCGCCATCAGCGCTGTGCGCATCGGCGGTGTCGACCACGAGTTCGCTACCATCCGTGGCGTAGTGGAAGACGTGGTGGATATCGTGCTCAACCTCAAACAGGTTCGTATCAAACAACTTATCCAGGACGAAAAACTTCAGCAGGAAAAAATCTACCTGACCATCAGCGGCCGGGAAGAATTTCGTGCCGGAGACATCGAAGAATTTACCAACGTATTCAAGGTAATGAACCCGGATCTCCTGCTTTGCCGCATGGAGCCCTCCGTCAACCTCGAACTGGAACTTACCATCACCAAAGGCCGCGGCTACCAGCCCGCCGATGATATGGTGCCGAAAGACGCCGCTATCGGTGTTATTCCGATCGACGCCATCTACACGCCCATCAAAAATGTGGCGTACAAAGTGGAAAATACCCGCGTCGGCCAGCGCACCGACTATGAAAAACTCACTATCGAAGTGAAAACCGACGGCACTATCCACCCGGAAGATGCCATCCGCGAAGCCAGCCGTATCCTGATCCAGCACCTCATGCTGATCACCGACGACAACATCACTTTCGATACACCGCAAAGCCGCGAGGAAAACGTAGTGGACGAGCACATCCTCCACATGCGCAAACTGCTCAAAACCTCGCTCGAAGACCTCGACCTCAGCGTACGCGCCTATAACTGCCTCAAAGCAGCCAAAATCAATACGCTGGCCGAACTGGTCAAATACGACACCCACGAACTGCTCAAATTCCGCAATTTCGGTAAAAAGTCGCTCGTGGAAATCGAAGAACTCCTCCAGGAAAAAGGCCTCACTTTCGGCATGGACCTGGCGAAGTACAAACTGGACGAAGAGTAAATGCCCTGATTTGTTAATGTGCTAATGGAATGACAAGACTTTTCAATAGGCCTTTCTTCTTTTAGCACATTAGCAATTACATACTTGACTATTTTCTTAACAAGCGCAGTAACCGTCGAGCGTCTTTTCGGGCTTGCCCCGGTGCTGCCACCTAAAATTAGGTACATCTCATGCGACACGGAGATAAAGTAAACAACCTCGGACGCACCGCGTCCCACCGCCGCGCCCTGCTGGCCAACCTGGCAAACGCCCTCATCGAACACAAACGCATCAACACCACCTTGGCCAAAGCCAAAGCCCTGCGTCGCTACGTAGAGCCTCTGGTAACCAAAGCCAAGGACAACACCACCCACTCCCGTCGCGTGGTGTTCAGTTACCTCCAGAACAAAGACGCCGTCAAGGAACTGTTCAGCACCGTAGCCGCCAAAATCGGTGACCGCCCGGGTGGCTATGTTCGTATCATCAAACTCGGCTTCCGCCGCGGTGACGGCGCCGAAGTAGCCATGATCGAGTTCGTGGATTTCAACGAAACCTACAACCCGAAAGCCGGCAAAGAAGCCACCAAGAAGAAAACCCGTCGTGGTAACAAGAAACCCACGGAATCCAAAGTAAGCGCCAAGGTAACCGAGGCCAAAGCAGCCGCTGCAGCAGCACCGGTTGTAGAAGAAGTTGCTCCGGTAGTTGAAGAAACTGTGGCCGCCGTCGAGGAAACGCCAGTGGTTGAAGAAACCGTAGCAGCTGTGGAAGAAACTCCCGCCGCTGAACCCGAGGCCCCCGCTTCCGAAGAAACAGCGACCGAAGAAGAAAAGAAAGACGAAGAGGCCTGATTTTCAGGCAGATCGATTTCAGGATATTAATCGAGAGCCGCTCCGAAGTTCGGGGCGGCTCTTGTTGTTTTGGCGTCATAGGATGGAGCCGGATACAAACGGGGGGGGGGGGGCAGTTGTTTTATTGGACAAATTAGACAGAATCAACATGTTATGCCAAATGTGCCGACAAAAACCTGCTGATCCAGCCCAAAGCCTCGTCGTCTGCTTCCCAATCTCCACATGGAAGCGCTATTGTAATGGAAACAACGATAGGAGGGGAAATAATGGGCAATAAAAAAAACAGGGCACACATCAGAAACTGACGGCACCCTGTATAACCCCAAAAAACCAAATGAAAACAATCTTAAATATAACGCTCTATAATTGAGCGGAAATTTGCTGTGTTGTGGTTCGTTTTTCAACGATAACAGCACAAAGATAAGGCAGTTTTGAGACTCCGCAATAGTTGTCTAAAAAAATTTTTTCACTCCGTTAACGTACACGCGTAATCAGATTGTGGATAAAAAGAAAAGTATCTAAAAGCCTTACCTTCGTCTGTCCAGTACAGAAAAATCAGGGATTTCCATGATATTCAAACTGATCCGCTATCTCGGAGGAATTATAACAATGCTATTGACCGTCTGCGCCTGCGGTTCGGATACGGAAGCAATTGTACGCACTAAAGTAAACGAAAGGGTGGGGGAGTTTCGTGCCAAACGACTGGCGGAATGTGAAGCGCGACTGCTGGCCCGTGCGGAAAAAATGGCAGACTCCCTGCTCATTCAGGAAGCGATCAATGCCCTCAACGACTCGCTGGCACGCAGCCGTCCCGGACGCCCCGACCGGCCACCTGCAGTGCCGCCGCTTGATTCGACGCCTGTGAAGCCGCTGTTTGATCAGTAAACACGCGTCAAGGCAACGAAAACGCCGTCTTCGACGCCATGCAAGGGTTGCCCGTGATGTACCCGATGTTTTGTTGCCGAACCGATAACTTGAACCGATTTCGACGTTTTTTGTCGAGACGAGGCCGGACCCTTCTGGCTTGTTTGGCACTTTGGATGTGCGGAACGGCGCCTGCTTTCGCACAGTGGACCAACCTGCGAAGCGCTGTTGCCGACGCCTGGGCGCCGGTACAGACGCTGGACTCCCTGAGCATTCTTCCCCCCCTGTTGGGCATACAGGATGCCGAAAGCGGACAACTGCTCGATGCCCGCCTTTTTTCCATACAAAATACCCGCCTGCTGATCGATACCGCTGCCTTGCACGCCGCCTGCCCTGCCTGCAAGCGACTCGTTATCGGTTATCGGGTTCTGCCTTATAACCTGGCCTCTCCTTTTTATCGCCTCGACACCGCGTTGATACGGCGGCCGGGCGCTGCCGACGACGATATCCGCTACGATTATTCGCCCTATTCGCCTTCAAAAAACGTTTGGGAAAGTTCCAGCCTGCGCTCGGCCGGCGCCTATACCCGCGGGCTTTCCTTCGGCAACAATCAAAACCTGGTTTTCAACTCAAATCTGAACCTTCAACTCGACGGACGACTGGGCAATGATCTTGAACTGAGCGCGGCCTTGTCCGATAATTCCATTCCCCTGCAACCTGACGGTACGACCCGCCAGTTGCAGGAATTCGACCGGATTTACATCCAGTTGCGCAGAAAAAATGTGGCTTTGACGGCCGGCGATTACGACCTCGCCCGCCCGCAGGGCTATTTTTCCAACTATTTCAAACGACTGCAAGGAGGCATGGTCAGCGGTTTGCAGCTTTGGCCCGGGAATGCCCGTGATACCCTGGTCTATCGCGGGGCAGCAGCCGTTTCTAAAGGCAAATTCGCCCGGCAAACCATCCAGGGACAGGAAGGTAACCAGGGCCCCTATCGCCTGCAAGGCGCAGAAGGCGAGCGTTTTATCATTGTGCTGGCCGGTACGGAAAAAGTATTTCTCGACGGCCAACTGCTGCGTCGGGGCCTCGACGATGATTACGTGATCGATTACAACCTGGGCGAAATTTCATTTACCACCCGCCGCCTGGTTACAAAAGACAGCCGCATTATCGTGGAGTTTGAATACGCCGTTCAGGCCTACCTGCGCGCCACGATGGCTGCGAATACGGAATGGCGAATGCCTTCGGGGCGTGTTTACCTCAACCTGTACAGCGAACAGGACAGCCGCAACAGCGGAGGCGCTCAGGACTTGTCGGCCAGCGAACGCTACCGGCTCGCCCAGGCGGGCGACAGCTTGTCCAATGCTTACGCTTCGGGCATCGACACCCTGTCGGACTATGACCCGGCAAGGGTGCAGTACAAGGCGCTGGACACCCTCGTATGCGGAACCCTGCGCACGATTCTGGTCTATTCCGTGAGCGGCGACAGCGCCCGATATGCCGCCCGATTTACCGAGGTGCCGCAAGGGCAAGGTAACTATGTGCAGGCTTTCACCGCCGCCAACGGCAGGGTGTACCGATGGGTAGCGCCCGACCCAGTGACTTGTCAGCCGCGAGGGAATTTTGAGCCGGTGGTCAAATTGATTGCCCCGGAGTCGCGTCAGTTGTATAGTGTGGGCGCGGATTACCGTTGGTCGCGCAGCACCCGCATGAATGCCGAAGCCGCGCTGAGTCGCTACGACCTGAACCGCTTCTCGCCGCTCGACAGCCGTGATGATGCCGGCGGTGCGGTATTTATCCAGGCGCAGCAACAGGTTTTTCCTTCGGCCAGGCAGGGTTGGCAGGCGCGTTTGAAAGGGCAATATGAGTATGCAGGGCAGACTTTCGTGCCGCTGAATCCTTATCGCCCGGCCGAGTTTGTGCGCGACTGGAACCTCGGTTCCAACACCCTCAGGGCGACCGAGCAACTTTCGCGCGGGGAGCTTTGGGTTGAAAAAAAAGGGTGGGGGAGCGGCCGTTATGAATTCGGGGCTTTTGACCGGGCAAGTTTGTACAAAGGGCGGCGGCACTTCGCGCAGGTCCGAATGGGGCACGCTGGTTTTGATTTTATTGCCGAATGGAATGATTTACAAAGTGATGCGACGCTGGAAAGAACCCGTTTTTCGCGCCCGAAATTTGAACTGTCCAAAACCTTTTTTTCTCAAAAAGACAGCACACACAGCAGTCCGCTGCTCAAAATCGGCTTGTATGGCGAACGTGAAAAAAACGAGCGCCGCGACCCCTCTGCCGACACCTTGAGCCGTGCCGGATTCTGGTACGACCTGGCGCGTTTTTATGTCCAAATGCCCGACGAACAGCGCGCTTTTCAGGTCGGAGGCAGTTTTACGCATCGCTCCGATTACGCGCCTTTGCCCGCTTTTTTTCGCCAAAACACAGCAGCCGACGAGGTCAATATCAACGGCCGATGGCGACCGGCAAGCATCCTGCCGCACCCGACGAGCCACCAGCTGGTCTGGAACCTGAGTTGGCGCCAACTGCGCATCATCGACCCCGAACTGACCAGCGAAGACGGTCAAAACACCTACCTGGGGCGGATCGACTACACTTTTTCGGGCTGGAAAAACGCGGTCAGCCTCACAACGGGCTATGAAATTGGCTCCGGACAGAGTCCAAAACTGGAATTCAGTTATGTAAAAGTCAATCCCGGGGAGGGCCAGTACACCTGGGTGGATCGCAACCGCGACAGTATTTTGCAGGTAGACGAGATGGAAATAGCGGTGTTTCAGGACCAGGCCACTTACGTTCGCGTCGCGGTCGCAACTACTGATTACATCCGGACGAACAACGTGGTTTTTAACCAAAACCTGCGGCTCGAACCCCGTGTGCTGTGGGCAAGGTCGAAAAAAGGCTGGAAGCGCGCCGCCCGGCTCATGTCGACCCAAAGCACGCTGCAAATCAACCGTCGGGTGTATGCCGATGCCGCGGGCATTTCTCCCTGGAATCCTTTTGATCTGGCGGTAGCCGACACCGCGTTGGTGACGGTCAGTTCGAGCGTGCGCAATGTTTTTTTTATCAACCGCGCCGACCCGGCCTGGGAAATTTCAATCAGTCAGGGCGACAGCAGGAGCCGGGTGGCGCTCACTACCGGTTTTGAAAGCCGGCAGATTGCAGACTGGTCGGCACATGCGCGTCTGGGCTTGGGCGCCCGCTGGAGTGCAGAACTGGACGCCGCACTTAATCGAAAAAACGCTGACAATCAGGTATTTGACAGCCGTGATTATCAACTAAACGGCTGGCAGGCGGGCCCCAAACTGAACTGGCAACCCGCGCGTTCCTTCCGCTTGTCGGTACTTTTTTCGGGGCAAAACACAGTGAATCAATTGCCTTCGGCAGAAGAGGCCCGGCAGACCGACTGGAATCTGGAGTTGACCTGGA
Organism: Saprospiraceae bacterium; assembly: GCA_044226205.1. Lineage (GTDB taxonomy): Bacteria > Bacteroidota > Bacteroidia > Chitinophagales > Saprospiraceae > M3007. The sequence goes on from JBGAHL010000003.1 coordinate 104,702, forward strand.
ATCCGGCGGGCAAGCCGAACAGCGCAGGTTTCCGGCCCTCCACTTCGATGCGCCTGAAAGGCACCTACGCGGACGTGCGTTACACCGGCGAAGCCAACACGCCGGTGGCTTACGCCATGCTGGAAGGCTTGCAAAACGGCCGCAATTATTTGTGGAGCCTGACGTTTGATCGACAATTGTCAAAATCGCTGCAACTCAACCTGAGTTATGAGGGGCGAAAGACCGGTGAATTTGGCCGGCTGGTGCATGTGGGCCGGGCGCAGGTTAGGGCGGTGTTCTGATAATAATTCGTGTATTTTTGCTTTTCCCCAACGCACCAATGCGCACCGAAGAATGAAAGAAACCAAATTCATCGAGCAGAACAAGGACAAATGGGCCGAGTTCGAGACCCTGTTGCGCGACAACCAGCGCGATCCCGAACGGCTCAACGACCTGTTTATCCAGATCACCGACGATCTGTCGTATGCCCGTACGTTTTACCCCAACCGTTCCGTGCGCATGTATTTGAACAGTCTGGCGCAGCGGGTTTTTCACAATGTTTATCGCGGCAAACGCTTCCCGGCCAGTCGTTTTCGCCGGTTTTGGACGGACGACCTGCCCCGGGTGATGTGGGAGTCGCGGATGGCCTTGCTGCTGGCGTTCAGCATTTTTGTGCTGGCGTTTACGATCGGTGTGGTGTCGAGTATGTTGAATCCTGATTTTGCGCGAATCATTCTCGGCGATGACTACGTAGAAATGACGCTGACGAATATCCAGAACAACGACCCGATGGCCGTGTACAAGGAAAATGCGCCGCTGGGAATGAGTATTGGTATTGCAGCCAACAACCTGTTCGTGGCGTTGCGAGTGGCTATTTTCGGCGTGCTGGCATCCATTGGGACGATTTTTATGTTGTTGTATAATGGTATAATGGTGGGCGCGTTTCAGTATTTTTTTATTGAAAAAGGCTTGTTTTGGGAGTCATTTCTCACCATTTGGATACACGGAACGCTGGAAATAAGCGCCATAATCATCGCCGGTGCGGCGGGGTTGGTGGCCGGCTCGGGGCTTTTGTTTCCGGGGACTTACCGGCGGGCACAGGCCTTCCAATTGTCGATGCGCAGGGGATTGAAAATTTTCATCGGGTTGATTCCCGTGTTTATCCTGGCCGCTTTTTTTGAAGGTTTTTTGACCCGTTATACCCACACCCCCAACGTCATTCGCGGGCTTTTTATCCTGTGCTCGCTATTTTTCGTGGTGTGGTACTTCGTGTGGCTGCCCTGGCATAAAGCCCGCACTGGCGCTTTTGCAACCGGAGAACAAAGCAAGGAACTGCCGCCGGATCGTCCCGACGCCATAAAATTCAGCGCAATCAAAAATGCGGGGGAAATACTGGCCGACACGTTTACGATTTTGAGCCGGCACCCTCGAACGACCTTGTTCGGCTTGTTTGGCGCCACGGCTTTGTTTCTTTTGCCGGCCTTCTTCTTCTCGCCAGATATTCCGGCCGAGACCTTCAGTTTTTCGGGCGACATGCTCGGCGTACTCGAGGGCGTCGACGAAATGATGGGTACAGAAAAAATGCCCTGGCTGTTTTTTGCCCAGGTTGTCATCTGTGTGTTGATTGCAATGGCGGCGTTCCGCGCTGTGCGGCAGGAAATGCCCGCCGAGATGCAATCCGAATATGCGACGATAAACCCCTGGTGGTCGGCACTGGCTTTGCTGGCGCCCATGCCGTTTTTCCTGTGGGTGTTCCGAATCGATGCGAACATGCTGACCTGGCTGCTGATCTGGTTTGCCTATCCCTTCTTTGCGCTGTGGAGCGCCATTATTTCTTTTGAATCTCCGAACCCGCTGCGGGCACTGGGGCGCACCTTCTCCTTGATCCGATGGGGCGAAGCCATTTTGCTGGGTTTTCTGGTCAGCAGCCTTGGCGTGCTGTTGTACTGGTTTCTCGACTCCGAAATCTGGGATATGGTGCTCAATTTCTTCAGTTGGCTGGTGCCTTCGGGAGGCAGCAACATGCGCAATTTTACGGTAATCGCAACGGCGGTTTCTGCCGGGGTGGTGACTTATTTCATGCTGCTGGCCTTGTTGCTGGGCGGCGCCTTGCAATATTTTTCCGGCCGGGAAATCAGTGATGCCGCGCAGTTGCGCGAAGACATCGATCGTATTGGTACGGTCCGACAGATCAGGGGATTGTCCAGGGAATAATGCTGAAATTCAAATCAGAAGAACATGCGATTGTTATATATCATTGTTTCACTGTTGTTTATGCAAACGCTTCGGGCGCAGTCCGAAAGCGCTGCGCCGCCAGTGGCAGAAACAGTGGATGCAAGACCCGTCAGCGAACAACAATGGCGCGATGCGTCCGGCTCGCTGGATTATAGCGACGATCATTTCAAGGAGCCCAAACCCCAGGAAAACAAACTCCCTAAAGTCGGTTCGCCTTCGGGGCTGGACTGGACCCTGAACACCGAACTCTGGGGCAATGTATTTCAGGTCATTGCCATCATTCTGGCTGTACTGGCTATTGCATTCGGGGTGTACAAAATGCTGCAACAGCCCCGCAACCGGGCCCTGGCCCGCGATGGCGTGGAGATCACGCTCGATAACCTGGAGGATTACATACACGAGACCGACCTCGATCGCTTTCTGCGCTCGGCGCTGTCGAATCGAAATTACGCGCTGGCGATCCGGCTGTATTATTTGCAGATTATCAAGGATTTATCGCTCAAAAACGCCATACGGTGGTCCAGGGAAAAAACCAATCGCGATTACCTGATCGAGATGCGCAAGCATCCTTTGTCGGACTCGTTCCGCGCAGCAACCTCGACTTTCGAGCGCGTATGGTACGGCAACCTGCCCATCGATGAAACGGGCTTTCGTTTGCTGGAACCCCAGTTCAAACAACTGATTTCCAGAATTTAAGCGCCTGATCGATAGCCTTTTAAGACATTACGATTTCAAAACAGGCCGGCGCCCGCGGCCGCATGCAGCCCGACGTGCATCTCTACCTTCACATACCTTTTTGCAAAAAGGCTTGCCACTACTGCAACTTTCACTTTTCCACGTCCCTGCGGCTGAAAGATGCCATGGTGGCAGCTTTGCTAACCGAACTGGACATGCAGCGCGGCTACCTGCCTGCCGGCGAATTGCAGACGGTGTATCTCGGCGGCGGCACGCCTTCCCAGTTGCCTGTAAAAGACCTGGAACGCATTTTTACAAAAATCACTGATCTGTACGGCATCGCTGCGGGCGCAGAGATCACGCTGGAAGCAAATCCAGACGATCTCGCTCCCGAATACCTCGCCGACCTGCGCCGCCATACGCCCGTCAACCGTTTGAGCATCGGCATTCAGTCGTTCAGCGATACCGACCTCGAATGGATGAACCGCGCGCATTCGGCACGTCACGCGCTCGATTGCCTGAATGATGCCCGCGCCGTCGGTTTTGACAACCTGACCATCGACCTGATCTACGGGGCGCCTACCACTTCCGACGAACAATGGGCTGAAAATCTGCGCATTGCATTCGACCACGATGTCCCGCACCTGTCCTGCTATTGCCTGACGGTGGAGGAAGGGACAGCCCTCGGGCATTTTGTGGCCAAGGGCAAGGCGCCGGCGGTGGACGAAGAAAAAGCAGCCCGGCAGTTCGACTACCTGCTCGAAAAAAGCAGTTTGGCGGGCTACGAACATTATGAAACCTCCAATTTTGCCCGTCCCGGCTATTATTCGCGCCACAACAGCAGTTACTGGCTCGGAGCGCCCTACCTCGGCATCGGCCCTTCGGCGCATTCGTTCGACGGGGCTTCGAGGCAATGGAATATTGCCAATAACGCCTTGTATATCAAGGCAATCGAGGCGGGAGGTATTCCATTTGAACGAGAAATATTAAGCCCCGAACAACGATACAACGAATTGGTCATGACCGGCCTGCGCACCATTTGGGGGCTCGATCTGGCTCAGTTGAACACATTGGGGCCCGGCTTTGTCGCCTATTTTGAAAAAAATGCACAGCGGTTTGTCGAGTCGGGTGCCATGCTCAGGAGCGGCGATGTTTTTACGTTGAGTGCGGAAGGGAAGTTTCTGGCCGACGGCATTGCGGCTGCCTTATTTTGGGAAGAATAGTGTAAATTTTTACCTTGGCCGGCATTACAAAACAAAATATCAATCTTATGTGGAAAGAATTTAAAGCCTTTTTGCTTCGCGGCGATGTGCTTGCACTGGCCGTGGCGGTGATCATTGGCGGCGCTTTTCAGAAAATCGTCGATTCCATGGTTACCGACGTGATCACCCCGATCATTGGCATGATCGGCGGCAATCCCGACTTCTCGAGCATTGTGATCGGCGGCAAAGCCGATCCGGCCGACCCGTCCAAAATCGTCGGCGGCATCATGCTGGGCAAGTTTATCAACTCGGTTATCAGCTTTGCTACCATCGGCTTCATCCTGTTCCTTATGGTGAAGTCCGCAGGTAAAAAAAGTGAGGATATCAAGTAATTGTTCCCCAACGGACCAATACAACCTGTCGAGTGAGGCGCCGGTGAAGAACCGGCGCCTTCATTGTTTTTTGGTTGACCGCTGGCGAATATTTTTGCCGCCGTTACTGACCCATACTTCAATCATTCGATTATGAAAAAACTCTTGCTTGTCGCACTGCTGCTCGTCAGTGTCACGACAATTTTTGCCCAGACCAAAGCAGAACGCGACCTGGAATCGGCCGTCCGGAAATACAATGCCATGCGCGATTACGCCGATGCACTCAAGCCGGCTACCGTGACGGATGCCGACATTGCCAATATCGGTAAAAGCGTGGACGAAGGGCTGGCGCTGCTCGATCCTATCATCAAAAAAGAAAGCGGAGATATCGTCGATGTGGCCCGCTATTTTCGGATGAACTACCTGTATGAGAAAGGATTTATTCTGGGGATGAAAGGCCGCCGGACGGAGGCTTTCGACCTGCTTCGGACCATCGATGGCGACATGAACACTTTTAACAGCGCCCGTTTTCCGCTCCGTTACGCTTACGAAGGGCGCAACTACGTTGTGAAATGGGAGAATTTCGCGCCCACCCAGGGCGAATACTTCGTCAGTATGACGGAATTCTATTTCACCCAAAAAGACTACGACAATGCGCTGGCTTACGCCGGAAAAGCCAACGGGAATACCAGTTTTCTGTCCGATTACCTCCGGGCAATCAACAATTACTGGATCGTTCAGATGAAAAACGAGCGCCGGGAATACGACCGTGTTTCGCTCGACGCGGCCGTCACGGCTCTTGAAAGCTACCATGCGCTGGACGCGGACGAACGGCAGTCGTCGGGAGATCTGAACCGCGTGCTCGATCTGGCGCCCACCACGGTTGATAACATCCTGACCCAGCACCCCGAGTTGCAGGCTTCCGGCGAACCCTATGCTCGTGTGGCCAATGTCATGCGCGCCGAAAGCAAAGGGGATCAATACCGGAATTTCGCGGCAAAAGCGATAAAAGCCGGCTACCGCGACCGCGAGTTTCTCGAGCAGGCGCTCAGAGACGCGGCCACCGCCAAAGACCGTCAACTGGGTCTTCTGGCGGCCGACCGGCTTAGTAGCATGACGGCCTCGGACGATTGCGCCGGACTGGCAAAACTGGCCGATCAGTTCGATCTGATCGGGGAGAAAAAACGCGCCGACGAATACCGTTCGAAGTCATCGGCCTGCACGCGCCGCCAGCACAGGGAGCAGGCGCGCGCTCAACGCGATTTCGGTCTGTACGTCGGCGGCTACGTCCTTCCCTTGTTTCGGAAAGACTGGGGCGGCGTGCTCGGTATTCAGACGCGCAAGGTGTACATCGAGGCGTCTTACCTAGCGGCCAGCAACAACCGCGACCGGCTGTGGGACCTCCGTTTTGCAGGCGTGGATGGTTATGATGTTCAAAAAATCTACTGGGACGGCTACTATGCCCACCTGGCCATTAATGGGATCGCCAAAGACAGCCGACGCGGTTTCCGGCCTTATACAGGGGTGCTCATGGGCTACAATTACCGAAAGTTCGACGAGATCAGCTCGGCTGTATTCGACCATGCGACCAATACCTACCAGGGAACCCAGAACTTCGAGCCCGTCCAAAAAAGCTATATTCTCATGGTCAATTTCGGGGCGCACAGCTATGGCAAAATGTTCGCGGCCGATCTGTATTTCAGCCTCGGCGCCGCCTTTAACAGCTTCGATCGGGGCAATGAAACCTTTGCCAGCAACGATGATTTCCTCTACGAAAGCCCTTTTCTTGAAAATCGGAAGGACGACCGGGTGTCTTTTATCGCCCGGGTCGGACTGACCGTCGGCTTGCAGTTCGGAAGCAATAACAGACGTTGATTCTGAAAGAAGGTTATTTGTAAAATTTAATTTTATTCAATTGCGGAAAGAGTGTCAAAATCGGCGCTTTTTCCGCAATTGATTTTTGAAGCAAGGCTTGTCAGGGTTTTGGTAAAATTTAATTTTAAAATTTCTTAACAAGAAAGGTTGTTTCAGATTATAATTTGGTTTTGCGTCGATCGTACCTTTGCATTGCAAAAATTTGTTCGCTAAAAACCGGACTTGACAATTATGAAACTGCAACAACAACTTGAAGCGCTTGATGCGCGCGTTCTCGCCGGCGATATTATCGGCGCTTTCGACGAATTCTTCGCCGACAACTGCATCACGTTCAGCCACCCGCAGGATGCCACCAAATCCAAGGCTCAAAAAGCCGAAGCACTGCGCTGGTTCTTCTCCAACATTGCCTCCGTCAACCGCATCGAACGCCTGGCCAATCTCGTGGATGGCGCAGAAACCCGTTCGCAATTCGTGTTCGACTTCACCAACCGCCAGGGCCAGCCGCTTGTATTTAGCGAAGTGATCCGCCGCGTATGGAAAGACGGCAAGGTCGTGGAAGAGCAATACCTCCTCAACGACACGCTCGACGTGAAACCTGCCAAAGCCGCTACCGCCGCTAAAAAAGCGCCGGCTACCGCTAAAAAATCCACTTCCGACGCTGAGAAGCCCGCCAAAGCCGCTGCCGTCAAAGCTGCCCCGGCGCCCAAAGCCGCTGCTCCCAAGGCTGCACCCAAACAAGCTGCCAAGGCTGACGACCTGACCCTCATCGAAGGTATCGGTCCGAAAATCGCCGAACTGCTGGTGAAAGCCGGCATCGTCAGCTTCGCCAACCTGGCTGCCGCCAAACCCGCTGCAATCTCGGCCATCCTCGAAGCCGCCGGTAAAAAATTCCAGATGCACGATCCGGCTACCTGGCCCAAGCAGGCTGCACTTGCCCGCGACGGCAAGACTGCCGAGCTGGCAAAACTGCAAGCCGAGCTCAAAGGCGGCCGCAAGTAAGCCGAAATAAATCCGGCGTTAATTTGCCAATGTGTCAATGTATTGCGGTTAGGAAGCGCAAGGCATGGCTTTACAGTCTGCATGCCGTTTCTTTGCACCGTCAATCATTTGCACATTGGCATTTTTTATTTCCCAGCACATATATACAATGCATACGCACGACCGCGCATTTCTGCTTATTCTCGACGGTTGGGGCCTCGGACAGGTCCCGAAAGCCGACGCCATTCGCCAGGCCAACACTCCTTTTATGGACAGTCTGATGCAACTTTACCCGCACAGCACGCTGGTTACGTTTGGTGAAGAAGTCGGGCTCCCCGAAGGACAAATGGGTAACTCGGAAGTCGGTCACCTCAACATCGGGGCCGGGCGCATCGTGTGGCAGGAACTGGCGCGGATCAATCGGGATATTCGCGACCGGGCGCTGCATCAGAACGCGGTCTTGCTTGCCGCCCTCGATCATGCCCGCGAGCAAGGCAAAGCCGTGCATTTTCTTGGACTGGTATCCGACGGCGGCGTCCACTCGCACATCGAGCACCTGAAAGCGCTTTGCGACATTGCCGTAGAACGCGGGTGTACGCAAACTTTTATCCACGCTTTTACCGACGGCCGCGATTGCGATCCCAAAAGCGGGGCAGGTTTTATGGAAGATTTGCTCGCACACCTGGCCGGCAAGCCGGTGGCCGTGGCCTCGGTGATCGGCCGGTATTATGCCATGGACCGCGACAAGCGCTGGGAGCGGGTAAAACTCGCCTACGACCTGCTGGTAAACGGCCAGGGTAAAATGGTGTCCGATATTCCGGCCGCGATTCGCCAATCGTATGCCGAAGGCGTCACCGATGAGTTTTTGCAACCGATGGTGGTCAGCCGCGACGGGCATCCCACTGCGGTCATTCAGCCCGACGACGTGGTCATTTGTTTCAATTTCCGCACCGACCGGCTTCGCCAACTGACCCAGGTGTTGACCCAGGAGGACATGCCTGATTTCGGGATGCACACCCTGCCTTTGTACTACGTCACCATGGCGCGGTACAGCGACAGTTTTAAAAATGTCGGGGTGATTTATGAAAAAGACGACGTAGCTATGACCATCGGAGAGGTGGTCGCACGTGCCGGCAGGACCCAGGTTCGCATTGCCGAAACGGAAAAATACCCGCACGTCACGTTCTTCTTTTCCGGGGGGCGTGAACAGATGTTCGACGGAGAGCGCCGCCTGCTGATTCCTTCGCCCAAGGTGGCGACCTACGATTTACAACCCGAAATGAGCGCCTACGGGATCACCGAGGCGATCATGAACGACATTCAGGACAATACGCCCGACTTTATTTGCCTCAATTTTGCCAATACCGACATGGTGGGACACACGGGTGTTTTTGAAGCGGCCATGAAGGCGGCCGAGGCGGTAGATCAGTGCCTGAGCCAGATCATTCCGAGAGCGCTTGCTCACAATTATGCGTGCATTCTGATTGCCGATCACGGCAACTCCGATTACATGATCAACGAGGACGGGACGCCCAACACGGCGCACACCAAAAACCCCGTGCCTTGCGTGCTGGTCAGTAAAAAACTGGGCGACACCGTGCGTTTGCGCAACGGCCGCCTGGCCGACGTGGCGCCCACACTGCTCGATTTGCTCGGCATCCCGCAGCCGGCAGAAATGACCGGTAAAAGTCTGATCGAAGATATCAATCCTTGATAAATGTGCCGGCGAATACCCGGCCCTCGCAACTCAGGCGGAAGGCGTACAACCCTGGCGCCCAGCGGCTTGCATCGAGCGCCCAACGCGCTTCCCCGGCTGAAAATGCCTGCTCGGGAAGTACCGCGACGCGTTGCCCGAGACTGTTGAACACGATTCCCGAAACCATGCGGGCCGATCCCGCAGTCGTGATTTGCACAACGACCTGATCCACAACAGGATTGGGGAAAACCTTGATTTCGGTAGTCGGGAGCGTATTTTCATCCGTTCCCACCGACGACAACATACTGCCGAAGGCGCGGTAGTCGTCCTTTTCAAACACGCCGCCACTCATTATCAATTGGCCGGGAGCGTCGTAGTTGTAGAGTTTGTAGTAGCCGTTGCCATAATTGCAGCACATCCCGTCGCCATACGCGTCGACAAACTGGAGTGAATAGCAGCCCGGGGCAGGAAGGTTGAGGATTTCGTTGATGACCGTGTTGCTGCTGTACGTGCCGGGCCCGTTGGGCGGACTTCCCGGAAAAGCGCCTCCACCATCGGGTCCAACCGCGGTGTTGCCGCCCTGATCGATGATGATGCCCTGCTCGTTGCGCAGCGCCCAATAGGTTTCGTTGCCGTATTGGTCCGTTTTTATTTTTAACAAAATCTGCTGATCATCAAACTCTTGTGCGTTGATAAAAATATCGATGTGCTGGTTGTTGGTCGAATCTTCATCGATCGAAAGCGCATTGATGGATTGCAGGCTGGCGGTCAGCGTACCCGGCTGATCGAGCACGAGATTGTCGAACACGAGGGTTGCTTCGCCGTAAACCGGCAGGTTGCCATTCCATTGCAGTGTCTGGATCACGCTGTTGTTCCAGCGCAGCTGAATAGCCGCATCGGTGAGCGCATTGTTGCCCAGATTGATCAATGAAAAAGAGGGGGCAAGATTCAGGTGGTCACAAATTTCGTGCAGGTTGGAGCCTGTCGTGTAGTCATAAAGGCCCGCGTTGTTGTTGCCGAAAGCGACCGGGCAGGTCTGGGCTTTTTCCCAAAGTTCGTCGGCGTTCAGCTGGTTGACCTCGTAGGTTTTTTTATTCGGGCAAATGATAAAAATGGTGGGGTAGTAGCTGATTTGAAAAGCATCGGCGATGCTGGCATTATCAATAAAGGGGAAATCGGTGCCTGCCACCCAGTTGCCCGGGGTGTATTCGCTGCATCCGGCCTGGCCGTAGAGGCAATTGACCTCGGTATTGGGGTCGCCTTCGATAAAGAATACCCGCAGCCGGTCGTCGCCGGCAGGGCCATGGGCGGCGTAGAGGTTTTGCAGGGCATGTCCGTTGTGGTAGGTCCAGCAGGGAGGGCACCAGGTGGCTGAAATTTCGAGCACGACGATTTTGTCGTCGGCCAGCAGGTCGTAGAGGTGCCAGCTCTGGCCGTTGATGTCCTGCGCCATGAAGTCGGGCGCAATGGCGCCGTCGGGCAATTGAGCTGCCAGGCGAAAGGAAAACGCCAGAAATAAGGCAAAAACCAGCCGTTTTGTCATGGTATGTTGATGTAAGCAACCGGGGGGAGAACAAGACTTTCCGGCACTACGAACAAAATTAGGCCGGGAAGCGCAGCTAAGATGGCTTAGCAGGGCGGAATATTCCAAAGCTTGCCAATCGCAGACATTTTGCTGCCTGCGGCTCAGGCCGGGAATTCGACAAAATTGCGGGGCGTTTCGAACAGCCGGACGTGCAAATCGAGGTGAGCGGGTAGTTCTGCACGCAGAATTTTCCAGATGACGATAGCGATATTTTCAGCCGTCGGATTGAGGTTTTTGAACTCCTGTGTGTCGATGTTCAGGTTTTTATGGTCAAAACGGTGCTCAATCTGATCGCGAATCAGGTCGGCCAGCCAGCCCAGATCGACCACCATGCCCGTCTCGGCATCCACTTCTCCCGCTACCCTGACTTCCAGTTCATAGTTGTGCCCGTGGTAGTTGGGTAAATTGCACAAACCGAACACTTCCCGGTTTTTTTCCTCCGGCCAGGCCGGGTTGTTCAGGCGGTGGGCAGCATTGAAATGGGCACGACGAATAACAGCAACTTTCACGATTGAGTGGTTGTGGAATGGAACGATTGGAAGGTACTTCAATAACTTTGTGTCGGAAAAAAGGTTTTGCCTTCGATCGTAAAATCCGGTAATGTTCTGAAAAGTGTGTCAAACATAAGATGTTACCGGACCAGATCGTTCAATCGCCTGCTCCATCTCTTTCTCATGCAATTTTCTTCAGTAATTGGTCAGCAGCGAACGAAGGCTTTCCTCGCGCAATTGCACGCCGGGGGGCGGGTGCCGCACGCGTTGTTATTTCTTGGCGCCACGGGGAGCGGCAATCTGGCGCTGGCCACGGCTTTCGCGCAGTTGTTGCAATGCGAGCAGCCGGTCCACGGCGATTCCTGCGGGCAATGCGGCGCTTGCCGGAAGGCGGCGCAGTTTGCGCACCCCGATATTCATTTCTCCTACCCGACCATCGGCACCAATGCTGTCAGCACGGATTTTATAAAACCCTGGCGGGCAGCCCTGGCTGAAAACCCCTATTTTGATGCCAACGGCTGGCTGCAGCGCATCGGCGCCGAAAACAAACAGGGCAATATCAACAAGGAGGAATGCAATGCCATTATCAAAAAACTCAGCCTGAAAGCCTTCGAAGGGCGTTACAAAATCCTGCTGATGTGGCTGCCCGAATACCTCGGAAAGGAGGGCAACCGACTGCTCAAACTGATCGAAGAACCGCCGGAGCAGACCATTTTTTTGCTGTGCGCTGAAAATCAGGACCTTATTCTCAATACCATTCTCAGCCGCTGCCAGTTGGTCAAAACAGATACCCTGACCGACGAAAATATCCTGCAGGGCCTGCGCCAGTGGCGCGGCATCGAGGGCGCCCGGGCGCAGCAGATTGTCCTTTTGTCCGACGGCGATTTCGGGCAGGCGCTTATCCTTGCCGACAATCCGGCCAACGACGACGCACGGCTTTTGCTCGACTGGCTTCGCAAATGCTGGCGCGGCAGCGGTCCCGAGTTGCTGCGCTGGACCGACGAGTTTGCCCGCCTTGGACGAGAGAACCAGAAACAGTTTTTGCAGTACGGGCTTCATTTTTTCCGCGAACTGATGCCCATCATGGCCGGCAGCCAAACCCCGCTCCGACTTCCTGAAGAAGAACTGGTCTCGGCCCAAAACATCGCCAAAGTGCTCAACCTGGACAAACTCATGCAACTCTCCGAGTTGTTCAACGACAATATTTATTTCATCGAACGCAACGCCAACCCCAAAATTCTTGTCCTGGATACAGCGATCCGTATTCACAGGATCATGAAATCGACAACATGAACACACAACAACTCAGCCGCCTTGGCGGTATTTTTTTGCTCAATATTCTGGTCGGCATCGGCGCGTACTTCGTCGCCTTGCAGTTCAACGACGGCCGACTCGACGGCGCAGAGTATGGCGCAATTTTTCTTGCCATGGCCCTGCCTAATTTGCTGATCGGTGGCGTTTTACGATTGTTTCGGCCCGAGATCGGCCGTTATTTTTTGCGCACCGCCGTCATCTGGTTATTCGTTGGCATCGCGCTGATCGCTTTTTAATCGCGGCTTTTTAAGCGGTTTTTGCCTTTTTTTCGCCGAGGAGAAAGCCCTCCGGTAAAAAAATCACAACATCTGTGCGCAAAGCGGGCACTTTCCACCGCGCTTTTGTGACCTTTGTGGCGCAAAAACAATATCTCCCTTCACCGAAACTCCATCACATGGGCTGCATAGGCTGTTCCTGTTCTACCGGAAAAGACGCCGTCGCGGGCTGCCGAACCAACGGCGGTTGCGCTTCCGGCGGCTGCAACCGGCATAATACCTACGATTGGATTACCGCGGCCGGCATCACAGATGCACGGCCTTTCGATATCGTCGAAGTGAGCTTTAAAAACGGCTCGCGCAAGGAATTTTTTAAAAATCCTTCTTTTACCCGCACCATAACCGGCGACTGGGTAGTGGTCGAGTCGGCCACCGGCGGCTTTGACGTAGGTAAAATTTCACTCTCCGGCGAGCTGGTGCGCCTTCAAATGAAACGCAAGCGCATTCGTCCCGACGCCCGCCTCCAGCAGGTGGTGCGCAAAGCCCACGAACGCGACCTCGAACGCCTCGACGAAGTGCGCCAGCAGGAACGCGACGTCATGATCCGCGCCCGCGCCATTGCCCGCACCCTCGACCTGAACATGAAAGTGGGCGACGTGGAATTTCAGGGCGATGGCCGTAAATGCACTTTTTACTACACGGCCGACGGCCGCGTCGATTTCCGTGAGCTGATCCGTCACTACGCGCGGGAGTTCAAGGTGAAAATTGAAATGCGGCAGATCGGCGCCCGTCAGGAGTCGGCGCGCATCGGCGGCCTGGGCAATTGCGGCCGCGAACTCTGCTGCTCCACCTGGCTATCCGAGTTTAAAAGCGTGAATACCGCGGCAGCCCGTTACCAAAATCTGGCGATCAATCAGACCAAACTATCCGGCATGTGCGGCCGCCTCAAATGCTGCCTCAACTACGAGCTGGATACCTATATCGACGCGCTGGAGGATTTCCCCGACCGCGCTGAAAAAATGCGCACCGCCGCCGGCCTGGCTATTTTGATCAAAACCGACGTGTTCAAGCGGCTGATGTACTACACCTATGCCGAAAATCGCGGCAAGCTGTTTATCCTGCACGTCGATCAGGTCTGGGATGCGTTGGACATGATCAAACGCGGCGAAATGCCCGGCAGCCTGGAAGACATTCTGGCTATGGCGCCTCCGCCCGACGAAGTCGAGGACGACGAGCCCGATTTCGAAAGCGTGGACAATGTGATCCAGTTGCCCGTTGAAAAACGCAAAAAGAAGAAAAAGAAGAAGAAAAGCGCACGGGCTGGTCAAAGTGTCGCCGCCGCCGTGGAAAAAGAAGACCGTCAGGCAACCGGCAATCAGCGCTCCGGCGGAGGCCCGCAACGACCCAGAGACAAAGGGAGCAACCGGCCTTCAAACGACCAGCGCCAGCAACAAAAACCACCCCAAGGAAAAGGTGGCGGTGGCAACCGTCCGCCGGAAAACAAGCCGGATCAACGCCGCAACGAGCAACGCCAACAACGTCCTCCTGAAAATCGTCAGGAAAATCGCCCGGAAAATCGTCAAGAGAATCGTCCCGACAATCGTCAGGAGAATCGCCAAGACAACCGCCCTGACAATCGTCAAAACAACAACCGTCAGGAAAACCGGCCCGACACCCGTCCGCAGGAACCGCGTCCGCAACAACCGAAGGATGCCGAGCCCCAACTCCCGCAATCGACGGAACAAGGCGACAACAAAAATCGCGACAACAACCGCCGGCGCGACAAACGCCGCTTCAAAGGCAAAGGCCCGAACAAAAAAGATTGAACTGATTTGATATGAAATACGACGTTATCGTCATTGGCTCCGGCCCCGGCGGCTATGTCGCCGCTATTCGCTGCGCCCAGCTCGGCCTGCGCACGGCCATCATCGAACGCTACCCCAATCTGGGCGGCACCTGCCTCAACGTAGGCTGCATTCCGTCCAAAGCCCTGCTCGATTCCTCCGAACACTACCACAATGCCCACGAGCGCTTCAAAACGCACGGTATCGAAGTAAGCGGCCTCAAAATCAACTGGACCCAGATGGTACAACGCAAAAACGGGGTTGTACTGGAAAACAACAAAGGGGTGGAGTTTTTGATGAAAAAGAACAAAATCGAGGTCTTTCACGGCCACGGTTCTTTTGTCGGCAAAAACCTGATCCGTGTGATGCAAGCGGATGGAACCAGTGTCGATCTTGAAACAGATCGCACGATCATCGCTACCGGCTCGAAACCCATCGTGCCCGCCAATTTCAACTACGACAAAAAACGCGTCATTACCAGCACCGAAGCGCTCAACCTCGACAAGATTCCCGGCTCTCTGCTGGTCATCGGCGGCGGGGTCATCGGCCTCGAACTGGGCAGTGTGTATGCGCGCCTCGGCACTCAAGTGACGGTCGTCGAATACCTCGACCGCATTCTGCCCGGCATGGATGCCGACTGCAGCCGCGAACTCCAAAAATCCCTGAAAGGGCTGGGCTTCCAGTTTCACCTTCGCCACGCCGTTACCTCGGTAAAAGCAGGTAAAAACGGCGTAAAAGTGACGGCTCAAAGCCGCGACGACGAATCCAAAGTGCTGAACCTCGACGTGGATTATTGCCTCGTCGCAATCGGCCGCCGACCCTACACCGACAATCTGGGGCTGGAAAACATTGGCATTACACTCGATGAAAAAGGCCGAATTCCCGTCAACGAGCACCTTGAGACTTCGGTCTCCGGCGTTTATGCCATCGGCGATGTGGTGCGCGGCGCCATGCTGGCCCACAAAGCCGAAGAGGAAGGTGTTTTCGTGGCTGAAACCATTGTCGGTCAAA
Organism: Saprospiraceae bacterium; assembly: GCA_044226205.1. Taxonomy (GTDB): domain Bacteria; phylum Bacteroidota; class Bacteroidia; order Chitinophagales; family Saprospiraceae; genus M3007. The sequence goes on from JBGAHL010000003.1 coordinate 120,173, forward strand.
AACCGCACATTCACTACCACCTCATCCCCGGGGTGGTGTACACCTGGCCCGAAGTGGCATCCGTCGGCTACACCGAAGATCAACTCAAGGAAGCGGGTACGCCGTACAAATCCGGCAAATTTCCGTTCCGCGCACTCGGCCGCGCCCGCGCCAGCATGGACCTCGACGGCATGGCGAAAGTGCTGGCTCATGCTGAAACCGACGAAATTCTCGGCGTTCACCTCGTGGGCGCCCGCGCAGCCGATTTGATCGCAGAAGCCGTCGCGCTCATGGAATTCCGTGCGTCAGCAGAAGATGCCACGCGGATGAGCCATGCGCACCCGACCTATGCCGAGGCCTTCAAGGAAGCTGCGCTGGCTGCTACCGGCAACCGCGCAATTCACATGTAAATCAATACGTTAAGGGAAATAAAGGTGATTGGACGGACTTCGTTCAATCACCTTTTTTTATCGGGTCAGCACGATGTAGTCGCGCAGGAGGGTTTTGAGAAATTCCAGCCGGTTGAGCGGACGGGTCTCGATGTCGAGCAGAGGCATGAGGTGCGACACGATGTCTTCGATCACTTCCTCGTGGGCCTGGTTGGGGTAGCGCTGATAACGCGTGATAGCCGTTTTGATAAAAATCATGTCCTTTTCACTCAGGCGTCGAACCTGCGGGAAAACGGGTTGATAATTCTCGATGGAGGCGATGTTGAGAATGTCCTGAAGGCGAAAGTTGAACCGCGAGCCCTGAATTTTGATCACCGTGGTATTGGCCGCCATATCGCCCAGCCGTTGCGAGCGCGGCGTGGTTTTGATCAGCATGGCGCCGATCACACCAAAGGAAAAAATCGAATCGACCAGATGCATGACCGCGCGCAGCAGCACGTCGCTCCACTCCGGGTCTTTGCCATCGAGCCGGACCACCTTGGTGCCCATGGCCATTTTGCCGGGCGATTGGCCCACGTTGAGGATTTCAAAAAGTATGTTGTAGAAAAAAAACAGGAGAAAGGGCAGCAGCACGATCAGCATCATCCAGCCCATGTTTTCGAAAATTTCATCCCCTCCGATGGTGCGGAAGATTTGAAAAAGGATAAACCACGCGATCATCACGATCAATACATCGAGGAGCCAGCCGATGATGCGTTCGCGCAGCAAGGCCAGTTCGTACTCGATGGTGACGTTTTGCGTCGTCGTGATGTCTATGGTTTTTGCCATGATAATCAGGCTGTTGAGTGCTAATAACGGTCTTACCCGGCTACCTGGTATTCCCGCAGGGCATCATTGAGCGACACTTTTTTATCGGTGCTTTCCTGGCGTTTTCCAATGATGAGGGCGCAGGCGACCTGGTATTCGCCGGCAGGGAATTGTTTGGTGTAGGTGCCCGGTATGACAACCGACCGCGCCGGAATGCGACCTTTCAGCGTCAGGGGTTCGGGGCCAGTCACGTCGATGATGCGCGTGCTTTGGGTCAGCACCACATTGGCGCCCAGCACGGCCTCGCGTTCGACGTGCACGCCTTCCACCACGATACAGCGCGAGCCGATGAAACATTCGTCTTCGATGATCGTCGGCGTAGCCTGCGGAGGTTCCAGCACACCGCCGATCCCCACGCCGCCGGCCAGGTGCACGTTGCGACCGATCTGGGCACAGGACCCGACGGTGGCCCAGGTGTCTACCATCGTGCCGCTGCCCACCCAGGCGCCGATATTGACGTAGGAAGGCATCAGAATGGCGCCTTTTTCAATAAAAGAGCCATAGCGCGCCAGCGCTTGCGGCACCACGCGCACGCCTTTGGCGGCAAAGCCGTTTTTGAGCGGAATTTTATCGTGAAATTCAAAAGGGCCAACTTCGATCGTCTGCATTTCCTGGATAGGGAAATACATCAAAACTGCTTTTTTGATCCATTCGTGGGTGGTCCAGCCGGTTTCTTCGAGCGGTTCGGCCACGCGCAGTTCGCCGGCGTCGAGCAAGGCAATGACCTCGCGCACCGCCTTGCGGGTATTTTCTTCCTGGAGGTAGGCACGTTCGTTCCAGGCTCTTTCAATGATCTGTCTCAGTTCGTTCATGAATGGTAAATGCAGGAGTAAGTTTTGGTCAGCTGGTCATGAGCAGGGCGATCAGGTAATCAGCCAGCAGGATGAGGATGTCGGAAAATACCACGGCCCGGGTGCTTGCCTGGCCCAGCTCGATGCTGCCGCCTTTGACAAAATAGCCCTGATAACAGGATACCGTGGTAAGGATGTAAGCGAAAACACCGGATTTCACATACATCATGAATACGTTGTAAGGCACAAAAAAGGATCGCAGACCGCGTATGTAGTCGTCGTCGGTAATCAGGCCCGTGGGAACGCTCGAGAGATACCCGCCCAACACCGCTACAAACGCTGAAAACGTCACCAGAAGAGGTACGACTACCACGGCAGCCACTACCTTGGGCATGATCAGGTAAGACGCCGTATTGACGCCCATGATCTCCATCGCGTCGATGTGCTCTTTCTGACGCATACCGCCGATTTCGGCAGCCATGTTGGAACCGACCTTGCCGGCGAGTACCAGACAGGTGATGGTGGGCGACAATTCAATCAGCGCGAGGTCGCGTACGATGTAGCCGATGTAATACATCGGTACCAGCTGGCCATCGAGCTGATAGGCGAACTGGATAGCAGCCACAGCGCCGATGAAGATGGAAATCAGGCAGACAATGATCAATGACCCGACACCTATGTCGTTCATCTGCCGCATGGTTTCCTTCCAGTACATGGAAAATTTTTCAGGTCTGCCGATGGCCTGGCGCATCATGCCCAAGTAACGGCCGAAGTGATATACGTAATTGTAACGGGCAAGCGATTCTTCCATAGCAGTCGGATATATTTTTGGGCCATCAAAGGTTTGGCTTTTTTACAAAACTTTGGGTCGTCCAAATCAAATTTTACAACCCGAACAACTTTTACACATGAATAAAACCATTGTCGTCACCGGCGGAACCAAGGGCCTCGGCCGCGCCATTGCCGAAATTTTTGCCCAAAACGGCTTCGATGTCTGCGTTTGCGCCCGCACGCAGGCCGATCTCGACCAAATGCAGGCCGAATGGCAAACCACCTTCCCGCTCAGCCGGCTTTTTACCTGCCAGGCCGACGTCAGCAAAAAAGCCGATGTGCTCGAGTTGGCCGGCTTCGTACGCGAGCAATGGCCGGCGCTCGACGTCCTGGTCAACAATGCCGGCATTTTCCTGCCCGGCGCCGTCAGCGAAGAACGCGACGGCACCCTCGAGACGCTCATGGAAACCAATCTTTACAGCGCCTACCACCTCACGCGCGCCTTGTTGCCCATGATGCTGGCGCGGAAGCAGGGGCATATTTTTAACATGTGCAGCATCGCGAGCATCATGGCCTACCCCGACGGCGGCTCGTATTCCATCAGCAAATTTGCCCTGCTGGGTTTTTCCAAAGTCCTGCGTGAGGAATTGAAAACCAAAGGAATAAAAGTGACGGCGCTGCTGCCCGGCGCTACCTGGTCCGACTCCTGGCGCGGGGTTGATTTCCCCGAAAGCCGGCTGATGCAGGCCGACGACATCGCCCGCACCCTTTGGGCGGCCTACCACCTGTCCGATTCGGCCGTGGTGGAAGAACTGATTATTCGTCCGCAATTGGGTGATTTGTAACGCTTATTGTTCGAGCACGCCCAGCCCAAACAGGGCAAAATCGTACTTCACCGGGTCGTTCGGATCGAACGCGCGCAGCTTGTCCGTCAACTCGAGCACGGCTTTCCAGTCGGTCTGCGGGCGGCGGAGCAGGCCAAGGTGGCGCGCTACGCGCTCGACGTGCACATCGAGCGGGATGAGCAATTGGGCGGGTTTGATGAGGGCCCAGGCGCCGAAATCGACGCCGGCAGTGTCGCGTCGCACCATCCAGCGCAGGAACATGTTGAGCCGTTTGCAGGTGGAGCCCCGCTCGGGAGTGGCCACGTGTTTTCGGGTGCGATCGGGTGCGTCGGGGTGGGCAAAAAAGTCGCGGTGAAACCCGATCAGCCCGTTTTCAACGGTGGCGTCACTGGCGCCCAGGTGTCTCGCAAAAGCAGTTTCGAGCGAGTTGTTCCTGCGGTAGAATTGCTGCAGGTATTCCAGAAACCAAAGCGTATCCGTGGCTTGAAAAGTGCGGTGTTTGAACGGCAGGAAGCGCTCACGATCGCGCTCCACGTGATGCAGGATGAAATCGTGCGGCGCCTGATCCATGAGTTCGGCGAGCCGTTCGGCGCTGCGAATGATCGTACGGCGCTGCCCCCAGGCCAGCGTTGCCGCCCAGAATCCCATGATTTCACGGTCTTGCAAACGCGTAAAACGATGCGGCACCGAGATGGGGTCGCCGGCGATAAACGACGCCGTATTAAATCGCCCGGCAGCATCGTCGAGGAATCCTTTGAGCCCGGAAGCAGGCGGTTTGTACTGAAATTTCATGAAAAAAAACGGTCAGGAGCCTGCTCAGGCTTCGTTTTCATCGATGTGTGTAGCAATTCGGTTGCGCACGCGTTCGATTTTTTTCACCAGCCCCTGAAAAAACCAGTCGCGGTTTTTTTCCGCCGAGGAACTGATCAGGTTGGATTTGGCAATCACGGTTTCGAACCAGTTTTCCGTGTATTCGCACAGCTTCGGGTCGGTGCTTTTTAAAAAATTGGGGTTGCAAAAAGCGGAATACACTCCTTTCCCCGCGGAGGAAGAAACAAGGGCCGTGTTGTTGGTAAAAACAAGTTCGTTGTGGTAAAGGTTGAAACTCCCGGAGGCTTCCGAAGGTTTGGCGCCCAGGTTGAATTTTCGGCCTGCCGCGGCCATTTCTTTCATGTGCGCGGCCCAGGCCAGCAGTTTGTCGCACAGCAACAAGGCGTCGGCCGGGGCGCGAAAACCGCCGCTGTACACATGATACTCGATCTGGGAGAGGGTGTTGTCGGCAATGTTGAGGCTCCAGAGCTCGGTGCTCGGAATGTCCAGATAATGATCGAGCACCGCCTGGCTGAGGCGCAGCACGGGCGGGGTGATCAGATCGAAATCGAAGGGCCGGTTGCGCAGGAATTCCAGGTTCCAGGTGGTTCGGCCCCAGATGTACAATTTGAAACTGATCAGTTCGGGCAGAAAATGGTAGGTCATGACCGGGATTTCTGCCGAGGCGTAGTAAAAATGGAGCTCGGGCAGCAGCCGGATTTGCGACAGATCCGCCACGTAGGCTTCGAGGTAGTTGGAAAAGTCGCGCACCTGGCGCGAAAAAGCATTAAAACTGCACACCACGTTGTCGCTCTGCCCGTACACCAGCGCGTCGATGGAGAGGTGGTAGTGCCGTGCGAGCAACGACAATTCCTGGGGCGTGAGCGGCGTATCGCCCCGCAGGCGCCTGTAAACGGGGTCTTTGGTCGTGCTGAGCAACCGGCAGATTGCATCCACGGCATCGGCGCGACGCGGGTAGCGCGACAGGATGAGTTCGAAAATTTTGTCCTGAAGGTCGGAAGGCGATGTCATTGGCCGGCTGATTTTGCAGGCCAAGATACTTCGCAGCGCCGAAGCCGGGTTGCTGAAAAATAGGACTTATGCCGAGGTGGTTTTTGGCCGGGGCTTTTTTCGGGGGCTTTTGGCAGCGGGTTGCTCCTTTGCGTCTCGGGTTGTCCGGGCTTTTTTCACGGGCTGCGGGGCGGTTTGTTTGGAATTTTTTTCTTCCCGGACAAATTCATCCAGCCAGCGGGTCAGGCGGTATTTGGCGAGTTGAAAATCGGCCCGGCAGATCAGGCGTTCGCCATCGGCTTTAAGCCAGGTCATTTCGAGTTCGAACGCCACGTCCTTTCGGTCGGCGTCTTTCCGGGCGGCCTCCCGCTCGAACAAGAAGGCCGATTTGGCAATTTTCCGGTCCGTTTTTGCCTTTTCATAAGCTGTTTCTGCCGCTTGATACGCGGTCCAGAGGGTGTCGAATACGCTGTTTTCAGCCACGCGACCGTTGCGCAGCAGCTTTTCAAGTTTCTTTTTCATAACAATAAAAGGATACAGATTTTGTGCTGCAAACTTCCCCCAAGCGGCCGAACTGGAATGTTAAGTTTGCTTCCCGGCCGAAAACTTAACATTGCGATTGCGGCAATGAACTGAAATCAGGCTTTGAAAATCGGCGCGCTTTGCCCGACCTTTGCGCGATTTTATCGCAAGACGTCATGACAAAAGCCATTCTCCTGCTGGAAGACGGTTCCGCTTTTTACGGCCGCGCGGCCGGCAAAACGGGTACGACCACCGGCGAAATTTGCTTCAATACCGGCATGACCGGTTATCAGGAAATTTTCACCGACCCGTCCTACACTGGCCAGGTGCTGGTGGCCACCAACGTGCATATCGGCAACTACGGCATCAAAAAAGATGAAGTGGAAAGCGAAAGCATCAAAATTGCGGGCTTTGTTTGCCACAATTTCAATGTGCCGTACAGCCGGACGCTGGCCGATCAAAGCATCCAGGATTACTTCGAACAGGAAAACCTGGTCGCTATTCAGGACATCGATACGCGGGCGCTGGTGCAACATATCCGCCAGCGGGGCGCCATGAACTGCATTATTTCCTCGGAGATCGACGACCTCGACGAACTGAAACGCCGCCTGGCCGCGACGCCCTCCATGGAAGGCCTTGAACTGTCGAGCCGCGTTACTACCGCCCAGCCCTACGAGATCGGCCGGCCGGATGCGCCTTTTCGGGTGGCTGTTATGGATTTCGGGGTGAAAAAAAATATCCTCCGCTGTTTCGATCAGCGCGATTGCTTGCTGCGGGTTTTCCCCGCAAAAACATCTTTTGAAGAAATAAAAGCCTGGGAACCAAATGGTTACTTCCTCTCCAACGGTCCCGGCGACCCCTCGGCCATGCCTTATGCCGTGGAATTGGCCCGCACCATGCTGGCCGAAGAAAAACCCTTGTTCGGCATTTGCCTGGGGCAACAAATACTGGCCCTTGCCGCCGGTCTGCCCACTTACAAACTTCACCACGGCCACCGAGGCATCAACCACCCGGTCAAAAACCTGCTGACGGGGCGCTCGGAAATTACGAGCCAAAACCACGGATTCGGGGTGCTCGAACAGGCTGTGTACGATGCGCCCAGCCTCGTCGAAGCCACGCACATCAATCTGAATGACAACACGGTAGAGGGCATTCGCCTGAAAAACAAGCAGGCATTCTCGGTGCAATACCACCCGGAAGCCAGCCCCGGGCCGCACGATGCGCGTTATTTGTTCGATCAGTTTGTGGATATGATGCGCTGAGCCCCGGCGGAAACCCGGCCGGACTCGTCTAGCACATCAGTTTGTCGAACATGTGCAGCATTTCCCGTTCGATCTGTTCGAAGCCGTGATGCGCTTCGAAGACAGCCCGCATATCGGCCAGGATACGATCCTTGTCGGCCGGGCTGCCGCAATATTTGCCCTTGAAGGCCATGATGATGTCGAGCACTTCGGCGTCGGTGGATTGGAAGAACAAGTCCCTGACTTTCGCATAGGATTCGGGCGGGAGGGTAGGGGCAATGAGGCGCTCTTCGTCTTCGGTTACTTCGCCGTCGGTGTTGGCTGCATAAAGCAGGACAAAAGCGTGAAATTCTTCGTATGACCAGTTTTCGTATTGCATGGTTCGGACGTTTGGTCAGTTAAAAAGCAATGGATAAAAAGCAATTACCGGGATTTGAACGCGGCAATGGCTTGTTTGGTAAAGTCGGACAAGGCAAGGCGGCCGCTGATGCCGGCGCGCTCGTCGAGCAACGCGTCCCAGTGCTCCGTGCCTTGCCAGAACACCGATTTGAGCGCTTCGAGCGCCTCCTGACTGTACGAACAGAGGTTTTGGCAGAAATATTCAAGGTAGGCATCAAGTTGCTCCACGGTGTCGAACACCTCCTGAAACAGCCCTTTTTCGCGGCCCCAGGCGGCGGTCCGCCATTCGCCGGGCGTCAGGGTCAGCTGGCTGAATGCGGCCGGACCTACCTTGCGCTCTACGGCGGGGCCGATCACGAAGGGGCCGAAACCGACTGCCAGTTCGCTTAGCCGAATACTGGCATATTGCGAGGCCATGCAGTAATCGGTGGCGGCGGCCAGTCCGACTCCCCCGCCCACGGCCTTGCCGTGAATACGGCCCACGATGATTTTCGGGCATCGGCGCATTGCATTGATCACATTGCCAAAGCCGGAGAAAAAGGTCTTGCCAGTCTCGTAGTCCGAGATGGCCGACAACTCGTCGAAACTCGCCCCCGCGCAGAAAGTCTTGTGCTCTGCGCTGCGCAAAACGATCACTTTCACTGCCGGGTTGGCGCCGGCTGCATCGAGGTGTTCGACCAGCCCTTGCAGCAGGCGGCTGGGCAAACTGTTGTGATTGGGGTGGTAAAAAACAATTTCTGCAACGCCGCTGGCAGACAGGGTGGTGGTGACGGCGCCTTGTTGAGTGATATCCATATTACGGTCAGGTTTCAGGGCAAAGGTAAGCGCATGGCCGGACGAAAATGGTATCGGGCTGCCCAACTTGTTATATCCTTGCATCATGATTCGTATCATTTTAGTTCTTCTGGCCCTCTCCATGACCGGCCTTTTGGCTCCGGCATGCGAAAAAGAAACTCAAATTATCAGGGAAACGGTGGTTGAAACCGATACCCTTTATATCTCCACGACCGACACGATCGTGCAGCACATTACCGACACAATCACGCTGACGGCTTTGACGGCAGACACGGCCACGGTTTTTATCCTGAGCCGCCACGCCGAAACGACGGGGACCGGAACCGACCCGTTTTTAAGTGCCGACGGGCAATTGCGGGCGGATGAATTGTCCCGTATTCTGCAAAACGTCCCGCTGGCTGCCGTTTATTCCACCAACTACAACCGTACCCGGCTCACGGCCCAGCCCACGGCCACGGCGCACAACCTGGATTTGCAACTTTATGTTCCCGCGGAGCAAGCCGCGCTGCTTGCTTCCCTGAAACAACAATACCCGGGGCAGACTGTCCTGATGCTCGGGCATTCCAACACGGTACCTCAACTGCTCAATTTGCTCACCCAATCCAATGCCTGGGGTACCATATCCGATACGGAGTACGACAATCTGTTTATCGTAACAGTCTTCAAGGCATCGCCTGCGAAGGTGCTGCATTTGAAATACGGCAAGCCAAGCTGAGCCGCCGGGCGTCCTTTTTACAGTTGATTTTTAATAACAAGGATGTCCATGGCTTTCCAGGCATCGTCGTCATTGACCTTGAATTTGCCCTTCAAGTACTGAAAAACCTTGTGTTCGCGGGGGGTGACGAGACCGTCGGACAAGATCATGTCGAGGCATTGATACAAAAGCGGCTGCCGTGTTTGCTCGCGAATAGCGCCGATGGCGGCATCGATCAGGGCAAGCGGGTTGCCTTTCGCTTCGAAACGGCGGGTGGCGCCTTCGATCAGTTTTTCAGGGTCGTAGCCCTGAAAAACATTCCTGCTCCGGATCGTCGTATGAAAAACAGCATTCTCGGGCATGCCCTCGATTTCGTTGGCAAGCAGGCAGGCAAGGAGGACGGCAGTACAGGCTTCCGCTTCGTCGGTAATGGGAAACCCGGCAGCAGGGGTGTCAGGAGCAATATCCGAGTGGTCTTTCATAATAGTTGACATCAAAAGGCGGCGCAAAATAAGCGGCTGCGCGGAATTTTTCCGGGGCTGGATCAGGTATGATTCAGGATTTTATATCCATTGACCGAGGTGCGCCAATCGATCTTCTTCCTTTATTTGCGCATCACAAATTAACCTTCAACCCTTTTTGCTTCCGTGTACAAAGTTGACGATTTACACCGGTTTAATTACCGGCTCACGGCGCTGTGGTCGCTGAGCGAGCTCGGGGGTAGTCTGCTGAGCACCTTGAAGTTGCCGTTCGCCGGCATGCTGATTTGCATATCGAGCGTGCTCATTCTGTCCTTGTTTTACCAGGCCAACCGTGAAAACGACAAACCGATTGCCATCGCCTTTCTCGTGGTGGCGATCATGAAAATCGTCTGCAATCCGCTGGTTTCTCCGCTGGCATTTCTGGCCCTGTTTTTCCAGACCGGCTTTTGCATGGTGGTTTTTCGCAACATTCAGCCATTCGGGCGCGCCAGCGTGGTGGCCGGGGTGGTTTGCCTGGTGCACACCTGTTTGCAGCAATTGTTTCTCAAGGAAGGCGAGCTCAACTTCTGGTCGATAAAAGCGGCGCTGCTGCCTACCGCGATGTTCAGCAACCTGATCATGGACGTGGTAAAAAGCAGTGTCTGGCTGGAACTTGCCTACCTTGTTTTTTTCGGCGTGACGGGCTGGTTTACCGGCCGACTGGCGGCGCGCCTGCCGGCCATGATCCTCGACGAGATGCGCTTTTTGCATGAGCAGGAATCGCTGCCCAAGCCGGTTTTGACCGCCAAACAGCAGAAAAAACTGGATAAAAAGAAAAAAAAGCAGTCCCGGTACGGCTTCCCCCGCTTTCTGGTGATCATGGCCATCGTTGCTTTCCTTTCCGGCAATTTTCACGGCGGGATAAAGGCTTTGCAGGTCGCATTTTTGTGGCTGATCGTTTTTACCGATTTTTTTCAACGACATGTGGTGCCGAGGGTTTTGCACTTCATGACAGCCTTGTTTTATCCAAGGTACCTGGATAGCGGCGAGCACGTCAGCAATTTTGGCAAAATGAGCGCCATGATACGTTCCGCATGGCTGATCGCCGGCACGGAATCGCGATTCATCCCCAGGGTGGCCCGATTTGTTGCCCTGGTTTTTGCCCTTGGGCTGGGCGACTTCGGGCATTTGAGCGAGACCCTGTCCTGATGGTTTTTGTAGAAAAAAGCGGTAATCTTGCCGATCATGGCGATCACCTCCGACCTTATTGAATAATTATGCGCCTTTCCATTATCCAGTCGACCCTCCACTGGGAAAACCCGGAAGCCAACCGGGCCATGTTTGCGGAAAAAATGCGTCCGCTGGCCGGGCACACCGATCTTGTCGTGTTGCCGGAAATGTTTACGACCGGTTTTTCCATGAACGCTGCCGCCCTTGCGGAGCCGATGCAAGGGCCTACCACCGGCTGGATGCTCGGGCAAGCCGCTGAACTTGGTACGGCCATCGCCGGCAGTTTTATCTGTTCGGAAGAAGGCCGCTACTTCAATCGCCTCGTGTTCGCGCGGCCCGACGGCGCCCTGGAATCCTACAACAAACGGCATTTGTTTTCGCTGGCAGGAGAGGACAAAACCTATGCGCAGGGCTGGGAGAAAGTGCGCATCGAGTGGAAGGGCTGGCGTATCCGGCCGCTGATTTGTTACGACCTGCGCTTCCCTGTCTGGAGCCGCAACGAAAAAAATAATCCCTACGACCTGCTGTTGTACGTAGCCAACTGGCCGCAAACGAGAATACACCACTGGTCGTCGTTGCTGGTTGCCAGAGCCATTGAAAATCAGGCATTTGTGGCGGGCGTGAATATTTTCGGGCAAGACGGCGCCGGCCTGCAATACGTGGGCGAATCGGCCGTCATTGATTTTAGCGGAAGGGAGATCGGCCGAATTTCAGGCAAAGAAGGCGTTTTGACTGCCGAACTTTCACTGGACGATCTGCGCGAATACCGCCGCCAATTTCCCTTTCTGGTCGATGCCGACGTTTTTCGTTTGCCTTAAGACAAGCTTAACAATTTTTGTTTCAAAGAGGTGAAAATTTCAAACCTATTGTTACCTTTGCCACCGGCTTGCTAATCCACTCAGCCTTTTGCGCGCGGTTCGCTTTTAATCTCACCATGAACATTCCCGCTGCCGCAAGCCGTGTCCTGAACTGCGCAGAACTATGATTCCTAATCTGGTTCTTTAACCAACCCGAAGTCTTCTCAAACATGAAAAGATGTTTGCTGAAGTCCATTTGTTCACCAAATCGTTTCTGAATGAACGACACACTTCCTTCCAGTCGCAGCACCAGAATCAACCTGTTCCGCCTCCCCTTAGCCATTCTTCTCTTCATCTTTTGTTCGGCGTTCAATGTCAATCCGCGGCACGAATCACGTGCAGAAAGCGCCGAAATGATGCAATTCCGCGAATTTGTTACGGGCTACGCCCAAAATTTCACGGGTCTGAAATACCGCTACGCCGGGGTCAGCCCTAAAACCGGTTTCGATTGTTCGGGCTTTACCAGCTTCGTCCTCAACGAATTCGGTGTCAAAACCTCCTCCAGCTCGGCTGCCCAATCCCGCCAGGGCGAACGCATTTCCCTCAATGACGTACTGCCCGGCGACCTCGTTTTCTTTGGCGGCCGCGGCCACATCCAGCATGTTGCCATGGTGGTAGAACGCACTGCGGAAGGCATTTTCTGCGTGCACAGCACCTGCAGCCGGGGCATCATCGTTGAAAACATCCTCGCCTCCCGTTACTGGAAACCCAAAATCCTGTATGCCCGTGATGTGATCACGGAACAAGCCGAAGTAAAAAATCTTTTTTAACCGATTGAGTTAAGAAAATTGCAAAAACGGTTGCCACAGCGCTTGTGGCAACCGTTTTGCTGTTTTAAGCCGCATACTTATTAATCATTAAGCCAATGCCAACCAAACGCCTGCTTTCGTTTTTCGTGCTGACCCTGTTGCTCTCCGCAGGTTGCAACCTGCTCAAACCCCGCACCAGTTCTCATCCGCCCGCCACAAAACCCAAAACCGACACCGGGACCGCATCGCTCCGCCGAAATGTGGTGAACTACGGCCAGAAATTTGTCGGAACCAAATATCACTACGCCGGCACCAGTCCCAACACGGGTTTTGATTGCTCGGGCTTTACCAGCTACGTAATGAAGGAGTTCAACATCAGGGTGTCGCCGGCATCTTCCAAACAGGCCACCGAAGGGCGCCCGGTACCGCTCGACCGTGCTCAGCCCGGCGACCTGATTTTCTTTGGAGAAGACGCCAAACATATCCAGCACGTGGCGCTTTTGGTACGGCGTTCGAGCGAGGGCCTCACCTGCGTGCACAGCACAACCAGCCGGGGGGTAATCGTGGAGAATGTCAGCAAATCCTCGTACTGGAAACCAAAGATTCTGTTTGCCAGGGATGTAATTACCCGGTAGAACCCAGCGCTTGACTGAAAAGAAAGAGGGCAATGAGAATCGATCTCATTGCCCTCTCTGTTTATGGCAGGCGGCTGTCAGCCGTTTCAATCATCGTCACGCATCGTCGGTTCCACTTCGGCCATGTGGGCGCTTTCACCCGGGGTAGGGTCGGCGAAGGGGCGTTTACCGATGATCTGTTCGAGATCGCTGCGGTGGAGCACTTCTTTTTCGAGCAGCGCCTGCGCCAGTGCGTCAAGTTCCTTGCGTTTGTCGCGGAGCAGGTTTTTGGCGCGCTCGTACTGTTCTTCGATCATGTGTTTGGCTTCCTCGTCGATGAGGTGCGCTGTTTGTTCGGAGAACGGCCGGTTGTAGGTTTCGTTCAGCATGGAGTAGAACGACACGTTGCCCACCTTTTCATTCATCCCGTAGTTGATGATCATGTCGTAGGCCATCCGGGTGATGTGATCGAGGTCGCTTTGAGCGCCGGTGCTGATCTTGTCGAACACGACCGATTCGGCGGCGCGGCCGCCCAGGGTCATGCAGATGTCGTCGAGCATTTTTTCCTTGCGAGTGATGTACTGCTCTTTGGGCAGGTACTGTGCGTAGCCCAAAGCTGCCAGACCACGCGGTACGATCGTCACTTTTACCAGCGGGTGAGCATGCTCGAGGAACCAGCCGCAAATCGCGTGGCCGGCCTCGTGGTAAGCAATGATCTGCTTTTCTTCCGGGCTGATGATCTTGTTTTTCTTTTCAAGACCACCGATGACGCGGTCGAGCGCGTAGTTGAAATCGTCCATGTCGACCGCTTTTTTATTGCGGCGGGCGGCGATGAGGGCGGCTTCGTTGCACACGTTGGCAATATCGGCGCCGACAAAACCCGGCGTCATTTCAGAAAGCGCCTGGGAAGTGACTTCCTGCGAGATCTTGATATTTTTTAAATGCACCTCGAAGATCTGGGCGCGGCCTTTGAGGTCGGGGCGCCCGATGCCGATCTGGCGGTCGAAACGGCCGGGACGCATCAGGGCGTGGTCGAGGATGTCGGGGCGGTTGGTGGCCGCCATGAGGATAACGCCCTTGTCGGTCGGGAAGCCGTCCATTTCGACGAGCAACTGGTTGAGCGTGTTTTCACGTTCGTCGTTGCCGCCCTGGAAAGCGCCGCGGCCGCGTGCGCGACCAATGGCGTCAATTTCGTCGATGAAAATAATACAGGGCGCTTTTTCACGGGCCTGGCGGAACAAATCGCGTACCCGCGAAGCGCCTACGCCCACGAACATTTCGACAAAATCGGAACCGGAGATCGAGAAAAACGGCACGCCTGCTTCCCCGGCCACGGCTTTGGCCAGCAGGGTTTTGCCGGTGCCCGGAGGACCGACAAGTAGCACCCCTTTGGGTATTTTACCGCCAAGAGTGGTGTATTTCTTTGGATTTTTCAAAAAATCAACGATCTCCACCACTTCCTCCTTGGCTTCGTCGAGACCGGCCACGTCGGTAAAAGTGATGTTGACACGGGTATTGTTGTCGAACAGCGTGGCTTTCGACTTGCCGATGTTGAAGATCTGCGCGCCGGGGCCGCCTGCGCCGCCGCCCATCCGGCGGAGGATAAACAGCCAGAGCGCAACGAAAAGCAGCAAGGGCAGCAAATACGTGATGAGGGTGGCCGTCCAGTTGGTCCGGTTTTCATATTCGGCTGTGATGCGCGTTTTCTTTTCCTTGACCAACGCCTCGTTGAGCGTCTTCAGGTTGTCGTTGAACACTTCCGGCGTACCGATATTGAATACGAACTGGGGCTGGTCGGCATTGAGGGCCTTGGGTTCCGGCGCTTTGATATCGGTGAATTCACCCTGCCCGAGCGAATCGGGGTGGATAAATACCAGGGCCTTGTCGTTGTTAAGATCGACGACGAGCCGGTTGACCTGGTTGTGGCGGGCCATTTGTTCAAAGCGTTCCCAGGTGATTTTGCGCTCCACGCCGAACATGCGGGTCATGTACAACCCGATGATGCCCAGACCTACGATCACGTAAATCCAGGTAAAACTGAGGCGCGGCATGTTGTCGCCGCCCCCCGGGTCGTTGTCGCGGCGGGGCCGTTGATTGTCCTGATCGTCGGGACGAGAACGGTTATTATTTTCTTGTGCCATGATAATCAATAAGTTGCCATTACAGGCGAAACCGCGACGGGCGGTTTTGTTGCGCCGTTGCGGTATTTGGGTTTTTTAAACTTCTGCAAATTCCGTCACCCGTGCATCGCTCCACAGATGCTCCAGTTCATAAAACTGGCGTGTTTCGGGGTAAAAAACATGGACGACAGTATTGAAATAGTCCATCAGCACCCAGCGAGCATTGCTCGAGCCTTCCACATGGGAGGGGGTGGTGAAAAGTTCTTCCTTGACTTTTTTGTAAATGCTGTCGGAAATGGCCTTGATGTGCGTGTTGGAATCGCCTTCGCAGATGATAAAAAAGTCTGCCGGGGCATCTTCGAGTTTGCGCAAATCGAGTTGAATGATGTTTTTGCCTTTTTTATCCCGGATGCCTTCAATGATCCACTGGTTGAGTTTGTCGGTGGAAAACTTGTCGGTCAACGGCTGCTGGCGTGCTCGTGTCAGATTCAAAATTGAGTGAAAATTGAGTTTGTGTTTAATAAAGAACGCCTCTTCCTGAAAAATGTGGCGCTATGAGGCTTCAAAACTTCTCCCAAAGGTACGCATCTTCGCCCGCACCTACCAATTTGGCGCGACGGATATGACAAACACGCTTTTTATCGGAAAAGTTTACCACCGCTTCAAGGTCTTGACTTCTACCAATGACTGGCTCAAAACGGAGGCTGCAAAAAACAAGCCACCCGAGGGAATGGTGGTCAGGGCTGACAGTCAGTCAGCCGGACGGGGTCAATTTGGCAGCCGGTGGGAGAGTGAAGCGGGCGCCAACCTCACGCTCAGCCTGTTGCTGTACCCCAACTGGTTGCCGGCCGGCCAACAATTTTACCTGAGCATGGCCATGGCGCTGGGCGTTCGGGAAGCCGTGGAAAAAATACTGGCTGCCGCCTCGCAAACGCCACTCCCCGCCGTCCGAATCAAATGGCCCAACGACCTCTACATCGACGACCGGAAAGTCGGCGGAATTTTGATCGAAAATACACTGGCAGGCGCCCGCCTTCAAACTTCCGTCGTGGGTATTGGATTGAATGTCAATCAGATAGAATTTCCCGCCGACTTGCCCAACCCCGGATCGCTGGCCCTCGCCATGCAACGAAATTTCGATGCCGACAAACTAGCGGAATGCCTGTTCGAATGCCTGGAAAGGCGCTACCTCCAACTGAAAGCCAATCGCAAAGCGGATTTAAAAAGCGATTACCTGGCTGCCCTGTACCGCCTCGACACGCCCGCTTTTTTTCAAAAAACAGCCGACGCCACAGTGTTCGAGGGCCGAATCAGCGGCTTGTCGGAAGAGGGTTTGCTCCAAATCAGCACGGCTGACGGCCAGGCGGTTTTCTTCGATCTCAAACAAATTCGGTTTTTGATCTGAACGAAATACCGACTTGGTCGTATCAATCAAAGCGTTGGTCCATGAAAGTGCGGCCCCGGCCACTTTTTGTGCAACCCGTTTGTAACCCTGACGTCCTTTGTGCCGTCTTGTGAGGGCTCGCAGGCGGACGCGTGCTTTCGTGGAATGAAAACGGACGTTCATAGTTGGAAAACGTGAGTTAATAGAAATATCCTGTTAAAGTTTAGTTCCTTGTATTGCATAGAACCTATTTGTCCCCCTACCTTTGCCTCATCATCCTTTGAAATTGAAAACAAAACACCCCGTTTCATCAGCCGAAACGGAGAAAAAAGTATCGGAAAACGACTTCTGTCCAGGTCAAACAATTAAGCTATGAAATCCCTTCTTCTTACCCTGACGGCATCATTGCTGTTTATCCAGATCACATTTGCCCAAAAAATCAGCGGCGTCCTGTCGCTGTCCGATGGTAAACCCGCCGAATTTGCCACCATTACCCTGCTCTCAGCCGCGGATTCCTCCGTTGTCAAAGGCGCCCTGAGCGGCGCCGACGGCAGTTTTGAATTTATGGGTATCAACCCCGGCCGTTACTCGGTTTCTGCCAACCTGATCGGCGCCGGCACGGCAAGCCTGCCTGCGTTCGACTACGCTGGCGGCGACTACCAGATCGCGCCTTTTGCCCTTGGCGCAAGCGACAATCAGCTCGCCGAAGCGACGGTCGTGGCGCGCAAGCCCACTATCGAAATGAAGGCCGACAAAACCATCCTCAATGTGGAAGGGACCATCAATTCTACGGGTCTCAACGCGCTTGAACTGCTGCGCAAAGCGCCCGGCGTGGTGGTCGACAACAATGAAAACCTGCAAGTGCGCGGCAAAAACGCCGTCAGAGTCATGATCGACGGGCGGGAAGTGCCGCTCGACGGCAAAGACCTCGCCGCCCAACTCAAGGGCCTCCAGGCTTCCGACATTGCCAACATTGAAATCATTTCCAACCCCTCCGCCAAGTACGACGCCAGCGGCAATGCCGGCATCATCAATATCCGCCTGAAGAAAAACAAAGCCCTGGGCACCAACGGCAACGTGGGCCTGGAAGCGATCTATGGCAAAACACCCAAAGCCGGCCTCAATCTCAGCCTTAACCACCGTGCCAAAGGCTTCAACGCCTTTGGCTCCTACAACAATCACTACGGCGAATGGTCGAACGATAATAATTTCTATCGGGAGCAATCGGGTCTGACTTTTGATCAAAAGTCGGTCCAGGCCTACACCTCCAAATGGAACAGCGCCCGCCTGGGGGCCGATTTTTTCCTCGGTGAAAAACACACGATCGGCGTGCTGGCCAACGGGAGCTACAACCCCGCCGAATGGGGCAGCGAATCGCTGGCTTACATCGGCCGCACGGAAGCGCCCGGCGCCGTCGACTCACTGCTTGATGCCTCCAACCAGATCAACAACAACAACCGCGACCTCAACCTGAACCTCAACTATCGCTTCGCCGATACTTCGGGCCATACGTTCAACATCGACCTCGACCGCGGCTTTTACCGCCTGCAGGGCGAGAGTTACCAGCCCAACTACTACTACGGCGCCGACGGCGTTACGCTGCTCAATACCCGCATTTATGAGAACAATACCCCTACCAACATCGATATCATCACCGTTAAAGCCGACTACGAACAACGCTTTCTGGGTGGCGCACTGGGCGTCGGTTTCAAAATTTCAGACGTCAAAACGGACAACACGTTCGACTTTTTCAATGTCGTCGACAACCAGTCCGTGCTCGACACGGCGGTGAGCAACCAGTTCAAATACAAGGAACGCACCAACGCGGGCTATGTCAATTACCAGCGGCAATTCGGCAAACTGCACCTGCAAGCCGGGGTCCGCGTTGAAAACACCGACTACGAAGGCGACCTCATCGCTTTCACGCCCCAAAACGGCGAAACGGTGAAAAACAAATACACCAAACTGTTCCCGAGCGCAGCCCTGACCTATGCATTTACCGAAAAAATCGGCCTGAATGCCACGTACAGCCGCCGCATCGACCGGCCCAGCTATCAGGACCTGAACCCCTTCGAAAACAAACTGGACGAACTGACCTTCCAAAAAGGCAACCCCATGCTCCGCCCCCAGTTCACCAACAGCATCGAAATCAGCCCGACCTACCAGGGCATGCCCGTGCTGACCGTAGGGTTCAGCCACACCAAAGACGTGTTCACCCAGGTGCTTGATACGGCCGGCGCCCGCGCCGCCTTTATCACCCAGGAAAATATCGCCGACCAGAAGAACTACACCCTGACGCTCAACGCGCCCACGCCCATTGCCAAATGGTGGGACGGTTTTGTCAGCCTGACCGGCTTCCGCAGCCATTTCGAAGCGAAGTTCCGCGACAACTTTGCCTTTGAAAAAACTTTCTACTCCCTGAACCTGTACAGCGAGCAAAATTTCAAATTGCCCAAAGGTTTCGGCATCCAGCTGTCCGGCTGGTACAACAGCCCGGGCTTCTGGGGCACATTGCGGAGCAATGCACAGGGCGCTGTCGACCTTGGTATTCAGAAAAAACTGTTCGACGGCAGGGGCGAAGTCCGGCTGCGTTTCGGCGACATCCTGCATACTGCCGGCTGGTCGGGTGAAAACCTCTTTACGCCCGGCCTCCGCATGACCGCCGACGGCAACTGGGAAAGTCGCACGGTGACGCTCAACTTCTCCTACCGCTTCGGCAGCGCGGAAGTAAAAGGCGCCCGCCAGCGCAAAACCGGCCTCGAAGACGAAGGCCGCCGCGTAAAATCAAGAGGCTAAGCGATTTGAGTTGAAAGTTCAAAGTTGAAAGTTTAAAGTTCGTAATGGTTTTCATTTCTGAAGTGTGGATGCCACAACCCGTTAAGCGTCAACCGCCTAAAACTTTGAACTTTGAACTTTGAACTTTCAACTTTCAACTTTCAACTTTCACTTGTCGGCGCAGAGCGGTTGTTCGTCCAGATAAAACGGGCGTTTACCAGGAAGGTGCATCTTGTCTTTGTCAAGTGTTGTCTATGCAAACACTTCGTGTCTTCTGGTTTGCATAAAGTTTCCGGATTCGATAGAAACAGGCGGGTCAGTCCAACTATTAAAAATTAAGCGATGAAAACTTCCTTGTCCATGCTTTGGGCCTTCTTGCTGCTGGCTCCCAATCTTTTTGCTCAAAAAATCAGCGGCCTCGTGGCCCAATCCGATGGCGCCGGG
The DNA here is from genome assembly GCA_044226205.1 of Saprospiraceae bacterium. Taxonomy (GTDB): domain Bacteria; phylum Bacteroidota; class Bacteroidia; order Chitinophagales; family Saprospiraceae; genus M3007. The sequence goes on from JBGAHL010000003.1 coordinate 139,921, forward strand.
GTCGAATTTGCCACGGTCATGTTGTACAATGCATCCGACACCACACTGGTAAAAGGCGCCATTACCGGCGACGGGGGGCGTTTCGAATTCGACGACATTGCCTCGGGGCGTTATTTCGTGGAAGCCAGTCAGGTCGGTCTCGGCAAAGGCGCTGCTTCGGCTTTTGACTACGAGGGCGGCGAAAAACAACTCGACAACATCGTTTTGCAGGAATCCGCCCAGTCGCTCAGCGCTGTCACGATCGTGGCACGCAAGCCGGTGGTGGAGGTCAAGGCCGATAAAACCATCCTCAACGTCGAGGGAAATATCAATTCGCAGGGGCAAAACGCCCTTGAATTGCTGCGCAAAGCGCCCGGCGTGGTCATCGACAACAACGACAACATCAGCCTGAAAGGCAAAAACAGCGTTCGTTTCCAGATCGACGGACGCGATGTGCCGATGGACAGCAAGGACCTCGCCCAGTTCCTCAAAGGCCTGCGCGCGGAGGACATCGCCGCCATCGAAATGATCACCAACCCCTCGGCCAAGTACGATGCTTCGGGCAACGCGGGCATCATCAACTTCCGGACGAAGAAAAACAAAACCCTGGGCACCAACGGCTCGTTCGGGGGCGATGCCACCTACGGCGAAACGCTCAAAGGCGGCGGCAACCTTTCGTTTAACCACCGCAATACCTGGGTCAATGTGTACGGCAACTACGGCAACCACTTTGGCAACTGGCACAACACCCTCAACCTCTACCGCGAAATCGATGGGCGGGTGTTCGACCAGAAAAGCAAGATGGACGACAGTAACAACAACCATAATTTCAAACTCGGGGCCGACTTTTTCCTTAATGATAAAAGCACGGTCGGCTTTATCGTCGATGGCCGCCACGCCCACGGCCCCTGGGAAAACCGCTCGCGCACGACCATTGCAAGCATGGACGATCCCAATACCATCGACTCCGTGCTCCTCGCGTCCAACTACCAGCCGCAGAATCGCAACAACCTGAATCTCAACCTCAACTATCGTTTTGCAGATACTTCGGGGCACGAATTTACCTTCGATTTCAACCGCGGCGGCTATCGTTACCGCGCCGATTCGTACCAACCCAATTACTACACCGACCCTTCCGAACAGGAGGTGTATTCGGAGAATATTTACCGCAACAATACCCCGACCGACATCGACATGACCATCATCAAGGCCGATTACGAACAGAATGTCTGGAAAGGCAAACTCGGCGTCGGCTTCAAACTCAACCATGTCCAAACGGATAATACGTTCGATTTTTTCAACGTCATCGACGACGTAGCGGTGATCAATACAGATCGAAGCAACCACTTCGAGTACGACGAGATGGTGAATGCCGGGTACGTCAACTACAATTTTCAGGTGAAAAAATGGGGCTTTCAGGCCGGGTTGCGCGCCGAGCACACCAACTGGGTCGGTACCCTCACCAGCCTGAAAACCAACGGCAATATGGAGAACAGCGACAAATACCTCAGCTGGTTTCCCAGTGCGGCCATTACGTACAATTTGAACGACAAAAACTCCTTCAACCTCACGTACAGCCGTCGCATCGACCGCCCCAACTACCGTGACCTCAATCCTTTCGAAGACAAACTCGACGAACTGTCGTATCGCAAAGGCAACCCGTTCCTGCGCCCGCAGTTTACCAACAGTGTCGAGCTGACCCACACGTTCATGGGCTTTTTCAACACGACGCTTGGCTACGCACACACCAACGATGTGTTCACGGAGATCATCGATACGGCCAGCGCCGGCGCCACCTACATTACCAATGAAAATATCGCCAGTCAGGACAACTTCTCCCTCTCTATCAGCACGCCAATCCCTTTCACCAAATGGTGGGAAAGTTACTGGTCGGTGACGGGCTTCATCAGTTCGTTTGATGCCACGTTCCGGCCCGGTTTTACGGTTAATGAGTCGTTCAAATCGATGAACCTGTACAGTGAGCACACCTTTAAAGTGCCTGGTGGCTGGTCGTTCCAGTTGTCCGGCTGGTTCAACAGCCCTTCGATCTGGGGGGCGGTATTCCGCAGCAAGTCGCAGGGCGCCGTCGATTTTGGCATCAAAAAGCAATTGTTCGACGGCAACGGTACGGCCGGACTTTCCTTCGGCGACATTTTCCACACGGCCGGCTGGAAAAGCGTCAACGATTTTACCCCCGGTCTGTACATGGTCGGGTCGGGCACCTGGGAAAGCCGCACGGTTCGCGCCAGTTTTACGTATCGATTCGGCAACAAAAACATCAAAGGCGTCCAACAGCGCAAAACCGGTCTGGAAGACGTCAATCGCCGGATCGGCGGCGGGAACTAAGCAGCCCGCCCCTTCAACCTGAAAGTTTGATTTGGTTTAATAATTCGGAAAAAAGCGGTCCTGCCCGATGCAACATTGGGCAGGGCTTTTTTATTCCGCGCTTCTGCGTAGCGTTTGCAGGAAAACCTGCACATCCTGCGCCCCCGACACGGCATATTTTCGGTTAAAAACAAAAAACGGAACGCCTGTAATGCCAAACTGGCGAGCCATTTCAATGTCTTCGGTTACTTCGCCGGCAAATTCATCGCTCGCCAGGACCGCCCGCACCGCCGCGGAATCAAGGCCGATTTCCGAGCCGATCCGGGCGAGTGTGGCATGATCGGCGGTGTTTTTTCCTTCGGTGAAATAAGCGGCGAACAGGCGTTCTTCCGCGGCATCCTGATAACCTTTGGTTTTGGCATAATGCGCGAAGCGGTGCGCGTCGAAAGAGTTGGCCACCACGGCTTTATCAAAATGATATTCCAGGCCTGCCGAGCGCGCCATGCCGGTGACGTGGTCGATCATTTGCGCTGTTTGCGCGGCCGACCAGCCTTTTTTTTCGGAAAGCGATTGCGCTACGCTTTTGCCCGGTTCGGTCTTCAAATCCGGGTCGAGCTGAAAACTGCGCCAGATGATTTTTACCTGATCGCGTTCGGGAAATTGCGCAAGGGCTGCTTCAAAACGACGTTTGCCGATGTAGCAAAACGGACACATGACGTCCGACCAGATTTCTACGGTGATGGTATCTTGCATAAAAGAATTCGTTTGAAGGCTGGTGTTTGATTCAGCGACATCATTGGCCTGCCAATGTGGCAACAACAGCAGGTAAAGTAAAAAGAAACAGGACATGGCAAGGTTTGGCGAAAGCCACTGAACGCTTGTGGTCGAAGAAGGTTCGTTTGGCCAAGCATAAAAGAACGGCCAATCCGGATGCTCCGAATTGGCCGTTACAGATACTAGCAGTATAAATAGCCCGATTACTTCGCGCCTTTGAGGGCACGCGGGATTTCGATCAATGCGATGGGCACGGCGCCGTTGTTGGTGATTTCCACACCTTCCTGCTGGGCGATGTCGCGTACACGGATGGTGGAGCCCAGTTCCATGGTCGAGATATCGGCCACCACTTCGTCCACGGCTTTTTCCGGCGTGGTCAGGATGTTGATCTGACGAATGGTCGGGATAAATTTGCCGCCGGCTTTCACGCCCGGGGCCTGGCCTGCGAAGCGGATGGGTACGGTAGCTTTGAACTTGACACCCGGCACGAGTTCCAGAAAGTCGATGTGGAGTATTTGCTCCGTCACGGGGTGGAACTGGATATCTTTAACGATGCACTTGTGCGTTTGGCCGTTCAGGCTGATTGCAGCCATTTTGAACTTGGAGGTAAACACCAGCGGACGCAGATCGGCCTGATTGATCGCGAATTGCGTGGAGCCGCCGCCGCCGCTTTTATACAAAACAGCCGGCACTTGATCGTTGCGGCGGATACGAGCGGCTTCCGTTTTTCCGGAGCCTTCTTTCCGGTGTCCCTGAATGGCGAGAATTTCCATTGTATCTATGGTAAAAAGTCAAATTTTGCAAAAACGCCCGCAAAGGTAAGTTGGAACGATGCTAAAAACAAAATTCATTTGAAAAAAATCAGGGCGCCCGAACTACTTCGGGCGCCCGATCGAATTATCATCTAATGATACGGGCTCAACGAACCACAATCATTTTTTCCATCTTGACCGCCGAACCGGCCTGAATGCGAACGAAATAGAAGCCCTGGGGCAGGGTAGCGGTGTTCAGCGTGAACGTCTGCTCGCCGGCAAAAACTTTTTCATTCACCTGCTGACCGAAATACTGTCCTTCGATATTGATGATATCGACAGCCAGATCAGCTTCATTGTTCATGTTGAGTTGCAGGGTCACCTGATCCTGTGCGATGGTCGGGAACAGTTTGACCGAACTGATGTACTTTTTCACTTCTTCGGTGCCTACGAAGCAGGCCGTGTTCAGATCGAGGAATTTGGCCCAGCCACAGGTCCAGTCGGCATCGGGGCCGCCGGGGCCAAAGGCGCCGACGTAATCCACCTTGTCGAAAAACGCGCCGCTGACGCGGGGCGAGGCAAAGGCAGCTGCGCCAAGCGCCGGCGAAACGCCCGTCGGCAGTGCGTTCGGGTAGTCGAGGTTGTAAGCATCCTGCAAGGCGGCGCCATTGGCGTCGGCATTTTGAGCATTGCCCCAGCCGGCCGTGGCAAACCAGGCGTCGATATCGAAGCTGGCGCCATTGGTATTCAGCAGATCAACCGGGCCGTGTACCTGTGTGTTTTTCACTTCGAGCAGACCGTTGGCGGCGTTTTCAGCCGTGCCGTTGCCGTCGATGAAGATGCCGACCGGGTAGCTGCCCAGCAGCAGGGTGTTGAAAATGCCGGCTTCGTTGTCGCGACGCAGGTGTGCGGCGCGTTTGTAGTTCGGGTTGAGGGTACCGGTCGGGCCGACGATGGTTACGTTGGAGAAAGTCGGCTTGGTTTTCGGAGCCGTGTCGTCGCCGGCAGCATTGTTGTCGATTTCAAAACCGTTGGAACCGCTCACGTCGGCGACCTGCGGGTCGCGTACGGAGAGGGCGTACTGAACGTTACCGGAATAGCCGTTGTCGGCGTCAAAATCGTCGTCGAGACCGCGATAGGCGATGAGGTGCTTGCAGTTGACCGTACCGCCGAACCATTCGTAGGAGTCGTCGCCGGAGTAAGAGACCTGCACATGGTCGATCGTGGTGCCTGCGCCAACTGCGCCCATCGTGAGGCCGTTGATTTCGTTGTTGGGCTGGAAAGCGATGCCCGGGTACTCGATGCGCACGTAGCGCAGGATACCCGAATTGTCGTTCGGATCAGCGCCGCCGGGCTGGTCGCCACCGCCATAGAGGCCTTTCACGGCGTCGAGGCCGCCTTCGATCAGGCCGAGGCCGGCTGTTCCGTTGTACACCTGGTTGGTGGGCGCTTTGCCGAGGAGAATGATGCCGCCCCAGGAGCCGTAGCTCGGATTGGGGTCGTTGGTGGTAAAGACGATCGGCGCATCTACCGTACCATCGGCAATCAATTTGGCGCAACGCGACACGATAAGCGCGCCTTTCGAGCCTTTATCGCCTTTAATAACGGTACCCGGCTGAATGGTCAGCGTAGCGCAATTGGTGACGTAAATAAAGCCCTGAAGCGTGTATTCCTTGTCGGCCGTCCAGGTCGTATTGGTTGTAATGTCGGTGCTGATGGTCACCTGTTCGGGCGTCGGGGAGGGCAGGCAGCCAGGGGTGACCCACTGTGCCCAGGGGCAGGTCCAGTCGCCCGTGGGGCCGAAAGCGCCGGCATAGCTGACCGGGGTAAAGAAAGGATCCTGAATACGGGCGTCCGAGGAGAAGCTGGCGCCTTGCAGCACGGGAGAGCCGGGCGCGGGGCGCGGGTTCGGCAGGTTGATGTTGAAAGGGTCGACCAGTTGGGCGTCAGCCGAGTTGGTGCTCGTAGTGACGTTCATGGCTGCCGCATAACCAGCAATGTCGAAACCATTGGTTGCATTGGTGCTCAGCGGCGTAGTCATGCCGTGGAAGAACGAGTTTTTGACAATCAGTCTGCCATTTTGAGCATTTACGGCGCAGGAGTCGCCATCGATAAAGAGGCCCACGGGGTAGGCGCCCACAGCAACGGAGTTAAAAATTGCCTGCTCGTCGTTGCGGCGCAGGTGAGCGGCGCGCTTGTAGTTAGAGTTGATACTTGCGCCCGAGGGGCCGACGATGGTGACGTTGGAGAACGTGGCTTTGGTTTTGGGCGTCGTGCCGTCGCCCGAGGCGTTGTTGTCGCATTCCCAGCCGTTGGAGCCGCTCACGTCGGCTACCTGCGGGTCGCGGACCGAGAGGGCGAACTGGATTTTACCGGAATACCCGTTGTCGGTATCGAAATCATCGTCGAGACCGCGATAGGCGATGAGGTGTTTGCAGTTGACCGTACCGCCGAACCACTCGAAGGAGTCATCGCCAGAGTAGGCAACCTGTACATAATCGATCGTCGTGCCGGAGCCAACAGCGCCAAGGGTCAGGCCATTGATCTCGTTGTTGGGTTGAAATGCGATACCCGGGTATTCGATGCGTACGTAGCGCAGTACCCCTGAATTGTCGTTTGCTATTGCGCCGCCGGCCTGGTCGCCGCCGCCGTAGAGGCCTTTCACGGCGTCGATGCCACCCTCAATCAGGCCGAGGCCGGCAGTGCCGTTGTACACCTGATTGGTAGGGGCATAGCCGAGGAGGATGATGCCGCCCCAATCGCCGTAACTTGGGCTGGCTTCATTACTGGTGAAAACAATGGGTTCGTTAGGTGTGCCGTCGGCGACCAGTTTGGCGCCTCGAGTCACGATAAGGCTGCCCTTCGTGGCTTTATCACCTTTGATGACGGTACCGGGCTCGATGGTCAGCACGGCGCCATTGGTGACGTACACAAAACCACTAAGCAAATAGGTGTTGTTTTTCGTCCAGGTCGTGTTGGTGGTGATATCACCCGACACGACGGTTTGGGCATTGATACCAACCCATGCCATACACAGCAGGGTAAAGAGTACAAGCGCTTTTTTCATTGCAGGAACTTCTTGTTTGTGTAAGATTTTAATTGCCCTGCAAAGGTCGTTTGGGGGCCTTCCTGCCCGAAAAACCGGGGGTTAAGTTTGGTTTAACTCTGCATTAAGCCAAGGTTAAGCTGCTTGATTATCCCTAAAAAAAAGTCCGGGCAGACTTTGCGTCGCCCGGACAACAGTAGTTAAAATTCCTAACCTTAAACTACTAAAATCTGTATCCAAATTCTTGCTCGGATCTTGCTCGGCTCGATCCTGATTGACTTGTTGAGGTCAGAAACGCCAGCCGAAACTGAGGTTGACGCTGCTGCCGAGGTTGAGACGCTGCATGACGTTGTCCTCGGTTTCTTCGTATTTGTGGCTGGCGTTGTTGTCCTGGTAATACAGGAAGTCCTGTTGCAGAATATCGCTCCAGGTCAGCTTGATTTCACCGCGCTGCCAGAGGCGTTTGCCAATCTGGAAGTCGAGCAGGTTGCGGCGGCGCTCATAGATATCGGCGTAGCCAACGGTGCCTACCTGGGCGATGCGGTCGCCCACGACGTTGTACACCAGCGTAGTGCTCAGGCCCCAGTTGGGCATGTTGTAACTCAGACCGGCATTGACGATGTACGGCGATTGTCCCTGCAGGGCGCGGGTGGAATCGAAGTACGAGACGCCTTCCGACAGGTCGATATCGGAGCGGATGATGGCGGCATTGCTGAAAAACAGGAGGTTTTCCCATGCGCCGCCCAGGAAATCGAAGTTTTTGCGGAACTCGACCTCGATGCCGTAGTTCTGTGCAGATTTGACGTTTTGGAACGTAAAGGTGCGGGTGCCGGCGCCTTGTGCGGAAAAGGTAAATTCGATCGGATTGCTGAAATGCTTGTAGAACAGGCTGAGGCTGAACAACTGGTTCTGACCCGGATAAATCTCGTAGCGCACGTCGGCGTTGTAAATCGTGCCCGGCGTCAGGTTCGGGTTGCCGATCACGTTGGCGTTGAGGTAAAAATCGTAGAAGGAGAAAGGCGCCAGTTCGCGAAATTCGGGGCGCGTCACCGTTTTGGAGCCCGAAAGGCGCAGTTGCTGTTTGTCGTCGAGGCTGTACGTAATGTTGAACGAGGGCAAAAAGCTGGTGACCGTGGTGTCTTTTTCAACGGGCGCGCCGCCGTACTGCGCCGCCGAGATTTTTTGCTGAAAACTTTCCGTGCGCAGCCCCCAGGTCACACGCAGTTTGTCTGCAATTTTATTGTCGAGCATCACATAGCCGGCGCCCAGGTTCGACACGCCCGAGTAGCTGTCGCTCGGGTTGGTGATTTCATCCATGATGAAACCTTTGTCGCCGATATGGTCGGGCGTAAACAGCGATTCCTGCGGCAAGGAAAGCAGCGAATAATCAAACTGGAGGAAGTTGCCGAGCACGAAACCCATCACGCGGGCGCTGAAATCGCGGTCGCGTTTTTGGTACAAACCGCCCACTTTGAGGGTTTGTTTTTCGCCTGCAATCGCAAAAGGAATGCTCAAATCCACGTTGCCGTTGATCGTGTTTTCCGAGAGTGTGGAATAAAAGCGACCGCTGCGGTAGGGGTCGGCCGAGCCGAAGGGCACGTAAGCCTGGTAGGGAACGTTGACGTCGAGGGTGTCTTCAAAATTTTTGAAATAAAACATGCGGCGCAAGGAGGGGATGTCGCGGGTGCTGCGGTTGAAGCCGCCGCCCCAGCTCAGGCGAATGCCCCTGTCCGTCAACTGGTGATCGCCGTACAAACGGGAGGTCAGCAGGTGGTTTTCCGTGTATTCGATGGCCGTGGAGCGCACAATGCGCTGTTGTTCGAGGTCATTACCCGAACGATCGCTGACGATATTGTCCGTGTTGGTGGAGTAGGTGGCCTGAATGCCGACCTTTTGCGTGTTGTTGATTTTGACTGCCGTATTGAACAGGGCGCCCCACAACACATTGTTTTTGAACTGATTATCAGTATAGTCGAATAATTTCCCCTGGGTGTCGAAGTCGGAGCGGTTGCCTTTCTGAAGGCGGTTGTTGTTGCTGTAGGAAATGGCGAGGGTGGTTCCCGACTGGATGCGTTTGGACGGGTCGGTCACGTAGCCGCCGCTGAGTTGCAGGCCCATGTTGGGGCGTGCGCTGCTGCGCTCGTTGATGGCCCAGTCGTTGGGAAAAAGTTGGGAAAGGCGGTAGCGCTCCGTTTTGGTTGCCGCCTTGAAATCTTCGGTGGCCGGAAAATCGCCCGGCAAGGCGCGCGTACCATCGTCGACACCCAGCCAGTCGGAGCCGCCGCCTTGTGCGGAGAGGTAGGGCTTGAAGGTGGTGACGTTGTTGATGCCGCCGCTGACGTTGGCCTGGATGAAGGATTCTTCGGGAATATCGCGCGTATTCAACAGAATGGCGCCGCCGGCAAACTCGCCCGGAAGGTCGGCGCTGGCGGTTTTGACAATCACCAGGTTGTCGAGCATGGCCGAGGGGAAAAGATCGAAAGAGAAGGCTTTGCGGTCGGGTTCCGTGCTGGAAAGCATGGCGCCGTTGAGCAAAGCGATGTTGTAACGATCATTGAGTCCGCGGATCACGGCGAATTTATTGTCCTGAATACTGGCGCCGCTCACCCGTCGGATGACATCGCCCGTGGTGCGGTCGGGCGTGCGGCGAATGCTTTCGGCGCTGATGCCGTCGCCGATGGTCGGACTGGTTTTTTGCAGAATGGTGAGCGCGCTCTGGCTTTCGCGTTGGGCTTTGGCCACGATGACTACCTCGGCAATGGTTTCGATCTTGGGTTCTTCGAGTGCGATGTCCACCACAGTAACTTCATTCGCTTTTACCACAATGTCTTCCACGGTTTTGGTGGCGTAGCCGGGGTAGATGATCGACACTTTGTGCGTGCCGGGCCCCACATTGCGCACCACGTAATGGCCGTCGAGGTCGGTGACGGCGCCGCCGTTGTCGTCGATTTTGACGGATACCCCGATCAGGGCTTCGGCGAGTTTGGCATCGATGATTTTTCCGGAAATAGAGCCCGTTTGGGCGGAAAGAGAAAGCCAGCAACAGCTGACCATGAGAAGGGCAAGCGAAAAATTTCGTTTCATGTTTTGGACACAGATTTGTGCCGCAAAGGTCAGAAGCGGGTCGGGGGAGGTTGGAAATTCAAGATTAAGTTTGGTTTAAGTTATTGTTAAGCCGAGCCTTGGCTGAAAGGCTAATTGCTTGAAAAACAAGTGCTTCGGCAGTTTCCCGCCGAAGCACTTGTTTCATTTTACAAAAAAACACAGGCCGCAGTTTACTCCGCTTTGACCAGACGACGGGTTTGTGCATCGTGGCCGTCGGACAGGCGCACCATGATGACGCCAGCCGGCAAATCACCCAGATCAAGTACTTGTTCGGTAGCGCCTTGCGGCAGCAGGCTGCGCTGCAACAAGCGGCCGTTCATATCGAACAGTTCGATGCTCAGTTCCTGTGCTGCGGGCTCGGTCAGGCGAACTACTGCGCTTTCACGGGCCGGGTTTGGCGCCAGCAGCCAGTTGTTGTTCAGGCCGGGCTCTTCGCTCGAAACCACCTCGACGTAGAAGCAGTCGGACTCGGTCGTGCAACCGTTCTGGGTGATCGATACGGCGTAGTTGCCCGTGTTGCCGGGCGTATAGGTCGAGCCGGTTGCCCCTGCAATGGGCTGGCCAGTGTCGCAGTCGATCCACTGGAAGCTCGCGTTGAGCGCCTGCACGATGAACGTGCCGCTTTGCAGGATCAGGTTGTACTGCACGGCGTTGACGGTCAGCAGCAGCGTGACGGTGGAATCGCAACCGTTGGCAGCCACGAAATTGCCGGTATAAATACCCGGCTGTGTAAGCGTGAGCCCGAGGAAGGTGTACGACTCGCCTTCACAGATGGTAGCCGAAAGCGTTGTGTTGGCTGGCTGCAACACGGAGAGTGCGAGTATCACGATTGAATCGCAGCCCGTGGCATTCACCAGATTGGCCGTATAAGTGCCTGGAAGCGTGAGGTTTTGACCGTTGAAATTGTACGATTCGCCGAGGCAAATGGAAGCCGTCAGGTTGGTCGTGGGCGCGGGTGTCACCGTCAGGTTGAGCACTACGGTGGAATCGCAACCGTTCGGACCGCTCAATACTGCCGTGTACGTGCCCGAAGCGGCGAGCAACTGGCCATCGAAAGGATACGTATTGCCTTCGCAGATGGTTGCATCGACTGTGGTCGTTACTTCTGGCTGGATGGTCAGGTGAATGGTCACCGTGGAATCGCAGCCCGTCGAACCGACGAAATAGTAGTTGTACAAGCCGCTTTGCGACAGGGTGTCGCCCTCGTACACCAGCGTCGTGCCTTCACAAATCGTGTAAGTCAGCACGGTAGCCGGGCTGGGAATCACCGAAAGGTTGACCGTTACGGTGGAGTCGCAGCCGGCGACAGAGGTGAATACGAACGGATAAGAGCCGGTTTCGGTCAGCGTAGTGCCGCCATAGCTCAGGCTGGTGCCTGCGCAAATGGTGAAATTGAGCGTTGTGGTCGGGTTGGGCAGCACCGTCAGGTTGAGGGTGAAAAGGCTGTCGCAACCATTGGCGCCGGTGTACAGGAAATTGTAGGCGCCGCCCTGGGTGTAGGTCGTGCCGTTGTACGGGTAGCTTTCTCCCGCGCAAATGGTGGCGTTTTGCGTCGTCTGGTGGGTCGGCAACACCGTCAGCGTCAGCGTAACGATGCTGTCGCAACCGTTGGCAGCCGTCAGGATCGCGGTGTAAATGCCGCTTTGGCTGAGCATTTGGCCATGGAAATTGTAGCTTTCATTGGCGCAGATGGTGGCCGCTTCCGTGCCGTTCGACAAAGGCAGAACGGTCAAGACGAGGTTGGCAATACTGTCGCAGCCATTTGCACCCGTCAGCGTAGCCGTGTAGCTGCCTGCCTGGCTGAGTATCTGGCCGTTGAAATTGTAGGTTTCGTTGGCGCAGATGGTAGCAGTGCTGTTGCTGGTACCGAGTGGCAGGATGTTGAGGTTGAGGGTAATGGTGCTGTCGCAGCCGTTTACAGCGGTAAATGACGCTGTGTACTGGCCCCCGCTATCGAGGGTTTGACCGTTAAAATCGTAGGTTTCTCCCGGGCAGATGGACGCATCGATGGTTGTGGTATTGGCCGGCAAAACCGTCAGGTTGAGCGTCACGATCGAGTCGCAGCCAGCCGGCGTGGAGTAAAACGCCATGTAAGCGCCCGTCGTGCCAAGGTTGAGACCGTTGAACGAGTAGGTTTCGCCTGCACAGATCGTCGCCGACTCGGAAGAGCCCAGCGGCGGCAGAACATCGAGCACCAGGGTCGTCGTGCTGTCGCAGCCGTGTATGTCGGGGTAAACAGCCGTGTAAATGCCGCTTTCGGTAAATGTCTGATTATTAAACAAATAACTGCTACCCTGACAGATCTGGGCGTTGATCGTCACGTTATTTTCCGGGAATACGATCAGATAAAGCGTGCGAATGGAATCGCAGCCGTTGGCCGACGTGAATGTATCCTGATAAATTCCGCTTTCATTCAACACCAATCCGCCAAATTCGAAGGTTTCGCCCGCGCAAATCGCGGCGCTCGTGTCGCTGGAAGAAAGCGGCAGTACGTTGAGCGTGAGGGTGACGAGCGAGTCGCAGCCGTTCACCGCTTTCAGCGAATCCACGTAAACGCCGGAGATTGCCAGCGTATCGGCCCCGAAAACATAGGTTTCATTGGCGCAGATGGTCGCTTCAAGGCTGCTGCCGGTAACCGGCAACACTTCGAGCGTCAGCGTGACGAGCGAATCGCAACCCGTGGAGGCTATCAGCGTGTCGGAATAGACGCCGGCTTGCGTCAGGGTGTCGTTGCCGAAAATATAGGTTTCGTTGGCGCAAATGGTCGTGGTAAAGGTGCTATCGAGCAGCGGCAGTATGCTTAAATGAAGCAGCACCACCGAATCGCAACCGTTTTCGGCCGTCAGCAGCACCGAGTAGGTGCCGGCCGTATCGAGGTTTTGACCAAAAAAGTCGTAGTACTGGCCTGCGCAAACCGATGCGTCGACGTTGGAGACCTGCTCCGGATAGACGGTAAGGTGCAGCGTGACGAGCGAGTCGCAGCCGTTTTCAGCCGTCAGAGTATCGGTGTACTCGCCTGTTTCGTCCAGAATCTGGCCTGCGAATTCATAGGTCTGGAAAGCGCACAGTGTTATGCTAAAAGAGGATTCCTGAACGGGCAGCACGCTCAGTGTGAGGGCCACGAGTGAGTCGCAGCCGTTTTCAGCCTGCAAGGTGTCGGTGTAAACACCCGGCAAATGGAGCGATTGTCCGTTGAAGTCATACGTTTCGTTGGCGCAAATCGTCGCTTCGTAGGCACTGGATGCTGTCGGCAATACGCCAAGTTTGAGCGTAACGATGGAATCGCAACCCGAAGAATTTTGCAAGGTGTCGACGTAGATGCCTTCCAGGGTCAGCGTTTCGCCACCAAAAACATAACTTTCATTGGCACAAATAACTGCTTCAACGGCGGTTTGATCTACCGGCGCAAATTCCAGAATCAGGGTGACGACGGAATCGCAGCCGCCGACTGCCAGCAGGGAGTCGGTATAAATGCCGGCATCTTCCAGCGTGTCATGACCAAAAACGTAAGTGTCGCCCGGGCAGATCGTGGCGTGCAGGGTGTCGTCGAAAAATGCCTGTACGGCCAGTTTCAGGGTAATGATCGAGTCGCAACCATTTCCGTTCTTCAGGGTGTCGTTGTACACGCCTGCTTCCGTCAGCGTATCGAAACCGAATACATATTCGGCGCCTTCACAAATTCTCGCGCTCAGGGTGTCGTACGACAGGGGCCAAACCGTGAGTTGGATGCTCTCGAGTGTATAGGTGCTGTCGTCTACGTAAATAGTGTCGGTGTAAATTCCGCTCGTTGTCAGGGTATCTTCACCGAACACATAATAGGTATCGGCGCAAATATTCACCTGCGAGGTGTCGCTCAAGAAGGTTTGGGACGAAGCCTTGCCTCGAAAATCGGGGCCGGGTAAAAAAGCCGTGGCCGTGAGTACGAGCACTGCTGCGAATACCGGCAACCAAGCTGCCGAAAGGCGCGGGAGTAAATTGGATGGGATAAACAACTGTTGCATGTTCAATGCGGGGAAATGATGAAAAAATTAAATGATTAGCATTCGCACGGGCCGACCCGAACGTGTTTTCAAGGGGATACGGGGTAAAACGGGAATGGAAAAATTGTCCTGATACACCCGGTGAGGCAACCGGGAGAACTGTTTTCGATTAGAAGAGCCCTGTTGAATGGATTAAAACGGCACAGGGCGGGACAATACGGGAAAGATGATTCGACTTAGCCAACAACCGTGCCATTTTTCCGGTGGTGCCAGTAGGGCTTCTGATAAAAACCTCGGCAGTGCTGGAATTTTTTACCCGAAGGTTTTTGTTTACAGGTCTTTCAATTACCTTTGCAGCCCAATTTTCAAAACGAAGTGGCTATGGACCCGCTTTTAGCGTATTCCATCCCGATTCAGGGTTTAAAAACCGGAATACACCGTTTTCACTACGAGCTGGATCGCGCGTTCTTTCGTCACTTCGAAGATTCGCCTGTGTCTGAAGGTTCGATAACGTTCGACCTGACGCTCGACAAACGCCCCGACATGCTGGTACTCGATTTTGAGATGACCGGCCATGTTCAGGCAGCATGCGACCGCTGCACCGCCCAGATCAATTTGCCGCTCGAAGATGAAAGGCAATTGTTGGTCAAATACGGTGAAGCGGAAGGCGAAGAAGAAGATGAAGTGGTGTTCATACCGCGAGAAACGTCGGATTTCAATGTAGGCCAATACCTCTACGAATTCTCGGTGCTCGCATTGCCCATCACAAATACCTATGATTGCCAGTCCGAAGCCAATCCACCTTGCAACATGGATGTGTTGCAGCGCCTGAATCAGGAATCGGACGACAACCAACAGGGGGATTCCGTTTGGGACGCCCTTAAAGACTTGAAAAATAAATAATTGAGCAGTAAATATTGAGCCATGCCCAATCCTAAATGGCGGCACTCCAAACGGCGCAAACGCGCTCGCCGCACGCACTACAAGACTGACGCTCCGCAAATCGCTACTTGCCCGACCACCGGTGAAAGGCACCTGTTCCACCATGCCTACATGGTAGAAGGTAACCTCTACTACCGCGGTCAGATTCTGATCTCGGGCGAGGCGCCCGGCGACGCGGCCGAGGCTTAAACGCCTGGGTTTTTGTCCCATTTTTGAGGAGGCTCCAGTCCCGACATCGGGATCTATTGGGGCTTTTTCTGTTTATGTACCCGGTCAAACGTACTTCGCTATGCGTACCATCCACAATACTCCCAACGCTCCCTTGCCCATCGGCCCCTACAACCAGGCTGTCGCCCACGGCAACGTCTTGTACGTATCCGGCCAGATCGCCCTCGACCCGATCACCGGCGAACTGGAACTCGACGACATCGAGACCGAAACCCACCGGGTGCTCAACAACGTCAAGGCTATCCTCGAAGCAGCAGGCTCCGCCATGGAAAATGTGCTGAAAGTGAGCGTCTTTGTGAAAGACATGAACCAGTTTGGCCGTATCAATGCCGTGTACGCCCAGTACTTCCCGCCCGAACTGGCCCCCGCCCGCGAACTCGTACAAGTGGCCGAATTGCCCAAATTCGTCAATATCGAGATCTCCGTGATCGCTGCATTATCTTAACATTCAGTCATTTATGAAAACTGTACTCTCCGGCATCCAGCCTACGGGCGACCTCCACCTCGGCAACTATTTTGGCGCGGTGCAGAACTGGGTGCGCCTTCAGGAAGAATATCGCTGTTATTACAGTGTGGTGGACTACCACTGCATGACCATGCCTTACAAGGCCGATACGCTTCGGGAGAATACCTGGCAAATGGCTTTTTACCTGCTGGCCTGCGGCATCAAGCCGGAAAACCTGTTTATCCAAAGCCTCGTACCGGAACACGCCGAACTGAGCTGGGTGCTCGGTTGCCTCAGCTCCTATGGCGAACTGACGCGGATGACGCAATTCAAGGACAAAACCCAGCAACTGGAAGAGGCATCGGGCAAAGATGCTTTCGTCAGTATGGGCCTTTTTGCCTACCCGGTGCTTCAGGCTGCTGATATTTTGATTTATCACGCCGATTATGTGCCTGTGGGGAAAGATCAGGAGCAACACCTCGAACTTTCGCGCAACATCGCCCAGCGGTTCAATTTTCAGTTTGGCAAGGAATACTTCGTCCACCCCGAGCCGCTGTTCACCGAAACGCCCAAGATTCTTTCTCCTGCCGATCCTACTCGCAAGATGAGCAAAAGCCTGGGCGAAAAACACTACATCAACCTTTTCGGCGAGGAAGACCGCGTGCGCAAACAGATCAAATCGGCCGTGACCGATACCGGCGATACGCCTGCCGGCCAAATGAGCCCCGGCGTGCAAAACCTGTTTGAAATTTTGCGCGCCTGCGGCAATACCGCTGCTTATGCCAGCCTGATGGCCGATTATCAGGCCGGCGCGCTCCGCTACAGCGACCTGAAAGAAACCGTGGCGGGCACAGTGGCGTCGCTGGTTAATTCGCTTCGCGAACGCTACCAGGCGATCACTGCGGACAAGAAAAACGTAAAAGAACAGTTAATGGCCAGCAGCGCCGAAATCCGGAAAATAGCGCAGCAAACCATGAAGGAAGTGCGCGAAATCGTGGGTTTGACCAACCTGCGGACGCGCGGCTGATTCCCTTTACCGGCTGCTTCGGACCATAAAAAAGCGCCGCCCCTGTCATTGGGAGCGGCGCTTTTGCTTTTCGTATCTTCAAAATAGAAACTTGCCGGGCGGTTTTATCAAACGCCTTTTTCCGACACGAAAGAAGCCGCCAGATACTCGCGGTTCATTCGGGCAATATTTTCTACCGAGATTTCTTTCGGACATTCTGCTTCGCAGGCCTTCACATTGGAACAACGACCGAAGCCTTCCGTGTCCATCTGGGCGACCATCGAGAGCACGCGCTGACGGCGCTCCACGGCGCCCTGGGGCAGCAGGGCCAGGTGACTCACCTTGGCAGAGGTGAACAACATGGCGGAAGCATTGGGGCAGGCGGCCACACAGGCGCCGCAGCCGATGCAGGCCGCCGCGTCGAAGGAACGCGAAGCCTGGTCTTTTTCCACCGGAATGCTGTTGGCGTCCTGGGCCTGGCCGGTATTGACGTTGACGTAGCCGCCCGACTGAATGATCCGGTCGAAAGCGGAGCGGTCGACCACGAGGTCTTTGATGACCGGGAACGCCCGGGCGCGGAACGGTTCGATCACGATGGTGTCGCCGTCTTTATAGTGGCGCATGTGCACCTGGCAGGTGGTGGTGCCTTTCATGGGTCCGTGTGCGCGACCGTCGATCACCAGCGAACAGGTGCCGCAGATACCTTCGCGGCAGTCGTGTTCGAATGCCACGGGTTCTTCGCGGCGGGCGACGAGTTGTTCGTTGAGCACGTCGAGCATTTCAAGGAACGACATGTGTTCGTTGACGTTATCGAGTGGATACGTGACGAATTCGCCTTTGTACTTGCCGCCTTGGCGCCAGATTTTGAGCGTGAGTCTCATGGTAAAATTGCTTAACTATTTTATTATCAAGGTGTTTTGGTCAGAATGATATTGTCGATAAGTATATTTCCGTTGTAAGAGAACTTCGTTTTTTCATCAAAACAGGCTTCAAGGGAAATATCTGAAATGTCTGTTTCTGGAAAAATATCAAACTCATATTCCATCCATTCTGTATTGGTCACGGGTTCTGTGATGCCCAACAATTGGTGACGTTCACAATACCGACTTCCTCCCCAGATTTTGAGCACAACAGGCGTCGAATATTGATCTGGTTGCCCTGTTGTAATAGAGATACTGGCATACATCTCCGAACGACTCACAGATATAGTCAGTAGATACATACTGTCTTTCCGTAATTCTTCCGAAAGAGTTTGTCCTATTGATTCCGTCGTCCCGTTGTCGCGTACAACCATACCGAGATAATTATGTCCCTCAGCTGCATGCTTGGTTACGCCAAATGAACCTGGCTGAATGTCTACAGGAGTAACTTTTTCAAAAGGATCGGCGCAATCGTACCAGTAAACAGGAACTTGGCAACAGACAGGGATATCCTCTTCGAAAGAAGAATTTTCCAGTAAATTTTGCTGAGCAGAACTTTTTCCGATCAGGAACAGGCAGAAAAACAGGTTTAAGATGCAGGTTTTCATGGGTTATTTTAGGTTTTGAATGACTTCAACAAACCGATTACCGCCACGACCGTCCAGGTGATTTCCAGCACCACGAAGGGCCAGGCGCCGATCATCCAGGCGCCGCAGGTGGCCAGAATGCCGCCCGCCAGGTTGAGTCCGTAGTACACACGGCTTTCTCCCGACACGATGCGGAAGGTCTGGAGGAAAAACGCGGCAAGAATAAGACTGACGCCAGCGCCGTTGAGCAGGTTGGCTGTATCCATAGCGATCGTTTATTGGCGCAGCCAGTTTTTAATCACGGGATACTCGCCTGCCGGCACGGGGTCCACGATGCGCATCCAGACGAGCAGGGGCATTCCGATGAATTTTCTGTTTCGAAAATTGTCGATAATCCACTTGCTCTGCGTCCGGTAGCCGCCTTCGTGAAACACCATTTCTGCCGGTACTCCGCAGGCTTCGGCGGCGAAATAGGACCAGAGTTGCACCCCGATCTCCTCGCTTTGTTCCGAGGGCTGCGTGTCGAGCATTTCCTGATTGAGAAATGGCCGTTGCTGCGGGTCGAACAGGGCGATATGACCGGCTTCGTGCAGGATATCGCCCGGGTATTCGAGTTTGTTTACATCAATTGTCAAAGAACCTTGATCGATTTTCAGGCCGGGTAAAAAGGTTTTTTCTTCAAGAGCGCCTTCGCGGCAGACGATGCCGATCCTGTCGAGAAAATTGCGGATACGACCGATCGCTTCACTGGGTTGCATCGAGCGGTGTTTCAATATTTAGTAAAAAAACTCCCCCCGCTCTGCATTGTATGCGGGAGAATTGGGGGACGAAAACCTACTTTTAGTTGTAATTTTTTTCGAATTAACATTGACCGCCAGCTCCCACGTATAATTGCTGAAATAATTGTCGTAAGTGACGATAGAATCACCCGGATACAACAGTACCTCGTAGGTTACCCAAGAATACGCCCCGGCTCCGACAATTCTTACCGTCGAATCGTTAACAGCTGTAATGGAAACGGTCGCGTTATAAGTAGTGTCGGAGTATGGTGAAGTCGTATGAGTGTCGACGTTATAGTATTGTCCGTAAGCATAACCGATACCTTCCCAGGTACCAGCGATCTGGTTGGCAATACCGATGGGGGTCGGATCGATGGGAGTCGGATCGATGGGATCCGGATCGCTATCGTCCTTGCACGCTGCAACAGCGAATGCCAGGATGGCAAAAACGAAAACGGCCGAATAGAAGCGCGGAAATTTCATATTTCGTGGTTTTATAAATAAATAGGTTCAAAATGACTTTAAAACGTATTTACTTATAAGAACGCTGGCTCACCTTCACCACTTCGTATTCAAGTGATTCTTTATGCAGTTCGGGCGCAGCGTTTTCGCCCTGCCATTCCCAGGCTGCAACGTACATGAAATCATCGTCGTCGCGTTGTGCTTCGCCGTCGGGCGTCTGATATTCTTCGCGGAAGTGGCCGCCGCAGCTTTCGTTGCGGTGGAGGGCGTCGCGGCACATCAGTTCGCCGAGTTCGAGGAAGTCGGCCACGCGGCAGGCTTTTTCGAGTTCGGGATTGTACTCATCGGCGCGGCCGGGCACGAACACGTCGCGCCAGAATTCGGCGCGCAGGGCGCGAATTTCCTCGATGGCTTCCGTCAGGCCTTCCTTGGTGCGACCCATCCCGCATTTATCCCACATGATCTTGCCCAGACGGCGGTGGAAGCTCTCCACGCTTTGGCTGCCGCCAACGCCCATCAGGTGGTTGATCCGTTCGCGCACGGCGTTTTCGGCTGCTTCGAACTCGGCTTGGTCGGTAGAAATACCCCCCGTGCGGATCTCGTTGCTGAGGTAGGAACCGATGGTGTACGGCAGTACGAAATAACCGTCGGCCAGGCCCTGCATGAGCGCCGAAGCGCCGAGGCGGTTGGCGCCGTGGTCGGAGAAGTTGGCTTCACCGGCGGCGTAGAGGCCGGGCAGCGTGGTCATCAGTTCGTAATCGACCCAAAGGCCGCCCATGGTGTAGTGCACGGCCGGGTAGATGCGCATGGGGGTTTCGTACGGGTTTTCGCCCGTGATTTTTTCATACATCTCGAAGAGGTTGCCGTAACGGGCCTCCACGGTGGCTTTGCCGAGGCGTTTGATGGCGTCGGCGAAGTCGAGGTAGACCGCCAGGCCGGAAGCGCCTACGCCGCGGCCTTCGTCGCACACCTGTTTGGCGGCGCGGCTGGCAATGTCACGCGGTACGAGGTTGCCGAAAGCCGGGTAGCGGCGTTCGAGGTAGTAGTCGCGTGCTTCTTCGGGAATGTCTTGCGGACGTTTTTTGCAGTCCGCGGCGTTTTTGGGCACCCAGCAGCGGCCGTCGTTGCGCAGCGATTCGGACATGAGCGTCAGTTTCGACTGGTAGTCGCCGGAGACGGGGATACAGGTGGGGTGGATCTGGGTGTAGCAGGGGTTGCCGAAGAATGCGCCGCGACGGTGCGCGCGCCAGGCGGCAGTCACGTTGCACATCATGGCGTTGGTGCTCAGGTAGAACACGTTGCCGTAGCCGCCGGTGCAGAGCACCACGGCATGTGCGGAGTGGCGTTCGAGTTTGCCGGTCACGAGGTTGCGGACGATCACGCCGCGGCATTTGCCGTCGATGGTGACCACGTCGAGCATTTCGTGGCGGTTGTACATTTTAACCGTTCCGGCCGCGATCTGGCGGCTGAGGGCCTGGTAGGCGCCGATGAGGAGCTGCTGGCCGGTCTGGCCGCGGGCGTAGAACGTACGCGACACCTGGGTGCCGCCGAAGGAGCGGTTGTCGAGCAAGCCGCCGTATTCGCGGGCAAAGGGCACGCCCTGGGCCACGCACTGGTCGATAATAGCCGTGGAGACCTCCGCGAGGCGGTGCACGTTGGATTCGCGGGCGCGGTAGTCGCCGCCTTTGATGGTATCGTAGAACAGGCGGAAAACCGAGTCGCCGTCGTTGCGGTAGTTTTTCGCGGCGTTGATGCCGCCCTGGGCCGCGATGGAGTGGGCGCGGCGCGGACTGTCGTGATAGGTAAAGCACTTGACGTTGTAGCCCAGTTCGCCGAGCGAGGCGGCTGCCGAAGCCCCGGCCAGGCCGGAGCCGACGATAATCACGTCGATGCGGCGTTTGTTGTTGGGCGACACGAGGGCTACGTGGCCCTTGTAATATTCCCACTTCTTGTCGAGGGGACCAGGGGGCGTTTTAGCGTCGAGTTTGGCTGACTTGGCCATATGCGGAGATTGTTGTGATTGTTGATGGATAAGGGTTTATGAGAGTTTATGAGGGTTGATGAGGTTGATGAGGTTTATGAGGTTTATGAGGGTTGATGAGGTTGATGAGGTTGATGAGGTAGATGAGGTTTATGAGGGTTGATGAGGTTGATAAAAATTGAGAGCGGGAAATACCCTTTTTATAAACCTCATCAACCTTATCAACCTCATCAACCTTATAAACCCTCATCAACCCTTATTATTCAAAAACATCAGGACCGGGATGATCGCAAACAGGAACGGTACGGCCAGTGCGTAAGCCGCGCCGATAAAATGGATCAGCCCGTTGTATTTGCGGTGGTTGACGCCCAAGGTCTGTAGCGACGACCAGAAGCCGTGCCAGAGGTGAGCCGCCACCACGATCATGCAGATCACGTAAAACACTACGTATCCGATATTTTCGTAGGATTTGCCGACCAGCGTGTAGAGGTCTTTCACCGGATGGTCGAGCGAATCGTATTCCACGAACGGCACGTTGCCCCAGTGCATCTGGAACCAGAACTGGTACATGTGCAGTACGAGGAAGATAAAAATGACGATCCCGATCCAGGCCATGTTGCGGGCCGGGCGTTCGCTCGAACGCGTGTGCACCACTGCGTAGCGGACGCCGCCGCGCGCGGCGCGGTTGCGTTGCCAGAGCAGGATGCCCTGAATGGCGTGCAGCAGAATGGAGGCGTAGAGCGTGTAGGAAACCGTCTTGATCAACGGGTTGTGCGTCATGAAATACGCATAACTGTTAAATGCTTCGCCGCCGTCGTCTTTCAGCAACTGGAGGTTGCCGAGCAGGTGCACGATCAGGAAAAGCATCAGGAAAATACCGGTCAGCGACATAATGAACTTCTGACCGAGCGAGGACGTAAGAAAACGGGTAAACCAATTCATGGTATCCTAAAATCTGGGTTTGCGTTTTGCAGGCGTAAAACTAATGGCCGAAACGCAGCATACAAATTTTAGTTAAAAAATGGGGGTCTGCTACCTGCTTATTTATACGGGTTCAAGATTGTGACATTCCGGCCGGGCTATTTTTATCCTTTTTTACCCTTTTTAGAAGTATCGAAAACATTGACCGACCGGGAAGACGGGAGTTTTGCAGGTATCTTTTACCAATGATTTAAAACTCGATGAAACGTCTTCTTTGCCTGCTGTTTTGGATTACCGCCGCAACTTTAACGGCCCAGCCTGTCAACGACAACCCCTGCGGCGCGATCCAGTTAAGTCTGCTCGACGGAGCCACTTGCGTACCCGATCAGGCCCTGAACTGGCAAAACGCAACGGCAACTCCCGGTTTTGCCCAACCCTTCTGCGGCAATTATTCCACCGGCGATGTCTGGTTCAAGTTTTCCCTCGATACCGCTTCCAACCTCTTCATCACGACCCTGGCCGGCTCCGGCCCCGGCGCCATCACCGACGGGGCTATGGAATTGTACTACGGCGATCTTTGCTCCGGCTCCTACTACCTGCTCCAGTGCAACGACGACTCTGGCCCCGGCAGCATGCCGCAAATATCGTTGCCAGCCCAGGCGCCCGGCACCTATTACATCCGCTTTTGGGACTATGCCGACAAAACCTCGGGCGGCATCGGCGGCATTTGCGTGGCCACAGCGCCCGTGCCGCTCAATACGGCCAACGACGAGCCTTGCGGGGCTATTCCGCTGACCGTGATGACTGCCGACAGCTGCACCCCGACCCAGGCGTACGCATGGGTCAACGCCAGCGCCACGGCGTCTGTCGCGCCGCCTGGCTGCGGCGGCTACGCCACCGGCGACGTGTGGTTTTCCTTCGCCCTCAACGACACTTCCGATGTTGTGATCAACACGCTACCGGGCCTTGGCCCCGACGGAATCACCGACGGCGCCATGGCCCTGTACAGCGCTTCGAACTGCTCGGGTACGCTTAATTTGCTAATTTGCAACAACGACCCGATTGGTCAATCGATGCCTTTTATCAGCGCCATTGCCCTGATGCCGGGTCAGTATTACATCCGCTTTTGGGACGTGAGCGACCGCACTTCCGCCAATTTTGGCGGCATCTGCGTGGCTGCGCAACCCGCATCGGCGCAGCCGGTGACCAACGACGAACCTTGCACCGCCATACCGCTGCCGGTGGTTGCCGGCGCGTCCTGTACGCCCGATGTGCCTGTCAGCTGGGCCAATGCCACTGCTTCGGCAGGCTTTTCTCAGCCCGGCTGCGGTAGTTACAATACGGGCGACGTGTGGTTTTCTTTCGAACTCGAAGAGGTTTCCGACATTTTCATCGGCACTGCCGCCGGGGTGATAACCGACGGCGCGATGGTGCTGTACACGGCCGACAGTTGTTCGGGGACTTTTACACAAGTGATCTGCGACGACGACTCGGGGCCCGGCAGTATGCCGCAAATTCAACTCAACGCCTTGCCGGCGGGCCAGTATTTTATTCGTTTTTGGGATTATCAGGACAAGGTTTCGGGCAGCATCGGCGGGATTTGCGTCGCGGCAAACCCGACCGTGTCGATGGTGCCGAACGACAACTGCATTACGGCTTTGCCTTTTCCCGCCATCCCTGCCGACGGCAGCTGCGCCTCGGTGGAGGTCAACACGATCGGCGCCACGGGCCCGTTGACGACCAATTGCGGGGCTATTGGCGACGACGATGTGTGGTACACGTTCGTCGTGCCGCCCGGTGTCAGCCAGCTGGCTTTTGAATGTTCGGTGAATGGTACCCCGGTCACGCAGGGCGTGCGGATCTATGCCGGCGCCTGCGACCCGCTCAGCTCGCTGGCCTGTTTCGTCGAATCGCAGGGTATCATCCCGAACCTGACGCCGGGCGCTACCTATTTGCTGAAAACCTGCACGCCCGACAACGACGACGGCGCCGAATACCAGATTTGCCTGCGGGCGGTACTTCCGCCGGTCAATGACGAGCCCTGCGGGGCAATCTTGCTGCCCGTGCAAGCTGGGTCCGACTGCGTTATTTCCAATCC
The DNA here is from genome assembly GCA_044226205.1 of Saprospiraceae bacterium. Lineage (GTDB taxonomy): Bacteria > Bacteroidota > Bacteroidia > Chitinophagales > Saprospiraceae > M3007. The sequence continues at coordinate 164,251 of JBGAHL010000003.1, forward strand.
GCTGAGTTGGGAAACGGCCAGCGCCACGCCCGGCTTGCCGGCCCCGGGCTGCGGCGATTACAGCACGGGCGATGTCTGGTTCAAATTTGAACTGACTTACAAAGCCGACGTGCTCATCTCCACGGCTGCCGGCGCCGGCCCGAACGGCATTACCGACGGCGCCCTTGCACTCTACTACGCCCAGGATTGTAACAACCTGGTCCAGTTGACCTGTGCGGACGACCTCAGCCCAACCAACCTGATGCCGCAATTGCCCTTTTTCGCCTTGCCGCCCGGCGTGTATTACCTGCGTTTTTGGGACTATGCCGACAAAATCTCGGGCAATATCGGCGGCGTTTGTGTGGCCGCCGTGCCGAGTATTTCCACGGCCGGCAACGAGCATTGCTTCGAGGCGGCGGCTTTCCCCGCGATCCCGGCCGACGGCAGTTGCGCCACCGTACTGGTCAATACCGCCGGCGCCACGGGCAACCAGTCGCCCCCGCTCCCCGGTTTTCAGGACCAGCAGGCGCCCTGGCACGCCGACGACGACCTTTGGTATTCATTTGTCGTACCGGCCAATACCACCCGTTTGCTGTACGAAACCGAGGTGCTCGGCGGCAATGCTCAACTGGTCATTTATTTTTACAATGAATGCGGCTACAACCTTCCGTTTCATGAAGACTACGCGGACGGCGCGGGTTTGTTAAAAGATCTTGTTCCCGGCCAGACCTGTTTTGCCCGTGTTTTTACAAAAGATGAAGGGGCCAGTTCGCTGTTCAATTTTTGCCTGAAACTCCCGCCCCCGCCGCCTGCTAACGACGACTGCGCGCACGCGTTCGCGTTTCCTCCCATACCGGCCAATGGGAGTTGCGCCACGGTGTCGGTGGATGCCCGCTGGGCTACCAGCGCCGGCAACGACAACTGCGGCATCAATCCGCAGGACGATGTCTGGTTTTCCTTTGTCGTACCGGCCAATGTCACCGACCTGAAAGTCGAACTCATTTCTTCGCCTGAAAGCAACGGCCAGGAAGCCATCGAACTAATTGGAGGCAACTGTGCCAGCCAGGTCGCGCTGGGTTGTTTTAGCCAAAATACACCCCTGATTTTCAATAACTTAACCCCCGGAGACACTTATTTTATCCGCGCTTTTACCAACAGCAACATTGCCCAGCCGGTGTTCGACATTTGTCTGCGCATCCCGCCCCCGCCGCCTGCCAACGACCTCTGCGCCCATGCCATACCATTTCCGGCCATCCCGACCGACGGCACTTGCGCGACCGTGACTGCCGATACTAAAAATGCGACAGGCGACTACAACGACGAGTGTTACGGGACGGTGGACGATGACGTTTGGTACAGTTTCGTCGTGCCGCCCAATGTAAACACCATGCTCATTCAATGGGCCAACGTATCCGGCTCGCCGTACGAAGTCGTCAGTATTTACAGCGGCGATTGCAACACCCTGAGTCTGCACAGCTGCCACATCGACGGGGTCAATGTGATTCCTGATCTGGTGCCGGGCAACACCTATTATTTGAGCGCTTATAGCTGGCATCCCAACGACGTCACCAGTTTCGACATTTGCCTCAGTGTAGCGCCCCCGCCCCCGGCGAACGACGAATGCCTCGGCGCGATCAATTTCCCGCCGCTCCCTGAAAACGGCGCCTGGGTTACACTTTCCGGCACAACGCTGGCTGCCGTCGGGCCGCCGGGACTGGCCTGCAACGGCTGGGCCGCCGACGACGTCTGGTACACCTTCTCCCTGCCCGATGGCCACGACCGCGTGGTGTTCAACATCGACGTGGACAATGCGATCAACGATTACGGCCTCACGATGGAACTGTACCAGGGCGATTGCGGCAACCTGGAATTTCTCGGCTGCTACAACGACGGCGACGGGCACATTGACAGCCTTACGCCGGGCGTGTTGTACTACCTACGTTTGTACACCCTGGAAGAATTTGAATACGCGCTTTTTGACCTCGGGCTCAAACTGCCGCTGCCGGTGATCAACGATGTTTGCGAGCAGGCGCTGGTGTTCCCGCCCCTGCCCGAAGACGGCAGTTGCTTGAGTTTGACCGCCAACACCGCCCTTGCGACGGGCAATTACAACGACGGCCTGAACTGCTACGGTTACGAAGACGACGACGTGTGGTTCAGTTTCGTTGTGCCTGCCGACCGCACGGCCGTCATTTTTGATCTGTGGCGGCACTTCGGCGACGGGGTTCAAATGCAGGTGTTCGGCGGCTCTTGCGGCAATCTTGTTCCGATCGAGTGCTTTTTCATTGCCGAAAATGTGGAGGACATCTCGGGCCTCGAACCCGGTCAGAAATACTGGCTGCGCGTGTATTCCCGGGAGAAGGGCACTTCTTCCGATTTTGAAATTTGCCTCGCCGCGGCTCCCGCCCCGCCGCCCAACGACGACTGCGCCCAGGCCATTTCGATCACCGCGGCGCCGGGCGTATTTGCCGACCCGGGTCTTCAAACCACGGCCGGCGCCACGGGCTCCAATGAGCTGCTTTGCGCGCCTTACAACGAGCCTTCGGCCGACGGCGTCAACCGGCCCTACGACGTGTGGTACCAGTTCACCACCGATGCCGACGGCGGCAACATGACTGTAACCATTGATTATGAAGAAATTAACGGGGTTGAATACCTCTTTAGTTACCTCGGCGCCCAGGTGTTGGAGGGCCAGTGCGGCAGTTTTACCTCCATCTGGTGCAACCCTGTGGAAACAGGCAACAATACCCTGAGCCTCACTGGTTTGGAAGGCAACACGACTTATTATTTCCGGGTGTTCCCCTTGTCGAGTTCCGGCAATTATGCCCCGATCGATTTCATGCTATCCGCCGAAGGCACAGCCTTGTCGCCTTCCAGTGCGGCGCCCGAGCCGGAGGGGGAGGGTGTTTTGGGTAAGCTCAGGGTGTTTCCTTCCCCGGCCAGCAGCCGGATCACGGTGCAGATCGACAGTCCAGTCGGTGGCGAAGCGCGGCTCGTATTGCTCGACGCGACCGGGCGCAGGGTCGGCATCCGGTCGGTGGATTTGCAGGCCGGCGACAACCGCTTCGAGTGGCCGGTGGCCGATTTGCCGGCGGGTTTGTACGCCGTTTGGGTGGAAAGCGCGGGCGGGCGGTACGAGGCGGCGCGTTGGGTGAAGGAGTGAGTTTGGCGGGGGGACGGGAGATGTTTTTTGGGGACAGGATTTACATGATTAGCAGGATTTCAATATCCCGACAACGCAACATTCACGCTGTAAATCATGTAAATCCTGTCCCCAAAAAACATCTCCCATCCACGCAAAACTCACCACATGAAAATCTCAGGCGTAAGCGTGTATAGTCCTGATAATCATGTAAATCCTGTCGTTAAGCGCATCGATCAACGATCGGTCTCGCTTTAAATCCCCGCCGCCGTCACAAATTCGGGGCTGTCGGGCTTCACTTTGGAGGCGAAGAAATGGGTCAATTCGCCTTTTTCATTGATCAGGTATTTGCAAAAATTCCAGCTGGGTACGTCGCTGTTCCAGCCGTTTTGCGCGGGGTCGCTGAGCCAGCGATACAGCGGCGCCTGGCCGTCGCCCTTGACGTGCACTTTTTCAAACATGGGGAAACTCACCCCGTAGTTTTTTTGGCAAAACTCGGCGATCTCGCCGGCCGAGCCGGGTTCCTGGCTCATGAAGTCGTTGCAAGGAAAACCGAGCACCACGAATTTGTCTTTGTGCGATTCGTAGAATTTTTCCCAGTCGGCGTACTGCGGGGTGTAACCGCATTTCGACGCGACGTTGAGGATGATGATCTTTTTGCCGCGGTATTGCGACAGGCTGACGGGTTTGCCGTCGAGCGAATTAACCGTAAAATCGGGCAGTACCGGGCTGGTTTTGGTCATGGCTGCGGTAGTGGATGCTTCGGCAGGCCGGGAGGCCACCTTGCTTGAATTGAAACAAGCGGTGAAAGAAAAAGCTGCGAGCAGCAGGAAAAAAAGCGCGTTTTTCATCGTGTGGCAATGTTTGATTTCGCAGCCCTTAACAAGCAGTATCGGCTATTGGTTGAAAAAAAATCGCCGTTTTGAAGCGGCTAACCGTGTCGTCTTATTTCACGTTCGCCGCTTCCCGGGTGCATCGAGTGCGGATTATTTCTTCCAGATCGCACCGGTCATTTCAAGATATTCGCTGATCGGGCCCAGGCCCGCGGACTTGCGCCGCTGATCAAGCAGTTCGGGTTCTTCTACTTTGTACAAAATCCAGCCGCCGGTCTGCTCGTCGCGGACGATCTGGCTGCCGTAGCGTTGCGGTTTGCCCTGGCGCATGAGCACGCGGTCTTCGAGATAGGCGAGATTGGAAGGGCTGGCCTTCCCTTCCGCGGCGGCCTGCCGCATCATCGGCAGGTATTTTTCCTGAACCGCTTGGCCGGCGTGTTGAATGACGAGAAACAAAGCGCGATTGGCCTTGTCGCCCACCTCGTCGGGGCCCAGCCAGCCGAGAGAGTCCAGCAGTGCAGACACGCGAAGGGTATTCAGCGAATCCTGCCGGTTGGCTTTTTGCCTGAAATCCTCGTATTCCGCCGAATTACGGCCGTGCAGGGCAATGACGCTGTCGCGGTGCGTGCGATACCACTGGTCCGAGTCGTAAATACTTTCCAGTTCGATGGCCAGGGGGCTGTTTCGAATGGCTGTAAGGTGTTCGTTTTTAAGCCTTTGGCGGGTGAGCAGGCGTTCCCAGCGGAGGTCGTCGTGCAAAATATTAAAGTTGCGCTGGCCGGTCAGCATGGCTTCGTCCGACAGCAGTTCCGTTTTATCGAGCAGTCTGCCGAGGTGATAAAAGGCAGAATCGGGGACCCCTGCCAGGCTCCAGGCCTGGGCTGCTGTGTAGCGGTCCTCGGGCATTGCCTTGCCGTCCAGGGTGCTGAATGCCGCGCTAAATGCATCGGCAGAAGCGCGGTATTGTCCATTGTGAAACAGCGAATCGGCGCGATGGACCTGCCCGTCGTACCCCGTGTTTTGGCTAAATAACAAGGGCGCGGCGAGCAGGCAAGCCGCGGTTAGCCAAAAAATCTTTTTCATGTTTTGAATATGTTTTTAGCGTTTAAAATGCCCGTTGACAAAAAACGTGCGTTTGGAAATCCCGATACAATTACCCGTAAAGTCGAATTGACCGCTCACAGCGCCCGTTCTGGTGTCCAGTTGGTCAATTTTGCAGGCGCCTTCGATGGCATCATAGGATTCCAGTTCGCCTTCGCGGTTTTTCAGACTTGCGAAAGCCGTAAAACGGAAGGGCGTGCCCGTTTCCTCGTCGTAAGTGCTTTCCAGCGGAAGCGATAGCAGGTCGCCTTTGGTGATACCACTGATAATGAGAAAGATACGATGAACCTGTCCGAGCGAGTCGGTCCAGTCGAGATTGATTTGGAGCGACAGCAGATCGCGTTCGGGCACGTCATCGAGCAGTTGTGTGTTGTCGCGCCAGGGCAAGGGCTGGCTGGTGGTTACATTTTGTTTGATAATGTCGTCGTAAGAACGCCAGTGCAGGAGGTTGGGCAAAGTGGATTTGCGAAGATCGAAAGGCGAGCCCTGCCTGCCGCTTTGAAGCGATACATCGCTGACGGTCATGCTGCATCCCTGACAATCGAGCCAGATACTGTCATTGGCCGCCGATTCTACCAGTCTGACCTGCGCCCGGGCGGTAGTGAGTGAAAGGATAAAAAACGAGAGGGTAATGAGTTGTTTCATAAGGAACTATATCGATCATGAGGCTGGCAAAATAACGACCTGATAACAATATCCGTGCAACGTTTGAGGAACAGGTCGGGCCGATTTATTATTCGGGAAGGGCAGGATGATTTGAAAGGACCGCGTTGGCAGGTCTTTACCGCGTTGTGTCCAACCCGTGCTACTTTTGGCACGCGCCAATTTGAAACCATTGAATCAATCAAAAGTTATCATTTATGAGAATGCTGAATGTTGTCAGGACGTTTGGGCCGCTTTTCCCGGCTCTCCTCTTTACCACCTTGTTGTTGTCACAGACTCCACAGATGATCGGCCTCCCCGGCGGTAGTTTTCAGATGGGATGCACGCCCGAGCAAGCGGCCTCCTACACGTGCAACAGTTCGACGTTGCCTGTACACAACGTCACGGTGTATCCTTTCGAGATTGGCAAATACGAGGTCACGCAAAGTGAGTGGGCGGCCCTGGCGCCCGAATACCTGCCGGTTTCTACAAGTTGCTCCGGGCCGCAAAAACCGATGGTTTTGGTCAGTCTTTTCGATATTATGACCTACTGCAACCGGCTTTCCTTGCAAAACAGCCTCGAACCTTGTTATTATTTCGATGCAGCTTTTACCCAGGTATTTGACAGCCTGATGGGCGTGGAATCCGGGCAGCCGTTCAATTTCCCCGTTTACTGGAAAATGAGCGCCGAGGGGTATCGCGTGCCGACAGAAGCCGAATGGGAATATGCCGCACGCGCCGGGGGAAACACGGTGTACGCAGGCAGTAACAACATCGGGCAGGTTGCCTGGTACAAGACCAATACTAACAATCCCGTGGGATGCCGTGATGTCGGTCTGAAATCCGCCAATCTTTGGGGAATGAAAGACATGAGCGGCAATGTGGCGGAGAAGGTATGGGACTGGGTAGCCTTTTACCCCAATGAAGCCCAGTGTAACCCCACGGGACCCGCTACCGGCAGTTTAAGCAGTCAAAAAGCCCTGCGCGGTGGCGCCTACTTCGACTATGCCGAAGATGTACGTGTGTCGGCCCGCGGCGGCAATCATCCCAGTATACGTTACAACGACGGGGTCGGGTTTCGGCTTGCGAGGGGGGGACTCGGTGTGCTTTGCTCCGACCAGTTGATCGAGCCCCAAGACGGGGCGGCGGACGTAAGTCCCTGCACGCCAATACGTTGGAATCGACTGAATTTCGCCGTTTCGGGCTACCGCTTGTCGCTGGGGACAACCCCAGGTGGCTCGGATATTTTGTCCAACTACGTTGTGCAGGATACTTTTTATCAGCCGCTGGCAGACCTGTTGCCTTTGAATACGACGATTTATATCAAAATTGTGCCTTTCACTACTTCGCAAACTGCCGTCGGATGCCCTGTTTTTTCATTCACGACGAGCGGCAATTTACCGGCAAACCCGCTGGGTATTGCACCGCCTGAATACCCCTTCGTGTGTAATTTTTCCCAAACCCTGCAAATATCCGGCGACACGGCTCTGGCCGAGGGTTTCATCTGGAGCACCGGCGATACCACGCCGACGACAGTGGCGAACGGGCCCGGGTTTTACACGCTAACCACTCATTTTCAAGGGTGTGTAGATACGACACAGGTCAGTATCGAGTATGCACTGTTCAATCAATATCCCATGCCCGATCTGGCGCTGAGCATGATCACCCCCTCGGTAATCGGTCAAAATAGCGGATCGATCGATCTTGCGGTGAGCGGCGGCGTACCGCCTTTCCAGTTCGAATGGTACAATGTGCCGGCATCGGGCCCGCCCGTTTTGGTGGCAACTACCGAAGACCTGAATAATTTGCCCCCGGGGGAATACAAGGTGTACATTACCGACCATGTTGGCTGTCAAACGTACCCCACTCAATCGTTCGTCGTGGGGGAGGTATCTGCAACCGGCGACCTCGGCGACAAGGGGTTTTTCTTCGATATTTTGCCCAATCCGAACCACGGCAACTTCGATCTCGTGATAGCGGGTAGCGCCCCGGCAGTATTTACCATCGAGTTGTCGGATGCTGCCGGACGCTTGGTCGGAACAAGCCAATATCTTGATTTTCAGGGTGGGATTTTGCGAAAAAAGATGGATTATGAACCCTTGCCCGCTGGCATTTACACACTCCGCTTGCGTACTGCCGGGCGTTTTTGGGGAAAAACAATAATGGTTAAGCCTTGACAGAAGCATAAAAAAAGCCGGCCGGGAAACATCCCGGCCGGCTTTCGTTTGTGTGGGTGGCAATTATCGTCTGCCGCCACCGCCGCCGCCACGACGGTCATCGCGGCCGCCGCCTCCGCGGCGATCATCACGACCACCGCCACGACGATCGTCGCGACCGCCACCGCCGCCGCTTCCGCCGCCGCGATTGACGCGGGCCGCGTTTTCTTCGTCGGTAGGCATGGTGCCGTCGGGTTTGGGCGTGATTGCACGGCGCGACAGTTTCATTTTGCCCGTTTTCGGGTCGATGTCGAGCAGTTTGAATTTGACTTTTTCACCGACTTTCAACACATCCGACACATTTTCCACGCGGCGGTGGTCAATCTCGGATACGTGCATCAGACCGGTTTTGCCTTTAAACTTGATAAAGGCGCCGAACTCGGTAAGTTCTTCCACCTCGCCTTCGTACACTTCGCCCACGTCGGGGATGAACACGATGTCCTGGATGCGGCCATAAGCCGTGTCGAGGGCAGTTTTATCGGGACCGAAGATCGATACGATACCGCCGATTTCATCTTCGTCGATGCTGATCGTGGTGCCGCTGACCGCCTGGATTTCCTGAATGATCTTGCCACCCGGGCCGATAACGGCGCCGATGAGGTTTTTCGGAATGCGGAACTCGACCACGCGCGGAGCGTGCGGTTTCAGTTCGGCATTGGGCTGTGCAAGGGCTTCGGCCATTTTGGAAAGGATGTGCAGACGGCCGTCCTTGGCTTGTTTGAGCGCCTGGGTCAGCAAATCGTACGGCATGCCGTCGATCTTGATGTCCATCTGGGTGCCAGTGATGCCTTTTTCGGTGCCCGTCACTTTGAAGTCCATATCGCCGAGGGCGTCTTCGTCGCCAAGGATATCGGTCAGTACCGCGATGCGGCCTTTGTCGTCGGCGATGCAGCCCATAGCAATACCGGCCACGGGGCTTTTCATAGGCACGCCGCCGTCCATGAGGGCCAGCGAGCCGGCGCATACGGTAGCCATGGACGAGGAGCCGTTGGATTCGAGGATGTCGGAGACCAGACGCACAGTATAGGGGAATTCGTCGGGCATGACCTTGCGGATGGAGCGGGCGGCCAGGTTGGCGTGACCGATTTCGCGACGGCCGGGGCCTCGCATGGGCTTGACTTCACCGACGGAGTAGGGCGGGAAGTTGTAGGCCAGGATGAATTTTTCGTCGTGGTAGTCCAGTGCCGTGTCAATCAGCATCTGGTCTTCCTTGGTGCCCAGCGTCAGCGAGGTCAGCGACTGGGTTTCGCCGCGGTTGAAAATGGCGGAGCCGTGGGCTGAGGGCAGGTAATCCACTTCGCACCAGATCGGGCGCACTTCGGTGGTATTGCGGCCGTCGAGGCGTTTGCCGTCGGTCAGCACCACGTCGCGGATGATGTGCTTTTTGATTTTATCAAAATAGCGTTCGGCGGTGGAGCCCCACTCCGCCCAGCCTTCTTCGCCGAGTTCGGCGGCGATGGCTTCCATCGTGGTTTCTTTCAGTTTTTCGGCAAAGTCGCGACGGGTCGTTTTGTCGCTGGCGCTGCGCGCGAGAGTATAAAACGGCACGCTGATGAGCGATTCGATGCGCTTTTTCAGGTCTTCGTTTTCGGGCAGCGGGGCTACTTCGCGTTTGACCAGGGCTTTTTCGCCTACCATTTCGGCGAGGCGTTCCTGGGCTGCGATCATGTCCTTGATGGTTTCGTGGGCGATTTTGAGGGCTTCCACGAGTTCCTCTTCCTGACATTCGTCGGCTTCGCCTTCCACCATGGTGATGTCGTTTTTGGTGGCGGCCACGATGAAGTCCATGTCGGCGCGTTCGAGGTCTTTACGACCCGGGTTGATGACGAATTTGCCGTCGATGCGCGCGACGCGGCATTCGGCAAACAAGGCTTCCACGGGGATGTCGGACACGGCCACGGCCGTCGAAGCGACGAGGCCGGCGAGGGCGTCGGGCATCACGTCTTTGTCGGCCGAGATCAGGTTGATGATCAGCTGGGTTTCGTTCATGTAGCCGTCGGGGAAGAGCGGGCGCAGGGCGCGGTCGACGAGGCGGCTGATGAGCACTTCGTAATCGGAGAGTTTGCCTTCGCGGCGGAAGAAGTTGCCGGGGATACGGCCCACGGCGGCGAATTTCTCCTGGTAATCGACGGAAAGCGGGAAGAAGCCTTGTCCTTCCTTGGCTTTGCGGGCGCTTACGATGGTAGCGAGCAGCATGGTGTTGCCCATACGGAGCAGGCAGGAGCCATCGGCTTGTGTAGCGAGTTTGCCGGTCTCAAGTGCAATTTCACGTCCATCCGGCAGGTTGAACGTGGTACGCAACGGGATCTGTTTTCCCATAATAAGAAACAATTAGGCTCCGCCAATGCGGGTTCGGCTGTGAAAAGTGGCGTGGAAACGCGGACGGACGGCGGAAAAAGGGCGGTCAAAAACCGAAACTACACACAAAGATGCAGGGAGCGGGAAGGTCGCCTGTGTCTTTGTGTGGGGGAAAGAAGTTCCCCGTTTTTGCGCAGTTTTTCCAGCGGCCGAAGGTTTCGATGCGGCATTTCGACATGCCCGGTCGCAAGGACGAAGCGGGTTAAACATGTGCGGGCAAGACAGCCCGCGGATTGAAACAAAAAAGCCCGGATGGCCAATCGGCGTCCGGGCTTTTTGTCTTATTTACGGATACCGAGTTTCTCGATGAGGGCGCGGTACTTGTAAATGTCTTTTTTGGCGTAGTAGCTCAGCAGGCTTTTGCGCTGACCAACCATTTTGAGCAGCGAACGGCGCGTCGAATGGTCTTTTTGATTTTCACGCAGGTGAGCCGACAGGCTTTCGATGCGATAGGTCAGGAGTGCGATCTGGGCTTCTACGTTGCCCGTGTTGTTGGCATCGCCGGCATATTGCTTGATGATGTCGGCGATTTTTTCCTTGGAATAGTAAACTGCCATTTTTGGAAAAAATTGATGAAGAATGAACGAACCAAAGCCGAACTTCCGAGGGTCAAACGGCAGTTATTGCCTATCCGTCCGGTTTTAGCGGGGGCAAAAGTAAAGAACGTTTGCCAGTGTGCAAAGCAGTGAATTACAAAAGTTTGGAAAATGTACAGGCAAAACGGTGCGGGCAGAATAAAATTTGTACCGAGGCTGCCCGGGTTGGCAGGAGGGAAGGAGGTAGCCCGACGCCCATTGGCATATTTTTTACGAAAAAAGAGTTATTTTTGTCCAATGAATACTGCAACAAAAGTCAAAATCAAAGCTCAAAGCCTTGACCTGGACGAAGTCCTTGCCGGGGTGGCCCAGTTAAATACGTCGGACTTAGAGCAATTCATGCAACAGGTTGGGAGTATTGTGGCGCACCGCAAGGCGCCTTCAATCTCTGCGCGGGAAGAAGAACTGATGGCTCAAATTATGCTGAACATGCCTCAGAGTTGGGTGCGTCGTTACAATAAGTTGCATCGAAAAATGCAAAGTCAGCAGTTAAATGAAGATGAATATTCAGAACTGGAAAAAATGATCGCATTGCTGGAAAAGAAAAATGCGGAGCGTTTGCAGGCCATGATCGAGTTGTCGCAAATACGCGGGCTAACCCTCCATGCATTAATGAGCCAGTTAGGTATCCGGTGGCCTCAAAATGGCAGGTAGGATTTCTTCTGCCGCGCTCCGAGAAAAGGTGTTTGAACGCGCCGATTTCCGATGTGAGTATTGTCTTACCCCTGCGGCCTGCTCTACACATACCTTTGCCGTGGAACATATTGTCCCCAAATTTAAAGGTGGTAGCAATGATTTCGACAATCTGGCATGCTCATGTGCGGGGTGCAACAGTTATAAACACGTAAAAACCAATGCCCCTGACCCTTTGGATGAACGAAAAGCGCCACTTTATCATCCTCGTCAACATGAATGGAGCGATCATTTTACCTGGAGTGAAGACTTCGAACGACTCGTAGGTATACTCCTACCGGCAGAGCTACGATCAGGTTGTTGCAACTAAATCGTGTGGGGGTAGTGACAATTCGTCGATTGTTGATAAAAATTGGAGAACACCCTCCCTTGGTCTGACTCAGCGCTCCAGTCCCTTCGCCTCCTCCCACAACACATCCATCTCGGCCAGTGTCATGTCCTGCAAGGGTTTGGGCGCTTGCCGTTCGATGTATTCGAATCGCGATTTGAATTTGCGGTTTACGCGTTCCAGCGCCGTTTCGGGGTCCACGCCGATAAAACGGCCGTAATTGACCAGTGCAAAAAGTACGTCGCCAAATTCCTCCTCCACCTTGTCCTGCGGTGCGCCGGTGCGCAAATTGTCCTGCAACTCGCCGATCTCCTCCTCCACCTTGGCCCAAACCTGCTCCGTATTTTCCCACTCAAAACCCACCTGTTTGGTTTTTTCCTGCATGCGGTAGGCTTTCACCATGGCGGGCAAACTGCCGGGTACGCCGGCGAGGAGCGATTTTTTGCCTTCCTTGAGTTTGAGTTGTTCCCAGTTGCGCTTCACCTCGTCTTCGTCGGCCACCTGCACGTCGCCGTAAATGTGCGGATGGCGGGCCACCAGTTTGTCGCAAATGGCGTGAAGGGCATCTGCAATGTCGAAAGCACCCTGTTCGGAGGCTATTTTGGCGTAAAACGTCATGTGCAGCATAAGGTCTCCGATCTCTTCCTTGATACCCGGAAGGTCGTTGGACAGAATGGCGTCGGCCAGTTCGTAGGTTTCTTCGATGGTCAGGTTGCGCAGCGATTCCAGGGTTTGTTTGCGATCCCAGGGGCATTTCTCGCGCAGCTCGTCCATGATCGTGAGCAGACGGCCGAAGGCTTCAAGTTTTTGCTGATGAGTGGACACGGAGTTCTTATGCTGTTTTTTAATGATAAATATGTGCAAAGGTAGTGCGTGCGCCGTACCACAGCATGCCCGATTAACCAAAACAGGTCGCTACTTTCCAGGATGTAAAAAATCCGCCAGGCTCCCGGGAGCCTGGCGGATTGCAATATGGTCCGTTGAAAAACGGATTAGCGCACCAGCGTCACGTCGCCTTTGAAAAGAATGCGACGGCCGTCGATCAGGTCGATTTCTGCCACGTAGACAAATACGGCCGGCGACATGAGTTTGCCGCGGGAGTTGCCGTCCCAGCCGTGTTTGGGATCGTTGGGCAGGAAGTCATGGTCTTCAAATACCATTTCGCCCCAGCGGTCGTAGATGCGGAACAAATGGATATTGGTGACCTGCAACTGATCTGCGGAGATGTACACGATATCGTTGTCGCCTCCGTCGCCATCGGTATCCCAGGGCGAGAACGCATTGGGAATGTAAATGTGCGGATCGGTATCGACCCGAACCAGTACCCGGGCGGAAGCCTCGCAACCATCGTTACTGATGATCGTGACGGTGTATTCCGTCGGCACAAAAGGCTTGGCGTTGGGCCGCAACAAATCGAATACCGAATGGCCGCTGAAAGTAAGGCCGGTCGTCGGCGTCCAGATGACCGTATCGATCCAGGCGGGCGAATAGCCGGGCGCCAGGGTGGCTACCAGATCGGTCGAATCACCCAGTTCGAGGCTGAATTCGGGAGTCAGGTTGACGGCCGGATCGGGCGCCTGGGGTACGACGAGCGTTTGTGCAAATTCGCAGCCGTTCACGTCCTGGATCATCAGCGCGTAGGTGCCCGGCGTGATGTTCTGGAAGTCGAGATCGGGCAGGAACGAATCGCCGCCGTCGATGGAATACAGGTAGGGACCTACACCGCCATCCACCTGGGTAAAGGTGATGACGCCGTCGTCGTCCTTGCAAGAGGGTTTATCCAGATCGTAATCGAAACCGGTCGGCACATTGGTTTCCACCAGAATTTGCACGTTGTCGGTTTGCGTACAGCCGGTATTCGAATTGGTAACAGTGAGCGTGTACAAGCCGCCTTCATTCACCAAAGGAGTGAGTGAATTGGCGCCGGAGACGATCTGGCCGCCTTGCGATGCCGACCAGGCATAGGTGTAAATGGAGCCGGTTGAGCCCGAACCCTGCAGCGCGACCTGATCAACCGTGCACGTCAGCGTGGCCGGCGGGCCGGCTTCTGCATCAGGCAGCACGATGTTGTCGCCGACATTGGCCGAGGCACTGTTGGAGCAACCGTTGGTGGTATTCAGGACATTGAGCGTGTAGGTGCCGGACGCATTGACCACTGCCTGGTTGGTGCTGCCACCGCTGACGATGTTGCCATCGGTGGTGGTCCAGGCATAGGAAATGTTCGGTCCGGGTTGCGATCCGGTTCCGTTGAGGGTCACCTGTGGTTGGGTACAGGTGATAAGACCGGGGGTAGCGATGGCCGCGGCGGGGGCCTGAGTATCGGTATTGACGGTGGTTTGGTCGGTATTGGTACAACCATTGTCTTCATTGACAACCGTCAGGATATAAATGCCACCCGCAACCACAGTCGGGGTGAGCGAATTGGCGCCAACGAGAATAGTGCCGTTGGGGGTGTTCCATTGATAGAAAAAGTTGCCGTTCTGGCTCGAACCCAGGCCATCCAGTTGCACCGACGTAACTGCGCAGGTGAGCAGGCTATTGGCGCCGGCCTCTGCCAACGGGTCCTGAATATCCTGACCTACGACGGCCAATGCCGTGGCGCTGCAACCATTGTCCTGATTGAGCAAGGTCAGCTGGTAGGTGCCGGGCTCATTAACAACCGGATGCTGCACATCGGTCTGATCGATGATGTTGCCGCCTCCGGAAGGAGTCCAGGTGTAATCCATGTTGCCGGCGGTCGACTGACTGGCATCGAGCGTGATTTCCTCCGTCGCACAGGTAAGCAAGCCGGGTACCTGCACATCGGGGGTCGGCGGTATCTGGTCCGTATTGACCGACACTACGTCAGCGCTTGTACAACCGTTGGACGTATTGGTCACCGTCAGGGTGTAGGCGCCTCCTGCCGACACGACCGGGGTAAGGGTGTTATTGCCCGAAACAATTACACCGCCGCCCGATGCTTGCCACATATAGGTGAAGCTGCCTGTGGACGAGACGCTACCGGTCAGCGGCAGGGTCGGGTTGGAACAGGTGAGCGTCACCGGCAGGCCGGCATCCATGGTTGGCTGTGTAATATCCTCACCAACAGTTACTTGCGAAACGGAGGTGCAGTTCAGGTTGACATCCGTTACGGAGAGTGTGTACACCCCGGGCGCATCGATGATCGGGTTTAGAGTGTTGTTCCCGGATACGATATTGCCCGTGGTGGTGCCCCACAGGTAACTGTACTGGGCGCCCGAACTGGAAGCCGAACCGTCGAGTGTAATTGTCGTGACTGCACAGGTCAGCTGATTGGCCGTACCTGCCACGGCAATCGGGACGTTGGGGTCCTGGGTGATGGTCGCGGAAGAGGTAGACACACAGCCGTTGGTCGTATTCGTTACGGTAAGCGTGTAAATGCCCGAGCCATTGACCGTCGGATTCAATATGTCTTGCGAGGTGGTGAAACTTCCGGTATTGGTATCCCAGTGATAGGTGAAGTTGGGGCCGCTACTGGCTGTTGCTTGCAACACATAGCTGGTTTGCTGACAATTAAGTACGAAGCCCGCGCCCGCGTTTGCCTGCGGTTGTGCAAAATCGGTCGCCATATTGACCAGCGACGTTGCCGAGCAACCGTTGGTTGTATTGGTTACGGTCAAGGTATAAAGTCCTCCCTGGTTGACGATCGGTGCAATGGTGGTTCCGCCCGAGAGAATACCCGGCCCGGCCCATTGATAAGTAATATTCGGGCCGCTGGAATTGCCGTTTCCGCCGATTTGCAATTGCGGGAAAGTGCAGTTCAGCGTAGCCGGAGCGCCGGCGTCGGCAACCGGCGGCACGATGTCCTGAGGTACCGTTACAGATTCCGAGGAGGTACAGCCATTCGTGGTATTGGTAATAACCAGGGTATAATTGCCCGGGAGGTTGACCACCGGATTAAGCGTTGTGCCGCCCGATAATACCCCGGCGCCCGTCCATGAATAGGAGAAGTTGGATCCGGTACTGCTGCCTGTGCCGTTGAGGGTGATCTGCGGGTCGTCGCAATCGATGGTTTCCGGTGCGGCAATGGCTACGACCGGATCGTTGGAGTCGCCGTTGATCATCACGGTCGAGAGAGCGGTGCAGCCATTGGCCGTATTGGTTACGAGCAACTGGTAGGTGCCGGCTTCATTGACGGACGGACTGATAATGTCGGTGGCAGAGACGAAGTTCCCGCCAGACAAAGCCGTCCATTGATAAGTGATTCCTGCCCCCTGGCTGGAGCCGCTGCCATCGAGTATTTGAGAAGGCTGTGTGCAATCGAGTGTTTGCGAAGGCCCTGCACTGGCAATCGGCGGCGCAACATCTGCCTGAACATCGACGGTGAAGGTGGCCGTGCAATTATTGGTCGTATTGGTTACGAGCAGGGTGTAGGGGCCGGGCTCGCCGACAACGATCTGCGAAGTACCCTGACCGGAGATGATTTGGCCAGTAATTGTACCCCAGCTATAGTCAAATTCTGTGCCCTGGCTGGAACCTGCCGCATCGAGCATAATCTGCTCGACGGCACAGGTCAGGATGCCCGAAGGCGTAGCGATGGCCGTAGGAAGGTTGGCGTTGGTCGTTACTGTGGCGGAAGCCGTGTTGGTACAGCCGTTGGCGGAGTTGGTGACCGTGAGGGTGTAGACGCCCGCGGCAGTCACCGTGGGCGTAAGCGTCGTGCCGCCAGCGCCGATACCGCCGCCTGTGGAGGATGACCAGTCGTAGGTAAAAGTCGGGCCTGTGCTCGAACCGGCCCCGTTCAGTTGCAAAACGGGTACGGTGCAATTTAGCTGGCCACCGGGCGCAACCACGGCGTTGGGTGTTGCCACATCTTCATTGATAACCACGCTTGCCGTGCTCGAACAACCATTTTGCGAATTGGTGACGACAAGATTGTACGTGCCCGGATTGTCGATGGTCGGGGTCGGAGTGTTGCCACCCGAGAAAATGCTGCCGCCATTACTGGCCGTCCAGACATAGCTGAGATTGGGCCCGGTGGGAGCGCTCGGATCGCCTAGTGTGAGGTCGGTCACGGTACAGGTCAGGGTGCCCGGCGCCCCGGCAACTGCGCCCGGGGGCGTGAGATCCTGGCTCACGACGGTTGTGGCAGAAGCCGTACAGTTGTTGATCGTATTGGTAACCAGCAGGGTGTAGGTGCCTGCGGCGCTTACTATCGGATTGAGGGTGTTTTGTCCGGAGACAAATACCCCGCCGTTGGTGGCCGTCCACTGGAAGTTGAAATTGGGGCCGGTAGAAGAGCCGCTTCCATTTATGGTCAGCTGGGTCGTATTGCAATCGATCGTGCCGTTGACTGCTGCATTGGCCGTGGGCACCGAATTGTCCTGATTGACAGTTACCGTGGCATCATCGGTACAACCATTGGTGTTGTTGGTCACGATGAGGGTGTATTGCCCGGGTTCGGTGGCGTTGGCCGTCGAGGAAGTCTGGCCGGAAGAGATATTGCCGTTGCTGGTCGTCCAGGAATAGGACAGGTTGCCGGCCGGCGTCGAGCCGCCACCATTGAGCGGAACGCTGTTGGACGTACAAGTGAGCAGGGACGGGTTGGCAATGACGGCATTGGGAGGCGTCGTATTGCTATTGACTACCACACTCGACGTGCTGGTGCAGCCCGTGGAGGTATTGGTAACCGTCAAAATGTAGGTGCCGGTGGCATTAACGATCGGGTTGAGCGAAGTGCCGCCGCCGGAAATATTACCACCATTTGTGGCCGACCACAGATAAGTAAAACTTGCGCCCTGTGAGGAGCCCGAGCCATCGAGTGTGGCTGTTTGAGCGGTACAGGTCAGCGATTGTGCCGGGCCGGCATTGGCTGTGGGTGGGGTATTGTTGGCCGATACGGTCGCCTGATCGGCGGCAGTGCAACCATTGCCCGCATTGGTAACAACAAGCGTGTAAGTGCCCGCGGCGCTCACAACAGGATTCAGTGTGCCGGCGCCGGATACAATGACGCCGTTGGTTGTCGTCCAGTTGTAACTGATCCCGTTGCCCGTGGAAGAACCTGTTCCGTCGAGACTTACCGTCAGGTTTTGGCAGGTAATGGTGTTCGGTGCATTGGCCACGGCATTCGGCGGCGCGAAATCGCCGGGTACCGTTGCCGTGGTGGTTTTGGTACAACCGTTGGCATCGGTTATGGTCACGGTGTAGTTACCCTGGGCCAAACCTGTCGGGTCCTGAACCACCTGACCGCCCGGCGCCCACAGGTAGGAATAGTTGGGCGTACCGCCTGAAACGTTCAGATCGATACTGCCGCCACTTGGGTTGGTACAATTGGCGCCCTGGATGTTCACCACGGCCGGCGCTATGGTGGAGGGCGCGGCGATCGTATAGGTCTGTGTATAACTGCATCCTACGTTGTCCGTTACGGTTACAGTGTAGGTGCCTGTCGCAAGGCCCGTCGGATCGGGATTGTTGCCTATGCCCGGGACAGACCATGCGTAGGTGTACGGCGTTGCCCCTCCTGTGACAGTCGTATTAATGGAGCCATTGTTGACGCCACTGCAGGATGCATTTGTTGCAACGCCCGTCAGACTTAAGGTAGATTGAGTGACGAGCAAGGCGCCTGCCCCGCTCCCTTGACAGCCATTACTGTCTATGACGGCATAAATTTTATACAAACCCGGCTGATTGACGGAAAAAGTAAAGGGGTCGTCCTCGATTCCCTCAATGGGGTTTTGCACGTTGCCGTTCAGGGTATATTCCAGGGTAAATGGCCCGCTTCCTAAAAAGTCTACCGTTATACTCCCGCTTCCTCCGGGGCATATTTGCGGAGCCGGAGGCAAAAGCGTGGCATAAGGCGGCGGCGTGACGATCACCCGGGCTGTACGCACTACCGTGCGGCCACAAGCGTCGGTTACGGTTACCTTGTAGTTGGTGGAAACCGTTACGAAAGGTGTAATGGTCGTACCAGTGTTGCCATTGTAATTCCAGGCATAGGTATAAGGTTCAACGCCGTCGAGAGCCGTTACATTCAGTTCAGCTACGCCGGAGCCACAAATGGTCACGGTGTCGGCCACTGCTTCGAGCGGCGGAAGGTCGTTGATGAGCAAGGTTTCTTCCGGGTTCTGGCAGGAGCAAATCTGGTTCAATTTGATAATAACCGACTCCTGACCTTCCGTGATCATATCGTTGATGATGTTGACCGGAATGGTGATCTGCGTTTGACCTGCCGGAATAACTACGGAAAAAGGAACGCCGGTAAAGTCGGCGGGTTGGGTAGCCGTACCCAGGATTTGATAGGAAATGGTCAGCGGAGAGTTGATGTTTCCGCCTACACGATGGAATACCAGTTGTACCGTGCCGCAGCCTTCATATACTTCTTCTGCGTCCGGATCTCCGTTCACTACCCACTCGACCGAGGCGTTGCCGCCACCGTCGAAAGAGCCCGCTTTCAGGAACACGGCAGAATCGTAAATGCCGTCGCCGATGTCGCAGATTTTCAACTTGATGTGGTAGGTCTGGCAGGGAATTACGTTGGCGATAGCCGTCAGTTTTTTGGTGTACCCGTCGAACTGGACCTCGTTGGTAGCAGGCGAGTTGGAAGGCATCTGGCCGCACAGTACCCCGGATGCCGGGGTATTATTGACGTAAAGAGACGAAAAACTGAGGTGGTTGACGTTGTTGATCGTCACATAGGTGCCGGGAGCAACCGTCGCGATATTGGCTGCACCGCCGAACGGCCCTGAAATGCCGGGGCCCGATACAAAAAAGCCGAAGGCATCGTTGAACTGCGAGCCTACGTATTCGCAATATTCTTCAGAAGCGAATACATATTCGAAGGTCAGCGGTGTCTGGGTGGGGGTAAAGTCAAACTCGATATTGGCAAGGTCAAAATTAGCCCCGCTACCCGACAACTGGGCAAGATCGGCATCGGGCGTACTGTTGCCAAAACCGGCACTTGCCCCGTCCTGATCATTCGGACCGATGGCCACCGAGCAGTCGCCCGTCGCAATAATCATCCCCTGATCGAAGCCGATGTTGGTCAAGCCGTTGGAAAAAGTACCGATCTGACTGCCGTTGCCGCTATAGGAAACGCCGTCGATATCGAAACAATCGCCGCCGATGAGCACATTGCGCACCAGATTGTCGGCAGAGCCGCCGGGGCTGACATCCAGCGTGGCGGCCAGTTTCATGTACTCTTTCAGGTCTTTCTTGACGCAGGTTTTGCACACCAGCGACACATAATGCGTCGGAGGCTCCGCCTGATTCCATGCGCAGGGATATTCCAGCTGGAAGGAATGCGAGGTCGCCGATGCCTTGAACTCCAGGATGAACATCTCCGGGTCGTATTTGACATCAGCCATGGCAATTCCGGAAATGACCGGCCGGCAAGCCGTTCCGTCGTCGGGCACGGTTAGGTCGTACGTCTCGCCGGGCAGCAGGTTCTGGAATTCAATCACCTGAACCGGCGATTGAGCCGTCAGTTGGTGGCGCTGATAATGCCCGTCGAGGACGATCGGGCTACCGCTGGGGGATGACGCCTGTCCCGACAGCCACCCTGTCGCCAACATCAAGGCGCATGCGGTGAACAAAATACGGGGCGTAAAGAATTGCATAAGCAACAAAATTTGTGGTTCGTGAATGTGTTTGGTCCAAAGATTAGAACTATGCCACGGGAAGGATTAATTGAACAGGTTGCTCATGGAATGAGCAAAAGACACCGGGTGAATCCAAAACGCTGCCTCACCGAAGGCGTCCGAAATTTTTAAAAAAAGCAGATTGTTTAATGCAAAAAAGCAACTCATCCGGTAAAAAAGCAAGCTGACAAGCCTGGGGAAGGCTTGCCTGTCGGCGGATTAGCAAATACCGGACGCCCGTACAGGGATTGTAAATTCGGGCAGATTAAGAGTTGCGTGAAAACAGGAGATATGCAAATGACGTTGTGCGTCCGATACGTAAAACGCGGCATTAAACGGCGATTTACCCGGCAATGATAAGGATATTCTCCAGCGTTTTGTCCATCATTTTCAGAAAAATTCAGCACCGGGTTGGCATGCTGACCTACACGACGTAAGTTTGCCGCACTTTTGAAAAAATACCTTATGGACGGTGATCCGCTATTACACACGCGAAAAACGCCGGCTCGTCGAACTGTCGGAGCCGGAACCTGGCTGCTGGGTGAATCTGACCCCACCCTTCGCGCCTGACGAACTGGAGGACTTTGCCCGCCGCTTCGAATTCGATCCCGTATTCCTTACTGACTCCCTTGATCTCGATGAACGCGCTCGCTACGAACGCGATGAAGACATCCGCTTCATCCTGATCAATACCCCCATCCTTAATCGATCGGAGGAAACCAGTGAAAACGAGGCGATTTTTATCACGATCCCGATCGGTATCATCCTCACGATCGAACATGTGATCACCATATCGGCTTACGAAACGCCCGTGCTGGATCGTTTTCTCGACAACAAGGTGCGTAATTTCAACCCCAGCGACGAAAAACGCTTCGTCCTGCAGGCGCTCGAACAAAACGTCTACTATTTCCTTTCCTGCCTCAAAACCCTCAACCTCCGCCGCAACCGCATCGAAAAGGAATTGATGCACTCGAGCCGAAATTCCGAGCTCAAACAACTCCTGTCCATCGAAAAAAGTCTGGTGTATTTTCTCAACTCCCTCAATGCCAATGAGTTGCTGAAAATGAAAATGAAACGCACCGACTTTCTCCATATCAATGGAGACGAAGACATGACCGATCTTTTTGAAGATATCATCATCGATAATTCACAGGCACTTTCCATGGCCAACGTGTACACCAACATCTTGAACGGCACCATGGACGCTTACTCCAGCATTATTTCCAACAACCTCAACCAGGTCATCCACCGCCTGACCGTCATCACCGTCGTCCTGATGGTGCCTACCCTGATCTCTTCCTTTCTCGGCATGAACGTGCCGAACGGCCTGCCCAATCATCCCTGGGCTTTTTACGCGACAATTATATTTTCGGGCGTGTTTACCGGCGCTTTGTACTGGTTTATGCAACGGCGGAAATACCTGTAGCGCCGACCTCGTGGGCGGCGCACGATAGGAATTGTTACCGCTAACTTGCACCTGTTCGTATTCGTTGGTAATTCAGGGTTGCGATCGTGCGCCGACCTGGAGGTCGGCGCTACAGGTCGGCGCTACAGCAAATAAAAATACGTCACCCCGCCCGACCATTCCGTAAAGTCCTCGAACTGCGCCGAAATATTTCTCAATACATTGATATTCAGTGAAAAAGTATGCTTTGGCGCCGGCGTATAGCCGAACGAAAACGCCCCCGACCACACGCTGCCGTCTTTTCCCCCGTCGATGCGACTCAGGCTCCCGTTGCCGCTCAACTGCCAGGAAATTTTGCCATCGGACGTAGCCTGTCCAAGACCCAGTGCAAGCCCGTAACGATCGGTCGTGAGTGCCGTCAGATCGATCCTGTTCCAGTTGAATCCCGCATTCCAGTTCCACCCGCTTTGCAGGTAGCTCTGGGTGTAGGTCAGCCCCGAAAGCCAGGTCGTCAGGTCCGTAAATTCACGGGTGTAGGGGTTTTTGTCGTTGAGTTGCTGGTAATTGCCCAGCAACAAGACGTTTTTGATGCTGTGCGCGTCGGTATGGGTCCAGCGGGGCGTCACCGAAAGATTGGTCGTGACCATGGCTACCCGGATGGTATCGTCGAGCAGCAGGCGCCCGTCGCGCTGCCGGACCGCCAGGTTCATGTAATTGACATCGAAGCCGAACTGTTGCGACACATTGGCCGAAAGGTTGGCATTGCCAATCAGCCTTCGGGTAGTTTCGCTGCGATTGTGCAGCAAATTGTTGCGCTGAACGCCGAGCATGCCGCTGAGCCTGACCTTGTTTTGCCAAAGATTAAAAGAGGGCGAGACGGTGATGTTTTCCACGTCATTGGCAAAAAAGTAGGCCCCCATGGTGGCAAATTCGGGCAAAATCCGTTCGTAAGCGACTTTGAACTGCACGGGTCGGAAGGTCAAATCGATCCCTCCGCGCACCGCGTAATTCAGGCGGGTGGAGAGCTTGGGCACCAGAAAAAAATGCGGCGCCTCGGCAGTATTCGTTTCCTCCACATCCGCCGAACGCACGTCGCGGGTGTACAAACTTGCCGCGCCCTCTGAAAAAACGGCCACCGACCGCCCCAGCCGAACCCGCGTATTGAACCCCAACACAGCGTTTTCACCGGGCGTTACGCCCAAACTGTCGGCAGCGACCGTGTTTTGCAGCGAATTTGCATCGTCTTTCGCCCTGAAATACAGGAGATCGAAAAAACTGCGGTCGGTCCCCACGCCCAGTTTCAGGGCATAGCCGGTACGGCGGTAGGTGGTCGGGTAAAAACCGCTGGCATCGCCGCTGCCGGCTTCACGCGCTTTCCGAAATCGCCCGTAAACCGCCCCGAAGCGCAACTTCCCGGGCCGCAATTCCACCCCGCCACCCAAAAACGTATGGCCGGCCAGGGTGTACGACGAAAACTGGAGACTGCGCCAGCCGCCGTGCACCGTCAGCCATTTGTAGCGCGGACTGATGCCGATCTGACCGAAGGACGGCCCGTCGGCGCGCGCGCCCTGCCGACCGACCGTGAACGCAAAAGGAATGTCCAGGCCGTACACCCGCAAGGCCGCCGAACCGCTCAGATTCCACATCGGATTGACCGAGCGGGCCGGAATGCCGCTTACGCCGTAAAACTGCGTGCCGACCCCTATGCTTCCCGAAAAAGAAAGCGGTTTTTGTTTAAAAGCCGATTGAACATCCTGGGCCGACAGCGAAAGGCAGTTCGCTAGCGAGAACAGGGATATGGCGATAGCAATGAAGTTTTTCATTGGATAAAAATTTGGAGTAAAAGGCTTGTAAATCAAGCGATTGAATCTGTGAATAAACGACTCGCCGACCCGCTTATTCCGCCACCACGTCTACTGCCGGGCTCATGTCGGACTCGCCCCCATCGGGAAAAATGGCCTTCACCGCGTAGCGGTACGCGCCTTTTGAAGGGGTATCGAGCAGCCGGCGCTCCGTACCTGCCACGGCTTTGTAGGTCCGCAGGGCTTCGCCTGCTTTGCCCCTGTAAATGACAAAGCGACAATCGGACGAAGCATATTCCCAGCTCAGTTCCGCGGCGCCGGCATCGGCATTCCAGTTTGCGCGGACGAGTCCGACGGGCGCGCGGCGTCCGTCATCGGCCACCTGCAAAGCCAACTCTTCCGAGCGACCCTGATTGCCTGCCGCATCGACAGCAGCGATGACGTACCGATATTCGGCGCCGCGCGGGAGCGGCCCGTCGGTAAATGATTGTTCTTTGTTGCCGGAAAAAGTTTTGACCACACGGTAGTCCGGCTCCGCCGCACCCTTGCGCAGCAACACCTGCCGCTCGGCATCGGCGCTGTGGCTGGGTTTCCATTCCAGGCGCACGGAATCGCCCTGCACGGCATAATGCGCAAACACCGGCGCGGCCGGGGCGATCAGGTCGGGACGCACAACCACCAGTAATTCGGAGTACGACGAGGGGTTGTAATTGTAGTCGATAGCCGTGATTTTGTAAAAAATCTCGCGGTTCAAGGCGTTCATCGGCACCGTATCGACCCACTCGGCCGCCGCGAAAGGCGTGGGATTGAGGGGGCGGTACACATCGTCGCGGCTGTTGGCGCGAAACACGTAGTACCCCAACAGGTCTTCTTCGCTATTGGGCTGCCATCGTAAGCGCACGATGCCGAGTGTGTCGCATTGGCCGCTCAGCGCAAGGGGCCGCGAAGGGGCGATGGTATCGAGCACGGAGGCCATGGCAGGGTAGGCGGGACTCACGTTACCCGCCGTATCGACGGCATGAACAACGTAAAACGGCTCGCCGATCAAGGGGTTGCGGTCGGTAAAACGGCGTGTGGAAGGCGGCAAAAGTTGCTCGTTGAGGTAGGCGAACTGACCGTCTGCATCGGACGATCGGCCTACGCGGAAGCCCGCCAGATCGGGCGAAATCTCGGGAAGCTCCCAACTGATCTCAATACGACCACGGTCGCCTTTGGCCTGAATGTTGACGGCGCCGACTGCCGGGCTCAAATCGCGGCCCATAGCCCGTACGAATGCGGAAGGCTGCCCTTTGTCGCCGAAATAAGTGTACCCGACCACCCGGTAGCGGTACTGGACGTAATTGTTGACCGAATCCACGTAGCGGATTTCCGGCGCATCCACATTGGCAAAAAGGATGGGCAGGCGGTTCACCATCTGATAGGTTTTGCCGCCGTCGGCGGAACGTTCGAGGTCGTACGCGGCAAAATAGGGGTCGTTCAGCGGCCGGCTCCAATACAATGTAATGGCGCCGTCGCCCTCTTTGGCGCGCAAGCCGACAGGCTCCGGCGCCGGGGTGGGTTGCGCAGGGTCGCCCACGACGGCGATGGCCGTATCCTGAGCCGTCAAACCGGCAATGTAGCAGCGATACAAGTATTTTTTCCCGGCCTGAACCTCCGCATCTTCCCAGCCCATTGCGGTCGCGCGGGCTGCTTGCCAGTCGAGGTTGGTAGCCAGGATGAAGTAGGCGTAAGCCGCGTTGTCTTCGTTGCGCAGGCGCTCTTTTTCGTCGAAGCTGCGGGCGGAGGCATAGTCCAGTGCAGGCATGGCAAGGGTGTGGTAGGCAATTTTGCCATAAACACCCGCCGTGTCGGCATTCTGCCATTCGCGGACGGGGCGGGGTTTTAAAGGACTGGTTGTCAGGGCAATAAAGCCGTTTTTTTGCCCTTTTTCACTGAGTTCCATGCGCTCGACGACCCAGCCTTTTAGCAGGGCGGTGCGCCAGTGGCTGGCCCCGATCGGAAACCAGCGGAGTTGCACCTTGCCGTCGCGGACACGGGTGGTGAGCAGACTTTGAGCGCGGGGGGCGGAAGCGGCCTGAGCCGGTTTTTGCGCAACGGACCGTGTAGCAAGCAGGCAGAGCAGCAGCGCAAGGGGAAGCATTTTCAAAAGGAATGTCGGTCGGAGCATACGGACAGATTTTACCGTGGGAAAATTTATTTGACAGGGCAAAACTGCCGGCATTGGCTCGCGCAAGGGTTTAAGCGCTTGGTAAAAAGTGTAAAAAAGGGTAAAAATTGAGGGCGCACGCCGCCGGGGGCCTGTATTGGCTTTACATTGGCAGGGCTATTCGACATGTTACGCCCATCCTGCCTGCTATTATTTGCCCTCCTCTGGCTGAATGTTCGAGCCCAGACGCGGCAGGTATTGTTTGAAAATGTGCGCCTGGAAGACGGCAACGCCGTCGTGTCGTCCTTCGTGCAGGCCATCGCCGAAGATTCGGCAGGGTTCATCTGGATGGGCACCGACCACGGGCTGGTGCGCTTCGACGGCTATCAGGTCGTGTCTTTTCAAAATAAAACAGCCGACTCCACAACGCTGAGCGACGACCGGGTTCGCAGTATTTTCGTCGACCGCCACGGATGGGTCTGGGTCGGTACGGCCCGCGGCATCAGCCGGTACGCGCCGGCGGCAAGGGCGTTCAAACGCTTCGAATGCCCCGAAACGGGCGGCAGCGACTGGGCGGTCAATGAAATATTCGAGGACACCCGGGGCCAGTTGTGGGCCTGCTCCAACAAGGGTGTTTTTCGCTTTTCCGACGATAAAAATGCTTTTGAAAAAATACCCCTGCACTGGCCCGACGGCACCGCGCCATCGTTGACCAACTGGGTCGCGGTCGATCGAAAAGGTCAATTCTGGGGCATTTCCAACAGCCGCCTGGTGCGTATCAATCCCTCCGACGGCGCCCTCACCCCGGTCTATCTGCCCGCCCAGCTTGTCGGTCCGAATCCCGAATTGCACCGCATTTATTTCGATTCCAAAGGCCGGATGTGGCTCGCCGGATGGCCCGGCGCCATTTATTACGAGCCTGAAAGTGGCGCACTGCACCGCGTCGATCTGCCGGACTCGTTGGGGTATCGGCTCACCCGAACGGTGCTGGAAGATGCCGGGGGCAGACTGATCATGTCTTTCCGTTTCGACGGACTGGCGATCCTCGATTCGCAACTGAATTTCGAAGCCCATTACACTGCCCACCCGGCCGACCCGCTGGGTATGACCAGCAAACGCGTGCTGGCCATGTTCATCGACAGCCGCCAAAACCTCTGGCTCGGGCATGTAAAAGGCGTGCAAAAATGCCGACTCGACGACCCCTTTGCCTTTTATCAGGTCACGCCCGGATATTCCGACGAACACAACATCATTTTTTCCATCAATCAGGACGGCGCGGGCGGCGTCTGGCTGGGGACGGCCGAACAGGGCATGTACAGCCCGGCCCTCGGCGCCACTCCGATCGGCATTCCAATCAGCAAACAGGACCGCCCCGGCCATACGCGCATCAAGGATGTCAACACGGTTTTTCGCGACCGCGACGGCTCGGTCTGGCTGGGCACGGGCGACGGCATGAACCGGGGTTTTCCCGGCGGCAAGTTGCTGCCGGTCAATGTCGATCCCTTGTTCGACGACTTGCCGGTTTTCGACATTGTCTCCGACCCCGATCAGCCTGATTATCTGTGGGTTCTGTCGGCCAAAGGTTTGCTGCGACTGAACAGGAATCAGTTGCGCGACACCACCTGGTTTTACCCGGCGCCACCCTTGCAAGGTCTGTTTTACAATAAAATATCGATCGATTACGCCGGCAATTTCTGGCTGCCGCTTCGCGGCGGGATCGGGTATTTTCACCGCAAGACCGGGCAAATGAGCTACCTGTTTTACCGGCAGGGCGACCCTCGTTCCACCTTGCCGGGCGAAATTATTTGCCAGGTCGCCGACCCGCATGCGCCGGTGCTCTGGATCGGCACCCCAAACGGCCTGAGCCGTCTGAATTATTCCCGGGCGGGGGCGGATATGGCTGCCCGACCCGACAGCAACCTTTTCGCCTGGCGGCACTACACCGAGGCCGAGGGCTTGCCCGACGACAGGGTGCAAACGCTGACGCTCGACGCGGCCGGCCGGGTATGGTTCGGTACCTACAATGCCCTTTGTTGCCTCGACCCCGCCGACAACCGGCTGCGGCAATATCCCATCGGCAACCATCCCATCTGGGGTATCGAGCGCAATATCGCCGTGTGGCTCGGCCGACGGCTCGCCATCGGCGGCAGCAATGGTTTTTGGCTCTTCGACCCGCTGGCCGTACGCGACGACACGGTTAGCGTGGGCCTGGCGCTGGTCGATTTCAGGGTCAACAACCAGCCGTTTTCTCTGCCGACGGCGCCCGAGCTGGTGCGCGAGATTGCGCTGGACCACAACCAGAACATATTTACCCTCGAATGGGCAGCCCTGCTGCCTGCCTCGCCCGAGGGGCTTCGTTATTCCTGCCAACTCATCGGTTACGACCAAAACTGGTCGCCGCTCAGTCCGCGCCGGCAGGCCACCTACACCAACCTGCCGCCCGGGGTTTACGAATTCAAGGTCAGGGCGCTGATGCCCTCCGGCGTCTGGAGCGCATCGGAACTGCGCATCAAACTGATCATCTCGCCGGCCTGGTGGCAAACCCGCTGGTTTATGGCGCTGATCGGGCTGATCCTTTCCGTGATCGGGTATTTTATTTGGGAAAATGCGCAGCAAAAACGGCTACTCAAGGAGCAGAAAAACCTCGCCGAACAAAACGCCTTGTACAAATCGCGCTTCCTGGCCAATGTCAGCCATGAAATCCGCACCCCGCTCAACGCGATTGTCGGGCTGAACAAATTGCTGGCCGGCACCCCGCTCGACGAACGGCAAAACGAATACGTCGACGCCATCGGCCAATCGTCGGAAAACCTGCTCTGGCTGGTCAACGACATCCTCGATCAGGCGCGGATCGAGAGCGGCCGCTACTCTTTTGCCCAGCGCGATTTCGACCTGTCCGTGATTTTACATCAATTACACAATACCTTCATTTACAAGGCAAAGGAGAAAAAACTGGAGTTTGAAACCAACTGCGCGCCGGATGTTCCTTCCGCCCTGCGGGGCGATCCCTTGCGGCTTTACCAGATCCTGGCCAACCTGATGAGCAATGCCCTGAAATTTACGCGGCAAGGCTTCGTCGCCCTCTCGGTCAGCCGCCTGCCCGAACAGGAAGAAGGAACGATCAACCTTTTGTTTGAAGTGGCGGACTCCGGCATCGGCATCCCGAAAGAGCGGCAAAGCGAGGTCTTTGAAAGTTTCCGCCGCCTTGACGACGAGCCCGCCGCCTCCGTACAGCAAGGCGCGGGGCTGGGCCTTTCGATTACCCGCGAACTGGTGGAACAGCAGGGCGGCAGCCTCACCCTCGACAGCAGTCCCGGCGAAGGCTCCGTGTTTCGGGTGCAACTGCAATTCAAGCCCGGCGAATCGGCGCCCATGCCGCAAGCCGCTGACCAACTGCCCCGTTTGTCGGGCCTGCGCATCCTTTTGGTGGAAGACACGCCGTTCAACCAGCTTTTAGCCGTCGAATTGCTGAAAAAATACATTGACAATGTGCAGGTCGATGTGGCCGACAACGGCCTGGTCGCGGTCGAAAAAGTACAGGCCAACGTGTACGACCTTGTTTTGATGGACGTCAAAATGCCGGTACTCGACGGCTACGCCGCCACTCGCGCCATTCGCCAGTTGCCCGATCCTGAACGAAACCGGCTGCCGGTTATCGGTCTTACGGCCAATGCCATACCCGAGCAAATCGCGCGTTGTCGCGAAGCCGGCATGGACGAAGTGGTGATCAAACCCGTGGAAGCCGCTGAATTACTGGATAAAATAGCCCGCTTTACCCGTCATGGCCAACCTTGATTATTTAAAACGACTCATGGGCGATGCGTCGCTCGCGGAGCGCTTTCTCCACCTGTTCCGAACCCAGATGCCGACCCAGATGGAGGCTCTACAGCAACACATTGCGGCGCAAAACTGGGAGGCTGCCGGCGCCGAGGCGCATGCCATGAAAGGGCAGTTGCGCTACCTCGACGAAGAAGCGGCCGCAACGCTGGCCTACCGAATCGAACAAATTGCGGAGCAAGGGGGTGGCCCCGAGGCTTCGCCATTGGCTGCGGCGCTGGAGGAGCAGTTGGGGCGCATCATAGCGGAGATAGCAGGACTGTAAAATATTGACCTGCAAATATTTAACCTTCTTTTATAACCATTCGGTAACCCACGCCGTGGACGTTGAGGATCTCGATGCGCGGGTCGGCGGAGAGGTACTGGCGCAGTTTGCTGACATACACGTTGAGGCTGCGTCCGCGCAGCATATCGTCGTCGCTCCAGATGCGGCGCAGGGCGGTATCGCGATCCACCATGCCTTCCGGGCTTTCGCAAAACATGCGCAGGAGGTTGCCTTCGATGGCCGACAGTTTCTGCGTGGCATCGCCCAGCCGGAGTTCGCGGGCGGCGGGGAAAAAACGGTAGCGGCCTACTTCCAATTCTGTTTTGGCGGCGGAAAGCGCCATTTGTCCTGCCTGCATGCGGCGCCAGATGGCCTGGATGCGCAGGAATAATTCCTCCATGCTGAACGGCTTGGTGACGTAGTCGTCGCCGCCGAGTTGAAAGCCTTTGAGGCGGTTTTCTTTTTCCTGCTGGGCCGTGAGAAAAATCAGGGGCACCGTCGGGTCGGCGGCGCGGATGTCGGCAGCGAGAGAGAAGCCATCTTTAAAAGGCATCTTGACGTCGAGGATGCAGAGGTGGAAAGGGCCTTGCTCGCGAAAAGCCTGCAGGCCTTCCTCGCCGCTGTGCACCAGGGTGACGTGCAGTCCGCGTGATTCCAGGAACTCCTGGGTCAGGCTGCTGAACGTGCGGTCGTCGTCCACCATCAGGATGCGTTGTTGAGCGGCCATGCTTTTATCCTTTTTTACACTTTTTGCAAATATCTGAAACATTCGGCGGCTTCGGGGCCTGGAATTTTGCCCAAAAATCGCACCATGCCTCCCTTGTTAAAATTTGTACACCGCATTGCCACCTCGCGCTACCTGATCCTGACGGCCGCGCTCTGGCTGGTGTTTACAGCGGTCATCATGCCGATGGCGCAGGCCGAGATCGAGCGGATGGCTTCCGGCCCTTCGATTCCCGATCTGCGTTTTTTTTACACGCCGGACCAGTTGTACGGCATATTCGACGGGCTTACGCCTGCCGCGCGGCGCATGTACATCCTGGCCGAACTCAGCGCCGACATCTGCTACCCGCTGGTGCGCGAACTGTTTTTTTCCCTTCTGCTCGTCGTTCTGCTGCGCCCGCTGGCTTCGGCCCGGCCAGCGCTGCGCCGCCTGGCGCTCTGGCCCTTCGTCACCCTCGTACTCGATTTGCTGGAAAACGCGGTGCTGGTTGCGCTCGCACTTTATTATCCCTTGAAAATGAATCAACTGGCGCTGATTGCAGCCAGCCTGACCACGCTCAAATGGGTTGCTTCCGGCATTACGCTTTTGCTGCTTTTGAGCGCTACGGCCTTTCGGCTCTGGCATTGGGCGGCCAAACCCGGCTCGCCTGAAACCACCTGAAAACCCTTTTTCCGAAATACAGTCCAAATTTTCTCACGTCGCAAATCCTCAACCAATGCGAACAATTTTTTGGTCAAAACTGCTGGTTTTTCTCGCCTTTTTGTGCTGCACGGCCCAGGTCCTCAGCGCCCAATCGAGCAACGCCGTCAACGTTTCCCTCACCATCGCGCCGCCGTACCCGGTGTACGTGGAGGATCTGGTCAAGTTCAAAGGCCAGACCATCGTCAACCTCGTCAACCTGGGCTCCACACCCTTGCAGGTCAAACTGATCACTTCGATCAGCAGCGACCAGGGCATCGGCATCCAGGTCAAACCCGGGTACCAGCCCACGGCGCCGATCCTGCTGGGCGCCCAGCAAACCCGCGTGCTGACCGGCAGCCAGCTGTCGTCGCTCAACGCCAACCTCAACGATCAGCACCTGACCACGCAAGGCATTTCGCTGTCGTCGCTGTTGCAGACCGAGACCCTGCCGGAAGGCGTGTACACCATCTGCGTACGCGCTTACGACTACAACACGGGCGCCCCGCTTTCCCCCGAAATGAGCGGCTGCGCCACCATCGTAATTACCCACTACGACCCGCCGGTCGTCATTCTGCCGGCCCACGAATCGTATGTCGAGCCGGTCAATCCGCAGTTCCTCATGTTCAACTGGACGCCTGCCGGACTTGCGGGGATCACACGCTACCGACTCGAACTGATCGACCTCACGCTCACCAATCTCGCCAACCCCAACGATGCCTTCGAGACGCCGGGCGTATTGCCTTTTTACAAAAAAGACAACCTCACGGCGCCTACTTTTCCCTACGACCTGACCATGCCCAAACTCAGTGCGGGCCACCAGTACGCCGTTCGGGTAACGGCCTACGACCCCTCGGCCAAACTGATGTTTAAAAACGGCGGCAAAAGCCCCGTGTCCACTTTTTGGTATAAAAAAGCAGGGAACGGCCTGGGCGGCCCCGGCGACCTGGCCGGCAACCCGGGCTCCGGCGGCTCCGGCGGCGAAGGCAACAACGAGCCCGACCCGCCCAACGGCGACTGCGTGTCGGCTACCAAGTGGAACGGCGCGCTCAGCGCCGTGCCCCAAAGCGGCTTGCCCAACGGCACCGACATCAAAGTGGGGTATTTTGTCATGAAAAACACCGTGTTTACCCAGAACGGCAACTCGTACTCCGGCACGGGTGAAATTTTGGTTAACTTCCTGAATACCAAACTGAAAGTCGAGTTTTCCAATATCCAGGTCAATGCCGATCACCGTTTTTACAGCGGCAAGATCACGGCCAAAGTGGGCGCCCAGAGCCTTGTCAACGACGCCATGTCCAAAACCCGCGACGGCCTCATCGAGTCCGTTCCCGATGCGGAAGGTTTGATGAGTGAAGTGGAGAAAAATGCGCGCCGCATCAGCAAACTGCTGCCCGAAGGCCCGCCCGCCGACCTGCCCCTGGGCCTCGACAATGCAGACGGCAGCCTGGCCATCGTCGGGGTTGTTTTCGAACCCACGGAGGCTTATCTCAACACCGTGCTGGCCATGGACATCCCGCAGGCGGCCATCCCCGACTGGTTGAATATTTCCCAAAAAGGCATCCCGTTTCACCCCAACGGCTTCGGAGCAGCCAGTGTGAAAATCGCGCTGGCCAAAGACAAGACCATCGCCCTGTCGGATAAATTCAGTCTGCAATTTACCGGCGGCGCCGATAAAACCTACGTCGAGCTCGACTGCGAGGGCTTCAACGGCCTGCAAGTGGCGGGCGCGGTGGTGCTCGATCGCAAGGCGGCCCTGCCCGTCGATGCCAGCGGCAACGTGATCCAGGACCCCAACGTGAAGGTCAAAGCCGCTTTCACCGTGCAAACGGCCGATGCGCACGACTGGATGATCGACGGGCTGGAATTCAGCCACAAATTTGCGGTGCCCGACGCGCCCGATTTCGTCATCACCGCCGGCACGGCCGTGTTCGACTTTTCCGCGCAGGCCAACAACGCCGATTTTGAAGCGGCTTTTCCGGCCCAGAAAGGCAAAAAAGACTGGATTGGCCTGTATATCAGCGAGTTGTCCTTGCGCATGCCCAAAGGTTTTAAAAAAGACGGCGGCGCGGCCATCGACCTCGGGGTGCAACATTTTTGCATCGACAAAATGGGGGTGAGCGGCACGTTTTCGGCAGAAGGCCAGCCGCTTGCCAAAGGTTCGGTGGCCGGTTGGGGCTTCGAACTCGATGAGATCGACCTGGTCGTCAAATCCAGCGCCTTGTCGGGTGGCGGCTTCGGCGGCGTCATTCAGTTGCCGTTGGGTGAAAAAACCAAACTCGGCTTTGATGCTTCCGTGTCGAAAGGCGACGCCAACGGCGCCAATATTTCCATCACACTCGAGACCAAAAACAAGCTCGACGCCGACCTTTTCCTGGCCCGGATCAGTTTGTACGAAAACTCCAGCGTGACCATTGCCCGCAAAGACGGCGTGTTCGAGGCCAATGCCACCCTGCACGGCAAAATCGGGATCGGTTTCGACAAACAGCCGTCCAATTGTAATGTCAGCAACATGAAAATCCCCGACCTCGAATTCCAGTCGCTCACCATCGACGGTCGCGACCAGGCCAATTACGTGCCCAAATTCGACCTGAAATTTGTCGCACTGGCCAATTTCGACGGCATTCAGGCCAAAATCGGCAACTCGTTCGAACTGGATTTGAACAAACTCGAATTTAAAAAATCGGCCGACGGCAAAAGCGTCGGCCTGACGATCGGGATGGGGATCAGCCTGTTCGGCGGCGAAAACAACCAGTCGTCGGGCGCTGGCGGCGGTACCGACTTCACCATTTGGGCCAAACACCAGGGCAAATATTTTGCCTTCGACAAAGCCACGCTGGGCAAAATCAAGATCGATGCCGACGTGAGCGTGGCGCGCCTGAAAGGCGAAATCGAGATTTTCAGCCAGGACGACACCTACGGCAACGGTTTCCGCGGCTCCGTGGACGCCCAGGTGGCCGGCCTCAACGCGGGCTTGAAAGTCACCGTTCAGTTCGGCCGCACGCTGCCCAACAAGGGCAATTTCAAATACTGGTATTTCGACGCCATGATCGACATGCCCAACCCCGGGCTCCCGATCCCGGGCACGGTCGCCGCGTTTTACGGCTTCGGCGGCGGCGCCTGGTGGAATATGAGCCGCGCGGGCAGCGACGGCATGCTGCCGCCCAACGGCTACAAACCCAAGGCCGGCGGCAAAGACGGGGCGCCCACCTTCTCCGGCGCTACCTACACGCCGAGCAAGGGAACGGCCGGTTTTACGGCCAGCGTGCTGTTCGGCATGGCGGGCACCAAGCAGGCCTTCAACGGCGATGTCAAGTTCACGATGGAATTCAATGCGCAGAATCTGAGCGTCAATTTCATTCGTCTGGACGGCAATTTTTATGTGATGCAAAACCCCGTCAAGCCGCGCCAGCCCGATGGCGCGATGGTGTACGCAGGCGGTTTCCTGGAAGTCAATCCGCAAAACCGCTCCTTCTACGGCGCCCTCACGGTCAACCTGAACGTGGCCAAAATCATCACCGGCGGCGGTAGTCTGGCCTTTAAATTCAAACTGCCCCAAAAGGACGGCAACGGCAACGTGCAGAACGAAGACGGCCTCAAATGGTACGTCAAGGTGGGCTACTGGACGCCCGGCGCCAACCCCTTCGACGATCCCAACCGCCTGCATGCGCAGATTGGTTTCGACGCATCCGTGGTGAAACTCAACGTCAAGTTCCAGACCTATTTTATGGTGGGCAACGACCTGCCCGACGGCCTGCCGCCGCTGCCGACCTACATCGTCAGCATGTTCAACGATCAGGGCGACGACGTGCCGGTGAAGCAAGCCTTGCCCGCCGAGGTGGCCATGCCGCAATCCCTGGCTTTTGCCTGGGGCGCGGGGCTTCAACTCAATGCCGGTTTCGACTTCTTTATCGTTTCGGCCGACTTCCAGGCCGAGGCTTGCCTCGATGTGCTGCTGGCCGACGTAAACGCGACCTGCGATGGTGAAGAGATCGGATTCTCCGGTGGATGGTATGTGAAAGGACAGGCTTACGCCTACATCCACGGCTCCGGCAAATTCCTGCGTATTCCGATCGTCGAACTGGCTGCCGCCGCCATTTTGCAGGTGGAAGCGCCCAACCCCACCTGGATTCGCGGCGACGTGGTGATGTACCTCGACATTCTGGGTCATGAGGCCGGCAAATACCACGGCAGCTTCGAACGCGGCGAGCGTTGTCAGGGCGGGGTGGATACCGATCTCGACCCTTTTGCGACCACCAAATTGATCAAGAGCGCCAAACCGGCCAACAATGCCAAGGATATCAATCCCCTGGCGCCGGAGATCGGGGCCGAGTTTTATTACAAAAACGACGAGTGGGTGAATTTTTACAACCCCGTAAAAGGCTACGACGACACGTATAAGTTTGAATGTTCGGCGCGCCTGCTCGATGCCAACAACAAGGAAGTGCCGCTGGTGAAGTCGCAATGGGGCAATTACAGCAACAAAATCACGGTCAAGCCGGAAAGCAACCTTTTGCCCAACGCTTCCTACAAACTGGAAGTGAACGCCCGCTTCCTTTTCCTCGACGGCGGCAACTGGGTGACGGAAAAAACCGAGCAACGCATCGTGAATTTCAAAACCGGCGCCCAGCCCGAAACCATTACCGACAACCTCGTGCTCGACGCCTATCCTTTGCCCAACCAGCGCTACGCCATGCGCCAGTACAGCAACGGCAACCCGATGAACGGATTCATGGTGATGAAATACGACCTGACATACCTCAAAGGCTCGGCTCAGGAAAAACTCATTGCCCGCATTACCGAACTGGGTACGAACAAAGTGTGGAACCAGGACTGCAGCATTGTGGAACAGGACAATTCCAAGTCCACCCGCATTCAGTACGCCTTCCCGGCGGCCATGTCGGGGTCGAAGTTTTATGAAGTCAAAATCCTGCGCAAAAACACCCAGACCAACGCGGAAAAAACCATCTACGCCGGCTATGCTTTCCGGACCAGCAAATATGTCGGCATGAAACAAAAGATCGAGAGTTACCAGTTGGCCAAAGTGAGTTACCTGCACTACCCGGTCTTTGTCAGTTACCCGATCGGCGGGCAGTCGGCAAAAAACACGAGCGACATGTACGTCCCGGTCGTGTTGCTGACCGGCGGCGAAAATTTTGAACACTACGACCTCTACATTCAGCAAAGCGGCGCCTACAACGGCTGGCACTGGGACATCACGGGTTTTGCTTTCGTGGACAACCCCGACCAGAGCGAATGGATGTACAGTATGAAGCAGCGCTATCGCAATTTCGCGGCGCCCTCCACACCCGAGCTCTCGGTTGCCGAACGCGGCTACCTGCAATCGCTCGACCCGATCGGCGAAGTGACCCGCCCGGCGGGATTCCCCTACGAAGGCATTCAGGAAGCCGCTTTTTACGGCCATACCGACGCTGTTTGGATGCAGAATTTTGCCCAGTACGAGTCGATGCTCAAACAAAGCAACGGCCTGGCCGGCAACGAATCGCTGCTGCGCCCCGACGGTCCGCTCACGGCTGCTGAAATCGCAGCTGCCAAATCCGGCGGCATGGGTGGCGGGCTGCCTTTGGGTAATGGCGGCAAATCCTACGTGCCGGTCATGGATTTTACCGTTTACACGGCGTTTCACGACAAGGTTAAAAGCGACCTGAACCTGCTTAAACAGGCGCCTGACAACAAAAAATGGTCGGTGTTCCAGTCGCTCGACAAACTCGGATGGCCCAAACTACCGGCCGCCCAGCAAACCAATATGTGGGGCGACGGCGGGTTCGGCAGCGCCAAAACCTTCAACTGGCAGTACAAGCCGCCGATGAACGCTGGCGGAAATATCAAAATGAATTGAAAAGGGGAGGGTGGAAAAGGCAAAGAGGCCGTCTCGTAAGTCCTTTTGCTCAAAATCCTGCAAAATTTAATTTTAATCGCAGCCAACTGACGGGGTGACTCCAAAGTCACCCCGTCAGTAATATAGTCTGACACCTTCTCTTTGTACGGTTTGGTAAAAAGGTGTAACGGCATATTTCCCGTTCCAATCGGAAGTCGAAATGACATGGATTGAAAAAGCTTCTCCAAGTTCCAATTCCAGTTCAAAGAGTTTGTGGCGATAAACTTGTTCCTCTTTAAGACTTGTCAATGTGGGGACGAGGATGACCAAATCCCAATCGGAAGAAACGGGGCGATGCAAGCATCCTTACCGCACCACCACCTTGCCAAACAGCATAAACTCCTTGTTTTCCAAACGGTAGGCATACACCCCGGCGCTCAGGCCGGCCGAGGAAACCCGCGTCTCGTGTTCAAATTTTTCAACACGGAGGGCGCGCCCTTTTTCATCGAACAAACGGAACCAAACCGTGCCTTCCAGCGCGGTGGTGACGGTAAACGACGACTCGGCGGCGACAGGATTGGGGCTGATGTTCGGTGATGGCGGCATCGTTTTTTCACGGCTTTCGGCGGCCTCGCCGGCAGGTTTGGCGGCATACCAGCCGGGTGTCGAGAGCCAGTACTGACCGCCGCGGTTGACGGCCGGCGTGCCTTCAAAACTCATGCGCCCTGTCTGACCGGCCACAACGGTTTCTGCCGAATCAATCGCCGCCCAGGTGAAGCCGTCGGCGGCGGCAGGCACGCGGCGCCATAGTTTGCAGGCATTGGGCGAAACGTCGGCCGGGATGCCCGGCAGGTTTTTGAACTCGACCGCTACGGGCGACGAGAAGTTGACCGTGCTGCCGTAGTTGCGCAGAATCCAGTAGGCGGGCAGCGCGTAGGCGGGTGTTGCGGGCACCGTATCGGGGCGTACGTTGAGTCGGGTGACGACGACTTCGCCGTTGGGCAGGTTGGCCCCTGTGCCGAACAGCAGCGTTAGTCCCGTGCCGTCGAAGCCGTGGCGTTTGCCTGAAACCACACTTTTACGGGCGGCAACTCCCGGTCCGACGGGCGCTGTGCTCACTGCCCGGGTGGCGTCGGCCGCCAGTCCCAGGTGAGCGGTGCCGGCCCGGTCAAGCGCGCGGCCGTTGGGTTCGTTGAACTGGTAATAGGCGCGCAGCCCTTCGATGGGCGTATGGGTTTTGGTCAAATTCATTTGCTCCCTGATCTCCGCCTGCGTCAGGGCGCGGTCGTACACGCACACTTCATCGATCAGGCCTTTGAAATAACGGGTGCCGAAATTGGGGTCGTAGCCCACGGTCAGCGGGGCGTCGAACGCTTCGGCAGCCTGTGCCGCGTTGTGTACGGAAGGCGTACCGTTGACGTACAGCGTGGCATTGTCGGGCGTGATGACCAGCGCCACGTGCGACCAGCCGGCGCCGACGATCAGGCCGGATGCGAAGCCGTAGCCGCCGTCGTTCCAGTGGTAGCGCAGTTCGTTGTTGGCGCGCAGGCTGATGCCCGCCGTGGTGGTGCCGCCTCTGGCGAAAGCGATGCCCGCCCAGTCGTTCTGGGTGCCGTTGGGGCGAATCCAGGCAGTGATGGTCACGGTGTTGCTGTTCAGGTTCATGGCCTCGGCGGCTTGCGCATAATCGCCGTTGCCGTCGAGGGTCAGGGCTTTTCCGGCCAGGCTGTCGCGGTCGCAACCGTCGCCAACCGTCAGGAAAAGCGTGTCGCGGAAAACTCCTTCGGGCGTGCTCAGGATCATGTGGGCCTCGAAGGCGCCGGGCTGCCCGAAGACGACCTTCGGTTGCCGCGTATTTTCTCCTTCAAAATAAGCCGCGCCGGGGAATTCCCAGGCCCAGCTGGCGCCGTCGTGCCGCACCACGGAATGGTCGTCGAAATAAAAAGTATCCCGGGCGCAGCCGCTGTTGAATTTGTCCGCCATGGCCAGGGGCTGAGTGGCTGAGGGTTCGTAGAGGGGGGCTTCCCAGACGCCGAATCCCCAGCAGCCGTTGCGGATTTTGCCGTCGCGGTAGAAAGGTTTCAGGCGGTTGGTTTCGGCCGAGACCGGCAGCCCGTCGGTGTAGGGCGTCCAGTCGTTCAGGGTGTTGTTGCGGTAAAAAACCACGCCGTTGCAACCCAGATAGATGCCGCCGTCGGTGCCATACTGGGCCATGATATTGGTGATGCGCAGGCCGTTGAGGGTGGCCGTGGTGAGGTTGGTCCAGGTCTGACCGCCGTCGGTGGTTTTGTAAATTTTCTTGCCATTCGAGCCGTAAGTGACGGCTGCCCAGAGCACGTTGGCGTTGGTATTGCTGAGGGCCAGTTTGACGCGGTCGTTGTTGTTGGGCAAAGGCAGCGCGGTGCATTTGGTCCAGGTTTGACCGCCGTCGTTGCTGCGCCAGATGGCATCGTCGGCGCCATCCCACTGGGAGCAATACATCACCTGCGGGTTGGAGCGCGCAATTTCAATATCGAACACGGTTTTGTCTTCGGCGTCGGGGAACGTGTGGAGCACGGCGAAGGTCTTCCCCCCGTCCTCGCTTTTCCAGAGCTGGTTGAGATAGCCGAGGTAAAGGATGTTCCAGCACTGCGGATGTACCTCGATTTCAGAGTTGGCGTAGTAAGCGTAGCTTTCGTTGGGGTACACCGCGTAGCTGGTCAGTTGGGACACTCCGCCGTCGAGGCCCCCGTTGATGCGGTAATTGCCGATGTCCGAAAACGCCATTTCGCGGCCGGGGCCGGGGTTGACGTAGCCAGTGGCCGACTCGGCGCCGCCCATTCGGAAAAATTTGCCGGCAGGCATCGATTCGTGCCAGGCCATGTCGCCGTTGTGGTAGCGGCCGCCGACGAGAATGTCTTCGTTCCAGCCGCCGTCGAAGCCCCACAGGTCGGCGCCGCTGATGCCGTTCATACGCGCCTCGATGCTTTGGGCAAAGTTGGTGGAATAGTTGAGCCCGCCGTCGGACCCGATCCAGAGGTCGTTGCCCTGTGCGGCAATACATTGAATATCGGGGTGACTCCATGACAGGTTGCCGACGTACCCGCCGAGCGAAGCCCAGGTAGCGCCGCCGTCGGTACTTTTAAACCAGGAACAGCCGCCGGCGATCAGCTGGTTTTCGTTGTTGGGGTTGACGATGATGGCCATGTCGTAAAAACCCTGGTTGAACCAGTCCACACCGTTGGCATCCATCAGGTTGGTATGGGTGGGAATGGTGTAGGGCTGGCCGATAGCGTTGGAAGGGTTGGTGTTGCTCCACGACTGACCTGAATTGGTGCTTTTATACACCCCGATAAAGCCGCCGAGATTGCCGCCTTCACCACAGAGATAGGTATAGATTTTCGAGGGGTTGGAGGGGCAAAGAGCAATTAGGGCGCCGGTGACGCTGATGCCGCTGCCGGGTGCGTACCAGCCGGTATTGCTCGGGTTGAAAGCAGCGCCGCTGTTGGTCGAAATCAGGAAGTCGGAGCCGGAGCCATTTTTGCGAATGGCAAAAACCGTGGTGGGGTCGCCGACCTTGAAATCGACGTCCCAGGTTGTGTTGCTGAACAATTTGGTCCAGTTGGCGCCGCCGTTGGTGCTGCGCAGGAGGCCCTGATCGCAAGCCGCCAGGACGACATTGGGGTCGGCCGGAGAGATAGCGATGGCATTGGCCCAGAGGTTGTTTTCGCTGTAAGCGGTCGTCCAGGTAGCGCCGCCGTCGGTGGTTTTGATGATTTTGCCGCCAGTGCCCGCGTATGCGATATCCGGGTTGTTCGGATGGATTTTTACGGCGCCGAAAGCCCCGTGCGACACGTTGGTGGAGAGCAGCGTCCAGTTCAGGCCCTTGTCGGTGGTGCGCCAAAGACCGCCTGCTTCGCCGCCGGCATACAGCACTTTGGGGTCGGAAGGGGCGATATCGACGCTGTAAACATTGGTTTGCCAGGTGACGACCGTGCTGCCGTCGGTGTCGTAAGTTT
The DNA here is from genome assembly GCA_044226205.1 of Saprospiraceae bacterium. Taxonomy (GTDB): domain Bacteria; phylum Bacteroidota; class Bacteroidia; order Chitinophagales; family Saprospiraceae; genus M3007. Next base: position 205,427 of record JBGAHL010000003.1, read on the forward strand.
GATTGGGCCCGGCAAAAGACCAGCTGCCCGCGGCGCTTTTCCGCCCGTTTGAGGCATTGTTCCGCAAAGCATTAAGCTGTTTTTCAAGAGCAGACTGCTCTTCGGTCGTCGGCAGATACAGATGCCCGTCGGCCTGTACGTAAGGCCGCGCCCAGTGCATCCAGCGTTTGTAAAACTGGGTGTAGGTATTTTTCTGAAACGGACGTTCGCGATAATATTGAGCGTACACCCGTTGCACCTCGAATACATTCGGGTCGTCGGCTGCCAGCATGCGCGCCCATTCGGGGGCGTCTTCTCCGAGCAGCGGAGTTGCGGGGCGTTGGGCATGCAGGGCCAATGTTGCGACCAGGAAAAAGAGCAGGCTGAATAAAATTTGCTTCATGACTGAAAATTTGGCACAAAGAAAAAAGGATTTTCGGCTTGAACGGAAAGGACAATTGTCGCCGGCTGGCCGTATCGAATCGGCAATGGCGAGTATTCGGGCGCTGTTTTCGGGAAACAATGTGCCTATTGTGCGATCTTCACCCTGGTCAAAAAGTTGTTTTTCAAGCAGCAGATATTGAAAACCCTGTATCTGTCCGTCAAAAGGTGATATTTATGAAAAACTTGTTCTCCCTGTTCGCACTCCTGCTTTCCCTTCACACCCTCCATGCCCAATGGCAATACGGAGGCGGCCCTTCCGACGAAGTTTTGTTCAAACGCGGCCTCGAAAGGGTCGGTAACGAACTCTGGATGGGCACATTCGACGGCAAAGGTTTGTATCGCTCCTTCGATGGAACCAACTGGATACTGGCCACGTTTTTTCCTTCCAACGTCGACATCTACGACATCTATGCCGAATCGCCCGTCAGTGTGCTGATCCTCACTTGCGATCGTGGTAACCACGGCAATATGACCGTTTACCGGGTAGAGAAAAAAGGTGAGAACTGGGGCATCACCGCCCGTTTTCCCCTGCCGGTCAATTGCTGTTCCAACATCGCCAAGGTGGTGCGGGCAGGCGACCGAATCATCGCGCACAACCAGTCCTGGGATGCTCTGATCGGCGTAAACCCCGACAGCAGCATTGCTTTCAACTACAACTGTGGCCAGTTTGCTTACAATGACGGGGCCTTGATTCGTTCCTACAAATTCGGCAACCTCTACAAGGTCGCTTTTTCAACCGACAACGGCGATACCTGGGGCTATCCTTATCAGACGAATCAGGAGATTTCTGCCGTTTTTATTGACGATGATTATTACTGGATGACCCAGTGGGATCAAAAGCTGATCCGTAAAAGCCGCACCACCGGCCAGGTGGTGGAATTTAATATCCCTTCGCAGCAGATCAATTTCCACGACATCTACCTCCGCTTCGGCGCCCTGGGCGATACGCTGACGCTGGCGACCAATTTCAATTGGTGGTACACCACTGACGATGGCCTCAACTGGCAAATGCTGAGCAATTATCAGAGCCCAGGGGTGCAATACGACGTGATCGAAGAACTGGCCGAATGGCCGACCGTCTATGGCATTGGCAACAACATGATCCGCTCCGACGATGAAGGCCAAAGCTGGCAGACGATCAACAAGGGCATCGGCGCCTATTCTATCCTGCGCCTCGACCGAAACGGCATCGAGAGTTACCTTTTTGCCGGTACCGATGCGCCCAATAAACCGCTTTACCGCTCCGCCAACGGCGGACAAACCTGGTCGCCCCTCAACACGCCATTTACCGGCCACCAATTCAACGACATGGAGTGGATGGGCGCGGCATCCCTGTTTGTACTCGAAAGCAACGACCTCTATTTTACCGCCGACAACGGCTCCAACTGGCTGCAGTTGAGCGATCAAAATGATTTTGCTGCGCAAAAACTCGACGGCTACTTCTGGAATGTGTATGTCCAGGGGCCCTACGAGATTCGCCGATACTATTATCTCGACGGCTCGCTGACTGCAACCATCAGCCCCTCGCCCGCCGCGCCCGGCAATGCCATTGCGGATTTCAGCCCGGGACCGGGCGGCGAGTGGTACCTGTGGATGCAAAGCGGTGATTTCTACTATTCGACCGATGAAGGCGCCAGCTGGACCTGGCGCAGCCACACGCCGTTCACGCAAATTGCCCGCAACATTACCCGCAGCGGCAACAATTTGATCGCCTGGGCGAACAACATCGTGTTGTACAGCACCGACAAGGGCCAAAGCTGGGTGCCTGCTCAATTTCCCGGGTACTACGGCGATCAGCTGAACGATGCCATCGGCAGCGCCAGCGGCGCTTTCGCGTCCGTCCAGGGTCAGGGCGTTTTTACCAGCCCCGACAACGGAGCCAGCTGGTACCCGCTCACTGACGGTTTGTACAATCCCAATATTTACACCCTCCTGATTTCCAACAACAAACTGTACGCCGGAAGCCATCGTGGCGGCTATTGGTCCATGCCGGCCACCGCGCCGTTTTTACGCGGAATGGTGTACCGCGACCTCAACCAGAACGGCGCGTTTACAAGCGGCGAACCGCCCGTGGCCAATGCCATCGTCAAAGCTTTACCTTCGGGGCAGGTGGCTTCTACCGATGCCTGGGGACGTTTCTTCTTTCCCTTTCAACCCGGACAAAACGACACCTTGCAGGTGGTCGGTCTGCCGGCTGCCGCTGGCAATCTTTCCCCGGAATGGATGGCCGTCAGCTTGCCGACCAACAACGCCAATTTCGGCGTAAAAAGCTGGCCGGCAGTGGATCTCAACGTCCACCTCGGCGCGCAAAATGCCTTCCGCAGCGGCGAAAACGCCTCGCTTTTGCTCCAGTACGCCAATGCCGGCGACCAGCTGGCCGCCGACCTGAGCGTCGAATGCAGGCTTCCTGCGGGGATGAGTTTTTCTTGGGCTTCGCCCTGGCCCGACCAGATTGCGGGCGATACGCTGCGCTGGTTCCCGGGCAACCTGGCGGCCGGCGCCCAACAATCGATCAGTATCCAGGTGTCGCTCGATGCCAGTCTTGCCGCCGGCTCAAGCCTGAAACTGACCGCACAGGTCGAATCGACCTCGCCGGACGCTTCCGATACCGACAACCGGCATGAACTGCTGGCCTCCGTCGGCAGCAGCGGCACGCCCGATCCCGCCAAGGAGGTCGACCGTGTTATTTTGACGGCGGCCGACCTCGCGACAGGAAACCCGCTGGAATTCACCCTTCGTTTTCAAAATCAGGGTTCTGGCCCCGCGACAATTCTCGTGATCGAAGACCAACTGGATGCCGCGCTCGATCCCGCAAGTATTCAGGTCATTGCCAGCAGCCACCCCTGTATCTGGAAAATCGGCGACAACAACCTGCTCACCATCACTTTCCCCAACCTGAACCTCCCCGCCTCCTGGCTCGACGATGCCGGCAGCCGCGGCTTTGTCCGCATCGCCGTAAAAGCCCGGACGGGCATCCCGATGGGTAGCGTAATTGAAAACACGGCATCGTTTTCTTTCGATCTCGAACAGCCCTGGTGGAGCAATACCACGCAGACCGAGGTTCAGTTGTACGACCCCAACGATTCGCAACTCGATCCCAACCTCCCGATGGGGCTGCGACCCAACCCCGCCGAATATCACCTGATTGCCGACTGGAACATTCCGGCCGACTCCGGTGGCCGCATCTGGCTGGTCGATGCCAGCGGCATCGTTCGGCTCGAAGAACCGATCGAACCCGGTCAGTACGATATTGAGTTAAACGTCACCTACATCCCCTCCGGCGTTTACGTGGTCTTTGTCGATGCCGGCGCGCATCATTACGTGCGCACTGCCGTTGTGGAGCATCCCAATGATCCGAGACGCAACCTGAGCAGGCAGTAAAATGAAAAGGAGGCTGTCAGGTGATTACTGACGGGGCGACTCCAAAGTCACCCCGTCAGTAATCACCTGACAGCCTCCTTTTTTATTGATCCGGGTCTGCGCTGAAATTGACGTCGCCGATTTTGATACCCATGAAGTAAAAATGATTGATCGTCGGTTCGGCGGTATTGGGCAGCACAATTTTGTCGGGTAAAGGCGGATCGAACGGGTTTTGCGGGTTGGGAAACTGACAATCGAACGGAATGATTCGCCAGGAGCGGCCATTGGGCAACTGGCTGTTGACCCCGAGGATCAGTTGTTTGAGCAATACCAGGTCAAATGAGGTCACCTGGCCGTCCTGATTGGCGTCGGCAGCGATGATCTTGAATGGAGAATCAAAGGGCTCAATCCCCAGCAAATGTTTCTGAATCAGGGCCAGATCGAGGGTGGAAACGCCATTGAGCGGGTCGGAGTCTTTTCTGGCTTCTGCCGTGATCGAGTAGCCGGCCGCTGCGAAAGTGCCGAACTCCGACCAGCCGGCCCATAAAGTCCCGGGTATTTTTTGGGTTTCTCCCGTGATCGTAATACTGTCGAGCAGGCAATGCGCAGCCTGCAACTTGAAAAAAGCATGGGAGAGCATGTTGGTGTCCGGCGTCCAGATTTCGACGGAAACACCCGGGTCGCAGGCGCCGGTGTATTCTGTGATAAAAAATTGGACCGTACAGGTATTGGTATTTCCGGCCTGGTCGCGCACCCAAACCTCGGCGGCTTGCTCCACAAACAGATCTGCAGACCACAACGTGAGCATGGTCTGGTTTTCCGGAAAACCCGTGCCCCTGCAACTGCGCCGGATGCCCAGTTCGAGCGAATCCGTCGGCGTTGCGTTGTCGGAATAACTTTCAAGAAAATAGGATGCGGGAAAGTCGAGGGTATTGCACAAGGGCAGCCCCGGAACAGGATGGGATTTGCATACCAGCTGCGGCGCAACGGTGTCAGATTGGGCGCGAAGGACCGTAGAAGCGGCCAGCAGGGCGAAAGCGAGCAACAAGGTTTTGGGCATCTGAAAGCGGGATTTGAACAAAGTATTTGTAAAAATACCCTCGAATTTGCGGATTGCAGTGCAAGCGCTCCAATTTACGGGATTACCTTACCCATCCACTGTTATACCTTGCACCACGGGGTTTTCAGCATAACGGGATTTCATAAACCCTTATAAACCCTTATAAACCCTCATAAACCTTCATAAACATTTCCCCACGTGATGTATAGGTCAATTGCAAAAGGTATTCCACGTATTGCCGCTCTTTTTGCCCTGGCGCAGGTGGCGCTGCATCTGCTGACCGCCGATAATCTGGGTTTTCACCGCGACGAATTTCTGTACCTGTCACTCGGCCGCCACCTCGACTGGGGCTACTGGTCCAACGGGCCGCTGATTGGCGTAATCAGTTGGTTGTCACAGCATTTGTTTGGCAATTCGCTGCTGGCGACGCGGCTTTTCCCGGCGCTGGCCGGCGGCATCGTGGTGCTGCTCTCCGGACTGATGGTGCGGGATTGGGGCGGCGGTCGATTTGCCCAGCTGCTCAACGGTACGGTGATGTTTTGTTCGCTGGCCTGGCTGCGCGCTTTCGGGATGCTGCAGCCGGTTGCTTTCGATATCCTGTTCTGGGCGCTGCTGAGTTGGGCCTTGTTCAAATGGTTGAAAACCAATGACGTACGTTGGTGGCGCTGGATCGGACTTTTTGCAGGAATCGGTTTTTTGAACAAATATTCCGTCGGCTTTTGGGCAATCGGGCTGCTGCCAGCGCTCCTGCTCACCGAGCGCCGAACGATACTGGCGTCGCGCCATCCCTGGATGGCTGCATTATGGGCTGTCGTCCTTATTTTCCCAAACATCTGGTGGCAATGGCACTACCATTTTCCGGTAGTCGGACACATGCGCGAACTGGCAGCCAGCCAGCTCGTCAATGTCCGTCCGCTGAATTTTCTGCTCGACCAGTTGCTGATGCACGGCCCGGGTGGGGCGCTGGTCTGGATAGCCGGCCTTGTCTTTTTGTTTCGCGCAAAAGAATTGAGGCCCTACCGCCTGCTTGCCTGGCATTTCGCGGCGGTGATCGCTGTTTTTCTGCTGTTGAATGGTAAAAGTTATTACACCCTGGGCTTGTATCCCGCAGTGATTGCTGCCGGCGCGGTAAGCTGGGAGCGAATGTTGACAAAAATCTGGTCGCGAACGGTACTGCTCGCCTTCGTGGTTTTACTCGCGCTGCCTTTGCTGCCCGCGGGCATCCCCTTGTGGCCCGCGGCGCGCCTGAAATCGTATTTTCACTGGCTCACCTACGATGCAGGCATTGACGCCGCAGTGCGCTGGGAGGACGGCCAACTGCACGATTTGCCACAGGATTTTGCCGACATGCTGGGCTGGCACGAACTGGCGGCGCTGACCGACACGGCTTTTTCCCGGGCCGGCGATCCGCAAAAAGTACTGGTGTATTGTGAAAATTACGGACAGGCGGGGGCCGTCGAGCAGCTCGGCAATCCCGCGCTGCGGCCCCGGCTGGTCAGTTTTGCCGATTCTTATCGCCTGCGGGTTAGCGAACGGCTGCCCGGGGAGGTGAACACGCTGATTTATGTCAATGACGAACTGGGCGAGGATGTTGCCAATCTGTTTGCCGACGTGCAAAAAATCGGTGAAATCACCGATCCGCTTGCCCGCGAACGCGGCACCACAGTGTGGCTTTGCCGCCAACCGAGTTCAAGTTTGCCCGAATTCTGGGCAAAAAGGGTAGGGGAGGTCAAGGCTATGTACGGTCTGCCCTGAACTCCCCCTTTTTGAACGCAACTGGTTACTGTCGAACACTTTAATGCAGCACGAAAGGAATCATCCGGCTGCCTTCTTCGCTGCGCACATTCAGCCAGTAGGCCCCGGCTGGCAGGTCTTTCATTTTTTCAGAAAAACTGTTTTCCCCTGCGGGCAAGGATACGTCGTTCAGCAGTTGTCTGACGGTTCGGCCCGTAGCATCGCAGAGCGAAGCGTTGACACGCATGTCGCGCGGCAGGGTAATCCGCCAGTTCAGGTATTCACCGACCGGATTGGGAGCAATAATGATGGCCAGATCGGAAGGCGAGGAGTCTTGTTCTGCCTCCCTGTAAATAGCGCGCCGCACTACCCGTGTGGTGGTTTCATTGGTCAAAACCGCTTCGTTAAAGTCGAAATAAATAGCGGCCCGGTTGCGCAGGGTATCGCCCAGCCGGACGCCGTTGCGCGCCTTGATGCTGAAGAATACGAAACCGTGCGATTCAGGCTCGTTGCGATTGCTGTCGGGCAACATGATGTTGTCGAAGCGCCAGGAAGCAACCCCGGGATCGCTCATGACCAGGCGGTAGGGATGGCTGGCCGACAGGGTTTTGAGCGTCGACCAGTCGAGCATGGCCGACAAGGTATCCACCACCACAACGCGGAATGCCGTGTCGGTGCCCGTGTTCTGGAAACGGATCAGATAGCGCAATTCGCGGTCCGAAAGCGGCATTTCCCCGGTCGGGCTGCTGGTGTAGGCCGTTTTGTCGTTGGGGTCATAGCTGTTGGTCACCACCACTGGCCAGGTATAGGCATTGTTGATCGGCGCAACATCCTGCGGGATGCCGCTGAGTCCCGCGCTGAGGTAGAACGTCTGACCTGTCAGGCCGGGGTCGGGAGGCATGGTCAGGCTTACTTTGAAGGTCAGGTCGGAATAGGTCGACATAGCAGGCAAGGTGTAACTCACGACGCCCGCCGACTGGCTGTTGGGCGCGGGCATGGCGCTGGTAAAACTGAACGGCCCTTCGGGGTAAGTCAGATTGAGCACAGTCCCGGCCGGTATCGGCACGGTGCCGACATTGGACACTTTTATGGTCAAATAAGTGGTCAAACCAGGCCGGGCGCCGGTGCCGACCAGGGTGACAGCCAGATCCTGAACCGTAGCATTGGGTTTGAAGCCCAGGGTGAACTGGCTTTGGTTGCCGGCCGTGATGCTCAGGTTGGGCGGGGTGAAACAGATGGCGTCGTGGTAAAGTGGCGTGGCATACTGCATCGTGTAGTTCCCGGAGGGAAGAATCCGATTGATATGGCCGGTAAGGTCAGAGTTGGCGGTATAGTTGCCGGGCTGGAACACAAAGACCTCGTTGGTGCGGGATGGTTCGAGATTTTGAAAACAGTTGCCGTTGAGGTCGTAAAACACCAGTCCTGAAGCCGTACCTGCTGTCGTGCTGACCTGGTTCAACTGATCCAGCAAGGGTTGCAAAGGCGTGCTCAGGCCGGGGTCGAGGTAGCTGACGCCGGGCATGCCGCGTCTGCCGGAGTACAAATTGCCGTTCAGGATGCCGTAGTTCGAACAAAAGCGCCAGGGACCTTCGTAAAAATAGATCCAGTTGAGGCCGCTATTGGCCGAAATAAAGGTGCCCTGGGCGCCGGAACCGATCAGCAGACTGTCGAATCGGACGAAACTGCTGGCAAAGATCTGGGTGCCGAAATTTTGCAGGTCGAACATCTCGGCGAAGCTTTGTCCACCGTTCATACTGACGTAACCGATATAGGTACTGTTATTGATCAATAACACCTGCCCGTTGGGGAAAGCCATAACGGTGCCGCCGCTTGGGAAGCTGACGGGAATCAGGGTCGTCTGCCACTGCTGCCCGAGGTTGTGGGTGTAGTACACCTTCTGGTTATAAAAATAGTAAATGGAATCGCCTTTCGACGCGATACTAAGGAAGTTCTCGGCGTCGGGAATCGTGTTCCAGCTATCGCCAAAATCATCGCTGTATTGCAGCCCGACAGCCGGGTAGCCAACCCCCAGCGGATGCAGGCCGAGCAGCAACCTTTGGTTGTCCGTGCCAGGGTAGAGCGCCGGCCGGTCGGTGCCTTGCCAGACGACCTGCCAGGAAGCGCCGTTGTCGTCGGAGCGCAACACTTTTCGGTGATCGGGTTTGTAATAATCGAACTGGATAAGGAACAAATGACCCTCCATCTCGGTCATATCATAATAGAGATAGTCCTCTTCGTCGAGCCCTGCGGGGTCGCGGTACAGCTGCCAGTTTTGCCCGTCTGTAGAGCGGAAAATCACATCGCTGAATATCCACAGCCCACCGTTGAGTTGTTTCAGGGATCCACCTTGTACAGGAAAACCGCCCGTGGCGATGTCCCAGCTCAGGCCGCCGTCCGTCGATTCGAGCGGGGTTTTGTAAAACCAGAACAAGCGGTTGCCGTCGGCGTAAAAATTTGCATCATTGGGGTAATAGATGTTGTTGTCGGTAGGAATGTACATGGGGATGTACCCCGCATCGGTCAGATCGAGCGGGTTGCTCAGGGGCGCGCGGTAAAAGTGGCCGCCGTGGTTAAAATACCAGTAGCCGTTGAGCACATTGGCGGCGCTGAGCGGAAACGGCAATTGTACCTGATTCGTAAAGCCCAGGCCATTGGTGCTTGAAACCACCTGCCCCCTGGCATTGCAGAAGTACAAAGCGTTGCCCGAAGTCGAACAATGCAGGAGCGTGGCCCCCGATCCGTTAGCCCAGGCGTTGTCGTAGGCATTGAAAAAATAGTAGGTCTCGCTTTGAAAAATGACCTGATCGCTCATGGCAAAATAATCGCCATTGGCGCCGCAAATCTTGTGGATTTTGCCCCAGTTCGGGACGATATATTCCCAGTTCTGACCGTCGTCGTTCGATACGAACAAACGCGAATTGTCGAACGGATCGAGGGTGTAATAGAAAAACAGTTGACCGTTGGCCTCATCGAGGCCTCCAATCGTGAAAGCGTTATCCGCGAAATCGCTGTTTTGCTGCACAAACAGCACTTCCTCGACCGTATTGCCGCCGTCGGTGGAGCGAAAACCCCGAATTTCCTGCCTCCAGTCGCTGGGTGAATTTAACTTGGTTTTATAGGTAAAAAATATCAGGCTGTTAGCCGTTGCGTGCAGCTCTTCAAAACTGAATTCAGTGGTTTCATTCGGGAAGAGGTCCAGTTTGGTCCAGTTGGCGCCGTCGTCGTCGCTGCGCCACAGGCGACCCGCGCTGCTGTTGGGTTCAATAAAAATGGCGAACAGGCTATTTCCTTGCCGGACCATCTCCTTTGGCGCGATGGGCACGCCGTCGTTCGACTGGATGGCGTTGAGGGGGACCTGGGTGAACTGGGCCGACTGGGCCGCGAGAATCTGGGCAAAAATTGCCCAAAGCAGAATAGAAATCAGGTGTTGTTTCATGGTCGAAACTGTTTAATGAACGTACCAAATTCGTGGTTCTCCACTTTTCGCCGCTAAAAAAACTACGAAAAATGTACAAATCGGTATTCAGACCATAAAACACTGCTAATTGCTGCCTGAGTGGCAAAAATTAAAGTACAGCTCAGGAGCCTAGCGTGATCGTGTAGGAATAGGTGGGAGCCGATACTTGTTCGGCAGGCGTTTGATCCGCCGCGGGTGTCACAACAACATAATTGTACTGAACGGCCTGCGCCTGTGGCTGCGGTTGAGGCTGCGCCACGACGGGTTTTTTAAACTGAATCCGTGCTTTTTTGTGAAAAACAACGCGCACCCCCCTGTTTTTCCCCACATCAAATTTCAACAGGCGGACCACCCGGCAGGCTTCTTCGTCAAATTCATGTCCAAGGCTGTGGATGACCCGGGTATCGACCACGCGTCCGCGGTTATCGATATCATATTCCACCAGCACGATACCTTCCACCCCGCTTTCAAGCGCCGACTTGGGGTAGCGCAAATTTTGATAAATAAACTCCGTCAGAGCCTTGTCGCCACCGGCGTACTGCGGCTGTTGAAGGAAATCCTTGGATTTTTTAGATTTTTCCATGCGGCAAAAATAATCTCCTTTGGAGATGCGCCAGGGTTGTTTTTGCAGATCAGGTAGGTGAGCAGGGTGAGTACTAACATGACGGGGTTATTTTTTAAAATTCAGGGTAAAAAGTCGTGGACGCACTGGCAGAAACTGTGCCAGTTCAGTTTTTGTTAAAAAAACAGGTAAAAACTTAGGAAGGGGCAGCGCCCCGTGATATTTGTAGTCTTTTAGTATCAAATTCCAACCAGGAGGGGCAGCGCCCCGAGACATCTTTCGGGGCGCTGCCCCTCCTGACCTGTTTTCTCCACCATTTGCTTCAAATCTTTCGGGGCGCTGCCCCTACCTAAGTTTTTACAAAAACAGGCAGGTAATAAGAGCGTACCCGGGCATCTTGCGAATGTCCGGGTACACCATATCAATTGACAATCAGCGTATTGCCGGTGTGGTCAGACGGTCAGTTGTTGGATGGCCTGCCGCTGGTGGAGGTATTTGTCCAGCAACATCAGCAGCCCGATTGCGGCGCCCATGAGCGAGGCAAACTGTACGGCCGACTGGCTGAACAACTGCGTGATCTGACTGACGTCGGGCAATTGTATTTCGTTGACGGGCAGTGCGGCGCTGCTCAATCCGGACAGCACGATGGTCATCAGCGGAACGAGGATCAGCAATCCGAATGCGCCGGCCACGGCATACACGATCCAGTCGCGTTTTTTCGGTGCGGCCTGCGCCCGTTCCTGCACCTGTTCGGCGGCCCAGGCGGCCATCACGCGGTCGGCAAACCCTCTGTCGGGCTGCTCGAGCGGCAGATCAGCCCATGCGCGTTTTTCAGCCAGCAAGGCGTCGAGGCGTTCCTGCCATTCCGGGTGCTGACGAATGTAGGCTTCCACGAGCGTCTTTTCTTCGCCGGAGAGCAGGCCGTCGGCGTAATCCCACAGCCGTTCGTCGTTGAGTATTGAGTTATTATTCATGGCGGTTTTGATTTCAGGTTAAAAGAGCTCGGCAGCGAATTTTTCTTCCATGATGGTCTTTAAACGTTGACGGGCCCGACTTAGTTTGGTCTTGGCGTTCGTCATGGTAAGATCCATGATCTGCGTGATTTCTTCGAGGCTTTGTTCGTAAAGGTAAAAAAGGGTGATGATGCCCGCGTCATCCGGCGATAACATGCTGATTGCGCGCTGGATCACGGCGCTGCGCTCGCCTTTTTCAAGGGCAAATGCCGCGTCGTGGCTGCCTTCATCCTTGATTTTTACGGGGCGGTCTTCATCGTCGAGCGAACGGATATCGGGGTTTTGCTTGCGCAGATGGTTGAGGGCGGTCGAGAAGATGATTTTGTACAGCCAGGTCGAAAATTTGGCGTCGCCCCGAAAATCCGGCAGATATCGAAACGCGCGCAAAAAACTGTCCTGTGCTACTTCGTAGGCATCTTCCCGGTTTTTGACAAAACGCAGCGCCAGTGTGAACGCGTACTGTTCGTAGCGTTTGACCAGCATGGCGAAGGCGCTTTGGCGGCCCGCCCGGGCTTGTTCGATCAGAATTTCGTCACTAATGATTGCGGCCATTCCGAATGGCTTTGGGAGGTTTAGTGATTACTTGACAGCCGGCAGGTCGATGAGGTTACAGGGAGCGCAAATTTTCTTACGAAATTATGTCGCTGACTTAAAACTTCTGGGTCTGTGATTCGGGAAAATTTGACCTCAACCTATAATTTTCAACAAGCGGCCTGCCAGCATCGCCGTATCCACTTGTTCAAATACGTGTTTGGTCGCCGGAAGTGTCTCGAACATCCCGTCGGGCAGCCATTCGGCCACTTGCCGCGACTCCGTTTCGGTCACCATCTGATCCAGTTCACCCCGCATGATCACCACGGGCGCTTCTATTTTCCCAAAATCTGCCTGTGTCAGGGCCGCACCATGACCGAGGCCGTGCAGCAGCCCCGCTGTGGCGTCCAGCAGGGCTTTCCAGTCCGTCGGCGCGTGGCGTTCCGCGAGTGCGGCGGCGAATTGCGGCACTTTGGCCTCGATTTTTGCCGGATCGAGCATGGCGATCTCTTTGGCTGCCGATTCGGGTGTCCAGTCGAATTTTGTGCCCAGCGTAACGACTCCCCGCACCCTGTCGGGGTGCAGCAGCGCAAATTGCAAGGCGGCGTACCCGCCCATGCTGTACCCGAAAATATCGGCTTCGTCCCACTCCTCCCGATCCAGAAAATCCAGAACGGCTTGCGCAAACAAAGGCATCGAGAGCGGCTCCCGAAGCGGCAGACCGCCGTGCCCGGGCAAGTTGAGGGCCCAGATGGAGCGGTCTTCGGGCAAAAGCGGCATCAGGGCCTCGAATTGTTCGGCGCTGCCCAGGGCGCCGTGCAGCAGGAGGAGTGGGGGAGGGGTCATGGCTGGAAAGTTTTCAGGTATTTTTTCGATACCCAGCGTTCGTCGGGGCCGATGCGGGCCCAGGTGCCCTGTTCGGCGTGAATGAACAACTCTTCCCCGAGTGCGTAGGCGCCGACGACGGTAAAATTCGTGCCCGGTCCGGAGCGGACATTGAGCGCTTCAGTATCGATCACCTGGGCCCGCTGGATATCCTTGACATAGTTTTTCGACACCCATTCCTCTCTGTTTTTGGCAATTTTATACCAGCTGCCGCTCACTTTGTAAATGCGGAGCACGTTGCCCAGCGTCGTTGCGCCGACTTTTGCGAATTGCGTCCCCGGGCCTTTGCGGATATTGAGCGAATCGGCCGTCACGTAGCCGAATTTGAGCATGCCCGTGAGTTGTTGGCCAAAATTGCCGCCCATGGCCTGGACGACCAGCGGCAGGAAGTTGTTTTTGGCAGATTTGACGGTGTTGCCGCCAAAAAAATTGGTGCCCGGACAGGTTTTAACCACCCCGCTCTCGCCGTCGGTGCGCGCGCCCGTGTTGAGGTCGAACCAGTGGTGGTACACGATTCGATTGACGTCGGCGGGTATGCCGAACCGTTTGGCCAAAGCCGCGGAGACGCGCACGATGGTTTCCCGCTGGGCGTTGGTCATGGCGTCCTTGCCGTCGTCGAAGTTGCCGAGATTTTCGAGGCAAATGGCTTCGCCGTTGCGGCCTTTGATGCCGGCCGGCGATAGTTCCATGCTGCGGCCAGTGCCAATTTTCCCGTCGGGGAAAGTGGTGAAATGTTGCCCGATATCAGCCCAGCCGTTGAATTGCACGTGGTAGTTTTTCATGCCGGTGAGCAGGGAAAAATGATTGCTGCCGGTAAAATTGCCATAGCTGGGGGCAAAGGTGTGGTGCTCCTGCAAGGTCAGCACCGTCCGCGTCACCTGAAGGTTCGCGATCCATTGTTCAAATTCGTCGAGGCTGAAAAGGGTAAAGCCGTTTTTGGATTCCATGTTTAGAAGGCGGGTTAAAACTTGGTGCGAAGTTTGGAAAAAACGGTAAATAGCCGGGAAGTATTTCCAATGCCCGAAAACAGGGTGCGCTGGATTATTTATTTTTTAAAATTATCCATAAAAACGGACATGACGACCCACCTCGCCCATCTGGTAGACCTTCACAACCGCCGCATATTTCCTGCAAAAATCGATGTTGAAAATGGCCGCATCGCGCGTATCGAGGAAGTGGAGGCCGCGCCCTCGGATGCGGGCTACATCCTGCCCGGATTCGTCGATGCGCATGTGCATATTGAAAGCAGCATGTTGCCGCCTTCCGAATTTGCGCGCCTTGCGGTGGTTCACGGCACAGTGGCCACAGTGTCCGACCCACACGAGATCGCGAATGTGCTCGGCACGGCGGGGGTGGAATTCATGCTCGATGATGCGCGCCGGGTGCCTTTCAAATTTTGCTTTGGCGCACCATCGTGCGTGCCGGCAACGGGTTTTGAAACCGCTGGCGCCGTCCTCGACGCGGATGCCGTGACTGCGCTGCTTGAAAAGCCGGAAATCGGCTACCTCTCCGAAATGATGAATTTTCCGGGCGTGCTGCACGGCGACCCGCAGGTGTTGGCTAAAATCGAGGCTGCGCGCCGGCTGGGCAAACCCGTGGACGGGCACGCGCCGGGGTTGCGCGGCGAGGAGGCAAGGCGCTATTTTGCCGCCGGGATCAGCACCGACCACGAGTGTTTTACCTACGAAGAAGGGCTGGACAAGGCCCGCCTGGGCGTCAAAATCCTGATCCGCGAAGGCAGCGCCGCCCGCAACTTTGAAGCCTTGTGGCCTTTGCTGACGGAATTCCCCGACCGCGTGATGTTTTGCAGCGACGACAAACACCCCGACGACCTGCTGAATGGCCACATCAACCTGCTGGTTGCCAGGGCCATTGACAAAGGTTGCGAGTTGTTCGACGTGCTGCGCGCAGCGTGCCTCCATCCGGTGGAACACTACCGCCTGCCTGCGGGATTGCTCCGTCCGGGCGACCCCGCCGATTTTATCCGGGTGCGCGACCTGCGGAGCTTCGAAGTACTGGAAACCTGGATCGACGGCCGCCAGGTGGCTGTCGAGGGGCGCAGTTTGTTGCCGTACCTCCCCGTGGAAACGCCGAATCAGTTTAAAGCCGAGTCGCGATTGTCCGCTGATTTTCAATTAACTGCAAAACACGACACCGGAATTGTCCGCCTGATTCAGGTACGCGACGGAGAAATCGTCACCGATGCTGCCGAGGCGAGGGCTCATATTCAGGACGGGCATTTGTTGCCCTGGACTTCCGCCGACGTGCTCAAAATCATTGTGTTGAACCGTTATGCCGAACGGGCGCCCGTCGCTGTGGGTTTTGTCCGTGGTTTCGGGCTGCATCGCGGGGCCCTGGCGTCCAGTGTGGCGCATGACTCGCACAATATTGTGGCGGTGGGTACCGACGATAGCGCGATCTGCGCGGCCGTCAATGCCATCATCGGGTCGAGGGGCGGGGTGTCGGCCACCGACGGCGCCGGGCAGACCCGCGTGCTGCCGCTTCCCATTGCCGGGCTGATGAGTGATCAGGATGGCTACTCGCTGGCCCGCGACTATGCTTCGCTCGATGCCTGGACCAAATCGGAACTCGGGTGCCGGCTCCGCGCGCCGTTCATGACCCTGTCTTTTCTGGCATTGCCGGTTATTCCAGCGCTAAAAATGACCGATCTGGGCTTGTTCGACGTGTCCAAATTCAGTTTTACCGAGGTGGAAACAGGGGGTAGTGAGCAATGAGATACTTTAAACAGGTACATATTTTCACCGCCAAGACGCGGAGACGCGGAAGGGGCGAGAATCCTTAGCGTCTCTGCGTCTTGGCGGTGAAAATGTCGCGACCCCTTCGCGTCTCCGCGTCTTTGCGGTGAAAATGGCGCGCTGGAAATTGCTTGTTTCCTAACGCCCCCTGCCGTTAAACCCGACGGAGATCCCGAAGCGATGGCCTTGCCTGCCGGGGATGAAGAAGGCGTTGACGGGGATGTTGAGTTTGCCCGACTTGAAGGATTTGCCGGCAGCAAAAACGAAGTTCGTACCAGCGGCATATTCACCCCGGCTGTCGAAACGCCAGTAGGTTTCGTTGGGGGTGGGTTCGCCCGGGTGAAGTTTTTGCCAGTCGCTCAGCAAGGCCCATTCGCCGTTTTCATAAAGCCCTTCCGCCCTTTTGGTGAGGTAGATCACGGGCCCGAAGGCAAATTCAAAACCGCTTCTGTTGCTCCGAATACCGTGTAAAATGTTGACGCTTGGGATGAATTTGCCCTGGTCCATACCTGTGATGACCGGAATAAATTCGAAGAGGGCCTGCAATCCGCCCTGGTTGAGGTAGGCAGTTTCGAATTGGTATCCGAACTGAAACATCATCGGGGAGGCATCGAGTCCGCCCTGGCGTTCGGGCGCCTGGTAGCGCAGGGCTGTTTCGCCGGTGAACAGGGTAATGCCCATACGCGGCCCGGAAAGATTGAGCCGGGCCACGTCAGGCATATTGACTGCACTTTCGTAATCGTAGCGTTTAGTCAGTTTGGAACGGAGATTTTCATCCATCGGGAGGCCGAACATTTGCTGGAGCGTGAGGCCCAGCATGGGTTGAATCTGGTTTTTGAGGTTGAGAAATTCCGTGACCTGCGATTTTTCCACGGTAGCGGTCGCGACGTCGACCAGCCGGAGCGTGATGACGATGCTTTCACCCAGGAGTTCGACCCCGCCAGTGAGCATTTTGTCTGCCTTAAGTTTCTGACCGATTTCGACGACGCACAGTTTGCCGTAGCAATTTTGGATGTTAACCTGCTCTTTTTCAAGCAGATAACTGACGTCGTAAGGGTCCATTACTTCGTAAAGTCCGAGTTTGTCGAGTTCGATACGAGCCAGGTTGCCCATTTGGACGGGGTCGAGGGTGAAGCCTTTGGAGTCGAGTTGCAGGACAGCAATTTTGTCCCGCGGATCGGTTTTTTGTGCGGAACACAGGGTGGGATGGCTAAACAGGAGAATCAGGTGCGCCGCAAGGAAGAGTACAAGATTTTTCATGGCTGAATTGTGTTTGATTTGAAACCTGAGGCAAAGGTCGATGGCCCGAGAGGCGGTTTTGAACTGATTTGCGCCAATCTTGAATTTTGTTTTTCTTTAATTTAAGGAAAGTAATGCCCGACAAAGCCAGAATGCTGTGAAAGCAGAATTTTTTCCACACTGCTCAAACTCGTAGATTTGCGCGCTCAACCATCCAGCGTGCTGGGTGTTTTCTGTCCCGACTTCTGAAACAGGTGCAACACAAGGGAAAAGTCATACTCGGTTTGATCGGCCTTTTTATTGGCGACAGCATAGGGATGCCGTTCGGCGCCCTGTTCGGGTTTGTGGTGGGCTCGTTTCTGGGTTATATTTTGATCGATCGCCCTTTGGAACAGGAAGCCGGCGAAGCGCAGTACAAGGCTTATCAGCGCCGTCAAGGAGAGTTTTTGCGGCATGTGATTGCTCTTTGTGCCAAACTGGCGAAGGCGGACGGCACGGTAAACCGCTCGGAGGTCAATCACATGGAACGGCTGATGCGCTATCAGTTCAGGTTGTCGGACGCCAATCGCGCCTACTCGATCCGCATCTGGAATCAGGTGAAAGATTCCCCCGAGCCCTTTGATGCCTACGCCAGGGCTTTTTACCGCGATTTTGAAAAGGAGCGCCACTATGTGCTGAATATGATGGATTTGTTGTTCAGCATGTCGGCCTCCGATGGCGGGCTGCACCCGAGGGAAGAGGAGTTGTTGTTGCGGGCAGCCGGTATTTTCCACATTGGCCGTTTGCAGTTCGATCGGATCAAAAGCCGCTACTACCACATGCCGCCCCATGCCGATCAGCGCTGGTCGCCGCTCGATCCGTACTATGCCATTCTGGGGGCTCAACCGGGCGAATCGCTCGATGCCATCAAGAAAAAATTTCGCACCCTCGCCTTTCAGTGGCACCCCGATCAGGTAGCCGCGCGGAATGCCTCGCCCGATGCCTTGCGGCATGCCAAGGAGAAATTTCAGCAAATCAACGAGGCTTACGAAAAGATCGTGGAGTCGAGGAAATAAGGGTTTTCAGACAAACATTTCCTGTACGATAAAAAAGCCGTCGGAGCCCTGACTCTGATACAAAGGCATGAGGATCAGCCCGTTATCAGGCGAAAAAATGGGGCCTCTCGCATCGTCGGCCAGGTGTTCGCTGCGTTGCACGGGTTGAAAATTGATATATCCCGGCCGCATGCGAAAGTGATCGACGGGGCGGATGGAATGGGCATAGCGGAGTTTGGTGACCTTGGGCAGGGAGGCTGAGTACTCGTTGAGCGCCGTTTCGTTGGGAGAACGCATGGCGTCCATCTCGATGCATCCTGCGGCGCGTAGGCAATTGATAATCACCGCGATGGTGCGGTTGGCGGAAAGGGGATCGTTGTGCTGCCCGGCCTCGAAAGCGATGCCCATGATGTGTTTGGGGGCAATATTGGCAAATTGATGCTCCACGGCAAAATGCAGCAGGGTGCCCTGGATGCCATCGGCCAGCCCCAGCACAACGGGAGCCGCGAGGCTTTTGGCCAATCGCAGACTGGCCTGGTTGTTGGCCGGGAGAGAAAAAATACCGCCGCCCGCCGAAGTTGTATGCAGGTCGAGCAGGATCAAGGCTTCGGGCTGTGTGGTTTCGACTTCCTTGCGAATGATGGCCAGCAGTTCACACATTTCGCGGTCTTCCGCGTGCAGGCTTGCCGCATCAGCGTCTTTCACCCGTTCGATATTCTCCGGCGTCCACTGTCTGTTCAGGTCTTTTTCAATAAAGCGTTTTTGTGCGGCATAGGCCCAACGGTTGCCGATAATTCCGGTCAGGGTGCCGTGAAACGGGAATGCGGGGTTGTTTTCCGTTTCATATTCCAGCATCCTGAATACCTCTTCCAGCGCTCTCACGCCGGCAGGTTCGTTACCGTGTATGGCGCCGAAGGCCAGAACGAGGGCGCCGGGTTTATTGCCGCCGAAACGGCCGATCATCCGCGAATTAGTAGGCATAGGGCGAGGGGGTGAATCTGTTGGCAAAAATAAAAAAGGCGAGGGGCAAAGCGTGGCAAATTCTGATGTTTATAGACCGGTCGCAAGGGATACCCTGAAAACGACATGGGTCGCCGGACATTCGGCGACCCATGTTCGATAGCAATAATACTTTGGCCTGCGGGCTTATTTTTTCTTGCCTTTGGCAGCAGGTGTTTGTTCGGCAGCCGATTTTTTGGCCTGTCGCGCGGCGCGAGCTTTTTCAAGTATTTCGGCGCGGGTGAGCTTCGGTCCTTCGACTTTTGCTTTTTTAGCCGGCGCTTTGCCTTCGGCGACTTGTTTGGCCTGTCGCGCGGCGCGAGCTTTTTCAAGTATTTCGGCACGGGAGAGTTTGGGGCCCTCGGCTTTTGCTTTTTTAGCAGGGGCGTTGCCGTTGGCCGCCTGTTTGGCCTGGCGAGCGGCGCGTGCCTTTTCAAGTATTTCGGCGCGGGTGAGTTTGGGCCCTTCGGCTTTTGCCGGTGCTTTTGCTTTTTTAGCCGGCGCTTTGGGCGCTTTGGCGGGAGCGGTTACCTTGGGTTGTTCGGCTTGTTTGGCCTGTCGCGCGGCGCGAGCCTTTGCAAGTATTTCAGCACGGGAGAGTTTGGGTCCTTCGGCTTTTGCCTTCTTCGCGGGAACGTTGCCACTGGCCGCCTGTTTCGCCTGGCGCGCGGCGCGAGCTTTGGCGAGGATTTCGGCGCGGGTGAGTTTGGGCCCTTCGGCTTTTACCGGCGCTTTTGCTTTTTTAGCCGGCGCTTTGGGTGTTTTGGCGGGAGCGGTTACCTTGGGTTGTTCGGCTTGTTTGGCCTGTCGCGCGGCGCGAGCCTTTGCAAGTATTTCAGCACGGGTGAGTTTGGGTCCTTCGGCTTTTGCCTTCTTGGCGGGAGCGTTGCCGCTGGCGGCCTGTTTGGCCTGGCGTGCGGCACGTGCTTTTGCGAGGATCTCGGCGCGGGTGAGTTTGGGCCCTTCGGCTTTTGCCGGCGCTTTTGCTTTTTTGGCAGGGGCTTTGGGTGCTTTTGCAGGGGCAGCTACCTTGGGTTGTTCGGCTTGTTTGGCCTGGCGTGCGGCACGCGCTTTGGCGAGGATCTCGGCGCGGGTGAGTTTAGGCCCTTCGGCTTTTGCCGGCGCTTTTGTTTTTTTGGCAGGGGCTTTGGGTGCTTTTGCAGGGGCAGCTACCTTGGGTTGTTCGGCTTGTTTGGCCTGTCGCGCGGCGCGCGCTTTGGCGAGGATTTCGGCACGGGTGAGTTTGGGCCCTTCGGCTTTTGCAGCGGGTTTGGGTTGGCGGCTTTTTGCAGCAGGAGGAGTGGCGGCGCTGGTTTTGGCAGATGGGCGCCCGGGTCGTTTGGCTGCTGTTGTAGCGGCTGCCGATTCCCGAGGTTTGTCTTCGTCTTTTGATTCGCTGGTTTTACTCAATGCCAGGCGGATATGGGCTAAATGATGACGGCTGTGCCAGGCATATAATGCAATAGATTCAGTAAGGGGGACTCTGCGTTGATTTGCCGGATGATAATATACGCGTTCGAGTTCTTCTTCGGATAGAGATTCCATAAAAGAAACCCAGCGACGATGTAGTGCGGATAGAAGTTTTAATGCTGATTTTACCGAACCATTTTTCCCGTCTTCTGTATCAGCCCAAAGTTTTTCTTCATAGGGTTTTATAACAGGAACATTTTCAGTAACAGCCAGCTTCATACGAGTGTATGCATTGATATGGCTATCGACAATGTGATTTACAACCTGTTTTACCGTCCAGCCGCCTTTTCTGTATGTGGAATCCAGTTGGTTATTCTGTACTTTTTTTAATAGTTTTTTGAGTTGTTTGGGTAGCCTGGCTATCGATTTTATGTTTTTCCTTGTTTCATCCAGTGTATATGTTTGTCCGTATGAAAACGGTCCTATGGGGTATTTGAGTTCCTGCAGTGTTCTCATTGCGCAAGTTAAATTTGAAATTGAATAAATGGCGTAGTAAATAATTTTATTGAAATATTAAAGAGAAATTGATGATTATTGCTTTACAGTATCTTTCCAGCGCCAGAGATATCGCGTCGCCAGGCTTCGCCAGGGTCGCCAGGGTTCTGCTCTTTCTATCATTTTGTTTTTGAGGGATTTACCTGTTTCAGTGAAGCCGCACAGCTTTATCATGGCTTGCTGGATTCCCAGATCGTCAATTGGGAGCACATCGGGCCTTCCGAGGGTGAAGATCAAAATCATTTCGACCGTCCATTGTCCAACACCTTTGATTCTGGAAAGTTCATTTATTATTTCTATATCGCTTTTATTGTGCCAAATATTGTTATCTATGTCATTTTCAATGGCATATTTGGCAACATTCTGGAGGTAGGATGTTTTTTGAGCAGATAGCCCGATGCCCCGCAATTGCTCGAATGGCATATCGACGAGGAGTGCAGGACGGGGATTGCGGTCGGGGAAAAGCGATAAAAAGCGGTTAAAAATGGTTGCTGCCACTTTCCCGCTGAGCTGTTGCGAGACGATGGAATCCAAAAGATCGTAATAGACATTCCCGGATGGAGAGAATGATGGCAGGGTGGTCGTCTCAATTACTTTTTTGAATTCAGGGTCATTTTGCAAGTGCAAAGTAGCCTCGGTTAAATTCATGCGGCAAGGTAAAGAGTTTTTGTTCAAATATTTTATACCCTCTATCAACGAAATAATTTTTACCCTCAAATCGCCTTTTTTCCCCAAAAACATCTTTTGTAACTCTTCTTCAAAAGAAATAATATTGCCCCGCCGGAATGCCTGAACTAGTCCCCGGCGTACATGCAATATGGGTTTTCAAAAAGTCAACACTGTAGAAAGTCAAAATGAAATGCAGCGCTTTGTGCGCGCCTTGCTGGAAGATGTGCAGGCCTTTGAGTATATGCTGACGAACAACTGGTTCGAAAGCGATATCACCCGCATCGGGGCCGAACAGGAGATGGCGCTCGTGGATAAAAGCACCCTCAAGCCGGCTACGATTAACATGGAGGTGCTGGCCAAAATGGGCGACCAGTATCCCTGGTGCGTTACCGAACTGGCCAAATTCAACCTCGAGACCAACCTGTCGCCAAGAGAATTTTCCGGAGATTGCCTGAGTCAAATGGAGGCGGAAAACATTGATTACCTTCGAATTATACAAAAATACCTTGATGAATTTGATGCCGACCTGATCCTGTGCGGCATCCTGCCCACCTTGCGAAAGCACGACCTTGAAATGCACAACCTGACGCCCAAGGATCGCTACTTCGCACTGATGGCCGCCATTCAGAAACATCTGCTGGGCACATCTTTCGAACTCCGTGTAGAAGGTGTGGACGAACTGCTGGTCAAGCACGATTCTCCTTTGCTCGAAGCCTGCAACACGAGTTTTCAGGTGCATTTGCAGGTGTCGCCCAAGGAGTTCGTGAAGATGTACAATATTGCCCAGGTGCTGGCAGGGCCGACCATCGCCATCACGGCCAACTCGCCCCTGGTATTCGGCCGGCGTTTGTGGCACGAGACCCGGATCGCATTGTTTCAGCAGAGCCTCGATACGCGCACCACCAATGATCACATGCGCGAACGACTGCCGCGCGTCAACTTCGGTTCGGGTTGGTTGCAGGGTGATATTACCCAGATCTATCGCGAAGACATCAGCCGTTTCCGCGTCTTGCTGGCTGGCGCCATTGAAGAAGATTCTCTGGCTATGATCAAGGATGGCAAGGTGCCCAAACTGCGCGCCCTGCAAATACATAACTCCACGGTGTATCGCTGGAACCGGCCCTGCTATGGCATTTCGCCCAATGGCAAACCTCACCTCCGTATCGAAAACCGGGTGATGCCGGCCGGCCCAACACCCGTCGACGCCACGGCAAATGCCGCGTTTTGGCTGGGCGCTATGATTGGTATGGGATTGCACTATGAAGACATTACCAAACAAATTGATTTCGTCGATGCCCGCGACAACTTCCTTAAAGCCGCGAAATTTGGCATCGATACAACCTTCACCTGGTTCAAGGATAAAAAAATATCAGCTACCGAATTGATCCTGAAAGTGTTGCTTCCCCTGGCAAAAGAAGGATTGAAACACCGCAAAGTGCGCACTTCCGATATCAACAAGTATCTGGATATCATTGAAGCCCGCGCCAAAAACCACATTACCGGCGCCCGCTGGGCCTTGCGCTCTTTTACCGCGCTGAAAAAAGAAGTCACCAACGACGAAGCGATCTCTTGTGTGACAGCCGCTATTATTAAAAATCAAAAAGAAAATAAACCTGTGCATACCTGGAAAGAACCCACCGCTGCTGATCTCGAAAACTGGTCGCCCAGCCGCCTGAAGGTCGAAGAGTTTATGTCGACTGATTTGTTTACCGTTCAAAAAGAGGACCTTATAGAACTTGTAGCAGAAATTATGGACTGGCGCCGCATCCGCTACATGCCGGTGGAAAACAGTAAAGGCGAACTCGTAGGACTGGTTACTTCGCGTATGTTGCTGCGTCATTTTGTCCGCCAAAGCAAACTGGCTGAAACAGAAGAACCCTCGGCGCCTACCACGGTCAAAGACCTGATGATCGAAAAGCCTATCACGGCAACGCCCGATACAAGTATAATGGATGCCATGGAAAAAATGCGCGTCAACAAGATCGGCTGCCTGCCGGTCGTAAAAGGCAAAGACCTGGTCGGGATTATTACGGAAATGGATTTTTTGCGTATCACGGGCAGGCTGATGGAGCGCGTTATTAAATAGAAAACAGACAGTTAATTCATAGTTTTTATTGCAGATTTTAATCCGGATTCGTTAACCAAATCAATCTTTTTGTATGAAGCGATTAGTGTTTACACTAAGCCTGCTCGTTGTATCCCTGGCCCTTTGGGCACAACGCAATGTCAGCGGGCGCGTTACCGATCAATCCACCGGCGAAGCGCTTATCGGCGCAACGGTATTGGTCAAAGGCACCACGGTGGGAACCACCACCAACATCGATGGCGACTACACCATCAGCGTGCCGAATACCGGCGCTGTGCTGGTGGTGAGCTACACCGGCTATCAAGCCCTCGAAATTGCTGCCGACGGCCTTTCCCGTGTCGATGCCGCCCTCGAAGCCAGTACGCAACTGATCGACGAAGTTGTCGTGATCGGCTACGGCAAACAAATCAAATCCACCCTGACCGGCAATATTGTCAAGGTTGGAGGCGAAAACCTCCAGTCGCTGCCGGTCGTTTCCTTCGAACAAGGTCTGCAAGGCCAGGCCGCCGGGGTGTACGTGGAAAGCGTCAACGGCAAACTGGGCGGCGCCATGCGCATGCGAGTGCGTGGCGTGGGCTCTATCAACGCCGATACCGAACCGCTCATCGTCGTGGATGGCATTCCGCTTACGAAAGACGCTCAGAACACCAGCGGCGCCCCGCTCAACCCGCTGGCCGATTTCAATTTTAACGACGTGGCCTCTATCGAGGTGCTGAAAGACGCTTCCGCAAAAGCCATTTACGGCTCCCGCGGCTCCAACGGCGTCATCCTCATCACCACCAAATCGGGCCGCGCCGGCCGCTCGCGCATCGAGCTCGACCTGCAAACCGGTATCAGCCAGGCTACGCACAAACGCGAGTTTCTCAATGCTGCCGAGTATATCGAACTGTTCACCGAAGCCGCCAACAACTCCGACGACCTCGAAGGTGTGGCATACGACGATCCAAACTCCTGGACGGAGTTTGTGTATTCGCGCTTCCGCCGCTACGACGGGCACACCAACTGGGAAGATCGTATCGACCAGACCAATTGGCAGGACGAAGCCCTGCGCACCGGCTCGCTGAGCAATGCATCCCTGTCGTTTACGGGCGGGAAAGACAACCTCCGCTACTACGCCAGTGCCAATTACGGCAACACCGAGGGCATTCTGGTGTCCAACTCTCTTGAAAAAATGGGCGGACGCGTCAACCTGGATTTCGATGCGACTGATCGCCTGAAAATCGGTACCAACGTCAGCCTGTCGCGCAGCTTCACGACGCAGACCTCCGACGACAACGCATTCTCCACGCCGATGCAATTGGTGGCTATGGCCCCGATCACGCCCACGCGGGATGAAAACGGAGAACTGTACGACCGACCCGTTACGACTTATTACAACGGCCTCATCGACGTGGAAGACGGCTACCGCCATGTCCGTACCCTGCGTACGCTGGCTTCCGCCTATGGCCAGTACGATTTTACCAGCAACCTGAATCTCCGCCTCGAAGGCGCTACCAACGTTTATACCGTCAACGACGACGCCTTCTTCGGCGAACGTACCGACAACGGAAATGCAAACCGCGGTTACGGCTTTTCCGCCTGGAACCAAAACACGGATTACAACCTCAACGCCGTGCTGCATTGGGACCGCGATTTTAATGAAACGCACAACCTGGGTATCGACCTCGGCAGCGAGTTTTACAACAGCAAAACCGTCAACACCCTTGTCGAGGGCGAACAGTTTCCCAGCGATGACTTCAAGACGCTGGCCAGTGCGGCGCTCATCATCAACGGGACATCTACTCAGACGGAATACAATATCCTGTCCTATTTCGGTCGCGCCAGCTACGATTACAAGCGGAAATACCTGTTTAACGTGTCCTCGCGCGTCGACGGTTCTTCCCGTTTTGGCAAAAACGAACGCTACGCTTTCTTCCCGGCCGTATCTGCCGGTTGGGTGCTGAGCGAAGAATCTTTCCTCCACGACAACAAAACCCTGAGCTTCCTCAAAATCCGCGCTTCCTGGGGCCAAAGCGGCAATGCCGGCATCGGCAACTTCGCCTCCCTCGGGCTGTTCCAGGCCGGCGCTTACAACGACAACAGCGCACTGACACCCGAACAGATCCCCAACCCCGACCTGACCTGGGAAAAAAGTACGGAATGGGACCTCGGTATCGATTTTGGCTTGTTCAACAACCGCCTGACCGGCGAATTTGACATTTACCAAAAAAATACCACCGACCTGCTCCTCGACGTGCCTGTGCCGGCTACTTCGGGTTTCCTTACCCAAACCCAAAACATCGGCGAACTGCAAAACCGCGGCGTGGAACTGGTGCTCAATTCCAACAACTTCGTGGGCAAATTCTCCTGGACCACCTCGCTCAACCTCGCAGCCAATAAAAACGAGGTGGTCGCGCTCGCCAATGGCCAGGACCTGATCGACGACGGCAGCTCGCGCTACATGAACGTCGTGAAAGTCGGCGAACCGATCGGCGTATTCTACGGCGCCGAATATGCCGGGGTCGATCCCGCCAACGGCGACGCCCTCTGGTACGTCAACGCGACCGACGATCAGGGCAATATCATCGATCCCAATGCAACGACCAACGACTACACCGCCGCCAATTTCGTGGTGCTCGGCTCGCCGCTTCCCGATCTTATCGCCGGCATGAGCAATACGTTCAGCTACGCCGGCATCACGCTGGATGTGCGTTTTCAGGGCCAGTGGGGCAATGAAATCCACAACGCAGCCGGCAGTTTTATGTCGTGTAGTGCCTGCTGGTTCGACAACCAGACCAGCGACCAGCTCGACCGCTGGCAAAACCCGGGCGACGTCACCGACGTGCCGGAAGCCCGCCTCGGCTACAGCAACGGCGACCAGAGCCGCAGCAGCCGTTTCCTGAGCGACGGCTCTTACCTGCGCCTCAAGGCAGTGACGCTTTCTTACGACCTGCCGAGCCGCTGGTTTAAAAACAAAGGCCTGCGCGACCTTCGCCTGTACGCTACAGGCACCAACCTGCTCACATTCACCAAATACGACGGCTGGGATCCCGAGGTCACGACCGACTTCCTGGCCAGCAATACGGTGTACGGCGTGGACTTTTATGCCGCACCGCAGCCGCGCAATATCGTGTTCGGCATTAAAGTCGGCTTCTGATCAAGTGCCGGCTTGTCCTCCATTTTTAGGCCTTTCAGGCCGTTTTTATCATAAAATTGATTAAAAATGCTACGTTCAATATATTCATTCCTCGCCGTCGCAGCTGCCTTGCTGACGTTCAGCGCCTGCGACAAAAAGCTCGATCTGGAGCCGGCGCAAAGCATTAGCGAAAACCTCGCCCTGTCGACCGATGCCAACGTGAAATCCGTGCTGCTGGGCGCCTACGATGCCCTGGGCAATTACGCATTCTGGGGCGGATACGTCATGCGGGATGCCGAACTGGCCGGCGCCGACGGTGAAATCCGCTGGGTCGGCACTTTCAATGGCCCGCGTGAAGTGTTCAACCATGCCATGATCGCCGAAAACCCCGAGGCGGAAGCCATGTGGAATGCCGGCTTTAATGCCATCAACATCGCCAACAACGTGCTCAGCGCCCTCGACGTCGTCAATGCTGACGATCGCGATCAGGTGGAAGGCGAAGCCCGTTTTATTCGTGGCGTGTGTATTTTCGAACTGACCCGATTCTTCGGCAAGCCCTACGAGGCGGGCGGCAACAACAGCCAGCTGGGTATCCCGCTGGTGCTTCGCCCGACCCGCGGCATCGACGAAAGCAGCCTGGTCAGCCGCGCCACGGTGGAAGAATGCTATGCCCAGGCCATCGCCGACCTGTCGGCCGCCTTCGACAAACTGCCCGATGAAAACGGCAACCTTGCCGGCAAATACGCTGCCGCTGCTATGCTGGCCCGCGTCCATTTGCAAATGGGACAGTACGACCATGCCCGCGACCATGCCAACGATGTCATCGAATCCGGCCTGTACAGCCTCGTGTCGGATTTTGCCGGCGAATTCAACAACGACGACAACACTTCCGAAGACATTTTTGCCAACCAGATTTCTACCCAGGATGGTGTCAACGACATGGTGACCTATTATTCCATTCCTGAATACGGCGGCCGCGACGGCGATATCGAGATCGAACAAAAACACCTCGACCTCTACGATCCCAACGACGCCCGCCTCGCACTGCATTACGATGGGAACGGCGCCATGCGTACGGGCAAATGGCGCGATCAGTACAAAAACATCCCGAACATCCGCCTCGCTGAAATGTACCTGATCCGTGCAGAATGTAACCTGCGCCTCGGTACGACGGTCGGCGCAAGCCCCGACGACGACTTCAACGCCACGCATACGCGCGCCGGCCTTGCCGCGCTGACGGGTGTTACCCTCGACGACGTTTTGCTCGAACGCCGCCTCGAACTGGCACACGAAGGCCATAAATTGCACGACGTCAAGCGCCTGAAAGGCTCGGTCGACGGACTTTCGTACGACGACCCTGCCTTGGTGTACCCGATTCCTGCGCGTGAAATCGCCGCGAATCCGAACCTGACGCAGAACGAAGGCTATTGATAATTTTCAGCCTGAACCGAAAGCCCGCGGGAGAATTCTCGCGGGCTTTCTTTTTGGGCCAACCTCGACGGTTTTCCCGACGTCATGGCTTAAAACAACACATCATGCCAAACAAAACAATCCTTTTCGCTATGGCCTTCTTGCTGGGCCAACTCCCCGTTTTTTCACAAAATGCCGCTATCGGAATCCGTGCCGGATATACCATTAGC
Source organism: Saprospiraceae bacterium (assembly GCA_044226205.1). Classification (GTDB taxonomy): domain Bacteria; phylum Bacteroidota; class Bacteroidia; order Chitinophagales; family Saprospiraceae; genus M3007. The sequence continues at coordinate 233,955 of JBGAHL010000003.1, forward strand.
TCCGCGGTGGACCGTGTGAGCGAATCAATCGGCGATTTCGATGCCGACGAGAATTTCCAGCCCACAGGCAGCCTCCACTTCGGCGCCGATGTGAAAGTGCCGATCAACAAGCGCCTGTCGTTCGTCGGTGGCGTGTTGTACGTGCAAAAAGGTTATAAGATTGAACTCCCCAATAACCTGGTCGGCACGCCGCTCAAATTTCAAATGCAGTTGCGCTACTTCAATATGCCGGTATTGGCGGATTACCGTGTCTGGAAAGGGTTTTCCCTGCAGGCCGGCATAGAGCCGGGCATTCTCAGCAACGCCTGGCTGAAATTTGATGGCGGCCGTACCAATTTAAAAGACGCAGGAACGTTTGAAAACCTGGATTTCGGATTGGTGGCCGGCCTTGAATGGCATTCGCAATCGGGCTTTTTCCTGTCGGCCCGCCAGTCCTGGGGCGTATTGGCCGTCTCTGAAGTTGCGGTACTGGATGAAGACGGATTCTCGGTCGGTCAGGCCCGGGTGTTCAACCGCGCACTTGAACTGGGAGCGGGCTACCGCTATTCTTTTTAAAAAACGATTTGATTTACTGCTTTCAGACGGCTGAGAGGGCACTATCACCCTTTTTCGGCCGTTTTTATTTTTATCAACCATCCTACGCTTCGTATGAAATTGTTACTCATTTTTTCGGCCCTGCTCTCCTCGGGCGGGCTGTTGGCCCAAACCACGGCCGTACCCGATGCGCGTTTGCACATCGATCCTTTCGGCTACCTGCCCGGTGAGCCGAAAATCGCCGTGATTGCCAGTCCGCAAACCGGCTACAACGCGCCCAACCCGCTCTCCCCGACGCCGGTTTACAAAGTCAAACGGGCGTCCGACAACCTCACGGTGTATTCCGGCCCCATTACCGCCTGGAAAAACGGGGCAGTGCACAACCAGTCGGGCGACAAAGTGTGGCATTTCGACTTTACCACCCTGACCGAACCGGGCGAATATTATCTCTTCGACAGCCTGAACAACCTGCGCTCCTGGACTTTTTCCATCGCCGATTGCGCTTTCGACGCGCCGCTGAGGGCCGCGCAACGCGCGCTTTTTTACCAACGCTGCGGCATGCCCAAAGCGCTGCCCTTCGCCGAGGCCAACTGGTCGGACCCTCTGGCCTGCCACCGGGGAAATTTGCAGGACAATGCCTGTCGAAATATTCAAAACCCTGTGGCGGCCTCGGCCCGCGACCTGCACGGCGGCTGGCACGATGCCGGGGATTATAACAAATACGTGACCTTCACCTACGGCACTTTGATCGATTTGCTGCTGGCTTTCGAGGAAAACCCCGATGCCTGGACCGACGACAACGACATCCCTGAATCGGGCAATGGGCGCCCCGACCTGCTCGATGAAGTGAAGTACGAGCTCGACTGGCTACGCCGTATGCAGGGCGCCGACGGCAGTGTGCTCAGTGTGGTCGGCGTGCAAAATTTTGCCGCGGCCAGTCCGCCCGGCGCCGATGCCGCACAGCGGTTTTACGGTCCGCCCACCACGGCTGCTACGCTGAGTGTGGCGGCGGTTTTTGCTCTGGCGGCGCGCGAATTCGGGCAATTCCCGGCCTGGACTTCGTATGCCGACTCGCTCGAAGCCTCGGCCATAGCGGCCTGGATCTGGGCGGACGCTCATCCGAACGAAACTTTTTACAACTCGGGCGTCATTGCCGCGGGGGAAAACGAAGTGGACGACTACGACCGCAGCATGCGCAAACTGGCCGCCGCGAGTTTTCTTTTTGTTCAAACCAGCCAAACCTCCTATCGAACCTATTTCGATGCCCATTACCAGGACGCCCACCTGATGCAATGGGGTTACGCTTACCCGTTCGAACCGGCCACTCAGGATGCCCTTTTATTTTACAAAAAACACCCCGCGGCCACGGCTGCCGTGAAAACAGCCATCGAGTCCGCTTTTACGGCAAGCATGCGCGAAAACAATGCGGACAACCTGCCCTCCTTTCTCAATGAGGAGGACCCGTATCAGGCCTATTTGCGCACCGATAATTACACCTGGGGCAGCAATACCACCAAATCGCATCAGGGCAACATGTTTTTTGCCATGAACCAATACGGTCTGGATGCGTCTAATGCCGTGCCCTACCGCAACGCGGCCCTGGGTTTTGTACATTATTTGCACGGCGTGAACCCGACGGGTTATTGCTATTTGACCAATATGGGGGCTTACGGCGGCGAAGCCTCCATCCCTTCGGTATATCACGGCTGGTTTGGCGATGCGACGCCCTGGGACGATGTTGCCACCGCGCCCTTCAAAGGCCCGGCTCCTGGCCTGATCGCGGGCGGCCCCAACCCGAATTTTCATCCCGACCCTTCGTGCAATTGCCTGATCAGTCCGCCGGAAAACCAGCCTGCGCAGAAGTCGTTCAAGGCCTGGAATACGAGCTGGCCGGAAAATTCGTGGGAGCTGACCGAGCCGGGTATTTACACCCAGGCGGCCTACCTCCGTCTGCTGGGCAATGCCTTGTTGTTGCGCAACAACCCGCCGGCATGCGAATCGACGGGTGTGGACACGCAGACGCCCTGGGAAGAGGCGTCTTCGCTCGAAATTTTACCCAACCCTGCCACGGGTGCTGAAATTATCGTGAAATGCCCGCTGAATTCCGGTCGCATTGATGTAGTTGACGTGTCGGGCAATGTGGTTATTACACAGCCGGTTACAGGTAGTTTGGTAAAAATTAATGTTGAAGCTTGGCCCAAGGGGCTGTATTTCGTCCGCCTCGAAGGCGACGGCAAGCGCTGGACAGGGAAGATCGAGATTGCCCATTGAGCCCCCAAAAGGCATAAAAAAAGCGCGGAGGCTGTACAGCCTCCCCGCTTTTTATTTTAGCACCGCTAGCGGGCTTATTGTTTCACAAAATCACCTGCAAAAGCGCCGCTTTCGCTTACGATACGGACGCGGTACACGCCGACCGGCAGCGTGGCAATGTCGAGGGCAAAGGTGTTGCCGTCGGCCACGGTTTCCGTGCGGACCAACTGTCCGTCAGCGGAGAAGATCTGCACGTCCGACTGGCCGAGGCGCAGGCCGTTGTTGTTCCGTACGCTGATCAGCACGCGGTCGGCAGCCGGGTTGGGCGACACGCTGATCGAGGCGAGGCTGACAGCCGAAGGCTTGCGCACCACCGCGCGATTGTCGTCGCAGGAGACTGTGCCGAGCTGAACATCGTCCTGGCAGTCGGGATTGACGTGGTCTTTCACCACAAACTCGTAGTCGGTCGTGCCATCGCCGGCCAGCGGGCCGATGACCACGGGTTGCGTGGTGGAGTAGGGGAAGTTGCCGTAGTTCTGGCCGTTGCCCATCACGTCGAAGCCTTCGTTGCCCGTGTTTTTGTAGCGGAAGCTGAGCAATGCGAAGAACTGACCGCAGACGCAGGGCGTGGTTTGCACCTTGAGTTTCCAGATTTTGCATTCGTCGCCCGGGCAGACCGGCGGTTCGAAGTTTTTGGTTTTGCAGCAGCCGGGGTTGTCGTTGATGCAGATTTTCACCCGGTCGGTAGCGCCGCCGTCGGTCGGGAAGTGTTCGATGTGCAGGGGCAGGTCGGACAGGTTGAAAGTGCCGAGGAAGGTCCCGCTGTTGGCCCAGAGGTCGAACTGGTCGTCAGACGGGTTTTGCACCTGGAAGTTGAGCCAGAGGTTGTAAGTGCCGTCGTCGTTGCAGTCGCCGGTTTCCACCACGATGTCATAAATCTTGCAGGGGGCGGGGGCGCAGTCGGGAGCCGGGAATTCCTTGACGCGGCAGCAGTCCGGGTGGTCGTTGATGCAAACTTTGACCACGTCGTTGGGGCCGTTGTTGTCGGCCGGGAAATGTGCGATGTAGAGGGGCAGTTGCGAGAGCGGGAAATAGCCGAGGTACTGGTTATTGGCCCACACTTCGTAAAAATCATTGCCCGGGTTTTGCACCTGGAAGTTGATCCAGGCCTGGTAAGTGCCGTCGTCGTTGCAATCGCCGGTTTCGACCGTAAGGTTGTACACTTCGCAAGCGGGCGGGTTGCAGTTGGGCGCGGTGAACTGTTTGATTTCACAGCAGTCCGGGTTGTCGTTGATGCAGACCTTGACGTAGCCGCCAGCGTTGCTGTTATTCGGGAAATTGGTGATGTGCAGGGGCAGGCTCGACAAGGGGAAGCTACCGAAATTCTGGCCGTTGCCGATCACGGTAAAGTTGGAGGTCGTCGGGTTTTGCACCTGGAAGTTGATCCAGATGTTGTAAGTGCCGTCGCTGTTGCAATCGCCGGTTTCGACCGTCAGGTCATAAATATCGCAGGGCGTTGCGCAATCGGGTACGGGGAATTCCTTGGTTTTGCAGCAATCGGCGTTGTCGTTGATGCAAACCTTTACTACGTCGTTGGCGCCGCCGTTGGGCTGAAAATTGGGGATGTAAAGCGGCAGGTCGCTGATGTTGTAGGTGCCGTAGAACGTGTTGTTGGTCCAAATGTCGAACTGGTCGTTTGTCTGGTTCTGAACCTGGAAATTGACCCAGGCTTCGTAGGAGCCGTCATTGTGGCACTCGCCCGTTTCGACCGTCAGGTCGTAAATTTCGCAGGGTGCATTGGCGTCACAGGAGACGGTGCCGAGTTGTACAACATCCTGACAATCAGGGAAAACGATGTCGCGGACGACAAATTCGTAACTCGTCGTGCCATTGGCGGCCAGGGGCCCGAGCGTCAGCGGCACATTGCTGTAAGGGAAGGTGCCGTACGCGACACCGTTGCCTTGTACTTTGAAACCTTCCTGTCCGGTATTGCTATACTGGAAGTTGAGGACAACGTAAAATTGGCCGTTGTTGCAGTCCACCACTTGCGCGGTGAGGTCGTAGATGTTGCAGTCTTGGGAAAAAACCGGCTGGGAAAAAAGCAGGATGGATAAAAAAAACAATAAACGCATGGGAATAAAACTGGTTTGTGAGAAATAAGAAGGATGTATTTGAACAGGCGTTTCCCGGCGAATTCACCCAACAAGATACATTCAGCGCGAATGCGCTGCCAAGCCGGTCAAAATAATTGTTCAGAATAAAAAACGCCCCGTGGAAATAACCACGGGGCGACTGAACAAGCTTGCGTGTTTTAGATTGAAATTATCTTGAGATGGCTGCTAGAAACACCATCCGTTGTGCGTGCGCAAAGCCGCTGCGATTTGCTGGCGTTTGTCCTTGACATTCACGGGCGGGTACTTGGTGAAGCGTTTGACACCCATAAGGAAGGTTTTGAGCAAATCGCCGTCGGCGAAGGATGCCAGGGCATCCGTGGCATTTTTGGCGATACGCGCCGATGCGTCGTGGAAAAATACCTGCAGCATGGCGTCGTACACTTCCTGCGGTTGCGGTTTTTCCGTGCGCATGGAGAGTTTTTCAATGCGCAGCAGCATCGATTCGGCCACGTAGAGGTCGATGAGCATATCGGCGCAATTCATCAGGATCTCCTGCTCGTCCTTGAGGTTGAGTTTGCCGTCCATCTGCATTTTGGCAGCACCGCCGGCGCACATCAGGATGATCTTTTTAAAATCGGCGATCGCTTTGTGCTCTTCTGCATAAGGGCCCTCGGTTTTTTCGAAAGAAGGCATGGACGCCAGTTCTTTCTGCACGGCCCAGGCCGGCCCCACGATATCGAGTTGACCTTTCATGGCGCGTTTGAACAACTGATCGACCATGAGCAGGCGATTGATCTCGTTGGTGCCTTCGTAAATGCGGTTGATACGGCTGTCGCGGTAAGCGCGGGCGGCCGGGTATTCTTCGGAGAAGCCGATGCCGCCGTGGATCTGCACGTTTTCATCGACACAGTAATCGGTCGCTTCGGAGCCGTAAACCTTTAAAATAGAACACTCGATGGCGTATTCTTCGGCGGCTTCGAGCGTAGCCTGCCCGAAGGATTTGCCTTCTTCGGAGCCGGCGGCCTTGCGGTCCTGCATTTGTTCGGAAATGCGGTACATGGCGCTTTCGCCGGCGAAGGTCCGGATGGCCATTTCGGCCAGTTTGAACTGAATGGCTCCGAAATTGCCGATCGGCTGCCCGAACTGGTTGCGTTCGTTGGCGTATTGCGTCGCCATGTCGAGCACGCGCTTGCTGCCGCCGATGCACATGACGCCGAGTTTGAAACGGCCGATATTGAGTGCGTTGAAAGCGATCAGGTGGCCCTTGCCGATCTCGCCGAGTACGTTTTCCGCGGGAACCTTGACATTTTCAAAAAAGACCTGGCGGGTGGAGGAGCCTTTGATGCCCATTTTGTCTTCCTCGGCGCCCAGGGTCAGGCCCGGCGAATTGCGTTCCACGATGAAGCCTGTGAATTTTTCGCCGCCGATCTTGGCGAAAACGATGAAAAGATCGGCAAAGCCGGCGTTGGAAATCCACATTTTCTGCCCGTTGAGCAAGTAGTGCGAACCATCGGCGCTCAGGTCGGCGCGGGTTTTGGCGTTGAGCGCGTCGGAGCCGCTGCCCGGCTCGGTGAGGCAATAAGCCGCCTTGATATCGCCCGAAATGAGGCCCGGCAGGTAGTGCTGTTTCTGAGCTTCGGTGCCAAAATACAGGATGGGCAACATGCCGATGCCCGTGTGGGCGGCAAACGGTACGCTGAAAGAACCCATCGGGCCAAACACGTCGGTAATCACCGTATTGGTGTTGGTGTCGAGTTCCATGCCGCCGTACTCGGCGGGCATGTGTGCGCCCAAAAGGCCGAGTTCGCCCATGCGTTTGAGCAGGGTAGCCGAGATGTTATTTTCCTGTTTTTCAATCTTTTGAGCGTTGGGGTAAATTTCCTGTTCGAGAAAATCCTGGGCCATTTTTTTGACCATCAGTTGTTCTTCGTTCAGGTCCTCGGGGATAAAAATATCCTCGGGACGGGCGTCGCGGATCAAAAATTCACCGCCTTTGAGTACATCGGATTGGACGAGCGTATCGGGCATGACTTGAGAATGAATAGTGATGAGTTGTTGGTTGAGGGGATGGTTGATGACGGTTGATAAAAAAGGTTGATGAGGGTTGATAAGGTTTATAAGGTTGATAAAAGGAGGGTGGGTGCTCTCAGTTTTTTGGGAGTTGATGATGATGATGGTTTATTAGGCTGATAAGATTGATAAAACCCGAGAGCATCCACCCTCCTTTTATAAACCTCATAAACCTTATCAACCCTCATCAACTTTTTAAATAACCCAGCGAAAGTTCGCTACAAAAGTAGGTTCTTTTTCAACGTCCGCAAGGGGCTTATGGTTTTGTTGACAAAATTTTTTTTGTGTCGTGTCGTAGCAGATCAATATGATATTTTTGCAGCCAGACCCAATCCATATGAATAGTCCTTCGCCCCTTTCCGACGCTTTTTGGTCCGATTTGCTCAAAGCCCTGCGCGCGCAGCAATGCGTGTTGTTTCTCGGCCCCGATGCACTGCCCGATCTGCCCCTTTTCGAGGCCCTGTGCCGCTACCTCGGCGGCGACCTCACCGCCGACCCGCCCCGACCGCCCGAGGATGTGCTGGCGGTGTATCCCAACGAAGAACTGTTTCTGTTCGCCAACACGGGCGACCGCGCGGCCCTGTCGTTTCGGCTCGATGATTTTTACCGCGAACAGGAAAAACGCCTGGCGCCCGTGTACCGCCAGATCGCGGCATTACCCCTGCCGCTCGTGGTGTCGCTGCTGCCCGACGAGGGTCTGCACCGCGCGTTCGACGAGGAGGGTGTGCAACATCAGTTTGTGTGCTACAATTTCCGGGGCCGGGCGGCCGGCGAGCTGCGCCCGCCCAAACAGCGGCGCATGGTGTTCAATCTTTTCGGCAACGTCAACGAAGCCGATTCGCTGGTGCTCGACCACGACGACTTGTTTGGCTTCATCGCCGAGTTCCTCGGGTCCCGCAAATTGTCCGATACCCATGTAGTGGTGCAGGACATGCTGGGCAGCGGCAGTTCGGTGTTTCTGTTCGTCGGTTTTCAGTTTGACAAATGGTACATGCAGCTCCTGCTGCGCGCGCTCAACCCCGCCAAATTCAAGGCGCGGCAGTACGCCGTGAACCCCAGCGCGGCACATTCTACGCGTGTTTTCCTCAGCCAGCAGTTTAAAATGACTTTCGTGGACGAGTGGCAACCCGCCGATTTTCTCGCCGAACTTTCCCGCCGCTGGCAGGCCGACCAGTCGGCTTCCGCTGCCGAGGGCGGCAACCGCCCCACGCCCGCCCAGCTGCGCGACTGGCTCAAAAACGCCCAGACTGAACGGGTGCTCGAAGCCCTCGATGCCATCGCCCAGGCTGCGGCCGACAACGATTTGCAGCACCAGACTGCAATGCTCAGCGCCCGCCATAGCCGCCTCGAATTGTCGCTGCTCAAAGGCGTCATCTCGGCCGACAATGCCAAACTGGAAGCCAACCAGATCAACGACGCCCTGCTCAACCTCATCGCCCAACTGCCCCAGCCATGAACCGTTACCCCGGCATACGCCCCTTCACCGCGGCCGAACGCCCGCTCTTTTTCGGCCGCGACGACGATATCGAACGCCTGATCCGCCTCATACGCGTGGCGCAGCTGACCGTTTTGTACGGCCGCTCGGGCTACGGCAAAAGTTCGCTGCTGCAGGCCGGCGTGTTGCCCGTGCTGCGCGACGAGGGCGAGTTGCCGTTCAGCGAAGTGCGCATCGGGCCGTACAAACCCGGCGAATCGCCCACGCCCGTGCAGACCCTGTTGTCGGCCGCGCAGGCCCCCGGCGGCACGGCGCCCGATTCGCTTTGGCAGGCTTTCAAGCAACGCCAGCAGGGTGGGGGTGGCGATCGTTTTTTGTTGTTTTTTGATCAATTCGAGGAATTGTTTACCTACCCGGCGGAGCAAGTCCTCGCTTTTAAACAACAGCTCGCCGAAGCGCTGTACGCCCTCGTGCCCGACCGCTATGGCCGCGCGGCTACCCAATTGCCCGCCGCCGAACGCGCCGCGTTTTTTACGCCTTTTGAGCTAAAAGTCGTGTTCGCCATCCGCTCCGACCGGATGAGCCAGCTCAATACCCTGAAAGACTACCTGCCCAACCTGCTCCAGCACAGCTACGAACTCGACGCGCTCGACGAAAAAGCGGCCACCCAGGCCATCACCGCACCGGCCGCCCTGCCGCAATCGGCGGGTTTCGCGACGCCGCCGTTTCAGTACCGCCCCGACGCGCTCTCGGCCATTATCGGCGCCCTGCGCGACGAGCGCGGCCGCGTGGAGACCAGCGCCCTGCAGATCGTGTGTCGCCACGTGGAAGACAATATCGTGGCGCGCTTCCAGATCGCGGAAGTGGGCGCCAACGACCTCGGCGACCTTCAGTCGGTCTTTGCCGATTTTTACAACAACACCCTCGCCACTCTGCCCGCCGCCGAACAGGCCGATGCCCGCCGCCTCTGCGAAGACGTGCTCGTGAGCCCCGAGGGCGTGCGCCTGCCCTTCGCTGCCCAGGCCCTGAACGCCCAGGGCTTTTCGCCCGGCCTGCTCGACGCCCTGGCCCGTGCTTCCCTGTTGCGCGTGGAGCGCGACGAGCAGGGGCGCATGCTCTACGAGATCGGGCACGACACGCTCGTGCCGCCCATCCTCGACGCCGCCAAACTGCGGCGGGAAGAGGAGGAAAAACGCCGCCTGCTCCGGGAGGCGGTGGAAGCGAAGCATGCGCGGCAGGAAGCGGAGCGCAAACAGCGCCGCGCCTACCTGTTCACGGCGGGCGCCGTCTTGCTCACCCTGTTCGCTGTGGGGTCGTCTTATCTCGCCTACCTCAAATCGCAGGAAGCCAGCGAAAAAGCCCGGCTGGTACTCGAGAAAGAAGAGCAAGTGAAGCAGGCCGAGGGAAAAATTGCCGAAAAAACCGCCCAGGCTACCGATGCCCTGCGCCGCGCCGACGAAAAGGAAGCCGAGGCCAAAAGCAACTACGACGAGGCCCAGCGCCAGAAAACCGCCACGGCCGAGCAAAAACGCCTGGCCGCCGAGGCTTTGGCACAGGCCCGCGCGGAGCGCCGCAATGTGGAAGTCGCCACCACAGGCATCGTGCAAAACCTCGTGGAAAACGCCGACAAAAAAATCTACCACCTGGACTATGCCAACGCCGCCACGCTACTCAACGAGGCGTACGACCTCGTGCGCGACCGCGACGACGACAGCCCCCTGGCCCTTTACCGCGACCCCGTGGCCTACGGGCTGCTGGAAATGGCTTTTTTCTATATGCACACGGGCCAATACACCTTTGCCCGATACGAACTGGAAACCGCCGGCAAACTGTACGGCCAGTCTTTCCCGGAATTAGGGGGCATTGTGACCATCGACCAGCCCGGCAACCGCGATAAACTGAAACAAGCCTTCCTGCGTTTCCGCCCCGATCGCTACCGCGAACTCGAAGCGCGCTACTACCCCGACATGGTCAAAATACCCGCCGGGGAGTTTATGATGGGCTGCGATTCGACGATCGATCCTGATTGCCCGCAGGAGGAATTACCCTTACACCCCGTCCGCCTGAGCGCTTTCGAAATGGCGCGCACGGAAACGACCATGTGGCAGTACAACCTGTTTTGCCTGGCGACCAGCAGGCCCATCAGTAATTTTCACGATTCTTCCTGGGGTGAGCCGCGCGGGGATGATCCAGTGATTGGCGTCAGTTGGTATGACGCAGCCCTGTATGCCAACTGGCGCAGTGTACAGGCAGGTTTGGAGCCGGTCTATGTTTTTGCTGATACAATTGGGAAAAAGCAGGAGGATTGGCAGATAGATACTCGTCTGACCGCCAAGGGTTACCGCCTCCCCTCGGAAGCGGAGTGGGAATACGCGGCACGGGGAGGGGAGCGGCATGTTTACAGCGGCAGCAATGATTTGGAAGAGGTGGGGTGGTATAATATAAACAGCGGCGGTCGTACCCGCCCCACCGCCGGCAAAAAAGCCAATGCCTTCGGCTTGTTCGACATGAGCGGTAATGTGTGGGAGTGGTGTGAGGACTGGTATTCCTATGATTATTACAAGGAATGCTACAATCAGGGAGTGATTGTTGACCCGCGAGGGCCGGAAGAGGGAGTCCCCCGCGTCTTACGCGGCGGCAGCTACTGGGACGTTGCGCGGCTCTGCCGCTCGGCGTACCGCAACCTCAACCTCCCGGCGTTCGTCTACCGCTTCAATGGTTTCCGCCTGGCGGCGTCCTTCCAGGGAGGGGACTGACCCTTCCGGTTCAATCGGTGAGCAAAAAAGCAAGTCCGGCCTGCCCGCCGCGAGCGCGCCCTGCGATAGCGGGCGCAGCCGCGACGGGTGGCCGCAAGGGGGAAAAGGGATTCGGCGTAGCCGAAATTTTTTTTTGGGAATACGGGGACGTGGGTGAAATGCTTGATTTAGAACCACCTGTATTCAAAATAGCTTGCTTCTACGAGCGAAACAGGGGCTGCGCGAGATCAAGCGGATGTGCTTCGGTTAATTATCTTAGCGAGTAAAAACTAGAGCGGAGGGTAGAAGGTGAAAGTTTTTGGGGTTTTAGCTTCGGATGTCTCCCTGCGGTCGACAGGACACGGCGCATTTTTTGGGCAAAACCTTATCAGATTTCTCCCTGCGGTCGAAATTTTACCCACTGAAAAAATTTCGACCGCAGGGAGAAATCTGGGGAATATTGCCTTGTTTAATCGTTCCATGTCCTGTCGACCGAAGGGAGACATCTGATCAAGTACAGTGTATTTGAAGTAAAAACCTGGGCAGCGTCAACATAATCTTAGCGCACCTTAATGAATTTACCCCTTCCGATTTTACCATTGGACATTTGAATCCAGACCCAATAAGTAGATGGCGCCCAATGACTTATATCAAGCCGAATCTGTTCTGCCGAACTTTTTATTCGCTCCTGAAATATCACTTTCCCATTCAGGTCTGTCACCATAAGATCACTTCCGGCTTCCACATACCCCTCCAGCCTGACTTCCCCGGTTGCAGGATTAGGATATAGGATCAGGTCGGTAACATCGATCTCCGACGCCAAATTGGTCAATTGACTGCGAAGCGGAAAGTAAATCGATTGAAAGACCAAGTTGCCATTTTGCGAAGCGCTATTAGTCATTGTCACCACGATAAAGTTTTTCTCTTCATCCCAGTACATATTGCTCTGGTGTATGAGTATACCGGAATGGCCAAATCCATATAACTGCTGGTTTACATTAACCGGCAACCTGATCATTCCAAGCCCATAAGCCCAACCCGGTCCCCAAAAGCCTTCACTTTGCGGCGCAATTGTGAACATTTCAGCGTAGCTGTCGACCGTAAGGATGTTACGGTCTTTATACAACGCTTTGGCCCACAATGCCATATCGTGCGGGGTACTCACGACGTAACCGACCGCGAATCCCTGCGTCAGGAGCGTCGTTCGTGGCATGGAGGAAAAATTTACCAGCACACCGCCTACCATATTCCACATGCCTGCATCCGGGCCTGGGAAGGTTTCAAATCCGCCACACCAGGTGTGATTTAAACCAAGTGGTATGAAGAAACGGGTTCTCAGGTTTTCGTGCAGCGTTTCACCTGTCACCTTTTCAATGACCAGACCCAGCACGACATAATTACTGCTGGAATACGCCCAAGAAGTGCCCGGCGGAAAGTCGTTGGGCTGATCCAGATAACGCTCAAGCACCTCGCCCGGCGCCAAGGATATGCCGGAAAACAATTCATTGGCCCATGCCGGGTTTTTCTGAAATTCGTGAACCCCGGCAGTTTGATTGAGCAGCTGGCGAATAGTGGACATAGTATCCACATAGGGTATCGCGGACAAATAATGCGTGTAGGGCGAGTCCAGTTGAATCAATCCTTCTTCTACTAACTGGAGTACGCATGCAGCAACCATAGTTTTGGTCAGGCTCGCCGTAAAAAACAATGTTGTATCGGTAAGGGGCTGCCCATATTGATCAATCCCTTTTTGTCCCCACCATAATTGACCGTCAGGCATAACTACGGCTACGCCCACGCCTTTGTCGCCCTGTGAAGACATTTGATAATCAATAGCATCATTGAATAATGTCACTAATGCGCTATCTACTTGTGCAGCGGCATTCCACGGATGAACGACGATGCTTAACAAGAAAACAATTGTCAATACCAGATTTTTCATGACTAATGCAATGGTTTTTATTTTAAATTTTGGGAGTTGAAATCAAATCACCATACTAATCTTTACCCTGTTTCAACTATTCTAAAAGGATATAAATCAATATTGAACATGATTTTAGTGATGGTTTGTGAATAAGGGCTATCTTGAACAATCGTTTGAGCAACTTGGGATACACACGAATTTTTGCAGGCTCTCCATCCTCAGGATGCCAATATTTTCAGACCAGTGATATCAATTGAAAAGGGATGGACGAGCAACCTTTCTTCACCCCCCGCTTTTCCGCCGAAGCAGATACGTCGGTCGTATCCGTGCCGGGTTGGGCCAGCCGGTCGCCTGGGTCACGTAGGCGGTGTCGGCTTCTGCCCGGGCGCGTTCGAGCGCCTGCTGCCAGTGGTCTTCGCGCAGCAAAAGATAAGCGCCCGGCAGGCGGCGGACGGGCCCGCGGGCGTAGTATTCCACCGTTTGTTGCCGCATTTGTCCGGCAATGCGCCAGAGTCGCGTGGAATCGACGGGGTATTCGGGCAGCCAGGGCATGGCATCCGTGCCGGTCGTAAAAGTGAAGTATTCCGCCAGGGCATTGGGCGCGATCAGCAGCTCGGGGCGGGAGGAGCGGTAGGTTTCATCCGCGCAAACCGAGGCGGTCAACTGCTCGAAAAGGCGATAATTGGGGTCGTGGAGCTCGGGCGAATAACTTTTCCACGAAAACAACGCGCCGACAACAAGCAGGCCCCCCAGCGCGGAGGACAGTTTTTTGTTCAAAAAACCGCCATCAAAGGCCATCAGCGGGGCGAGCAGTCCGTACACCATAAATAAACGGCAGGCCACGCCCGTCATCGACCATTCCAGCCCCGGAAAAAGCAGCACCAGCCCGAGCGTAAACAAGGCTTTCGAACGCAAGGTGACGGTCTTGCGCCAGGGCTTCACCAGCAGTCGAACCGCCGTCAGGGCCATCAGTAGCACGGCAGCCGCGATCTCTGCCAGCCACCAGCCTGACATGCGCGACGGCCCGAAATCCTGCACGAACGACCAGGGCGCAAATTGTATTCCGTGCCCCAAAACACCGCCCAGCCGTTCGAGGTCGCTCAGATGAAACAGGCCGGGAAACAGCCGGGAAGCCAGTACGCCCATTCCAACAAAAACAAGCCCCGAGATGACAACCACGCTGACAGGCAGCAGGCTTTTCAGGTTTTTCCCGAATGCCCACAACACCCAAAACAACAGGTAAAAAAGCGCCAGCACGAACGTGAGCCGATGCCCGAAATAGTTGACAATCAGCCACATCAGGGGTATCGCCCAGGAGGTCCAGCGCCGCTGCGGCCGTTCGGGCAGACTGAATACCAGCGCCAAAAAGAGCACGAGTCCGAGCAGGTTTTTCGGGTATTGCGCGGCAAAAAAGGTCAGTTGGGGGGAGTAGAGGAGGAGCAGCGCGGGAAGGAGATTGGGGAAAAGGGCGGCGGGAGGGTAGGATAGTGGGGGCTTTTTTGTATTGCCCGGCCCCTTTGAATACCCCACCCCCAACCCCTCCCCCTCCGGGGAGGGGAGCCGATTCGATCTGGGAACCGCTCCCCTCCCCGGAGGGGGAGGGGTTGGGGGTGGGGTATTCAAAGGAGCCGTGATTGGGGCCGCAGGAGGCCCGGGCGCAAACAAACCGCCTCCCCAAGCCCTTCCTCCCCAGGCCACGAGCCCGGTCAGACACCCGGCCAGCCCTGCCGCGCAGAGTTTGTACCCGCTCACGTAGTCGCCCGTCAGCCAGACGCAGCAACGCATGAGCGGGTAAATCAGCGACGCTTCGGGCGAGTGCATGTGGCCCGTTTCGATCCAGGATTTGAGTTGGATGAGGTAGAAATAACTATCCCAGCCGTTGGCAAAGGGTGTTTGCACAAAAGCCAGCCAACGCAACAAAGCGGCAGTTCCGCCGAGCAAAAGCGGGCCAACCCATTTTCCTGAAAAAGCGCGATTCAAAGCCTATTTCCGGTAAAAAGTACCGATCATTTTTTCACCCTTGACGGTATTGGCATCGATGGTGAGCACGTCGTTGAAAATTTTCGTCGCCTCCTTGCTGCGAGGGCCTTTGTACCACTCCTGCACCTCGGAAGCGTCGAACCATTTGCCGAACACCTTGACTTTCACCGTATTGCCTTTGTTTTCGAGCAATTCCCAGTTGCCGTCGGCAATCGTCTGGCCGCTGATGCTGCGGGTGTTTCCATCGTTTTCATAACTTTCACTTTCCTCATAGAGGACGAAAGTGCCGTCCGAACGAAGGATGATCGATTGGGCCACAGCGTCGAAAGGCTGATCGAGCATGTTGTAAATACGGCGGTCGAGCAGGCTCGCCAGCGGCGAATTGCCGGCAGCGCTGCGCTGGCCCTGGGCGCGCCTGACCTGAAAGTCGGAGTGCAAAACGAAAGGTTGAGCGCCGTCGTAAAACAGAATTTCACTGATTGCCAGGTCCTTGTATTTTTTACCCGGGTAAATGCTGTTGATTTTTAATTCAAAATCCTGACCCTCGAAGGCCGTCGGGAAATCAATTTTTTGCCCGGCTGCATCGTCGCGCAGGGTGAACGTCTGGGCGGGGCCGTTGACGGCATTGACCTGAAAATCTTTCACCCGGGCATTGGCGCGGTAATGCTCCGCCGAGCGCTGGTAGCCGTCCCAGATTTGCACGCCGCTGATGTGAACCGGCTGGTCGAAATGGAAGCGCAGCACTTCGCCCTCGCCGGCGGTGGCGGCATTGCCCTCGGCCCAGGCGAATTCCTTGCGGCTGTCGAACAGATTGTCGGGGCCATAGGCCGATTCGGGCGCCAGCGTGGAGGAAGCAGTCACTTTGCCGGACACCCTTCGGGGCGGCACGATCTTGACCGGCTCGCCTTTTTCATTAAAAAAAGTCAGGGCTTTGAGCCCGACAAAGCCGTCGGCATCAAAAGCATCGATACGGATATCCAGGTCCTTCTCGGGGATGCTGCGCTCGCTGTGTTCTCCCACGATGGTTTCAGAAAAACGCAGGAAAACGGAGTTGACGCGCTGGTCTTTTGCGCCTTCGGACCGAAGTTCGATGCGCTCGCCGGGTGCGGCTGCCCGGACCGCCTGCCCGTTGACGTACACCTGTATGCGGGAATTGCTGTCGAGGGTTGCATCGTCCATGGGATCGGCCTGGATCGACTGGATTTGCACCGCCGTCGAATTGCTGAAATACAACATAATACCCTCATCGGGGCCGGCGCCCGGCAGGGTGCGCCAGCCGGTAGCCGGATCGGCGTCGAACAGGCGGTTGACATCCTGGCCGGGCGAGGTGGATGTGGCGTACAAACCGTCGAGGTACACGGCTTTGGGGTCGAAGGAAGTCGAGGTTTCGGCTGCGGGCGTCGGCGAAGCGGGAGCGGCAGGCGAGGCGGTTTTGGAGTCGCCGCCACAGGCGGCCAGCCACAGCAGTGCGGACAAAGGGGCATATTTCAACATGGTGCGAAAGGGCATGGTTCTTAAGTTGGTAAAGAATGAGAGAAGGGTGGTTCAGGAATGGAGGGTGCGATTTTAAAACCGATTATTTTAAGGGTAAAAATAAGGTCAAAGCAGGCCCGATTTTTGCAATGTTCTCATTTTCAAGCGGTGAAAATTATGATTTTCCTAACCAAGGCGTGAAAAAAGCGCAAAATGTTAAGACAAAAACATTGCTCCAATACAAAATGGCCTACTTTTGGCGTTCGCTTAGCGCATCTCGAAAACAATCAGTTTTATTTTCTAACAGCACCCTTTTATGATGCTCAACGCCTTCCTGTCGTCCTTCTTTTTCCTGCAACTGGCCACCAACACCCCGGCTGCCGAGGGACCGAAGAAACCCGAAAGTCTTTTTGAAATTATCATCGGCAGCAGCACCTCCGGTCTGATCGTGATCACGGTTCTGTTCACCCTTTCCATCGTGGCAGTGTACATCATTTTCGAGCGCTACTTCACCCTGAAGCGCGCCGGCCAGGTGGATCAAAACTTTATGAACAGCATCCGCGCCTCTGTGGAAAGCGGCAACCTCCAGGCTGCCAAGGCCCTTTGCCAAAGCGTCGATGCCCCGATGGCCCGTATGGTGGAAAAAGGCCTTGACCGCATCGGCAAACCGCTCGATGACATCAACAAATCCATCGAAAACGTGGGCAACCTCGAGTTGCTCAAACTGGAAAAAAACCTCTCCACACTGGCCTCCATCTCGGGTATCGCCCCGATGATCGGTCTGTTGGGTACCGTTATCGGTCTTATCATTTCGTTCCAGGACATGGCCTCGGCTACCAATATCACGCCGCAGGTATTGTCCACCGGTATTTACCACGCCCTTACCGCTACGGCATTCGGTCTGTTCGTATCCATCATTGCCATGGCCGGCTACAATCTGCTGGTAACCAACCTCGACAAGGTGATTTTCAAAATGGAAAACACCGCCATGCAGTTCATGGACCTGCTCCAGGAGCCGTCGAGATGAGTTGTTAGTGAGGAGTGATGAGTTTTTTTCGATTGGAACAAACTCATCACTCCTCACCAAAAACTCATCATTTATCACTCATCATTCATCATTCATCACTCATTAAGAAATGGGTCTGAAAAGAAGACAAAAGGTCGAACCGGAATTCAGCCTTGCAGCCATGATCGACGTGATCTTCCTGCTGCTGATGTTTTTCATGCTGACGTCCAAGTTCGTTACGCCCAACGCCCTCAATCTTACTTTGCCTTCCAGCACGGCTACCACGATGGCTTCGCCCAATTTTGCCGTGTCGATCGATAAAGAAGGGTCGTTTTACCTCGACCGCACCAAAACCCCCGAGGCCAACCTCGAAAATGCCATTGCTGCGCGGATGAAAGCCATGGGCAAGGAGCCCCAGGATGTGACGGTGACCGTGGTCGCTGAAAAAGGCGTGCCGATCGAGAACGTGGTGTTCATTCTGGACATTGCCAATCGGCTCAAAGTCAAGACCATTCTGGCAACCGATCCCAAAGCCGAACCCGCCACCAAATAACGATGTTATGTAAAAATTGCTCGGAAAGCATCCTTTTGGAGCAATTGTATAACCAAGATAAAAAATACCATGGTAAGAGCCGTAGCCAGTCGTGAAGAAGATCGCACCCGGGCGGTGGTGATCAGTTTTTTGTTCCATGCGGGTTTTCTGGCCATCCTCATTTTTTGGAAACTGGCCGTGAACGAACCCGAAACGGAATCGCCCGCCATTATCGTACCGCTTGAAATGACGCCTCCCGAGGACGCAGGCTGGGCCGGCGGCGGCGACAATGCTGCACCAGGGCAACCCGATCAGGGCGGCGATAATGGTAATAACAATGGCAGCGAGGCTGCCGGGGAGGAAACGTACAGCCCGCCTCCGCCAACTTCTGAAAAAACGGCCCCCAAATCGCAGGCGCCACCTTCCAATCCGCCCAAAACACCCACCAGCACCGATCCCGATGCAGCCGCCATTCGTCAGCGCCAGCAGCAGGAAGACCAACGCCGCCGCGAAATGGCTGCCGAGGCCGAGCGAATCGCTGCCGAAGAACGGCAACGCAAAGCGGCCGAGGATGCGCGACTTGCTGC
This sequence comes from Saprospiraceae bacterium, assembly GCA_044226205.1. Classification (GTDB taxonomy): domain Bacteria; phylum Bacteroidota; class Bacteroidia; order Chitinophagales; family Saprospiraceae; genus M3007. Next base: position 252,595 of record JBGAHL010000003.1, read on the forward strand.
TGAAAAAGCACAACGCGAGAAGGTCAAAAACGCCGGCTCAAGTGTCCTCAACAAAAAACCGGGCAATGGCCCTGGCGCCAATCCAGGCCCCGGCGGCGCACCCGGCGGCAATGGCACCAACACAAGCGGAACGAACCCGGGCAATGGCCCGGGCGTAGGCCCAGGCTCCGAGATCGGAGGCAACCTCGGCAACCGCAAGGTGTCGCGCCCGAAAATGGTGGACAATACACAGAAAACCGGCAAAGTAGTCGTGGAAGTCTGCGTGGACAGCCAGGGCAATGTCATCAGCGCCGACTACACCATGCGCGGCTCCACGACCAACGACAGCGAACTGCGCAGCAAGGCCATTACCTGGGCGCGCCAGCACAGGTTTGCGCCGTCCACATCCGCCAAGGAATGCGGAACGATTACGTTCAATTTCCAGGTGAAATAAACCGCCGCGCGGCTTTATAAATGAATTGCGGGGTTGTCCGGATGGTCCGGGCAACCCCGCAGATTTTTTGTTATGCCCTTATTTCAATCGAAAATTGAAAGTGATAATGCCGCATTGCTGTTCAATGGAGGAGGGCTCAAATTTGTACTGGCGCGCCCAGTAAACAGCTTTGTAATGCAATTCGCTGTCGCTGGTCGTGGAGCCGCGCATGGTGTAATTGGCGCTGATGACATTGCCCTTGCTGTCTACGCAGACTTCCACGGCCACCCGGCCTTCCCTTTGAGGACTGTCGGTAATTCTGGGGCGGGATAGCATTTTGCGACCAGAAAGACCTGATCCTATATCTGCAATGGAGTTTAAGCCGGAGCCGCCCCCGGACCCACCCCCGGTCATATTCTTCGTCGGATTCGTTTTGGGAGGGTTTGAAAGCAGGGAGCCTTTTTTTTCCTTCATTGCTTTCGTTACACTATCTCTAACCGGGTCATTGGCAGTGGTTTGTGCCGGTTTCTTGACCGACGGCTCATTGGACGTGTTTCCGTCATCTTTTTTTTCAAAAACCCTGCTGGATGGATTTTCTTGTCGATCGGAATCGATCGGAGTTTGTTCAACCCACGAAGGATTGGTTGCCGCTTCCCGCGGGGCGCTTTTCCAGAAATTCAGGTCATTGAACGTCACATTTCTAAACGTAAAAAAGAGGAACAATGCAGCAATGCCCACCCCTGCCCAGCGGAGGTAGGGTGAAGTTAGCAGCCGGTAGCGAAAGGCCGCCCAACGGCGTTTCAATTGCTGTTCTTGTTGTTTCTTTTGACGGGCTCTCTCTTCCGCTTTGACCTGTTCCCTTTGCCGTTCGTCCTGCTGCAGTTCTTTAAGCCGGATTTTTTCCACCATCTGGCTGATCGACTTGGCGACAAATTCCCAGGCATCGTCTATTGGTATCCAGCTGACAATCGGCTTGCCGTCTTTGGGTAAAGCCTGGATAGCGGCCAGTGGAGTTTCCTTCCATAAACAGGATTTCAGAATCACCGGAACGACGATGGCTTCTCCCTTTTCATGCCGGCTGATCGCAATCCTGACCTCTTCCCCGGAAAAGTAATCGGATGCCAGGCTGTCGGCACTGATCAGGAGAAGAATAATGCCCGCCTGATAAATCTGTTTTTTGATCGAATCATCCCACAGGTGGCCGGGTTCTATGTTGTTATCCGTCCAGACCCTGATTTTACCGTTTCTTTCGAGCGGGATCAAATGTTTGCGCAATTGTTCCAGGTACTCTTGGTCCAATCGGGAATACGCAATAAACACCTGAACGGCTTGTTTCAAAGGCATGGCGGGGATTGTTTGGTAAATATTCAGGCTTCCTGCATCCTTTTCCACACGTTTCGCACGCGCATCCCCAGTCCGATCAACATCACCCCGAACAAGAGCGCGTAGCCTCCGATCCACCAGGTGATTGAAATAGCGCCGGCATTGGGATTCACGAGCATCAGCACGCCCAGCGCCATGGACACCGCGCCGGCAGCGCCGAGCAACCATTCATTGTCGATTTCCTTGCGCAGTTTGATGGCCGTAGCAATCTCGAATACGCCGGTGACGAGGCACCACAGCGAGACAAAAAGCACGAGCAGGTTGGCGGTAAACGCCGGGTTGGCAAACGTTGCGATGCCCAGGCCCAGGCCCAGCAAACCTTCGAGCAACACGACCCACCAGTCGTTGTCTTCACCGCGCATGCGCAGACCGAGCAGGGTGGCAAAGGCGCCATCGATGAGGAAAAGCGCGCCGATGAGCATCACCAGCACACCGAACGTAACGCCGGGCAACAAAAAAGCAAGAATGGCAAAGGCAACGGAGGCCAGGCCGCGTACGACCAGCACCCACCAGTGAGAAGCGAGATTGCGCAACATGGTTTCGTTCGATTTTGATGAACTAATAGTCCCGCAAGGTAACGCGCCACCACAACATGCGCTCGCCCGAATTCAGCGTTTTTCTTTCAGAATTTCCACGTCGAAGCCCAGTTCGCGCAATTTTTCAGGACTGAGTTCTTCCAGGCTCGTGATTTCCAGCACCTTGCCTTCCTTGTTTTTGAAGGTCACGATGGTGGTTTCGCGGTTTTCAACGTTTTGCTGGGCCGCCTGGGCCTGCTGTTGAAGTTGTTCGGCCATTTGGCGGGCTGTATTCAATTGCTCGCCAGCCTGTTGCTCTTTTTGCTGCGCTTCCCAAAGCTGTCGCTGCATCCCTGCGTTTTTTTCCACGCTTTCACCGAGCAAACGCCGCAGTTCTTCCACCTGTGCGCGGGCAGCCGCCAGTTCGTTTTCGCGCGATTTTTTCTCCTCCTCCGCCCTGGCGGCATCGATCCGCGCACGCTCGGCCTTTTCGCGCCGGGCGATCTCCTCACTGGTGATGAGCGATTCACAATTTTGCAACGAAAGCAGTTTTTCAAGACTGACGATATCCACCGACACGATGTAATCGACCTTGAACTGGTCGGTGCTGCTGTACACCTCGCCGTTGGCACTGAATGCCACACCGCTGACGGCCGTCTCGCCGCTCACTTTCTGGTAAGCGCGAGTGTACACCGTGGTCAGTTTGGCGGAGCGGATGTAGTAGGTTTTTTTCCGCGTCTCGGGCGGCACATTGGAGGATGCCTTGCAGATTTCGTAATACGGCACGTAATCTTCCGGCAAAAAAGCCGTGGCAATGTCGGTAATGACGATTTCATAAATAGCGTCTGCCCCGACCTTGGTGGAGGCGATGCAGTACGCTCCGTTGAATTTGAATTTCTGATCAATTTTGGAACTGTAAATCACATCCGACGTGGATGTGGCTACGATCGGCGGCTTGCCGTCTTTTACAAAACGGGTCAAAACGGAGGTCTTGGCGCCATCGATCAGGATCATGGAGCCGACCAGCTGGTCGATGTTATTGGTAAAACCTGCCAGGCCTTTGATAAAGGTGCGCTCTTTGTACGATTGTGGCAGGTCGAAACCCAGCGCGACCGGGTTGAGTTTTATTTTTCGGGAGGTTTGGGCCGGAAGGGTGGTGTGAAACAGGAATACGAAGGCGATCAGGGCAGGTATAAGGCGGGATACCGTCTTCATAAGCAGCGAAAAATTTGTAATGAATTCGGAAAAATGCACAAACGCCACACTCCCCTCGGAAAGTGTGGCGTTGCGCAGCGAGAAACAATATTTTGTGACACAACCCGGGAGCAGGCCCCGGAGTGCTTTCTGTGTTACGACAAAACGCCGGCGTTCATGAGTTCTTCGATCTCCTCGGCTTCGATCGGGATGCTGCGGAACAAATCCACGGGGCCGTCGTCGGTGATGAGGATGTCATTCTCCAGTCGGATACCGAGGTTTTCCTCCGGAATATAAATACCCGGTTCGCAGGTGAAGATCATGCCGGCGCGGAAAGGTTCGTAGCGCAGGCAAAGGTCGTGCACGTCGAGCCCCATGTGGTGACTGGTGCCGTGCATGAAGTATTTTTTGTACGCGGGCTTGTCTTTGTCCTGTTTGGCCACCTCGTCGCGGCTGATAAGACCCAGCCCGATGAGTTCGCTTTCCATGATTTTGCCCACTTCCTTGTTGTATTCTTCCAGCACGTTGCCAGGCACCAGCATGGCGCGGGCTTCTTTCAAAACGCGCAGCACGGCGTTGTAAACGGCCCGCTGACGATCGGTGAACTGACCACTGACCGGAATCGAGCGCGTCAGGTCGGCGGCGTAGTTGGCATATTCGCTGCCGAAGTCCATGAGCAGCACGTCGCCGTCCTTGCATTGCTGATTGTTGTCGACGTAGTGAAGCACACAGGCGTTTTTGCCGGTGGCAATAATAGGGGTGTAAGCGTGGCCCTGGCAGCGATTGCGAATAAACTCGTGGGTGATTTCGGCTTCCACTTCGTATTCCCACACGCCCGGCTTGACAAATTCGAGCACCCGCCGGAACGCCTTGCCGGTAATATCGACGCTGTGCTGAATGACGTCCACTTCAAACTGGCTTTTGACCATCTGGAGTTTTTTCATGATCGGCTGCGCGCGGTGCAAATTGAGCGCCGGGTAGCGGTTGCGCAGGTATTTTGCGTAGCGGATATCGCGGGTTTCGACGTCCGAAATGTAGCGGTCGTTCTCGTTCACGTTGAGGTAGACGCCGTCGGAGAGCAGGATCAGTTCGTTGAGCAGTTGCTCGGCCTCGTCGAGGAAGAGCACTTTTTCAATACCCGAAGCGGCGCGGGCTTCTTCCTTGGTGTATTTGTGGCCTTCCCACACCGCGATATGTTCGTTGGTGCGCTTGATGAGCAGCACTTCCTTGTGACCGTCCTTGGGGCAATCGGGGTAAAGCAGGAGCATGGTTTCTTCCTGATCGATGCCGCAGAGGTAAAAAAGGCCGGCATTCTGGCGGAAAGTAAAAAACTGATCGCCCGAGCGCGGCATCAGGTCGTTGGAGTTGAAAATAGCGAGCGTGTTCGGCTTCATTTCGCGCACAAAGCGGCGGCGATTGAGTTGAAACAATTCCGGATTGAGCGGTGTGTATTTCATGGAAAAATGAATAAAACGATGATCGGAACAAATTTGGCAGGGCTGTCAACGCGTTGACCAATGGCAGTGCGGCACTGTTTTTTGCCCGGCGAAAGAAGTAGACTTTCTTCGAAAAATACAAAAACTTAACACCGTAAATCCCGCTTTTCGACCAGCGTGTCACTTTGGGCGCAAAGGGAAGGGCGATTCGCAGCTTTGCCGAACGTTTTTTTTCGCCGCCCAATTTGTCGCTACATCAAAAGCCCTACTTTTGGCGCGCTGTAAGCCGCCGCACAGCAGCGGCCCGCCATTTCAAATCAAATCATTGTTCAACCTTTTACACTTAACTCGTATGACATTCCCGGCCAACTGCAAATACACCGAAGACCACGAATGGATCCGCATCGAAAACGACAATGTCGCTTATGTCGGCATCACCGATTATGCCCAGGGCGAACTTGGCGAACTCGTTTATGTCGAAGTGGAAACCGTCGGCAGCGTCGTCGAAGCCGGTAAAGTGTTCGGCACGGTAGAGGCAGTCAAAACGACGTCCGATCTCTACATGCCCGTAACGGCCAAAGTACTGGAATTCAACCCGGCCCTCGACGATAGCAAAGGCGGCGACCCTTCGCTCATCAACGAAGACCCGTACGGAAAGGGCTGGATCGTTAAGGTCGAATTGCAGAACACGGCCGACCTCGGCGCCCTCATGTCGTCCGCCGACTACGAAGCGCACGTCGGCTGATCTGTCCTTCCATTTTTTCAAAAAAATGAATCCTCCCGGGTGCTGAATCAACGCCCGGGAGGATTTTTGTTGGTTACTTGTACATTTTCACCGCTAAGACGCAGAGACGCAAAGTGCGGAGAAATTCGCGAACACTTTGCGTCTTAGCGTCTTGGCGGTTAAAAATGCAAAGGGTTGATTTTACCCCCGTTGACCATCGTCCAGGGGCGCCGATTCGTCGCCGTTGATCACAAGGGGCTCCGGTTCGTGATGCTCCAGCTGACTGAAATCGAATTGCCGCAATTGCGGCGCCCGCCACCAGGTAATGGCGACGACCACCAGCGTCATGACGCCCCCGAAAGCGACCGACAAGGGCACATTGCCAAACAAACGCGCCGCCACGCCGCTCTCAAAAGCGCCGATCTCGTTGGATGAGGTAATGAACATGGAATTGACCGACGAAACCCGCCCTTTCATGTTTTCCGGCGTAAGATGTTGAATTAAAGAGGACCGAACCACGACGCTGACCTCATCGAACACCCCCGCGATCAACAGACAGGCGAAGGAAAGCCAAAAATGGCGCGACAGGCCGAAAACCACAATGCTCAATCCGAAGCCCGCCACGCAAGCCAGCATCAGTTTGCCGGCATTCCGGCCCAGCGGCCGGTGAGCAATAAAAAAGGCCGTCGTGATGGCACCGATCGACATGGCAGCCCGCAGCACACCCAGACCCTCGGCCCCAACCTGCAAAATATCTTTCGCAAAAACCGGCAGCAAGGCAACCGCGCCGCCAAACAAAACAGCAAACAAATCGAGTGCGATGGCACTGAGCATCAATCGGTTGCTGAACACGAACGACAGGCCTGCCTGTATCCGCTTCAAGGCTGATTCATTGTGATCGGTCGGCGGAACGGGCCTGGGACTGATCTGCAACACCAGCAACAGCGCCAGCATGGCCAGCAAGGCCATGACTGTAAAAGTCGCCGTGACGCCCACAAAACCGTACAACAAACCACCCAAACCAAGCCCGGTGATGCTCGCAATCTCCCAGGTACTGCTGTTCCAGGTGATGGCGTTGGGCAAGGTTTTTTTATCCACCAGCTGCGGCAGAAAAGCAAAATTGGTCGGGCTGAAAAATCCCCTCGCAATACCTGTACAGAAGATAACCGCGTACAAACCGGTCAAAATCGTCGCTTTGGGCCAATCGGTCCGCATCCAGGCAAGCCCGATCAGGGCCATCGAGCAAAGCAGTAAAAGCGCGATGCAAGCCGCCAGGATATTTCTGCGGTTGTATTTGTCGGCCAGGTGGCCGGCCCACAAACTGATGCCGATGGCCGGCAGGGCTTCCGTCAGCCCGATCATGCCCAGGGCCAGCGGGTCGGAAGTGAGGTCGTACACGAAGTAACCCACCGCGACCGACATGATCTGGATCGACAGGGTGGTGGCCATGCGCATGGCCAGAAAAAAACGGTAGTCGGGTAGTCGAAGGGCCGCGTAGGCGTCGCGTTGGGAGGCAGTCATAAGAGCATGTTCGGGATTTTCTGCCGGAGGCAAAAACGAGTGCTTTTTTTGTCAGTTTTGGCGTTTTTGAAGGAGCATAGCCGAGTTCTGTGACTGAAAAAAGGTAAAAAATGGCGAAAAAAGAACCGTTTTTGACCCGGTGAGAAAATCCCGAACATGCTCTAAGTCGCTCAAAACGATTGTCAGGGTGCAAAGTTCCGGTTTCCGGCGGGAAAGCGAAGTGTTCGCGGATTTTCTCACCTTTGCGCCACCCAACATCCTGCTTTTAATTTTTCCACCAACTTTTTGTCCAAATGCAATTGCTTACCGGAAAAGTGGCCCTCATTACCGGCGGCTCGCGCGGCATCGGCGAAGCCCTGGTCCGCAAATTTGTCGAACACGGCGCATCCGTCGCCTTCACCTATGTCTCCGCTTCCTCCGCCGACCGGGCGAATCAGCTCGCAGCCGAACTCGGCCCCGCCGCACGCGCCTATCAAAGCGATGCCGGCGATTATTCCCAGGCAGAAGCCCTCGTGGCTCAGGTCGTACAGGACTTTGGCCGCATCGACGTGCTGGTCAACAACGCCGGCATCACCCGCGACACGCTCATGCTCCGCATGACCGAACAACAGTGGGACGAAGTGATCCAGACCAACCTCAAATCCGTGTTCAACCTCACCAAACACGCCCTGAAACCCATGCTCCGCGGCGGCGGCGCCATCATCAACATGAGCTCCGTGGTAGGCGTGTTCGGCCAGGCCGGTCAGGCCAATTACGCGGCTTCCAAGGCCGGTATCATCGGTTTTTCCAAGTCTATCGCAAAGGAATACGGTTCGCGCGGCATCCGCTGCAATGCCGTGGCCCCCGGCTTTATCGAAACGGAAATGACAGCCGTGCTCGATGAAAAAACAAAGGAAGGCTACCTCGCCGCCATCCCCATGAAACGCCTCGGCACCGGCGCCGACGTGGCCAATGCCTGCATTTACCTGGCTTCCGATATGGGCGCTTACGTGTCCGGACAGGTGCTGTCGGTGTGCGGTGCGCTGAACTGTTGAGCATTTTTCGGGCCGACGGCAGTGGTTGCCTCGCGACGCACTGACGCTGCCGTCGGCCCTTCGTTATTTTACCCTTGTCGGCTATGAAACGCTACCTCGTCCTGCTGCTTTTGCCCCTTTTGCCGGCTGCCTGCAAAACTACCCTGCCTTCCGGCGCTTTCAACCGCTCGACTGCGCCGCCAGCGCCCGATTACAGCCGGCTCGACAGCTGGGCGGCGCATCCTGACAAAAACGACCCGGCCGACCGAACGCCCTGCCCCGACGTGCGCGACGAGCAGGCCCAGGCGCCCGTCGACGTGTTTTTTATCCACCCCACGACGTACACGGGCGACAACCGTTCTGAAAAACACTGGAACGCCGACATTCAGGATCAGCGGGTCAATAAAAAGACCGACGACGGCACCATCCTCTACCAGGCCTCCATTTTTAACGGCACGGGAAGGGTGTTCGCGCCGCGCTATCGGCAGGCGCATTTGCGCGTTTTTTTCAACATAAAAGACAAAAAATCGGCCCGGGAAGCCCTCGATCTGGCGTACGAAGACGTGGAAGCCGCGTTTCAGTACTACCTCGATCACTGGAATCAGGGCCGGCCGTTCATCATTGCCGGGCACAGCCAGGGCGCCCTGCACGGCATGAATTTGCTGCGCAACAAAATAGAAGGTACGCCCCTCGAAAAGCAACTGGTGGCGGCTTATCTCGTAGGCTGGCCGGTGAAGTCCGACTTTTTTGCTTCGCTGAAACCTTGCGCTACACCCGACCAGACCGACTGTTATTGCAGTTGGCGCACCTGGGAGCGCAATTTCGGGCTGCGCAATTTTGAAGAAAATCCCGATCAGATCGTATGCACCAACCCGCTCGACTGGTCGGTCAACAAAAGCGTGCGGGTGCCCAAATCGGCCAACCGCGGCGCCGTGCTCCGCAATTTTTGCCAGGTATTGCCCGAGGTGACCGACGCAGAAGTGCACAACGGCTATCTGCTTTGCGTGAAACCGAAGTTTCCGGGCAGTTTTTTGTTTCGACGAAAAAACTACCACATCGGCGACCTGAACCTGTACTACTTCAACGTGCGGGAAAATGCCCAGTTGCGCGCCCGGGCTTTCCTCAAAAAGTAGCGGCGCACGTAATTTTGCCCCATGCAATTCATCGGCTATTTTTTTACCCGCCTGCTGGCCGGTATTTTTCAATTGTTGCCATTCGGCGCTGTTTACGCGCTGGCCGACGGCCTGGCATTTTTGTTGTACCGGGTGGTCGGATACCGCAGAGCAGTGGTTGAGGATAATTTGAAGCAATGTTTTCCGGAAAAAAGCGAGGCTGAACTCGCCGAACTCACCCGCCAGGCTTACCGCAACCTGGCCGACATCACCCTGGAATCGATCAAGGGGCTGAGCACGCCCATACCCGAATTGCGTCGCCGCTACGTCCTGCGCAATGTGGAGGTCGTCAACCGGCTGCTGAACTCCGGCCGTTCGTTTATCCTGACCGGAAGCCACTGTTGCAACTGGGAATGGGGCGTCATCACCTTTGCCGGCTGGTTCGAGGGGCACACGATCGGGGTGTACAAACCCATGAGTAACAAGTGGATAGAACGCTGGACCAACGAGCGCCGCGGCCGCGACGGGCTTATTTTAAAAAGCACCAAAGAAGCCTTCAAGTCGGTGGAACAGTATCGCGACGACCCGGCCGCCTTCTTCATGGTCGCCGATCAGTCGCCCTCGAACCGCCAGCGGTCGCACTGGGTGCAATTTTTCAATCGCCCCACCGCCTGGCTGCACGGGGTGGGGGAGATCGCGGTGCGCGAAAACTACCCGATCGTGTATTACGAGGTGATTCGTGTCAAGCGGGGTTTTTATGAAATCGAGTTTTCCGAAATTGTGTCCGAGCCGTCGCAATACTCGCCCGGACAAATCACCGCCCGCTACGTACAGGTGCTCGAACAACAGATCCGGCGCCAGCCCGGCGACTGGCTGTGGAGCCACAAGCGCTGGAAAATGAAGCCCGAAGGGGGTGAAACCTTTTTTTAAATGGTAAAAACTCAGGCAGGGGCAGCGCCCCGTGATATTTGTAGCCTTTTAGTACCAAAATCCATCCAGGAGGGGCAGCGCCCCGAGACATCTGTCGGGGCGCTGCCCCTCCTGGCCTGTTTTCTTCACCATTTGCTACAAATCTTTCGGGGCGCTGCCCCTGCCTGAGTTTTTACAAAAAACGTTAGTATTGCATTAAGGCGGAACGTTCGCACGTGACCCGCTTACATTTTTTCGTTTCAACACCATATCACACAACGAACAATTCAAAATCAACGCAACCATGTGGAAAAAGACCCTTTTCATCCTGGCTTTGATGCCGACGATCTTTGCCTGCAGCAAGACCGCCTTTACCGGCCGTAAATCGCTGAACCTGATCCCGACCAATACCATCAATCAGATGAGTTTCAGCGAATACCGCAGCTTTTTGAGCCAAAATAAAACCATTACTTCGGGCAAAGAGGTTGATCTGGTGCGCCGCGTCGGCAACGACCTGAAAGCCGCTGTGGAGGTCTACTACCGCGCCACGGGCAAATCCAGCGAATTGAAAAACTATTCGTGGGAATTCAACGTCGTGGACGATTCCAAAACCATCAACGCATTTTGCATGCCGGGCGGCAAAGTGGTGGTGTACACGGGTATTCTCGCCGTTACCAAAAACGAAGACGCCCTCGCGGTGGTCATGGGCCACGAAATTGCCCACGCACTGGCCAACCACGGCAACGAGCGCATGAGCCAGGGACTTGTTGCGCAACTCGGTCTCACCTCCCTCGACATTGCTCTTTCGCAAAAACCTTCCGAAACCCGCAACCTGCTCATGGCTGCCGCGGGCGCGGGCGCCCAGGTGGGCGTGCTGCTGCCGTTCAGCCGCAAACACGAGTCGGAAGCCGACGAAATCGGGCTCTACCTCATGGCAATGGCCGGCTACAACCCCAACGAAGCAGCCCCGTTCTGGGACCGTATGACGAAATCGGGGGGCAGTCGTCCGCCGGAATTCCTCAGCACACACCCCGACCCCAAACGCCGCAGCCAAGACCTGAAAGCCCTCGTGCCCAAAGCCATGGAGTACAAGCGGAAATACCCCGTCCCCAACAGCTCCAAGAACAAGAAGTAGTTCGATAGTGATGAGTGATGAGCGATGAGTGATGAGTTTTTTCCAATCGTAAAAAACTCATCACTCATCACTCATCACTATCGAACTGCTCGTTCCTTCCTTGAATTTTGTGACGATTTGATCGCCGGGCTGGAGTTGAGCGGCAGCAGTAACCACACGGCCCTGATGCAGGGTGAGGCTGAATCCGCGCTGAAGAACGGCATCGGGATGCAGGGCAGCGCAGAGCGATTCGGCCTCATTCAGGTGCTGCAACTGGCGCTGGAGCAGGTTGCGGGCGAGCAAAGGAAGGGTTTGATCGATGCGATCCAGTTGATAATGTGTATGTTGTAAAAACGTTTTGCCGTTCCATCGCAGATCGGTAGCGGCGCGGTCCAGTTCCATCTGATGGGCGCCGAGGCGGTATTCGCCGGCAGAGTGCAATTGCGCAGCCATCCGGACCAGGTTATTTTCAAAAAAAAGGTTGTGTTGAATAATGAAATCAGCCACCGCGGTGGGGGTTTTCAGGGCTTCGTATGCCACCAGATCGAGCACGGTCTGGTCCGTTTCGTGACCGATGCCGCTGAATAGCGGAAGCGGTAGCTGGGCGGCCTGGCGGCAAAGATCCAGCGCATCGAATGCCGCCAGATCGAGCCGGGCGCCGCCGCCGCGCAATACGATGACACAGTCAAAATGGTCGCTTTTTTTCTGAATGGCACGAAATGCCGCCGATACCTCCGGCAACACGTTGCCGCCCTGCACAGCGGCAGTAAATAGTTGAATATCAAACTGATAACCGAAGATGTTGCTTGCCAGATGCTCCCGAAAATCCTGCAAGCCTGCCGCGCCTTCCGAACTGACGACTGCCAGTCGTTGCAAAGCCAGCGGGAGCGGCAGGGAGCGGTTGCGTTCCAGCAGGCCTTCCGCGTGAAGGGTCTGAATGGTCTGCCGGCGTTGCAATTCGAGTTGCCCGAAGGTGTAGGCTGTGTCGATTTCCTCGGGCAAAAGTTTGAGGCCGAAGCGCTCGTGGTAGTCGATCCGCACGCGCATTTTGACCTCCACGCCTTCGCGGAGCACCTCGTCGAGGGCAGGACCGAGTTGTCGGCGCAGGCGTTGCAGGTCTCTGGCCCAGATCACGGCCTGATTTTGAGCAACAATATCCGTTTCGCCCTTTTGCACCAGTTCGAGGTACAGGTGGCCGCGCGACAGTTTGGCTTGCGCAATTTCGGCGGTCACCCAGAGTGACTCCGCAAAGTTGGCAAAAACGAGTGCTTTTTTTGTCAGTTTTGGCGTTTTTGAAGGAGCATAGCCGAAGTTCTGTGACTGAAAAAAGGTAAAAAATGGCGAAAAAAGAACCGTTTTTGACCCGGTGAGAAAATCCCGAACATGCTCTAAGCGAGATCAGTCGGCCAGTTTGCGCGGCGGGGTGGTACGGCGGGGCGGCGTCGGACTCGACCGTTTTTCGGCCGGCTTGTCGCCCTCGAGCGATTCTCGACCGCCTTTTTCGGGCCGGATCGGGTTGAGGCTTTCGCGGTTGGCAGCGCCGGCCTCGGGCTCTGGTTCCGGCTCTGGTTCGGGCTGCGGCTCGGGCGCCGCGCCATTGCCGCTGCCGAACAGGGTGCGAGCGGTGTCTTTAAGGCGTTCCATGAACTCCTGCGAGGCGAATCCGGCGATAAACGCGATGCCGATGTAGGGAAACATGCCGTCGAGCGTACGCCATGAACTGCCGCCCTGACTGAGCGCGCCGGCGAAAAAAGTGCTGACAAAGAAGGTGAACAGTCCGCAAAGCACGCCCGACACCGGTCGCAGGTAGAAGCCCATTTCAAGGTGCTCGGGGAATTTGCCTTTGTTGTCGCGGGTAAATTCAAATATGCCCCGCAGGTTGCACAAAGTGCCGCCCAGGCCGCCGGCCATGGTGATGGCGAACAAAATGTAGGCGATCATTCGAGGATCGGTGAGGGGCGTTTCAGGGGTGGCGGGCGGCGCCTGGATGCTGTCCTGAGCAGGCGGCGGGGTAACGGCGCCGGCAGAATCAGCTCCTTCGCCCGACTGTGTGCTGTCCGCGGGCGCAGCGTGCGGGATCGCCGCTGCGGGCTTTTCAGGTGGCATCTTTTTTTGCGCGTCGAGCCGCGTCTGCTCGCGGGCGTTTTTTTCCTGTTGGTACAGCGTATTGGCAGAGAAGTAGATCACCCAGAACAATCCTGCGCCGAGCAGCAACATCAGCACTACGTTGTAGAGAACAAGCCGGCGCGTTTGTTGCGGGCTCAGAAAGCCGTCGGATGCGGTTCCATTTGTTTCGGAAGTTGCCATGTTTTAGTTGTGACTGGTTTGGAAACAAAGGTGGTAAAAAGCCGCGGTTTTTATCAGAAAACCCGGCTTGCCAATTCTTCCAGCATCCCCTCTTTCATCGCGTAAGCCGAAGTATAAATATCATTAAGCCCCGCTTTTTTCAAAACCATCTGGATCAGGATGACGGCCACGACGATCATCTCCACCCGTTCGGGCGCCAGCAGGGGCATGTCGCGGCGTTCGGCGAGGGTGCTTTTGATAAAAAGATCGCAGAGCGGATCGAGGGCTGCGCGGGAAGTGTAGCCGTAGAGCAGGGGTTTGGTGGCCGGGTCGAGCAGGAAATTGTCGATGACGTCGAAGGTGCCCGACGCGCCGGCCAGCGCGACGGCCGGCCAGCGTTCGATGGCGGCCCAGAGTTCGGCGAGCGCGGTTTCGAGGTAGTCTTCCTCCGCTTTTATTTCCGTCGGGGCAATGGGGTCGCTGTGCTGAAATTGGTGAAAAAGCACGGCAACGCCGATCGGAAAACTTTTTTGCCAAAACACCTGCTCCCGGTCGGCCAGGATAAATTCCACGCTGCCGCCGCCGATGTCCATGATGAGCACACGGCCCTCCTCGGGGAACGGTACGGCCTCGCGCACGCCCTTGTAAATCAGTTCGGCCTCGCGGTCGCCACTGATCACCTCGGCCCGAATGCCGGTCAGGCGCTGCACTTCGGCCACGAAATCGGCGGCATTTTCGGCCGTACGCAAGGCCGCCGTACCGATGGCGCGCACCCGTTCGGAGGGCACGCCCGCTGCGTCGAGTTCTTTTTTAAAATGTTGCAGAGCCTGCACGCCCCGCTCGAAAGCGGCCGGCCCGATGCGGTGGATGCCTTGCTCCGCCATCTTGATGTAACGCCGTTCTTTCAGCACCGTTTGCCAGAGCTGGTGGTCGTCGTGTTCGGCGATGAGAAGGTGGAAGGTGTTGGTACCCAGGTCGATAACGGCGCAGCGCATACGGTCGGAACGGTTTTTAAAACATGTAAACAGCCTGGAAAGCCAGGTAGTGTTCGATCAGATCGCTGCGGAAATTGCCCCCGCTGTTGATCTTGTACAGTTTGTTGATGGCGCGATGGTAGCGGAAACTGAACCCTACGTGGCGGGTGGCGTACAGGCTGGCGCCGACCAGAAAACAATAGCTGTTTTTTTTCAAATAAGGAATGGCTGAGTAGATGCCGTAGCCGTCGTTGTATTTGTCGGAGGTGTTCAACAAACGGCTGTACGAGAGGCCGACGTTGAATTGCACCCGGTACCAGTCGGGCTCGTTGTCTTCACCTTCCACCAGCCAGTCGTTGTAGTGCCATTGCACGGGCACTTCGATGAAGCCGAGGGTGGTGGAAAACTCGGGGAAGGTTTTGGGCTGGTTGCGGCTGCCGCGCTGCGAATACAGGATTTCGATACTGGCTTCCTGTTTGGGGCCGAGGATCGTGACGCCGCGCAAACCACCCTGCAAACCCAGTTTGTGGTACCCGGCCGACTGGTCGCCGTCAATCTGGGCCGCCGTGACGCCGGCGATGAGGCCCGCCTTGAAGCGTTGCTGGGCATCGGCTTGCGAAGGCGAGGCGAGCAGCGACAGGAGGGCGCAAAGTGAAAAAAGAGCGGGGAAAGCCGGTTTGCGGGAAGGCTTGTACGAACGAATTTCCATGGTGTCGATTTTTGATACTTTTGTGTCCATTCTCCGGCGAAGATACGGGCATGGAGATATTGGGCAAGTACTTGCCCGGTCTGGGCCAATCAGGACATTTACCCCGCACGATCATGCGCTACACGCAAACGACATTAAAAAAACTGGAAGAACTTTTCGGCGAACTGGACTACGCCGTGCGCTATGAAAAGGGCAATTTTCAAAGCGGCTACTGTATTGTCGAACAACGCCGCATCGCCGTGGTCAACCGTTTTTTCGACACCGAGGCGCGTATCAATTGCCTGCTCGATATCCTGAGCAAGATGGAATTCGATCCCGACTCGCTTTCCGAAAAATCGCGCGACCTGATCGAAAAGTGGAAAAAACAACAGGAAGAATCCTGAGCCTTTGCCACCTTTGACCGGCAAAAAAACAGTGGCTTTTTCTTCAAACTCCTGTAAACTTTGAACCTCACGTTGCTCGGTACCGGCACTTCTCAGGGCGTCCCCGTCATCGGGTGCGACTGCCCGGTGTGCAGCTCCGACGACCCTCGCGACAACCGGCTGCGATCGTCGGCCCTGCTCTCCGCCGGCGAACTCAACATCCTCATCGATGCCGGCCCCGACCTGCGCCAGCAGATGCTCCGTGAAGGCGTACGCCACCTCGACGCCATTCTCCTGACCCACGAACACAACGATCACGTCATCGGTCTCGACGATATCCGGCCGTTCAATTTCAGCTCGGGCAGGCCCATGTCCGTGTACGCCCTGCCGCGTGTGGGGGAAGAGGTGCGCAAGCGCTTCGAATACGTGTTCGGGCATCCGATCCCCGGTCTGCCACGTATCGATCTGTTGCCCATCGACCCCGATGCGCCGCTTCGGATCGGCACCGTCCGGATCGTACCCATCCGGGTGATGCACGGCCGCCTGCCTATCCTCGGATTTCGTGTCGAAGAACTGGCCTATCTGACCGACGTCAAAACCATCCCCGAGGAGGAAATGGCCAAACTTGAAGGGGTTAAATATTTAATTGTCAATGCCTTGCACCACCGCGACCATCCCACGCACATGACGCTGGACGAGGCGCTTCGGATGATCGAACGCCTGCGGCCCGAAAAGGCCTGGCTGACGCACGTGAGCCATGAAATGGGCCGGGTGCGCGACCTCGAAAGCGAGTTGCCGGAAGGGGTGTCCTTCGCTTCTGACGGCTTGCAAATTACTTTTTAAAAAACGGGCTGTAACTTGACCCCCGTTCACCGGACGAGCAACCACCTTTTACCCGTATTTTTTTCATGAGTACCGCTACAACCCTTGCTCCGCAGTCCGCAGGCCTGGCCTGGGCTGATCGCCTGCGCAATTACGCAACCGTTATGGTCATCGGTATTCACGTATCGGCGCCGGTGGCCCACGGCTACGCCGCTTTCGATTCGTGGTTTTGGTGGGCGGCCAACTGGTGGGACTCTTTTTGCCGCCCTTCGGTGCCGTTGTTTGTGATGCTGAGCGGCTTTTTGCTGTTGGGAAAAGATTACCCCTTGCCCGATTTTTTAAAACGCCGTTTTACGAGGGTCATCGTGCCCTCGCTGGCCTGGATGCTGGTGTACAACCTTTACAATTACTTCGCGTCGGGCCAACCGGCCACCCTCGGTGAAGCGGGCCTGCGCATGGTGGAAAACCGCGTGCATTACCATCTGTGGTTCATCTATCTCATCGTCGGCCTGTACCTCGTTTACCCGATCATGCGCCCCTGGGTGAAACAGGCGAGCGACCGCGACTTCCTGTACCTCTTCATTTTAAGTGCTATGGCTTCCTGGGGCTACAAGATTTTGTACGTGTTCTGGAATGTGAACATTGGCATTTACTGGGAGTTTTTTTGCAACAACCTGGGCTACTTCGTGCTGGGTTTTTACCTCGGCAACAAACCCGTGCTCGATGAGCCTGCCGCCTCGAACCAGCTCGCGCCCTGGCCCCTGACCCGTCGCGGCATGTTGTGGGCTGCGAGCGCCCTGGTAGTGCTGGGCACGGTCGCCACGGCGGTCGGAACCTACTGGGCGAGCAAGTCGCACGGCAACGAATTTCATCCCTATTTTTACGACTATCTCACGCCTAACGTCGGTTTTTGCGCTGCGGGCTGGTTTTTGCTGGCCAAATATTCGTGGAACAAACACCCCTTGCTGGAGGTGGAAAAGGAGTTTGCGCTGGCCAGTTTCGGGATCTATTTCGTGCACGTACTCCTGCTCGACTTTTGGTCGAAAGCCGGCTACTGGCAAACGCGTTACCACCCGGCCAAAACCATTCCCATTCTGATCGTGATGATCACGCTGAGTTCGTTTGTTGCCATCCTGCTCATACGCGCCTTGCCGGGCGGTAAAAAAATCACCTGATGTATCGGCTGTGCGCGGCGATGCACCTGCTCTGGGTGTTTTTACGGGCTGCGTTGTGGCAAAAACGGGCTGCCTGCTGCTTGCCCCGGCAACTTCCGCCTGCGGCCATGCGCCGGTTTTATCATTACTACCGGGGCACGACCTATCTGGCCGCCGTTTTCAGCGCCCTTTCCGGGCGCGGCAGAAACCGGGAGGAGCGCCGTCTTTTTGCCCTGATGGCCGCGCTGGCGGCTTATTTCGATGATTTGAGCGACGCGCGCCCGGCTGCTCCTGATCCCGTCGACTGGACGTTGCGGGGCCGCTTGCTCGACCCCGACGGTACGGCGCTTTGTTTGCTCGACGAACTGCGCCGCTCGCTTGGCCCCGAACAGGCAGGCGGTTTCGAGTCTGCGCTCGAAGCCGTTTACCAGGTGGAAATGCGTACGACTGCGCAGCCCGATTTGCCCGGCTTGATGTATTCAACAGGGGAAAAAGGCGGTAATTCGGTGCTGCTGTTTCGCAGTTTGCTGCATTCGCCGCTGTCGATGGAAGAGCGGGAATTGCTGTTTGAATTTGGCCGGCTGATTCAACTCTCCGACGATATTTTCGATGTTTGGTTCGATCTGGTCGAGCCTCCGCAGCACACCCTGGCTGTCTGGTTTTTACAAAAAAACAAGGTGGGTGACCTGATTCAATTATTTGAAAATCAGGTGGATAGTCTAAGGGAAAGAATGCTGAAATCTTCTTTTCCGCATCGCAAAACAACCTGGGCGACGATCTTTTTTCTCGTTGCGGCCACCCGCGTGGCACTCGGTCATTACCGACGTTTGGCGCTCCGTCACGGGGTTTTGCCCCTGCACGACCGTTCGCAAATGGTGGTCGATATGGCCGCCTGGCCGAATCGATGGCGCATGCTGGTCATGATTTTGCGAAAAAGCGGCAAATCGCGCGGCGGCCTCTGAAAGTCAGCCGGGAAAGGCTTTACTTTGCTTTCGAAAATGCCGATCCTGTTTCGTCCACCACCCGGCCGGAGCGGGATTTTTTTTGGTGAGTATACCTACTTTGTTTTCACCGCTAAGACGCGGAGACGCGGAGAAATTGGTGAGCCCTTTGCTTCTTTTTCACCGCAAAGACGCGGAGACGCGGAGAAATTGGCGAATCCTTTGCGTCTTTTTCACCGCTAAGACGCGGAGACGCGGAGAAATTCGTGAACCCTTTGCGTCTTTGCGTCTTTGCGGTGAAACGGAGAAATTGGTGAATCCTTTGCGTCTTTGCGCCTTCGCGGTGAAACGGAGAAATTCGCGAACCCTTTGCGTCTTTGCGCCTTCGCGGTGAAAACGCAGTGGGTATAACTAGGTGTAGTTGCCTTTTTTTATACCAAACCGTTTTACGATGAAAAAACTGATCCTTCTGCTTTTCGGTTGTTTTGCCGCCTGGTCGGCCTTTGCGCAGGTCACCTGCGATCCTTTGTTTCCGACGGTCAGCGGCGACGTGACCATTTATTACCATGCCGATCAGGGCAACGGCGCGCTGACAGGCGTTTCGCCGGTGTACGCCCACATGGGCGTCATTACCACGGCCAGCACCTCGCCGACCGACTGGCAACACGTCGTCACGACCTGGGGCACTGCCGATGCGGTGGGCGCCATGACCTTCGTTAGCCCCAATCTTTGGAAAAAAACCATCAATATTCAGAGTTTTTTCAATATCCAGCCCGGGGAAACAGTGCTGCAACTGGCCTTCGTGTTTCGCAATACCAACGGCTCCATCGTGGGCCGGGCTGCCGACGGGTCGGATATTTATTACACCGTTTATCCCGAAAACAGCGGCCTGCTGACCACCTTCGTCACGCCGACGGCCACCACGCAGCTGAGTACCACGGGGGCGCAGATACCCGTCTCGGCCAATGCCTCGCAACCCGCCACCTTGTCTCTGAAAGACAACGGTACACAGGTGGCTTCGGCCAGCGGCCAGACCCTCAATGCCACCATCACGGCCGGCGGGGTAGGGCTGCATACCGTTCAGTTTATCGCTACCACGGCCACGGAAGCCGACACGTCTACGTTTTACTACGTCGTGCCGCAGAACCTGCCGGCACAGGACCCGCCCGCAGGTACGGAACTGGGAATCAATTATTTAGCCGACCAGACCAAGGTGCGGCTTTCGCTGTACGCGCCGGGCAAATCCACGATTTTCGTGCTGGGCGACTTCAACAACTGGGTGCCCAACACCACTTACCAGATGAAAAAAAGCCTCGACGGCAATACCTGGTGGCTCGACATCAGCGGCCTGACGCCGGGGGAAATTTATCGTTTCCAGTATTTCGTGGACGGTTCGCTGAAAATTGCCGACCCGCTCAGCACCCTCGTGCTCGACCCCTGGAACGACGCTTTCATCCCCGCACTGACCTGGCCCAACCTGCCGGCCTACCCGAGCGGAAAAACCACGGGTGTCGTGTCACTGTTGCAAACCGCACAACCGCCTTTCAACTGGACGGCCATCGGCTATGAACGGCCCAAGAAGACAGATCTGGTGATTTATGAGTTGCTGGTGCGCGATTTCGTGTCGGCCCACAACTACCAAACGCTCACCGACACGCTCGATTACCTCGAATCGCTGGGCGTGACGGCCATCGAACTCATGCCGGTGAATGAATTCGACGGCAATATCAACTGGGGCTACGGCCCGGCCTACCACAAGGCTCTCGACAAATACTACGGCACGCCCGAGGCTTTGAAAACCTTCGTGGACGAATGCCACAAGCGCAACATCGCGGTCATCCTCGACGTGGTATTCAACCAGGCCACAGGCGCCAGCCCGCTGGCCCAGCTCTACTGGGATGCCGCCAACAACCGCCCCGCAGCCAACAATCCCTGGCTCAATCCCCAGGCCACGCACCCGTTCAGTGTGTTCAACGACTTTAACCACGAAAGCGCCGCGACCAAGGCTTACGTCAAAAACTGCCTGAAATACTGGTTGCAGGAATTCAAGGTCGACGGTTTCCGCTTCGATTTGTCCAAAGGATTTACCCAGTTCAACTCGGGCTCCAATGTGTCGCTTTGGGGGCAATACGATGCTTCGCGGGTGGCCATCTGGAAAAATTACGCCGACTTCATCTGGGGCGTCGACCCGACGGCGTACGTCATTCTCGAACATTTTGCAGACAACACGGAAGAAAAAGAACTGGCTGAATACGGCATGATGCTGTGGGGCAACATGTGGGGCGCTTACAAGGACGTTGCGCTCGGGTTCGCCAGTGGCGTCAATACCAGCCTTGGCAACGTGGTGTATTCCAACCGCGGCTGGAGCGTGCCGCACCTCGTCGGGTACATGGAAAGCCACGACGAAGACCGCATTGCTTACGAATGCAAGACCTACGGCAACACCGCAGGCACCTACAATATCAAAAGCCTGCCGACGGGCATGCGCCGCATCGAGATGCTGGAAAACCTGTTTTACACGGTGCCCGGCCCGAAAATGCTGTGGCAGTTTGGTGAAATGGGCTACGATTTTCCCATCAATTATTGCCCCGACGGCACGATCAACCCCAACTGCCGCACCGACCCCAAGCCGATCCGCTGGGACTATCTGGACAACCCGTACCGCCACCGCCTGCACGACGTGACCCGCGCCTTGCTCTATTTGAGAAACAATTACGACGCTTTCGAAACGACCAATTATAGCGTAGGCGGACTGGGCAGCGGCCAGATTCGCTCCCTCATCCTCGGCGGTTCGGACTTGCGCGTGATTGTCATTGCCAATGTCGGCACCACGGTGGCCACGGCCTCGGTCGCTTTTCAGAACAACGAAACCCTGTACGAATACTACACAGGCCAGACCCTCGACGTGGTGGCCGGCACCAATTCCATCCAGTTGCAGCCCGGCGAATACCGGCTTTATCTCGATCAGTTCGTAGCGCTTCCACCCGGTGTGATCATCAGCGGCACGAACGAACAATCGGGCTTTTTGAGTGGAATGGAAGTGTATCCCAACCCTGCCGGGGCTATCTTTGCCGTCGATTTTGCGCTGCGTGAAAGCGCGCAGGTGCAGGCGCAGGTGTTCGACTTCACCGGCCGTCTGGTTGTCTCGATACCTGCAACCGCTCTGCCCGCCGGCGAGCACCAGATCGAAATTACAACAGAAGGGTGGCCCGCCGGCGTTTATCAGGTGGTGCTGCGCGACAGCAATGGCGCCCAACTGACACGCAAGTTGTTGAAAATGTGATGATTCAAGAAAACGGTGGAATCTCGCCACGAGCGGGACCGCCGTCATTCCGACCGCCCGAAATAAGCGCGGTCGTCTGCATATACGGGAGCGAACGATACACGGTTCGCTCCTTTTTTTTGAGGGTTGATAAGGTTGATGAGGTTTATGAGGTTGATAGAAAAGGGTTGTTTCTGCCCACTTGTATGGGGCTATTCCAAATTGTCGCTCAGGCTGCCTGAGCGGATGAATGTTGGATAAGATTATCGACTTTCCGCCACTTTTGTGTCCGTGTTTTATCGGATGTCTCCCTTCGGTCGACATGACAAAGGGCGTGTTTCGTGTCTG
>JBGAHL010000046.1:0-29009 GCA_044226205.1 Saprospiraceae bacterium
AAGCCCCCCATCGTCCCCTACCACCCCGAACAAAGCACCCTCATCCAGCGCATTTATTCCAGCAATCCCGACTCGGTGATGCCTACGCCGGACTCCCACCTGAGCCTCAACGACACGGAAAAAGCGCTGCTGAAACGCTGGATCGAGCAGGGCGCAAAATGGAAGCCGCACTGGGCTTTTATCCAGCCCGTGAAAGCGCCGCTGCCGGAGCCGCCCCGCAAACGCTGGGCTAAAAACGAGATCGACCTTTTTACCCTGCAAAAAATGGCCGAGCAAGGCCTCGAACCCTCACCCGAAGCCGACCGCGGCCGCCTGCTGCGCCGCGTGAGTTTCGATCTGACGGGACTACCGCCGTCGCCGCAACTGATGGCGCAGTTTCTCAACGACAACAGCCCGAACGCCTACGAACGCGCCGTCGACAGCCTGCTGGCTTCGCCCGCCTACGGCGAACGCTGGGCCATGTACTGGCTCGACCTGGCCCGCTATTCCGACACCCACGGCTACCAGGACGACCTGCCGCGCACCATGTGGCCCTGGCGCGACTGGGTGATCCACGCCTTTAACCAAAACATGCCGTACGACCGCTTCGTAACCGAACAACTGGCCGGCGACCTCCTGCCCGATGCCAACAAAGCCACCCTGCTGGCCTCGGCGTTCAACCGCAACCACAAGATCAGTCAGGAAGGCGGCGTCATCGACGAGGAATATCGGGTGGAATACGTGGCCGACCGCACCAACACCTTCGGGAAGGCATTTTTGGGCCTGACCTTCGAGTGCTCGCGCTGCCACGACCACAAGTACGACCCGATCCCGATGGCCGACTACTACGGCACTTTCGCCTTTTTCAACAAGGTGCCGGAGCGCGGTTTTGTGCCGAATTTGCAGGTGCCCAAGCCGTACATACCCATCGTTCAGGCTGATTTACAGGGTGTTTTGTCTTTTTTAAATGCCGACTCGGTGTTGCGCAGCCCCAAAGACACCCTTTTGCAAATGGTTATGCGGGACTCGCTCGACAAAGGCGGCCGCCAAACCTTCATTCTCCGTCGCGGCCAATACGACCAGCCCACCGTGCGGGTGGAAGCGCACGCGCCCTCGGCCGTGCTGCCCTTCGATACCACCGCCCTGCCCCGCAACCGGCTCGGCCTGGCGCAGTGGCTCTTCGACCGCCGCAACCCGCTGACGGCCCGCGTGGCGGTCAACCACCTCTGGCAGGAAGTATTCGGCCGCGGCATCGTAGCGACGCCCGACAATTTCGGGGTGCAGGGCGCCTTGCCCACCCACCCCGAATTGCTCGACTGGCTGGCGGTCGATTTTATGGAAAGCGGCTGGGACCAAAAGGCTTTGCTGCGCAAAATCGTGACCTCGGCCACCTACCGCCAGGCTTCGGCCGCTTCGCCCGAAGTATTGGCCCGCGACCCTGAAAACCGCTGGCTGTCGCACGGCCCGCGCTACCGAATGCCCTACGAATTTATCCGCGACAACCTGCTGGCTGCCAGTGGTTTGCTCAACCGGATCATGGGCGGGCCCTCGGTCAAACCCTGGCAACCGCCGGGACTTTGGGAGGAGATTTCTACGGAAAAAACAGCCAACAACTTCCGGGGAGAATTCACGTACATCCCCGACACTTTGCCTTCCCGCCTGTACCGCCGCAGCCTCTACACCTACCACAAACGCACCATTCCGCCGCCGGCCAGCCTGGTGTTCGACGCTCCCATGCGCGACAACTGCGAGGTGCGCCGCACCCGCACGAGTACGCCCTTGCAGGCACTGAATCTGCTCAACGATCCGCAAGTGCTGGAAGCCTCGCGGGTGCTGGCCCAGCGCTTGTTGCAGGATGCCAGCCTGGCCAGCCCGGACAAACAGATCGCAGAGGGATTCCTTCGGGTGATGGGCAGGGCGCCGGTGCGGGAGGAATTGAGCACCCTGAGCGGTTTTTATAAAGAAGAATTACAACGCTACCAAAGCCAACCTGACAATGCCCGTCTGCTCATTCAAACAGGGCGATATCCGGCCGCGCCGGAACTCGACCCGGCCCGTCATGCGGCTTTGATGCTGACGATAAACGCGGTGATGAATCTGGATGAGGCGATGTCGAAAACCTGAAAACACTACTCGCCAGGCACCCGAATATGCTCTTGAACCCGATTACTAAGACGGCTCAAGGCATGCAGATTCAAACTGGATATTTTTTTAATAATCAGCGTCTTGTGCGCCGAAAACAATTGATGGGTTCTTACTTCACTGGGTTTTGGCAACGCTAGCGAAAGTTCTTCGTCAATCAATAAAAAACTGAATTCATCCCTTCTAACCACCGATGTGACTTTGACAACGATAAAGGAATCTTGATTGATTTCGTCCTTTGACAGTATGATAACCGGACGTTTTTTAACCGAACTAAGGTCGTCGTAAGGATAAGGAATCAAGACAATATCGCCTTGTCGATAGGTTGTTTTGGTCATAAAACAAGTTTAAAGTTGGTCCCAATGGTCATTGATCGGATTATCCCAATCATCCGCCAAAACGGGCAAACTCGCGGCATAGGCATCATTTAAATGGCTATCCGGCAATTCATCTACAAGTTCATCCGAGTCCAGTACCTGATATTCGACATGAAGTTTTTTCAATAATTCCAAAACCTCCTGCATTTGCTCTATGGTCTCTAGCCTGATCTGGAGAATGCCCATTTTGTTGATTTTTTTACAAAAATAATGGTTTTTTACCAAAGTGGAACCTGAACTGCTCAACCACCACCTCCATCTCAACCGCCGCACCTTCCTCCATCGCGCCGCCATCGGCATCGGCGGGCTGGCGCTGGGCTCCCTGCTCGGCTGCGGGCGCCGCAACCCCGACTGGCTCGGCAGCGCAGTCAACGACCTGGGGCTGCCGCACTTCGCCCCCAGGGCCAAACGGGTGATTTACCTGTTTCAAAGCGGCGCGCCTTCCCAACTGGAACTGTTCGACTGGAAACCTTTGCTCCGCAAAATGAACGGCCAGGAACTACCCGAAAGCGTGCGCCAGGGCCAGCGCCTCACGGGTATGACCGCCAACCAGAAACGTTTCCCGCTGGCCGGCGCCCAGGTCGAGTTCCGCCAGCACGGCCAAAGCGGCGCCTGGATGTCCGATCTTTTGCCCTACACCTCGCGGGTGGTCGACGACCTGTGCATCATCAAATCGATGCACACCGAGGCGATCAACCACGACCCTGCGGTCACTTTTTTCCAGACGGGCAACCAGCAGCCGGGCCGCCCGAGCATCGGCTCCTGGCTGAGTTACGGACTGGGTTCCGAAAATTCCAACCTGCCGGCTTTCGTCGTGCTGCTGTCGCGCGGCAAAGGCAATATCCAGCCCCTGGCCTCGCGGGTGTGGGGCAGCGCGTTTTTGCCCAGCATCCACCAGGGGGTGCAATTCCGCAGCGGCCATGACCCCGTGTTGTTCCTCAACGACCCGGCTGGTATGGACTCGCTGACCCGCCGCAACATGCTCGACAAAATCGCGCACCTCAACCAGATGCACCTCGAAGACTTCGGCGACCCGGAAATTTCGACCCGCATCGGGCAATACGAAATGGCCTACCGCATGCAAACCTCGGTGCCCGAACTCACCGACCTGTCCGACGAACCCGAAAGCACCTTCCGCCTCTACGGTCCCGACGCACTGGTGCCCGGCACCTACGCCGCCAATGCCCTCATGGCGCGCCGCCTTTGCGAACGCGGCGTGCGCTTCGTTCAACTTTACCACATGGGCTGGGACGCGCATTTCGATGTCAAAGGCATGACGACCCGCTTGTCCAAAGACGTGGATCAGGCCTCCGCCGCGCTGATCACCGACCTCAAACAACGCGGTTTGCTGGAAGATACGCTGGTGGTGTGGGGCGGCGAATTTGGCCGCACCAATTACTCCCAGGGCCTCGACGCGGGCTTCGGCCGCGACCACCACCCGCGCTGCTTCACCATCTGGATGGCCGGTGCGGGCGTGAAACCGGGTATCGTGTACGGCGAAACCGACGAATTCGGCTACAACATCACCCAAAATCCCGTCCATGTGCATGACTTCCAGGCGACGCTCCTGCACCTGTTCGGCATCGATCACGAAAAATTCACCTTCATGGCCCAGGGCCGCCGATTCCGCCTGACGGATGTGGCAGGACAAGTGGTGACAGACCTGTTGGATTGAAGATTGAAGATTGATAATTGAAGATTGAAGATTGAAAATTGAAGACTGATAATTGATGATTGAATTTTACATCAAGTGAAACGTCTTTAAATATTTGACATACAACATATTATGCGATTGTGAGTATCCACAAATACTGTTTTTTCAACTTCAATAATTTACAAAAATCAGCTTCCCTTCCAAGCCCGCCAATCATCAATCATCAATCTTCAATCATCAATTATCAGTCTTCAATCTTCAATCATCAATCTTCAATCATCAATCTTCAATCATCAATCTTCAATTTTCAATCATGAACCGCCGTCAATTCTGCCAAAAATCCCTCTTGGCCGCGAGCGTTGCAGCGGCGCCGGGCTGGTTCCAAATACTGCATCGGCGCAGCAATGCGAGCGATCCCGTCATCGGGCACGGCGAATTCAGGTATCGCATCCGGCTGGATTGGGCGGCGCAGAACGACGCGGCCCGATTCCCTGTCAACGACTGCCACGAAATGGTGATGGACCGCCAAGGGCGTATCTTCCTGAGTACCAACGACACCCGCAACAACATCCTGATTTTCAACAAAGACGGCAAAATCCTCGACGGCTGGGGCACGGAATACCCCGGCGCGCATGGCCTCACTTTGCACGACGAGGGCGGCGAGGAATTTCTTTACCTGACCGACTACGAGCGCCACGAAGTGGTCAAAACCACGCTTTCCGGCCAGGTCGTACAGCGTTTTTTCTATCCCGCCGATTCGGGCAAATACGCCTCTGCCGACGCTTTCAAACCCACCGAAACCGCTGTTTTGCCCAACGGCGAACTTGTGGTCGCCGACGGCTACGGCCTCGATTTTATCATTCACTACGACCGCGCCGGCAAAGTCAAAAACATCTTCGGCGGCAAGACGGAACTGAACAACGCCCACGGCATTGCGCTCGACACCCGCGACGCCGCGCAACCCGCCCTGCTCGTCACGTCGAGGGCAGAAAACGCCCTGAAACGCTACTCGCTCGACGGCCGTTTGCTGCAAAGCATCGCCTTGCCCGGCGCTTACATCTGCCGCCCTGTGGTGCACGGCGAAAACGTGTTTTTTGCCGTCCTGATCTCCAAACTGCCCTGGGACAGCCAGTCGGGCTTCGTGATGATCCTCGACAAAAACAACCGGCCGGTTTCCTGCCCTGGCGGCAGCACTCCTCGCTACGATGGCGAAGGACCTGCCGAGCCCTTTCACCAAACCGTCAAAGTATTCCGCCACCCGCACGACGTGCTGGCCGACGGCGACCAAAACCTTTACGTCTCACAATGGAACTCCGGAAAAGTGTATCCCGCACGGCTCGAACGGGTCTGATTCTGCTCTGCGCCCTCGGCAGCGCGTGGGCCCAGTCTTTCCAACTGGCGGAGCCCGTTTTGCTCACGCAGTCGCCGTTTTTTACCGACAGCGCCGTGATTCGGCTGCGTTTCGAGCTCGAAGGGGCGGAGATTCGATACACGCTCAACGGCAGCGAGCCGACCCGGCTTTCGCCCGAATACCAGGGTCCGGTCACTATTTGGGCCACCAGCATGTTGGTAGCGAAGGCATTTCACCCGGATTTTGTGGCCAGCGAGACGATCAGCGAATTATTCATAAAAATTGACCCGGCCTACGTGCCTGCGACGGGCGAGCTCGCCGTTCCGCCCAGTCCGCAATACCCCGGCGAGGGCAGTCGTTCGTTGTTTGATTTGCAAAAAGGCAGCGCCAATTATTCGGACGGGCGCTGGCTGGGTTTTGAAGGAAAAAACCTGGAGTACACCTTTTCACTGCCCAAAAAACAAACAGCCCAAAGACTCACTGTCAGCAGTTTATCCGCAGCAGGGTCGTGGATTTTCCCGCCGCGCCACATCGAGGTATGGGCCAAAACGGGGCGGAAGGGCGCGTTTAAAAAAGTTGCGGAAGAAAACTACCCACCCTTGCCCTACCTGCTTCCAAATCGCGAATACCTGATTGCGTTGCCTTTTCCCAAAGCCTGTACGGCCCGGGAGTGGAAGGTTGTCGTGGAAAATTACGGCGCCCTGCCCGACTGGCACCCCGGAAAAGGGTCGCCGGCCTGGCTATTTGTTGACGAAATATTTTTGTCGCCATGAAAGATCGATTCCGCTTGCTGGCCTCGCCCGGCTTTCTTTGGGGGCTCGCCATTTTGCTGCTCAACGACTGGTATTTAAAGCCGGTTTTTCACAACTGGGTCACGGGAAAACTCTCCGATTTCGCCGGATTATTCATTTTTCCGCTGTTCTGGATGGCCTTTTTTCCGGCTAAAAAACACCTGATCGGGCTGCTGACCGCAGGCCTGTTTATTTTTTGGAAAATGCCGCTTAGCCAGCCGCTCCTGGATACCTGGAACACACTGGGCGTCTGGCCGCTGGCGCGCACGACCGACGCGGGCGACCTCTGGGCGCTGTCGATGATTCCGCTGTCGATCGGCTATGCGTCGAATGCAGGCGTCTCGGCCATCCCGCGTTGGGCGCCGCTGACCCTGGCGGTTCTGGCGTTTGCGGCGACGAGCTTCGTTGCCATTGAAACGTACAATAAATCTTACGATTTCAACTGCTCCGAGTCCACCCTACGCCAGCGGATGGCGGCCGATACGGTGTGGCGCGGGCTGGCGCATTTCCTTACCGCTGCCGACCCGGACACCCTGCGGATGGACAGCCGGTACGTACCGACAAACTACGTCTGGTACAACTACACGGTAAAAGTGGATTCGGTCGGCGAGCGCCAAACCCGGCTTACCCTGCTGAACGCCCTTTGTCGGACGCGCCGCTCGAAAGAATTGCGTCAAAACATGCTCGGCAATTTTGAAAACGTACTCCTGCCACGCATACAAGACCCTTGAAGATGAGTAATCAGTTGATTTCAAAAAAAACTCATCGCTCATCCCTCATCACTCATCACTCCTACAATGCTCACCCTTATCGGCCGCCTGCACCTGCTTTTGCTCCACCTGCCCATCGGTTTGCTGGCATTTGCCCTGTTTTTTGAATTAACGGGGCGCTACCGCCGGCAGCCGGAACGCCGTGCCGCCGCGCGGCTCCTGCTGGGCTGGGGCGCGCTGACGGCGGTTTTGTCGGCCGGATGCGGGTGGCTGCTGGCGCAGGAAGGCGGTTACGAGGAAAATTTGTTGCGCTGGCACCAATGGCTCGGTATCGCCACGGCCGGACTGGCGGTGGCGGCCTGGGCGTTCGGGAGCCATAAGGCAGGATTGCCTGTGTTGACGGCCTCCGTCGCTGCGTTGATTGTCACGGGGCACTTTGGCGGTTCGCTGACGCACGGAGAAAACTATCTTTTTGAGAAGGAAAAAAAGGCAGAAGAAGCCTCGGCCCCAAAGCAGGCAATTTCTCCCCAAACCCTTGTTTTTCAAGATATTATTCAACCAATTTTAAAAACAAAATGCCAGGGCTGTCACCGTCCGGGAAAGAAAAAAGGCGGCCTCGACCTGAGCACGCCCGAGCGCATCGCGGCGGGTGGTGAAAACGGCGCTGTGCTGCTGCCCGGTCGCCCGGATGAAAGTCCGCTGTTGCAGAAAATCTTGCTGCCGCTGCACGACGACGACCACATGCCCCCTTCCGGCAAGCCCCAACTTTCTGCCAACGAATTGGCGCTGCTGCGCTGGTGGATCGCGCAAGGCGCTGATTTTCAGAAAAAACTGGCCGACATGCCGATCGATTCGAGCGTCGCGGCGATCCTGAGCAAGGCCGGGGGGCCGCCCCGCAGCCCCGTGTTCGACCTGCCGGTCAGCGCGGCTTCGGCGTCCGACCTCGCAAAACTTCGCGCCGCGGGCGCCGCGGTGATGCCCCTGGGCATCGATCAGCCCTGGCTGACGGTCTCCTTCGCCGGCAACCGCAAACTGGACGCTCAATCGCTTTCCGCCTTGCGCCCCGTGGCCGAGCAGGTTGTTGATCTCGATTTTTCCAATACCAACCTCGATGCCGCGCTTTGGGAAAAACTGCCTGCCCTGCCCCACCTCACCCGCCTGCATCTGGCGCGCACGCAGATCAACGACGCTTCGCTCGGCAAACTACCGGCCTCGGGCTTTCTCGAATTCCTCAACCTGTCGGGCACGCCGGTGAGCGACAAAGGCCTGGGCAGCCTTGCCGGCTTGAAACGCCTGCACACCCTGTATTGCTGGCAAACGTCGGTCAGCGCCGCCGGAATACAACAACTTGGCAGTCAATTATCTGCATTGAAAATAGATACCGGCGCCCCGGCCGACAGCAACGCGACCCCGCTCCCGCTGCGGCCGCCGAAAATCCTTTTTGCCCGCAATATTTTTGAAGACACGGTGCAGGTGTCCATCGACTTTCCGAAGCTGGTCGATGTGTACTACACCATCGACGAAGCCTCGCCGACCACCCAATCTTTCGCTTACGAAGGCAAACCCCTGATTTTTAACCAAACGACCAAGATCCGCGCCATTGCCGCCAAACCCGGCTGGGCCAACAGCCCGATCGTGGAAGCCTCGTTCGTCAAACGCAAATACAAAATCGCCACGGCGACGCTGGCGGCTACGCCCAGCCCGAAATACCCCGGCGACGGCGCCAAATCGCTCTACGACGGCCGGATTTCCGACAACCATTTCGACAAGGCCTACCTGGGCTACGAGGGCGAACACCTGACAACCACGCTCGATCTGGGCGAAACCAGAGAGGTCGGCAGGGTCAGTGTGCATTGCCTCGAAAACAACAACTCCTGGATTTTCGCGCCGCGCGGGCTGCACGTCTGGACCTCGGCGGACGGTAAAAACTGGACCAAACAACTAGACCGCCAGTACCCGGTCAACACGTCGATGCAGGACACGAAAACCCACCTGCTGAGCGAGCCGCTGGCGCAGTCCGTGAGCTGCCGTTATTTGAAAGTTCAGGTGGAAAGTTTGTTAAAAAACCCGCCCTGGCACCCCGGCAAGGGGCAAAAATGCTGGGTTTTCGTAGACGAAATTCTGGTGGAGTAAGCCGGGGAGTTAACGTTTCATTGATAGATAATTTGCCGTGCCGCCCTAATTTTGCCCGGCATTTTCACAACAAGCATCCTATGTCCAAAATCGAAGAATTTACTGCGGAAATACAGGCCGGCTACACTTTTTCCGGCAACAGCATCGTACTCGGCGGCGCCATGCTCGACGGGCAGGCCATCCAGGGCCTCCAAATAAAAGTGCCCCTGCGCACCATGAACCGCCACGGCCTCATCGCCGGCGCGACGGGTACCGGCAAAACCAAAAGCCTCCAGGCGATTGCCGAACAACTCGCTGCCAACGGGGTTCCTTCGTTGTTGATGGACATCAAAGGCGACCTTTCGGGTATCGCCATGCCGGGCACCGACAACCCTAAAATCACCGACCGCGCGGGCAAAATCGGCATCTCGTGGCACCCCACCGGCAACTCGGTGGAATTCCTGACCCTTTCCGGCGAAAAAGGCGCCCGCCTGCGCGCCACGGTGAGCGAATTCGGCCCGGTTTTGTTCAGCCGCATCCTCGGGCTCAACGATACCCAGGGCGGCGTGGTGTCGGTCGTGTTTAAATATTGCGACGACAACAACCTGCCCCTGCTCGACCTGAAAGATTTCAAAAAAGTGCTGCAATACCTCGGCAATGAAGGCAAGGAAGCCATCGAAGCCGAGTTCGGCCAGTTCAGCAGCGCCACCGCCGGCACCATCCTGCGCAAGGTGGTGGAACTGGAACAACAGGGTGCCGAAACTTTCTTCGGCGAAATCTCCTTCGACGTGCAAGACCTCGCCCGCATCGACGAAAACGGACGCGGCATGGTCAGCATCGTACGCCTGACCGACATCCAGGACCGGCCTAAACTGTTCAGTACCTTTATGTTGCAAATGCTGGCCGAGATTTATGCTTCCTTCCCCGAAGAAGGCGACGTGGAGCAGCCCAAGCTTTGCATCTTCATCGACGAAGCCCACCTGGTCTTTCAGGAAGCCTCCGCCGCCCTGATGCAACAACTCGAGGCCATCATCAAACTGGTCCGCTCCAAAGGCATCGGCATCTATTTCATTACTCAAAACCCCGCCGACGTACCTGAAAGCATCCTGGCCCAGCTGGGTTTGAAAATCCAGCATTCGCTGCGCGCTTTCACGGCCAAAGACCGCAAAGCCATCAAACTGGCAGCCGAAAACTACCCGATCACCAAGTGGTATCAGACCGAAGACCTGCTGACCAACCTTGGTATCGGCGAAGCCATCGTGAGCGTTTTGAATGAAAAAGGCATCCCGACCCCGCTGGCGCACACCCTCATGCGCGCGCCGGAAAGCCGCATGGACGTGCTGACGCCGGTCGAGATCGACAACATCATCAACCGCTCGGATCTGGTGCGCAAATACAACCAGGTGGTCGATCGCGAAAGCGCCTACGAGATCCTGATGGAAAAAATTCAGGAAGTGGCCCAGGCCCAACCGACACAGGCGCCCCCGCAACAACAGCAGCGCTCGAGCGGCAAGGAGGAAAAATCCGTGTTCGAGGAAGTGCTCGAAAATCCCGCCGCCCGCCAGTTCGGCCGAACGCTTGCTACCGGCCTTGCCCGTGGTTTGCTGGGCGTGCTCGGACTGGGCGGACGCAGCACTACCTCGCGGAAGAAAAAAACAGGCTGGTTTTAAATCTTGCGCCAGCAGCGCCAGACCGCACAACCAACCGATCGAAGTAGCTGAAAATCAATCGAAAAGATTTATTTAACTGTACCTGAAAGCATACTTTTTACAACCGTAAAAGTTTGTCTCCGGCAGCGCCAACCCACCAGGTTTGGCGCTGCCGGGGCATTATTCAAGCCATGAAAAACATCACCGTTATCGTTCTTTCCTTTGTCGCCACCTTTTGCCAGGCTCAAATGACGCCCGAGCGCTGGCGCGCCGATATCGAATACCTGCGCACGACCCTGCCGGCCCGGCATCCGCTGTTCAATACGCGCCCCTATTCGGAACAATTTCAGCGCAGCCTGAACGATCTGGAACAACACCTCGAAGGCCGCAGCGATCTCGACATCGCGCTGGAATTGCAGGCCATCCTCTCGGCGCCGGGCGATGCCCACACCCGCCTCGACCTGATTCCGCTGTTGCAAAAAAGCAGCCCGATCCCGCTGGGCCTCGGCTGGTACAGCGACGGCGTGTACGTCAGTGGCACCACCAAGCGGTTTAAAAGCATTTTGGGCAAAAAAATTGTCAAAATAAACGGCCTGGACACCGAAAAAGCCCTCGAAAAAGTGGGCCGTTACGTGGGTATCGAGAACAAATATTGCCTGCACAAAGACGGCCTGAACTGGTTTCGTTTTCCCTCGGCGTTCCGGCAAGCGGGCGTGAGCAACAGCGACACCTTGCTGCTCACCTACGAAGATCAACCCGGCAAACTGCAAAACATTCGGGTGTTTCCGATCGATCCCTCCAACCAGGCCGACATGCAGCCCGCACAAATTCAGCCCAAAGATCCCGACTTGCGTTGGCAGCCCCTGCAATATCTGTTTTATATGCAATGGCTTGAAAATGAAAAGGTGGTGTACGTACAGTACAACCGCTGCACCAGTCGCGAAATAGCGCTTGCCAGCGGCGACTCCCTCACAGCCGAGCAATTGCCCCCGTTCCAGCCGCTGGCCGATTCCATTGTCAATTTGATGCAAATGCATCCCGATGCCAAGCTGTTTTTCGACCTGCGTTTCAACAACGGCGGCGCTGCGTCCGACGGCATCAATTTTGCCAAGCGCCTGTCCGAATTGCCCGAAATCAATAAAGCGGAGCGTTTGTTTGTCGCCGTCAACCTGTACACCTTCTCATCGGCCGTTCAGATCGCCACGGTTTTTCAAAATGGCACCAAGGCAACGCTGGTCGGAGATGCGCCGGCGGAAAAGCCGAACCACTATGGTGAAGTTCGTTCGTTCGGCCTGCCCAATTCCGGCCTGAAAGTGGTCCATTCCACCCGTTTTATGCGCATTATGGACGGCAATCCGCCCGCGCTCGAACCCGACAAGGTGATCGAGCCGAGCTTCGACGACTTCCGCAACGGGCGCGACCCCGTGCTGAATTACGTTCGGAAATACCCCAAAAACTGAGCCGCCCGCGGTTCAGCCTGCTTTGAGCGCCTGCCTGAAAAACTCATTCAAAGGCTGCGCCGTGCGGAAATAGTCGGCGACAAAATCGGGGAAATCGGGGCGCAGGCTGAGTTCAGGGTCAAGTTCGGCCATGAAATAGAATTGCTTGTGGTACAGCAAGGGTTCGGTTTTGGCCGCTTCCTTGAATTCTGGAGGCATCACCTTGTTTTTTTCGCCCTGCAAGGCGCCATATTTTTTCACAAAATCCTTGTTTTCAACAAGTTGGTGAAACCTGGCGGTGTCCTGCAAAATGGCGGTCCTAACCTGATGCAAGGCGGGTTTGTCCAAAAAATAGGCGCCGCCGCCGATCGACAAACTGCCGTATTCAATCTGAAAATAGTAGCCCGGGTAGGCCATATCCTCCATGGTTCGTTTGCCTTTGGGGACAAATACGGCGCTCACATGGGTTTTGTAAGGCGTTTTATCGGCTGAAAAACGCGTGTCGCGGTAAATACGGAAGACGCAATCCTTGGGCTGAAGATTTTCATAAGCGCTGTCGAAAGTGCGGATGCGCTCGATCAAATGCCCGACCAGTTGGGCAAAGGGCTTTTTAACCTGGGCTTCGTAACGGGCCTTGTTCTTTTCGAACCAGTCGCGGTTGTTGTTTTGCGAGAGCTCGTAGAGAAACTGGAGAAATTCGTGACTCATGTTGTTGGCCTACATGGCGTTGATAATCGTCACAAAATCATCGGGTTTCAGGGAGGCGCCGCCGATCAGGCCGCCATCCACATCCGGCTGACTGAACAGTTCCGAAGCGTTTTGGGCGTTGGCCGATCCGCCGTACAGGATCGAGGTGTCGTCGGCCACGGCCTTCCCGTATTTTTTGGCAATAAGGGTGCGGATCGCGGCGTGCATGTCCTGCGCCTGCGCGCTGCTGGCCGTGCGGCCCGTACCGATCGCCCAGATGGGTTCGTAGGCCAGCACAACCTGCCGGAATTGTGTTTCCGACAAGTGGAACAAACTGGCTTTCAATTGTTTGGCGACATAAGCCACGTGGCGGCCTTCTTCGCGTACAGCCAGCGGTTCGCCGCAGCAGAAAATGGGGCGGAGGTTGCGCGACAACGCGAGGTTGACCTTTTGAGCCAGTTGGGCATTGCTTTCTTTAAAATACTGCCGGCGCTCCGAGTGCCCGATAATTACGTATTCGGCGCCCGCCGACACCAGCATATCTGCCGACACCTCGCCGGTGTACGCGCCTTTTTCCTCGTGATGGCAGTTCTGGGCGGCCAGGTGGAACCCGCGACGAACCTTGAGCAGTTTGGCGGCGTCTTTCAGATGAATAAACGGCGTGGCAAACACCACGGCGCCTTTCGGTTTTTCCGACTTGTCCAGTACGGCTTTGATCAGTTCGAGCCCTTCTTCGAGGGTTTTATTCATTTTCCAGTTGCCGGCTACTATCTTTTGACGCATGGTATGGAGGTGCGATTGTGGGATTTAACGATTGAAAAGATGAATTGACGTTCAAAGGTAGAAGGCGCTACTCTTTCAGTCCCAAAGCCTCGTACATTTTTTCGTGCAGGGCGGTGTTTTCATAAATGCCGGAGAAAAGTTCGGCCCGCGGGCCGTAAGCGAAAACAGGCACCAGCACGCCCGTATGCAGTCTTTCGGAAAAAACGGGGGCAAAACCGCGCCTGTTGCCCGACTCGGCATTGAGCGAGAGGCCGCCGCATTCGTGGTCGCCGG
Source organism: Saprospiraceae bacterium (assembly GCA_044226205.1). GTDB lineage: Bacteria > Bacteroidota > Bacteroidia > Chitinophagales > Saprospiraceae > M3007. Next base: position 13,948 of record JBGAHL010000046.1, read on the forward strand.
TCACGAGCACCAGGGTTTGCCCGTCGGTGGCCGCAAAATCGAGCGCCGCTCGTACAGTTGCCTCGAAATCAAGTTGTTCGGCGCGAAGCCAGTTTTTGTCGTTGGCATGGCAGGCCCAGTCGATCTGGCTGCCCTCGACCATCAGGAAAAAGCCTTTTTCGCTGCGCAAGGAAAGGAAAGGCGGTGCGATTCGGGTGGCATCGGGCAAATAATGCCGGCCGGCCGAAGCGGTGCCGGGTTCGTAGCCGGCGGTAAAAACCATGAACGGCCGGGAGCCGTCGAGCGGAAGGCGTTTGAAGGAAGCGCTGCGGCGGATCACGTACCCGCGCTGTTTCAGCGAGTCTTCCAGGTTGCGGCGATCGGGCCGGGCATTAAAAGCATCCTCCCCGCCGCCGACGAAGCAGTCGAGGGTGGTTTGCAAATAACTCAGAGCGATCTTTTCCGTAAAAGCCCGAATATCCACATGCGCGATAAATGCCGCCGGCGTGGCATGCGTGGCCGAGCAGGTGACCAGCATGCCTGTGGCCCAGCCCCGCGCGTCAAGGTCTTCAAGGATGGTCTGGCAGGGCTGGTTGTCGGGCGGCAACACCCCGACGGCGTTGTTGTCGGCTTTTTCGCCGCAGGCAAAAGCCGTCGCGCCCGCTGCCGAATCGGTGATCAGATCGTTGTGCGAGTAGCTTTTGTGAAAACCGACGATCGGGAAACGTTCAAAAACCGATTTGCCCACACCACTCCAGTAAAGACCTGCCGACACCTGCGCCACCGACATCCCGTCGCCGATGAGGAGGATGATATTTTTGGGGCGTTCGGAAAATACGGGAGGCAGCGCCGGCGATTTTGCCTCACGGGAAGCAGAACAGGCAGCGAAAAAAAACAGGCCAAAAAGCAGCAAATACCGGGGGCTCATCGTTGAGGTTTTGTGCCAAAAAAGTTTGGCACAAAGAACTTGAAATTTTCTTTGACATGCCCGGTGTGAAATTTCCCCGTCACTGCGACACGATCAGACCGTCGCGCATCTCCACGGTGCGGTCCGACAAGGCCGCCAGTTCCTGATTGTGCGTGACGATGACGAAGGTCTGCCCGTAGTCGTCGCGCAAGCGACGAATCAGCTGGTGCATATCCTGGGCCGCGGCGCTGTCGAGGTTGCCGGTAGGCTCGTCGGCGAGCAGAAGATCCGGCTGGTTGATGAGGGCGCGGGCCACGGCCACGCGTTGTTGTTCGCCACCGCTCAACTGGGTTGGTTTGTGTTCGAGGCGTTGCGAAAGGCCCAGATAGTCCAGCAATTCCGCGGCGCGGCGGCGCACTTCCGTGACCGGTCGGCGGGCGATATAGCCGGGAATGCACACGTTTTCGAGGGCCGTAAACTCGGGCAGCAGGTGGTGAAACTGGAACACAAACCCGATGTGCCGGTTGCGAAACGCCGCCAGCTGACGGGCGCCCAGTCGGCCGAGGTCGGTGTCGCGTACCATCAACGAGCCTTGATCCGCCTGGTCGAGCGTGCCGAGGATGTGCAGCAAAGTGCTCTTTCCGGCGCCCGAGCGACCGACAATACTGACGATCTCGCCGCGCTGAACACTGAAATTGACCCCTTTCAGAATGTGCAACTGACCAAAAGACTTGTGAATATCGGTGGCTTGCAGAACCATAGTGTCGATACGATGTGTGTGGCGATGTTCGGAACCGCAAAGGTCGAAAAAAGCCGCACCAGTGCCGGGTATGTTCCGGCTTAATTCAAAAAAAAGGATTGTTTTATCAAAAACCCCGTTTGCCAAAATAAAAATCAAAACTCTGACGATTTATCAGGCTTCGACAAATATTTGAAAACTAATTTTGCCGTTTGCCAAATCGCCCCTGATCAGACCTAATCCGTTTCAAAACGACAATGAGAGTCCTCCAACTTTGTAAAAAATTTCCGTACCCCGTTAAAGACGGGGAAAGTATAGCCATCAGTTACCTGGCCCGGGCGCTTGCCGATCTGGGCTGCGAGGTCACGCTGCTGGCCATGAACACCAGCAAACACCGTGTCGATACGGGCGCCGTGTCGCTGGAACATTTCGCGCATTACAGCGCCGTACACTCCGTGCCGGTCGACAACCATATCCGGCCCGTCGCGGCGCTGCGCAATTTGCTGTCCGACCGTTCCTACCATATCGAGCGGTTCGAACACGCGGCATTTGCCGAACGCCTCCGGGAATTGCTCCGCGAAGAGCAGTTCGACGTCGTGCAACTCGAAACGCTTTACCTGGCCCCGTACATCCCCATTATCCGGGAAAATTCGCGCGCTACCGTCGTGCTGCGCGCCCACAACGTGGAGCACGAAATCTGGGAGCGCGTTGCCGCCAACAGCAACCCCGTGAAAAAATGGTACCTCGAGCGCATCACCCCGCGGCTGAAAAAATACGAGATCGAACAACTCGCGGCCTACGACCTGCTGGCCGGTATCACCGAACGCGACGTGGCGCACTTCCGCCGCCTGGGGCTCCGCAAACCGGCCGTGGCGACGCCCATCGGCCTCGATTCGCGTGATTATCAGCCCGATCCGGCGAGTTTTCAACGACCGCTGAGCCTTTCTTTTATCGGTTCGCTCGACTGGATGCCCAACCTCGAAGGGCTGCGCTGGTTCCTCGACGAGGTCTGGCAGCCCTTGCTGGCGCCGCGTTTCCCCGAACTGACGTTCCACATTGCCGGCCGCAACACGCCCGAATGGCTGCGCCGGCTGGCGCACGACCGCGTCGTGGTGCACGGAGAAGTGGAAAGCGCCGCGGGATTTATCAATCAACATTCGCTGATGGTGGTGCCCCTGCTGTCGGGCGGCGGCATGCGTGCAAAAATCCTTGAAGGCATGGCGCTGGGCAAAGTCGCCCTTTCGACCCGCATCGGCATGGAAGGCATCGCTGCGCGGCATAAAAAAGAAGCTTTGCTGGCCGATACGCCCGCTGAATTTGCCGAATCCATCGCCTGGTGCTACGAACAAGGGGCTGCCCTGGCGCAGATCGGCGACAACGCCCGCCGGCTTTGTACCGAACAGTACGACAACCTGGCCGGCGCCCGGCGCCTGCTGGAGGCCTACCATGCGGCACGGGCCGAAGGGGTTGGAGCCGTGCGTTAAATAACGCAGGTTTCACAGCGGGGGCGCTATTTTCGCCACACAAACCAATCCACCCATCCCATGTTCTGCCCACGCCGGCTGCCCGCCTTGAGTGCGTTCCTGCTTGTTACGCAGGTGATTTTTGCACAAAATTTTTTCCAAAAAACATACGACATCGACGCCGACCTGGCCAATAGCCTGGCTGTTTTCCCCGACGGAAAAATTGCCCTGGCTGGCTCGTCCGGTCAGTCGCCGAATTTTCAGGTACTGGATCCTTTGCTGCAGTTGTGCAATGAAAAAGGCGAGCTGCTTTGGTCCAAAACCTACCCCGTGGCGGCAACCGGCGAGTTCAACGACGTGATCGTTGCCGGCGACGGCAATTTGCTGCTGGTCTGGACCGGCTCGGACCGGTCGGGCTGGATGAAAGTAGCACCCGACGGGGCCTTGATCTGGGCAAAATGGGCGCCTGCCGCTGCAAACGCGGCGGGTTTTTACCGAATCCGCCCGTTGAGCGATGGCAAATACCTGCTCTTGGGCGTCCGAAAATCAGACCTTACCAACCTGACAGTCCCGTTTTTGATCAAAATCGATGAGAACGGCAACCGTGAATGGTCCAACCAGCTGGAATTGCCAGGCATCTGCACGCTCGAAGATGTGTACGAAGACGCCAACGGCTTCCTGTATTGTGTGGGCGCCATGAGTCCCGGCTTTAATCAGGCCGACGGCTGGATGGCCAAACTGAGCCCTGCGGGTGCGCTGAGCGGCCCGGTGCGGTATTTCAGTTCGCCCGGCGGGCAGGATGGCCTGAGTCAGGTCACCAATACCACACAGGATCGGCTGCTGCTTTCGGGCTATTCCAATGGCTTCGGCAACGGCAAATTCCAACTTTGGCTCACGGAAATCGACGGCAGCGGCGCAGTTCGCTGGTCGAAAACCTACGAACTGCCCGGCGAAGACTTGACGCCCCGGGATCTGTTGCATCTGCCCGGCGATCAGTTTTTGCTGACCCTCGGCGGGAGCAACCAGCAGCCATTGGGCAATGCCGGCATCCTGTTCAAAATCGACCTTTCAGGCGATATCGTGCTGCTTGCCAATCAATACCGCACCAATGGCGAGGAGGACGTTCTGCGCCGCCTGCGCCAGTCTCCTTCGGGTTTCAGCGCCTGCGGTTGGGCCAGACGCAACGGCGATTACGACAGCTGGCTGATCCAGACCGAACCCAACGGCAACATCCCCGGCTGTTGCCCGGCGGCGGTCACCCTCACGATCAAAAATGTAACACCCGTCGTCAGCAACGGTGTCCCGGCCGAGGAAACCGATCAAAACACGGCGCAATTGCCCACCTTCCAGCCGCAAGACCAGAACGCGCAGACGTTCATTCCCTGCTTCGAACTCGATACGGACTTTACGCTTTCTGCCGACACGATCTGTCCGGGAGAATGTATCCAGATCACGCTCCCAGACCCCACGCCGGGCGCGATGTACGTCATGGACATCACTGGCGGCGAGCCCGATCCGGTACATTCCGGTAAAATTTGTTATTCCGATGCCGGGGAATATACCATCACCAGAAGTGCCAAATTTGGATTCTGCACCCAGTCGACGACCCGTAAAGTGCTGGTCACGCCGCTCGACAGCAAAAAGGTGCCCACGGCCTTTTCACCCGACAACGACGGCACCAACGACAAATTCAAACTGATTTTTCAGTGCAAACCCGAGGCTTTCCTGTTGCGCGTGTACAGCCGTTGGGGAGAGATCGTCTACGAAAGTATCGACCCCAACGAGGGCTGGGACGGCACCATTTACGGCACGCCCTGCGCGGCCGACGTGTACATCTGGCAAGCCACGGTCGACGGGATGAAATCGCACGGCGAGGTGACGTTGCTGAAATAGACTTGTTGCGATGCGACTTGATCGGCTGCAAGCGGCAAGTCTAATAATCAGCGCCGCGGCACTTTTACTTTTTTCAAACTGAGCAAGCCAATGGCATTGCGCGGCAGGCCCTCCACCCCTTTTCGGGCGAACTGGGCGGTTTCATCGTAAAACAAAAAGACGACCGGGGCCTCCTCGATCAGGAGGCGCTCCATGTCGCGGTACAGGGCAAACCTTTTTTGATCGTTCGTTTCGCCGAGCGAAGCCTCGTACAGCCGGTCGAATTCCCCGTTTTCAAACCCGGTGTAATTGGGCGGAGCCCCGTTTTTTGAATAAAAACAGGTCAGAAAACTCTCCGCATCGGGGTAATCGGCGATCCAGGAGCCCCTGAAAAAAGGCGCCTGACCGTTGCGCATGCGTTCGCGCAGGGTGGCGGTTTCGGTGGCTTCCACCTTCACCTGCAGGCCCAGGTCCTCCCATTGCCGCACGATGAAGGTGCAGAGGTCGAGGTAGTCGGGGCTGCACAGCAGCGTGATGGGTGGCAGGCCCTTGCCTTCGGGAAAGCCGGCTTCGGCCAGCAGTCGGGCGGCACGGGCGGGGTCGTAATGGTAGCCCGCCACTTCGCGGTCGTCGAACGAGGGAAGCCCCCGCGGGGTGAAGCCCGAACTGGCAGGCCGGCCCACGCCGTTGCGCAGGGTGCGCAACATCAGGGAGCGATCGAAGCCCCAATTGAGCGCCTGGCGTATTTTCCTGATTTTGAGCGGGTTTTGAAAAGAAGAATCAAAGCGGATGCCCAGATACTCGGTGTTCAGGTAAGGATTTTTGATAAAATAACAGTCGTCGGCAAGCCCGGGTTTTAATTCACCGTCAGGGGTAAGCAACTCGTTGACGTAAGAACTTTCCAGCCCGAACAGGTAGTCGAGTTTCCCTTTTTTAAATTCAAGAAAGGCCGTTTTCCGGTCGCCGATAAACGTCGTTTTGACGGCGTCGAGGTAGGGCAAAGGCTGGCCGGCGGCGTCGCGTTCATAATAGCGTGGGTTGCGCACCACGACCAGCGCCTGGTTTTCCACCCAGATTTTGAGCCGAAAAGGGCCGGTACCTACGGGGTGCCGGCGGAAATCGCGGCCATAGGCATCAAGGGCTTCGCGCGGCACCACCGAGGCGTATTGCATGGTCAGGATTTGCAGCATGGGCTGAAAAGGCGCGTTGAGGCGCAGCACGAAAACCGAGTCGTTTTCGGCAACGAAAGCCGAATCAGGGTCGATCCGGCCGGCGAATATCCAGGACCCCGGCTTGGGCCAGTCGGGATCGAGCAGGCGTTGAAAACTGAACACCACGTCGGAAGCCGTCATGCGGCGGCCCTGGCCGCCGGGGAAGCAGGGGTCGTCGTGAAAAAACACGTCGTTGCGCAGCAAAAAACGGTAGGTAAGGCCGTCGGGTGAGATCGTCCAGCGGCGGGCAAGCGCGGGTTGCACCTGCAAACTGTCGTCGAGTTGAACCAGCCCGTTGAACAGGCTTTCCACGGCCCAGATGTTGTTTTGGGTGCGGGCAAAAGCAGGATCGAGCGAGGTGATCGGGTTGTGTTGGTTGTAACGGAAGACGGTGCGAGAGTCGTTGGCCGACGGAGGTTTTCCACAGGCGAGGAACAGGGGCAAAAGCAGAGGCAAAAACCGTTTCATGGGGGCAAAGGTCGGTTGAAAAGCCGTTTGCTTTTTTCCTTTTTGACTGGTTAATAAGGCAATAGGGGATTTTTGGGAGACTGCCGGGAAGTGTCCGTATCGGTTAAATACTTAGTTTTTGCCCGATATTCAACAGGTCTCGAATGTTGGCGACCGGTGAAAACCTGTTAGCAACCTGTGGAAAAGAAGCGGATAACTTCCGCAATTGTTCCACGACTTTTCCAATGTTCCACGGGTATCTTTGCAGGGCAGTTAAAGCGGCACGGAGCCTTGCCGCTGCTGTGCCAAACCCGTATCCACCATGCGCCTTACTTATTACGGACATTCCTGCTTTTTGCTCGAAACCGGCGGCCGTCGGATCCTGATCGATCCTTTCGTCAGCGGCAATCCGCTGGCGTCCGGCATCGACGTAAACAGCCTGCGTTGCGACTACATTTTCCCCACGCACGGCCACAGCGACCACATCGCCGACCTCGAAACCGTGGCGCGCAACAACCCCGACGCGCTGATCGTAGGAATCTGGGAAATTTATGCGCATTACAACGCCAAAGGGCTCCGCGCCCACCCCATGAACAAAGGCGGCTGGTGGAATTTCGATTTCGGGCGGGTCAAAATGGTCAATGCCGTGCACAGCAGCAGCTTCCCCGACGGCAGCTACGCCGGCGAGCCGGCCGGTTTTGTGTTCGACACCGCCGAGGGCTGCGTGTATTTCGCCGGCGACACAGCGCTCACCCTCGATATGCAACTGATCCCGATGAGCTGTCCACCCCTCGACCTGGCCGTGTTGCCCATCGGGTCCAATTTCACCATGGATTACCACGATGCCGTGATCGCCAGCGAATTCCTGCACTGCCAGCGGGTCGTCGGCTGTCATTACGACTCCTTCGGTTTTATCAAAATAGACCACGAAGCCGCACAGGCTGCATTTGCAGACAAAGGCCGCGAACTGCTGCTGATGAACATCGGCGGCACTCTTGAAATTTAAGAGCATGTTCGGGATTTTCTCACCGGGTCAAAAACGGTTCTTTTTTCGCCATTTTTTACCTTTTTTCAGTCACAGAACTTCGGCTATGCTCCTTCAAAAACGCCAAAACTGACAAAAAAAGCACTCGTTTTTGCCTATCTACCGGTTTTTAAAACCAGCCACCTCATGCATACATCCTCTTTCGAAAAAATGGGCAAGATCATCGCCATCGCCAACCAGAAAGGCGGCGTCGGCAAAACCACTACCGCCATCAACCTCGCCGCTTCGCTGGCGATCCTGGAAAAAAAAGTGCTGCTGATCGACTCCGACCCGCAGTCCAACGCCTCCTCTGGCGTCGGCATTATCACCAGCGACCAGACGACCAGTTTGTATGATTGCCTGGTCAATGGCGTCGATCCGCGACAGGCTATCCTGCCGACCGAGACTCCCAATCTCAGTCTTTTGCCGGCCAGCATCAACCTGGTAGGCGCAGAGGTGGAACTGGTCAACAAACCCAAACGCGAGTACATCCTGCGCGAAATGGTGGGCAAATTGCGCGAAGATTACGATTACATCTTCATCGACTGCCTGCCCTCGCTCGGCCTCATCACGGTCAATGCCCTCGTGGCGGCCGACACGGTGCTGATTCCCGTGCAATGCGAGATGTTTTCGTTCGAAGGCCTCGCCAAACTGAAAAACACGATCGCACTGGTCAAACAGGGTTACAATCCCAAACTGCTGGTCGAAGGCCTCATCATTTCGATGTACGACAGCCGCCTCCGCCTCGCCAACGCCATCGTGGAAGAGGTGCGCAACAGCTCGAACGACTACGTGTACGAGACGATCATTCACCGCAACGCCCGCGTGGCAGAAGCCCCTATGCAACACGTCCCCGTCGCCCTTTACGACGTGGGCAGCAAAGGCGCAACCAATTTCTTTAACCTTGCCGACGAGTTTTTGCGGCGCAACCAAAATTGATCATGACAATGGCTACTGCAACGAAAAAACTCAACAAGGCCGATTTCGGAAAAGGAATCCGGGCCTTGCTCGCCAACCCCGCAGAACTGGAACAAGCCGTGCACGACAACCCGCAGGAAGTCGTCCGCGAACTCGCCACGGCGGTCGCCATGCTGCCGCTCGATCAGATTCAGGCCAGCCTCGATCAGCCGCGCAAGAAGTTTGACGACATCGCCCTGCGCGAACTGGCCGACAGCATCAAGGTGCACGGCATCATCCAGCCGCTCACCGTCCGCCGCCTGGGCCCCGACGCTTACCAGATCATCTCCGGCGAACGCCGCTACCGCGCGTCCAAAATCGCCGGCCTGTCCGAAGTGCCGGCCTACGTGCGCCTCGCCAACGACCAGGAAATGCTGGAAATGGCGCTCATCGAAAACATCCAGCGCGAAGACCTCAACCCAATCGAGGTGGCGACTTCCTACCAGCGCCTCATCGACGAGTTCCAGCTTACCCACGAAAACCTGTCCGAACGCGTGGGCAAAGAACGCAGTACCATCACCAACTACCTGCGCGTGCTGCACCTGCCGGTGGATGTGAAAGAAGCGCTTCAACTGCGCGACATCTCGCTGGGCCACGCCAAAGCCCTGGCTGGTGTCGACGACGACCGCGCCTTCCAGCTCTCGGCCCTGGCTCAAATCCGCCGCGACGGCCTTTCGGTGCGCGCCGTGGAGGATCTGGTGAAAAAATACCACGAAAGCAAAGGCAGCAAAAAAGCCAAACCGGACAACCGCCTGCCCGAGCCTCTGCGCCAGATTCAGGACCAGTTCAGCGCGTTTTTCGGCACCAAGGCTGTGCTGAAACGCGACGCGAAAGGCAAAGGCCAGATCACCCTCAAATTCAACAACGACGGCGATCTGAACCGCCTGCTCGATGCCATCGATAAAAACTGAAAACCGGATTTGCCGGGTTAAAACACCCTTCAAAACAGCAGCGCCGCTCCTGATGTCAGGAGCGGCGCTTTTTTTTCTTTAAGAATCCAGCCCGTCGTCGAACGAGGCTCTCAACCTATATTTCGACTTTTCGACGGGTTTGAGTTTTTTCTTTTTGTGGGATTCTTGCATGAACTGGCGTTCGTTGTCTTGGCGGTGGTCTTTTTTGCTTTTTTCCCAATGTTTCATGGCAAAAGCGATTTTAGGATGTTGGTGAAAGTTTGGAAATGAAGATGTTCGGGCGCTTTAAACATCGAATTGTTGTCCGAACAAGTACAAAAATAGGCGCTTCGTCATTTCCTCCAACTTTTATGCCTAAAAAAAATCAAATTTCACGACGCCCTCGCAAGCTCAGCGACGCAATGACACCTCCTAACAATAAAACCCCGATAACCAGCAGTGAAGCGATTTCCGGCAGGTGAATTTTCTGCGGAATCAGCATCATTTTGATCCCGATAAAAAACAGAATGGCGATCAAACTGTATTTCAGATACTCGAAACGATCGAGAATATCGGCCAGCACGAAATACAGCGAACGCAGTCCCAGAATGGCGAAAATATTGGATGAAAACACCAGAAACGGGTCGGTCGTAATGGAAAAAACCGCCGGCACCGAGTCAAAGGCGAACAGAATATCGGTCGTCTCGATGATGAGCAGGGCCACGAACATGGGGGTTACCGCCTTTCGGCCGTTCTCAATCGTAAAGAAATGGCCGCCCTCGTAACTGGTCGTCACCGGGTAAAAACGGCGGACAAAACGCACGATGCCGTGATCGTTCAGGTCTTGATGGGCGTCTTCTCCCTGTCGCCACATTTTAAAGGCCGACCAGAGCAGCAGCAAGCCGAAAAAGTAAAACAGCCAAGTGAAATAATGCACCAGGGCAATACCCACACCGATCAGAATACCCCTGAACACCAGCACACCCAGAATCCCCCAGAACAAAATCCGGTGCTGGTATTTTTTGGGCACGCGAAACTGGGCAAATACGAGGGCCATGACGAACAGGTTGTCCACACTCAACGCCTCTTCGAGCAGATAGCCCGTCAGGTATTTAATCGCCGCGGTACGACCATCCATGGGTTCGTACTCGTAAAGCCCCAGGCCAAGCCATTTGTGCTCGTATGCGAAGTAGATGAAGATACAGAAAGCCAGCGCGAGCGCCACCCAGACGATCGTCGACACGAAGGCTTCGCCGGCGCTCGGAATATGGGCCTTTTTATTAAAAATACCCAAATCGAGGGCCATCAGGCCCAAAACCAGTATGATAAATGTAATCCAGACAATAGGGTCGATCATCCCGAAAAATACAGTCTTATTTTTGAGGCTCGGGCAAGAAACGGTATCCGCGGGAATAAGTTGCCAAATTTGTGATTTCTCCGACGTGTCCGGCCTTTTTTTCGATCAAACCGAATCTGTTTTTCTATGAAAAATTACCTTGTCTATTTGTGTCTGTTGCTGTGTTTCACCCCCGCTATCAGCCAAAACACACGCCCGCCTGTTCGTTTCGAACAAGGGCCGGTCTGGTTTGCCGACAACATCGATCTGGCGCCTCTGGCTCCCGCGTCCGATGAACTGGCCAATGGGCGATACGTCCGCTTTTGCCAAAGCGATGCCATCCTGCTCAGCGCCCAGCGCGGCCGCCTGGAGGCAGCGGGCGTCGTTTTTATCGGCTACGTCGATTTTGGGGGCTACCTCCTCAGCCTGCCGGCCGGTTTTGATCTTGCGCTTTTGAAAAATGAAGGTATTCGCAGCATAAATGCCGTGGAAACCGACTGGAAAATGAGCCGCAACCTGCAACAGCCGCCCTACCCCGACTGGGCGCTGCACCCGGAAGGTTTGATCGTGCAGATACAAATCTACCCCCACCTCACCATTGCCGAGGGCGCCGATGCCTGCCGCCAAAACGGCCTGACCGTGCTCGAGGAAGGCAACCAGAACGGCTGGCTGCTGGCCCGTATTCCGATGGACCGCATTCGGGAAGCGGCGGCGCTTCCTTTCGTGCAGTACATCGACATCGCCCCTGCCCCACCCGTGCCCGACGACACCCGCGGGCGCTCGCTGCACCGCTCCAACCTGCTCGATCGGGCTGGCGCCGACGGCTTGCAATTCGACGGCTCGGGCGTCACGGTGCTCGTGCGCGACGATGGTCTCGTCGGCCCGCACATCGATTTTCAGGGGCGCCTGCAAAACCTGACCGCCGACGATGGCGCCGATCAGCATGCCGACGGCGTCACGGGCGTGCTCGGCGCCGCCGGCAACCGCGACCCGTCCAAACAAGGCATGGCAGCAGGCGCCAACATCAAAGTGATCGCCTACACCGCCGGTTTTCAGGACGCGACGCTGTCGCTTCACCTCAATGAAAACGTGACGATCACGAACTCCTCCTACTCCGAGGGCTGCAACGAAGGCTACAACCTGAATGCCCAGACGGTGGATCAACAGATCACCCAGCATCCGACGCTGATCCACGTGTTTTCCGCCGGCAACCGGGGCACCGACAATTGCGGCTACGGGGCCGGTCCCGTTTGGGGCACGATCACGGGCGGTCACAAGATTGCCAAAAACGTGATTGCTACCGCCAATTTGCGGCCCGACGGCTCCCTCGATCCCACGTCGAGCCGCGGCCCGGCAGCCGACGGCCGCCTGAAACCCGACATTGCCGCCAACGGCACCGAACAAAACTCGACCGCCCCCAACCATGCCTACATCATCTTCGGCGGCACCTCGGGCGCATCGCCCGGCATCGTGGGATGCCTCGCTCAACTCACCCAGGCCTGGAAACAGCTGACCAATCAGGCGCCTAACACGGCCATGCTGAAAGCCGCCTTGCTCAACACCGCGACCGACCTGGGCAATGCCGGCCCCGATTACGAATATGGTTTCGGTCAGGTGAATGCCTGGCGGGCCTGGAACCTGTTGAAAGAAACGCGTTTTTACAATTATGAAATCGATCAGGGACAGCCGGGTACGAGTGTTGTGATGAACATCCCTCCGGGCACCCGGGAAGCGCGGTTCATGCTGCTTTGGCCCGACCCGCCGGCTCAGCCTTTCGCTGCAAAATCGCTGATCAACGACCTGGATCTTAAAGTGACGACGCTGTCGGGACAAACCGTTTACCTGCCGCTCGTGCTCAACCCCTCGCCCGATCCGAGCATTCTCAACACCCCCGCTTCGCCCGGCCGCGATTCGCTCAACAACATCGAACAGGTCGTTTTGTACAACCCGACGCCCGGAACCTATCTGGCGGCCATAAGCGGATTCGCCATTCCCGAGGGGCCGCAGCCTTACTGGCTGGTATGGGAATATCTGTCTGATTCCGTGCAGATTACGTACCCGGCCGGTGGCGAAAGCCTGGTACCCGGCGAGGTCGAGCGCATCCATTGGGACGCCTACGGCGGGGCGCCCGGCGAGGATTTTACCCTTGAATTTTATAATGGTCAAAACTGGTCGACCATCGCAACGCCGGCTTACTGGCAGCATTTTTACGACTGGACGGTGCCGCAAAACCTCGTAACTCCCAATGCCCGACTGCGCATTACCCGCAATGGTCTGAGCAATGAAACCGCGCCTTTCAACATCGTTCGCGTGCCGGCTGGCCTTTCCGTGGCAAAAGTATGCCCCGACTCCATGACGCTCAGCTGGACGCCCCTGCAAGACACGCTTTCCTACCAGGTTTATTTGCTCGGACAAAAATACATGGAGGCGATCGGCAGCAGTTCGGCCCCCTCTTACACCTTCCCCATCACGAATCCGCTGACGGAAAAATGGGTGTCGGTCGGCGCATACGACAACGACGGGCTGAAAGGCCGCCGGGCGATCGCCTTGCGCTGGCCGGGCGAACTCAAGGATTGTCAGCAAGCCTTCGATATCGGTGTGCGCACCCTGACCGACCCCTCCCCCAACGGCGTATTTACCTGCGGACCCATTCAGCAGAGCATTTCCGTCATGGTGCGCAACGAAGGACTGGAAACCATCACGGGGGCGCAGATTTTTCTGAAAATAAACAGCCAGCCCGCTATTTCCGAGCCCCTGCCAACCCTGGCGGAGGGCGATGCGCACATTCACACCTTCCAGCAATCCATCAACCTGAACACCAACGACTCGCTGGAACTGCGTATTTGGGCCAGTTTCCCGGCCGACCAGTTCAAATGGAACGACACCCTGCGGCTCAAAATCCCGGTATTCACCCAGCCGGCGACGAGTTATTTCACAGAATCGTTCAGTTCGCCGGGTTTCCCCAATCCGGGCTGGTCGGTCATCAATCCAGATGGTTCAATGACCTGGCAAAGAAGCACTGGCGTGACGGGGAGCCAGGGCAATTTTACCCGCGCGGTGTGGATCGACTGTTTCGACTACGGCAGCATTGGCCAACAGGACGGCCTGCAAATGCTGCCCGTCGATTTGACCAATATCGCCGCTCCCGGCCTGGTCTTCGATCTGGCGCATGCGCGCCTGACCAATCATGTGGAGAAATTGCGGGTGGAAGTTTACCCGGCCTGCGACCCGAACGCCCAGCCCGTCGTCATTTGGGAAAAAGCCGACCCCGAGCTCGGCACCACCAACCCCGTCACCGGCTTTTTTACGCCCAATGAAGCAGCCGACTGGCGCACGGAAGTGGCGGATCTGGCGCAATTTGCAGGGCAAAAAGTGCTGATCCGCTTCGTATCGACAAATGATTACGGCAACAATATTTTTCTGGATAACATTGGTATTCAGCCGTTTAACCTGAGCGCCCCGGAAGCCGTTTTCGCTCTGCCCGACAGTATTTGCCGGGGCGACACCCTGATATTCGTCGCGCAGCCGGGCGGCAACTACGCCGAGTACAACTGGTCGTTCGGGTCGGGCGCCATTCCCGTTTTGGCTTTTGGCCAGGGGCCCCACCAGGTGATTTACCCCACGCCCGGCCTGAAACAGGTGCGGCTGGTGGTCACTAATCCTGCCGGAAGCGACACGACCAAGCAACTTATGACGGCGCTCGGGTTTCCAACGGCCGATTTTTCCTACACGGTCAATGGCTCGGCTTATTCGTTTAACAACCTCAGCCAGGGCGCCACGGCGTACCTCTGGGATTTTGGAGACGGGAGCACCAGCACGGAGACTTCGCCCACGCATATTTACGCAGGCGGCGGCGCCTACGTCGTGAAGTTGCAAGCCCTCAATGCCTGTAAAACGGTCAGCGACTCCACGACGGTCGCGGTGACGGTAGGCGTTGTGCAAGAAGCCGCATCCGCCCTGCTGCTGGTGTCGCCCAACCCAACGGGCGGCGACTTTGGTCTGGACGTGGATTTGCAGAAGGCCGATGTTTTGCAACTGGATCTGTACGACGCCCTTGGTCGGGTGGCGCATAGCCGGACGCTTGCGCAAGGCGCCGGCAGGCAACGTTATCTGTTTGAAGGGTTGAATTTGCCGAAAGGCAGCTATTCGCTCCGCGTATCGGGCAGCTTCGGGGTACGGACGGTACCCGTGACGGTGCAGTGAGGGGATAGAGTGGCGGGGGGGGGGGGGGGGGGGG
>JBGAHL010000004.1:0-233769 GCA_044226205.1 Saprospiraceae bacterium
TTTGTGAAAAAATCCATCCCGGTGGGGCAGCGCCACGAATGATCTTTGGGGGCGCTGCCCCTCCGTACCTGTTGTCTCCACCATTTGCTACAAATCTTTCGGGGCGCTGCCCCTGCCTAAGTTTTTACGTTTTTTTTAAAAATTCTTGCGAAGAAGGTAAAAAGTGAAGGGTATTTGAGGGTTAGGGGCTATGCCTCTTTATCGAAACGGTCACTTTCTACCCAAGTTTTAAAAACACCCTGTAAATCCTGTCCAACTAAACCTGTCACCCCTTGTCAAAAATCATGGCTGCATGGGTTCGGAGCGTTCGAGGAGCGTAGCCTCGTCGCCATCGACGGTGTGGCGGATCCAGTGCCACTGGTGATCGTTGAGGCGAGTAAAAGTCATGGGTTCCACGCCGTACACGGCCGGATCGAGGCGCACGTCTTTTTCGCCGATCCAGCTGACGACCCACTGTCGGTTGGAGCCGAAGTAAAAGCGGCCTTCGTACCAGCTCAGCAGGCTCATGGTGGAGCCTTTCATTTCGTCAAAATTGAATACTTCGACGCTCTGGTCGTCGTGAAACTGGAAGAGGATGCGAAAATTCCGGCCGGCATCCTTGCCGGTCCACGAACCGGCCAGCCAGTCGAGTTTGCGCAAGTCGGCCAGACTGTAATGCACTGCCGGGGTGTTGGGAAGCAGCATGTACACTTCTTCGCGGAGCTGGGGATTGGAACGGCAGGCGAACAGACTGATCAGGGCCAGCACAGGAAGCAGAAGGAGGAGATTGTTTTTCATAGCCTGAGAGAATGAATGGGTTCAGTGCGGCAACAGGGGCAAATCCGTTGCCAATTTAGTAACTTATTTGTTTTCAGAATTTTATAAATTTTTGTTAAAAATTTAAAAGTCCGAAAACGTACACTGAACGTTCGGAATCGAACATTCGCTCCCTGTCGTTATTCGCTCCTCAACGACTTCACCGGGTCGGTCAAAGCCGCGCGAATGCTTTGAAAACTCACGGTCAACACGGCGATCAACACGGCGCTCAATCCTGCCAGGGCAAAATAGACCCAGCCCAGTTCGATGCGGTAGGCAAAATCGGCCAGCCAGCGGCGCATCACCAGCCAGGCGACGGGCGTGGCGATGGCAATGGCGATCAGAACGAGCCGAACCAGATCGGCTGCCAGCAAACGGGTGATGCCGACGACACTGGCGCCCAGGATTTTCCGTATTCCGATCTCCTTTGTGCGTTTCAAGGCTGCCAATGCGACGAGACCAAACAGCCCCAGACAAGCCAGCGCCACCGCCAAAGCCCCCGCGTAGCCGACAATGGTCGTCCAGCGCGACTCCGATTCGTAAAAACGAGCCAGGTTCTCGTCGAGGAACGTGTAACGGAACGGCAGATTGGGCTCGGCGTCCGTCCAGGCCTTGCGGGCGGCAGCGATACCTTCCGCCTGCGCCCCGGGCCGCAGCCGCACAAAAAACTTGTAGGGCTGGTAGCCCTTGAACATGTGAAACATCATGGGCTTCACGTCCTTGTGCAGCGACATAAAATTGAAATCGCGCACGACACCGATGACGACCGGGTTATTTTTCCCGTCATCAAAATAGCCTTGCAGTTCCTGGCCCGGCGCGGTTGCCATCGTCCAGCCGAAGTCGCGCATCATCGCCTCGTTGATGATGACCGAGGTGACCGTATCGGCCGAAATGGCGGGGTCGAACAAGCGGCCGGCCAGCAAATCCAGCCCGAGGACCGACATATATTCGGGGTCGATAAAATATTCATACACCTGTTTTTGCTGCCCCTGATAACCGAAACCGCTGCGACTCCAGCCGGATTTTGCTCCAAGCCCCAACTCCGCCGAGGCGACCCCGGCCACTGCAGGCTGTGCGGAAAGCGCCTGTTTGAACAACGGGAAAATACGTTTCGTATCGGCATCGTCGGCATTGACAACCAGCACGTTCTCTTTGTTGAAACCCGGATTTTTTTCCTGCAAAAAATGCAGCTGCCGCAACATGATAAACGTGCAGGCAATCAGGCCGACCGACAACACAAACTGAAAGGTGACGAGACTCTTGGTAAACAAATTGGAGCCCGCTACCCGAAACTTGCTTTTCAAAGCTTCCACCGGCCGGAAACCCGACAAGACGAGCGCAGGGTACGCGCCGGCAACCAGACCCGTGAACAAGGTCAGGCCCGCCAGCATCCAGCCCAATTGGGGGTAAACAGACAGGTCGAAGCGCAGTTTTTTGCCCACCAACTCGTTAAAAGAGGGCAAAAACAGCCAGACCAACGCCCCCGCCAGCGCCATGGAAACCACGCTCAACAAAAGCGATTCCGTCAGAAACTGACCGACCAGTTGCGAACGCCGCGCGCCGGTCACTTTCCGCACGCCGATTTCCCGGGCCCTGCCCGCGGAGCGACCGATGGAAAGGGTCGTAAAATTGATACAGGCAATCAGCAACACCAGGCTGCCGAGCCCGAGCAATATCCAGCCGTAGCGCGGATTGACGGGCGCCACCTCGCCGCCGCCCACTTCCGGGTCGGTGTGCCAGGCCGCCAGCGGCTGAAGTCGGTAGGACGGCGGTGCGCCGGCCGGCGGGTTGTTGCCGTCGGAAGCCGAGGCTTCTTCGGGGTGGTATTTGTTGTAAAACTGCTGCAACCGCGCGCTGTCGGCAAGCAGCCCGCTGCCCGGCCGGAGTTGCACGAGGGTGAAATAAGCGGAACGGTTCCAGTTGTCGACGCCTTTTTTGCCAAATTTGGAAGCAGCGTGTTTGTCAAAACTGGCCAGTATATCGAACCGAATACTGGAATTGGGCGGCACATCCCGCACAACTGCCGTCACGATAAATGGCTCGAACACATCGGCAACCTTTATTTCAAGGGTTTTACCCACAGGATTTTTTTCGCCGAAAAAATCGAGCGCAGCCTGCTCCGTCAACACCACACCGTTGGGGTCGGCCAAAGCCGTGTGCGGGTCGCCGTAAAGCAAGGGAAAATTCAAGACCTCGAATATCTGGGGGTCGGCGTACACGATGTTTCTGGCGGTCAGCAACCGGTTCGAGCGCACAAACTGATCGTCCCAGTCGCAAATCCGCACGTATTGCTCCACGTCGGGCAGGTCGGCTTTCATAGCCGGCCCGAGCGGCATGGGCAAGTACGGATCGGACGACTCCGGCTCGCCATTAAAGGGGAAAATATGCCTGTAAACCCTGAAAATCCGGTCCGAATTGCGGTGAAAACGATCGAACGAAAACTCGTCGTAAATGTGCAGCATCAAAAGCGAAAAACAAGCCAGGCCAAGGGACAAGCCGACGACGTTGATCGCCGAAAGCATTTTGTTTTTCCAAAGGGTGCGCAGGGCGATATTCAAATAGTTGCGGATCATGGCGACAGCGGTGCTGGGTGAAAAAAACTATTCGCTGCGGAGCGATTTGACCGGATTGGCCAACGCCGCGCGAATACTTTGAAAACTAACGGTCAGGAATGCGATGGCCAGAGCAGCCAGCCCGGCAAGGGCAAACACCCACCAGGAAATTTCAGCGCGATAGGCAAAATCGTCGAGCCATTGCTGCATGGCGTACCAGGCCAGGGGCGTGGCGATTACGATCGCAATCAGCACCAGTTTCAGGAAATCGTTCGCCAGCAAACGGGTAATACCCGCCACACTGGCGCCCATCACTTTGCGAATACCGATCTCTTTGGTGCGTTGTTCGGTGGTAAATGCCGCCAGCCCAAACAGCCCGAGGCAGGAAATGATCACCGACAGCAAACTGAAAATACCGGCTATTTTGCCCACACGCCGCTCGTTGCGGTACATGCGATCGAACGCATCGTCGAGGAAACGGTAACTGAACGGCTGAGCGGGTGAAAGGCTCTTCCAGTTCTTTTCCAAAGCAGCCAGCACCGTGTTGGCGTCCGCGCTTTCGAAGCGGAAGCAGGCAAGCCCCTGCGAATGCCCCAATTGCAGGCAAAGCGCCCGGATATTGGCGTGCAGGCTTTCAAAATGGAAGTCTTTTACCACCCCGATGACGGTCAGTTCGGTGTAGTCGTCAGGCCCCGTCTCACCCGGCTTGAATGTGGTGTCGAGGGTATAAATTTTTTGCCCGATGGGGTCCTTAAATCCGAAGCGCTGCGCTGCTGTTTCATTGATAACAACTGCCGTGCTATCGCTCACCCGGGTCGGGTCGAAAGCGCGCCCCGCGACAATTTCCATCCCCAGGGTGTTCATGTAATCGCTGTCGACACGCCAGCGCTGCATACTCACTGTATTGTCTTTGTCAATGGCGCGCACCTTGGAAAAGCCCTGGTCGTTTCTGTTCGAAGGAATCGGAAGGAAACCGGAGACGGTCGCGTTTTTCACGGCCGGCAGCTGCAACATTTGCGCTTTCAGGGTGTAAATCTTGTCGCCCAGCGCGTAGGCGTCGTCCAGTATGATGACCTGATTTTTGTCAAAGCCGAGTTTTTTGTGCTGAATAAACTGCAACTGGCGATACACCAGCAAGGTAGCCACGATCAGGGCTACCGAAATGGAAAACTGGAACACCACCAGGGCGCTGCGAAAGCGTTTGCTGCCTTTTGCCCGCGCGTTTACCTCCCCTTTCAATACCCGCACGGCGTCGTAGGCCGAGAGGAAAAAAGCGGGATAGCTGCCAGCCAGCAGACTGACCAGCACCGTGCCGGAGCCAAGCGCCATCCAGAAGCCGGGCTCCGTCAGCGGCAACGACAGCTCGCTGCCGGTCAGCGTGCGGTACCAGGGCAAGGCCAGTGCGGCAATGACAATCGCCAGGCCCACCGCCAGGGAGGTGATCACCAGCGATTCGCCCAAAAACTGCCCGATCAGGGCCGGGCGACGGCCGCCGAGGGCTTTTCGCACCCCGATTTCGCGGGCACGGCCGGCCGAACGCGCGGTCGCCAGATTCATAAAATTGATGCAGGCGATCAACAAAATGAAAGCGGCGATGGCGCTGAAAATCCAGACGTATTTGATGCTGCCGTTGGGCGACAACTCGGCCGTCAAATCCGAGTGCAGGTGAATATCGGTCAGGTTTTGCAGGTAAAAGCGAGCGTACTGACCTGTCTGTTCAAATTCAGCCGGGGTAGTGCCCAGCATTTTCTGAACCGTTATGTCGATGTTTTCCTTCGACAAGCGGGCGAATTTTTCCCTGAACTGATCGGGATCGACGCCTTTGCGAAGCAAAAAATAGGTCTGGAAATTATTGTTCGAGGCCCAGGTAAGCGGGTCGTTGCTCAGCTCCTCGTTGCCGTTCATCGACAGCAGCAGGTCGGCGCGGAAATGGCTGTTGGCCGGCATGTCGTCGAACACGGCCGTGACCACCCAGCGGTCTTTATTTTCGAGGATCAGCGTTTTGCCAAGCGCCATTTGGGGCGAGGAGAAGTATTTCTCCGCCCGGCTTTTCGACAAGGCCACCGTGCGCGGGGCCGTCAGACAGGTGGCGGGGTCGCCTTCCAGAATTTTGATGGGAAACACTTCGAAAAAGGTACTGTCGACCGTCAGCACCTTTTCCTCCCGAATG
The DNA here is from genome assembly GCA_044226205.1 of Saprospiraceae bacterium. Lineage (GTDB taxonomy): Bacteria > Bacteroidota > Bacteroidia > Chitinophagales > Saprospiraceae > M3007. The sequence goes on from JBGAHL010000004.1 coordinate 5,518, forward strand.
TTTTGCTGGGCCTCGCCGTCGCGCCGCACCAGGTAGCTGCCGTAGTCGCGGAAGCGGCACCAGGACTGAATATCAGGCAATTGGCGGGCGGCCTCCGGGGCCATCACCGACGATACGACGGCCAGTTCGTAGTGCTGACCGGCAAAATTGATGTCGGCCGCCGCGCGCAGAATGCGGTCGGCCTGCGGATTCCAGCGGTCGTAACTGAGCTCGTGCTGCACGTACAAGGCGATCAGAAGCGCCGCGGCAAGGCCGATGCCCAGACCCGACACGTTGAGGCCTGCGTACAAGGGGCTTTTACGCAGGTTGCGAAGGGCGATCAAAAGATTTGTCTTTAACATTTCATAGCTTGTTTTATGGTATTTTCGTAAAAACTTATGCAGGGGCAGCGCCCCGAAAGATTTGTAGCAAATCGTGGAGAAAACAGGTACGGAGGGGCAGCGCCCCGAAACATCTTTCGGGGCGCTGCCCCTCCGGGATGGATTTTGGTACAAAAAGACTACAAATATCAAGGGGCACTGCCCCTGCCTAAGTTTTTACGTATTTTCAAAGGAACAAAGTGGTTTTAATCGCTGCGCAGGCTCCCTGCTGGATTGGCCAGGGCCGCGCTGACGCTCTGGTAACCGACGGTCAGCACGACGGACGCGGCGCTGATCGCAAGGGCAATTCCCAAAACCGCCCAGCCCATTTCGATCCGATAGGCAAAATCGGCGAGCCAATGCCGCATGGCCCACCAGCCGAGCGGGGCGGCTACCACAAACCCCGCGAGCAGCAAACGGGCGTATTCTTTGCCAAAAAGCCACAAAACACCCGACACACTGGCGCCCAGTATTTTGCGAATACCGATTTCGCGGGTTTTCCGCGCTACCAGAAAAGCCGTCAGACCGAACAAACCCAGAGCGCCGATCAGGATGGCAATGCCCGTAAACAGATCGACCAGCCGCAGCAAACGGATTTCCTGCTCGTAAAAACCGGCCATTTGCTCGTCCATGAACTGATACTCGAAAAAGTCGGCCGGGAAAAGTGTGTTCCACTGCCCCGACACGGCGTGCAGAACGGACTGCGGATCGCCCGCATTCAGTTGCAGGGCGCAAAGCGAATAGCTGTTCGGGTTTTTCTGGATCAGCATAGGAGGGATGTCCTCGCGGAAAGAACCCGCGTGAAAATCGCGCACCACGCCGCGAATCAGGATGTTTTTGTCCTCGATCCTGATGTGCGTGCCGATGATGTCAGCGGGCGTGCCGAGCTGGAGTTTACGCACGAACGTTTCGTTCACCAGGCACTGGTCGGTCGAATCCCCGGGCGCAAAATTGTCGCCGGCCAGCAGTTGAAGCCCAAAGGTTTCGAGGTAACGGTCGTCGCCCCACAGGAAATTTACGGTCCACGACTCGGGCGCGCCTCGGTCTTCGTATTTGAAAAAAGTCTGGTTGCCGCTTTCCGAGGCAGGCGGCGCGGAACAAAAACTCCAGCTGCCGACACCGCCCAGCGCGGCCAGTTGCTGCCCCAAAACGGGCGTTTTTTCAGCATTGGGCAACGGAATGGTGACCACCGCCTTGTGCTGAAAACCCCAGTCGGAGTTCAGGGCGTAGCGCATTTGCAAAGTCACCACCACGGCCCCGATAATGAGCAGTTGGGAAATGGCGAACTGCATGGCAACCAGCCCTTTGCGCAAGGAAAAACCGCCGGTTTTTACCTGCCCTTTCAAAGACAAGGCGGGCTGAAAACGCGCCAGCACCAGCCCCGGATACACGCCCGCCAAGAGGCAAAGCACGATTGCCAGGCCGCCCATAAATGCCGCGGATTGCGGGGCGGCCAGCGCTTCAAAACGCAATTGCTGATCCAGCCACGCATTTAAAAAAGGCAGGGCCATGCGGCACAATAGCAGGCCGGTCAGCAGCGACAGCACGACGATCAGGCTCGTTTCAAACATGAATTGCCCGAACAACTGTCCCCGGGTGCCGCCTAGCGATTTGCGCACGCCCACCTCCCGCGCGCGGGTCAGGGAACGGGCGGTGGCCATGTTGATAAAATTGAGGCAGGCCGTCACCAGCAGAAACAAGCCGACGAAGCCGAAAGCCCAGAGGTAGCGCGCGTCGAATGTGTTGTCGTAGCGGGTGTCGAAATGCAGCGCAGGCAGCGTAAATGCCTGATAGGCAAACACATCCTTGCGTACGGGATGCGGATAGCGGGCGCTGAACGCGGGCAATTGCGCCGCCAGTTCGTTCATGGTATGGCCCTTTTCCAGCAAAACAAAACACTGCGTATTGCCGCGCAGGGAGCCCCAGGACTCAACCGTTTTGCGGTCGGGGCCGGTCGCCAGCGTCGCCCAGGAACAATACACCTGGCGGCCGCAATCGGTATTGGCCGGCGGGTCGCGCAGGATGCCGACCACCTGAAAATCGATGCCGTCGAAGGCTTTGAAACTTCGGCCCAGGGGCTCGGCGTCGCCGAAATATTTGCGGGCGGTTTTTTCGGTCAGCAGGGCGGTATTCGGCGCTGCAAAAGCGGCCAGATCGCCGCGCAGCAGGGGAAAAGGCAGCACTTCGAACAATTCGGGTTCGGCGTAGGCCACCGCGTTTTCCTCCTTGAATTTGGCAGCAGGCCCGCCGCTTGCGGCCGGCGCCTCCACGATCACTTCGCTGTATCCGTCGAGGGTCGCGGCTTTTTCAATAAAGGCAAACTCCTGCCGCAGCGCGGCAGCCATTGGATAAGGCACGCCGTTGCTGTACCGCACGTTTTCAAGGTGCAGTTCGGTCACGACCCTTCCGAGCCGACCGTCCAGTCCTTCAAATTTATTGAAACGCCACTGCTGCCCGATCAGGAGATAAATCGCCAGGCAGCAGGCCACCGAAATACCCAGCCCGAGGCTGTTCAGCAAGGTGTATTTCCCGTGTCTGATCAGGCTTCGAATGGCCAGTGTGAAATAGTTGCGCAGCATGGTCGGGTCGGCAGTTTGTTGAAAAACAGGCTATTCGCTGCGCAGGGATTTGACCGGGTTGGCCAGCGCCGCGCGAATACTTTGAAAACTTACGGTCAAAAAAGCCAGCAAAACGGCCCCGGCGCCTACGGCGGCGATCATCCAGAAATGCAAGTCGATGCGGTAGGCAAAGGTTTGCAGCCATTTTTGCAGCAGCCACCAGGCGACCGGCGCAGCGACCACCAGGGCGATGAGCACCAGGGCGATAAAATCCCTGCTCAACAGCCCCACGACCGAGGTCGTCGAAGCGCCGAGCACTTTCCGGACGCCCACTTCCTTGGTGCGCTGGAAAGCCATCAGCGTGGCCAGCCCGAACAGGCCCAGGCAACTGATCAGCAAGGCGACAGCCATGATGAGATTGACCATGCGAGCCATTTTGCGCTCGTCTTCGTACAGTTCTTCGAGGGTTTGGTCATAAAATTTGGACTCGAAAGGTCCTTCCGGGTAGATTTTTGACCACACCGCCCCGATGTCCGCGATGGCCTTGGGCCAGTCGTCGGGTCGTTTGCTGGCCAGTTTGATGTTAAAATCGGAGAAGGAAGACTTGTCCATCATCAAAGCGATGGGCTCGATTTTTTTGCTGAACGAAGTGGTGTGGAAGTCGGAAACCACCCCGACAATGGGTATCGAGTTGCCGCCCGACTCATGCAAATACCGCCCGACGGCATCGGCAGGTTGCTGAAAACCAAGCGTTTGCGCACAGGTCGCATTGATCACGTATTCGACCACCGTGTCGGAAGGCGCGAGGTTGCGGCCCGCCAGGATTTTCAAACCGTACAGGTTGACGTAGCTGGTATCGACAAATTTGCGCCCGATCTGTATTTCATGCGAAGTGGTGTCCCCGTCGAGGGTGAAGACGTTGGCCGAGTAGGAAAAACTGATCGGCGGCTCGCCCATGCTCACATTCGCCACGGCCGGCAGGTGGAGCAGTTCTTCACGGAAGGCAAAGCGGCGGTTTTCGTCGATATCGTGCCACATCACCTTGTTGGGAAGGCTGGCGGTCAGGATGGCGTCGCGGTTAAATCCGAGATCGTGGTTGAGCGCAAAGCGGAGTTGCAGGCCCACGACGAGCGCCCCCAGCATGAACAATTGCGCGGCCATGAACTGGAACACGATCAGCCCCTTGCGCAGGGTAACCCGTTGTTTGCCAACGCTGACCATCGGCTGGCCGCGCAGAATCCGGACAGGCTGCACCCGGGTAGCCAGCCATGCGGGATAAAACCCCGCCAGCAAACTGACCACTACCAACATGCCGACCAGAAACACCAGGGTTTGCGGCAATTGCTCGCCCATGGTCACCCCTTCGGGAATGAAGTCGTCGAAGTTGAGGAGGAAAAACTTGACCAGCCCAACCGACAACACCAGCGCAAACAGCCCGGTCAGCATGGTTTCGGTCAAAAACTGGGCGATCAGGGCGCCGCTGCCGGAGCCCAGCGTTTTGCGGATGCCCAGTTCGCGGGCCCGTTGCGGCATTTGGGCGGTAGCCAGGTTGATAAAATTGATACAAGCCAGCAACAGTAAAAACCCGGAAACGCCCATCACTCCGTACAACACTTTCAGGTTCGCTTTCCGGTGGTTGTCCACGTACTCGCCCTGAAAATGCATGTCTGAAAGCGGTTGCATCAGGTGCCACCTTTTGGTGTCGTCGCCCCAGAATTTCATGCCTTCGGCGCTGCGTTCGCTGCTGATGCGGTTGATGGTGCTGTTCATGAGCGCCACATCGGCGCCGGGCGCGACTTTGACAAATACCTGTTCGTTGGAATTGACGCTTGACCAGGACATTTTGCGGTATTGTCCGAGCGGATGAAAAGTCCCGAGGGTCACAAACTCGAGGTCGTCGAAATCGGTGTTAAAATTGAGGTTTTCCACCACCCCGCTCACCGTTACGATCAAGGTGTCGTTGTAGGCAAAAGAACGCCCCAGCGCTTGGTCGGGGCGCATGTTGGGGAAATATTGGTGGAGGCGCTCGGTGGTCAGCACCACTTTCCCCGGCGCATTGAAATCGGCAGGATTGCCGGCCAGCCAGGTGTAGGGCGCCATTTGGAAATACTGAACTGACGTAACGGCAATGCGCCGTTGCATCTCGAAAACCCGCGGCGGAATGCCTTCTCCCATCGGAATGGAAACACTTTCCGCCCCGGTTTCATGCAAGGGCACGCAGATCTCCACACCCGGCACTTCGTCGCGCAGGGCGTCGTACAGGGGTTGGGGGGCGCCGGCGATGCCGCTTTCTTCCCCGTCGAAAATGAATCGGCTGACCACGTGATAAATCCGGTCGCGGTCGGGTATGCCTTTTTCAAAACTCAACTCGTGATGCACCACCAGAAACACCGTCCAGCAAGCGCTCATGCCTACTGCGAGTCCAAGAATATTCAGCGCCGTGAACATTTTCTGGCGCCAGAGGTGACGAAAAGAAATGACAAGTTTCATGGTTTCAAACGTTTCGATGTTTCTGTTGGGCCGCTCCGGATAAAAGCCGGAAAGGTTGATTTATTCGCTTTTAAGGCTTTTTACGGGGTTTACCCGGGCGGCTTTCCAGGTTTGCAGCCCGACGGTGAGGAAGGCAACGAGGGCCGAAAGCCCGACCGTGCCGGCGAAAATCCAGATGGAAAGCGGCGCCCGATACACGAACTCCTGCAGCCACTGACTCATGGCCCACCAGGCCACGGGAACCGCCAGCACGGCGGCCAGCAGCACCAGCAACAGGAAGTCTTTGCTGAGCAATGCCACCACGCTCCCGACCGTTGCGCCCAATACCTTTCGGACGCCGATTTCCTTGGTTTTTTGCACGGCCAGCAATGAAGCCAGCCCGTAAAGCCCCAGACAGGAAATCAAAATGGCGAGCAGGGCAAAACCCTTGCACAAGGCGGAAAACCGCTCGTCGTCGCGGTAAAAAGCGGCGATTTTTTCGTCGAGAAAACCGCCGTCGCAGATCTGTTCGGGGAAATTGGCGTCGAACACCTGCTGGATTTTTGCGGTGGTCGCGGCCATGTTTTCCGGCCGGATCTTGATGCCGGCCGTGTAGTAGCGGGACTTGCGCGACATGAACGCGAAGGGGCGCATCGCGTCGCGGGCCGTACTGCTCTGAAAATCGGCCAGAACGCCGACGACCGGCACGGGGCGACGACCGCCGACCCGGAAATTTTTACCCAGCGCATCCTGCGGATTGGCAATGCCGAGCTTGCGCAGCAGGGTCTCGTTCACCAGCGCCTCGCGGATGGTGTCGCTGGGCTCCAGCATTCGCCCGGCAACCAGACGCAGGCCGTAGGTTTTCAGGTAATCGGAGTCGACGAATTTCAGCGTGACGTTAAAAGGGGCGTCGTTGGGGCTGTCCAGCGCGAAATTGCTGTCCCAGACACTGTTCGACGCCGGGCGGTCGTTGCCAAAAGAAACCGACTCCACGGCCGGTATTTGCAACAACTGCTGCTTGAACGTCTCATACCGCGGCAAGCTCACCGAATCAGGATTGATGCCTTCGAGCACGTACACCAGGTCGGGCTTAAAACCCAGGTCCATATCGCGCAGATAATTCATCTGGCTGACCGTCACGAGGGTGCCGATTATCAGCGCCTGCGCAATGACAAACTGCGTGACAACCAGGGCTTTGCGCAGCGAAATACCGCCAACTGTCCTGGTCGTGATATTATTTTTCAACGCTTTTACCGGGTTGAAGCCCGCCAGTACGAGGGCCGGGTAAAAGCCGGAAAGCAGCGTCACCGACACCGTGGCGAGGGCCATAAAACCCAGCACGGCCGGTTGCGACAGGAAGGGTTGCGTGTCGGGTACGTCGGATACTTTTTTGAGCAATGGCGACAACAAAAAGGCCAGCAAGGCGCCCGTTCCTACCGACAGCCCGACGATGACAAACGTCTCGCCCATGAACTGGGCAACCAGCTGCCCGCGACTGCCGCCGAGGGTTTTGCGCACGCCGACCTCGCGCGAACGACCGGCTGCCTGCGCCGTGGCCAGGTTGATAAAATTGAAACAGGCCATGGCCAGCACCAGCAGCCCGATCAGCGACAGGATGCCGAGCCGGCTTTTCGAACTCATGTGGGTGCCGAAATGGCCGCCGTAACGGTCGTCGAAATGCAAGTCCGACAAGGGTTGCAACTGGTGGGTCAAGGTGCGCGTCGGGTCGATCTTTTTGTATTCTTCCTTCCCGATGCCGGCCAGCACAGTATTAGCGGTCGAAAATTGCCCGGCATCGCGGAGCAACACGTAAGCCTGGTCGTTGCTGCTGATGCTGCCCCAGTCGGGGGAGTAGAAATAAAGGTCTTCGTTGGCTTTCAGCGTATTGTACGACACCAGCATGTGAAACTGGAAGTCGGAATTGGCGGGCGGATCGGCGATGATGCCATTGACCGTGACCAGCACGGCATTGTCGAGCACGAGATTTTTGCCCAGCGCCAGCTGCCAGCTGCCGAAGCATTTTTTCGCCATTCGTTCCGTGAGAACCGCCGAATTGACCGGGCCAAGCGCCTTTTCCGGGTCGCCGGCGAGCCAGTCCCACTGGATGATCCGGAAAAAAGACGGCTCCACGAAGGCGCCGGCTTCTTGTTCTTCGTTGGTGGCGTATTTGCGACCCAGCAGGCTGCCCGGCGATTCGGGCACCGTGATGGTAGGCCACATGGAGTGGGTGCGCGCAAATTGTTCAAACTGGGGCACCGCCTCCTGCATGGCATCCAGGGCCGGGAGCGGAACGCCCGCCGTGTGGGCGTCGCTTTCGTTGGGGTTTTGTTCCAGCGTGACGACGCGGCAGATGCGCTCGTAGTCGGGCCGGAAGGTATCGAAGCTCAATTCGTAGTGTACCAGCCTGAAAATCAGCAGGCAAGCGGCAATGCCGACAGCCAGACCCAGGATATTGATGGCCGCGTAGGTGCGGTTTTTCAGCAGATGGCGGATGGCCAGGGAAAAATAGTTGCGGAACATAGGGCAGTTCAGACTTTTTCATCCCGCTCCACCTTGCCATCCATCAGATGCAGGATGCGCGAGCCGTAGCGGGCATTGGTATCGGAATGGGTTACCTGGATGATTGTCACGCCTTCCTCCTGATTGAGTTGCCGGAAAATATCCATGATCTCGCGGGCCTGCTGGCTTTGCAGGTTGCCGGTCGGTTCGTCGGCCAGGATCAGTTTGGGGCGGCCGATGAGGGCGCGGGCCACGCCGACCAGTTGTTGCTGACCGCCCGACAACTGGCTGGGAAACAGGTCTTTTTTCGCCACCATGTTGAAGCGGTCGAGGATGTCGGCAATGCGGCTTTTCCGCTCGGCGGAGGGTACTTTTTTGTACAACAAGGGGGTTTCGAGGTTTTCGTACACCGTCAGGTCGTCGATCAGGTGATAGGCCTGGAACACGAAGCCGATGTACTGCTGGTAGAGTTCGGTTCGGCGGCGTTCGTTGAATTTGTGCACGGGTTCGCCCAGAAACCAGTATTCGCCGGCCGTCGGTTCGTCGAGCATGCCCAGGATGTGCAGCAAGGTGCTTTTTCCGGCGCCCGAAGGGCCCATGATGCTGACAAACTCGCCTTCGCCGATCCGGGCGCTGGCGTAGCGCAGTACGTAGGTTTTTACTGCTCCTGTATCGTAATAGCGTTCTATGTCTTTAAACTCAAGCATGGTTCGATTGAACGATTGGGTGGTTGAACGATGGGCCTTCCCGGGCCCTCCAGAGGAGGGCGCCGAAGAAGACGATCAGATAAATACCGGTTGATTCAGCATTTCCAGCAACAGAAGAAACAGCAGAAAAAGGATTTGCGTCAACATGGTTGTTTTTGTTTAATAGCTTAATTTTCAATTAATTACCCCGATTTCAAACACGCGCCTTTACGTTTTTTAAAAATGCCGCCGGAGGATTGGTACAAAGTGTGAAAATGACCGATGGCCCGGAAGTGAATGGATCAGGCTTTTGCATCCGGCGGCCGGGTTTTGGTGTTTTGGAGGGGGAAAAAAGGTTTTACACGTAGAAATTTTCGGTCACCACTTTGCCGTCGAACAGGTTGATAATCCGGTGGGCAAACCCCGCGTCGTGCGGCGAGTGCGTCACCATGATGATGGTCGTGCCGCCCTGGTTGAGTTGGGTGAGCAGGTTCATCACTTCGAGGCCGTTGGCGGAGTCGAGGTTGCCGGTCGGTTCGTCGGCGAGGATGACCTTGGGCTCGGCCACCACGGCGCGGGCGATGGCCACGCGTTGTTGCTGGCCGCCGGAGAGCTGCTGCGGGAAGTGGTTGCGGCGGTGCATGATGTTCATGCGCTCAAGGGCGGTTTCGACGCGCTGGCGGCGTTCGGCGGCGGGTGTTTTGAGGTAAAGGAGCGGCAGTTCGACGTTTTCGTACACCGTCAGTTCGTCGATCAGGTTGAACGACTGGAACACGAAGCCGATATTGCCTTTGCGCAGGTTGGCGCGGTGGCGTTCGCTCATTTTGGCCACCTTGGTACCGAAGAAATCGTACTCTCCCTCGCTGGGGTTGTCGAGCAGCCCGAGAATGTTGAGCAGGGTGGATTTGCCGCAGCCGGAGGGGCCCATGATGGCGACAAATTCGCCGGCCTGAATTTCCAGGTTGATGCCGTTGAGGGCCGTGGTTTCCACCTCTTCGGTGGTAAAAATTTTGTGCAGATTGGTGGTCTTGATCATGATCGGGAAAATGTGATGGATCAGTAGTCGCTGGGTTTTCAGGTTTTTTCAGAGGTTCAGCACGTCCTTGTCGCCAAAGCTTTCGTACGAACTGGTAATGACTTTGTCGCCGGGTTCGAGGCCGGTCAGCACTTCGAAGTACTGCGGGTTTTTGCGGCCCAGCGTGATGCTGCGTTTGACGGCGCGGCCGCCCGAGGCGTCGAGCACGTACACCCAGTTGCCGGCGGTTTCGCTGAAAAATCCGCCCGTGGGCAGCAGCACGGCGTCGGCGGGTTTGCCCAACTGGAGGCGCACGGGCACCGACTGGCCGCGGCGGATGCCGTCGGGAACAGATTTGGCGAACACCATGTCGACCTCGAATCGGCCGTTGCGAACCTCGGGGTACACCTTGCTCACGCTGAGCTGCTGCATCTGTCCGTTGAATTCGAAGGAGCCTTCGAGGCCGGGAAAGATGCGCGAAATGTAGTGTTCATCCACCTCCACACGCATTTTAAAACCGCTCAGGTCGTCGATCTGGCCGATGTTCTGGCCCGTTCCGATGCTGGCGCCCACCTCCACGTCCACGCGGGAAAGCAGACCCGACACGGGGGCTTTGACGTAGAGGTTTTCGAGGTTTTGCTTCATCATGGAGAGGTTCAGTTTGGTGCGATCGAGCGTGCCTTCCAGTTGTTTGATCTGGGTCAGGCTGTTTTCTTCCTGAAATTTCTGGTTCTCGATCTCGATATCGCGCTGCTGCGTAAGGCGTTCGTAGGTCAGGCGGGTATGGGTGTACACCTGCTCGCTGATGATGCCGTCGGCAAACAGTTTTTTGTTGCGGTCGTGCTCGTCCTTGGCCTGCTGGATCTGGTAATCGAGGTCGGACAAGGTGCGGCGCAGGGCAAATTTTTCCTGCCGCAGGCGCAGGCGGGTGTTTTCGAGGTTGTTGATCAGGTCGTACATCTCGGTTTCGCGGTTGACGTAATCGAGCGTCAGGCGCTGATTTTCAAGGCGAAGAATGAGGTCGCCCTGTTTGACGGTCGCGCCGCCGTCGAGGTATTTCTGCGCCACGTAACCGCCTTCGATGGCGTCGAGCTGGTAAATTTTCAGGGGTTGCACCACGCCAGTGACCACGATAAATTCGTCGAACACGCCGCGGCTGACTTCCGACACGGTGATTTTGTTGCGGTCGATGTTGAGTGTGCTTTTATGGTTGGCAAACCCGAGGCTGTACACCGAGAAGGCCAGAAAGGCCACGATACCGGCAATCAGTCCGACCCGTTGAAGGGTCCATTTTTTCTTTTGAATGGGACGATCCATAGTTGCTTGGTCAAATGCTTTATTAGCAATAGGGAAAGTTTGTGCCAATTTTTTAAATTATTGATAATCAATTTTTTAAAACAAAAAATACCATCCGGCTTTGTCCGCCAGCGAACAAACGTGTCCGAAATCGAACACTTTTTCAAAAATAAATACCGTTGCTTTGCATACCGTTGGGTGGAAACACTGTCCTTCGTTCTGTTTCACCAGGCCAGCCATGACACAAGCCAACATTCTCATCGTCGACGACAACCCGGGCGTACTCAGCGCCGGCAAACTGCTCCTGAAACGGCACTTTTCGGAAGTGGAGACCACCCGCGACCCCGCCGAAATACCGGCCCTCTTCCGCGAACGCAACTACGACGTGGTGTTGCTCGACATGAATTTCAACCGCAATAAAAACACCGGTCAGGAAGGTTTCGAGTGGCTGGGCAAAATCCTCGAACTCGATCCCTCGACCATCGTCGTGCTCATCACCGCCTACGGCGACGTCGAACTGGCGGTCCGCGCCATCAAAAACGGCGCGACGGATTTTGTGCTCAAACCCTGGGACAACGACAAACTGCTCGCAACCCTGCACTCCGCCCTGCGCCTGAAAAACAGCCAGGACGAGGCCAGCCTGCTCAAATCCAAACAAACCGGCCGCAACCTCGCACAGGCCCGCGACCTGCCGGAAATCGTGTTTTGCAGCCCGGCCATGCAACAGGTGTTCGACACCATCCAGCGCGTAGCCGAAACGGACGCCAACGTGCTCCTGCTCGGCGAAAACGGCACCGGCAAAGACCTGATCGCACAGGCCATTCACGCACATTCCAGCCGCGCCGCCGAGAATTTCGTCAAAGTCGACCTCGGCGCGCTCACCGAATCGCTGTTCGAAAGCGAGCTGTTCGGCCACGTCAAAGGCGCTTTTACCGATGCCCGCGACGACCGGCCCGGCCGTTTCGAAGCCGCCGACGGTGGTACGATCTTCCTCGACGAGATCGGCAACCTGGCCCTCAACCTGCAGTCCAAACTGCTTTCCGTGCTCCAAAACCGCATGATTACCCGCGTGGGCGCCAACCGCCCCCGCCCGGTCAACGTGCGCGTCGTGGCCGCCACCAACCAGAACCTCGACGAAATGGTGCGCCTGCGAACCTTCCGCCAGGACCTGCTCTACCGCATCAATACCATCGAAATCACCCTGCCGCCCCTGCGCGAACGCCCCGAAGACATCGAACTGCTCGGCCGCCATTTCATGCAACTCTTTGCCCAGCGCTACAACCGGCCGGTGCGCCAGCTCAGCCCCGCCTTGCTGCGCGAACTGAGCCGCTATGCCTGGCCCGGCAACGTGCGCGAACTCCAGCACGCCGTCGAACGCGCCGTTATCATGTCGAAAAGCGACACCCTGCAACCCGAGGATTTTTTCCTCCAGAAAAGCGCGGGCGGCACCGCCGACCTGAATACCATGAACCTCGACGACATGGAAAAACTCCTGATTACCAAAGCGTTGGAAAAACATTACGGCAACATCACCGAAGCCGCCCAGGAGCTCGGCCTCACCCGGGCCTCGCTGTACCGGCGACTGGAAAAATATAAACTTTGAACGATCGCCCCATGTCCCGTTCCTTTACCAATGTCCTGATTTTGCGGATCGTCGCGCTGGCGGCGCTGCTCGGTCTTGCGGCGTGGATGACCCCCTCGCCGATGCTGCGCTGGCTCGCCGTGTTGCCGCTGATCGGCGCCCTGGTGCTGACGTTGGGGCTAATCCACTACGTGACAGACACCAACCGGCGGCTGGCGCGTTTTTTTGAAAGCGTGCGCTACTCGGACTTTGCCATCCGTTTTTCGTCGGGCAGGGAAAAAGGCGACTCGTTCGAGGCTGTCAACCGGCAGTTCAACGAGGTGCTGGAAGCCTTTCGCCAGACAAGAGCGGAAAAAGAAGCCAATCTGTTGTTTCTCAATACGATAGTGCAACATTTGGGAACGGGCGTTTTGGCCTTCGACCGCCAGAACAACATCCTTTTGTCCAACAATGCCGCGTTCCAGACCCTCGGCGTGTACCGGCTGCACCACCTGCACGAACTCCCGGCAAGGCACTCGGCGCTGCAGGAATTTGCCCAAAACCTGACGACCAAGGGCAAAATCCTGTACCAGGCCGAACCCGGTCGCCAACTGGCCGTGCAGGGCGTGGCGCTCAACCTGCAAGGCCGTGCCGTGCGGCTGCTCACCCTTCAAAACATCCACCCCGAACTCCAGCGCAAGGAACTCGATGCCTGGCGCGACCTCACCCGCGTCCTGCGCCACGAGATCATGAACTCCGTCACGCCCATCGTTTCGCTGGTCGAAACCATGCAGGACATCCTGCCCCGCGACGAGCAACAGGCGCCGCCCTCCCGCGCCGACCTCGCCGACCTGTCCGAAGCCCTCGAAGTGGTGGGCGCCCGCAGCCGCGCCCTGATGGATTTCGTGCAGGCCTACCGCAGTTTTTCCGCCATCCCCGAGCCCAAGCCCGAGGCCATTCCCGCCCGTCGACTGCTCGACCACATCGTGCAGTTGTTCAACGCCAACCAGCGCGGCGGCGAGCAGACCATCCGTATCGAAGCCTTCGTGGCGCCCGAAGACCTGGTGATCGAAGCCGATGCCGGGCAAATTGAAATGGTGCTGCTCAACCTCGTGAAAAATGCCCGTGAAGCGCTGCAAACCTCCGAACAAACGGAAAAACGCATCATTTTGCGCGCCGGACAAGACGAAAAAGGGAAACCTTTTATTGAAGTAGACGACAACGGCCCCGGCATTGCGCCCGACTTGCTCGACGAGATTTTTATTCCCTTTTTCACCACCAAAGCCAGCGGAACAGGGGTGGGTTTGAGCATCTCCCGGCAGATTATGCAATTGCACGGCGGCAATATTCGCGTGAGCTCCACCCTCGGCGCAGGCACCCGTTTCGTTTTGGCTTTTTAAACAGGTTAAAGCCTGATAATCAAGTTTATTTTTGAAAATTAATTTTTCAGAAATTTTTGAAACTTAATAGGCGAGCGCTTGTTTCCTGAAAAACAAGGCTGGAAAAACAGCCGAAACTTCAACGGAAACTACGATGAAAATATCCTTCCGCCTGCCCGACGCGCCTCAGCTCGCGGCCTTTCTGGAAAAAGAAAAAGATCGACCTTTCACCTACCCCGGCGTCGGCCAAACGGCTGATCCGGAGGCCCGCGTCGCCGGCTTCGATCACGACGCGCAATGCGTGGCCGTGGGCCGCGGGGCCGCCGATTTTGAACGGGCCAAACAGGCCCTGCGCGAATGGGCGCATTTCCCGCCGGCATGGACGCGCATTTTGCCCGAACGGGCGCCGATCGAGGCGGGCCGCACCATCGGCATGTTTTTCAAGCTGCTCGGGCTGTGGTGGCACAACTCCTGCCGCATCGTGTACGTCATCGACGAGCCGGGGCAGTTCGGCTTTGCCTACGGCACCCTGCCCGCGCACATCGAACGCGGGGAGGAGGTTTTTCTGGTTCGGCTCGACGCGGAGGGGACCGTTTGGTACGAGATTCGGGCATTTTCGCGTCCCAGGGCAACGATCGCCAGTCTGGGTTATCCCGTGGTGCGGCTTTGGCAGGAAAAATTTCGTCAGGATTCGGCAGCCGCCGTGGCCGCTTTTATCCGAACCGAACAGCCCGAAACTGCCGCCTCGTTCACGCCGGACAGCTGGCTGCTGCGCATCGCCTTGGCCCTGGTGTTTGGCCTCGGGCTTTGGCCGGGCACGTTCATGGGGCATGATTACGGCAATTTGCCGCTGGTTTTTGCCTTTTTCGTCGTGACGCCGGCGGTGTGGTTGCTGGCGGTACAACATCATCCCGAGCTGTTGCCGCTGCATCGCCGGATACGGCCCTTCCTGTTGCCGTCGGCGTTGCTGGCCGCGGCGGCCTTGTTTCAGCCCGTGGGCTGGACGGCTGTCTTGCTCACCGCGCCGTGGTTGTTGGTGGTCGTCGGCATGTCGTTCGGCGGCTTATGGCAGCTTCTGAAAACAAAAATATCCCTTGAAAAAGCGGTTCTGGCGGCCGGACTGGCTTATCTGATAATCGGCGGAGCGGCTGCGCTGGCCGAGCGGGGCGGCTGGACGGTTTTCGATTTCGGCGCCGACCTGATTCGCCTGACGGCACTTCATTTTCACTTTGCGGGGTTTGCCTTTACGGTTTTGATGGCCCTCGGCGCGCGGTTTTTGCCCTTTTGGTGGTCGCGCGCGGCAGCCGGAGCCGTGGCGTTGGGCGTGCCGCTGACGGCGGTCGGAATCACCGCAACCCAGTTGCAAATCGGTCCTGGACTGGAGACTTTCGCGGCGGTCTGGATGGCTTTGTCCGGACTGGCCGGCGCGCTGGTCTGGGTCGTGTCGGGCGTTCGGCAACGAAACGGCTGCTTGCTGAGCGGGGGAGCCGTGTTGAGCCTTGCGATGCTGCTGGCCCTGGGGTACGCCTTGCGTGTTGTGATGCCCGATTTTGCCTTGTCGCTCAACCAGATGCGCGCGGTGCATGGCAGTTTGAACGGTTTTGTGGCGGTGCCGCTGGCGGTGTTGGGGTTTTGGCAAATGAAGGCGGTGCGGCAAGGATGACTTTTTACATCCACAATCCCGCCACCGCCCCTGCCACCAGCCAGCTATCAAAACGATCGAGCACGCCGCCATGCCCGGGGATCAGCTGGCTGAAATCCTTGACGCCGTGCCGGCGTTTGTAATACGAAGCCAGCCAGTCGCCCGACAGCGCGGCGGCACAGAGCACAACTCCGTAGCCCACCGCGTGCAGCTGGTCGAGTCCGGCCCAGTCGCGGGTCAGCACGGACGTGGCCAGCGCGGCGGCTGTGCCGCCGAGGAGCCCTTCGACGGTTTTGTTCGGACTGACTCGCGGAAACAGTTTGTGGCGCCCCAGCAACTGGCCGAAGATTTGGCAAAAACCGTCGAAACAAAAGACCGTCAGGAAAACGTACAACAGTTTTTGCGAATCGAAAGAATGCGCCATTCGCATAAAACCGGCCGCAGACAACCCGAAAATCAGCCCGCTTAGCTGGTAAAACCGGTTGGGAAGCGGCGCCTCTTTCCGCACTTTGAACAGCTCCCACAGCCCGCCTGCAACGATGGCCAGAGCCAGCATCCAGAACTGTCCCCGCAGGTACATCATCACCCCGATCAGGCCGTACACCAGCACGACGTAAACGAGCAACTTGCGCCAGCGGGCGCTGCGAACGTCCGGGGGCTGACGGCGCGCCGCCAGCGCCGTGCCCAAGGCCCCCACAATGAAATAAGCGCCGACGATGGTAAAAACAGGATGCATGACTACCAGTTGTTTTTCAATACCCAATACAAACCTTTCACGTTGGAACGGCGCTCGCGAAGGCGGAGAAGCACGATGATTTCTTCCAGTTTGGCCAGGCAGCCGACGCTGATCATCAGGACATAAAACCATTCCACATTACCAAAACCCAACAGCCACAACAGAAAGGCGCCCTGCAGATAGCCGGTGATCTTGCAGCCGTACAAATGAAGGCCGATAATGCCGCCAAAACGGGCAAAAACCGTGATCAAACTGCCCAAATACAAGGCTGCAAACACAGAAAGCCCGATTTTATGCTCCACCACAAAGGCCCATTCGAAGCGAAAAATGCCGCCGTAGGCGAGGAGGTAACTCCCCACGTCGGCCCAGGAATCGAGCCGCGCGCCGATGCGGGTTTGCTGGTTGAAATTGCGGGCGATAAAGCCGTCGAGGATGTCGGTCAGCAGGCTGAAAGCCAGCAGGCCGGCAAAAACCGGCCGGTTGCCGGACCACAAGAACCAGGCAATCACCGGAAAAACGGCAATGCGATACAGCGAAAGGACATTGGGAATGGTCCAGAATCGTTCGGGAGCGGCTTCGTTCATGGCGCAAATTGGTTTTGCCAAAAGTAGCGCTAAATTTATGGGAACAAATTCCTGACCGCATGACGGATCAATGGTGGCATGTTTGCTGGCTGGCGCTGGGGTTCTCTGCACTTTTTGCCGCGGCAGAAACGATGCATCGCGGGCTCGGTATGCCGAGTGAATGGTCGCGCAAATTCATGCACATCAGCGGCGGACTTTTATCGCTGTCGATGCCGCTGCTGTTCGACAACCCCTGGTTTATCTTCGGGCTGACGGCGGCGTTCGGCGGCCTTTTATGGATTAGCCGGCGGCTCGGATGGCTCGATTCGGTGCATCGGGTGGATCGGATTTCCTACGGAAGTTTGTTGTTTCCCGTGCCGGTCCTGTTGTGTTTCTGGCTCGGCTGGTGGCGGCACGACTGGCTTTTGTTTCGCCTGCCGATTTTGATCCTGACCCTGGCCGACCCGGCCGCTTTTTTCATCGGAAAGCTTTTGTCGCGGGGTGTCGCAGCGCGCGGGAGCAGCGGCAAAACCCTGGGCGGATCGGCTGCTTTTGCACTCGTCGCCGGGGCGTGTTGCTGGTATTTTTTACCTGAAAAACCCGTATTGGCCGCTGTTATTTGCGTTTTTACAACCCTGGCGGAAGCATGGAGCAGCCGGGGCTGGGACAATCTTACGGTGCCCGTGGCAGCGGCCGGCTTGCTGCTTGTGACCGCCCCTTGAAAGGGTATTTTTAAAAAGCCGTGGATTTTTTTAACATAAACAGGCAGCAAATTTCTCTTTACTTGCATCTTTCAAAGCGCGTACCTTCGGGGAATCCCCGCGAAGCCGGCCCTTTGGACAATTAGCGATTCTAATCCGTTTTGACTGAAACTGAACTCATTCAAGGTTGTCTGCGCGGGTCGGCGCAGTGTCAGCATCAATTGTACGAGCGATTCGCCGGCAAGATGTACGCCGTATGCCTGCGCTATGCGCGCACGCCATCGGATGCGGCAGACATTTTGCAGGAGGGTTTCGTCAAGGTGTTCACCAAGCTGGGCCAATTCCAGTTTCAGGGTTCTTTCGAAGGTTGGATACGGCGCATCATGGTCAACACCGCGCTGCGGACTTATCAGCGGCAGCGATTTGACCACGAGACCTCGGGCTACGAACGGCTGCCCGATCATCCGGTCGATCCCGACGCCTTGTCGAGCCTTTCCGAGGCTGAATTACTGCGCCTGATCGCCCGTTTGCCCGACGGTTATCGCGTGGTGTTCAACCTGGTCGCCATCGAAGGGTTTTCGCATGCGGAAGCAGCGGAAATGCTTAATATACAAGAAAGTACCTCCCGTTCGCAATTGACCAAAGCCAGACGATGGCTGGTCGAGCAACTGGAAAAAATACAACGAGTGCCCCGAACCTGAACACAAAAACTACTCTTATCCCATACGTCCTGTGCCTGATGCAGGGCGACGTTTAATCATGCAACAACAACCTGACATCGACAAATTGCTTAGGGAACGTCTGCAAGGCGCAGAGGTGGCCCCGCCGGCTTTTGTCTGGCCCAACGTCGAGCGCGCCCTGCGCCGCCGGCGTCGCCGTTTTGTCTTTTTCTGGCTGTTCGGTTCAGCCCTTGTTTTTGCCGGAGCAGGCGCATATTGGCTGTTGAACCGGCCAGACGGGCCGGCCTTGGCACACGAAACGCGGAATTCGCACGAAGCGCCCGTTTTGCAAGCCGACAAGGGCCCGGCAGCGGCGCTGGAGTCCGGCCAATTTGCTTCCGGCCAGCCGGCAGCGGCGGTTTCGCCTTCCGCTGCCCCGACGGAATCCGCCCGACCGGCCGCAGCCAAGGAGACCGCTCTTGCCGCCCCGACAACCGGGAGCGGGGGGACGACCCGGGCGCCGCAGTTTGAAAAAAACAATGCCTCGTCGCCGCTTCCGGCCGTCGCTGTTCTGCCGCCCGCGGAAGCGCCCGCAGCCGACTTGCCCGCAACGGCAACCGCCATTTCGGCGCCGGTACGCCCCGAAGCAAGCCCCTTGCTCGAAGGCCCCCGACTGAGTTTGCTGCCGCTGCCTTCGAACGAGATCCGTACCGCTGAGTTCAAACTTGATTTGAAACCCTCGAAAAAGCGGCGGGCACGCAGAAACTGCTACGATTTTGAGAAAAAATCGAGCGTTTGGCTGCTGGATGCCTACGCAGGCCCGTCAGTGGCCAGAAAAACCCTGCGCGCCGATTACGACAACCAGCCCTATCTGAACCGCCGGCTCGACACCGAGCGCCGCGACTGGGCCTACAACGCCGGGCTGCGCGCGTCGTGGCTGTTCGACAAACATTTCCTGTTGCGCACAGGTCTGCACTACGACCAGTTTACAGAAGTATTCGAATACATCAACCCCGACGACGTGCGCTACCTCGTCGAATACACCACCGAGATCGTCAACGGGCAGCCCGTAACCAAGGCCGACACGCTCGACATCGATTTTGGTGAGAGCTATGTCAAAACATTCAACCGCTTCGGGCTGCTCGACATTCCGCTGGTAGCCGGGGTGGAATGGCGGCAGGGCAATGGCGGTATTTCGCTCAATGCGGGCCTTAGTTTTAATGTCCTGTTCTGGAAAGAGGGCAAGATCATGGCGCCCGGAGCCGACTTGCCCGCGTCTTTTACACCCGGCGACAACGGACTCGATGTTTTCCGGACGCGAGTCGGGCTGAGTGCCAGCGGCAGCGCACAGTTCTTTTATCATTTGCAACCTCGCCTGCGGGTATTTGCCGAGCCCTACTACCGGCACGTGCTGAAACCCGTCAATCAGCCGAACCATCCGGTCGAGCAACGGTACGGAATCGGCGGAGTCCGGCTGGGGATGACGATGATCATCGACTGATGTAACTAGTACAATATCAACGAAAAAGACAATTAACCTTAATTTTTCAAAGGGGCAGGCAGCGCAATCCGGAGCGGAACGAATCTTGTACCCGAAATCACCTGAACACCAAGCCTATCACAACGAATTTTATCATGCAACGCATTGTTTTTTACGCATTACTAAGCACCCTAATCGGCGTGTGGGGCTGCCGGAAAGACGTGGAGACGTTCCAGCCGTACGGCAGTTCCATCGCGGAAATCGGGCAGTTGCTCGGTCAGGTCCCCGACCAGTCCGCCCGCACGCTGTTCAATTTTCCGGCGGGTCTTTCCACGGATACCGTGTTGACTACGCCCGGCGGTGTGAGGGTGCATCTGACCGATGTGGACCATTTGTTTGTCGACGCCAACGGCAACCCGGTTGCGATCAGCACCTGTGGCGCGTTTAGCTTCGAAGTGGAAGCCGCTTTCCTTAAAGGTGATATTTTAGGGCACGGATTGGCCACGACCACGACTTCACAAGGTTTGCTGGAAAGCGGCGGCATGCTGCGCGTGCAGGCTTCCTGCAGCGGGCAACCGCTGTTGCTGGCATCTGACCGCAGCCTTAAAATACAGATTACCACGGCGCAGGACGATTTGCAGCCCGGCATGAAAGTGTTCAATGCCGTGTTCAATAACGATCAAAGTTTCAGCGGCTGGGAAGACAGTGGACAGGAAGTTTACTGGGCCGGATGGCCGACCCCGCAGGGACAAAAAGTCGGGTATGAACTGATTGTCAAACAATTGAACTGGGTGAATTGCGCCAGAACCATCAACGAACAAAGTTCAACTTTCTGCGTTTCTCTTCCCATCGCTTACGATGGAGAAAACACCGAGGTGTTTGTCGCTTTCAAAGGGCAGCGGACGATCATTCCACTCGAATACGACGAGGCCAGCGGCAGTTTTTGCATGGATCAGGCGCCTATCGGTCATTTGATCAAAGTGGTGAGCGTTTCGAAAGCCGGCAATCGTTACTGGCTGGGCAGCGTCGATACCGAGATCGGCACGAACGCGACCCAGAGCCTCAACCCGGAAGAAACCACGGCCACGGCCATCGTCAGTTTTTTAAAAGGATTGTAACCAACGCAAAACCCGTGTTTTGCGTCATTAAGAATAGATACCCGTGTTTAGTAATTTCGTAGCGAGCCGAGTCGGAAAAGACCGATTCGGCTTTTTTTTATACCGTTTGGAAGGGCCGTATCGGGGGCCGGCTTTTGTGGCAGGTATCTTAATTTTTCTCACCCGGGGCACAGGATTTTTGATTGTCGGCTTTTTTTAAACAAATTTGCCCTTGCAATTTGTTGTATGGCGGTTGCCCTTCGAAATTCTGCTGCTGCCAAGCGGTGCTGTGTTTGAAAAATTTGTTGCATGGAAACTTCCACCACCAACGGTATCACCGTCAGCGTTGAGACGCAATACCTTCCATCCCACTCGAATCCGCGTGAGGGAAAATTTATATTTGGCTATCATATCACCATCGTAAACCGCAGTTCTTTCACGGTACAACTGCTCCGCCGCCACTGGGTGATCACGAATGCCGATGGCATTATGCGGGAAGTGGAAGGCGAAGGCGTGATCGGACAACAGCCGGTGCTTGCTCCCGGTGAAGGCCACGAATACACTTCTTTTTGCCATCTCGAAACCGAAATCGGCCGTATGTCGGGCACGTATCTGATGAGCCGCTACGACGACAATACCTATTTCGAAGTGACCGTTCCCGAGTTTCGGATGGCCGCCCCTTTCAAGCTCAATTAAACCCTGTCGGGGTTTCCCGCTCTTTTCCCAAAGCATTTTTCCTGCTGGCAGCGCAGTGCCGGAGTTGCGTATCTTCATGGCGTTTTTCAATCCGCATTCCATGAACTAAACGTCATTCCAGCCATGCCAAACCGATTGTCGTTTGCTCTTTGGGCAAGCCTTCTTTTCCTGCCTTTTCTTTCCAGCGCGCAAAACACCAACTACCAGGTGACCATCACGGGGCCCTCGCTCGTTTGCTACGGCACCTGCGCACAATACACAGCGGTCTTCACCTCGCCCGGCGGCAGCAATCCGCCCCTTAGCTCGAATATCACCTGGTACACCAGCAATGGCGTCACAATCGGTTCAGGCGCCTCCGTTTTCATGTGTTTTCCGCCGAATGGCAGCGGTACGCTCTTTGTCTCGGCGATACTGGCCAACTCTCAGCAAGTCATTTCGGACACCCTGAATATCACCGTTTTGCCCAATATTCCCCTGAGCATTACCTCCGACAACGCGGCAGTCTGTAACCAGGACAGCAGCAGCGGACCGTCCAACCCGGACAACCAGATTTGTCAAAAAGTTTGCCCTTATTCGACAGTCACTTATTCCCTTAACCCGCTGATATCCGGCGCGCAACAAACCGTGCAATGGACCGTCACCGGGGCGCAAAACTATACCGTCAATCCGCCCAACGGATCTTCGGTGACCGTGCAATGGGGAGGGCCGGGCCAGGGCGCCGTGCTGGTAAAAGCCGATCCCGCCAGCACCAGTTATTATTGCACCACGGAAGGCTACACCTGCGTCACCATTATCGAAGCCCCCGAAGCGGCATTCAGTACCGAACCGGAATCCGACAGTCCGCCCGCCCCCGTGCAGGTGTGCAAAGGACAAACGATGTATTTCAACAACCTGAGTACCAATGCCGATGCGTTCGAATGGTATTTTGGTGACGGCAGCCAGCCCTCCGCTGCTTTCGAACCCGAACACACTTATCTCAACCCGGGCATCTTCGACGTCACCCTCATTGCGCGAAGCGCCTGTCTTTGCTCCGACACCATCGTGCAGCAAATCGAGGTGCTCGACGCCGAAGCGCCCCTGCTCGATTGTGTCGGTACGCTATGTGCCGGAGAAACAGCCACTTACACGACGGCCGCCGGCTGCGCCAACTACGTCTGGACGGTCTCCGGCAACGGGTCTGTCCTGGGCGGCGGCAGTTCGGTCGACAATTCCGTCACCGTGCAATGGAACGACGGCCCCAGCGGTACGATCACCTTGTTCACCCCCGCCTGCGGCCCTTCGGCCTGCCCGTTCCCGGCGGTCATTCGCGTACCCGTTTTGTCGGATAACGCGGAGATTGGCGGCGCGGAAATCGTCTGCCCGGGCGATGAAAACGTTTACGCAATTGAGCCGTTCGGCGGTACCAATTTCGTCTGGACGCTGAGTTCCGGCGGCACCATCACCAGCGGGCAAGGCACCAACCGCGTCACCGTGCAGTGGTACAATTACCCCAACCCCAATACCACCAACTGGCTATCAGTGGTGTACGACAACTGTTACCTGGGCTGCGGCGGGCAGGATTCGATCCCGGTCAAAATCGTTTCACCCTTTACCATCAGCGGCCCGATCGAGCGCTGCGAGGGCGCCAACGGCGTTTTCACCGCCAAACTCGTCAGCCCGCTCCAAAACATCAATTGCGACTGGACCATGACGGCGCCCGACGGCAGTATTGTCTGGACCGCCACTGGAATCCCGAGCGCAAACGTCAATTTCACGAACGGCCCCGGCCGCTATCGCCTCGTTGCGCAGCCCTCAACCCCTGGTCAGACTTGTTCAGATCAGGTCGAATGGGTGGTCAATGTGCCGGCAAGCCCCACCCCGCTCACAGGGATCGACGGCCCCGCCTTGATCTGTCCGGGACAGCCGGTCACCTACATGGCAGAAGGCGCCTCGCCGCTGTCGAACGTGAACTGGATCATCCAGAACGGCCCGGGAGCGCCCGTCACGGCCAACGGCGAAAACCTGGCCATCACCTGGGGCCCGGCAGGACCCTACTGGCTCGCCGCGCAGCAGGTATCGACCGACGGGCTCAATTGTATTTCCGACACCATTCGCTTCGACGTGTCGGCCGTGGGCAGTGTGAGCCTGAACGGCGCGACGACCGTCTGTGTCAACTCCACCGCTTCGTACAGCGTGCCGGCCCTCGACAATGTTGATTATCAATGGCAAATCAGTCCGGCCGATGCAGGAACCATCGCAAGCGGGCAGGGGACTTCCTCGGTCAGTATTTTTTGGCAAAATGCGGGCAACCACACCGTTTCCATTCAGGTTTGTGGCCAAACCGCCAATTTCAATGTCAATGTCGTCGCGCTGCCCGTGCCGCAGGTGACCGCTCCCGCGAGCCTTTGCAGCGGCCAAACGGCCACCGTCCAGACGGTCGGCGCCTACGACACCTATTCCTGGCAAAATGCGAGCGGGAATGAGTTGAGCGCCCTGTCCAGCGTAGTGATCGGGTCGGGCGCCTACACCATCGAGGTCACCGATGCCAACGGTTGTGTGGGTTCCACCAATTTCAATATTGCCGACGCACCTCCGCCCAATTTCACGATCAGCACCAACGACCCGACCGCATTTTGCAACAACTCGCTGTTTGTGACCATGAACGCCCTGACCACTGCCGACGGCGATTACCAGTACGAATGGTTTCACAATGGCACAGCTTTGGGTGTAAATGCCAGCAGCTACACCACCAATCAGTACGGCAGCTACACCGCTACGGCGACCAACCAGTTTGGTTGCTCGGCCACGGCCGGCCCGATCAGCATCGTGCCGGATTGCACGGGCGGCGGCGGCGGCGGCGGATTCCCCGGCGGCGGATTCCCTCCCTGCCAGATCGGCGATGTGACCCTGGGCATTACGGCCAGCCCCGAATGCGATTCTTTCCTTTTGGCGGCCAGCGGAACCAATTACGTAGCGGGTTCGGCCCAATGGACGCTTTTTCAATCTGGCGCGGCAATCATCGGCACGACCTCGGGCGACAATACGTCGTTTGCGTTTCCCAACGCGGGTGAATACGTGGTCATTTTGCTTGCCGCCCTGCAAAGCGGCGGTGTCTGCAAATTGATCGACTCGCTCGATGTGGAAGCCGTAGCGGCGTTCAACACCTTGCCCGAATGTCCGGGACAACCCACAGGTTTTCAGGATATTAGTACATTTTTGCCCGGGAGTAATATCACCGGTTGGCAGTGGAATTTTGGCGACCCCGGCAGCGGCGCAGCCAATAATTCAACCGTGCGGAACGCCACCCATGCTTACCCCGCGGGCGGGACTTACTCCGCCACGCTCACCGTCACGGCGAGCAGCGGCTGTACTTCTTCCACGGTCGAGACGTTTGACATCGAGGCAGGCCCGAGTATTTCATTTGCCCAACCGGCGGCAGCTTGTACCGGCAATGCCTCCGAGTTCAATGCCATCGCAGGGGCCGACGTGACCAGTATTGTCTGGAATTTTGGCGACCCCGGCAGCGGCGCAACCAATTCGGCCGGCGGCACACCCGTTTTTCATGATTACGCCACGCCGGGGAATTATACCGTAACAGCCACCGCAACCAACACCTACGGTTGTACCACCACATTTACCCAAAGTATCACCATCGTGAACAACCCGCTGAGCGGCAACATCAATCCTGCCGTACCTGCGCCGTTCTGCGAAGGCGGGTCGACCACCCTCACCGCGCCGCCGGGCGCTGTGAGCTACCTTTGGTCCGACAGCACAACGGTAACCCAAACCCTGCTCGTCACCGAGGAAGGCGCGTATTCGGTCACCATGACCGACGCCAACGGTTGCACCTTTTCGCCGCCGCCGGTGATCGTGGAGCAGACACCCGGCCCCGACGCTATTATTAAAGCCTTGTTGACCAATGATTTAGGACAGGTGATCGGGGTATCATATCCCTCCCTCGACGCCTGCCTGGGCGAGGACGTGAGTTTGCAGGTATTCGGGAGCGGCAACCTGAGTTTTCAGTGGTCGAACGGAGAAACCAATGTGTTGAATGTTTTTACAGAAATCCGCAACAACCTGCTGAGCGAAGGAACGCACGTATTTAACCTCACTGTGACGGACCTGAGTACCGGCTGCACTTCCGTAGCCCAGCCTTTTACCGTGGACGTACACCCTGTGCCGAGCGGGCTGACCATCACGGCAAACGGGTATTGCGCGGGCTCCACCACGCTCACGTACACGGGGCCGCAGCCTGCCAACTGGCAAATCAACTGGAACACGGGCGCGACCGGCAACACCCTTTCCGTGGAAGACGGCGGCAACTTTTTTGTGCAGGCGGTCAATGAGTTCGGCTGCGTTGGCCAGAGCAATACCATCAGCATTTTGCCGGGGCCGCCCGACGAGGCCATTCCCAGCGGCTGTCATACGCGTTGCAACCCTGATACCCTTTGCCTGCCGCCGTTGCCGGAGGTGACCGGCTGGCAGTGGTTTTTAAACGGGGCGCCGATCCCTGGCGCCACCGGGCCGGATTTTGTCGCCACGCAAAGCGGCACTTATTGGGCGCAGTTGACCGACGTTTACGGCTGCACGGCGCAAAGCGGCGACCTGGTGCTCGATCTGTACAATGGTTTTGGCAACATTCTGGGGCAGGTTTGGTCGGATGTCAACGACAACGGCATGATCGATGCCGCCGACACCCTGGTGCCGGGCATCGCGGTCAATTTGTGGCAAAACGGCTCGACCCTGGCGAATACCCAATCGAACGGCAGCGGCGATTTCGTCTTTCCGGGCGTCGATGCAGCCTCGTACAACGTGGCGCTCGACACCGCTCAATTGCCGCCCGGCTGGCAGGTCGTCATCGGGCAACAGGCAGCCTTGATTCAGGGCTGCGACGTTCAGACCAACACCGACCTGCTGCTCAGCGCATTCTGTACCAGCGCGGTATTCGACACCTTGCAATTCAATGTCTGCCCAGGCAATACGATCACGTACAACAACGTCACGATTGCCGCGGGAGCGAGCCAAAACTTCCAGTTTGTGACGACTGGCGGTTGCGATTCAACCCTCACCGTCAACGTGCTGCCCCTTGCGACCTCGACCGGCACGGTGAATACGCAGGCCTGTCCGGGCGATGCGTTCGATTACAACGGCACCCTCATTCCCGCAGGGCAAAGCCAGCAGTTCACGCTGACCAATTACCTCGGCTGCGACTCCATTGTCACGGTCAATGTGGCCACCCTGCCCGTCTCAACCGGCACGGTGACTGCGCAGGCCTGTCCGGGCGACGCGTTCGACTACAACGGAACGCTCATTCCCGCAGGGCAAAGCCAGCAGTTCACGCTGACCAATTACCTCGGCTGCGACTCCATTGTCACAGTTAATGTGGCTACCCTGCCCGTCTCAACCGGCACGGTGAATGCGCAGGCCTGTCCGGGCGACGCGTTCGATTACAACGGAACGCTTATTCCTGCAGGGCAAAGTCAGCAGTTCACGCTGACCAATTACCTCGGCTGCGACTCCATTGTCACGGTTAATGTGGCTACCCTGCCCCTCTCGACCGGCACGGTGAATGCCCAGGCCTGTCCGGGCGATGCTTTCGATTACAACGGCACGCTCATTCCCGCAGGGCAAAGTCAGCAGTTCACGCTCACCAACTACCTCGGCTGCGATTCCATTGTCACGGTCAATGTAACCACCCTGCCCACCTCGATTGGTGCGATCAATACGCTGGCCTGTCCGGGCGAAGTTTTCGATTTCAACGGGACCCTCATTCCCGCAGGGCAAAGCCAGCAATTCGTCCTGACGAATATGTTCGGCTGTGACTCCATTGTCACAGTCAATGTCGCGGCGTTGCCCGTCTCGACTGGCACGGTGAATGCGCAGGCTTGTCCGGGCGATGCTTTCGATTACAACGGAACGCTGATTCCTGCCGGGCAAAGTCAGCAGTTCATGCTCACCAATTACCTCGGTTGCGACTCCATTGTCACAGTCAATGTAGGGCTCGCATCGCCCTCTTCTTTCACGCTCAATGCGGGCGCATGTGCGGGTGAGTCATACGATTACAACGGAACGCTCATCCCTGCCGGACAAAGTCAACAATTCACCCTCACCAATTACCTCGGTTGTGATTCTGTTGTCACGGTCAATGTGGCCACCTGGCCGGTATCGATGGGAAGTTTCAGTGCCCAAATTTGTGCAGGAGAAAGTTTTGACTTCAACGGCACCCCCATTCTGGCAGGTACCAGCGCGCAAATTACCCTGACGAATTACCTGGGCTGCGACTCCATTCTGACCATCACGGTCGGCGCCTTGCCCGAATATTCGAGCACGCTGGACGTGTCTTTGTGTCCCGGTGAAGTTTTCGATTACGCCGGCATCCCGATTCCTGCCAACCAGACGGTGGAAGTCATTTTACAAAGCCAGCTGGGCTGCGATTCGACCGTGACGATCACGACAACGGCATTGCCGGAGACGGGTTTTGCCCTGGCAGCAACCAATTCCTGCCCCGACACCACTTCGGGAAGTCTTTCCGCGGTCGGCGTGAACGGCGGCACCCCGCCGTTCCTGTATTCGCTGGACGGCGCCACTTTCCAGAGCGAGCCGGATTTCAGCGGTCTGGCTGCCGGCGCTTACACCCTCTTCGTGCAGGATGCCAACGGCTGTGTGGCCCAGCGCGACACCGTGCTCGATGCCTACGAACCTTTGCAGGTGGTGCTTAGCGACGGTATTCTGGCCTGCGACAGCACGGCTGTTTTGCTCGAACCGCAGGTGCTGGGCGACTCGGTGGCCCTGTCCTTTGCCTGGTCGAATGGCGATACCACTTCTTCTGTTTTGTTGACCGAAACCGGCCCGGTTTGGGTATCGGTCAGCAATCGCTGCGAGACAGTGCTCGCCTCGGCGGAAGTCAAATGGGCAGATGTCGGCGCCGCGAAACTTTACTACGTCCCCAACGTGGTAGCGCCGGCGGCAGTCAACCCGGACAATGCCCTGTTCAAAGCCTTTTTCCCGCAGGGGGTAGTCGTCAACAATTTTATCTTCCGGGTGTACGACCGCTGGGGCAACTGGATGTGGGATTCGCCCGGCCCCGACGAAGGCTGGCTGAGCCTTTTCCGCAGCCGCGACATGCAACCCGGCGTGTACGTCTGGTATCTCGAAGCTACCGTAGACTACTGCGGCCGGACCATCGTGATACGCGACAAAGGCGATGTCACGATCGTTCGGTGAGAAATTGGAAAGTTTAAAGTTCAAAGTTCAAAGTTCAAAGTTCAAAGTTTAAAGTTTAAAGTTTAAAGTTTGTAGCGGTTTGGGATGTGGAATTATGCTTGCCCTGATCCATTGGGCAGTAATTACCACGACCAGTCAACCTGAACAAACTTTGAACTTTAAACTTTAAACTTTGAACTTTGAACTATACAACTTTCAACTTCACAGCATATCCGCGAGGGTTTTCCATTGATCGACTACGGGCGAGCCTTTCCCTTCGAGGCGTTGTTTCATGGTATTGATAGAGCCACTCGACAGCCAGCGTCCGAGGGGCACGCGTTTGCTTTCGTCGGTCGGGGAGTTGGGGTATTGCAGCACGATTTCATGGAAATTGCCCGTCGGGACGCGACCTTTCATGTAGTCGGTCCACCAGGTGGCGCGACCGGCAATGCCTGAAAAACTGACGGCCCGCATGACCGCCTTCAACTGCGAAATTCGTTTGTTCTTTTCTTCTACCGGGCCGTTGCTCGAATCGGGCCGGATGCTGCCGTTGATCAGCGAAATCACCTGAATACTGACCTTGCTGCGCACGTCGTCGGGCAGGGTTTGCAATTTCGCATCGAGCCATTCGTACAGCCGCGACATGAGCGTAAGTCCTTGATTTTCAAACAACCCGCCATCGATAAAATTGCCGCAACCCGGGATGTACGTGTATGCGTTCATCAGGGGAAACAACTGGCTCAGCTGGCTGGCGCCCACCATCGACACCGAACCCTGACCGCTTTTCGCGTCCTGATTTTTTTCCGCCTCCGCCACGATATCGATGGCATCGATGAACACCGAGGCATCCATCTGGACGGGGCTGGCGTAGCCCGAGCGGCCGTTCTGGATATTCATCGTAATCGGGAAATAAAGGGGCATGCGGGCATCGAGGCTGCGGTCGTTTTTGTACCAAAAATTGAGGTAAGGCCGAATGAGGTAGTTCGGCACCTGCCGCGCCCCTGCCTGTACGATGGGGTCGTTGTTGCCGTGTTTGAAGAAGGTAGCGATGCGCGCCCTGATTTCCGCAAAAAATGGCTTCCCCGAGGCTTGGGGCATCACAAGTCCTTGCTGGATCGCCTCTCCGAACGCCACACATTCGTCCATGCGGTGGGTGTAGTTGCGGTTGTAGGCTTTTCGGGTAAAAAAGCGCTTGACCCGCGTGCCGATTTCACCGACAAAAATCTGGTAAAACGCGCCGCTCAGGTAGTTGCGCTGGTACATTTTGGCGGCAAAACCTTCCTGTATCGCCTTGATTTCCTCCGGACTGAGGTCGGGGTGCTCGTCGATGAATTTCCACATGCCCAGCGTCGCGCCGAAGCCCGAAGAGCCGCCCGAGGCCGAGGTCACGGCAAACAAATGACGGCGGAATTTGCCGTTGGTTTCGAGGTTGAGCCGGTTGACGAGCTGGCTGGTCCAATAGCCCGCCCGGCTGCCGCCGCCTTGCGCAGCGAGCAAAAAGACAGGGATTTTGCGCGCCTTGCCCAATTCGGGGGCGATATTGGTTTGCCACCAGGCTTCAAAATATTCGTCGAGGCTTTTGCGCACCCCGCCAAGCATGTTTGTTGGCCAAAGCTGCATGTCGTGGATGCGAGAGCGGGAGAAAAACGTCAGGTAGGCAAACAGCGCAAGCGCGCCGGTCAAAATGTATTTACCCGTCGAAGGCAACAGCAGATAGGCCGCGCTGATCAGGTCGCCGATCATGAGGTAGAACAGCGTAATGCCCAGCAGCACGAATGTGGGCGACAGCGGCTGCAAATTGGGCGCCCAGGCGGCCGCTATGACCAGCGCTGTGGTCGCGATCAGCATGATCAGATAATGCGTATTGTAGGTCCCGATCTGGTTCAGGTACAGCCATTCCGACTGCCGCAGCGAGCCCGCTATGAGTATCATCTGGACGCTGAGACACAAGCCGATGCACAGGTAGTTCCACAAAACATGCACCGAAGGGCGGTTGCGGCCCCGGCGGCGGATGTTGGCGCGCTGGATCAGATAGATCAGTGTAAATGCCAGCAACATGTTGGCGAGAACCAGCAGATCGAGCAGCCAAAGCGGAAACCGCGGCCGGTCGGCGTCGAGCATTCGAAGCGCACCCCAAATGGCCAAAGCAAGCAGGGCAGTCACCGGAATGATCGTCCACCAGCGTTTAAACCGCTTTAACTGAACCACATAGACGGCCAGGCTGTAAAAAATCATGGGCAGGGCGCAGGCGATCACAGCCGGTGTCAGGTCCTTGGTCACCGGCCGCAGGCGCTCCACCACGGCTGGCGAGGCGTCGGGAAAAATGGCCGTCGGCACGAAGTACAAAGCCAAAGCAATCAGGTGAAACAGGGGCAAAATGGCCGCCGCGCGAACGCCCGTAAATTTGTCGGCATCGTCGAACATGCCCGTCAGCAACTCGCGCCCTTGGGGGTTTTTAAACAGCATGTAAGGCACCAGCAACACCCAGGCGAGGGTGGGCAGGTTTTTGACTACGGCATTGAATACATCCTGGAGAGAATAGCCGGCAATAAAAGCCAGCACCATTGAGGTGTCGTGGTACATGGGGTTGGTTGTTTGAGGTTAAAAACAGGACGAAAAACGCGGTTTTTGAACGTATTCGCCTTTTTACAAGGATTAATTCGCGATTAATCCTTCCCCCAGGGCTACCATTCCCAACTGCAAAACCATCAACGCGTCGATCCAGAATTTTTTCCACACACCACTGCCCTGCCGTACAATTGTCCGCAACAAAAAGCCGCTCATCAACAGGCTGCCCAGCAAGGCAGCGCACGCCGGCCACGAAAACCGGCCGGCGGCGTAATTGACGACCACGCACACGGCCGAAGCGGTCAACGCCAGATCGATCAGTCGGAAAGTGCCCTTCACCCCCAGCCCGATCGCCAGTGTGCGCAGGCCCTGGCGGCGGTCGTACTCCAGATCGGTGAGGTCGTAAGCCAGCGCCAGGGCAAAAATGAAAGCGCTCCGCCCTAAAAGCAACACGGCCGCCGAAAGCCAGCGCGCGGGTTCGAGCGGCAAAAGCACCGTCACCGAGGCCCAGGCCAGCGAAATAGCCAGCGGTTTCAGCAAAGGGAAGGCGCGCAAACCGGCCCGGCCGGGCTTTTTAAAACCATAATACAAGAGCCAAAGCAGCAAGGGCGCCAGCGCAACCCAGCGCGTCGTGACGGGCATAAAAAGAAAACACAGCAGCGCCACGGCGCCCAGGCCACGCGCCAGGTAGCGCCGTTTTTTATCGGGGTGCATGAAATAATAGGCAAAAACGGCGCCGGCAAATACAAACCCCGACAACCAGGGCGAGGGCAGCCCGACGTCGAACAGCAGGCCGGTTTGCACGAGCATGGCGAGCGCGCAGAGACCGATCCAAAGGGTGTGCAGGATGCCGTTAAGGGTGTTCAACAAATCAAATCAGGCCGGGTAAATGCTTAAAAGTTTACAACACTGTATGTTTCGCATGGTTTTAACGCAACGGTAACGTGTTTTCACAAAATTTTCATAGGCGATTTTGTTTAATAACACGTCTATGCCTTGCCAGACACGCTTATTTGTCGGACCAGTCAAACGTTTGAACATATGAAACGCAGCCTCTTATTCACCTTCCTGCTTGCCCTCCTGCTGGGCAGCAACAGCGCTTCCGCACAGTATTTCGGGCGGAACAAACCACATTATCAGGACCTCGACTTCAAGGTCGTGCAGACGCCCAATTTTGAAATTTACCAGTACCTCAACAACCCCGAGGTGCTCCAGCGCATCGCCGCCGAGGCAGAACTCTGGTATTCGATGCACCAGGCTGTGCTGCGCGACACGTTTACCGAAAAAAATCCCATCATCCTGTACAACGACCACGCCGGGTTCCAGCAAACCAACGTGATCCAGGGCGACATCAGCGTGGGCACCGGCGGCGTTACCGAGGGCCTGCGCAACCGGGTGGTGATCCCGCTGGCCATGACCAACCAGCAGACCAATCACGTGCTGGGCCACGAACTGGTGCACGCCTTCCAGTACCACATGGTCATCGAGGGCGACTCCACGAGCCTGCGCAACCTCTCCAACCTGCCGCTCTGGATGGTCGAAGGACTGGCCGAGTACCTCTCCATCGGCCGCGTCGATGCCCATACCGCGCTCTGGATGCGCGACGCCGTGCTCAACGACGACCTGCCCACCCTGCGCAAACTCGACAACTACAACAAATACTTCCCCTACCGCTGGGGACAGGCTTTCTGGGCCTACATCGCGGGCACTTATGGCGACGAGGCGATCCCCGTCTTGTTTATGAATACCGCGAAGTACGGCCTCGATCCGGCCATCAAAATCACCCTGTTCACCACGCCCGATTCGCTGTCGGCCGACTGGCGAAATTCGCTCAAATCGCACTACGGGCGTTGGGTGACCAAGGGCCAGAAAGACAAACTCGTGGGCAAAAAACTCCTGTCCGACGACAACGCCGGCCAGTTGAACATTTGCCCGGTACTGAGCCCCAACGGCAAATACGTGATCTTTTTGTCGGAAAAAAACCTGTTTACGACCGACCTCTTCCTTGCCGACGCCCGCACGGGCCATATCCTGAAAAAAGTAGCCAGCACGGCCACCGATGGCCATATCGACCAGTTCAATTTTATCGAAAGCGCCGGCAGCTGGTCGCCCAACGACCAGCGTTTTGCCTATGACGTGTACGAAAAAGGGCAAAGCATGCTGGTCATCCAGGATATTTTCAAGGGCAAAGCCGTGGAAAAAATCAAACTGGACGGGGTGCCGGCTTTTGCCAACCCCGCCTGGAGTCCCGACGGCAAAACCATCGTGGTCAGCGGCCTGGTCAATGGCCAAACCGACCTCTACGCCCTCGACCTCAAAACCCGCAAGGTGCGCCAGCTCACCAACGACCGCGCCGCCGAAATCCTGCCCACCTGGAACGCCGACGGCACCCAGCTGGCCTTTTCCACCGACGCCATCAGCCTCGAACGCGGCCGCTCCAACGGCGCCTATACCATGAACCTCGCCGTCATGGACATGGCTTCCGGCAAGGTCGAGCAACTCGACGTGTTCCCGGGCGCCGACAACATGAACCCCCAGTTTGACAAAAACGGCGACCTGCTCTTCCTGAGCGACCGCGACGGGTTCCGCAACCTGTACAAGTATGAAAAAGCCTCGAAAAAGGTATTTCAGCTGACCAAATTGCTCACCGGCATCACGGGCATCACCCCCTACGCACCCGCGCTGACCGTGGCGGAAGACCGCGACCGCATCCTCTACACCTACTACAACCACGGCGAATACGTGATATACCAGGCCAAATCGGCCGACTTTACGCCGGTGGAAGTGGATCCGCTCGCCGTCGATATGGTGCCGGCCACCCTGCCGCCTTTCGATCCGCGCAAACGCGACATCGTGAACACGGCCCTGCGCACCATGGACAACACGGAGAAGGTCGTGCAGGCCAATACGACCACCAAAACCGTTCCGTACAAACCCAAATTTAACCTGGAATACATCGGCGGAGGCGGCGGTATCGGCGTGACCACCGGCAACAGCAGTTTCGGGGCGGCCACGGGCCTCGCGGGCGGGGTCGACATGCTGTTCGGCGATATTCTGGGCAACAACCAACTGTACGCGGGCCTGGCCCTCAACGGCGAAATAACCGACATGGCCGGCCAGTTCAGCTACATCAACAACAAAAACCGGATTGGCTGGGGCCTCAACCTCTCGCACATTCCCTACCGCTCCGGCGCCTATTACCAGGATGCGAGCTTCGTGCCGCACACGGTGTACACCAGCGACGGCACGCCCTTTTTCGGGTACAAAGACAGTTTGATTCTCCAGCGGCTTTTTCAGGAGCGCATCGGAGGGCTTGTTTTTTACCCGCTTTCCGTGACCAAACGTTTCGAACTCGGGGGCGCTTTCGAGTTTTACCATGAGCGGGTCGATTACTACAATTATTACATCGATCAATACGGCATTTTGCAAGGTCAGGAACGCAAACGGCTGCCCTCGGCGCCCGGCCTCAACCTGGCCAACATCAACGCCGCCTTCGTGGGCGACAACTCGTACTTCGGCGGCACGGCGCCCTTGCAGGGCTGGCGGTACCGCATCGGGCTGGAGCAGTATTTCGGCGCTTACAAATTCTCCGGCCTCTTGCTTGACGGGCGGCGGTATTTTTATGTAAAACCCGTGAGTTTTGCGTTCCGCGGCATCGGTTACGGCCGGTTCGGGGGTAATGCCAACAACACGGACGAGGTGTACCCGCTGTTTGCCGGCAACCCCTTCTTCGTACGCGGCTATACGTACAACTTCCTCTACAACGAAGCGCCCGAACTGGTGGAACAAATGGCCGGCAGCAAAATCGTGATTGCCAACGCCGAAGTGCGCCTGCCATTTACCGGCCCGCGCAAGCTGGCCTTGCTGCCCATCAATTTCCTGCTGACCGACCTCAACCTGTTCTTTGATGCAGGGCTTGGCTTTTTCGAGTTCAGCGACCTGAAACCGACGGGAGAAAGCCCCTTCTTCGTTCAACACAAACCCCTGCTGTCGACCGGCGTCTCGCTGCGCGTCAATCTCTTCGGGGCGCTCGTGCTGGAGCCCTACTGGGCCTACCCGATTTCAGCGCCCAAGGAAGTGCGGCACGGGGTGTGGGGGTTCAATATTTTGCCGGGTTGGTAAAAGACTGTGTGTGGCGGGGTGACTGGCAGTCGCCCCGCTACACGCAATATCAATTCAACTTACACCCCAAACCCAGCCGCTCCATCGCCGCCGCGAAATCCGAATCGGCGTTGACCTTGCGTTTGGAGGCGGAGAAATTGAGGGCGTTGCGGTTGGCGTTGTCGAGCAGTCGCATTTTGAGGGTGTGGGCGCCTTTGTGTTCGGTGCAAACGCGGTCGATTTCGGCCAGCAGGCGGTCGTCAAGCAATTCGATCGGGATATCGAGCGTGACGCTTTCGGTGAGGGTGCCGGAAATGCTGTTGAGCAGTTTGACATCGAGCAGTTTGAGTTGCATTTCCTCGCTGTTGAAGCGCGCCTGGTAGTTGCCGGTGATGAACAGGCTTTCCCCTTCGTTGAACAGGTGCCGCCATTTGGCGTAATCTTCGTTGAACAGCACGATCTCGGTGGAGCCGGTATAATCCTGCACCGTAAACGATCCGAAGCCTGTGCCTTTCTGGCTGATGCGGTGGTTGGCCCGGATGACAAAGCCCGCGATCTTGACTTTTTGCCCGCGATAATTGTCCAGTTTTTCAATAGGCAGACAGTGGGCCTGCACCTCGTGCCGGTAATCGTCGAGCGGGTGGCCGCTGAGGTAGATGCCCACCACGTCTTTTTCGCGCATGAGTTTGGTCAGCAGGTTCCAGGGCTCGGCTTTGGGGATCGCCGGCTCGGGAATGCTGACGGAATCGGACATATCGCCGAACAGGGAATTGGCCGACATGACCTTGTCCTCCTGGTGGGCCGCCCCGTATTTGAGCAGGTGTTCGATAAAACTTTCGTATTTGTCGGAGGGCGCGAAGAAGGCGGCGCGGTGGAGCCTCACCCCCGGCCCCTCTCCAAAGGAGAGGGGAGTGGCTCCTGCTGGACTACCCGCTCCCCTCTCCTTTGGAGAGGGGCTGGGGGTGAGGCCCTTTGGAGAGGGGTCGGGGGTGAGGCTGTTGGCGGCGAGGCTATCATAGCTATCGAAAGCCCCCGCAAACACCAGGCTTTCCATCACTTTTTTGTTCATGGTGCGGAGGTTCATGCGGCGCATGAGGTCGAACACCGTGGAGAAAGGGCCATTTTTCTTGCGTTCCTCGATGATGCTTTCCACGGCGGCTTCGCCCACGCCCTTGATGGCGCCGAGTCCGTAGCGGATCTCACCTTTTTTATTGACCGAAAAATTGACTTGCGACTCGTTGATGTCGGGACCTTTTACGGCCAAGCCCATGCGCTGACATTCTTCGAGGAAGAAAGTGATTTTTTCGATGTTCGACTGCGAGTGGGTCAGCACCGCGGCCATGTATTCGGACGGGTAGTGGGCTTTCAGGAAGGCCGTCTGGTAAGCGACGAAAGCGTAGCAGGTGGAGTGCGACTTGTTGAACGCGTAGGAGGCGAAGGCTTCCCAGTCGGTCCAGATTTTCTCCAGTTTGTCGGCAGGCAGGCCCTTGGCGGTAGCGCCTTCGATAAACTGGCCTTTCATTTTGTCGAGCACCGATTTTTGCTTCTTGCCCATGGCCTTGCGCAGCACGTCGGCGTCGCCTTTGGAGAAGCCGGCAAGTTTTTGGGAAAGAAGCATAATCTGCTCCTGATAGACGCAAATTCCCAGGGTTTCGCCCAGATATTCCTCCAGTTCCGGCAAATCATACGTCACCGCTTGCCGCCCGTGTTTGCGGGCGATAAAGTCGGGAATGTATTCCAGCGGCCCCGGGCGGTACAGGGCGTTCATGGCGATGAGGTCGTCGAACTTGTCGGGTTTGAGTTCGCGGAGGTATTTCTGCATACCGGCGCTTTCGAACTGGAAGGTGCCGTTGGTCGCGCCGGCCTGGTAGAGTTCGTAGGTTTTGGGGTCGTCGAGCGGTATGCTGTCGATATCGATTTTGACGCCGTGGTTTTCTTCGATGAGCCGCAGCGCGTCGCGGATGATGGTGAGGGTTTTGAGCCCCAGGAAGTCCATTTTGATGACCCCGGCGTCTTCGATGGTATTGCCCTCGTACTGGGTGACCAGCAGGTCGGAGTCTTTGGCCGTGGCGACGGGGATGATCTCGGTGAGGTCTTTGGGGGCGATAATGATGCCGGCAGCGTGGATGCCCGTGCCGCGCACGGAGCCTTCGAGCACCATGGCTTCCTTGAGTACCTTGCTTTCGGGGGTGCCTTCGGCATCGAGGTATTCGCGCAGGCGTTTTACGCTTTCGATCTCGTCGGAGTTGAGGTTTTCCTTGTCGCGCAGGGAGCCGTCGCCGTCGAGCGGGGCTTTGAGTACGCGGTTGAGGGAGATGCCGGGGCGTTCGGGCACGAGCTTGGCCAGGGCGTTGGACTGGTCGAGGGGCAGGTCGAGCACGCGGGCCACGTCTTTGATCGACATTTTGGCGGCCATAGTGCCGTAGGTGACGATCTGGGCGACCTGGTTTTTGCCGTATTTGTCCACCACGTAGTCGATCACCTTTTGCCGGCCTTCGTCGTCGAAGTCGGTATCGATATCGGGCATCGACTTGCGGTCGGGGTTGAGAAAACGTTCGAACAGGAGCTTGTACTTGATCGGGTCGATGTTGGTGATGCCGATGCAATAGGCCACTGCCGAGCCGGCAGCCGAACCGCGGCCGGGACCGATGAACACCCCCAGGTCGCGACCGGCTTTGATAAAGTCGGACACGATGAGGAAGTAGCCGGCGAAGCCCATCGTTTTGATGGTATTGAGCTCGAAATTGAGGCGTTCTTCGACTTCCGGCGTGATGGTTCGGTAGCGCTCGCGGGCGCCTTCGTAGGTGATATGGCGCAGGTAGTCGTCCTGGCTGGCAAATTCGGTGGGTACCTGAAAGTGCGGCAGGAGGATGTCCTGTTTGAGTTTGAGGTGTTCCACCTTGTCCACGATTTCCATCGTGTTGTCGAGGGCCTGGGGCAGGTCGTGGAAGAGCTGGCCCATTTCCGCCTGGGTTTTGAAGTAGAACTGGTCGTTCCAGAAAGCGAAGCGGCCGCCTTTCATGGTGGCGCCTTCCTCCACGAATTCGCGGATGGCCGGCGTGCTTTGTTTTTCGCCGGTGTTGATACAGAGCAGGATATCGTGGGCGTTGGCGTCTTTTTGGTCGATGTAGTGGGAGTCGTTGGAGCAGATAATCTTGACGTTGTAGTCTTTGGCGAAGCGCAGGAGCACTTCGTTGACCTGATCCTGCTCGGGCATGTTGTGGCGCTGGAGTTCGATGTAGTAGTCTTCACCGAAGATGTTGTACCACCATTCGAACTCTTTCCGGGCGGCTTCTTCGTCTTTGCGCAGGATGGTTTGGGGCACCATGGCGCCGATGCAGCAGGTGGTAGCGATGAGGCCTTCGTGGTGCTGCAGGATGAGTTCCTTGTCGATGCGCGGGTATTTGCCGTACAGGCCCTGCATGTAGCCCAGCGAGCAGAGTTTGACGAGGTTTTTGTACCCCTCCGCGTTTTTGGCGAGGAAAAGCTGGTGGTAGCGTTTGTCGCGGTCTTCCTTGGTGAAGGTGCGCCGGTGACGGTCGGCGACCACGTAAAATTCGCAGCCCACGATGGGTTTCACCCCCTCGTGTTTGGCGGCTTCGGCCACGAACTGGAACACGCCGAACATATTGCCGTGGTCGGTGATGGCCAGGCCTTTCATGCCGTCGGCGGCGGCTTTTTTAAAAAGGCCGGGGATGGAAGCGGCGCCGTCGAGCAGGGAATATTGGGTGTGGCAGTGGAGGTGGGCGAAATTGGGCATAGTTCGTGGGACGTGGGTGTGCGACAGGCAAATTTAAAACAAAACGTAGTAAATTTCAGGCGCCCCCTCCAACAATTTTATCGCTCTTTTAAAACCACAGATTCCACCCCTCGCCTCCCGAAAAATTTATTTCAACAAACTCCTACCCGTTCAACTCCAGCAACGCCACATTCTCAATATGATGCGTATGCGGAAACATGTCCACGGGCCGCATTTTCAGCACCTTGTACTTTTCCGCCAATAAAGCCAGGTCGCGGGCCTGGGTAGCCGGGTTGCAGCTCACGTACACGATGCGCGGCGCGGCCAGGTCGAGCAGGAAGCGCACGGCTTTTTCGTGCATGCCGGCGCGGGGCGGGTCGGTTACGACCACGTCGGGCCGACCGTGGCGCTGGATGAATTCGGGCGACAGTACGTTTTTGACGTCACCGGCGTAGAAAATAGCGTTGGAAATACCGTTCAGGGCGCGATTTTCCTCGGCGTCGGCGATGGCTTCCGGGATTTCCTCGATACCGACAACCTTCCGGCACAGGTGGGCCAGGTAAAGCGCGATGCTACCCGTGCCGGTGTACAGATCGTACACGTTTTCGGAGCCGGTGAGGCCTGCAAATTCGGCCGCCACGTCGTACAGCACTTTGCCCTGACGACTGTTGGTCTGGAAAAACGACTTAGGGCCGATCTTGAAACGCAGTGCGCCGAGTTGTTCTTCCGCGTAGCCCTTGCCGTACCAGGTGATCATCTCCTGATCGAATACCGAATCGTTGAGTTTGGTGTTGACGCAGTACACGATGGTCGTAATTTCCTTTGGAAACCGTTCGAGCAGGGCGCCCAGGTAGGCGTCGATGGCCTCCTGGTTGTGTTGCGCAAAACTGACCAGCACCATGAGTTCGCCGGTGGTCGTCAGGCGCAGCATGAGGTTGCGCAGGAAGCCGGTGTGGCGGCGCAGGTCGTAAAATTCGAGCCCCTGGGCGAAGGCGATCTCGCGGGCGGCATTGCGCACGGCGTTCGAGGGGTCGGCCTGGAGCCAGCACTTGTGGATGTCGATGATCTTGTCGAAGTAACCGGCTTTGTGGAAGCCAAGGCCAGCCTCACCCCCCGGCCCCCTCTCCAAGGGAGAGGGGGAGGTGATAGCGAAGTGAGCCCCCCTCTCCCTTGGAGGGCCGAAGTGAGGCCGGGGGTGAGGCGGGCATTTCCTCCGCAAACAGCCACCTTCGATTGGAAAACCCGAACTCGAGTTTGTTGCGGTAAAAAGTTGTTTCCGGGGCGCCGAGGATGGGCAAAAACTCGCCGATTTCCACTTTCGCAATGCGCCGCATGGCATCCTCCACGGTTTGCTGCTTGTGCATAAGCTGGTCTTCATAGGCCAGATATTGCCATTTGCAGCCACCGCAGATTTTGAAATGTTCGCAAAAAGGCTCGACGCGCCGGGGCGAGGGCGTCACGATGCGCTCGACCACCCCTTCGGCGAATTCCTTTTTCTTTTTTTGCACAAAAACATCCACCACGTCGCCGGGCACGGCGCCATCGACAAATACGACCAGACCGTCGGGCAAACGGCCCACGCCTTTGCCCCGGTCAGCGATGCCGTGGATGGTCACGGCGGAAAGTATCAGCGGTTTTCTTGCCATAAATCAGGGAAACGACCGGCTATTGTCACGGCAGCGGGCCCTTCCAAACGGGGCGCGAAGATACGTTTTCTCCTTCCGCCGTTCGAACAGGACATACCCGTTTATACCCTTTTTTCACCGCAAAGGGTTCGCGAATTTCTTTGCGCCTCCGCGTCTTTGCGGTGAAAATGTATAACTTATTGCCCGGCAGCCAGTTTGCCCCGGCCGAGCAAACGATCGCCCTGCCGGATCGTATAAAAATACAAGCCGGCCGGGAGCTCAGCCGGCAAGGTCACCGTCTGGGGCTGCCCCGAACCGCCCGGCAAAACGACATCGGGCGTCACCCGGCGCCCGGCCGGATCGAACAGCGCAAACTGCGCCTCGCGGCTGCCGTCATACACGATCGTGAGCCGCTGATCGGCAGGCAGCGGATTGGGATAAACAGCGACGTGCGCCTGGCCGGGGGCGTCGTCGACCGAAACCGCGGGCCCGATGCTCATGATGTTGCCGTCCATCCAGGCCATGCGGTTGGTGAGCCAGCTGTCGAGGTAATCGATCTCCTGCTGCCAGGTCTGCCCCACAAAAGCATTGGGGATGATGTACTGCCCCAGCACGGGCCAGCGCTGGAAGTTGCGGGCGGCAGGCTCGGCCAGCAAATTCGTCAGCGAATCGATGCAGGCCGACACCTCGGCGTTGGACCAGGGACCCGCGCGCAGGCTCTGCCAGCGGTCCTTGATCTGCGCCTGGAAAGCGCCGTCGCGCAGGAGTTTTTCCCACCAGAAATGAATGACCCAGGGGTCGTCCGGGCAATAGTCGTTGAAATCCTTCGACCAACCCTGGTAAAACTGCCCTTCGCAGTAGTCGCCGATGCCGAAAGCGATGTTAAAATCCCAGACCGGCCCCATTTTCAGCAGCGGGTCGTTGTCGTCGCGGTCTTTGTAAAAATAGGCGCTCAGCCGGTACGCGTCGGTGTTTTTACTTACCTCATTGACCAGCAAATAACTGGCCCAGGACCCCGTATCGATCCAGTCGGCGTACACGGGCGTGCTGTTGGGCGTCCATTGCACGAGCATTTGTTCAAAGTCGTGGATGTAGTCCTCGATGTAAGCCCGCTGTTCGGGCTGAATGTCGGCCGATTTGGGGTAAACAACCTGAAACCAGGTTGTCTGCCAGGCGCCGGGGAAGGGCGCAAAGGGAGAGGCCCAGTCGCCACCCACCTGGCCATTGTCCTTGTCCATCGCGAGAATATACCCGCCCGTGAGGCTGTCGCCGGCCAGGTCGCTGTCTTTTAATTTGGCAATATCGACCCGGTCGCCGTCTCTTTTGACCGTTTCGAGGAGCAGATAAACCCCGATGTACTCCCCGTTGAGCACGACCTCCACGAAGCGGGTGCGCGGCGCCCAGTCCATGGCCCTTGCGGCGAACCAGTACGCGAGGGCGTCGCGAATCAGGGATTTGTCGTTGAGCGGAGAGATCAGCGCCCAGTCACTTTCAGAAGGCATGTCGAGCAAGGGCACCGACAGGTCGCTTCCCGTCAGGTCGCGGGTTTCGATGGAAAAATTCTTTTTGTCGTACTGCAGGGAAAAAGACCCGCGCAACTCTATGCCAATCAAGCCATTATACGCGTTCGGAGGGTCGGTCATGTGGTTGATCTGGCCCGGGCCATTGGCAATGATACTCATGCCGGCCGTGATTTTCTGGTTTTCCATGACGGTCTGCCCCGCGGTATTGATCACCACGATGGGCAGGTTGGAGGATTGAAAATTGACCGACTGGGCAGAGGCACAATGGATGGTCAGGAGCAATGCGATGGGCAGGAAACGAAACATAGTCGAGTGAGTTTGGCGGGTAAAGTTGGGCAAACTTCCGAAACCCGCCACAGGAAACCGCCGGAATAGAAAGACTGATTCTGCTCAAATGCGGCAATACCGATATTCCATTCATCGGGAAGTTGCCGCCGTCCGTCGTCATTCTCCCCGCAAGGCTCGACTTTTTCAGGCCGGCAGCTTGACAAACCGCCCAAACCTGATGTACATTTGCTATCAAATTAATATCACAAACCAATCAATCATACAATCATGGAAAAAATCGTCAAACCGACCTCCGGCTGGCTCATGCTGATCATTTGTTTGTTGCTGATCTTCGGCGGCGCTGGTCTGATTATCGTCAAAATGATGGTCCCGGGCATCATCGCCCTGTTGATCGGCCTTGCCATCATAGCGCCCGGATTCACGGCGGTGGAGCCCAATACCACGCGGGTCATGACCCTGTTCGGCTCGTACGTAGGTACGGTTAAAGAGAGCGGTTTCTTTTTCGTCAACCCGTTTTACACCAAGAAAAAAGTGTCCTTGCGCGCGGTCACGCTCGACGTTCCGACCATCAAGGTCAACGACAAGCAAGGCAACCCGATCATGATCGGCGCCGTGGTGGCATACCGGGTCAGCGATACGTTCAAAGCGGCATTTGCGGTGGAGAACTACCCCGACTACGTCAAGTTCCAGAGCGAGGCTGCCGTGCGCAAACTCGCCGGCACGTACAGCTATGACAACCTCGAAGACGAGGAGGCGCACGTCACCCTGCGTTCCAGTTCGGACGAGATCAATCACCAGCTGGCCCACGAGATCAGCGAGCGCCTGGGCATCGCCGGCATCGAGGTCATCGAAGCGCGTATCAACAACCTGGCCTACGCCACGGAAATTGCCGGCGCCATGTTGCAACGCCAGCAGGCCACGGCCATCGTGGCAGCCCGCAGCAAGATCGTCGAAGGGGCGGTCGGCATGGTGGAAATGGCCCTCGATCAGTTGTCGCGCAAAAAAATCATCGAGCTCGATGAGGAGAAAAAAGCGGCCATGGTCAGCAACCTGCTGGTGGTGCTTTGCGGCGACAAAAACGTCGCCCCGGTCGTCAACACAGGCACCCTGCACCAGTAAGATCATTGGCCCGAACGCCTCGAAGGCGCAAGGGATCGGGGGTTCAAAAGCCCCCGGTCTTTTGCGCCTCTTGCCGTTTTTTTATTATAAATTTTACTCTTAATGACCTCATAATCAATAAATTTTGATCGCTATGGCTTCCAAGAAGAACTTCGTTCTCCGTATCGATGAAAAAACCTACGCGGCACTCGAAAAATGGGCAGCTGACGAGTTTCGCAGCGTCAACGGACAAATTGAATGGATGCTGCACCGCGCCCTGCGCGAGGCAGGCCGCCTGCCCAAGGCTTCATCTGCCGATTCCGAAACGGAGGCCGAACCCAAATAGCCGCTTTGGCCCGCTCCAGAAAACCGCCGTACCTTGCCGGCCATGCCGGATCATGTTTTCTCTCCTTTCGATCTCCTTTTTGAAGACGAACACTTCGTCGCCATCAACAAACCGCCGGGCATCCTCGTCCACCTGACCCGGCTCAGCGAAGACACCGTTTCCGTGGCGCAACAACTGGCCGCCCAACTCGGCCAGCGTATTTTCCCCATTCACCGGCTCGATCGCGGCACCTCGGGGGTGCTCATTGTCGGCAAAACAGCGGCGGCAGCCGGCGCATTGGCTGCACATTTTCGCGAAAAATCCGTGGAGAAAAAATACCTCGCCGTGCTGCGCGGCTACATTCCGGAAAGCGCCACCATCGATTACGCCCTCGACGACCCCGAAACCGGCAAGGAAAAACAACCTGCCATCTCGCATTACCGGCGGCTGGGCCAGGTGGAACTGCCATTTTCCGTCGATCCTAA
The DNA here is from genome assembly GCA_044226205.1 of Saprospiraceae bacterium. Lineage (GTDB taxonomy): Bacteria > Bacteroidota > Bacteroidia > Chitinophagales > Saprospiraceae > M3007. Next base: position 49,848 of record JBGAHL010000004.1, read on the forward strand.
GTTTCCGACCACCCGCTACGCCCTCGCCGAAGCCGAGCCCGAAACCGGCCGCCGCCATCAGTTGCGCAAGCACTTCGCGCATGTTTTTCACCCCGTCATCGGCGACCGCCGCCACGGCGACGTAAAACACAACAACTACCTGCGCGCGGCATTCGGCCTCCAGCGATTGCTGCTGCACGCCCTGCGCCTGCAGTTCGAACATCCTTTTTCCGGCGGCGAAACCTGCATTCAAGCGCCTGTCGATCAGGCATTTATCGAAGCCTCGCAGTTTCTGGGGCTTACTGATTTCCTTCCCCCGGCGGCAATGGGTGAGGGAACGGGCGTTTCTGCATGATTTACAAATTTTAGTAAAAACTTAGGCAGGGGCAGCGCCCCGTGATAGTTGTAGTCTTTTAGTGCCAAAATCTATTCAGGAGGGGCTGCGCCCCGAGACATCTTTCGGGGCGCTGCCCCTCCTGACCTGTTTTCTCTACCATTTGCTACAAATCTTTCGGGGCGCTGCCCCTGCCTAAGTTTTTACCAATTTTACAAGAAAGCAGCCGGGACGCGACGTTTGGAAGCTTCGGTCAGGTTTTTACCTTTGACCATTGCTAAATTCCAGATTCATGAAAACGCCACTGTTCTCCTCCCTGCGCCGTGCGCTCGCGCTTGCCCGCGCAGCCCAATCCAATCCCCAACTTTCACCCGACGACATCCTGGCCGAATGGCAGGCCCGGCAGATCAGCCGCCGCCAGTTTTTACATTCTTCGGGCCGCGCCGGCCTCGTGCTCGGCGTGGGCGCCCTGGCTGGCCACGACCTGCTGATGCCACTGTTGAGCGGCCCAACCCGACCCAACATCGCCATCGTGGGCGGAGGGCTGGGCGGCCTTGTCGCCGGATATCACCTGCGCCGACGGGGCGTGTTGGCCACGCTATTCGAAGCCGACAAACGCATCGGGGGGCGTATGAAAAGCGCCCGCATCTTCGCCGACGGCCGTTTGAATACCGAGATCGGCGCAGAATTTATCGACACCGTTCATGAAGACATGTTCAGTCTGGTCAGGCTACTCGGCCTCGATCAGTCGGTCATGGACGTGGAACAAGACATTTTCGGGATCCGCGACGCTATTTTTATCGAGGGCAAACACTACAGCATCCCCGACGTGATCGCCGAATTTGCTTCGGCCTACCCCAAAATACTGGCCGACCGCAAACGGCTCAACGGCCGCCATTATGCCGAGTACGACCGCATGTCGATGGCCGAATACATCGACCAGTTGCCCTTGAGCGGCTGGGTAAAAAAAATGCTCGACGCGGCTTTTATCGGTGAAAACGGCCTGGAAACCGCCGAACAAAGTGCCGCGATCCTGGTCGAATTGCTCGAAATCCGCGACAACAAGGATTTCCTTGTCTTCGGCGAAAGCGACGAACGTTTTAAGATCATCGGCGGCAACGAACAAATCCCGCAGGGGCTGGCCAAAATCCTGCGCGAACAAATCCGCCTCGAACACCGCCTGCTCAAAATCAGGGAAAACGCCAACCGCTCCATCACGCTGTTTTTCAGCGAAAACGGCAGCACGAAGGAACTGACTTTCGACGCCGTGATCCTGGCCCTGCCTTTTACCACCCTGCGTGAAGTGGAAATCGAGATGGAATTGCCGGCAATCAAACAAAGGGCGATCAAAGAACTGGGCTACGGCACCAATACCAAGTTCATCCTCGAAACCCGCGACCGCCCCTGGCGAACAAACGGCTACCGCGGATTTCTTTTCAACGAAAAAGTGTCCAATGGCTGGGACAGCGCCCAGATGCAGCTCGACAACAAGGGCATGGGCACGTTTACAGTTTATTACGGCGGGAAAAAAGGCCTGGAAGCCGTGCGCGGCACCGAAAACGCCCAACTGGACTACGCGCTGCCCGCACTTGAAGCGGCTTTCCCCGGCACCCGCGCTAGCCTTACCGGCAAACACGAACTGGCGCCCTGGCCCAGCAATCCGTTCATCAAGGCGAGCTACTCCTGCTACAAACCCGGCCAGCTGACCGCTTTCGACGGCGTTCCTTTCGCGCCCGTGCACAACCTGTTTTTCGCGGGCGAACACACCAGCGCCGATTTCTGGGGCTTCATGAACGGCGCCGCCGAAACGGGGCGCAAGGCAGCCGAAAAAGTGCTCCGAAAAATGAAGGTCAAGTAGCTTATTGCCCAACTTTTCAATTGAAACTACCCATGCGTCGTTCGCTGTTTTTTTGCCTTGTATTCTGCCTGTTGCCCCTGCTGTCCCCGGCCCAAGCCCAGCAGGTCAGGGTCGGAATGTACCTGATGAACCTGTACGACCTGAACATGGACGAACACTCGTTCTATGCCGATTTTTATATTTGGTTCAAATGGAAGGGCCCCATCGATCCGACCAATTTCGAGTTTGTCAATTCCATTGAAAAATGGAGCACCATGTCGGCCATGGCCGGCGACAGCAGCAACCTGTTGCTGAGCGACGGCACCAACTACCGCATCTACCGGGTGGAAGGGCGCTTTTTTCACTCCTTTTTGCTCGGCGGCTTTCCACTCGACCGCCATTCGCTCGACATTCAGATCGAAAGCCCGGAGCATGCCGCCGATTCCCTGGTTTACCTGCCCGACACCAACAGCGTGAGCATCCGAAACACCCTGAACCTGGTGGGCTGGAACATCCTGCACAGCGGACTTGAGTCAAAACTGCACGACTATGGCACCAATTTCGGCAACCCCGAAGAGAACGCCCGCCAGTACAGCAACCTCACCTACAGCATCACGCTGGCCCGGCCAATCAGCTATTTTTTATTAAAAATGCTGCTCCCCTTGCTGGTTGTCATGCTTATCAGCATCGGCGCGCTGTTGCTGCATCCTTCGCAGATTGACACCCGTTCTTCCCTGCCGATCGGAGGGCTGCTGACCGCCGTTTTTCTGCAACAATCGTACAGCAATGCCCTTCCCGATACCGGTTACATGGTGCTGATGGACAAAATTTACCTGCTGTGCTACATCATTATTTCCCTCGTGCTGCTGCAGGTCATTGTTTCCGGCAACTGGCTGTTGCGCAAAAAGCCGCCTTCCGAAAAGAAAGTTATTCTCCTCGAACGGCGGCTTGCGCTGGCCTGCCTTGTGCTCTTCGGCACGGGTGTGGGCGTGTTGTGCTGGCTGGGGTAAAAGGTGTTTTCGTCTCACTGGCATGGGACCGTCTCATAAGTCCTTTTGCTCAAAATCCTGCGGCCAACTGACGGGGCGACTCCAAAGTCACCCCGTCAGTAATAACCTGAATGCGATATAATATTTGCTGTCCTATTCAAGGATGCTACTTATGAGACACCCTCCTAACCAGTTACAAAATAGCTTCTAATCATTGCCAAGGGCTGAAATTTTGCCCGATGCAACGATCTGCCCTTCGCGCAGCAAGCGCCAGCCCATGATGCCCGCGGGAAGGTCTTCACGATGAATGTCCAAAGACAAGGTGTTGAAATTCAGGTTTTTTAAAGTGCGGCCGCCCATGTCGAACAATTCGAAGGTGTAGGTCCCCTGCGGGGCCGTGTCGGGAAGTTGAAGCGTTGCGCGCTCGGCGAAAGGATTCGGGAAGATGCGAACCGGGAGCCAGTTGGGCGCGGCCGGCGCATCGGTGCTGACGGTGTACAACTGGTCGTATTTGCGCGACACGGTGTTGGTAATGATCGGCTCGTTGTAGTCGAAGTAAATCGCGGCGCGGTTGTTGACCACCGTGCCCGGCAAAAGCTCGGCGCGGGGATTAATCCGGAAACTGATGTAGCCCTGCGAAGCTTCCATATTGGTCGTGCTGTCGGGCAGCTGAATATTGTCGAAACGGAACTGCAGCAGATCGCCAAGCAGGAACATTTCAAAAGGATGGCTGGCGTTTTCCACCTTTATGGTCGAGGCGTCGAGGAAACTCGAAAGCGTGTCGCGAAGGACTACCTGAAAAGCCGTGTCGGTGCCTGTATTCTGGAATCGGATGGTGTACAGCAAAGGCGTGCCCATTTGCACCACATGTTCAGGACCCGAACCGAGCGGGAAAGCCTGTTTTTCATTGGGGTCGTAAGGACCCGTCACGATGCCGCAGGTTTGCGCGCTGAACGGCCCCGAATTGCCGCCGTACCCGCCGGGCAGGCTGCTGCCGCTCTCACAATTTGAAAGCGAAAAGGTGACTTGCGGGTCGCCGGGGAAGCCCGGTTCCTGATCGGCAATGATCGTAACCGCCGTATCCGTACCCATCGGCAAAACACCCTCGATCTGCGTGGCGCCCGGCGCCAGCTGGAACGTGCCTGATTTCAGCACGATCTGGTCTTCCACGATGACAAAATCAAGTTGCTGGGTGTTGGGCGCATTGCCGATGTTGCGGATGGTGAAAAAGGCGCTGTCGCCCTGGCACTGTCCCTCGACGGCCGTCACGGCCCCGTCCCATTCCGGCCCGCAGTAGGTATTGGGCGTCACTTGTGCACTCGCACAAACCTGGTTGCCAAGCGGCAGGTCGCAGTCGGTCTGTACGTAAATCTTGATTTGATGGTAATTCCAGGATTGGCTGGGCGGCACATCGCCGAGGTTAAACCAAATATCCTGACCATCGATCAGGCTGGGCGTGATATTGGCCCCGGCATAGCTCATAGCGGGATCAAGCGTGACTTTCAACTTGGCATCTACCGCGTCGATGGTGCCGTAGTTGCTGTAACCTGCATACACCGTGGCCGTGGTGCAAGCGCGAATGGTGCTCATGTTGACGACCGCATGCATCTGGGCACAGTCCACTTTTGCGAATGCCGTGAAATCGGCCGTTGCGCTCTCGGGTGTAGTGGAGTTGAAAGAAATATCGGCCACGCCGGAGCCGCAGAAGCCGTAGTTCAGGTTGAACGGGTACGCCTGAATCTGGTAGTTGCCGCTGGGTACAAACACCGAGTAGTGGCCATTAACGTCGGTCGAAAGCGAAATGGACTGGCCGTTGCCCACTACCAGCCGGATATACCAGCCGGCCAGCGGCGGTTCGCCGGCGTCGGCAGTGCAGTTATCGTTTTCGTCGAGCGTCAGGGTGCCGGAGATCTGGTGAATCAGGTCCTGCGACTGCACGGGCAAATCGACGACGGCCGAGCCATTGGCCCCGGGCGGGAACGAGGCTTCCACCGGTGCGTCGGGGCAAAGGAAAAAGAAGGGGTAGTTGGTATGAATACTCAGGGTGTAATCGCCTTCCGGCACAAGGATTTGATAATTGCCGTTGTTGTCGCAAAATGAGGTCCAGGTTTCGCCGGCAGCGTTATGCGCCGTTACGAGCGTCTGACCGACGGCGGGTTCGGAGGCTTCCACCGTGCAGGATTCGTCGTTGTCGCGGCCTACCCTGCCGCTGATCGTATTGACAATCAGGCCCGTATTGTCCTGCACGCGGAGCAGGCCGAAATGGTAGACGCTGTTGGCATTGAAATCCCCGTCCGTCACCCCGATCGCCCAGCCGTCGGAAAGCGGCAACCCAATCGCCGAGTATTGCGGAGGCTGATTGTCCTCGGGCGATACGGCCAGCCAGTTGGTCGTGCCGTCGGGGGCAAAACGCAGCAGGAAAGCCCGGTTGGTCACGGCAGTACCGCCGGCCAGGAAAGTACCGTCGGGATAGCTCGCCAGCGAACTGACCGAACCTTCGACGGCAATCGGCGTCGTGGCGCCGACCTGATTGCCCTGCACATTGAACAGCCGCACGGTGAAACTGGCCGAAGAGCCGGTGGAGATACCGAAGCCGTCGTTGGGCAAGGCCACCATGAGGCCGCTCAGGTTGGGCGTCGGCGCACTTTGCCACAACACATTGCCCAACTGGTCGGTGCGCGTCAGGGTGTATTTCTGGGTTTGGTAATTGTAGTTGCGAAAAAGCAGGTCATCGTTGTGGAGCAACAGCACGTCGTAATTGTTGCCGGGCGACACCTGTTTGCTGTACACGACCGCGCCAGCGGCATCGATATGCACTACCCCGGTCTTCCAGCTGCCTTCGTAGTACGAACGCACGCCCAGCAAATTGCCGTCGGGCAGCAGGTCCAGTATTTGCAGGCCACTGGTGAGTTGAGGTAGTTCGAGCGCCTGCAAAAGTGTGCCGTCGGCGCCGATGCGGAGGAAATCGACCGAGGAAGAATCGTCTTGCACGCCAACTGAAAAAGTGCCGTTGGCATGTTCGAAACCCGCGCTGATATAGCGGATCGAAGCCGAGGGTTGCGGGTTTTGAAAATAAAGGTTGTCCCATTCGGTCTGCAAGGCCGCATCGACCCTGATCACGCGGGGCAGGCTGTAGTAGCCGAAGGAATTGTCCTCCCATCGGGCTACGCCGGTCAGAACGAAACCGCCATCGGCAGTCGGCCTGACGGTCATGCCGGTCGACTGATCAACGCCAGCCGGGGTGGGGAATACTATTTTTTGGTTTTGGGAAAAGGCGCTAGTGCCAACACACAGCAGCACGAACAGCCTTGCGAGAAACAGGATTTTCTTTTTCATGGTAAAACATGTTTGGTACGATGCAAAAGTCAGGGCAGCACAGGAGGTATTAAAAATCAAAAATTCAAGTTTATCAAAATGGTTTTTGTTTAATTTTGTAAATTATTATTGATAATCAAATACTTGTAAATAATTTTATCGTAAAACAAATTACTCCCCTTCCTTTTTCTTGTAAAAATGCAACGTCTTTTCCATGACTGACTCTGCTCTTTGGGAAGCCTTATCCGCGCTGACCGCCTGGGAGCTGCAAAATTTGCGCAAACGCCTGCAGTCTCCCGCGTTCAACCAAAGGGAAGAACCTGTGCGGCTTTTCGATTTCTGCCTCGGCTGTCTGCGCAACGGCACAGCGCCTTCCAGGGAGGCTGCGATGGCCGCCATTTGGGGGCGCGCTGGCACGCTGGAAAAGTTGCGCCACGAAATGAGCGCCCTGCTCGAACTCGTCCGCGACCTGCTGATCGAACAGGAACTCGATGCCGATGCTGGCCGGCGCGAACTGTACTGGCTGCGCGCAACCCGCAAACGAGGGCTCGAAAAAAACCTCCAGCGCGCCTTTCGCGACGCCGGCAAAGCGCTCGATCGCTTCGGACAGGCCGATTTGCACCGCTATTTTTACGATTTCCAACTCGCGCTGGAGCAGTACGAATGGGCCATCCAGTCGCAGCGCGCGCAGGTTTTTCCCGCCGAAACGCTCACCAATTCGCTCAACAACTGGTACGCCGGTCAGCTCATGCAACTGGCCTGCATGGCCGAAGCGCAGGGCGCGGTGCGCCGTCAGGAGCGTTTTGCGCCGGAATGGATGGGGCCGCTGCTCGAACAAATCCCCGGCCGGCCGCACGAAAACACGCCGGTCGTGGCCTTGTACCACCAGGGCCACCGCATGCTGACGCACCCCGAAGAAGCCGAATTGCCCGAGCAATTTCGCCAAACGCTGGCGCAGGCCCTGCCGGATTTGCCGAGGGAAGCGGCCAAGGGACTGTTGCTGCTCGCCATCAACCACAATATCCGCCGGATCAACAAGGGCCAAAAAGACGCCGTGAGGAGTGTGCTCGGATTTTACCTGCTCGGGCTCGAGCAAAAACTGTTGCAGGACGAACGCGGCATCCTGTCCAAATTTACCTACAACAATGTGCTGATGACCTTTCTCGCCCTCGGCGAGTGGGCGCAGGCGGCCACTTTTCTCGAAGAATACCGCGCTCAATTGCCCGCCGAGGAACGCGACAACCTTTACCGCTACAACCTGGCCATCTACCGCTTTCGGCGCGGCGACTACGACGGCGCCCTCGAACTGCTGCGCGACGTCAGCTTCCCCGACCCGATGTACAACCTTGAAAGCCGGAAAATGCTGCTCAAGATTTTCTTCGAACAGGAGGCTTACGACGCCCTCGAATCGCTGCTCGACAACCTCATGACCTGGCTTCGGCGCCACGGCGAACTGGGCTACCACCGCGAAATGTACCGCAACCTGGCCCGCTACACCGCCCGCCTGCTGCGTCTGCCGGCCAACGACCGCGAAGGGCGCGCCAGACTTGCCCAAAAAGTGCGCGAAACGCCGCTCGTGGCCGAACGCGAGTGGTTGCTGTCAAAAATTGAAGCCTGATGCTTTTCCCTAAACTATTGAAGCGGGGCGGTCAGCACGATTTTCGTGCCCTGCCCGGGCGAGGTTTCAAGACTGAGTTTGCCGCCGATTTCGGCTGCCCGCTGGCGGAGGTTGGGCAAGCCGTTGCCGCCGCCGTCGGTTGGCGGGGACGCGGGGTCGAAACCCTTGCCGTTGTCCGTAATTTCGAGGGTGAGGTAGCCGCGTTTGATGCGCAGGCGCAGCAATATTTCGGAGCAATCGGCGTACTTGGCCGCGTTATTGACCGCCTCTTTAAACACCAGATAAAAATTGCGCAACTGGTCGGGTCGCAGCGGACGCTGCGGCAATTCGGCGGGCAGATCGGTTTTAAATTCGATGTTTTTCGCTTCGCAAATACGCAGTCCGAACTCCCGCATGCGCGTCAACAGGTCCTCAATGCGGTCGTTTTTACCCCCGATTGCCCAGACTATTTCACGGATGGCATCGGAAAGAGTGCCGGCGCTGTCGGCAATACGGCGAAGCAGGGAGCGCGTATCCGCATGCGCTTCGGGATCGAGGCGGCTTTGCGCCACTTCGCTGAAAAAACGGATGCTGCTGAGGCTGCTGCCCATGTCGTCGTGCAGGTCGCGGGCGATGCGCCGGCGGATGGCGTCGAGGCGGCGCTGCTGCTGCTCGCGGTACCAGAAGGCCAGCGAAACCAGTCCGACGATGAACAGCGAAACCAGCATTCGGAACCAGGCGGTTTTGTAATAGGGGGGCACGACCTTGATTCTCAGTTCGTAAGGCCAGGCGCTTTCCACACCGTCGCCGTTGGTTGCTTTTACCTGAAGGACATAATCGCCGCCGTCGAGGTTGGTGTACGTGATCGGGATGCCGGGCAGCGTAGCGGCCCAGTTTTCCGTAAAACCGATCAGGCGGTAAGAGAGCGTCGTTTTGTCGGCCTGGGTAAAATTGAGCACGGAAAAGTCGAAACTGACGACGTTTTCTCCCGGATTCAGAATCAACACTTGCCCCGGGCCGAGCAGGCGGGACTGGTTGACAACTTTTACCCCCGACAGCACGACTTTCGGCGCCACGGTATTTTCCGGCAGATATTCCGGCTTGAAAATATTGAAGCTGTACATGTGCCCCACGCAGACTTCGCCGCCGGGCAGCGTCGTGAGCATGTTTTCAATGGAATTGCTGAACAGCCCGTCTTTTTTGGTAAATGATGAGGTCACCACGCGTTTGCGCGGGTCGTAGCGAAACAAGCCATTGCCGGTGCCCACCCACAGTTGGCCTTCGCGGTCGGTTGTCAGGTAGAATACCAGCCGGTTGGGCAGGCCGTTGCGCGGGTTGAGGCTGTCGACCATTTGGCCGTTTTCATTAAAACAAAGGGCGCCATCGCGGCTGGCCACCCAAAGGCGGCCCAGGCTGTCGAAGCACATATCGCCGCAGCCGAGTTGCCAATCCGGTTTTCGCCAGACCAGTTCGGCGCGGGTTTCATTTTCGCGGCAGCGGTAAAGCCCGTCGTCGGAACCGATGTAGATGTTGTGGCGGCCGTCTTTGAGCAAGGCATTGATGCGCTGCGTTTTGGCGCGGTCGCGGATGCCCGGCAGTTCGACCTGTTTGACCACTTCGGTGGCCGGGTCGAGGCGGAACAGGCCTTCGTAGTTCGAGCCGATCCAGATACTTCCGTCGTCGCCCTCTTCGATGCTCAGAATCTTGTGGAAAATACGCGGGGTTTTGAGAAAGCCCGGCCCCAGCACCCTCAGCGAGCGGCCGTTTCGCGCATCGAGCTCCTGCACACCGTTCACCTGGGCCAGCCAGAGGGTGCCGCGTTTGCTCATGACCATGTCGAAAGGCTCGTTATCGTGCAGGCCGTTTACCGTGGTGTAGTGCTTGTAGCGGTTTTCTTTTCGGCGCCACTCGAACAAGCCGGCCCCCCAAACGGCAATCCAGTAGTGATTGGCATCGGAGGGGTCTTGCACCATTTCAGAAAAAGCCACGAACTGCCCCGTGCTTTCTCTTTCGGGCAGGTAATTTCGGCTGCATTTCAGGTCGCTCGGATCGTATTTTTCCAAACCGCCCTCCGTACCGACCCAGACAATTCCGGTGGAGGTATCCCTGAGGAGAGCCAGCACCCTCGTGCCGTTGTGCGAATAAGGTTCGAGATTTTGCCTCGGAAACTCGTGCGCGACCGTGTCGCTCAGCGTGAGAATATAAATGCCGTAGATGCCGCCGCCCACCCACATGGAAGGGCCGTAGCCAGGCAGGTTGTCGAAGAGAAATACGCTCGATATGGCGTTTTTATCCTGGAAATCAACGAATTTATCTGTCGTTTCGTCGTAGCAATAGAAGCCGTTGCCCCAGCTGCCCGACCAAATAACGCCTTTCTCATCTTCGCCCAGACTGCCGGTAGAAGGATGCCCGTCGGTGTGTCCCTGATAGTATTTGAAAGTGCCCGTCTCACGAAAAAAACGGTAGGTCCGCCCGGCCAGGTTGAGCCAAAACCTGTGTTTAGTGTCTTCGAACGGCGTACAAATCCCCCCCAGGTTGTCGGGGTACGGATAGTAAACCATCTCGAGAGTCGACAAATCCATACGGATCAAAAAACTGGCGGCGCCGAACCAGCCATAGCCGTCGCTGCCGACAAGGAGGCTGGAAAGCCAGCCGATATAAGGTTCCTTCTCCGAATCCAGTCGATGTACAAAAACCTGATGAAAAGCCTTGTTCTGTGCATCGTACCAGCACAGACCCTGCTCTGTCGACACCCAAAGGCGGCCCAAGGGGTCGGTTTGAATCCCGTAAATGATGTTGAAAGGGATCGTCGAAGGATCGTTTTCCGCATGCCGGAACACCTCGAAACGACGGCCGTCGAAGCGGGCCAGACCATCGGTAGTGCCAACCCAGAGAAAGCCCTCGCGATCGAAAGCGAGGGCGCTGATGTTGTCGTTGGGCAGGCCATCATCCGATCCGTAGTGCGAAAAAGTGATGCCGGGCAGTTGCGCGGCAGCACCCAACGGCAAGCCGAGACAAATAACAAGCAGCGAGAGCCGCACCAACAGGTCAGGCACTTTTATAACCACAGACAGGGAGCAATAAGGCTTGCAAGATGAGAAAAAAAAGCGACTGCAGGAGGCTCTCGCATATTCATGTGGCTAAAAGCATGTTGAGCTTTTCCTTGCCGGGCTGCAAACGGAAAATTTTATTTTCTGCTGCGTTAAATTTCTCGCCGGATCGCCCGCATCCGACTGCGAAATTTGCCTTGCCGAAAATAAAATTTTCCTGTTTTCGCCTCGGCAGGAAAAGCTCAACATGCTCTAAAAAATCCTGCCCCCTGCGTTTTTCACCTTTTCATGCGGTTTTGTGAATGACTTGCAGGCAGCCACCTTTGCAGTGGCACGGGAAACCAATGAAATTATTCCCGTTTGCTGTAACCCTTTGCAAACCCACCCCTGTCCAAACCAGCTGTCGGTTCCTGTTCGCAAGCAGGTCTGGCCGGCAGATTAATTTTTTACAATTCATTCAATCTGTTGAAAATGAAAGCTATCCTGACATTCTCTGCCGCACTGGCAGGCCTGGCCATCTTTGTGGCAACTGCCTGTGAAACCGCCGTTTCGAAACCCGCCCCCGCCCAAACCAGCCAGGCTGCCGCCCCGCAATTCGGCGGCTATGCCAGCCAGGTCGAATGGGGCGCGCACCTGGTCACCATCACGGGTTGCGACGATTGCCACTCCCCGAAAGCCATGACCGCCCAGGGGCCCGCGCCCGACATGTCGCGCCGACTGTCCGGCCACCCGGCCGACGGCACCCTGCCTTCTTTCGAACGCAAAACCCCGCAATCGATGGGCTGGACGATCACCAACGAACACCTGACCGCCTGGCAAGGCGCCTGGGGCACTTCTTTCTCCGCCAACCTCACGCCCGACGAAAGCGGGATCGGTTCCTGGTCGGAAGAACAATTCATCAACGCCCTCCGCAAGGGCAAGATCAAAGGCCTCGACAGCTCGCGCAGCATGTTGCCACCCATGCCCTGGCCCAATTGCGCCCGCATGACCGACGACGAACTGAAAGCCATTTTTGCTTACCTCAAGACGCTCCCCCCGATCAAAAACGTCGTTCCGGCTCCCATTCCGCCCGATGCGGCCAAAAGCTGATTGCGCTTCTATCTGCAAACCCCGGGGCCTGGCCGATAAAATATCGGTCCAGGTCTCTTTTTTTTGGAAAAAACACGCGCAGCATCGAATCTTGTAGGGCCAAGTCAAACCCTACTGCTATGCTCCTCGTTATTGCCCCTTTTTTGATTCCCCTGTTCTTTGCCGTTACCGCCGCTGCGTTTGCCGCCGGCGTTCGTTTTCGCCGGGCTGAAATGGACCGGCAACGTCGGCTGCAATTGTCCGAACTGGCCCGCCGGCTGGGCCTTCAGTTTCGGGAAAAAGACGATTTCGGACTGCTCCAGCAACTGAAAAACTTCGACCTGTTCTTCCGCCGTCGACGGTGGTTTCACAGCGGCCAGATCGCCAATGTCATGTCGGGCCGCGTAGGCGAAACCGAGGTGTATTTGTTCGACTACATCTACTACGTGTCTTCCAACAACAGCCGCCGCCGCATCGTGCAAACGGTGTTTTTTGCCAACGACAAAAACTGGTTTTTGCCCAATTTCAAACTGGAGCCCGAAACCTGGTACCACAAGGTGATGGACCGCCTGGGCATGTCGGCCGACATCAATTTCGAAGAACACCCCGAGTTTTCCGACAATTTCCGGCTCAAAGGCGAACTGGCCGACCTGATCCGCGACAAGTTTTCCACTTCCGTCCGCGACTTCCTCACCGATCGCCCGCCGTCCCACCTCGAAGGCAACAACTACTATTTCATTGCCTACAAACCCAGAAAAAAACTCAATGCCGACGAGGCGGAGATCTTTTTTGAAAACTGCAGTCACCTCGTCGAACTGCTGAAAAAAGAAGGCAAAACGGAATTGCTCAATCTGGCCGAACTCAAACCCCTGGAAATGCCGGAAAAACTGCGCAAGGAGAACGAGTAACCGGCACTTCGCTTATTCTGCAGTGACCTGAGTTGCCGGGTCTTGTTATTTTGTAAAAACTTAGGCAGGGGCAGCGCCCCGAAAGATTTGTAGCAAATGGTGGAGACTACAGGTTCGGAGGGGCAGCGCCCCGAAAGATGTTTCGGGGCGCTGCCCCTCCGGGATGGATTTTGGCACAAAAAGACTACAAATATCACGGGGCGCTGCCCCTGCCTAAGTTTTTACCTTTACCTTTTGGCCCTGCTTCCGACCACCAAGGGTAGTTACATGGCCACTCACGAAGATTCCAGTATTCCAAAGTAGTGGAAAACACCAAGCACGGCCCAAACTGACGGGGTGACTCCAAAGTCACCCCGTCAGTAACACTGCCTCAATCAAATACTTATTCGCTTTTCAGGGATTTTACCGGATCTGTCAAAGCGGCTTTCAAGCCTTGAAAACCGACCGTCAGCAACCCGACCGTCAGGGCCAGCAAACCGGCCAGCGCAAACATCCATCCCCGAAGTTCGATTCGATACGCAAAATCCTGCAACCAGCGCTGCGTCAGCCAGATGGCCAAAGGCGTGGCAAGCACGACGGCCACCGCGATCAAGGGCATGAAATCGGAGGCCAGCAGCCGGGTAATGCTGCCGACCGAAGCGCCGAGCACCCTCCGGATTCCAATCTCGCGGGTGCGCTGTTCGGCTGCGAAAGCGGCCAGACCAAACAGCCCCAGGCAGGACACAAAAATTGAAAGGATGGAGAAAATCAGCATCACACGGGCCGTGCGTTGGTCTTTGCGGTACAATTTTTCAAAAACATCGTCGAGAAAACGCGCCTCGAAAGGTGATTCCGGCAAGGTCGCATGAAACGCCGCTTCGATCTGTTGCATCGTGCGCGGCAGGTCCGCAGTATTGACTTTGACCAGCAGATTGCGCATGGGTTCGGTATCTCCGTCGTGAAACGCGTAGGCGCCGATGGCTTTGTGCAGACTTTCTGCATGAAAATCATCGATTACGCCCGTTATGACGGCATTCGGCCCCAATTGGCAAACGACTTTTTTGCCGATGGCGCCCTCGGGCGAATACCCGAGGTATTCCACCGCTTTGCGACTCAACACGACGTGCGTTATGGTATCGTCCGCGGCTTTTGCAGACAGGCCCGTACCTGCGAGCAGATGAAGCCCCAGGACATTTTCCATGCCCGGCCCGCAATGATTGGTCGCCAGATCGAGGCCGTCGGCGGCATCTTCCGTCTGAAAAAGGGTGCGCCGGCTCGGTTTGCCGCCGGGGTAAGTTTGCGCCGCACAAACGGCGCTTACCGATCCGAGTGACTGGCAAGCTTGCACCAGGGCATCCAGGCGGGCCGACTCTCCGGCCGCGGCAGTATTGATGGCCAGCACTTGTCGGGGTTTGAAACCCAGGTCTTTTTGCTGCACAAACTGCATTTGCCGGTACAACACCACCGTGCAGACGATCAGCGCTACCGATGCGGTAAACTGCGCGGTCACGAGCCCGCGCCGCAGCCAGCCCGCGCCGGTATCGCGGCGGAAACTGGTTTGCAGGAGGTTTTTGGGTAAAAATGACGTCAGTACAAAGGCCGGATAAGCGCCGGCAGAAAAGGTGATCGCCAGACCAACGCCGGCCATGATGGCCAGGTTGGAGGGCAAAAACAGATCGGCATAGTGCAATTGACTGTCAGCCAATTGATTAAACATTGGAACCGCGAGGAAAAGCCCCCCCAGGGCCAGTATCATGGACACGCTCACCAGCACGCCGGTTTCGGCGTAAAAACGCAGGCCCAGCCGGCTGCGCGAAGCGCCCATCGTTTTGTGAATGCCGACCTCCCTGAACCGCAACTGGGAACGCGCCGTCGCCAGGTTCATGTAATTGAAGCACGCGATCAGCAGCACCGCCAAAGCCAGGGCGGCCAGCAAACCCACCTGACGCGGGTCGCCGGGCCGGGCATCGCTGCTGCTCATTTGGGAGGAAAACAGGTGGACATCGGCCAGCGGCTGCAACCACAGGCTGTAATTCTGCTCGGCTTTTGGCACGTTCTGATCGAGCAGGGCAGCCATCTGCCGTTCCACGGAGGCGCGTTCGGCGCCGGGCCCGAGCAGCACCCAGGTTTCAAAACTGGCATTGTCCCAGGTCTGGCGATTGTTGGCCCATCGAATGGTGCAAAAAGAGCCGATCATATCGGCGTCCAGGGAGGACGTAGCCGGAAAATCTTCAAAAACGGCCCCGACCTCCACGGGCTTCATTTGGTCGATTTGCAGGGTTTGGCCGAGGGGCAATTCGGTGCCGAAATATCTGAGCGCCGCTGAACGACTCAACGCCACCGCGCTGGGTCGGCCGAGGGTGGCTTTCAGGTCGCCGGCCAGTACCGGCAGGTCGAAGATGTCCGTCAGCTCGGGGTCGGCCCAGAGCAGGTTGTTTTCCACCAGTTTTTTGTCGCCCGCCACGATGAATGCCGGCTTGCCGAATTCGTGACGGAGGATGCGCGCCGTCTGCCCGACCGCAGGGATCTGCGCTTTCATGGCCGGACCGACCGCATTGGGCGCCTCGGCAAGCCGCTCCATTGGTCCCTCCGGGTTGGGCATATCCAGAATGACCCGATAAATCTGCCGCAATTGCCGGTGGTAGCGATCGAACGACAACTCCTGTCGCACATGGAGCAGAAGCAGGATCGAGACGCTGAGCCCGAGGGCAAGTCCGAGCACGTTCAGGCCTGTGAACAGCGGGCTTTTCAACAAAGAGCGGCTGGCTATTTTGAAAAAATGACGAAGCATCGGGTTGTTGTTTTGGTAAAAAATTATTGGTCACTCACTTTTCAAACTGTTGACCGGGTTGGTCAGCGCGGCTTTTATGCTTTGCATACTCACCGTGAGGCATGCTATGACGATGGCCGTGAGGCCCGAAATCGCCACCATCCACCATTCCAGTTCGATGCGGTAGGCAAAATCCTGCAACCAGCGGTCCATGACCCACCAGGCAAGCGGCGACGCAATCACGATGGCGATGAGCACCAGCCGCAAAAAATCGCCGGCCAACATCCCTGTAATGCCCGCCACCGAGGCGCCGAGCACTTTTCGGATGCCGATTTCCTTGGTGCGGCGTTCGGCTGCAAAAGCCGCGAGGCCAAACAAACCCAGGCAGGAAATGACAATGGCGATACCGGTAAAGCTGCCTACCAGGGCCGCCATTTGTCGGTCGTTTTTGTAGTTTTTGTCAAAATCCTCATCGATAAAACTGTACTCGAAAGGCTCGCCGGGCACCAGTTTTTGCCAAATAGCCGACAAACTGGCCAGCAAAGGCTGCAAGTCCCGGGTATTGGCCCGGGCAATCAGGTAATTGTATTGCGGCACGTTGTTGAGCAAAAACCCGTACGGCTCGATGGGCCGATGCAAATCCTCAAAGTGAAAATCGCGCACCACACCGATCACCTCGAAACGGTACTCCCGGTCGGGCCAGCTGAACCGGACGACCTTGCCCAGGGCGAGATCCGGCGACGGGTAGCCCAGTTTTTTGACGGCCGTTTCGTTGAGAATGATCTTGCTGGCCGTATCGGCCGGGAAAGACGCCGAAAACAAACGCCCGGCCACCGGCTCGATGCCCAACACCTGCAAATAATCCTGGTCCACCCAGTTCATCCGCGTGACGACGATTTGTTCGATCGACTGGTCTTCGCGGTACAGCGACATGTCGGACGCGTTCATCAAACCCGGGTAAAACTGGGTTGCGCCCGCGCCGACCACCCGGCTGTCGCGCAGCAATTCCGCTTTCAGCGGTTCGTAAGCCGCCTGCGAAGCCTGGCTCAGCAAGGGCAGCACAATCTGTTGTTCTTTATAAAAACCGAGGTTTTTCGATTGCATGTACTGCATTTGCCGCCCGATGACCACCGAGGCGAGGATCAGCCCCGCGGAAATGACAAACTGGAAAACCACCAGCCCCTTGCGCAACAAGGCTGCCGAAAGCGGATTGCCCACCTTCCCTTTCAACACGGCCACCGGACGGAACGACGACAGGTAAAAAGCCGGGTAAAGGCCCGCCAGCACGCCCGTCAGCAGGGTCAGCCCCATAAAACCGCCGATGATTCCCGGCGATTTTTGCCACGAAAGGCTCAGGTGCCGCTCCGCCAGCTGGTTGAAAAGTGGCAGCGCCAGCGCCGTCAGCCCGAGGGCAATGACAAAGGAAACCACGGCGATCAGCATGGATTCGCCGAGAAACTGCCCGATCAGGTTGAAACGGGTGGCGCCAACGGCTTTTCGCACCCCGACCTCGTTCGCCCGGCGCGACGAACGCGCCGTGGAGAGGTTCATAAAATTGACGCAGGCAATCAGCAAAGTGAATGCGGCGATGGAGCCCAGGATGTACAGATAGGTGACGCTTCCGCCGCTTTTGCCAATGCCGGAAAGGTGTACGTCGCTTACAGAAACGAGGAATTGTTTTTTCCCGAAGCCTCGGGCTTTCAGGTCGGCCGACATGCGTTTTTCCACAAAAGCGGGCATTTTGGCATTCAGGGCTTCAATATTGGCGCCCGGCCGCAAGAGCAAGTAGGTATCGAACATGTTGTTGGAGGCCAGGTTGGTCGTTCGTCGAACAAAATCGCCCATGCCGCCGGAATACATCGACATGAAAAAACGCCCCTTGATCTGGGTCGGCGACTCCGGCTTGCGAAACACGCCCGTAACCCGGAAATCGAGATCGCCCTCCTCGAACCAGTTGTTGCTGATGCGCACCACTTTGCCGTAGGCAGGCTCGTTGCCAAACAATTTGCGCGCGATCTCTTCGGTCAGCACGACCGTGTTGGGTTCGCTCAGCGCTTTGGCCGGGTTGCCTTCGATAAAGTCGTAGGTAAACAGTTCAAAAAACGAGGAGTCGGCGAAGTAGCCGCCGGGCTCATTGAACGACTTGAGGATCTGACCGTTGTCGACGGATCGGATCAGGGTTTTTTCCCGGTCGAAAACGGCTTGCAGACGGGCTGTTTTTTCGATCTCCGGAAACTCCTCCATCATCACGCCGCCAAGCGGGCAGGGCGTGTTGAATGTGCGGCTGTCGGGGTCTTCGGCTTTATCCTGCTCCCGAATAAAGGTCGTGCCCACCCGGCAAAGGTCGCCCACCCGGGCATGGTGCCGATCGAAGTGGGTTTCTTCATAAATGTACAGGGAAATGAGCAGGCAACAGGTCAGGCCGACCGAGAGGCCGACCATGTTCACGCCGGTGAAAAACTTGTTTTTCCACAACTGGCGCAGGGCGATGTTCAGGTAATTGCGAAGCATAGGCAGAACCGGCATCTGGCCGGCTCTTCAATCCATCAGAGTTTGTGCCGGTTTTTTATTTAATTGGTTTTCAATTTTTTATAAAAAATACAGTCCAAAAAAAGTGTCCGATTCCGGACAAACGTGTGCGCGTTCGGACGGGAAATCGCGCCTGTATTCGGCAGCAGCGTCATGGCGGATCGATAGAGATTCACCGCCAAGACGCAAAGACGCAAAGAAATTCGCGAGCCCTTCGCGTCTCCGCGCCTTCGCGGTGAAAGTTTTTTCAGACCCGCCTAATGTATCACAAACTCCACCCTTCGGTTGCGGACATCGTTGCCGTCTTTCACCAGGGGTCGGGAGTCGCCGTACCCGACGGCTTTGATCCGGTCGGCGGCAACGCCTTTTTTGACGAGGTAACTGGCCACGGCGCGAGCCCGAAGTTCGGACAGTTCCTGGTTTTTGGCGGTGTCACCCACTTTGTCGGTGTGCCCCGCGATATCGAGACGCAATTCCGGGTGACGCAGTAAAAATGCTGCCAGCCGATCTAGCTCGGGGGTGGATTCCGGCAACATTTCAGGCTTGCTTTTGACGAAATGAATGTTTTTGGGCAGGTATTTTTCGATGGTATCCGTGCTGACTGGCTCAGGTTTCGGCTGAGGAGCAGGTGTCGTAGCGGCAACCTGGGATTGGGGTTTTGGCTGAGGTTTTGGCTTTGTCGTCTGTTGCGTTGCCGGCCGGGTTGCAGGTTTCGACACGACGGGTGCAGGCGCTGCGGACGGGGCCGGGGTTGCCGCGGCCGGGCGTTCGGGCTGAAAATAATAGCGGCTATCGATCAGTTTGTCGTTGTAGCCGAAAGCGCCGCCAAAGACCGGCTCGTCGCCCGGGAGTTGCCAGAACAGCTGGATTTCGCCCTCGAACATGCCGTTGTAGTACTCGACCTGGAGATCGTACATCTGGCCGGCTTCAAGCCAGATTTTGCCGGAAAACGGCTTGGAATCGTTCAGGTACCAGGCATCGATGACCAGTCGGTTGCCGACACGGACCCGAATGCCGTCGTCCACATGGGCACGAAAGAGGTATTCGCCCGTTTTGGGCGCTTGGATGCGGCCGGTCCAGCGGATGGAAAAATTGTCGGGGCGCATGCCTGCTGCGGGCGCCACATTGTCCCAGACGAAGTTGATCTGCGGGTCGGTGCGGGAAAACACCTTTTTGTCGAAGCGGGCGCCGTCGAAGTATTCGCCGTGCAGGCCTTGTTGGGCGTAGGTCAAAGAAGCGAAGCAGATGCCGAGGAGCACCTGGAAAAATTTGTTTTTCATAGCCGTCGTTGTTCAACTTTTCAAAAGTTGCGGACTTTGGGCACGCGGCCCAAAGTCTTCGATACACGACGGCTTTTTGTCGATGGAGGTTACAGCAGCCCCTATTCCAGATTGGCCAACACCCAGCGTTCGATGGCCGGCAGGAAATCGCGCTCCATGCCGTTCGGCATCTGGACTTTCAGGATATCGAGCCGTGTGCCGCGGTTGACGTAGTAAATAAAGTGGATCGTCGGTCCTTCGGGCCTGTTCAGCCGGAATTGAAAAAGATACACCTGTTTGGGCGCTTTGGGCCAGGGGCCGATACTGATTTCTTCGTAAGGGATCTGGGCTTGCTCGAACTGGCGGGCGGCAACGCGGCTTGCGAGGCCCATGCTGAGCGTATCCATAGCCTCTCTGTCGGTCACCACATTGATCGCGAAAGGCAACAGAAAGTAGTTGTCGATCACCAGAACGGCGTCGGTCGATTTGTTTTTGAACAAACTCCGGTAAGTGGAAGCCACGTAGGCCGGCGTCTCCTTTTCCGGCACTTTGGTATCGAAACGATAGCCTTGCGGCGCCTTCAACTGCGTCCTGTCATCCGTATGAAATTGCTGAAAGGCACGACCGATCTCGTCGAAACTCCCCGGGCGGGAGAATTTCACGGTTTGCATCATGGCCTTGGCTTCCTTTGCCAGGCCCTTGTATTGCTTTATCGATACGAAGGTGAACCCGTAACCTTGATAGTGCTGCACGGTGTTGTAAAGAACGACCTGCGACTCGTCCTGCATTTTGCCTTCGAAGACGTACCAGCTGACGCCGTTGATGTTCTTTAAAGTGCATTTGTACTTGACAATATCGAGGGCTTCGGCCATTTCAGCACCCCAGGTTTTGACCCGGTCTTTGGCCGGAACGGGGTCTTTGGTCGGCTGGACCAGCACCGTCATAAAATCGCCCCTTTCTTCCGAGCGCACGGCTTCCAGCACCGAAATGGGGCGGTTGTTTTCCAGCACCTCGGTTTGTTCCCAGCCTTTGGTCAGCTGGATGGAAAAACCCTGGCGGGGAATATCGATCGTTTGTGAAAAAACGGCGATCGGGGCGATCAGCAGGAGGAGAAGGGGCAGAACAGTATTTTTCATGGGAAATGGACAGATTGTTTGTGGCTGTTAAAGGTAAATGCTGCGACTCAAGTTGGGGGTAAATATTTCATCTGTCGCTGTACAGCGTACATTCGTGGCACAGAATTCAAAGCCTTAACCATGCAAATCCCGTCCAAGTTGCCGCAGGTCGGCACCACCATTTTTACTGTTATGTCGGCACTGGCACAGCGCCACGGGGCCATCAATTTGTCGCAGGGTTTCCCCAATTTCGACCCTGCCGAAGCGCTGCAGCGCCTTGTTTTCGAGCACATGCAGCGGGGCGACAACCAGTATTCGCCCATGCCCGGGCTGCCCTTGTTGCGGCAGCGCATTGCCGAAAAAATAGCCGGCCTGTACGGCGCATCCGTCGATCCCGATACGGAAATTACCATCACAGCCGGCGGCACGCAGGCCATCTTTTGCGTCGTCGGGGCAATTATCGGCCCGGGCGACGAGGTCATCCTGATCGAACCCTGTTACGATTCCTACCGCCCCTCCGTCGAGACCATGGGCGGCATTCCAGTGGTGTACAGCCTCCGGGCGCCCGATTACACCATCGACTGGGCGGCTGTGGGGCGGCTTATCAGCCCGCGCACCCGGCTCATTTGCATCAATACCCCCAACAATCCGACCGGGAAAACGCTCACCCGCGCCGATCTCGACGCCCTGGCGGCCCTGTTGCGCGGCACGAACGTGCTGGTGATGAGCGACGAGGTGTACGAACACCTGATGTACGACGGGCGGCCGCATGCCACCGTGCTCACGCATCCCGAATTGCGCGAACGCTCGCTGGCGATTTATTCTTTCGGCAAAACCTACCACAATACGGGCTGGAAAACCGGCTACTGCATCGCGCCGCCGGCCCTCACGACGGAGTTTCGCAAGGTGCATCAGTTCAATGTTTTTTCTGCCAATCATCCCGTGCAGGCGGCATTTGCAGACTTTTTGGTGCAGGCCGACCAGTACCTCGGGCTGCCGGATTTTTACCAGAAGAAACGCGATTTTTTTCTTGAACAACTGAAGGGTACCCGTTTCAAACCCCTGGCTTGCGAAGGCACCTATTTTCAGATTTGCGATTATTCAGCCATCAGCGACGAGCCGGATCTGGATTTTTGCAAACGCCTGACCATTGAGCACGGGGTGGCGGCCATCCCTGTATCTTCGTTTTACTCCGACGGCCGCGACGACAAGGTGATTCGCTTCTGTTTTGCCAAAACGGAGGACGTGCTGGCCCGGGCCGGCGAATTGCTGGCTAAGGTTTGAAAGCCGCTTTTTTTGTAAAACATAGGCCGGGGCAGCGCCCCGAAAGATTTGTAGCAAATGGTGGAGTGGAGAAAACAGGTCAGGAGGGGCAGCGCCCCGAAAGATGTTTCGGGGCGCTACCCCTCCGAACCCGTAGTCTCCACCATTTGCTACAAACCTTTCGGGGCGCTGCCCCTGCCTAAGTTTTTACAGCAATTTTTAAAAACACCGTGCCTGCCTCGCATGCATTCAAAAAGTGTGTTCCAAAATTTGTTGCTTTGTCGGGCTTCACTTTCGCCATTCACGGAAATCGCAAGGATCAACATGGTCAGTTACGAGCAAATTTTTGAGAACAACAAAAAATGGATCGCCGCCAAAACCGCGGCCGACAAGGATTTTTTCAAAAAACTGTCGCAGGACCAGACGCCCGAGTACCTCTACATCGGCTGCTCCGACAGCCGGGTAACGGCCGAAGAACTGATGGGCGCGCGACCCGGCGAGGTGTTTATTCACCGCAACGTAGCCAACGTCGTGGCCTCTATCGACCTGAACGTGATGTCGGTCATCAACTACGCCGTGCGGCATTTGAGGGTCAAACACATCGTGGTCTGCGGCCACTACAATTGCGGGGGCGTCAAGGCGGCCATGCAGTCCAGCGACCTCGGCCTCCTCAATCCCTGGCTGCGCAACATCCGCGACGTGTACCGATTGCACAAGGACGAACTGAACGCCATCCGCGACGAGCATGCCCGTTACGACCGGCTCGTCGAACTCAATGTGCAGGAGCAATGTGTCAACGTGATCAAAACCGCCGTGGTACAGCAGCGCTACACGGCCGAAGGCTACCCGCTGGTGCATGGCTGGGTATTCGACCTGCGCACGGGCCTGCTTAAAGACCTGAACATCGATTTCCCCGCCATTTTGCACGAGATACAGGAGATCTACAACCTGACCGGCAGAGACCTTTTTGAGAAGAATCAGGAATAAAAAACGGGGCAACGCAGTCGCTCCGGAGTAATTTTCTCCCTTGCGCGCCACATTGCCCCGTGCGGTATTTTATAAAAACCTGAAAAAGATCAGACGATGGGTTGCGGGACGTAGTTTTTGTAAACGCCGGCAGCCATTTTTTCCCGTACGGCGGAGAAGGCCTCGAGCGTGACCCGGATATCTTCATCGTTGTGGGCCGCGGTGGGGATCAGGCGCAGAATGATCATGCCTTTCGGGATGACAGGGTACACGACGATGGAGCAGAACACGCCGTAGTTTTCGCGCATGTCTTTTACGAGGGCCATGGCTTCTTCCACTTCGCCGTGCATGTACACCGGGGTGACGCAGGTGTTGGTATCGCCGATATCGAAACCGCGTTCCTTGAGACCGCCCTGGAGTTTGCGCACGTTGTCCCAGAGTTTTTCACGCAATTGGGGTTGGGTTTTCAGCAAGTCGAAACGTTTCAGGGCGCCTTCGACGAGGGGCATGGGCAGCGATTTGGCGAAGATCTGCGAGCGCATGTTGTAGCGCAGGAACTGGATGATCTCCTTCTGACCTGCCACAAAAGCGCCGATGAGGGCCATACTTTTGGCGAAAGTGCTGAAATACAGGTCCACGTCGTCGGTCACGCCTTGTTCCTCGGCGGTACCGGCGCCGGTGTTGCCCAGCATACCGAAGCCGTGTGCGTCGTCGATGAGCAGGCGGAAGCCGTATTTTTCCTTGAGCGCCACGATTTCGCGGAGTTTGCCCTGATCGCCGCGCATGCCGAACACACCTTCGGTGATGACCAGAATACCGCCGCCAGTTTCGTCGGTGATGCGTTTGGCGCGTTCGAGGTTTTTATCGAGACTGGCGACGTCGTTGTGCATGAAGGCAAAACGTTTGCCCATGTGCATACGAACGGCGTCCACGATACAGGCATGGCTTTCGGCGTCGTAAACGACCACATCGTGGCGCGTGAGCAGCGCATCGATGACCGACAGGATGCCCTGGTAGCCGTAATTGAGGAGGTAGCCATCCTCTTTGCCGACGAAACGGGCAAGGCCGGTTTCCAGTTGGCGGTGCAGTTTGGTCTCGCCCGACATCATACGGGCGCCCATCGGGTAAGCCAGGCCCCAGCGGGCGGCGGCATCGGCGTCGGCTTTGCGCACTTCGGGGTGATTGGCCAGGCCGAGATAGTTGTTGATGCTCCAGCAAATCACTTCTTTGCCTTTGAAAATCATGCGATTACCCAATTCGCCTTCGAGTTGGGGAAACATGTAGTAACCTTCGGCTACTTCGGCGTACTTGCCCAGGGGGCCGGCTTGCTGGAGAATACGATCGAACAAATCCATTATTTGAAAATAATATGTTGAAAAATTACAAAAGGGCTTTTGCCCTCCGAATGATCAGTTCTTGATAAGTTGTTGTTCAAACCGAAGGCGGTTAGACAAGGCTGTTTGCCGCCGGGTTGTCGCTGATTCGGGAGCCATTGCGCCCAAATGCTTCAAAATATCGCCGTAAAGGTCAGGATTTTTTACGGCTGTCTGAAGGGCATTTTGCAATTCTCTCGCAGGTATCGCGGCTTTGTCATCGCTCCTTAACAGCCATTCGGCCGGGCAGTCGCCGACGACGGCTTCCCAATCGATGCCCGACAGGCGTTCGAAAAACCGGCGGAAACTTTCGTCCGACAGATTGTCCGTGTACAAGGGGTTGTTGCGCAAGGCCATGAGTACGGCCGGATTTTGGTGCGGGGTACGTTGTTCGAGCCATCGGCTGGTCATGAGGCTGGATTCATAGTCGAATGACAGCAGGCCGTCGGGCGTTTCGAGCAGATTGGGATTCTGGGCGCTCCGGTCCACGTTGAGCAGGAACAGATCGAGCAGGAAAAGTTCCTGCAGTTTCGGGTGCGCACTTCCAGTATTGTCAAAAGAGAAAGGGCGGCTTTCTTCATAAAAGTACCAGCCGGGATTCAGGCCGAGGCTTTTTTGAATGAGTTCGCGGACTTCGATGTAAAGGTGCCCGAAGTCTGTTGACGCATCCAGTTGGACACCGACGGGGCGCCTTACGGGCAAATCCAGAGCCTGTCCGATACTGCCGGCCAGCCACTCGTTCAGGAGTCCGTAGCGGCCTGCGATGCCACCTCGGAGTTTGACCAAATACAGGCGCCGGTCGTCGGTTTCCACGATAATCGGGATTGACGATCCGGCGCCTACACTTTTTATAACCCTGCGGGCTTGCTCAAATTTTTGTTGCATGATTGTTTGCCGGCTTGCGGCAGGGTTATACGCTGTAAAAGCAAGCGGAATCAGGCCGCCTGAATGGCTTCTTCGGCCTTTTTTCGGGCATGTTCTTCTTTCCAGGTTTTCCATTTGGGGCCCATCACGGTATTCATTCCCTTGTCGATCACAAAATGGCGTGCGATATTCCAAAGTCCCCGGGCCTGGGTGAGTACCGAATCGAGCGAACGAAGGCTGATGGAATACCCCCCGTCCAAGTACACGATATAGTGCCACCACAACGCCGGAATGAAAAGCGTTTCGCCGTGTTGAAGAATGGTTTCATGGCCGACCGCTTTCCGCAGTGCGGGGTATTTGTCGTAATCGGGCGCCAGCGGGTCGATATGGCTTTGCACGGTGTACGGATGCTGATACAACAAAGCGCTTTGGTTGGGCTCGAACAGAACGATGTGTTTGCGCGTCCAGAAATGGGTATGAAACACATTGGAGCAGTCGATGTCGTAGTGCAGGTTGGTCACGGCCCCTGCGCCGCCGAAGAACATAAACGGATATTTGTCGACCCAACCGTCGCAGATGGTCGGGTTGGCCACATCGTCAATAAGTTCGCGGGCGTGCTCAAAGATATTCCAGAGGAAAATGCGGTATTCGGTCGGGCCCTTCTGGATCAAATCCAGGTATTCACCAAATTTCATGGTGAGGTGGCTTTTCATGTAGTTGGGGCCGGGCTTGTGGTAGTCGGGGCCGACGACCGGCACCTCCAGGTTTCCATAGGTTTCTTTTAAAAACTCGGGGGTCCATTTTTGGGTTGCGGGCCAATCTTTGGACAGGTCGGTAAAAACAACCGGTTTTTTGGGCTTCAAATAATGTTCAATGAATTCCTCGCGGGACAGACCTGTCCTGCGATCGATAGGTATGAGTTCCATAAGCTTAAAAATTAACTGACGGTGTTTGAATTAGAAGCAATAAATGTCACGGATGTGTCTGTTCCGCTTGTCAGAAAAACAGTAAAACATTCGTCATTTCTCGCCCATGCTCCAACACGCGCTCCTCAGCACAACACTCCCTGGTCCTTGCCTGCAGCAACCTCCTCCTCGGTCAGAAAACCTTGTTCGATCATCCACTTGTCGTTGAACACCTTGCTGACGTACTTGGAACCGTGGTCAGCAAAAATCAGGACCACCACGTCGTCGGCAGTGAGTTCATCCTTGATTTGTTCCAGGCATTGCATTACGGCTCCGCTGGAGTAGCCGACGAGCAGTCCTTCGCGGCGGGCCAGTTCGCGGGCGCGCAAAGCGCTGTCGCGATCGGTGACTTTGATAAAACGATCAACCAGTTCAAAGTCTACGTTTGCAGGCAAAATATTTTTTCCAACGCCTTCGATACGGTAGGCATAGATTTCATTTTCGTCGTAAATGCCGGTTTCGTGGTATTTTTTGAGTACGGACCCGAATGCATCGGCAGCGATAATTTTTACATCGGGGTTTTGTTCCCGAATGTACCGACCGGAGCCGCAAAGGGTGCCGCCGGTACTGGCGGAGCCGATGAGGTGCGTGATACGGCCGTCGGTTTGTTCCCAGATTTCCGGGCCCGTGCTGAGGTAGTGCGCCTCGCCGTTGTCGGGGTTAAAATTCTGGTTGATGTAGTAGGCGTTGGGGATTTCGCGGGCGAGTTGTTCGGCCCGGCGGTAGTAGGAACGCGGATCGTTGGGCTTGGCGTCCTGCGGGCAAAGCACGACTTCAGCGCCCATTGCACGCAGGTTGTTGAGTTTATCCTCCGAAATTTTGCTGGTCACCGTGAGAACGCAGCGATATCCTTTGATGGCGCATACCATAGCCAGGCTGAATCCTGTATTGCCGCTGGTGGCATCGACCACCGTGCCGCCGGGTTTGAGCAGCCCCAGCCGCTCGGCGCGTTCGATCATGTGCATGGCGATGCGGTCTTTGGCACTGAGGCCCGGGTTGAACGCTTCGATCTTGGCATAGACGGTGGCCGGAATTCCACTGACAACGTTATTCAGTCGGATAAGCGGCGTTTTACCGATGGTTTCCAGAATTGTGTTATAAACCATAATCCTAGGGCTTTTTCATGAAGGAAACGGGTGAGCAGCGAAAGCCGAAAAGTAGATCGAACGGCTCAGATTTCAAAGGTCCGCGGGAAATATTCGCGAGGCAAAGGTAGCGCAAAACCGCTAAACTCGGCTGCTCGGGAAAAATACTTGCAGGGTTAAAAACTTGTTACAACAACCTGCAAGCCCGGCTAATGGCAAAATTGTCGCCTGTATGCCTTTCCCGGCCCCGTTTTTTGCTCGACCTGTATTCCGCTTTCGGAGCATCCACATCCAAATTCCTTTGCAAGCTAAACCCTCCCCCGCAGCCATCAGGGAAAACCCCTAGAACAGACAAATACTTTTCCCTGAAAAATTATTTATTCATAAAAATTTATTCTACTGTTTACTGAAATCACCAAGTTTATGTCGGACATTTAAAGCGAAATACATTTTTTAATTAATACTCATCCACTCCCGGTATGCTTATTTTGTATGTAGCACTTGGTACCACCTTGTTGATGTGGTCGTTGCCGCGAATGGCGGCCATGTTCTCCTCCGTTCAGCGCCGCTGATCAACAGCCCGAAACACGCTTGAAAAGACCGCCCGCGACCTCCCCGGGCGGTCTTTTTTTGTGGCATCGGCCCAGGCCGCGGGCAAGTTTATCGAAGATTTATTTTTACGGGAATGGCAAATCAACTTCATTTGAGGGTTAAAACTCCTTTTTCACACTAAACCCTTCTGGATTCTTATGGAAGATAACAGCCTGCTCGATTCCAACCTTGATGAAGCCCCTGTCAATTACGATTATGCGTCCTCAGGCCTCCGGTTTGCCAATTACGTGGTGGACCAAATCGTGCTTTACATCCTTTCCGGCGCCGCCGGCCTCGTGCTCGGCCTGATGTCGCCTTCGGTTGTCGAAGACGAAACCGGCCTCAATATCATCAGCATCATCATCGCCCTTGGCGTGTCGCTGGCCTACTACACGCTCATGGAAGGCTCGACAGGCAAAACCGTCGGGAAATACGTAACCGGCACCCGCGCTTTCACCGAAGACGGCGAACCGCTCGACATGGGCAAAGCATTCATCCGTTCGCTTTGCCGCCTGATTCCTTTCGAAGCATTTTCCTTCCTTGGCAGTTACAGAGGATGGCACGATACGATCTCCAAAACGATGGTAGTGAAAGACCGTTAAAAGCAAGATTTCTCTGCCTTACGCCGCCAACTGACGGGGTGACTTTGGAGTCACCCCGTCAGTAACAACCTGAATGCGATATCATATTTGCTATCCTATTCAAGGATGCTGCTGATGAGACAGCCTCTTTTTATACCCGCTCGTGCAGGATTTGCTGCGTATGATGCCTCAAATGTGCCAGATAATCACGCGCCAAAAAGCCGAGGGAGTGAAGCTCAGGGGTGTCTTTTCCAGTATCGCAAAGCCGGGTTTCTCCTGCTTCGGGCAAATACTCGAGCACATGGGCCAGGTGCAGGTTCAACATTTGCCAAAACGCGACCAGATCAGCCCATTGATACTGCGAATAATGCTGCAATTGCACCCATTCGTCCTGATGATAAATAATGTTCGGCCGATCCTGATACTGGCCGCAAACCAGCCGCCGAATGTTGTTGTGCGCCGAATCCGCCAGGTGGCCGAGTATTTCTTTTTTGCTCCATTTGCCTGGCGCCGGACAGGCATCCGCTTCCTGCTCGGGAACGTTCAGCATGCGGGCAGCCAGCTTATCCACCTCATCCCTGATGGTTTGCGCTAAAATTTTCATCGCAGGTGTTGTTTCTCCTTGTGTTTAATGAGCCGGCCAGGCATCAGTCATGGCCTGTCGCACAATGTCCGGGCGCGACCAAAGGATAAAATGATCGCCTTCCGGCAGCAGCACCGTCCGGACGTCGGGGCTGTTGACCAGCATACGTTTGGCAAATCCGGCATTGGCCGCCGGCACCAGCCGGTCGTCGAGGGCCTGCACGATTCGGACAGGGCAACGAACTTCTTGCCATCGGGGCATCATTGTCCGAAGTTCATCTTCCAGACTGATAATCTCGCGGTTGCTCGTCCACAAGCTTTTGGGAATCAGCCAGCGCAGGGGCGGCGGATCGATGGCGGCCTGCCACCAGGGGTGTTCTTCGAGGTCGGGATCGACCGAGCCGGCCACGATCACCAGCATGGCCGTCCGCTCGGGGTAGTCCATGGCAAAACGAACGATGACCGGCCCGCCCAGCGAGTGTCCGACCAACACGACCGGGCGGTCGGGCGACAAGCGGTCGGCGACCGCTTTCACCGCCTCCGCCTGCGCTTTTAACGAAGGCTCGGCCCGCCCGAAGCCGCTCGTGTAGCCAAAACCCGGGCGGTCGAGTGAGACAATACGAAACGATCGGGTCAGCAGCGTATCCGCCAGATAAGGCAAATAGGCATCGGCGGAGCCCGGCGAACCGTGCACCATTATCGCCAGCGGCAGCGAATCGGCCGAGGCTACAGCCACAGCGTGGATCGTTCGGCCTGCGGCAGGTACATCGATAAATTCGGGTTGAAGCGACTGGCCTTTTTTGCGAAGTTCTTCCGGCCATCGCGCATCGGGCGTTCGCATGGCCAGGCAACCCGCCTGCACCGCGATCAGCCAAGCGAACAGGAGGCCAAGTACGACGTAGGAGAGTCGGCGCAGCCAACGGCGGCGCGGGCGGGCAACAGATCGGGTAGTCAAAATGGGCGCACGATTGATAAAAAACACGGTTGCCGATGCTCCGCGGCAACCGTGTCAACATTACGACAAGCCGGCAGTTTTTTACTATTTGCGCTCCCAGAAATTATTGCTTTTGTCCACGTCGGGCACGTAAGTGCTGCCGAGCCGAACGTAGCGGAGCGTTTTGTCGATCGTTATTTTGACCGAAAAACTTTTCCCGCCTTTTTCCCAAACAGCAGGGCTGTGGTGAATTTTTTTCTCCGAACCGTCGGCAAACGTAAGCGTCAGATCGACCGGAACAGGCTTCGAGCCTTTCGATTCGATCACAATCTCTTTTTCGCGCCCCTCGGCGCTCACCCGGGCGATGGCCAGATCAGGGAAGCCGTCTTCAAAAAACCAGCGCTTCCAGAACCAGTTGAGGTTGACGCCCGACCCCGTATTCATGCTGTAAAAAAAATCGTTGGGCATCGGATGTTTGCCGTTCCAGGTGTCGATGTAGAAGTGAAGTCCTTTAAAATAACGTTCGTCACCCAGCATATCCCGTGCATAAAGATACCCCAGCCCGGGCTTGGGATACGAATTGAGGAACTGCGTATTGCCCATTTCAAGCGTAGTAAGCGTCACTATCGGCAAATCGTTTTCACTCCCGGCCGCTGCCTCGTAAGGCGCGATGCCGTATTCATCCACGATGCTCGAATCGATCATTGGAGAGATGAGCCACTCCCCGATGGTCGCCCAGCCTTCGTCCATCCAGCCGTATTTTGTTTCATTGGTTCCCATGAAAAATGGAAACATCATGTGAAAAATTTCATGGTCGGTCAGTTCGATCGACTCGGCCCGATCGTCGAGCGGGTTGTCGTTCACCATCATGGGATATTCCATCTGGTCGAGGCCATCGAACACCGTGACGTGCGGGAAAGGAAATGGCCAGCGTGGAAATTGATAGCTCATGGCCTCCACCGTTTTTCGGGCAAAATGCACGACCTCGAAATAGTCGCGGTGCTGCGGGTTGAACACGGCATCGACGCGGGTGCGGCGACCCGACGATTTGTCGACCACCAGACTGGACGAATACCACATGTAGTGGTTGCTGATGGCAAACGCCACGTCGGTGACTTTTTGCGCCCGGAAACGGAAGGTGTTTTCGGGCTTGTCGGCCGTAATGGCGCCTTTTTTAAGGTCGGTACTGTCGATAATGACGGTCATTTCGTTCGACTGTTCGGCTTTGGCCAGCCGCTGACAATATTCGGGTTGCAACACGTCGCTGCAATTGGTCAAATCGCCGGTGGCCCACACCAGGTAATCTTTCGGCACCGTAACGGACAGGTTGAAATCACAAAAATCATTGTAAAACTCCTGGGTGCCGAGGTACGGGAAACGGTTCCACCCGTCGATGTCGTCGTACACGGCGATGCGGGGAAAAAAGTAGGCGACAAACCAGGCGCCCGGGTCGATCTGGCCGGTGCGCAGGTGCGATTCCCGGTTGAGGGTGTACGAAAATTCGATATTAAAAACCAGGCTTTGCCCGGGCAGAAGAGGTTTGTCGAGGCGCACGGTCATATTGGTGCCGTTGATGCGCCAGCCTCTTTCCTTGCGCTCAAGTCCGTTGACCACCATCCGGCTGATCTTGACGCCATCACTCACGTCGTCGGGATCGAAAGGCATCAGGCGTTGCGCGCCTTTTTGATAAATATTGGGGTAAATCTTGAATATCATCTCCCGAAGCGTGTCGGGGCTGTTGTTGACATAGCTGACCTCTTCATCCCCCTTGATCAGCCGGGTGCCGGGCTCGAAGCGTATATTGATGGTGTAACTGGCGGTGTTTTGCCAGTATTTCGGGCCCGGACGACCGTCGGGGCTGCGCGTGCCTTTTTCATAGGTTTTTAAAATGTTGCGCGGAGTGGGCAGTTCGGTTTGGGCGCCCAGTCGAAACGCCAGCAACAGGAGGAGGGTAAAGGACAAAAGTCGGGACATAAAGCAGTTTTTTTCCGGGGGCAAGATGCGGGAAAGGCAGGCGTAGGGACAAATTTTTGCCCTGGTTGTTGACGGTGGATTTGAGAAGGCCGGTCGATTTGCGCTGAATTCAACCTTTCTGGCCCGAACGAGCAGTCGAAAAAGCAGTATTGCTGCTCCGTTAATGCTGAATGACCAGTTTCTGTCTCAGCGGTCCGCTGGTCTTGCTGCCGTCCATCCGGAGCACGTACAAGCCGTTGGGCAACACAGGCAGGTCGATCCGTTCATCACCCGGCGTCAGGTCCGAGCCAAAACAAATTTTTCCTTGTAAATCATACAAATTCAGGCTTTTATAACCCAAACCCTGCCATTCCTTCACAAGGACAAAATCGGCGGCCGGGTTGGGCAAAACCGCGGGCGCGGGGCGTTCGGACCAGTCTTCCACGGCGCTGCTGGCAGGGTTCCAGATACCCAGATAGCCCGTGTCGTTGTTGGGGCCGCCGCCGAAAAGCACGCCGCCGTTGTAGGGGATCAATGCCTCGATTTCCTTGCCGGGCGTGCCGCCGTCGAGCAGGTTGAGTTGAAGTGAGGCGCTGAGGGCCACTACGCCCGAACCGTTCAGCGTCGAGCCGTCGTCGGTCAGGACCTGATCGAAACCGCCCGTGATAAAAAGGCTGTCGCCGACCGGTTTTATCGTGTGAATAAAGGGATAGGCGCCACTGATGGAATAATTAAAACCAAAGCCGGGGTTTTCCCAGTTCGTGCCGTTCCAGCGGGCAATACAGTTCAAATCCGTGCCGCCCGAAGCGGTAAAAGCGCCGCCCGCGTACAGCTGGCCGTTCAAAACGCCAATGCCGTAAACGGTCGAATTAAATCCTTCCCCGAAGGGGTGCCATTGCGTGCCGTCCCAGCGGGCGATGCCGTTGACAGTTTGGCCGCCGGCTTTGGTAAAATTGCCGCAAACAATCAGATCACCCCCAAAAACGATCATCTGATGCGGGTATAAAATGGGCGGGCCGTCGGAAAAAGCGCCGCTGAGTCCGCCGCCGAGGGAGTCCCACTGAACGCCGTTCCAGCGGGCAATGCCCCGAACCGGCAACCCGTTGACGCGGTTGAATTCGCCGCAGGCGACGATCTGGTCGTCGTACTCGACGATATCGTACACCGACGACGTCTGGCTTTGGTTCGGGTTGGGATTCGTGCGGTACACGGCGCCCAGCGTACTCAAAGTGGCGCCGTTCCAGCGCAAAATGTAGTTGGTATCCGTGCCAAATTCGTACGTAGCGATCAGCATGGCATCGCCGATCACTTCGAGCGCATGGCCTTCATCGATGCCGCCCTGGGCGCCAGTGACCCATTGCGTACCATCCCAGCGACCGATGTAGCCCGTGTTTTGTCCACACATTTTGGTAAAAAAGCCGGTGGCGTACAGGTCGGACTGGTAAATAGCGAAATCGACCACAAACCCGTTGGTGGCGCCGCTGCAGAAATTGGACAACTGCGCCCGCAACAGCGCGGGGAAAAGCAGGAAAAGGATAAAGAATCGTTTCATTTTGACAAGAAGTTTGATTGGCGGGCGAATCTATCTGACTGGATTGTACTCACCCTGCAAAATGTTTAAACAGGCCCTCATGGCCTGTGAACGGGTCTTTTCACTCCGTCAGCAGGAAAATTCGAACGCGTTTGAACGTTTGCCGAACCGCTGTGTATCAGACTGAAAACTAACCGAACATGCAGATGCGCTTTTCCCTTTTTCTGTTGCTTTTTCTGCCCTTTTGGGGCAATGCCACCCCGAGCCTGGTCTGGGTTCAAACGTTCGAAGACCGGCTTCGGGAGGCCGAACTGACCGGCGACCGCACCACGGTGGCCGCTATTTGCCGCGAATGGTACGCCAGCGGACAGTATTCGCCGGGGGTGCTCAACTGGAACTACAACGCCCTGATGTCTGTAGAAGACAACAGTATTTTGTTTACTTCCACCGACACCGACACCTATCCGGCTTTCCTGCTCCAGTACGCCCTCGAAGTCAGGCCGGACGTGACGGTGCTCAATTTGTCGCTGCTCGACAGCAAGGATTACCGTAATTTCATTGCACAGTCAAAAAATTATAACTGGCTGAAAGACAAGCCCGACGCTAATCAGTTTGTAGGCAGTTTGCTCAAAACCAGTTCCGGCTACGGCGAGTCCTACTTCCCCGTGTACTTCGGCATCATGTGCGATAAAAAACGCCTGCAGGCCGACCAATCGCAACTTTATCTCACGGGCCTTGCGCTGAAATACAGCACCCGCCCTTTCGATAACGTCGCCTTGTTGCGCTACAACTATGAAAACAGGTTCCGCACCGATTACCTGGAATTGCGCCTGCAGCCCGAGCAGTCGCCCGAACTGGTCGCCCAGCTCAATCTCAATTACATTCCCTCCCTTTTGCTGCTGCACCGGCATTACGAAACCGCCGGCGAAAACGCCAAGGCAGCCGAAATGGAAAGCCTGTCGCTCGCCATTGCCCGCTCGGGCAAGCGGGAAGCCGAGGTACGCGCCTTGCTAAACCCACCGACCGAAACCGCCGCCGTACAGTCGATCATTCCGGTCAAGTCGCTGGAAAAACCGATGAAAAAGATCGGCCCCAAACTTTACGCCGCCGAAACCGAACTGACCAACGAGCAATACGAACTGTTCCTCCAGGATTTGGTCAAAAACAAAGCTTTCGACCCACTCAATCAATGCAAGACGACCCGCACCGACTGGCGCAGTCTGCTCGCCGGCCCCTTGCGCAACCTGCCCGATGCCACCCTGTTCAAAAACGGCCATCCCGATGCTCCGGAAGCCCCCGTGCAAAACATCAGCCACGAAGCAGCCGAAACGTACTGCGCCTGGATCACCGACGTGTACAACAACAGCCCGGGCAAGAAAAAATTCAAAAAGGTCAAATTCCGCCTGCCCACCGATGAAGAATGGGTGCTTGCCGCTTCCGGCGGACTGAAAAACGAGCCCTATCCCTGGGGCGGCGGCTACTATATCCGCAATGCGAAAGGTTGTTACCTCTGCAACATCAATGCCGTGGAAACCTGCGGCGATTGCCCGGATGGCATGAAAAACGAATCGAACGACGGCGGCTTTTTCCCCGTGCCGGCCACCAGCTATTTCCCCAACAATTTCGGCCTTTACTGCGTGGCCGGCAACGTGGCCGAAATGATTCAGGAACCCGGCAAAACCAAAGGCGGCAGCTGGATGGACGAACCCTTCTGGTCCCAAATCCGCAATACGCACGAGCAGGCAGCGCCCAGCCCGGCAGTGGGGTTCAGGGTGTTCATGGAGGTAATTGAAGAATAATACAATTGATTGATATCGTTCATTTTATGATTGTCTCGCAAAACTGGATCATTCGAACGATCATCAGCTTCGGTCTGTGGAACGGGGCTTGTGCGCAAGGGTCAGGGCAAACGACAGCCTATGACCCTGCGCATCTTTTTTCCGTGTCGGAACTGCGCGCCGACCTGGGCTGGTACCAACAACAGTTGCAACAAAAACACCCCGGACTTTACACCTACACCTCCCGAACCGCGCTGGATGCCTGCTTCGACAGTATCGCCCTTCGCATCGATCACCCCATGACGGAACGGGAGTTTTTCAACCTGCTCAGCACCGTTTCTTCCCGTATCTGCGACGGACACACCCATATCTTCCCAAGCGACGAGGCAATGGCTTATCAGGAGGAACAAGGCCGATTTTTACCGCTGAAAATCGTCTGGCTGGACGGAAAAATGTACACAACAGGCTCGTGGCGCCATCGCGACACCATTCCGGCCGGCAGTGAAATCCTTGCCATCGACGGCAGGGAAGCAGCCGAAATCCGGGCATTTATGATGGAGCGTCAGCTTCGCGACGGCTACAACATTTCCTATGCCAACTGGATACTAAACCGTTGGTTCAGAAATTATTATGCCTTCCATTTTGGATGGTCGGACTACTACAACATTCGATATCGGCAGGCCGGACAAGCGCCTTGTTCCGCGCAACTTTCCGCCATGAGCAACGACGACATCGCGCGTTGCAAACCTGTCGAGTCTTTCAAAGGGCAAGGCATCACCCTGTTCACCGACACCGCTCAAAGTCTGGCCTTGCTCACCATTCGCGACTTCCACGCCGACGTGCTAAAAGATCAATACGGCCAACGATTCAAACCGAGTATCGACCGGCATTTCAGTACCATACGCCGGCTCCGGATACAAAACCTCGTCATCGATCTTCGCGACAATCAGGGCGGGGATGTAAAGTTTGGCACCTATTTATTGTCCTTTTTGATTAACCGGCCCTTCAAAACCCTCGACGGTTACGGGAAAGTCAGACACGGCAAGGCCCCTGAAAAAGATCGGGTGCGCAACGCCAACGGTCCTTCGCAGGGCTGGCATCGGCCCAAACGGCACACCTACAAAGGCAAACTTTACATCCTCGTCAACGGCGGCAGCTTCTCCAATTCGGTGATCGTGTGCTCGGCCCTGCGCCGATACACCGATTGCATCTTCATCGGCGAGGAAAGCGGCGGCAACCCGGCCCTGATCAACGGCTCGGGCAACTATTCCACCCTGCCGCACACCAAACTGAAAATAATGGTGCCCCGACTCCAGTACCGCCTGTCCGAACCAGGCAGCAATACCGGCCGGGGCATTCAGCCCGATTTTGTGGTCAAACCCGGACTCGACGATCTGCTTAAAAATGAAGACATTGTACGCTTGTTTGCCCTGAACCTGATTCATCAAAACCGCCACCAAAAATAAACTTGTTCCGATTCAGCCGCCATATTGCCCCGGACGCATCCGACGAGATGCTGATGCAGCAGGTCGCCCGGCGCGACGAGCAGGCTTTTGGCCTCTTGTACGACCGCTACGGCCAGCGCATGTACCGCTATTTTTACCGAATGCTCTGGCGGGACGCGGCGAAAGCGGAGGATTTCACGCAGGAACTGTTTTTAAAACTGATCGAAAAGCCGCATTTGTACGACCCTTCCCGGTCGTTTCGAACCTGGTTGTACACCCTGGCCTCCAACCTTTGTAAAAATGAATACCGGCGCAAAAAACCGTCCGATGTGGACTGGCCCTTGCCCGGCAACGACTGGCAGGAGCAGTTTATCCCCGAAGCGCTGGACCGCGCCCTGTTTGAAACCAAACTGCGGGAAGCCATCGACCTGCTCGGCGAGGCGCACAAACTGTGCTTCGTGTTGCGGTATCAGGAGGCGCTGAGCGTGGCCGAAATTGCCGTCATAGCAGACTGCCCCGAAGGAACCGTCAAATCGCGCCTGCACCACGCCTTGCAAAAGGTAGCCGGCGAACTGGAATTTTTCAAAACCTGAACATGAACGACTATATCGAACAACTCGCCCGGCAAAAATCGTTCGCCGAGCTCGATCCCGACGAACGCGAAGCGGTACTGGCCGTCGTTTCACCGGAAACCTACGAGCAAACACGGGCAATCCTGCTGGCGGCTCCTCGCCTCGACGAAGCGCAGGGGCCGCCCCCTGCCCTGCGCGACCGACTGACGGCACAGATGGCCGCCGAAGCCCGCCGTTCGCAGGCGTCGCGCGGTTTGCACAGGAGCATCCCTTTGTGGCAGGCCGCCGCCGCTTTGCTTGCGGGAGTGGCTCTGACGGCTTGGCTGCGACCGGCGCCTGCTGTCGTCGTGGTGCAACAAGTGCCGGAAAGGATAGTCGAGACCAGAACCGACACGGTGTTTGTTCGCGAGGTGCAATGGAAAGAGCGCATCGTCGTGCGCGAAAAAGTGGTTTTCCGCGATGCCCCCGCGGCCGCCGTTGCTGTTTTGGCGCCTCAGGCCTCCCCTGCCCTGCCGGCCGTTGCGCCGTTTCAGGCTGCCGAAACGCCGCTCGGCACCTCCCTTGCCAGCGAGCCGGCATTGCTCGACTTTTTTATTCAGGTAAAATAAGCAGGCGCGGCAGCAAACGGATCAAGGGAATTTTTTTGCGTATTTTGCTGCGTTATTGACAAAAAATGCGCCCTTACGCTGCCCTGTTGATCCTGTTGTTCCTCGCCGCCACGAAGGGACCAAGCCAGAATCCTGTTCTCGTGGACTCCCTTGCGCATCTGGCCGACATTGCCCCCAACGACTCCGCCAGGGCCGAATATTACGACCAGTTGTGCGACTACCTGAGCGCTTTCGACAATGAAAAACGCGGCTACTACGCCCGCAAAATGCTGGTCATTTCTGAAAGGCAAAACCCCGACGGCACCACCGAAACCCTTCTTCCCCGGGCGCACCCCCGCGCGCTTTACCACATGGGGCTTTACCATTATCAACGCAACGAATACCCGGAAGCCTTGCGCTGTTTTTACGCCGCACAGCCGCTTTACGAGCAACAAAACCTGCCGCGCGGTCAGGCTGCCATCCAGTCCTGCATTGCCAAAGTGTACGTCGCAATGGAGCAATGGAGCGATGCGGAGCGGTATTTTTTACTGAGTAAAGCCACGTATGAATCGGTTCCGTTCAACAAGGGCGTGCGCAGTGTCCTGGTCAATATGGGGCACATGTACGGGACTCGCAACGATACCGACAAAGCGCTGGAATATTATTTGCAGGCAGAAAAGACGTTTACCGACCCCAATGACCGCTACGCAATGTCCACGGTGTACAGCAATATCGGCTATTGCTACCGCCTCAAAAAACAAACCGCGCTTGCTCGCGCTTACTTCGAAAAAGCCGCCGCGGAATTTCAGCGAAGCGGAGAGCGGGACAACCTGGCATTGCTCAAGTTTAACCTCGGCGACTTGTGGTACGAAGAAGGACGATGGATAAATGCCCTCGACAATTACCAGCAAGGACTGGAATCCTCGCTTGCATCGCAGCGCAACGAACATATTCAACGCGGCTACAACCAACTGGCACGCACCTATTTGCAACTTGGCGAAGCGGCTCGTACCCTGACCGAAAAAGACAGCCTGTACCTGCTTGCCTTTGACTACAACCAGAAAGCCCGGGAATATGGCGACTCGATTTTGGGGCGGGAACGCTACGAGCAACTGGCGGAAATACAGGTCAGGTTCGAAACCGAACGGAAGGAGCATGAAATCAGTCAGCTCAGCACAGCGGCCAAAGCCCGGGAAATTGCTTTGCTCAAACAGGAGGTAGAACTCCGCCAGCGCCGCCTGGAAGCCGCCACAGCCCGCGAGCAGGCGGCATTACTGGAACAAAGCAACACCCGCTATCAGCTCGATCTGGAAATCAATGCAGCCCGCCTGAGAGAACAAAACACTGAAAATCAGCACAAACAGCAAGCGCTTGAATTGCTCAACAAGGAGTATGCCCTTCGGGAAAAAGAAGCCTTGCGCGAACGCACCGTGTCCTGGGGACTGAAAATCGGGCTGGCTGTTTTTGCCCTGTTGCTGCTGGTACTGGCGCGATTGCTCTGGCAAAAAAACCGCGCTTCACAGGCCATTCTGCGGCAAAACCGCGAAATCCTGCGGCAACAACGCGAAATCGAGGATCAAAATCAAAAGCTCGAAGAGGCCAGTCGCTTCAAAAGCCTGTTTCTCTCCAACATGAGCCACGAAATCCGCACGCCGCTCAATACCATTATCAATGTCTCCCGGCTTTTGGACGGCACACCCCTGAATACCCGCCAGCAGGAGTACGTGCAGGCCGTGGAGCAATCCTCTCAAAACCTTCTGGCGCTCATCACCGACATCCTCGATTTGTCCAAAATCGAAGCGGGAAAGGTCGATCTGCGCACAAGCACCTGCGACGTCCGCGCCATGCTGGAGCAGCAGGTCCGGCTGCTGCGCTACAACATTACCCAGCCGGATTTGCAACTTGTGCTCGATTGTGACAACAAGGTGCCTGAACTCGTGCGCACCGACCCTGGGCGGCTCGGGCAGATCCTCCTCAACCTGCTGGGCAATGCTTTGAAATTTACCGAATCCGGTGTCATTACCTTGTCCTGCACTGTCAGGGAACAGATCTCGGCCACCAAAGCGGTGCTGGAATTTGCCGTTCAGGACACAGGAATCGGCATCCCGCCCGACAAACTCGAACACATTTTCGACGCATTCGCACAGGCTGAGGCCGACACGCACGTGCGGTTCGGCGGCACAGGGTTGGGATTGGCTATTTGCAAACAACTTATTGAAATACAAGGCGGTACACTAGGCGTGGAAAGCGCGGTTGGAAAAGGGTCCACGTTCCGTTTCACCCTGCCTGTCGAAATTGCCCCCCAGCCCAACCCGACAGAACTGGCGAGCCCCGTCCTGCACAAACTGCCCGGGATGAAAATCCTGCTGGTAGAAGACAATCCATTCAACCGAATGCTGGCCCTGGAACTGCTGGAAAAAATTGTCGACAACCCGGGTATCACACTGGCGGAAAACGGCGCCGAAGCTTTGGAGAAAACCGCGGAAAGCACTTTCGACCTGATTCTTATGGACATCAGAATGCCGGTCATGGACGGCATCGACGCCACGAAAGCCATCCGCAAAACCGGCGTCCGGGCCCCCATCATGGCCCTTACGGCCAATGCCCTGACCGAAGAGGAGCAACGGTGCCGGGAAGCAGGCATGGACGATTACCTGAGCAAACCCATCGATCTGGGCTTGCTGCGCGACAAAATCGCCTTCTGGACACAGCGAAATTGATTTCACATGGATGCTACACAACGTTTTTCCGATCGGGTTGACGACTACGTCAAAAGCCGACCGGGCTATCCTGCCGCCCTTTTGCCTTTACTGGCCGAACGCATGGGCCTCGCCCCCGACCACGTGGTGGCCGACATTGGCTCGGGGACAGGGCTTTCCACCCTGCCCTTTTTGGAAAACGGCAACACCGTGTTTGCCGTGGAGCCCAATGCCCCGATGCGCGCTGCGTCGGAGCAGCTGCTGGGGCACTTTCCGGGTTTTCATCCCGTAGACGGGACGGCCGAGCACACCACATTGCCAGCCGGGAGTATCGACCTGATCGTATGCGCGCAAGCCTTCCATTGGTTCGACCGGGAAAAAGCCGCCCTGGAATTCGACCGTATCCGCTCCGCGCGGGGCAAAACCCTGTTGTTGTGGAACTACCGCGATGAAAGCGATCCTTTTCAACAGGCGTACGACCGGCTGCTCGCCGACAACATCGACAACTTCGGCACCCTGCTGCATCGCAATATTTCAACCGAACAAATTGCCGGCTTTTTGTCGCCACGACCGCTCGAGAAAGCGGCACTGCCCTGCCACCAAATGCTCGACCTCAATGGCCTGAAAGGGCGCCTGCTTTCTTCTTCCTACGCTCCCAAAAACGGTGCGGCGTACGAGCGCATCATGCAAGGACTGGAGGATCTTTTCGATCAATTTTCTGCAAGCGGATTGCTTCGTTTTCAATACGTTACACGTGCTTATTGGGCATAAAAAAAGCGCGCAAAAGCTCGGGAGCCTTTGCGCGCCGTATGGAGGTCGGTTCGCTGCGCGATCAGTCGCGGCGACCCATGAACATCATTAACAAATAAAGAAACTGCAGCAACGCAGCCAGTGCGGCCGACACGTAGGTCATGGCCGCCCAGGTCAGGGCGTCTTTGGCGCCTGCATATTCGGCGCCGCGTGCAAAACCGCTGTTGTCGAGCCAGTTGAGGGCGCGGCGGCTCGCGTCGAATTCGACGGGTAGCGTGATGAGGCTGAACAGGCAGGTGACCCCGAAAGCAAGCAGAACGATGATCATGATGATCGGCTGTTTGGTCAGGTAAAGGCCCACGAGACCGAACATGAAAAAGTACTGTTGCAGCGATGCAGCGATGTTGACCAGCGGCACAATGGCCGAGCGGAATTGCAGCATGCTGTACTGCGTGGCGTGTTGAACGGCGTGGCCGCACTCGTGCGCAGCAACTGCCGCCGCGGCCACGGAGCGACCGTGGTACACGTCCTGGCTCAGGTTGACCGTTTTGTTTTGCGGGTTGTAGTGGTCGGTCAACTGGCCGTCCACATGCGTGATTTGCACGTCGTTGATGCCGTAATGACGCAACATCGCGGCGGCTACCTCGGCCCCGCTCATGCCGTTGGTAAGCGGCATTTGGGCGTATTTTTGAAATTTACTGCGCAATACACCGCTCAGGATCATACCGATCACGGTGAAAAGGACGCTGATAATGATAATTCCCATGATGAGACAAGTGGTTTTGAATATTGCCGGTTGAGACGATGGTTAAACGAAAAGGTATCAGTTTTGTTTGCGGCGCAAGATAAGCGGAGGCCTTCGACAATTCCGACACCAGCCGATCAACTCCGGCGCTTGCGCAGTTCTCCGGGCGTTATACCGTATTGATCCACAAAGCATTTGACAAAATAGGCGGGTGTATTGAACCCTGTCATGAGCGCCACCTCGGTGATATTTCCCGCGCCCTGTTCGAGCAGTTGCCGGGCGCGTGCGAGGCGAAGTTCGCGGATGATCTGGGTGGGGCTTTTTCCGGTGAGGGCGTCCAGTTTGCGGAAGAGGTTGCTCCTGCTCATGTTGACGAAAGAAGCCAGTTGTTCCACTCCGAACATATCGTCGTCCAGGTTTTCCTCGATCACCTC
Organism: Saprospiraceae bacterium; assembly: GCA_044226205.1. Classification (GTDB taxonomy): domain Bacteria; phylum Bacteroidota; class Bacteroidia; order Chitinophagales; family Saprospiraceae; genus M3007. Next base: position 92,275 of record JBGAHL010000004.1, read on the forward strand.
CAGGACTTGCCGGAGAAATTGTTCTTCCAGCGACAAGGCCGGCGCCAGCGGCGTCGTCCCCAGGGTGATCAGCCGGCTGTATTTTTCCTGAAGAATACGCCGCTGATCGGTAAGGCGGGTGATCACGGCGCGCAGTTCCTCGGCGTCGAAAGGTTTGGTCAGGTAAGCTTCGGCGCCCGCTTCGAGACCTTCGATTCGCTCTTCCCGCGCGGCTTTGGCGGTCAGCATGACGACGGGGATGTGGCTCGTCCGGGGGTCTTGTTTTAGTTGTGTGGTCAAGGCCATACCGTCGAGCCCCGGCATCATCAGGTCGGTGAGCACCAGATCTGGCGTCTCGCGTGTGGCGATATCGAGCGCCCTGACGCCGTCGGCAGCAGTCAGGACCCGGAAGCGCGCTTGCAATTCCACGAGAATATAATCGAGGAGGTCAGGGTTGTCTTCGGCCACCAAGACGGTGGTTTGGGCGCTGTTTGCCGGCAGCGGGTCGGGCGCGGCAATCTGTTCGGGCTCCGGCGCCGAAGTTTCCTGCGGGGCTTCGTTCTCCGGTGTGGCGGCCACAGGCTGACAAGTCTGGAGCGGCAGGGTGACAATAAAACGGGTGCCCTGTCGCTCCCTGCTTTCCACCCTGATTTCGCCTCCGTACAACTGCACAATCTCACGGGTCAGCGCCAGGCCGATACCGCTGCCCTCCGGGCCGTCGGAATGGGTACGATCGACCTGATAAAACCGCTCGAAAATATGCGGCAGTTGGTCGGCTGGAATGCCGATACCCGAATCGTACACATCCAGTTTGCAAAGCAGGCGGTTTTCATCCTGTGTTTCAATCGTCAGGCCGAGGCCGACAGTGCCTTCCTCGGGGGTGAATTTGAATGCGTTGCCCAGCAGGTTGGACACGATCTTTTCGAGTTTGTCGCGGTCAAAAAGCGCCCAAACAGGCGCCTTGGGCACGAATACATCGAAATGAATCTGCTTGCGGTCGGCAAGGCTTTCGAAGGAGCCCGCCATGGCCCGCAGTGCGGCAGTCAGGTTGCCCGCTTGCGGATCGAGCTGGAGACGGCCGTTTTCGAGCCGGCTGAGGTCGAGCAACTGGTTGACGAGTTGCAGCAGGCGTTCGGCATTGCGACGCATAATTCCGTAATACTTGCGTGCATTGCCCTGAAAAGTCCCGTTTTCCATTTCTCGCAAGGGCCCTGCAAGCAAGGTCAACGGCGTTCGGAATTCGTGGCTGATATTGGCAAAAAAGGCGGATTTCACACTGTCGAGTTCGCGAAGCCGGCGGCTTTCAGCCTCGTGTAATTCGCGGGCATAGGCGGCTTCTTTTCTTCTCGCCACGGCTCTCGACCAGGTCCAGTAAGCAAGGACGCCGACGAGCAGCAGCACCAGCGTGCCGGCCAGCAGCAGGTTGCGCTGCCGCGACAGTTCAAGCTCCTGGCGGGCGATCACCGCTTCCTGCTCGCGGGTTTTGTAGCGGCTTTCCACCTCCATAATCTTCCGTGCATTGTCGGCCGCGGCCAGGCTGTCGGAAGCCACTTTCCAGGCCAGCGCATGTTCGAGCGCGCGGTCGGTTTGGCCAAGCGCGGCATAGGCCTGGTACAGGTTGCCGTGGATAGCGCCCCAGTACATGGCCTGTCGGTTGTTGTCCATGACCTGGAGCCCCTTTTCGCCCCAAAGGATCGCATCGCGGGGGTTGTTGCGGCGCAATTCAAGGTCGCTCAGGCTTTTGTAAATGCCGGGGGCGCTGAGTTTGTCGAACTTCCCGTTGAGGAGATCGAGCGCCGCTCTGAGGTGCAGTTCGGCATTTTTCAAATCCCCCTGTTCGAGGTAAAATGTGCCCAGATGCTGATGAATCGTGGAGATACGGAAGGAAATGCCTTTCTGCTCGGCGATCTGCAAGCCTTTTTGAAAATAATACAGCGCGGAATCGTTTTGTTGCAAGCCCTCGTACGCGCAGGCCAGTTGCAGGCAAGCCATGTCCTGCGGACTGTTCGATTTTTCCCATTGGAGGCTTTTTTGAAAATAAGGGATGGCTTCGCGGTATCGCTTCAATTTGATCATGCAGTCGCCGATGTTGCGGGAAGCCAGCCCCACCCCATCCATATCGCCCAGAGACGCGGCCAGGTCGAGTTGAGCCGAGGAACGGATTATGGCATCGCCGTAATGCCCCAACAGCAGCAGCGCATAGCCGGAATTGCTCAGTACGGTCAGGCGTTCGGCGCGTTCGCCGGCTTTTTGAAATGCCGAATCCGCCCGGTCGTAGTGTTCGACAGCCTCCTTGTACGAGAGGCGGTAAAAGCAGGCATCGCCCAGCAGGCGCTCGCCAAAGCCGGCACAGCGCGGATCGTTGTACGTGTGCGACTCCTGCAGCAACTTTTGCCCGTAGGCGTGAATGCTGTCGGCCTGGTGCAGGATTTTACCGAGCTGGAATTCCAGTTCTGCGCGCTTGACGCGGTCGGGCGCTTTCGAAATTGCGAACCGCAAACTGTCGATAAGGCTCTGCTGAGCGGGCAGAACAGCGGAAAAACACAGGATGATCAGGACGGCGATCAGGCGACGAAACATGGCTGTTTTCAACATTTGGCACGACGAAACTAAGCGCTTTTTCAGCACAATGCGGCATTTGCAACATAATTGATACGACTTGCAACGATTGTGCAATTTCAGGCTTTTGAGCCCGCCAAAGGGGGTATTTAGGCCTTCACTCCCCCCCTTTTTTTGCCCGCAACGAATTTGATAAAAGCCGCAACCCGTGTGCAGGCTTGTCCGGCCCCGGAAGGGAAAACTTTGCGCCGAATCAAATTTGCCCATTCACCGATTGGACCAGCTCAGGAAGTGTTGCAACGGCGACTGATGCAACCAGCCTTGTCAGTTGTCAGCAGCTCGTCGTTGCCCACTCCCGGAAGTCTGCGTCCCTCCTTTCACCAATAAAACACTTCCTGACATGAAACACATTTGTTTTTTAATTCTGCTGAGTATTCCGCTGTTGTTCAGCCACCGCGTATTGGCCCAGCCGGGTTCGCCTGATCCTGCCTTCGGCAACGTGAACGGACATACCATCACGAATTTTTCGCCAGGCTGGCATTCCAGCTCCGATGGAGTGGCTGTTCAGCCCGACGGGCGCATTCTGGTTGCCGGCGGCACCTGGGAGCCTTTCGATGCCGGTCTTGAATTGCTGGCCATAGTGCGGTACATGCCCGATGGCTCCCTGGACCCGACATTTGGAACAAGCGGCAAAAAAACGTTGACGATCAACGATTTATCAATTTTCGCCACCGATATCGCGGTACTTCCCAACGGCCGCATCCTGATCTGCGGCGGCGCCTGGAACGGCGACGACGAACGGCTGCTGATCGTGCGGCTGAATGCCGACGGCACGCCGGACAATAGTTTTGACGGCGACGGGATGATGACCATCAAGGTCGGAAACCTGTATCAGGATGCGAACGCCCTGGTCGTTTATCCTGATGGCAAGTTTCTGGTGGGCGGCTATGCCAATGTGAACGGCTATGAAGAAGCGATCGTCCTGCGTTTCAATGCCAATGGCACGCCTGACATCAGTTTCGGCGGCGGCGACGGCAGAATCAACATGGCCCTTGGCGAAAGTTATTCGGGGGTGGAAAAACTGTTGTTGCAACCCGACGGCAAGATCATTGCGGCCTGCCATGCGACAGCGGGCGGTTATGAAAAATTTGCGATCCTTCGCCTTTTGCCCAACGGCACACCCGATCCCACTTTTAGCGGCGACGGTTATAACATGTTCATTATGAGCAACTTCGACAACGAGCCGGAGGCTGTCGGGCTGCAGTCCGATGGAAAGATCGTGATGGTCGGAGCGTGCAAAATCACCCCTGCCGACAGACGTGTGGCGGCCGTTCGCTTCCTGCCCAACGGTATGCCCGACAATACTTTCGGCAACAACGGTATCGCACTGATCGACATCGACGGAGCGTACGAGGGCGCCAATGCGACAGTCGTACAAGCCGATGGTAAAATAGTACTTGGGGGCTACGCCTATGTGAACAACGAATATAGTTCAATGATTATCAGACTATTACCGAACGGGCAACTGGATACGGGTTTTGGAGACCAGGGGGTATCCATTCAGAGTATCAGTACGCTGGGCGACTGGATCTACGACCTTACGATTCAGCCAGATGGAAAGATCATTACCACAGGATCTGCCTGGTATGATGAGCTTAACCACCTGTTTGTAGCGCGGTTCCAAAACAACGTATCGGTCGATACTTTTTTCCCGGGCTCGGTGGCAGACAACATTAAATGCTTTCCCAACCCGACCCGCACCCAGTCGACGCTGAGCATTGAATTGGCGGAAGCAGGCCGCCTGCTCTCCGTAAAATTGTACGATTTGCAAGGACGATTCATCATGAACCTGCTTTCTCCCGCGCTTTTACCGGCAGGGGAAAACCGCCTGGCGCTCGAGTTTCCGGCTGAACTTCCCAGGGGGCAATACCTCCTGAGTGTAGAAACCGACTCGGCTTGCCAAATGCTCGCCCTGACGCTGCAATAACAGTCTCGCAATTCAATTCAGAACGTCATAGTATCACAAGGGGTCGTCTTCGACAGGAAGGCGGCCCGCTTTTGTTTTATAAAAATAACAGGGTGTTTTTGCTGCGCAAACTGTGCTAACACATCGCTCGATCTGACAGAAAGCCGATGCTATTTGCCCCAAAAGCCTCATAACAGGCTGATACAGCCGTTTTTTTAAACTTGCAAAAAAATTTTCAGCCGAACGATAACATGAACTTTACGCTTTTCGATTGTTTTCTTTGCGCCGCGTAACATTCCAGAAGCCGGAGAATTAAATTGAAAAACAACCTATCGATGTCGACATTCTGTCGCTTGCGTTTTTCTGTGCTATGTTGGCTGCTTTTGGGCCTGTGCGGATGCCTGTCAGCGCAAACACCCGGCATCGAGGCCCTCAATATCGAGTCAGGGCTTTCGCAGGGCATGATATTCGACCTCCTGCAAACGCGCGACGGGTTCCTGTGGATCGCCACCAAGGACGGCCTCAATCGCTACGACGGGTACAATTTTAAAGTGTACAGCAAGAACACGAGGGACTCCTTTTCGCTTTCGGAAAATACGATCACCGTCCTGTTCGAAGACAGCCGGGGGCTTCTCTGGATCGGCACCGAAAACAACGGAATCAATCTTCTGGACCGGGCCACCGGTCGGTTTCATCACCTCGACCTGACAACGACCCAGCCTAACTCGAAAAAGATGATGGATGTGTTGAACATCATCGAAACCTCCGACGGCGCGCTGTGGGTCGCTCAGTCTGGGAATTCCATTTACCGCATCGAAATTCCGAGGGAGTGGAAAGACCGCCGCCCGGACAAGGCCAATCTCAACGCGCTGGTCCGTATCAAAACCTTTTCGCTGCCACCGCCAGCAGACGATTCTGCCCTGATGTTTCAGCCGATCAGAGGGTTTAGCAGACTGGACGATGGCCATTTGCTGGTCAACAGCCACCGCTATGTTTACCAACTGGACATCCATTCCTTCGCAATCACCCAGATGGACATAAAGGTGCCGGCTCCGCGACCGGGTTTTGAAGCGATTACAACGGCTTTGTACGCGGGCAATGACGAATACTGGATTGCCGGCGATCAGAACCTGACACATCTTGGGAAGGATCGTTACGAGAACCTGGTTTTTCCGAACATCGTTCTTTATACGCAGGTCAAAGTCGATCGCGCCGGTTTTTGGTGGTTTATCGCCCAAAACAAGGTTTGGCGCCTTCAACCCGGCAAAGCCCTCAACCCTGCCGTGCCCGATTTTGTTCTTGACCGCGACGTTGCCTCGGTATTGCAGGATCGCAATGGCAACATCTGGTTTGGTACGCGCGGTTACGGGTTGCGCAAATGCACCCCGCTGGTGAGTGCCTTTCAGGCAGGTATTACTGGCGTGAGTATCAACGGATTATGGGAGGATGCCCGGGGGCGCGTTTACGTCAGAATCATCACTACGATTTACTATTACGACGCAGCCACCCGTACCCTGGCCAGTTCGTCTGCATTTCCGGATGCCCCAAACCGGCAGATGGATATCCTGTTCGGGCCCACAGGCGATAAATGGCTGTTGTGCGGGATTAAGGGAGACAATGATGAATCCCAACTTCGGCACTATTCAGCGGACGGGAAGCTGCTTGGTTTTTATTCTTTTAAACACAGCGTTTATCCGAACACCCGATTGTATTCCGATACGGCGGGTTTTATCTGGATTACCGGTAACGGCGGTCAGCTGGTTCGTTTCGATCTGGCAACCCAGTCTTTCAAAACCTTCGACTACACGCAACTTTTCGAGCACCGCAATCCCGCAGCAGTCAGGGCTTTTGCCATCACGGGCGATGCACAGGGTATCTTGTGGATCGGCACGCAATACGGGCTTGTGCGCGCTGAAAAAAGCGGCGATGACCTGAAATTCTCCTTGTTCGAGCCCAAAAACGACGGCAGTAATTGCCTGGGGTTCGATTTTGTCAATTGCCTCCTGCCCGATCCGCTGGCGCCCGACAAGGTCTTGTGGATTGGAACCAAAGGCGGCGGACTCGACCGCCTCGACCTTAAAAACAATTATTTTACCCACCTGACCACCGCTCAGGGGCTCCCCAATGATGTGATCTACGGCGTGTTGCCCGATGCCAACGGCAATCTCTGGTGCAGCACCAACCGGGGCATTGCCCGGCTGTCGCTTCAAAACGTCATTTGGCCCACTCCCGAGCACCCGGAAAACATTCCCGGGCGGGTTCCGTGCATTACCTACACGCAGGCGGAAGGTTTGCAACACGTCGAATTTAATACCCAGGTTTTTTATAAAGCGCCGGGGGGCGCCTTGTTGTTTGGCGGTGTCAACGGCCTCAATCGGTTCTTTCCGAAATCCATCGAGCCCGATCAGTCGGCTCCGAAAGTTGTACTTACCGGCCTGGAAATCAACCATAAAAAACAAATACCCGGTGAGCCAGACTATCTTTTTGACAGTCCTCCCGAGTTTTTGCAAACCATCGAGTTGAAGTACGACCTGAACAATATTTCCTTCGAATTTGCGGCGCTTGACTTTGGCAACCCTTCCAAAAACCGGTATCGCTATCAGTTAAAAGGACTTGAAAAGGACTGGGTAGATGCTGGCAACAGCCACATGGCTCATTATACCCATTTGCCGGCCGGACATTATGTTTTTCGGGTGCAAGGCTGTACGCCCAACGGCATCTGGAGTGAAAATACGGTGGAAATTTCGCTGGTCATTCATCCTCCTTTCTGGCGGAGCAATGCCGCCTGGCTGTTTTATCTGCTGGTCATTTCCTGGTTGATCTGGAAGGCTTACCGTTTTCAGGTCAACCGCATCCGGCTGCGCGAACAACTGTTATTTGAACAGCGGGAAACGGAACGTGTACGTGCGCTGGAGAAAGTCAAAACCAACTTTTTCGCCAATATTACCCATGAATTTCGCACACCGTTGACCCTGATACAGGAGCCGGTGCGCCAATTGATCAAGCACCCCGACGATGCCCGAAACATCGAGAAACTGCAGTTGATCGACCGCAACAGTCGTCATTTGCTCGAACTGGTGAATCAGTTGCTCGACCTGGCCAAGCTGGAAAGTAAAAGCATGGGCGTTGATCTGCGCCTGGGCAATTTGTCCGATTTATTGCCCCGGCAAATTGAAAATTTCCAGTCCCTGGCCCTTCAAAAAAACATCCGGCTGCAACTGGTCCGCGACGAGGCCATGCCCGCTTTCTTTTTCGACACCGGCAAAGTCGAAACGATCCTGAACAACCTCTTGTCGAACGCCCTGAAATTCACCCCCGAAGGCGGCGAAGTGACCGTGGAGTACCAGCGTTCCGCTGGCGAAAATGCCGAAAAAGGCGTCGAAATAAAAGTACGTGATACCGGCATCGGCATTCCTTCCGAGTCCATCGACCGGGTTTTCGACCGGTTTTACCAGGTAGAAAGCACACAAAACAGTTCGGGAACCGGCATCGGACTGGCTCTCTGCCACGAACTGGCGACCCTGTTGGGCGGCCGGCTCACGGTAAGCAGCCAGCCCGGACAAGGCTCTACCTTCCGTTTGTGGTTGCCGATACAGGACGAGTTCACGCTGCAATCGCCAGCCTCCGAAGTGCCTGTTCCGCCTGAAAGCCCAACGGCCTTGACGGCGCCAGGTCAAACGGAGCCCTTGCTCGCCCTGGTGATCGAGGACAACCATGAGTTGCGGGATTTCATCCGCCACTGCCTGTCGGATACCTGGCGGGTAGAAGAAGCCGCCGATGGAACGGAGGGCATACAGAAAGCCATCGAACTGGTGCCCGATATCGTGATCTCCGATGTGATGATGCCGGGAGCAAGCGGCTACGAGGTTTGTGCAACATTGAAAAACAATGAAATATGCGCCCACATCCCGGTCATATTGCTCACGGCGCGCGCAGCAATGGAATCCAAAATACAAGGCTTGCAAGCCGGCGCCGACGACTACCTGAACAAACCTTTCAACGCAGATGAATTGTTGATCAGGATGAATAACCTGGTGAGCATTCGGCGAAAACTGATGGAGCGTTTTGCCAGCAGCACAGTGGAAACCGAAGCCCCCCAAATCGACGGATGGAGCGGCCCTGACCGGGAATTTATCCGGCGGTTTAGGCAGGTGCTCGAACAGCACCTCGACAACGAAGTAATGGGAGTGGAGGAATTTGCGGTAAAAATGTACGTCAGTCGTGTGCAACTGCACCGAAAAATGAAAGCCCTCACCGGCAAACCGGCCTCCGATTTTATACGCGACTACCGGCTCGACCGTGCCATGGACCTGTTGCGCAAGCGGGAGGGCAATGTGACCGAGGTAGCAGCCAGGGTGGGCTTTGTCAACGAGAAATATTTCTCTGTTGTTTTTAAAGAAAAATTTGGGCAGTCGCCCAGCCAAATCAACTGAAAAAGGCCACTTTTTGCCTTTTTTTGCCCATGTAACGTGGTCAAACCTTTTTGAAACGCCAGCAAACCCGCCCGGCGCCGGGCAGTACACATCTTTATCCCGGAAGACAAAACTACCCGGTCTCTTCCGGGGTAGGAAGATGAGCAGATTCGGAAAAGACAGCCGTGCCGTCAAGCCGGGAAAGGAGCCGGAGAACTCCTCAAACGGTTTGGCGACGGAAGTAAATCCGGATTTGCTCCGCCTCTCCCGGAAGAGATTCGAGTGGTTAAAAACCCGGAATTCAAGTTAGTCCCAGTTTACAGAAGTCAAAAGACTGCTTGATTTTAGGCCAACAAATAAAAACGGGCGCGAAAAGTCGCGCCCGTTTTTTTATGTCCGTTCTGAAATCGAAAGCCGTATCAACGGATCATTTTGAAACCCGTGTATTTCCAAAGCGCTTTTGGAATGCGGATTCCTTCCGGCGTCTGGTTGTTTTCCAGCAAGGCCGCCACGATACGCGCCAGCGCCAGTGCGGAGCCGTTCAGGGTGTGGGTGAGCTGGATTTTTCCGTCGGCATCGCGGAAGCGGGATTTTAGGCGGTTGGATTGGAAGGTTTCGAAATTGGACACCGAACTCACTTCCAGCCAGCGTTTCTGGGCAGCCGACCAAACTTCAAAATCGAAGGTTTTGGCCGAGGCAAAACCCATGTCGCCGCCGCAGAGCAACAGGATGCGGTAGGGCAGCTCGAGTTTTGCCATCAGTCGCGACACATGGCGCAGCATGTCCTGGTGTGCCTTGTTCGAGCGGTCGGGGTGTTCGATGTGAACGATCTCCACTTTGTCGAACTGGTGCACCCGGTTCAGGCCGCGCACGTGAGCGCCCCAGGCGCCGGCCTCCCGGCGGAAGCAGGGGGTGTAGGCCGTCATTTTAATCGGCAGCGATTTTTCGGGAATAATATCGTCGCGTACGATGTTGGTGACCGGGACCTCGGCCGTGGGGATGAGGTAAAGATTGTCGACCGTGCAATGATACATCTGACCCTCTTTGTCGGGCAACTGGCCGGTGCCGCGCGCCGAATCTTCATTGACCAGGTGCGGCGGAATAATTTCTTCGTACCCGGCTTTTACCGCTTCATCGAGGAAAAACTGGATGAGCGCGCGTTGCAAACGGGCGCCCTGGCCACGGTACACGGGGAAGCCTGCGCCGGTAAGTTTCACGCCCAGTTCGAGGTCGAAAAGGTTGTATTTTTTGGCGAGGTCCCAGTGTGCGAGCGCATCTTCCGGGAGTTCGGGAAAGGGTTTGTTCCAGGCTTTGTAGACCTTGTTGTCGTCGGGTGTTTTACCCTTGGGCACGCTGTTTTGAGGGCAATTAGGCACGCTCAGCAGGAGGTTGTCGAGCTCGGCGGCCAGCGATCGTTGCCGGTCTTCCAGGTTTTTGATCGATTCTTTCATATTCAAAACCTGGGCGCGGAGCGCTTCTGCCTGGTCTTTTTTGCCCTGGGCCATGAGTTGGCCGATTTCTTTCGACAGGCGGTTGCTTTCCGCCAGGGTATCGTCCAGTTCTTTCTGACAGGCCTTGCGCTGATCGTCGGTTTTGATAATCTGGTCGATGACCTTGAGTTGGGCGGCCGACCAGTTGCGTTTGCGCAAACCGTTCAGGATGCGCCTTTTTTCTTCACGGATAACTTTAAGCTGGAGCATGGTATAAATGCAGGTGTAGGCTGTTTTTTTGATGGTTACAGGGTCTGCTTAACATGTCCGGCAAGTTTGCCGGCAACAAATCAGACCGATTATTCGTTATAAATGCCGCACAGTTTGAATTCGTTCCGAAGCGTTAAAACCGATGGTGTCCGGCGGCATAAAAAAGTGCGGCAAGATAGCGTGAATTTGAAAACCGGTTTATCTTTGCCCCGTTCAATTCTCTGCCGGCCAGCAAGTGCCGACTCCACATCTTTTCCGATTCCACTGGATTTTCCCACTTTTCAGGCGTTGATTTTTGGTGTAAGCGTGGCTGCCCCGTGGTAATTTATTGATGTGTTATTCATCCCTTTTCCGAAAGAAACTCCCCGTTTAAAAACCTAGACCCCGGACTTTGCCCATTTGCACGGCTGATTTTTCTCCCGCTCGCATTCCTTGCCGACATACCGTCCGCACAATGTCCACCCCGCAAGTTTCTAAGCACACCGCTCGATATTCAACCTAAGTATTTGAAATTCCAATTATCCCAATTTATTTGCCTGTCATGTACGACATATTACAGTTGAACGACATGCTGGTGCCTGAATTAAAGGACATCGCCAGCAAGCTCGGTCTGAAAGGTTACAACAAATTCAACAAGCAAGAACTGATTTATAAAATCCTGGACGAACAAGCGCTCCGGGAGAAAAATTCTGCCAACAAGGACGTCCCTGTTGTCGATGAAGGCTCTGACGGTTCGCTCGGTCGCAAAAAACCGCAAATCCCCGCCACGCCCCCTGCGCAGGAAGAAACGCCTGCAACGGCCACTGGCAAACGCCCCAGAAAAACCGTAAAAGCAGCACCCGCCGAACCCGCCGAACCGGCTGCCAAGCCGGAGCCGCAGTCGCAACCCGCTCCTCCTGCGCCGGTCAAAAAAGAACAACCGCGCCGCGAACAGGAACCTCCCCGCCGCGAACAACAGGATATGCGCCGCGACCGCGACAACAACCCGCCTGTACGACGCGACGAACCCCGCCGCGAACCCGATTTCCGCCGCGACCGCGACGACCGCGACCGCCGCGATGATCGCGAGCGCCGCGACGACCGCGACCGCAGGGATGACCGCCGGGGGGACCAGCAGCGTCGCGAACCCGACTTCCGTCGGGATGACCGCGACCGTCGCGACGACCGCCGTGATGATCGTGAGCGCCGCGATGACCGCGACCGCAGGGACGACCGCCGCGATGATCGTGATCGCCGCGACGACCGCCGCGATGACCGCAACCGCCGCGACGACCGCGATCGCCGCGACGACCGCAACCGCGATTTCAGACCCAACCGCCCGGGAAATCCCAACCTGTTCGATTCGGATGCCAATAAATTTCAGCAATACGAAGAAGATGACTTCGTAGCGCCCAACAACGGCGAAGATGAAGACGACGAAATGATGGTGCGTCGCCCGGCTCAGGACTACAACGCCCCGCAGGACCTGCGCCAGCAAAACCAGCGCATGGAACAGGAGCCGGAGGTCATGCCCGTCATTCCTCGTGAAAAATTCGACGTCGAACTCGACGGCATTATCGAAGGCGAAGGCACCCTCGAAATGATGCCCGACGGCTACGGATTCCTCCGCGCCGCAGATTACAACTACCAAACCAGTCCGGACGATATCTACGTTTCGCCCTCGCAAATCAAGCTGTTCGGCCTGCGCACCGGCGACACCGTCAAAGGCGCTATCCGCCCACCGAAGGAAGGTGAAAAATATTTTGCCCTGCTGAAAGTCAGCAAGATCAACGGCCTCGACCCGAAAGACGTGCGCGACCGCGTACCGTTCGACTACCTCACGCCGCTTTTCCCGACTGAAAAATTCAGCCTGATCACCAGCCCGACCGGCCGTGATTTCGGCAACCGCATCATCGATCTTTTCACACCGATCGGCAAAGGCCAGCGCGGCCTGATCGTGGCGCAACCCAAAACGGGTAAAACCTTCCTGCTCAAGGATATTGCCAACGCCATTACCAAAAATCACCCGGAATGTTACGTCATCATCCTGCTCATCGACGAGCGCCCCGAGGAGGTGACCGACATGAAACGCAGCGTGCGCGCCGAAGTCGTTTCCTCGACCTTCGACGAGCCGGCAGAAAACCACGTGCGTCTGGCCAATATCGTGCTGGAAAAATCGAAACGTATGGTAGAATGCGGCCACCACGTCGTCATCCTGCTCGATTCGATCACCCGTATGGCTCGTGCCTACAACACCGTGGCGCCGGCTTCCGGCAAGGTGCTGTCCGGCGGTGTGGAAGCCACGGCTTTGCAAAAACCCAAGAAGTTCTTCGGCGCCGCCCGTGCCATTGAAAACGGCGGCTCGCTCACCATCCTGGCCACCGCCCTGATCGACACGGGTTCGAAAATGGACCAGGTGATCTTCGAAGAATTCAAGGGAACGGGCAACATGGAACTCCAGCTCGACCGCAACCTGGCCAACCGTCGCCTCTACCCGAGCGTGGACCTCACCAAGTCGAGTACCCGTCGGGAAGAACTGCTGCTGGACAAGGATACCCTGCAACGCATGTTTATCCTGCGCAACCACCTGGCCGATATGAAGCCGGAGGAAGCCATGGAATTTATCAAAAAACAAATGCTGCATACGTCCAGCAACGCAGAATTCATGGAATCCATGAACCGCTAAGCCGGGCAATCCGTAAATTTTTCCGGCGGGCGATACGTATTCGATACGTATCGCCCGCCTGCTTTTAAAAGACCAGACATCCTGCCCCAAACTGCTACGTTCCGCCCTCCGAAAAGGTCGTTCGTCCAAAAAAATGTCGTTTTGCGACGAAAAAGGCGCGCAGTCCTTCCGCTTGAAAAAAGAGGCACTATTTTCGCCGTCGCGAAATCCGGAGGGAAACCGGATTCCAATTCCCCCACATTTTATCGCCCCCGAAAAATCTGCCTGATTCATTAACGCCCGCTTGCGCCATGCGTACGTTGAGCCTGATAGTTATGTTGTTTTACCCGTTTTTGACGGGTCGGCAGGCAAATTTTGCCCCGGCAGTACCCTTGCTGCACGGGATCGACGTGTCGCATTACCAGTCGTACATCGACTGGAATGCCGTGCAGACCAGGCATAGTTTCGACTTTGCTTTTGTAAAGGCGACCGAAGGGCAGGACTTTACCGACAGCCTTTTTTGCCGCAACTGGGATGCCCTGGGCAAATTGGGCGTCCGCCGAGGCGCCTATCATTTTTTCCGTTCGTACGGCTGCGGGATCGAACAGGCCCAGCATTTTCTCGAAACGGTGGATATGAGAGCCGGGGATATCGCTCCTGTGCTCGATTTTGAAACGACCGACGGCATGCCCCGCGAAGTGATGCTGGAAGAAGCGCGCATCTGGCTCCAGCTTGTGGAGGCCAGCTTGCATGTAAAGCCGATTATTTACACCAATCAGCATTTTTACGAAAAATACCTGGCCGGGGTATTCGACCATTATCCGCTCTGGATTGCCCGTTATTCCAGCGAACAACCGGCCCTGAGCAACGGCAAAGACTGGTTTTTCTGGCAATACTCCAATGAAGGGTGTATCGACGGCATTTCTCAAAAAACAGATTTGAATGTTTTTGTCGGAACGCCGGCGCTGCTCGACGCCCTGTGCTGGTTCCCCGCCGATTCCACCGGCGCTATCTCGGTTTCGGAAGCCCACGCCGCGCCCTGATTTTTGACGCCTAAATGGCGCACTGCCCTGCCAATCATCCTACTTTTGCATCTTGTGTCCGGCATTTGCACGGATTTGCGTTCACCATTTCTTTTCCAACTTGACTGTAATGTTAAAAAACATCGCTTTTTTGCTCCTGTTTGCCTCGGGCCTCGCGCTGAATGCCCAGAAAATGGCCATTTCAGAAGATAACCTGCGCCGCGATATCACCATGCTCGCATCCGACGAAATGAAAGGCCGCGGCACTGGCACGGCAGAAGAATTTCGCGCCGCACAATACATCGCCGACCAATTTAAGGAAGCCGGACTGACGCCCAAGGGCGACAACGGCATGTGGTTTCACCATTTCGGTTTCCAGAAATCAAGCGACCCGCACGGTGGCATGGTGGATAAAAACGCGCCCCAGGTGTATAGCCAGAACGTGGTGGCGTGGCTCGACAACGGCGCAGCAAATACCATCGTGATCGGCGCTCATTACGACCACCTGGGCCTGGGCATGGACCACAATTCGCTCGACGCCAACCCCGAAGGGAAAATTCACAACGGCGCCGACGACAACGCCTCCGGCACGGCCGGTGTGCTCGAACTGGCCCGCTATTTTGCCCAAAACGGCGTGACGGAAAAACACAACTTCCTGTTTATCTGCTTCTCGGGAGAAGAACTGGGCCTCATCGGTTCCAAAAAATTCACCGACTATCCCACGATCGACCTGAGCAGCGTCAGTTTCATGCTCAACATGGACATGATCGGCCGACTCAATGAAGAAACACGACTCGTCGTGGGTGGCGTGGGGACGGCCCCCGATTTTGTGCCGACGATGAACAGCCTGAACAACAACGGCATCAGCTTCAAACTCGACAGCGCAGGCATCGGACCGAGCGACCACACCTCCTTTTACCTGAAAAACATCCCCGTGCTGTTCTTTTTCACGGGTCAACACTCCGATTACCACAAACCCTCCGACGACACGGAAAAAGTCAATTTCTCCGGCGAGGCGCAGGTCATTGGTCTGGCCGTGAAGGTGATCGATGCCCTCGACTCGAAACCCAAACTCAGTTTTCAGGAAACCAAAGCCAACAAGGAAGACACGCCCCGTTTCAAGGTCACGCTGGGCATTATGCCCGACTACACCTGGGAAGGCGAGGGCGTCCACGTGGACGGTGTGACGGATGGCAAACCTGCCTCGGTTGCCGGTCTTCAAAAAGGCGATATCATCGTGAAACTGGGCGATTTCCCGGTCAAAAACATCCAGGACTACATGAAAGCCCTGTCCAAATTCACCAAAGGCGATACCACGAAGGTGACGGTAAAACGCGGCACGACCGAAATTACCAGCAACGTAACTTTTTAAACAAAACGCCGCCTGAAACGTTTGTAGCCCCCGAAGCTCATCTATTGCTCATTTCTCAAATCTCATCCATTCGATGTATCCGATACAACTGACAACACCGATGGCCCAGGACCTCACCGACTACGGGTTCGAGGCGCTTACTTCTCCCGCCGATGTGGAGGCTATTCTGGGTCAACAAAAAGGCACTGCCCTGCTGGTCGTCAACAGCGTTTGCGGCTGCGCAGCAGCCAATGCGCGCCCTGGCGCCAAAATGTCGCTGAGCGGCGACAAAAAACCCGATCATCTGTACACGGTATTTGCCGGGGTGGATGGCGAAGCGACGGCCAAAGCCCGCGAGTTTCTGCTCCCCTACCCTCCTTCTTCGCCCAGCATCGCCTTGTTTAAAGACGGCCAACTGGTGCATTTTCTGGAACGCCGCCACATCGAAGGGCGTTCGGCGGCCGTGATCGCCGAAAACCTGAAAATGGCATACGAACAATACTGCTGATTCAATATCAATCAGTTGCAAAGCCGCCGGGACGTGATAAAGCCCCGGCGGCTTTTTTATTTTGTAAAAAATATCCTCCCGTCGGGGTGCGGTTGTCCGTAAGATTTTGTCCTTTTACTCCAAAATACGAACCCGACTCATGAATCAACTGATCGCCCGTCTGGCAGGGCCTGTTTTGTTTCTGATCGTACTGTTATTGCCCGCCCCGGCCGGCATGAGCGAGCCTGCAAAACTGTGCGCGGCAGTTACGCTCTGGATCGCGGTCTGGTGGATCACGGAAGCCGTGCACACCTCGGTCACGGCCTTGCTGCCCCTGGTGCTTTTTCCGTTGACAGGCGTGATGCCGATCAAAAATGTCGCGCCCGAATACGCCAGCGAGATCATTTACCTGTTTATGGGCGGGTTTATTTTTGGCAAAGCCATCGAACGATGGAGTCTGCACCGGCGCATTGCGCTGAGCATGGTCAACTGGCTGGGCAACCGGCCGGCTGCGACCCTTTTCGGCTTCATGGCGGCCACGGCTTTCATTTCGATGTGGATCTCGAATACCGCGACGGCTGTCATGATGACCCCCGTTGCCATCGCGGCCGCAGGCAGGTCCTCGTCCAATTTTTCAAAATCGCTGTTGCTGGGCGTAGGCTACGCTTGCTCGATCGGAGGGCTGGGCACACTGGTCGGCACCCCGACAAATGCCATTTTTGTCAATTTCATGCATCAAAAACTGGGTCAGGACATTTCTTTCGGGCACTGGATTCTGGTCGGTTTTCCGGTCATGGTACTGATGCTGATTGCCTGCTGGTTGTTGTTGCTGCGGCTTTTCCCGCTCGACAAAGCCGGGGAAGCCAGTGAAGAAACCAGCGAACACATTCACCATGAACTCGAAGCGCTCGGCCCCATTACCCAGCCGGAAATGCGACTGATGATCGTATTCGGACTGGTGATTTTGGGTTGGATAAGCGGCTCCCTGCTGTGGTACCGCTGGTGGCCCGGCATTAACGACACCGTGCTCATTATCAGCGGCGCCGTGGTTTTGTTTTTGATCCCTGCACAGGGAAAAAGCGGCATTTCTCTGATGGACTGGCCTACCGCCGAGCGCATCCCCTGGGGGATTATCGTGTTGTTCGGCGGCGGGCTGGCGCTGGCCAAAGGTTTTGACCAGAGTGGACTGGCGGGCTGGCTGGGCAGCTTGCTCGAAGGGCTTAAAAGTCTTCCGCAGGCGCTCATTTTGTTGGCAGTACTGGTTTTGGTCGTCGTGTTGAGTGAAATTGCCTCCAACATAGCCACCGCGGCCATGATGATGCCCGTATTGGCCGCACTGGCCACCGCCATCGGCGTCGACCAAAACGGATTGCTGATGACCGCCACACTGGCAGCATCCGTAGGATTCGGGCTGCCGGTCGCCACTGCGCCCAATACCATCGTTTTCGGCTCCGGGTTTCTGACGGTGCGCGACATGGCGCGGGCAGGTTTTTTGCTCGACGCTATTGCCATTCTGATCTTGCTGGGCGCAGCATATTTTCTCTTGCCGCTCGTCTGGGGGATCACCCTTTAACATGCATAATTTATTAATGATGAATGACTTGCAATACGACTACATCATCATCGGCAGTGGATTCGGCGGCTCGGTAAGCGCCTTGCGGCTCGCGGAAAAAGGGTACAAGGTATTGGTCGTTGAAAAAGGCAAATGGTACCGTGCGGAGGATTTTGCCCGCACCAACTGGTCGTTTGCCAAATGGCTGTGGCTGCCCTCGTTGCGGTGGTTCGGCATTATGAAGATCACCATTTTCCGCCATGTCGGCGTCATCTCGGGCACAGGCGTAGGCGGCGGCTCGCTGGTGTACGCCAATACCCTGCCCACGCCGAAACCCGCTTTTTTCCAGTCGGGCAGCTGGGCCTCGCTCGCCGACTGGCAGACCGAACTGGCGCCTTTTTATCCGCTTGCCCTGCGCATGCTGGGGGCAACGAACAACCCGCAACTCTTTGACGGAGAGGTCGCTTTGCAAGCTTTGGCAAAAGATATTGGCCGGGAAAAAGACTTCGAACCAACCCGCGTTGCGGTTTATTTCGGCGAGGCCGGACAAACGGTCCCTGACCCTTTTTTCGACGGAAAAGGCCCGGACCGGACCGGCTGCAATTTCTGCGGCGCCTGCATGACCGGCTGCCGTCACAATGCCAAAAACACCCTCGACAAAAACTACCTGCATTTGGCCCGGCAACTGGGCGCCGAAATTCTGGCGGAACAGGAGGTGGTCGACGTGCGGCCGCTCGATGCGGCCGACGGTTCGGACGGGTATTCCGTGAGCATTCGCAGCGCCACCCGTTTTTTCAAAAAACACCAAACCCTGCGGGCACGCGGGGTGATCTTCGCAGGCGGCGTTTTGGGCACAGTCAAGCTCTTGCTCCAACTCAAACGGAAGTCGCTGCCCCGGCTGTCCGACATGGTGGGCCGGGAGGTGCGCACCAACAACGAAAGCCTGATCGCCGTCACTCAGCTCGACCAATCAGCCGATTGGTCGCAGGGAATTGCCATCGGCGCCATTGTTTCCACCGACGAGCACAGTCACCTCGAACTCTGCCGTTACGGCGCTGGGTCGGGCGCCTGGCGGCTCACGTTTTTGCCATTTGTTGAAGGTGCGAACATGCTGGTTCGGTTTGTAAAAATGTTTGTCGACGTCCTGACGCATCCGCGCACCTACTGGCGATATTTCAGGGTGCGCGACTGGGCCAAAAGTTCGACCGTCATGTTGTTCATGCAAACGCTCGACAGCACCGTCACGTTTACCCGGACGGCCTGGGGCGGGTTGCGGACGCGAATTGTCGGCGAAGAGAAGCCCACGGCGTTTATTCCAAGAGCCATCGAACTCGCCCGGCGATTCGAAAAACTGGTAGGCGGCAAGGCAATGGCCTTCGGGCTGACGCCGCTGGCCGGCATACCCGGCACGGCTCATATTCTGGGTGGTTGCGTGATGGGAGAAAACCCGGCAAGGGGGGTAATCGACCGGGAAAACCGGGTTTTCGGTTATCAAAACATGCTGGTTTGCGATGGATCGATGATCTCTGCCAATCCAGGCGTCAACCCGGCATTATCCATCACCGCCATTGCCGAGCACGCCATGAGCAAGATTCCCGGGAAAGTGGAATCCGGGCACTGATTTCCGGATTGAAAAGAGGGCAGTTGCAGCTGACAGCAAGCGGAATGTGGCTATATTGGCCGGTGAAGCAAGCTGTTGAAAATGACAAAACGACTCCTGTTGTGGTGTGTACTCACGCTGGGGAGCACATGGCCACTGTTTACCCAAAATGGCTTTAACCTGCCGCCAGGTCAGCGACAGGTTGATATTCCGTTCGAATACAGCAACAATTTCATCATTATCACGGTCAATTTTAACGGCATCCTGCCTCTGAAATTCATTTTCGACACAGGGGCTGAACACACGGTATTGACCAAACGCCAGATCAGCGATCTCCTTCAGGTTCCCTACGAAAGAGAGTTTCGCATCACCGGCTCCGACCTTAAAACGCCGCTCATTGCCTACCTCGCCCGACAAATCCGGTTCGATATACCCGGCAAGGCCTATGCGCCCAGCGAAGACATTCTGGTGCTCCAGGAAGATTATTTTCGTTTTGAGGAGTATGCAGGTATCGAGGTGCACGGTATTCTTTCGGCCAACGCCTTTTCCAAATACATCATCAAAATCAACTATCAGCAACGGATTTTGAGCCTCTACGACCGCGAGTCGTTCCGCATAAAGGATGACAAATACATCTCCTTGCCTCTTGAGGTTTATCGCAACAAACCCTACCTGAAAACGCGACTTCAGGTGTTGCCGGATTCTGTAGCGCCGGTCAAATTGTTGCTGGATACCGGCGCCGGGATGTCGTTGCTGCTCTTTACCGATACGCATCCTTTGCTTCACCCGCCTGCCACGGCGCTGCCGAGCAATATCGGCATGGGGCTGGGCGGCTATCTCGAAGGTTTTGCCGGGCGGGTGACACAACTTGATCTGGGACCGTTCATGCAACAAAACATCGTCACCTATTTTCAAACGCTCGATACGCTACCCAACTACGACTACCTCAACAATCGCAACGGGTTGGTCGGCAACGGATTGCTCAGCAGGTTTACGGTCGTCATCGACTATCAAAAACAAACCATCTGGCTGAAACCAAACCGCAACTACGGGTCTGCCTACGAGTATGATCGCAGCGGCATGAGCATCATCGCCTCAGGACCCAAACTCGACGTTTTTATCGTTCAGAACATTGTGCCCAACTCGCCCGCTGCCGAGGCCGGTATTTTGCCCGGCGATCAAATCCTGCGGATGGGGCATTCTCCGGTTATTTTTCTGACCTTGTCGGATATCCAACGGCGTTTGCAAGGCAAGCCGGGGAAGAAGGTTCGGATTGTGGTCCGAAGGAACGGGGAGAAAATAACGAAAACCGTTTTGCTGCGGGATTTGCTGTAGCGCCGACCTCCAGGTCGGCGATAATGAGGGAAGGAATAACCCGCGATTAGTAGCGATTGACACTAAACGGCATTTCTGGTATTCTCCTCGCCAGCCTTAAACTTCAATCGCGGGGCACTTCTTCCCTCAACCGCGCCGACCTTGAGGTCGGCGCTACAGCAAGCGCAAAAAGTGCCGCAATCCTTCCTGATCGATTACCCCAATCAGGCCGTTTTCATCGGCCACGGCCAGAATGCCCTGCCGGCGCTGCATCAATACATAATAGACGTATTTCAAGGATTCCTGCGGACGGACAATCTCTACCGGCTCGCGGGCATATTCCCCGATTTCGACACTCAGGTCGCGCTTTTTCAAAGCAGCAATAATATCGCTTTCATCCAGAGTACCGACCAGTTGGTCATTTAAGTCGAAAACCAGAAAATGCCGCTCCAGACCCTCTTTGAGCAGGGTAATTGGCGTTTGCATCCAGTCCGTGACCAACAGTCGCGTAAATTGAGGGCGCACCAGATCCCTGGCTTTGTACTGTTGTAAAACAGCATCCAGTTGCACCATACTGTTCTCGGTACGGGCCGTGCTGAATACAAAAAAACCGATCAGGGCAAGGGTGATCTGGCCACTTGTCAGGCCGTACAAAACAAATATGCCGGCAATCACCTGCCCCACGATCGAAGCAACCCGCGTGGCGCGCGGCCGGCCAATGCGCATGGCCAGCAAGGCGCGGAAAATCCGCCCGCCGTCCATGGGAAATGCCGGAACCAGGTTGAAAAGCACCAGCATAATATTGATCACAATCAGAATCGGAAGGTAAAACAGCAAACTGTTGTCGGAAAGGCCGTAGCCATTCACGATATCGGCCATTTCTTCCGCATCCTCCGGCGGCAGGCGGTCGCCCGAAAACTGCGCGCTCAGGGCTGCCCAGTCGCCCGTAAACAAGGCGCTGAAAAAATCGTACAAAGGCTGGAAGTACTGCTTGACTGTCCAGATGATCAGTTCCCACAATTCAGGTTTTAAAAAAATCCTGCAGGACAGCAGCAAAATCGCGGCAATGACCACATTGACCAGCGGGCCGGCAATGGCCACCAAAAACTCCTGACGCGGTTTTTCCGGCATTTTTTCAAGCCGGGCAATGCCGCCTATCGGCGTCAGGATAATATCCTGCGTCTCTACATCATACTGCCGGGCGGTGAGCGCATGACCGTACTCATGCAGCAAAACGCAAGTAAACAAACTGGCGAAAAGACCGATAAACCAGACAATGCTGATCAGGCCGTTGCCTTCAAAAGCCCCAAGATAAAACGCATACAGCAGGATAAAACCAAAGGTCCAGTGCAGGTGCACAGGAATGCCGAACCAGGTAAATAATTTCAGGGAACCACGCATATCGGAATGACGGTGTCAGCAGGCAGAAACAGTCGGCAGCAGCAATGAAGCAGTCGTATTCCGGCTTCACCGGCCGCGGCCAGTCGCTATTCCTGATTGCTCTCTACTGGTTTTTGTGCTAAAACAATATATTGATAATCAAGGGTTTTTGTATCTGCCTTGGTGATCTGGAAACCGCCTTTCAGAAGTTCTTTTTCAACCTCCTGCAACGACACCTTGAATTCGTCGGCAGGCCCCACAGGGAAGTTGTTTTTCTTGAAATCAATGATCAACAATTGACCGCCGGGCGACATTCCGTTCTTCAAAATGCGGAGATAATCGACGCGGTTCTCGATATACCCGTAGGTATTGACGATCATGACGGCATCCGCTTCGCCCGGCGCCAGCAAGGGGTCCTGAGGCTTGGCCAGCCGGCTTTCAAAACGGCCGCGGTATTTTTCAGGCAAACGCACCTTGACGCTGTCCATAAAAGCAATGCAGCGCGGATCGATGTCGATGCCGATCACCTTGTTGGCTCTCGGAACCATTCTGAACGTAAAATAGCCCGTACCTGCGCCGATGTCTGCGATGGTCTTGCCTTCCAGATTGCCCAAAAGCGAAATGACCAGATCGGGCTGCTGCCAGATGACGCGGTCTTTGCTCTCGTAATCGGCAACGAGGTTTTCAAAATTGCCCTGTCCCGTCGAGGGCAGGTCGGCAGGTTCGGAAACCGTCACAGGAGCAGGTTTTTCAGTGCTCAGGACGGTAGTTTCGGGGGTATTGGATGCTTCCCTGCCACACGCGGTGAACAGGGAAAATATCGACAACAGAATAAGAACGGATGCGGATTGGCTTGGCATACTGGCTAAGTGAACGCCGCAAAAGTAGGGAAGTTCGCCCAAACCGGTTTTTTCTGTTTGCCGAAGCGTACGCTTTTTGGACCAGCGACGGCAAGCGGCAGACGAGCGAAACCCGCCATGGATCGTTTCCCCTGTATTTACTTGAAAAAACCGCCTCCGGTGAAGCTATCTTTGCCGGTCGATTCCATCGTATGTTTCTTCTGTTTTCACCCTATTGACGTAGCCATGCTGCACCTCCTGCGCGCCATCTTCGGTGACGAGCCTCGCTCTGCCTGGACGACCTTTTTTGCCTTGCTGCTGGTCGTGAGCATGACTTTTTCACCGTTTTTGCTCTCCATGTCGATGTGGGGGCTGGTTGCCATGGCGCTTTGGAATGCTTCTGCCACCTATCATCAACACAACCCGGGCTCCCGTATGCGTCGCGTCTCGACGTGGGTAAAGGGGCTAAACCTGTCGATTAACAATCTTTTACAACGACCTGAATATCTGCTGTTTACACTCCTGCTGCTCGTGCCGGCACTCAGCGTATTCTGGTCCGACGATATGGGCTACTGGGCCGAACGGACCCGCGTTCGACTTCCGTTTTTAATTCTGCCCTGGGTCTTCGTCAACCTGCCCCTGCTGTCGGCCCGGCAAAGTCGCCTGGTACTGTACATACTGGTCTGGACGATGACGCTGCTGTGCATCGGCGTGGGCATCAATTTCGCCCTGCATGCCGACTCCATCCTTTTCGGACTGAGCGAAGGACGGCCAATCCCCGTCCCACGGCACCACATCCGCTTCAACCTGATGCTCGCCACCGCCATCATGGCCGGCGGCTGGATGTGGCAACAGGGATTTCGGGGCAGGTTCCGCTGGGAAAGGCCGGCTCTGGCCGTTTTGCTCGTGGTACTTTTTGCTTTTATTCACTTTCTCTCGGTGCGCAGCGGCATAGCGGCGCTGTATTGTGCCCTGATGTTCAGCGCATTGCGATTTATCTGGCGCACCCGACGCTGGGCGCTGGGGCTTGCCGTGATGGCCGCGTTGCTCGCCGTGCCGATCATCGCGATCAACACCATACCGAGTTTGAAACAACGCATGTCGTACATGAAGTACGACTGGGAACACTACCGGTCCAACGAAGGAGAGAGCTATTCGGACTCCGAGCGCTGGGTTTCCCTGAAAACGGGTTGGATGATGTGGAAAGAAAACCCCGTTTTGGGTGTGGGGGCCGGCGACCTGCCGCGCGAAACGGCCCGACTGGTCAACCAATATTTTCCCAAATACCTCGAAACGCCCAAAATGCCGCACAACCAGTTCCTATACATCCTGGCCGGCACCGGTTTGCTCGGGCTTTCGCTGAGCCTGCTGGCGTTTTATTATCCCTTGTGGCTCAACCGCTACCGGCGCTATTACCTGTTCGCCACTTTTCAGGTCATGGTGTTCGTTTCGTTTCTGGTTGAATACACCATCGAAACAGCGATGGGCGTAGCCTGGTACCTTTTTTACACGTTGTTTTTTATGAAAATGGCGGAACAAGACCAAAACTAATAAGCCTTAATTCCTGACTATCAATATATTATGCACGCCAAGAAGTCGTACGGCCAACATTTCCTCAAACATGAAAGCATCGCTGTCCGCATTGCCGACAGCCTGCTAATGGGCGTCTCGACCGGCAAAGTGCTCGAAGTCGGACCGGGCACCGGCATGCTGACCCGCCATTTGCTGGCACGCAATGATTTTACGTTGTGGGCCGTCGAAGCCGACCGCGATATGGTGGCGGTGCTGCAACAATCGCTGCCTCGATTGGATGGCCGGCTGATTTTCAAGGACTTCCTTGATTATGACCCGCGGGAGACGTTTGGCGACGAACAGTTCTGCCTCATCGGCAATTTTCCCTACAACATTTCCACCCAGATTCTTTTCAAAATGCTCGACTACCGTACGCAAATCCCGGAGATGGTCGGCATGTTTCAAAAGGAAGTCGCCGACCGCGTGGTGTCCAAACCCGGCAGCAAGGTGTACGGCATCACGAGCGTGCTGATGCAGGCATTTTACCGGACGGAGTACCTGTTTACGGTCGAACGCGGCTCGTTCAATCCGCCGCCCAAGGTTTTGTCGGCGGTGATCCGGCTGACGCGCAAGGAAAATTTCGAGTTGGGTTGCGACGAAGCCCTGTTCCGCAAGATTGTCAAGACGGCTTTCAATCAACGGCGGAAAATGCTGCGCAACACCCTCAAACCCTTCTTCCCGAACCTCAATTTGCTCGACGATCCGTTTTTCCAGCATCGGCCGGAAGACCTGGGCTGGGAAGATTACGTAGCCCTAACCAACAGAATATCAAACCAATGAATAGCACGCCGAGCTACTTCGATCTGGTGTACGCCGTCGTGCGGCAAGTGCCTCGCGGACGGGTGACGACCTACGGGGCCATTGCCGATTTTCTGGCCCTGGGCGCTTCGCGCATGGTTGGCTGGGCCCTCAACAACTGCCGGCCCGGCGACGGCGTGCCGGCCCATCGGGTGATCAACCGCAAGGGCGAACTCAGCGGCCGCCACCACTTCGACCCGCCCGAACGAATGCAGGCCCTGCTCGAAGCAGAAGGGGTCGAAGTGGTCGACGATCGCGTCGTACGCTTCAAGGAACTCCTCTGGCGCCCCGCCGATGCGCTGGGCGACAATTGGGAGGCGTTTTGAGCGCCCCCTACAAACGGATCAGTTTTCCCGCCGTCCAGGTATTGCCTGCCCGTAGCCGGTAGTAACCGACGCTGTTCCTGGCAAGGGTTTCCCCCGGGATCACGAGGCGCTGCTCTCCGGCAGCGAATTGGTTTTCAGTCGTGTACCGCCTTTGTCCGCTGGCGTCGTAAACTTCCAGCAGTATGTTTTCCGGAGCGCTCAGATTTAAGGTGATGACCGCCTGATTTTCAAACGGATTGGGGCTTGCCGGCAAAATCAGGTGCTTTTGCGAAGGTGCCGCAACCGCAGATGCGATGGAAGAAGCCGCTTTAATCTTGATGGCCTTCAAACCATTGTCGTGCGTTGCGCCAAGCGTCGCAAATACGGAAGGATTGAGGTTGAAAACATCCGACAACTGGACTGTTTCATTGGCCGTAAAAACAAATTTTATCAGGGTTTCGCCGGGGGACATGCCCGAGGTGCTAAATCCCGCGGCATTGATCTTGCCGCTGAACAATGCAAAGTTGGCATAAGCAAAATAAGTAGTTTGTTCGACGGCTTCGAGCGAGACCTTGTCTGTATCGTACAAAAACTGACATTGCAGGCCATCCAGGCTAAACGTTCCGCCCAGTTTGATTTCAATGGTCGTGGGCACGCCCGCCAGCAACTGAACGTCGGGAATGACGAGCAGCGTGGAGTCATAAATGACCGGGCCGCCGAAGTCGTCCATTGGATTGGCGTCGCCTGTTACGTCGCCGATCTTCACGCCGTAAAGCAGAAAAGTGTCGTCATCGAGTTGCAGGAGATCGTCGTAGGTCAGGCCGGGGCAATTTCCACCCGAAAACGGGTTGGCTGGATTGGGGAAATCGCAGTTTTCCGGGAAAAAGCGCCAGGAGGTATTGTTGGGGAATTCCGAATAAATTTCCAGTATGAGTTTCCGCGTCTCCACGATGTCGAAAGTCGTGACACTGTTCGATTTGTTCGCGTCAGCAGCAAACAACGCATAGGGCGATTGCAGTGGCGCGATGCCGAGGATATGATCGCTCATGGCAACCAAATCGAGCACATTGACGCCGTTGAGCGGGGCATCGTCTTTTTCTGCGTAAAACACCAGATTGGATCCCGGGGGCAGGTCGTCGGGTATGGCGCCCGCGTAATCGATGCAACTGGAATCCTGCAACAGGATTGTCGTTGGCGGCAAGCCGGGCGCCACGATGTTCAAACCGAGTGTCGCGCCTTGCACGGGCAATCCGCCGTTCCAGAACGAAGTACAAAACTGGATATTGACCGTGTCCTGCGCCCGCAGCATCAGGAGCGAACAGGAGAACAAGAAAAGTAAAATCGCTTTTTTCATAGGAATTAATTTTAAAGGCAATTGAATTTCAACGTGTTATAATAATTTTTTCCACCTGAATTACCCGACCCTTTTGCCAGAAAACCACGGCGTACCAGCCTTGCGGCAAAGTATCGACGGCAATCTGCCCCCGCCCGCCGGAGAACTGGCCCTGTCGAAGCATTTGGCCGGCCGGGTCGAAAACGGCGTATTGAAAAGTAGCGGGTTGCAGGCTTTTTACAGCAAGGACATCGCTGGCCGGCACGGGTCCCAGAGTCAGCGGTGGCTCGTCTGCAGGCCGCGAAAACACGGATTTTACCGCCAACAACGAGCCGGTCACCGTGTGCCAGGTCTGGTTGGAAGGCTCGGGCGACTGGTAATCGAGTCCCACCCAGGCGCGGTTAAAAATCAGGGTACCGGCAGGAAGGTCGGGCCATTGGGACACCCTGAATTTGACCCAGCCCTGCCCGCCCGGCGCCAGACCGATGCTGTCGAACCTGAACGTCAGCACGCCCTGGTCGCTGAGGGAAAAAAGGCAGGGATGGCTCGACGGGCCGGGCGTCACGGTAGCAGGCGCCAGCAACGCCGCATCGAGCGTGTCTCTGAGCGTGACCCATTGAATGGTGTCCGGGCCCGTATTGACAAAATACAGCGCGTATTCGATGTCGGTATTGGCCGCAATGTAATGCTCTGATTCATAGCCGCCCGGGTAGGCAACCTTGGCGGGAAGGCTGGTAAAAACGTTTACCTCACGACATTCTTTTTCCTCAAAACTGCCGCCGTCGTACAGACTGAACTGGTTGACGAAGCCCGTGTTGAACATGCCGTCGGTCGAGCAGGCTTCCACCACATCCACCACGACAGGCTCGCTCTGCCAGCCGGGTATCGAAGCGCCCTGACGCCCTTCGAAGCGCCAGGTAGCGCCATTGGCCGGAAATTCATAACTCGTCTCGCCGCCTGCATCCAGCTGAAACTGCCCCTGCATAAACATGATATTGTCTTCAATAACAATGAAATCGAGGGTGTTTTGCATGGTTTCGCCCTTGTTCCTGACCTTGAACACTACACTGGTGTCGCCCGAGCAATAGCCGTCCACTTCGATCAAAGGGCCGGTCAAAGGGTCGAGGCAAGGGGCGTCGGGCGTGATTCGGGCGTCGATACAAAGGGCCTTACCACTGACCAGTCCGTCGCAGGCGGGCACGATTTGCAGGGTAAATGCACCGCTTTGCAAAGGCGCCAGATCGCCCAGATCGAATTGCCACCTGAAAGGCGCTGTTGGTTGAAAAGGCAGGCTTGCGGCGCTCAAAGTCAGCAAGGAATCGAGCTGTATGGTGACGGCTGCGTCAGGGGCGACGGCCGTTCCTTCGTTCGAAAATTGCACCGTCACGGGGTTTTCCACGCAGGGTTGCCAGTTCGACATCGAGACGTCCACACGGGGCAAGGGGCAATCGAGTGCGGCCTGCATGGGAAACGACACGTCGCTGGACACAAAGGTCGTGTCGAACACCGCGCTGACATCCTGAGCGCATACAGGGTCCCACAAACTATTGGGAGTCAGCACAGTAACAAGATAATTTCCTACGCCGGTCGGCGCCTCGTAGTGGCCGGAACTGTCGGTAGTGGCGTAGTGAATTTCGCCGTTGGGATGCGTAATACGGACATACCAGCCGGCCAGAGGCGCCTCGCCGGTATCTTTTTGGCAGTTGTTGTTGTCGTCGCGGAAGATGTCGCCGTTGAGCAGGTTGGCAAAAATGCGACCCGACGAGTCCGTGCGAATGAGGTAGCTGTTGTACTCCCCCGAAAAGATGTAATTGCCGGTCAGCAAAAAACCTCCATCCTGTTGGCGGCTCATTGCCCAGGTCGAATGCGAATAGCTGGGGATGCTCAGCCGCCGCTCCCAGACGAGGTTGAGATCGGCGCCGATACGCCCCAGCCAAAGACGGCTCGCGGGCGGGTTGTAGCCGTACTCCGTGGCCAGCGCCCAAAGGCCGCCATCGCTGGCGGGCCAAAGATCGGACAGGTAAAGGTTGTTGGCCGAAGGCACTTGAAGGGCCGCCAGAGAGTCGCCGTTTGGGGCCAGCAGGTGCAGCGAATCGCGGTGCGCCAGCCACAGCTTGCCGTTGGGCGCGGGTTTGCAACGCGCTACATCGGTTGTGCCGTAGGTGGTAAAATGTTGTCTTTCAATTAGAAACAAAGGCGTTCCGCTGGCGTCCGTTTTTAAAACCTGGGCGACCGGGGCGGCTATGGGCGGGTTGCTGCGCAGCAAAGTGATCAAAAAGCCGCCGTCGGCAGTCCGTTCGAGGTGCTCGATGGTCGCCCCGGCTGTTTGCGGGTAGGTCTGGCTCCAGAGCTCGTCGCCGTTGGCATCGGCGCGGACAAGCCGCAACTGGTTGTCGCTTTCCAGGGCGAGCAGCAATCCGCCATCGGGCAGGATACGCAGACAGCAAGGGTCGTCGAGCACCCCGTAATTGTAGGTTTTTTGCCAGATCAGATTGCCATACCAGTCCAGTTGAGCCAGCCAGGCGTCCCCGTTGTTGGGCAGCATCGATTTTTTCCCCAGTACAAACAAAAACCCGCCGCCGTCATCCACAACGAGGTCGCGGCCGGTATCGTCGCCGGGGCCGCCCACGAGGCGTTGCCATTGCAGCAGGCCGTCGGCGTCCGTTTTGGTGAGCATGATCTCGCGCTCGGGGGCCGATGACTGGTCGGAAGTCAGCAGCAAGGCCCCTCCGTCGGGAGCGGGCTGAACGGCATAGGGCAAAAACTGTCCCTCCCAACTGCGCAGCCATCCCTGTCCAGGCAATGAACAGGAAACGAACAACAACATCAGTAAGGAGTAAAAACGGAAGCTTTTCATGCCGGGAACGGGAATATCAGATGAGGACGGGCTTTTGTCAGCCGGGGTCAAAAGTAGTCGGCAATGCAAGGCAAGGCGCGGTTTTTCACAAAAACATTTATTCAATTTTGTCGGAAATTTTACGCCGTTTTATACCTTCACAATCTATGCAAAACCGCAAGCTCTTTCAATTGCTCGGCACCCTCTCCCCTATTGAGCGGAGGCGTTTTAAGAAATGGCTTTTATCGCCTATTCATAATTCAAACAGCACATTATCAGAATTTTATAATATCATTGACAGTCGTTCTGTCTGGACGGAAAGAAGCTTGAACGCGGCGAAAGTCTTTTCAAAACTGTTTGAAGGAAAGCCCTACGACGATTTGGCAATGCGGCGCTTGTTGTCGGAATTTTTAGAACAACTTGAAAGGTTTCTCATCCACGAAAACTGGCAAAACAAACCCCAGGAAATCGCCTTGCAGCGCGTGCGCATGTACCGCTCCCGCCAACTGTTGCGCGAAGCATCTTCCCACCTGAAAGAAGCCTGCGCCACGCTCGAAGCGCAACCCGAACGCGACGCCCAATACTACCTCTACGCCTACCGCCTGCAGGAAGAATCGCTCCATCAGGCCCCGACGCGGAGCATAGCCCTCAACATGCAGGAAATGTCGGACGAGCTCGACGCCTTTTTTGCCGCCGAAATGTTGCGCAATGCCTGTACCGCCCTAAGCCACCAGGCCGTTTATCGCGCCGACTACCGGCTCCCCTACCTCGATGCCGTGCTGGCCGATTGCGCGAGCGGACGCTTCGACCGGGCGCCCGTGATTCGACTGTACTACCTGAGCTACCGTTACCTGACGCATCCCGAGGCCGAAACCGAGTTTTTTGCGCTGAAAAAACTGCTGCCCGACGCCGGGGAATGGCTCCCGCGGGCCGAGTTGCGCAACGTGCTCACCTTTGCCGTCAACTATTGCATCCGGCGGCTCAACACTGGCGGCGAGCATTTTTTCAGGGAAGTTCTTGACCTCTATCGGATGGGGCTTTCGCAGGATGCGTTCCTCGAAAACGGCGTATTCAACCGATTTACCTTCAAAAACATCGTGGCCGCCGCCCTGAAACTCGGGGAAATGGACTGGACCGAACAATTTATCAACCAGCATGCCGGCCAGTTGCCGGTCGCCCACAGGGAGGCTTACGAGCGCTTTACCCGCGCCAAACTGGCCTACCAACGCGGCCACTACGATCAGGTGCGCACGCTGCTGGCCGAACTCGACATCGACGATGTGTTCCTCAACCTCGACGCGAGGGTCTTGCTGCTGAAAGTGTATTTTGAAAACGGCGAGTGGCGCTTGCTGAAAGGTTTTCTGGTCAGCTTCGAGCGTTTCGTCAGCCGAAAAAAAATGCTGCCCTACCAGGCCCCCAATTACCTCAATATCATTCATTTAAGCAGAAAAATCATGCTCTTCGACACGCAACCGAACGCTGAAGACTACGATAATCTGCGGCAGCAGATCAGCAAGGCGCAGCCGCTCACAGAGCGCGCCTGGCTACTCGGCAGACTGGAAGAACGGCTCAGGACTGCTTGACCCGGCTCCTTTTTTTGAAAAACTTGGGATGCACCACCAGCAGGCCGAACGACTCGCCTTCTTCCTTGGTGGTTTTGGCGTGATGCGCACCGTGCGCCCGCAAAATGGCGCGCGAATACCAGCCATCCAGTTGCCTGAACCAGCGGAAACGCTGGTGGATGTACACATCATGGATCAGAAAATAGGTAAGTCCGTACAGCGAGATGCCTACGCCCACAAACAAGACCCATGTAGGTCCCCAAAGTCCGCCGGCCATATAGCACAGCATGGAAGGAATGGCAAAAACCAGGAAAAAACGGTCGTTTTTTTCAAAAAAACCGTGCTTTTCATGACGGGGCTTGTGATGATCCTCATGCCATCTCCACAAAAATCCGTGCATGACGAACTTGTGGGTAAACCATGCCATGAATTCCATACCCACGTACGCGGCAATAGTTGCGATCAGACAGGAGAGCCAGGTTGCCATTGATATTCAAGAAGTTGGTTGACAAAAACGCCCCAGGAAAGTCTGCCGACAGGATGAAAGTTTGCAGTCAAAACAAGGTGTACATGAGTCCTCGTGTTCGATCTGCCAAACAATCTTTCGCCACAAAAACGTCTTCCCGGGAACCCGAAAGTTACCCAAAAACAGCGGCCTTGGCGGATTGTTCGCCTGAAAACAAAATTTGGTTCAATTGCCAAAAGGCATGAACTGATCGCTGGCCATGGCGGTCGGGATCAGGGGTTGGGGGTGCAAGGTCTCGCCCCGGGCCACTTTTTCGTACAGCTCCACGTATTTCTGGGCCATTTTTTCGGCAGAAAAATGCTCGCAGGCATACTCATGACAATGCTTGCGGTCGTAGGCCTCGGCATTTTTTACCGCTTCCACGACCTCCGTTCGCTTGACGGAAAGGCAGCCCAGTTCGGAATAAAAAGCCTCTACCTGGCCGTTCCAGGCCTCGGCTTTGGCCGAATCCTGACCGACATGCACGCGGGAAGGCGTTTCGCGTTTGCCCAGCAATTCGGGCAAAGCCCCGTAGGGCGTACCAAAAACCGGGCAGCCGAAATACAAACTTTCCACCACCGACAATCCGAAGGGCTCAGCCCATAACGCAGGGAAAATCAGGCCTTTGGATTGATTGAGCAACATGTTGCGGCCGTCGTTGCTGAGCACGCCGTGGAAACGAACGTGCGGGCTGAGGGTGATGCGCAGGCCTTTGCGGAAATTGACCCGCGAGCCGCCGATCACGTGAAGGCGGGCGCCGGCCTGCCCGGCCACGTCGATGGCGCCGCGCACATTTTTACCGCTCCAGGCGGCGTTGCCAAGGAAGTGAAAAAACATGCGCCGCGCTTCCCAGTCGGGGCGCCCGTAATCGGCAAAATCGATGCCCGGATGCACGTACACCTTGCCGCCGTGGCGACGGGCCTGGTTGCGCGACAAAAAAACCGTGTTCGGGTCGAGCGGCGAATCATCGACTGCGTTGCGGTGCTGCGTCACGAGGTAGGGCACGGAAGGCGCCGACGCGGGCTGACAATGGAAGTGCACCACGTCGAATCCGTCCGGAATTTGCTCCTGCAACGGTTTTTTCTCGTTGATAATGAAGATTTTGGCAAATGGGCAAGTCGAACCTTTTTTTACCAGATAGCTGACCTCATGCCCCAGTTGGTGCAGGGATTTGCCCAGCCACCACAGGATTCTTTCAGCGTCGTCATAGGTTTGAATGGGTATTCGACTGTTTTGTACAAGCAATATTTTCATTGGGAAAAGGCAGGCATAATCGGTGGATTATTTTTCAAAAAGCCCGCGTGACAAATGTCAAAAAAACACGGGGAATAACAGGTACAGAAAACGATAAAGCGTAAAAAGTTTGCGGCAGGCAGCATGGTTTTGTCTTCCAACGGCAAAAAGCCCACCTTTGCGCGGCGAGCCGCGGCTCCGCCCTTCCTTTGCCTTAGCCATGTTGACCTACGCTGAAACGCTCGACTATCTCTATGCGCAGCTTCCCATGTTTCACCGCATCGGGCCGGCTGCTTTCAAAAAAGACCTGGGCAACACCCTCGCACTTTGCGAACACCTGGGCAATCCGCAACACAAATTTCGAAGTATCCACATCGCCGGCACCAACGGCAAAGGCTCCGTCAGCCACATGCTGGCCGCTATTTGTCAGTCGGCCGGGCTCAAAACCGGCTTGTACATCAGCCCCCATTACAAGGACTTTCGCGAGCGCATCAAGATCGACGGCCGGTACATTTCACGCCGCCGCGTCGTGTCCTTCGTGCAGCGCAACCTCGACGCCATCGAACGCATAAAGCCTTCATTTTTCGAGCTTTGCGTCGCCATGGCTTTCGATCATTTTGCCCGTGAGAAAGTCGACGTCGCGGTGATTGAGGTCGGACTCGGCGGCCGGCTCGACAGCACGAACGTGATCACGCCCCTGCTGAGCGTCATCACCAACATCAGTTTCGATCACCAGAACATGCTCGGCGACACCCTGCCGCTCATTGCCTCGGAAAAAGCGGGTATTATCAAACCCGGCATTCCGGTCGTGATCGGCGAGACGCACCCCGAATCAGCGCCTGTTTTTTTGGAAAAAGCCGCCTCGGTCGGCGCGCCGATCATATTTGCCGACCGGCAATTTTCGGTCGTGGAACGCCCCGAACCTGACTTGCAACACACTGTTTTCGATCTTTTTAGCAAAGACTCGCCCGTGCTGGAAGGCCTGCGCATCGACGCGGCCGGGCCCTATCAGGGCAAAAATATTGTGACGGCCCTGCAAGCCACGGAATGGCTGTTTCAGCAAAATCCCTCCCTGCTGCACAAGACTTCGGGACCGCCCCATGCAGCGGAAATATCGCTGGGCCGGCCGCCGCTCGATGCCATCGTCCGGCAGGGGCTGGGCAAGCTGCGCAGCCTGACGCGCTTCATTGGACGGTGGCAGGTGATCGGCAACAACCCCACGATTTTGTGCGACAGCGCCCACAACGAGGCGGGGCTCGGTACGGCGTTCAAGGCAATTGCCGCGATGCCGCACCGCAAGTTGCACATCGTGACCGGTTTTGTCAACGACAAGGAGGTTGAAAAGGTGCTGCCGCTGTTCCCAGCCGAAGCGCACTATTATTTTGCCAAAGCCAATATTCCGAGGGGGCTGGATGCAGCAATTTTACGCGAAAAAGCCGCTTCTTTCGGTTTGAAAGGGCGGGCCTGCCGTTCGGTAAAAAGCGCCTTGCGCATTGCCCGAAACGCTGCCGCGCCCGAGGACCTGATCGTGGTGACCGGCAGTATTTTCGTCGTCGCAGAAGTGTTATAAATACATGATTATCAACATAATGAAAAAATCGCACAAAATATCCGGGTGGCTCGGCCTTTGCTTCTGTCTGTTGCAAGCGGGAGCATCCCTTTTTGCACAAAATACGGCTACCGTGGCCGGCCGCATTACCGACGCCTCCAACGAACAGCCGGTGGAACTTGTCACCGTGTATGTCAAAGGCGGCAATACGGCGGTTACTTCCGATGAAAGCGGGAAGTTTGCCATCCAGGTGCCAGCCGATCAGCGGCTGGTGCTGGGTTTTCGGCGGGTGGCGTACAAGGAAAGTTCGGCCGACATCCTGCCGCTGGCGCCTGGCGCGCGTTTTGTGCTCGACGTAGCCCTGGCGCCCACGGAGTCGAATCTGGAAGTCGTGATCCAGGAGCGCCGCCTCGACGACGGGGGCATGGTCAAGGAAAAAAACCTGGCCGACCTCCGGCTGCTGCCCAGCACCACCGGCAACCTGGAAAGCGTGTTGCCCAGCATTGCGCTCGGCACCACGACCGGCACGGGTGGCGAATTGAGCGCTCAATACCAGGTGCGGGGCGGCAACTACGATGAAAACCTGGTGTACGTCAACGATTTTGAAATTTACCGCCCCCAATTGGTGCGCGCCGGCCAGCAGGAAGGCCTGACCTTCCCGAACATTGATCTGGTGCGCGATTTGTCGTTCTCCTCCGGCGGTTTTCAGGCCAAATACGGCGACAAATTATCTTCGGTGCTCGATGTAAAATACAAACGCCCCGACAGTCTGCGGGCCAGTGTCAGCGGCAGCCTTTTGGGCGCTTCGGCACACCTGGAAGGCAGCTGGAAGCCTAAAAAAGACGGCTATCGGGCGTTTCGTTACCTCGTGGGCGGGCGCTACAAAACCACCCGTTTGCTGCTGGGCAGTCTCGACGTGAAGGGCGAATACGTACCCGATTTTACCGATGTGCAGACCTATTTGACCTACGACATCAACCGCGACTGGCAAATTGCCGCGATCGGGAACTACAACCGCTCGCAGTACCGCTACATCCCGGAAAGTTTAAAAAGGGCCTTCGGATTGATCGATTACGCCCTGCAAATCCGCACGGCGTTCGAGGGGCAGGAAGTGGATGATTTTACGCAGGCAATGGGCGGTGTGTCGCTGACCTATTTGCCCGACCGAGAGCGCAACCCTTTGTACCACAAATTTTTAGCCTCCACCTGGCGCAGCCAGGAAAACGAGCGCTTCGACATTCTGGGCTACTACATCCTCGGCGAAATTGAAGAAAACCTTGGCGCCGACGACTTTGGCGAAATCGTCAATGTGCTCGGCGAGGGCGTGCAACACACCTGGGTGCGCAACTACCTCACCGCCGATGTTCGCAACGTGGAATACAAGGGAGGCATCGAACTCCAGCGCGACGCTGCCGATCTGGGGCTCACCCGCAGCCACTTCCTGCAATGGTCGGTCAAGTGGCAAAACGAATCCATTCTCGATAAAATCAACGAGTGGGAACGCCTCGATTCGGCGCTTTATTCGCTGCCCTACGACACCACCCAACTGCTCGTGCGCCGCACTTTAAAAACCCGCAACACGCTGAACAGCAACCGATATTCCTTCTTTTTCCAGGACACCTGGACCTGGCGCAAGGACGGCCTGCGGGAGTTTCAGGTGAGCGCCGGCCTGCGCGGGCAGTACTGGGACCTGAACCGCGATTTTTTCGTGACGCCGCGCGCGCAGTTGCTTTACAAACCCTTGAACACCCGTAAAGACCTCTCCTACCGCCTGGCGGCAGGTTTGTACTATCAACCGCCGTTTTACCGTGAGTTGCGGGCGCCCGACGGGGTGGTCAACACCGACGTCGTCGCGCAGAAAAGTGCGCATGTGGTGGCCGGCTTTACCTATGATTTTCTGTGGGGGCGCTATCGCCCGGTGAAAATGCGCCTCATCACCGAGGTGTATTACAAGCAGATGTGGGACCTCGTGTCGTACGATGTGGACAACGTACGGGTGCGTTATTCGGGCCTCAACGACTCGCGCGGCTACGCCGCCGGCTTCGACGTGCGCCTGAACGGCGAGTTCGTGCCCGGAGCCGAAAGTTGGGTCAACCTCTCGCTGCTGCGCACCCGTGAGCAGATCGACGGAGTGCAGCACATGCGCCGCGATGTCGGTCAGCGTGAAGGCTACGTCGTCAAGGACGTTCCCAGACCGACCGACCGTTTTCTTACGCTGTCCATGTTTTTCCAGGACTATTTGCGCCACAACAAAAATTTCAAAATGCACATGAACCTGACGGTGGGCACAGGCCTTCCGTTCGGGCTGCCCGACAACAACATTGTGTACCGCAACCCCTACCGTTTTTCGCCCTACCACCGCGTGGATATCGGTTTTTCGCTGCTGCTCTGGGACCAAAGCTGGCGCGGCCGCAGGCCGAATCACTTTTTGCGGTTTACGCGCAATACCTGGGTGAGTTTCGAGGTGTTCAACCTGATGAAAGTCTCGAACGAAGCCTCGAATACCTGGATCAAAACCATTTACAACACGCAGTACGCCATTCCCAACTACCTGACCGGCAGGCGTTTGAACCTGCGTTTCAGGATGGATTTTTAAGATTTTTTCGCCATCCTCCCCAATGTTGAATTCGTCGCCCTGACACGTTTCCACTTTTCACGGCGTGTGTTTTTCATTGGCAGAATACCTACCTTTGCGCCCTCTTTTGGGGGGCCAAAAGGTCGCCTGTTTGTTTTATTTCATAACTCATTCATCCACCATGCCTTATCTTTTTACTTCCGAGTCTGTCTCCGAAGGACATCCCGATAAAGTGGCCGACCAAATCAGCGACGCAATACTCGACGCATTCCTGACCCAGGACCCCGATTCGAAAGTCGCCTGCGAAACCCTCGTGACGACCGGCCTCGTGGTCGTCGCCGGCGAAGTGCGTTCGCACGCCTACGTGGATGTGCAGGAAACCGCACGCCATACCATCGAAAAAATCGGGTACACCAAGGCCGATTATTATTTCGAAGCCAAAAGCTGTGGCGTGATCAGCGCCATTCACGATCAAAGCCCCGATATCGCGCAGGGCGTCGACGTCGGTAAAAAAGAAGAAGAACAAGGCGCCGGCGACCAGGGCATGATGTTCGGCTATGCCACCAACGAAACCGACAACTACATGCCGCTGGCCCTCGATCTGGCCCACCTCCTGTTGCACGAACTGGCTGCCATCCGCAAGGAGGGCAAACAAATGAAATACCTCCGCCCCGATGCCAAAAGCCAGGTGACGATCGAGTACTCGGACCGCCATGTGCCCAAAAAGATCGACACCATCGTCATCAGCACCCAGCACGACGACAACATCAGCCAGGAGCGTATCGCCGCAGATATTCGCCGCGTGCTGATCCCAAGGGTGAAAAAACTGCTGCCTGCTCGCGTTCAGCGGCTTTTCACGCAAAACATCCGCTACTACATCAACCCCACGGGCAAATTCGTCATTGGCGGCCCGCACGGCGACACCGGCCTCACGGGCCGCAAGATCATCGTCGATACCTACGGCGGCAAAGGCGCACACGGCGGCGGCGCTTTCTCGGGCAAAGACCCCTCAAAAGTGGACCGCTCGGCTGCTTACGCCACTCGCCACATTGCCAAAAACGTGGTCGCTGCCGGCCTGGCCGACCAATGCCTCGTGCAGGTCGCCTATGCAATCGGCGTAGCCGAGCCGGTCGGTCTGTACGTCAACACCTACGGCACCTGCAAGGTGAAAGGGCTGCACGACGGCGAAATCGCCGAGCGCCTGAAAACGATCTTCGACCTTCGTCCGGCCGCCATCGTCAAACGCTTCGGACTGAAAAACCCGATCTTCTCCGAAACCGCGGCCTATGGCCACTTCGGACGCACGCCGGGCAAAAAATTTGTGGAAATCGGCCCCGAAGGCAAAGCCCAAAAATTGTACGTCGAAACCTTCACCTGGGAAAAACTGGATGCCGTCGACGACGTGAAAAAACTCTTCGGACTTTGATTATTCCGCCAGCGGGCGCGCCAAACTGTATCGCCCGCTGGCGAATATCCTCCTTTTTTCAGACCGCAACCGGCGCCTTGATGGCCGGCCAGGGGTCGTACTGGAGGAGTTCGAAATCTTCGTAACGGAAGGAAAAAAGATCTCGCACTTCAGGGTTGAGACGCATCTGCGGCAAGGGGCGCGGGGCGCGGGAAAGTTGCAATTCCACTTGCTCAAGATGGTTGAGGTAAATGTGCACATCGCCGAAAGTGTGCACGAAATCGCCGGGCTGCAGATCGCAGACCTGGGCCAGCATGAGCGTCAGCAAGGCGTAGGAAGCGATATTGAACGGTACGCCGAGGAACACGTCGGCACTGCGCTGGTACAACTGACAGGACAATTTTCCGTCGGCTACATAAAACTGGAACAGGCAATGGCAAGGCGCCAGGGCCATGTGCGGAATGTCCACGGGATTCCAGGCCGACACGACCAGGCGGCGGCTGTCGGGGTTCTTTTTGATGGATTGAACGAGCTCGGCGATTTGATCGACGGTTTGCCCGTCGGGGCCCTGCCAGGAGCGCCACTGCTTGCCATATACCGGCCCGAGTTCACCGTTTTCGTCGGCCCATTCGTCCCAAATACTCACCCCGTTGGCTTTCAGGTAGGCAATATTGGTATCGCCCTGCAAAAACCACAGGAGTTCGTGAATGATGCTTCGGGTATGCACCTTTTTCGTCGTTACCAAAGGGAAGCCTTCGGCAAGGTTGAAACGCATCTGGTAGCCGAAGGTGCTGATCGTACCCGTGCCGGTGCGGTCCGACTTTCGAACGCCGTTGGTCAAAATATGTCTTAGAAGGTCGTGATAAGCCTGCATGTAGTTTCTGTTTGCGACAAAACTAAGGCATCGGCGCCTGGGTCGGCCGCCCTTTTTTGTAAAAATGCAGTTGAATCCTGCCCAACAATTGCCTCTCGCCCTGAAAATGCCGGATTCCGGCGAAACATAGCTCGAAATTCGGCCGGCTTGGCGCAACTTTGTGCCAGCCGGACAAAACAATTTGCCGGCTTTTGCGTCCTAACCCCTCGCCAATACATCCGAACAAAAGATGCAATTCGTATTCCCGTATTTTCTGGCCGCCCTGACCACCCTGGCGATCCCGATTATTATCCACCTGTTTTACTTCCGGCGGTTCAAAAAGGTCTATTTCACCAATGTCCGTTTCCTCAAGGAGGTCAAGGAAGAGACCAGCAACCGCCAGAAGCTGCGCAACCTGCTGGTGCTGCTCATGCGCTGCCTGGCGATCATTTTCCTCGTACTGGCATTCGCCCAACCTTTTATTCCACGTTCGGGCACGGTGAAAAAAGGGGAAAAAGCGGTGAGCATTTTTGTTGACAATTCATTCAGTATGAATGCTTTGTCAAAGGACGCCGCACTGCTCGAACTGGCTAAAAAACGCGCCCGCGACATCGTAGATGCCTACCCGCCCAGCGATCGCTTTCAAATTCTGACCAACGATTTCGAAGGCCGCGACCAACGCCTCATCAGCAAGGAAGACGCCCTCAGCCGCATCGAGGAAATTCGCACCAGCCCCTCCAGTCGCGACCTGTCCAAGGTGCTGATTCGGCAGCAACAAGCCCTCTCTACGGGCACGGCCGACCATCGTATTGCCTTCGTTATCAGCGATTTTCAACAAAACATTGCCGACCTGTCCAACTTCCGCGACACCTTGCTGGAAGTCAACCTGATCCCCATGCGGGCCGTTCAGGAAAACAACGTTTCGATCGATTCCGTGTGGTTTGAAAGCCCCGTCCAGATCCTCAACCAGCCTGCCAACCTGCTGGTGCGCGTCTCCAACCGGGGGGAAGAGGAAGCCCAGGAGATTCGCCTCAGCCTGCGGCACGACGGGCAGACCAAACCCGTGGGCACGCTCTCCATCGCTCCGCATACCACCCGGCTCGACACGGTGAGTTTCACCATTCTGCATCCCGGCTGGCACGAGGCAAGGCTTTCGCTGACCGACTACCCGGTGCATTTCGACGACGATTACTACCTGAGTTTTCACGTTGCAGAACGCATTAATGTGCTGGTTATCAATGCCCTGCAACCCAATAAATTTCTCTCGAACGCCTTCGCCGGCGCCAAATATTTTCACCTCGACAACGCCGAGGCGCGCGCGCTCGATTATTCGAAGTTCGGCGACTACCAGTTGATCGTGCTCAACGAACTGCCCAGCGTGACCTCGGGCCTTGCCCAGGAACTCAAAACATTTGCCCAAAACGGCGGCAACGTGCTGGCTTTCCCGCCCGCCAACGCCGATCTGAATGCCTGGAACGGCTTTTTGCAAAGCTTCGGCGCCGGCAGTCTGGGCGCTTTCACACCAACACCCCGCCAGGCCAGTCAGGTGAATACGGAGGAATTTGTGTTCCGCGACGTGTTTCTCAACAAATCGGCCAACCTGCGGCTGCCCTCCACCCAGGGCAATTTCACGCTGGCGCCCAACCGTGGCGAATACATCCTCACCTACCGCGACGGTTCCGCCATGCTTGCCAAATACCCGGTCGGCGAAGGCGCCCTGTACTGCTCGGCTGCCCCCCTCGACGACAAGGTGAGCGACCTGGTTCGCAACGGTGAAATATTCGTCCCCATGTTGTTCAAAATGGCCATCGCGGGCTCCAAAGGCCGTCAGATCGCCTACACCATCGGGCGCGACGAAGTGCTGGAGGCCCAGCACCAGGTGTCTGCCTCGGGCGAAACGATTTACAAACTGCGCGCCATAGCTGACCAGACCGGCAACAACGACGCCCCCGAGGGCGCCGAGTTTATCCCCGAGCAACGTATCCTCGGCGCCAAGGTGCTGCTGACGCCCGGCACCCAGATCAACCATGCGGGCTGGTACCAGCTTGGTCTCCAGCCTGATTCAACCCTTGCCGAATTTGCCTTTAACTACGACCGCAAGGAAAGCGAAATGCGCTACAAAAATGACGAGGAACTGGCTGCTGGCCTTCCGGCAAACTTCCACGTCCTC
Source organism: Saprospiraceae bacterium (assembly GCA_044226205.1). Lineage (GTDB taxonomy): Bacteria > Bacteroidota > Bacteroidia > Chitinophagales > Saprospiraceae > M3007. The sequence continues at coordinate 133,776 of JBGAHL010000004.1, forward strand.
GACGAGGCGGAAGAAGCCAATTTCACGCAGGTGGTCGACGAGCAAAACCAGGGCATCACGCTCTGGCGCTGGTGCGTTGTCTTTGCCCTGTTGTTCCTCGCGCTGGAAGGCTTGTTCCTGCGTTTGTGGAAAGTTTGACGGGCCTGGTTTTCGGGCTTCGAAAAAAGAAGGGGGCAATGCAGATTTGCATTGCCCCCTTTTATTATCAAGGCTGATAAATTACACGAAATCAATTAGTTGTTCAACATAACCGGCATCACCAGCATCAGAATATCCCGGTCGTTGTTTTCTTCCATCGGGGTCAGGATGCCGGCGCGCGAAGGCGTGGAGAACTCCATTTTTACTTCGTCGGTATCGAGCACGCCGAGCATTTCGACGAGGAATTTGGCGTTGAAAGCGATGCGCATGGGATTGCCTTCGTAGGTGCAGCTCATCTGTTCGGTTGCCTCGTTGGAAAAATCGAGGTCCTGGGCGCTGACGGTCAGGCTTTTATCCGAAATATCGAGGACGACCTGGTTGGTCGTTTTATTGGCATAGATGGCGATGCGCTTGAGCGAATCCTGAAAATCGCGGCGGCTGATGGCCATGTGGTTCGGGTTGTCGACCGGGATCACGGCGTTGTAATCCGGGTAGCGGGCGTCGATCAGGCGGCACACCATGTGCATGCTGGCGAAGGAGAAAAAAGCATTGGCCTTGTTGAAGGAAATTTTGACGGCATCGTTGGCCGGCAAGGCGTTTTTGAGCAGGTTGAGGGCTTTTTTGGGCAAAATAAAAGTTGCCGCGACTTCACCGGCCAGTTGGTGGGTGCTGTATTTGACCAGTTTGTGGGCATCGGTGGCCACGCAGGTCATTTTGTTGTGGTCCACCTGGAAATAAACGCCCGTCATGGCCGGACGAAGTTCGTCGCTGGAGGTGGCGAAAACCGTTTTATTGATGGCTTCGAGCAGAAACTGGCTGTTCAGCTTGACCGTATCCACGGCATCGGGCTCGGGGATATTGGGGAAATCGGCGCCGTTTTCGCCTGCCAGTTTGTACTTGCCGTAGGAAGAGGTGATTTCGATGCCCCAGTTGTCGGGATTGACGGTGAAGGTGACCGGTTGTTGCGGGAGGGCTTTCAGCGTATCGAGCAGGATACGGGCCGGCACCGCGACGATGAAGTCGTCGTCGGCCAGGACCTCGATGGTTGTGGAAATACTGGTTTCGAGGTCGGTAGCCGCGATGGTCAGCTTTTTATTTTCAACTTTAAAAAGAAAGTCTTCCAGAATAGGCAGCACAGGATTGGAACCGATGGCGCCCGAAGCGATGGAGAGTTGTTTGAGCAATTCGGTCGAAGAGACGCTGAATTTCATGGATTTCGGACTTTTGATTGATTGTCAATAATTTGCACAAAATCTGCCCCGCAAAAGTAAAATACCGCGGCCGGCTTTTTGTGGAAAAAAACTAACAAGCTGTTGAAAAAGGAAAAACTACTTTTGCAGCCTTTTTCTATCCTGCCTGCCGCCAGGAGGGCTTGTAAAAAAACTGGTCTATGCCGCGCCGTTTGCCCACCGTTTCCAGTTCGCTGAACCGCAAATTGCCGCCTCCCATTCAGGAGGTGCAGCAGCTGGTGTTGCCGTGGCCCGCGGAAATCCGGCTCGACAACGGCATTCCCGTGTACGTGCTCGATTATCCCGATCAGGAGATCGTCAAGATCGAAGTGGTGTACCGCGCCGGCCGGCCCGACGAACACAAACGCCTGGCAGCCCGTGCAACAGCCCGCCTGCTGCGCGACGGCTCCCGGCGGCGCAGCGGGGCTGAAATAGCGGAACTGATTGATTTCTATGGCGGTACGTTCAGCATCCCGACCAATCTTGACAATTCCAGTTTTGTATTAATGGGCTTGAAAAAATACGCCGGCGAATTGCTGCCGGTGTTTGCAGAGGCCCTGCTGGAACCTGTTTTTCCTGAAAAAGAACTCGAAACCTTCCGTCAGACGCACGTCGCGGAACTGCTCGTAGAACTCGAAAAACCCGAGGTACGCGCCTATCGGGAAGTCACCGAACGGATCTTCGGCGCGTCGCATCCGTACGGCTACAACTCGCAGCCATCCGATTACGAAGCGCTCACCCGCGACGATCTGCTGCAACACTTCGAGCGCTGCCACACGCCCGAACGCTGCCGGATTTTTGCCAGCGGTCGTATCGACGAGGGACTGATCGCGCAATTAAACGCCCTTTTCGGGCAGATGCAACCAGGCAAACAGTCTGTTGATAACCAGTCATTTATCGAAGAAAAATCAACGCCCGCCACCCCGACTGCCGTACACCTCCCCCACCCCGGCTCTCTTCAAACGGCTATCAAGATCGGCCGCAGGCTTTTTCCGCGCAAGCACCTGGATTTTGACGGCATGTTTGTGCTCAACACCTTGCTCGGAGGTTATTTCGGTTCGCGACTGATGATGAACATCCGCGAAAAACGCGGCTACACCTACAACATCTATTCCACCGCCGACGCGATGTTGTACGACGGCTGCTTTTACATCGCCACGGAAGTCAACTCCGACAAAACCGCTGCAACGATCCGCGAGATACTGGCCGAAATGCGCCATTTGTGCGAGAAACCTGTTGAGGATGAGGAACTTGGCATGGTTCGCGGTTACCTGCTCGGCATGTTGCTCAACGGTCTCGATGGCCCCGTCAACGCCTCCGACATGGTGCGAAACCTGATCGTCGACGAGCTTCCGCCCGACGCTTTCGAGCGTTTGGTGCACACCGTTCGGCACATCACGGCGGCCGATTTGCAGGTCCTGGCACGCAGATATTTACAAGCGGAAGATTACTGGATTGTCACCGTAGGGTAAACCCTCATTAATTCCCCGATTTTTAACCCATTTTTTAATATTAAACTCGTGTTTGCACACGAAAAAACCTGAAAAACTGCTTAGTTTTGCCCGCTTTTTGAAAAAACCCACACTCAGATTTTAAATACCTCCAACATTGAACTTCTTTAAATTTTTCAAGCAGGAATTAGCCGTTGACCTGGGCACCGCCAACACGCTCATCATGTCGAACGGTGAAGTGATAGTGGACGAACCTTCCATCGTAGCCATCGACCGAAAATCGGGCAATACGATTGCAGTGGGCCAGCGAGCGATGCAGATGCACGAGAAAACCCACGAAAACATCAAAACCGTACGACCGCTCAAGGACGGCGTGATCGCCGACTTCCAGGCTGCCGAGGCCATGATCGAAAGCATGATCCGCATGGCCGGCAAGCGCAATAACCTTTTCAGCCACCTCAAAATGGTCATCTGCATTCCCAGCGGTATCACCGAGGTGGAAAAACGCGCCGTGTTCGACTCTGCCGACCACGTCGACTCCAAAGAAACCTACCTCATCCACGAACCGATGGCCGCGGCCCTCGGTATCGGCCTGAACATCGAAGAACCCGTAGGCAACATGGTGATCGACATTGGTGGCGGCACGACTGAAATTGCCGTGATCGCGCTGTCCGGTATCGTATGCGACCAAAGTATCCGCATCGCCGGTGACGAACTCACCAACGACATCATGAACTACATGAAGCGGGAGCACAATATCCTCATCGGGGAGCGCACCGCCGAACAGATCAAGATCAACGTCGGCTCCGCGCTGCACGAACTGGAAAATCCGCCCGCCGATTACGCCGTCAACGGTCGCGACCTGATGACCGGCATTCCCAAGCAGATCAAAATCAACTATCAGGAAGTCGCCTACGCCATCGATAAAAGCATCAGCAAGGTGGAAGACGCCGTGCTGAAGGCACTTGAACTGACTCCGCCCGAGCTGGCTTCCGATATTTACAAAACCGGTTTGTACCTCACGGGTGGCGGCGCTTTGCTGCGTGGCCTGGCCAAACGCCTCGAGCAAAAAACCAAGCTCAACGTTCATGTAGCAGACGACCCGCTCCGTGCCGTTGTACGCGGCACCGGCATGGCTCTCCAGAACTCGGACAAATTCTCTTTCCTTATCGACCGTAAAAGCGTCTGACCCGACCGATCATGCGCGCCCTGCTTCAGATTTTTATCCGCAATGGCGGCTTTTTCACCTTTGCCGTCCTGGAGTTGATTTGCGCCTATCTGATCGTCAATTTCAACGGAGAACAAGGAAAAATTTACGCCCATACCGCCACCCTGGTCGGCGGCAACATCAACAAGCAATGGCGTGGTGTGGTGGATTATATTCATTTGCCCGACCGCCTGGAACAAATCGCACAGGAAAACGACTCGCTCAAAACCCTGCTGCTGCGTATGCGCACGGTGCAAGTGCCGTATCGGGATACGTTTTTTACCGTCAGTTTTGATACCTTGAAACGTAAAACCTACCGGCCCGATTTTGAATTTATCTCGGCCGAAGTAATCGGCAACAACATCGGCGGCAGCAGCAACTGGATCACCCTCAACAGGGGTAAAAACGACGGCGTCACGGAAAATTCGGGCGTCGTTACGCGGCAAGGGGTCGTGGGCATCGTGCGTTTTGCAGACAATAATTTTGCGCTTGCCATGTCGGTGCTTCACCGCCAGACGAAAATTTCGGCTAGCATCAAAAATCGCGGTTTCTTCGGCTCCCTGGTCTGGGATGGAGAAAATCCGTCGGAAATGATCCTGAACGATATTCCGAAGCACGTCCCCATCCAGCCTGGCGACACAGTTGTGACCAGCGGATACTCCCTCCTGTTCCCCAAAGATTATCCAATCGGCACAATCGAATCATCGAACATACCATCCGGCAGCAATTTTCACCTCATACGGGTGAAACTCAGCCAAAACATGGCCGACGTTCGCGACGTATACGTGGTAAAGAACATTTATTACACCCAGATCGACTCATTACAACGGCGCGCAAAGGATGAAGAATAGTGGATTTTTCTTTCCCAACTTCTGGCGATTCCTCGGGTTGCTGGCTATTCAGGGGCTGGTGCTGATCCACGTGCCGGCCACCGTTGGGCATACCGTGTTCAATATCCTGCTGTATCCACTGTTCATCTTTTTCCTGCCCATGACCATGCCCAGGGCAGGCTCGGTGGCTTTGGGTTTTCTGATCGGGCTGATGGTGGATTTTATTTACGGCTCGCCGGGCGTACACGCCAGTGCTGGCGCTTTTTCGGGTTATATCCGTCCGACGGTGCTGGGCATTTTTGCACCGCGCGGCGGGTTTTCGGGCAAGGAAGTCGTTCCCTCTCCCGAGTATTTCGGCACCCTGCGCTACATGCAATCGGCCGGACTGTTCTTTATTTTCCACCTGTTCTGGTATTTTTCGGTAGAGGCATTCACATTTGTGTACATCGGACAGATTACGCTGAAAACCATCGTAAGCTGGTTGCTCAGTATGATTTTCGTGTTCTTTTACGGATTTTTGTTCAATCCGAAAATCTGATCTTTCCACGCTTGTTCAGCGCTCATTCAAACCATGACGGCTGCAATTCTACGGCAACGCAATATCCGGATCGTGCTCGTGCTAGGCGCCTTCGCGCTGCTGGCCAAAGCTGCCCAGTTGCAGCTGTTCGATTCGTCCTTCCGCAAACGCGCCGATGCCACCACCATCGATAAACTGACCTCGTACCCGCCGCGAGGCCTGGTGTTCGACCGCAACGGAAAACTCATCGTCAACAACAACGCGATGTACGATCTCATGGTGACCTACAGTCAGGTCAATCCAAAAATGGATACCATGAAATTGTGCAACTTGCTGAATATCAACAAGGACGAATTTCGCCAACGCATGACCAAAGACTGGCGGAGCGGAAAGTTTTCCAAAAAGGTCCCTTTTGTGTTTTTCAGCAAAATGTCGGACAAGACCTACGCGACCCTGCAGGAATGCCTCTACGAATTCCCGGGCTTCTTCGTACAAGTGCGCAATATCCGCGGCTATCCGTACAGCGTCGGGGCACACGTGCTGGGCTACATCAATGAAGTGGACCCGCGCGACATCGCGGCCGGCAAAGGCGTGTATGCCCCTGGCGACTATATCGGCGCCGCGGGTCTTGAATTTGAGTACGAGCCTTATTTGCGGGGAAAAAAAGGGGCGACCTATTTGTTGAAAGACAACCTCGGCCGCATCGTCGATAAATTTCAAAACGGCGAGATGGACACGCTGGCCGTATCGGGCAGCGATCTGGTTTCCACCATCGACATCGACCTGCAAGCCTACGGCGAAATGCTGATGACCGGCAAAACCGGCTCCATCGTGGCGCTCGAACCGCGATCGGGCGAAATCCTGTGCATGATCAGCGCCCCGACCTACGACCCCAACCGCCTCGTGATGACCCAGGAACGAGGCCAGGTGTTCAGTGAACTGCTGACCGACTCGCTGAAACCCTTTTTCGACCGCACCGTCATGGCCAAATACCCGCCCGGGTCGATTTTCAAAACCGTCGTAACGCTGGCAGGTTTGCAGGAAGGCACCCTCAATCCCGACAGGGGAACCAGTTGCAACGGCGGGTATTTCTACGCGGGCCGTTTGTACAAATGCCACAACCACGCACACGTGGGAAATGTCGTCGATGCGCTCGGGTATTCCTGCAACACCTACTATTTCAATGAGTTCCGCAACATCGTGGACAAATACGGATTCGGCAACCCGCAAAAGGGCCTCGATGTTTTTACCGAATACTGCAAAGAGTTTGGCCTGGGCCAGCAACTCGGGATCGACTACCCCAACGAAAGCGCGGGCAACCTGCCCACTTCCGCTTTCTACGACAAAATCTACCCGCGCAAACTCGGCGGCTGGCACTCGCCGACCATCATGTCGATGGGCATCGGGCAGGGCGAATTGCAACTCACGACCTTGCAAATGGCCAACCTGGCCGCCTGCATTGCCAATCGCGGCGTTTGGTACGCCCCGCGGCTTGCCAAAGAATTCAAGGATAAAAACGGCCGGATCGACATCAAGCACTTCCAACCGCACAAATCCCGCGTTGACAAACGCTACTTCGATATGGTCGTCGAAGGAATGGCCCAGTGTGTGATTCGCGGCACCGCGCACGCATCCGCCATTCCGGACATCCAGATTTGCGGCAAAACCGGCACGAGCCAAAATCCGCATGGTGAAGACCACTCCGTGTTTTTTGCCTTTGCGCCAAAAGACAATCCCCAAATCGCCATTGCCGTGTACGTTGAAAACGCCGGTTGGGGCGGTTCCTATGCTGCGCCGATCGCCAGCCTGATGATTGAAAAATATTTGCGGCCCGATCACCAGATACTGCCCGAACGTATCAAAATCGAGGAACGCATGTTCAATACCTGGATCATCAAACGACCGGCATCTGTGCGCAATACGCCGTCGATTCAGGCTGCCCGTACAATCCCCTCGGGCAAACGCGACAGCCTGCCGGAGCCGGCTGACCTGCCCCTGGACGCGCCGCCCCAGGGCTACCTCCTCCCCTCTTCTTCCGGCGGAGCCGGTCTGGGGCGAAATACTGGAAGGCGCTGATTTTGAGCCATATATAGCAAGCGGGGCTGCATTCTGACGAATGCAGCCCCGCTTGCATATTGGTTATTGCCCCGTTTATTTGAACGGGTCGGAGAAACGCGGATCGGTCAGCACCGTCTCGTCGGTCAGGGTATTGAGGAATGCGATGAGGGCCTGCTTTTCGAGCGGATTCAGGTTCATTCGCTTCGGAGAGCCGTCGCTGTTGCGCAGGTTTTTGTCCAAAGACTGGTGCGGTTGAATGCCGTGATCATAATGGTTGATCACGTCTTCGAGCGTAGCAAAGCGGCCATCGTGCATGTAAGGAGCGGTCAGGGCAATGTTGCGCAGGCTCGGGATGCGGAAACGGCCTTCGCCGAGGCCCTGGTCGGCATAGGCCAGGTCGAGCCCGTTGTTGGCGGCGCCTTTCAGGTCGTTGCCGTTGCCGAACACACTGCCGCCGCCGGAGCCGTATTCGCCGCCGGCAAAATCAGGAGCGGCAAAATTGGGCGCCGCATGGCAGCGGTTGCAATTGGTGCGGCTGCTGAAAAACAGATCGTGGCCCATTTGCTCCATGGGAGTAAAGCCTGCGAACGACTGGCGTTGCTCCACGTCGAAACGCGAATTGGTGGTGGTAATAGAGCAGACAAACTGGGCCAGCGCGGAACCGATAAGATCTTCGGTAATCGTGCGAGTGCCAAAAGCCGATTCAAAAAGGGCCGGGTAGTAGTCGATAGCCGCCAGTTTGCGTTCCAGGTTGGCCAGTTCTTCCATGCCCATTTCAATGTGGTTCTGGATGGGTTTGGTCACGAGTTCGCCCACATTGGCTACCCGGGAATCCCAGAACAGGTTGTTATTAAAACCGGAGTTGATAATGGCCATCGAGTTGCGCGGCGTCACTTTGCCGCCAAAACCGGTGCTGGCGGCCTTGCCGTCGCTGAATGCCAGTTCCTGTTTGTGGCAGGACGCGCAGGAAATGCGGTTGTTGAGGGACAACTGCGGGTCGTAGAACAACACGCGGCCCAGGGTGGCGCCGGCGTTGGTGATGTTGGGGTTCTGCGTGTTGAAGCCAAAACCGAAGCCAAAACCGCCTTCAAACGGAATCAGTAAAGTATCGCCATTCGCGTCGATAACAATTTGGACACCGTTGTTGGTATTGTTGCCGAACTCACTCGGCACGTTCAGGGCGTAATTGTAGGGCTGATCTGGCAGATTGGGCTGCAAATTCAGCGTCGAGGTTTCGGGGTCGGCTTTGCAGGCGACGAACCAGGTCAAACCTGCCAGGGCCGCGAAAAGAAGGGGAAATTTGATTTTCATGACAAAACAGATTTTTTACAAAAAGGTGAAAAAGTTCAGGATGCTCTGGAATTGGAGTCTTGTCCGGGTTATTACAGCACAAGACGGTGTTTGCGGTCAAAACGTTGGCTCATTGATCAAAAATAATGATTTAAAAACAAACCGACGGGAGGAATAAAATCGATGGCGAATCCGAAATCGGGCACCAGGCCCATAATCAGGGATGCCTCGGTTCCGATGCTGATGCGCGGCTGGATAAAATATTCGATCCCCCAAACGGGGCCGCCGCCCAGAAATCCGTTTTCCTGCGACTGGTTGTTGCCCGGGACATTCAGATCGCCGCCGAGAATAACAAAGTCAAAACCGCGCGTATAGGCCCAGCGGCCGCCGAGGCTGCGTCTTTTTTCCCAGCCCATGGCGATGTTGAGTTGGGGATCGTCCAGATCGCCGTTGCCGTCGGGCACAAGATGGAATCCGGCAGAAAAACGAAAAGCGTAGCGGTTACGCGGCCCATAGGCTTTAAAATGGATCAGGTACGGGCCAGCCTCCCTGGGATTCGAACGATTCAGCGGAATGAGTTGGGTTACGAGAGGCGTCATATTGAGCCCTACATTTTTGCGAAAACCGACCTGTTCCGGACGGCTCAGGCTATCGGATCTGGTTTGCGCCACAAGAATTTCACCGGTCAGGAAGGCCAGCAGGGTGAGCAGGAATAGTTTTTTCGGCATGGCTTAAAAGGAAAAATGAACAAACAGGGAGGAGGGCAACAAGGGGCGCAACTGAAATTCGCTGACCGGATCGTCGCGCACATCGGGCGGCGAATCGATTTTTTCACGACCGGTTTTGTAAATGCCGTAGATCGAACATTCCGTGGTGAGCGATACCCTGGGCAACACCCGCCATTGCACGCCGAGCACCGGCCCGCCCCCGAAGCTCCACACTTCGGATTTTAAAAAAGAGGAACTGCCAAAGAAACTGATCGCTTCAACCTCATCGCCCTGATACCCCAATATTCCGTCGAGGCCCCAAAAAAAGGCGAGTTGGCGCGACATCGGCCTGACCCATTCGTAGCCCAGGCGCAGGTCGGCGCCCGTCTCTTTCTCGTCGGATGTCAGCCCGGTAATATCCGTGCTGTTTTTGTGGCGCAATTTGAAATTGAGCCCGGCTCGCCACCGGCGTCGGTCGAATTCGCCCCATCGAAAACTGATCAGATAGGGGTCGGAGGTCAGGTTGTTGCTCGTGCTGCCGAAAACCGAAGTGATGGTGTTGGTGATGTTGAGGCCGACATCAAAACGGCGGTTCGAGGGTTCGGAGCCGTCTGTCTGGGCCCACAGAAAAGAGGGTAAAAGGAGAAACAGGGTCAGGTGTAGCTTGGTCATAATCAGGCAATAATTTTTTTACCGAACGTATTCGCCGCGAAAGATGCGGCCTGATGATTTATTTGTGCGTTAAAATTTTACTAATGTTTTTGATCAGGGCCAATTCTGAACAGCCTGTTAACTTGCTCAGCAAATTCAATCCATGTCAAAATCGCCCGCCCCTTCCGGCCAAACGCCCTCTTCGGGCCCCGAACGCCCCACTTTTGCAGCGCTGTTGTTGTATGCTTCCGGTCAGCTCGGCTGGTCGCTGGCCGCCTACGGCGTTGGCAACCTGTTGATTTACTTTTACATGCCGCCTGAAACCGGCAAAGCCATTTTTCCATCTTTCATTTTTCAAGGGGCTGTGCTGGGTGTTTTTACCCTGATCGGCATACTCAGCGCGGCCGGTCGGTTCTTTGACGCAGTACTCGACCCTGTGGTTGCCAACTGGAGCGACCGTTCGAAAGCGCGTTCAGGGAAACGCCGCTGGTTTTTGCTGCGCGGCGCTTTGCCGTTTGCCCTTTTTGCAACGCTCGTCTTTTTTCCTCCCAATGCCAGCGAAAGCGCCACCAACTTTGTCTGGCTGGCGGTTTGCCTGGGCGCCTATTTTTTCTTCTTCGCATTCTACGTGATCCCTTACACGGCCCTGATTCCCGAGTTGGGCCATTCGGCGGAAGACCGCATGCGCATCAGCACCCTGCTGTCGGTAGCCTGGGCGCTGGGATTTATCGCCGGTAATTCCGCCTATGCCTTGCAGGCTTATTTCGAGCAATCGGGGAAAAACCCGGTTGAAGCGTTCCAGCAAGCCCAACTCCTGCTCAACGGAGCAGCCCTGATTTTCATGCTGATCCCCGCTTTATTGCTCCGCGAAAACCGCTATGCCCGCCAGGCGCCGTCGGAGCACCGGCTGAAGGATGCGCTGTCGATCGTGTTGGGCAACCGCAATTTTCGGGTCTTCCTCGGCTCCGACCTGATGTACTGGCTGTCGCTGAATTTTATCCAGCTGGGCATCGGCTACTACGTAACCTTGTTGTTGGGCCTCGACAAAGCCAACGCTTTTACCTTTTCATTGATCAGTTTCCTGAGCAGTTTCGTGTTTTATGCGCCGGTGATGTGGCTGGAAAAACGATTCGGCAAAAGCATTATGATCCAGACAGCCTTCTGGATTTTTATCGGCCTCTTTGCCGTGGTAGGCCTGGCCCGACTGGTTCCGCTCGACAAAATGCTGCTGCTCTACATACTCGGCGTGGTAGCCGCCTGGCCGCTGGCGGTGTTTGGTATTTTACCCAATGCACTGATCGGCGACGTGGTGGAACAGGAAGAAAAAAGCAGCGGAAGGCAGCTCGCCGGCATGTTTTTCGGCGTGCGGGCTTTTGTAATGAAGGCCGGTATTTCGCTTGCTAACCTTGTTTTCCCCTCGCTGTTGTTGCTCGGGCGCAGTACGGACAATCCCGCAGGCGTTCAACTGACCACGGTGATAGCCATCGTATTTTCGCTGGCCGGCTGGCTGATGTTCAGGCGTTTTCGGGAAGCCACCTGAGTGCAAAACTTATTTGTTGACCGGCTCCACTTTGTACACGATGTAGTCGGTTTCGCCCTGCCAGGGAAAGGCGTCGACCAGTTCGTGGTAGTAACAGGTCACAACCTTGCCTTCATTGGTGCGCAACTGCTCGGCTACACTGCCATCCTTGGCCGAAAAACTCCAGACGCTCAACTGCGTCATCATGTCGGTGCCAGCCAACTGGAGCTCGCCCTCGTAGGTTTTGAACACGTAACCCTTGCGCGATATTTTGTACAAAGTGCCCGTACGCGAACCATCGCTTACCGGGTATGTGCGCCAGAAATAATAGCCGGTCGCAGTCAGCAGTGCGACGACCAACCCGCCCCACAGGATGATCCGGGTGATACGGCGGGCTTTTTCCTTTACTTTTTGCATTTCAATTGCCATGGCAGAAGGGAAATTTAGAGCGTAAATTACTGATTTTCAGGGGTATCTTTTTTGTTACTGTCAAGGGCATACATACACAGCTCCTCAAAGTTAACCTTGTTTTCAAGCGCAATGTTATGGAGTTTTTGAAAGGACTCCATGACCTCGGCGGGGATACTCCCGCCTCTTTGATCGCGCAGCCAGATTTGCTGATAAAGCAAGGGATGCGTTTTGGCATTCGGATGGCCGATATAAATCTGGAACGGATATTTGACCTCCCCGAAATCGCAGGGTATCGTGAATTTTTTCATGATCAATCAGGTGTTTGATTTAAAAGCTTGTTCATTCGTAACGCCGGAAAGTGCGACAAGTTCCTTGTACAACACCGTTTCCAAGTGGCCCGTAAACACGGGTTTGGGGATAATGGAGAGCATGGGTGTGTTGTAGATCAGGCACTTTCCTGAGGGGTAGTTCAACTGATTGCGCAGCGCCCGGGCGAATACGCTGATGGTTTGTTTGCGCAATTGTATATCGAACGACGACTGCCGGGCAATCGCGCCAAGCAGTTCGGTTGCAGCCTGCGCAACCGTACCGTTCGGAGAGAAAATCAGTTGCTTGAGCGCGTCGAAAGTCGCCTGATTGAAAATCCGGCTCAGGTGTTTGAGCTCCGCAATCACGCCGTCGCGAACCGGCTGGACGTCCTTCAAGGCATTGACGAGCGCATTCAGGGTCTTCGGATCCACCTGGCGCAAACGGCACAGCACCACGGCACAATGCAGGCGCACGGGGAACGATGAGTGTTCGGTGATGCATTCGTACAATAATTCCACGGTTTTTTGCCGGTTGAACAGGCTTTCCATGGTGTCGGGATAGTCGCGGGCGACCTGCGCCAGCAAACAGGACAAACTTGCTCCGTGCAATTGCCCCTGGTGGTTGATCAGTTCGTCGTCGAGGGCATCGAGCGTCCAGTCCAGCAGCGCTTTGATGATCGCCGGTTTGCCGGCAATCGCCTGCGAAAAGTTTTGCGCCGCGATTTGCTCATCGGAGGCAAAATGATATTCGAGGCGGCCCCAGCGATACAGTTCTTCGATGGCCTTATCCGGGTCCTCCCTGTATTGACCGGGATCGATCACGGTGTCGTTGTCAAGCGTCGCCTTGGCTATTTCGATGATCTCTGCGGGTATGGCCGCTTCATTTCCAGCCTTCAAAAGCGCCTGCGCAACAGTTGCGGCGTTGATTTCATGGTCGCGCAGGCCGCTCAGGGCATCCGCAGCACGGGTAGCCAGTCCCTTCTTCATGGCCTTGTGAATCAGCCTGATCCTTCGCGTATGTCCGGAGTTGGCGTAAACCATTCGTGCCAGCGATTTCCAGAGTAATTCGGCAATCAGGCCTTCGGATTGTTCGATGGTATTGCCTAGGAAATCCAGTATTTCCGCCGTGCAAAATTCCAGTCGCCGGAGTGCGAGTTGCTCCGCCCAGGAATCTTCCTTCGCAGGTCTTTCCCGAACGGCGTCTATCAGCCGGCGAATGGTAGGCATGTCGTTGTGCACGAGATTGTGGTTGAACCAATCCAGCGTAGTACGGCAGGAAGGCGGGATGTTCGCCGTTTTGCGGTAGGCATACAGGGCGACGAGGTCCTCAAATTCAATTTTTGAGGTGTAAAAAATACGGTTCATCTGCGCGCTGCCCGGGTCGGAGCCATGCATGGCATTGGCCGCGCGGTAACGAAGCCGGTCGGGGTATTCGCCCAGGTACTGAATCAGGCTTTTCAGCACAATTTGATTCATCACCCCGGCTTCGGCCTGCAGCAAGTGGTAAAAATGCCTCAGCCAGTCGACCGAATGTTTTTCCCAATGCGCGACGATTTCAAGGTCGGAACTCAATTCCAGGTCCATCAGGGGCAGAAGGGCCTGCACGGTTTCATCGGCGCCTTCCCGCACAAGTTCATCCAGAATAGCCACCCAATGCCGGTTCAGCGGCAGGCCGCTGTGGGTCTGGGTAAGAAAATAACTCAAAGCAGCCTCGCGGTGCTCGGCTTGCAGGAGTTGGTTGGAATAATGCTCGATACGATCGAGGATGCTGAATCGGTCGGAAAGTTGCTGCGCCATTCGCAGAACCCCGAGCATAACCGCCTGCGGGCGGGCGTCGGGGTCGGTTCGGGTCTCGGGGCCGTTGTCGCCTTCCACCTCGTACGACTGCGGCACCATTTTATGGTCGATCCCAAACAGGGTCAGGTAATCTTTTTGCAGGGCAAAATTCAGCAGTTCGGGCTGGGTGAAGGCCGCATTGATCTTCATCCAGTTCGGGTACTTGCGGGCAATGCTGCCGAATCGCGACAGCATCATGCGCAGCATAACGAGCCGAATCAGGTCCTGATCGGCCTCCACCACGGCATCCATGATTTTGAAAACCTGCATCTGCAAGTCTTCTTCATGAAGGTTTTTTAAAAAAACCAGTTTGAAAATGGCGCGATCCAGATCGTCGTCCATCTGCATCAATTTTTCCTCGATCTGGGCCGACAGCGACTTTTGCGCATTGACATCGAGAAATGTATTCAGGTCGATGTAGGGCAACTGCACCACGTTTCCATCGGGAAAATGGAGTTCCAGGTAACGACTGCTCAGCAAATGATCGAGCGCGATAAACCATTCCTCCGCATTGGAAATAGCCAGAAATGACGAGACGTACAATTTCTGCAAGGCAGGCGAGCGGTCGGGCGGAAACAGATTGTCGATGGCGCGAAAACGGCTGTACGGGTCGGGCGTGTCGAGAATCAATTGCTCCAGTTTTTGTAAAACCTGGTCCGAATCAAACTCATCGGGCAGCAATTCCTGAAGAACCTGCGGTCCGTTGGGCAGTTTTAATAAAACGGTGCAGGCAAACGGGAGCACTTCCGCCTGTTCGAGCACGAGCGGCCAGATCTGCCGAATCATCCATTCCTGCAAAAACTGGTATTTCTCCGGCAGGCCGTTGATGACTTCCAACGCGTACAGATGTTTGCTTTTTTCATTCTGGTGCGGAAACGGCAATTTGGGCAATTGCCAGTGCAGGGTGTAGTTGTTCGGCTCGCAAAGCATCCTGTTGAAAGGCAAACTCACCAGGCACTCGAGCAAGGCGGAAGCATTTGGCCCCGCCAACGACTCTCCGTGTTGTTCAATCATGCCCCTGACCTCGCCCACAGGATCGAAAGTGAAACTTCCTGTGCGGGCAATCCAGGCAAACACCTCGATGGAATTTTTTACTTGCATCTCCTCGGTCGAATCACCCAGATACCAGGAGAGCTTTTGTGGCAAACGGTCGCTGATGTGGAGCGGCGGCAAGCCGGCCCGGTTGATCGTTTCCAGGGCTATTCTCGTAAAAACTGTTTTTTCAAGTGTTGGCAAACGGCGAAAACTGAAATAGCCCAGCACCACGGGGTGCTGTTGCATCATCAGGTAAAAACGAATCAATGCCGCGTGCAAACCATGCTGTACGCGTTGCAAATGAGCCAGAAACCGATCGATAGCAGGCTTGTCGGCCGGATCGTTTTCCTGTCGATAGATCACCATGGCCGTGTTGTAGCCCAGAGCCGACAAGGCCAGCAAGGCCAGTGCGCGCCGCTCGATATCTTCCTCCAGTTGCCAGATATCCAGAAACGCGGGAATCAGGGATTCGGCCGCGGCTTCTTCCGACAGCGCCTTCAGCAGTATTCTCGTAAACGGCGAATCGCGATGGATGGAGCCGATAAGGAATTCCAGTCGGCCGCCGTACATCGCATCCACTGCTCCGCCCTCCGTATCGAGCCGCACAGCCATGGAATAGCCTTCGTTTTCCATATTGACGGCTCCTTCAAAGAACCTGTAGCGCAATTGCTCCAGTTCTGTAAATTTTTGAACCCTGCTTTCCGGGTCCGATGCCCAGCCGCCGTACAAGACGGTAAGCAGGCGCATCCAGGCAGGGTTTTCATGAATGAAACGATCCCATTCGGGGTGTTGCAGCACCTTGTTTCTGAACTTCAGACCATCGTTGGGCTGCAGCACAAAATCCATGCTGGCCAATATGCTTTTCAGCACGCGGTCGATGGGCCAGTTCCAGTCCGGGTTGTCCAGATGCAGGTGTTCGAGCAGGTCGTCCACCCACGACAATTGCCCCCAGCCTTCGAAAGCGGCAAGGTTGAGTACCGCCCAGTGCGCTTCACCGTACTCGGGCTCTTTCAGCAGATCGGCGCAAACCTCGAAAAAGTGCTCTTTCCACCTTCCCGACCGCAATTTGGCCAAAACCAGTTTGATCTGTTGCTGCACGGCCTCGCTTTGCGACAGATTTTTTTGCACCCCAAAGGCCTGCAGGAAAGCGACCGTGATCTGTTTGAAATCGGCGTACGACAAGCGGCTCATTTCCGGCAAGGCAATCGCCACCAGCAAAATCGTGCGCGGCACGAGATCCTTTATTTCATCTTCTCCTTTCAGGATATTTTTAAGGAGTTGCCCGAATTGATGCTCGTCGCGGGGGTACTGATTGGCATAGCCGAGGGCCAGCACGATCGGCTCCCGCCAGATCGGGTCGGCAATGCGGTCGATGATTTCTTCGGGGGCCCTGGCGGCATCCCGAATCAGGTACAGGCCCGCGAGATACTCCTGAAAGGTTCGGTGGAGGAAGTGATACAATTTGCCGCCGCGATCGCTCAGCAAACCCACATCGCTTCTGATCATGGACAAAACCCACCTGGCCTTTTCCTCGATTTCCGGGCTTACCGGGTCGCCGGGCTTGCAACCGGCTTGCAGACTCAGTTGCTGTTCGAATATTTTTTGCAGCGTGGCCTCGTTCGCATCATCGGATGGACTGGAGTGAATATGCGCGGCGAGGGCTTGCATGAGGGATTTCACATCGCCCGGTTTGAGGTTGTGCCGGCGGTCGAGTTGCCATTTTTCAATTAAAATCGAGACCGATTTTTCATAAAGTTCGACGCGGGTATCGGGCAGCTGGCCGTCGCCGTAGCGAAACAGCATGGCGAGCATGGTGACCAGCAGCGGATTGGTCGCGAGTTCCCTGATTTGGGGGCGCGCAGGATCAAAAATGGCGGATTGTAATTCCCTGCTGAGTTTGGCGATCAGTTCTTTGCGCAACTCGGGCGCCTCGTCGGCGCCGACTTCGTTTTGCAACACGATTTGCCGCGTCCACACCTGACAGAAATGTTCAAGCGCAGGATCGTCCATTTTTTCAATGAACACCTTGGCGAAGTTGTTGGGCAAGGGGGTCGTGTGGTACCCGACAATCCTCGACGTAACGATCACCTGATTGCCACCGCTGATCCCCGGGGCTCTTTTGGCGGCGATGCGGTTTAGTTTATTGGGCAGATCGACCCAGTTTTTGACAAAATCCCCGATCTCGTTATTGATGGAGGTCCGATCGCTCACCACCTCGTCGAGGCCGTCGAGCACGATGACGGCGCGACTGCTTTTGAGGTAATACTGGATCAATTTCCGCACGTCCTCGTGGGCGATTTCAGGTATTTTGGGAATGTGAAGGGCCGTTCCGATAAAATCAATCACCCCTCTGCCGATATCCGGGGTTGCGGGGTTGTACACGTAGTTTTCCCAAAACTGAAAATAATCGGAGATTCGGATCAGGACCGGCAACCTTGAAGGTCCCAGATCGATCATGCGGGGTGTTTCGGGGGTGGTGTCGCCTTCGGTTTGCTCAGGCTGCTGGACCACTTCCACTTCGTTGATGGCGACGGGGGTGGCGTCCTGCCGGGTGGACTGATAATTGAAGAGCCCGCCGACAAGTTTGAGCATCAGCCACTTGGAGAGGGTGCTTTTGCCGCTGCCGGGGTCGCCGAGGATGACGAGGTAGCGGAAATTTTTGAATGCGTCGGCCAGGTTCATGCTTTGCCCCTGATCCGTCCCGCTCCCCGTTTGCATTTGCTTCACCGCGTGAAGCGTGGGATTTTCCTGCAGAATTTCCGCGCGGATGTGATCGATCTGCTCGGGCGTCACTTCCTTGCCTTCCTGCCGGATACGGGATTCGACTTTGCTGTTGATCAGTTCGCTGCTGAACAGCAGTTCCTGCTCGGATTTTTTATTGAACAGGCGCAGGGCCACATAGACCTGTTCCAGCGGAATCGAGGGCAGGTCGTTTTCTTCCTTGATGTCCGGCAGTTTGATGTTGTAAAAATTCTCTCTGATCCAGTTGAGGTAAACCGGCAGAACCCTCGTTTCGAGGTCGTCGATTTCAGACGGGCTGAGAAAACCCGATTGCTGTTTTTTTAACGACTGTACGTCTGCCCTGATTTCGTCGAGTCGGCTCAGCGCTTCGTGTTGCAATGACAGGCTTTCGGACAGCTGACTACGCCACTCATCCACCCAGGCCTGATGGTTGGCTTTAAAATCCTGAATCATTTGCTCGAACTCGTCCTGCGCATTTTGCCAACATGTCTGCACCGCTTCGTTTTGTTGCATGTAAAACTCCGCAAGTCCCTGATTATTCGTCTCGTACATGACGCTGACCATGGAGAAAGCCTTGAGCAGGTCGTCCATTTTGGCGTTCAGTTCCTCGGTCAGCTGCAGGTTTTTACCCAGTTGTTCCTGCAATTCATGCAGGATCATGCGTTGGTAGGCCACCCAGGCTCTTTTATTGGTCTTGAGTTGTTCGGTGAAAGCCTGGACCAGCAGGTTAGGAAAGGCGGCGTGGAAAAAAAGGCTGAACGGACCGCCCAGGTCTTTGACCGTATCTTCTGCGAAAAACCGGGCCAGCGGCGACCGCGATACGTCAATTTTGCTTTCGCCATAGTAGGCGATATCCGCCTCCAGCAAGCTGTCGCCAAACGCGCCGAGAAAGTTTTCCTGTACTTCCTCACAGATCTCGTCGATCTTTTTTCTGATCTCGCGAAGTTGTTTTTTGTCCTGTTCGAAGGTTTGTTCCACAAACTGGGCTTCCACAGCCCGCAAGGCATCGATAACCGATTGCTGGAGGGCAAAAAACAGGTCGTGGTTGCTGAGGTCGGGGCCCTTGCGCTTCCACCAGCGGAAGAGATTTTTATTATCGATTTTAAGCAGCTGATCGGACGCGATGTTGCCGGCGATACCGCTGAAAATACTCATCAGCGAACTGCCCAGCACACCCAGCGTAAAAGAGCCGCCTGCCGTCAGAGCGGATACGCCGGCGACCCCTATACAGGCCAGCATGTTGAGAACGGGGCGGGCAAGAACTTTGCTTTCTTTGGACATTTTTTTGGTGCTTATTCCTGCAACAAATATAATCACACGCCCTTCTTGCTGCCCCAAATTTGTACATGTAATCGATCCGTGTATCGAAAGCCGTAATCCTTGCAAATATCCACCAGCCATTTCCTGCGGCGTGCCAGCGTCTGCCGGGTGCTTCCCTCGGGCATGAGCCAGACCTTTTCAGGAGCAATCCCGAAGCGGTCGATCAGCCCGAGCACTTCTTCCAGATCGGCCGGATCGGCCACGACAAACTTGAAATTGGCCTTCGGGCTGGCGGCAAAAAAGCGGTACGCCGCCGGCCGCTCGCGCAATTTGCGGCCGTTGCCGCTGTTTTCCAGTTTGGGCGACACGTTGTACTGATCGATCGCCGCGTCAAACGCTTCCGACGGCAGCAGGGTCCCGTTGGTTTCCACTTCAAACCTGTAAAGGGCGGATTTTTCCCTCAAAACTGCCATCAAATCGGTCAGAGCCGGCTGCTGAATCATGGGTTCGCCCCCGGTCAGAATGACGTTGTGGCAAGGGAAATCCGTCACCATGGCCGCCACTTCATCTACTGTGCACTCGGCGATCCAGTCTTTTTTGTCAAATTTTTGATAGCCCGGCCGGGCATCGTTGCGATGGGGAAAACGGGTACCCTTCCAGTTCCAGGTGTAGTCCGTGTCGCACCAGACACAATGCAGGTTGCAAAGCGAGGTACGGACGAAAATCGAAGGCCAGCCCAGGCTTTTACCTTCCCCCTGAATGGAATAAAAAACCTCGGGCCTGCCGTTGAGGCGGGCCAGTTTGAGGTGATGATGTCGCACGACGGGCCTCAAGAGTTGAAAAATTGATTGAAAAAAATCAGAGCAGCAAAGCGCCCTGACCGGCCATTTCCTCGGTCTGTTCGCCGGAGGATTCGGCGGCTTGCGCGCCGGCCGGCTCGTCGGGCAAAAGCCTTTTTACGATACGCAACTGGTGCGTGTAACGGCCTGCTTCGCGGTTAAAAATGCCGAAATGATCAAGTTTGTCGATACGAACCTGGCCCGAAGCGTGGAGCAAATAGCAGCCGCTGAGCACGATGCCTACGTGGGAAATATCGCCTTTACCATTGTCAAAAAAAGCGAGGTCGCCGGCCTGGCATTGCTCGGCAAAATCGACCGGGCGGCCCTGGGTCACCTGCTGCCCGGCATCGCGCAGCAGCCGGATTCCGGCAAACTTGTACACCATCTGCGTCAGGCCCGAGCAATCAATCCCGAAGGGCGAGCGGCCACCCCAGAGGTAAGGCGCCTGCAAGTAACGGCGCGCAACTTTGATGATCCATTCGCCGTTGGGGGGCAACTGGCCGGGCGTCACCACGGGTCCGGAAAACTGGTACGACTGGTCGCCAAGCTGACAGCGGAGGCCGTCGAAGCGCGGCAACACGGCGCCAAGCGTGAGCGGAACGAAGTGATCGGCCGCCATCAGGCCTTCCACGAGCGACAGGTTGATCGACTGGTGCTCGCGGTAATCGTCGTATTCGGAAGGCGTGAGCCGTTTCAGTTGCTTGGCATCCACCCAGCCCGAATAGCCGTCCCAGGCGCAGGTCACGTGCCGCCAGCTGTCTTTGTGGTCGGTCACCTCGACGGTTTCGCCAAACAACAATTGGGACACCATCTCGCTCTTGTCGGAGGGATGGGCGCGCATTGGAGCGATAGACACTTGACAGGCGGCGTATTCCATAAGGAGAATGGCGTCGGTGCGGCGTTGGATGGTTTGATGCAGGAAATCTACTTCATTGTGAATTTTTCACAAGGGCAATGTCCCGCATTTTTATCAAATCTTTGAAAAATAATGAAAATCGTGCCCGTTTTCGATCTTTTGCAAGGACTCGTAAATGAGGCGGATGAGGTTAGCCACATCGTCTTTGTGCGCCATTTCGACGGTCGTATGCATGTAGCGAAGCGGCAGGGAGATCAGTGCCGACGGAACGCCGCCGCCCGAGTAAGCAAAGGCGTCGGTGTCGGTGCCCGTCATTCTCGATGCGGCTTCGCGCTGGAAAGGAATATCTTTTTCCTGCGCCGCGCCGATGATCAGATCGAGCAGGTGCTGGTGTACGGCCGGTGCGTAAGTGACCGAAGGGCCATGCCCCGAGCGCACGTCGCCGTGCTTTTTCATATTGATCATCGGGGTGTGGGTGTCGTGCGTCACGTCGGTGACGATGGCGACATTGGGCCGGATGGTTTCCGCTATCATTTCCGCGCCGCGCAAACCGACTTCTTCCTGCACCGAATTGACCACGTAAAGCGTGTAGGGCAACTTGATTTTATTGGTATGGAGCAGGCGCGCCACTTCGGCCACGCAAAAGCCACCCATTCGGTTGTCGAGCGCGCGGCCGACGTAGTAACGGTCGTTCAGGATCGTGAACTCATCCTGAAAAGTGACCACGCAGCCCACGTGGATGCCCATTTTTTGCACTTCCTCGCGGTCTTTTGCCCCAACGTCGATAGTAATATTTTCCAGCGAAGGGCTGATGTTGGCGTCTTTGTCCGTCCGGGTGTGGATGGCCGGCCAGCCGAATACGCCTTCTACTTTTCCGCCCTGCCGCAGGTGAATGAACACCCGCATGGACGGCGCGATCATGTGGTCGCTGCCCCCGTTCCGAATGACGTGGATGAACCCGTCCTCGGTGACATAATTGACAAACCAGGAGATTTCGTCGGCATGGCCTTCGATCACGACCTTGTAGTCCTGACCCGGGTTGATGATGGCGTACGCAGTGCCGTAATTGTCGAGCCGCCATTCGTCGATGTACGGTTCGAGGTATTCCAGCCAGAGTTTTTGGCCCGAGGCTTCGTATCCTGTCGGGCTGGCATTATTGAGGTAGCGACGGAGAAATTTTTCAGAATCTGACGTAATCAGTTGCATTCGATTAAATTTTGCATGGTTTCAGGTCAAAAGGTTCAGGCAACCGGGCGAGTGGCAGATCATTTTTCTGCCCTGCAACCTGAAACCCGTTTATGATCAAGCATATAGAGCGCCCCAACCTTCCGGGTTTTCCCGCCATTTGCGGAGCGTAGCCAGGTCGTCGGGACTGACATAGCCCGTGGCGACGGCTTCCCGGACGAGGGTGTCGTAGTCGGTCAGGGTTTTAAAATTCAGGTTTTTTTCAGCGAAAGCCTGGTCGGCTTTCGGGAAGCCATATTGAAAAATAGCCAGCACGCCGGCAACCTGCGCCCCCGCTTCCTGCAAGGCTTCGGCGGCTTTCAGGCAACTTCCCCCGGTGCTGATCAGGTCTTCCACGACCAGCGCGCGGGCGCCTTCAAAGGGCAACTCGCCCTCGATCAGGTTGCGGCGACCGTGGTCCTTTGCACTGGAACGCACGTACACAAACGGCTTGCCCAGCACATCGGCCAGCAAGGCGCCGTGTGCAATGCCCGCCGTGGCAACGCCGGCAACCACATCGAAGGGCTCGAAAGAGGATGCCTCCGTGGCGAGGCATTCTTTTAAAAAGGAGCGGACAGCCGGGTAAGACAAAGCCACACGGTTGTCGCAATAGATAGGCGATTGGATGCCGGAAGCCCAGGTAAAAGGGTCGTTGGGCTGTAGTTTGACAGCCCGGATTTCTAGCAGATGACGGGCAACCTCGGCGGCGTGGGACATGGAAACAGAGTGCAGTCGGAGAAAAAGTTGTGGAGACGGAAGAAAAACGCTTTTTTTCGCGGGAAAATACCCTCTTTATGGACCAGCAAAGGTATAAAATCTACGTCAACGGCCGACCCGTTTTTCTGGGAACGCCCGAAAGCATCGGTGAATTGGGTCTGTTCCCTGCAAAAGACGTGTATGTCGCCCCGTATTTGGGCAAACGAAAGACTATCGTACAGTATCTCGACCTGCTCGACAAAAACCAGAACGTCCAACTCGTCGCCCTTTACGGCGAACCGCTTGAACGACTGTGGCACGATTTTCAGCACTGTTTCAAGGTCCTGGAAGCAGCCGGCGGACTCGTCACCAATACGGACGGGCAATTGCTCGTTTTTTACCGGCGCGGCTCCTGGGATTTGCCCAAAGGAAAAATCGACCCCGGCGAAACGCCCGAACAGGCTGCCGTCAGGGAAGTTCAGGAGGAAACCGGCCTGCAACACGTCACCCTTGGCCCGCCGGCGGGCGTCACCTGGCATACCTACACCCAAAAAGGCGAACGAATACTCAAAAAAACCTGGTGGTATCACATGAACACGACCGACACACAGGTCGTGCCCCAAACGGAGGAAGACATCGAGGAAATCCGATGGGTGGACCGTGAAACCTGGCTGGCCTCCTCCCCTGTGGTGTACGGAAGTATCCGAGATATTCTGACCACACCGTCCTGACCCGATTGTCCGATCATTCACCAACCCTGACTGAATATGCCTTCACGTCGTCAAGCACTCAAATCCTTAATGGTAGGCGCCGCTGCCTTGTCCACTGCGCCCGCTGAAATGTTTGGTCAAATGCCGGTATCCAATTTTGATAAAAAGTGGAAAGGAAACATCCATCACTCGGTTTGCCGCTGGTGCTTCGACGATGTTCCGCTGGAAGAATTCTGTGTTTTTTTAAAAAAACTGGGCATCGGCGCCATCGATCTCGTGGGCCCAAAAGACTGGGGCACCCTGAAAAAACACGGCCTGTACTCCTCCATGTGCAATGGCGCCGAAATCGGCCTTACCAAAGGGTGGAATGATCCAAAATTCCACGATCAGCTGGCTCAAAACTACCTCGACATGATCCCGCTCGTGTCGAAAGCAGGCTATCGCAACCTGATCTGTTTCAGCGGCAACCGCAATGGAATGGACGACGAAACCGGGCTCCGCAACTGTGTCACCGGGCTGCAAAAAATCCTGCCCCTCGCCGAACGCTCGGGGGTGGTCATTTGTATGGAATTGTTCAATTCCAAAGTGGACCACAAGGATTATATGTGCGATAAATCGGCCTGGGGCGTCGAGTTGTGCAAACGACTGGGCTCGGAGAACTTCAAACTGCTGTACGACATCTACCACATGCAGATCAACGAAGGCGACGTGATCCGAACCATCCGCGACAACCACACTTATTTCGCACACTACCACACCGCCGGCGTGCCGGGTCGCAACGAAATCGACGACACGCAGGAATTGTTTTATCCTGCCATCATGCAAGCCATCGTCGAGACGGGCTTCCAGGGCTATGTAGCCCAGGAATTTATTCCGAAAGCTTCCGACCGACTCGCCTCGCTGCGCCAAGGGTTTGAAATCTGCGATGTCTGAGCGACTGATTTTTACCGTCACCAATGACCTGAGTTACGATCAGCGGATGCAGCGGATTTGCGGCACACTCGCAGAAAAAGGCTACGATGTCACGCTGGTCGGTCGGCAGCGGCCCGCCTCCATTCCGCTCGCGGCGTTGAATTTCCGTCAGCACCGGCTGAGATGCAGGTTTGAAAAAGGCTTTCTGTTTTATGCAGAATATAACCTGATTTTGTTTTTTTGGCTGCTTCGACAGCCCGCCGACGCGATCTGTTCCATCGATCTGGACAGCTTGCCCGCCGGGGCCATGGCTGCTTTGTTGCGGGGAAAAAAAAGGGTTTTCGACGCCCACGAATATTTCACCGAAGTGCCCGAGGTGGTTGGCCGACCTTTTGTTCGATTGTTTTGGGCAATGGTGGGGCGGGTGTTTTTACCGTTTTACCGCCATGCGTACACGGTCGGCCCGGCTTTGGCCGCTATTTTTTCAAAAAAATACGGCATCCCCTTCGAAGTCGTCCGAAATGTGCCGCGCCCAAAAGTCGTGACGCCTCCGCCGCCCGAATGTCGCTTCCTGCTCTACCAGGGCGCCCTGAACGCCGGGCGTGGCATCGAAACGGCGCTGCAAGCCATGCAGCAACTTCCCGAACTTGAACTTTGGCTGGCCGGCGAAGGCGATCTGTCGGCCGAATTGCGCGAACTGGCCCGCCAACTGGGGGTGGAAAGCCGGGTCCGATTCCTCGGTTACGTGCAGCCCGAAGCATTAAAAGTTATCACCGCCCAGGCCTGGCTCGGACTTAATTTGCTCGAAAACAATGGCTTGTCTTACTATTACTCCCTCGCCAACAAATTTTTCGACTACGTGCAGGCGGAAGTCCCCGTGGTCACCATGGACTTCCCGGAATACCGGGCCTTGCAAGCGCAATTCCCGGTTGCCGTGTTGCTCCCGGACCTCGAAGTGAACGCTTTTGTCGAAGCGATACGCGGCCTGCTGGCGCGTCCGGAAGACTATGCCAGCCTGCAAGTGGCATGCCGCCAGGCGCGCACCGAGTGGAACTGGGACAAAGAGCAACTTGTCCTAACCCGCTGCTGGTCCCGTGTATTTGCTTGAAATACTGTTATTTATGCACCCCAGGTAATTACGGTCCCGCTGTACGCGAGCCCGCCGCCGAAGCCGAAAAGCATGATCTTGTCGCCCTGTTTTACGCGGCCGTTGCGCACGGCGGTACAGAGCGCGAGCGGAATGGTTGCCGACGAGGTATTGCCGTAATCGACGATGCTTTCCAGGGTTTTTTCCAAAGGGAATCCTGTTTCTTTGGAAATGGCTTCCAGAATGCGCAGGTTGGCGCTGTGCGGGATGAACCAGTCGATCTGGTCGAGCGTCAGGCCGTTGGCCTGTGCGAGGCCCGGCATTTGCGCGGCCACCGTGGTGACTGCCCATTTGAACACTTTTCGGCCATTTTGTACGATTTTCCGATTGGTTTTGATCGGCTGTCCATCGATCTGTTCGGCCAGCCCGGAAATATAAAGGTCGATCCCGCCTTCGCCGCTGGCGCCTGTGATACAAAAACCGACATTGCCGACCGGGTCGGCTTCGATGAGTACGGCGCCTGCACCGTCGCCAAACAACATGCAGGAAGTACGGTCGGTATAATCGGTCACGCGGGTCAGGGTTTCGGCGCCCAGCACCAGAATTTTGCGGTGCGTGCCCGCCGCGATCAGCCCTTTGGCCAGGGTGATACCATAAACAAACCCCGCGCAGGCTGCGTAAATATCCAGCGCGCCGGCCTTTTTCAGACCCAGTTTGTACTGCACGGTGCAGGCCATACTCGGCATGGGTTGGTCAGGTGAAACGGTGGCCACCAGAATCATGTCAACATCTTCGAGGGTGCCGTCGTAATGCGCGGCGAGGTCCTGCACGGCGCGCACACACAAATCGCTCGTAAACTGGTCGGGAGCGGCAAATCGGCGTGTTTTGATCCCCGTTCGGGAAACGATCCATTCGTCGGTCGTTTCTATGATTTCTTCAAAATAATGATTGTCGATGATGCGATCCGGCACATACATCCCGATAGCGCGAAGACTTGCGTTTGGCATAAAAAAGCACCGGGTTGATTCCCGCCGGTACGGGAAATTTCAAATGAAAAGCGAAAGTGCAGCGTCCCTTATGCAAACGAGATAAATATTCGCCTCGAAAGACCTGCCATCGGAACAAAATTAGGCAGGCAAATTACATTTCAGTTTGTTATTTTGAACAAAACTGAAAAACAAGTACAAAACAAAAATACACTTCAAAGTACCGACTTTAAATCCGGCAAACCACGCCTGCAAAAAATTAAATTTCAAAAAAGCAAACTACACTTCCGGGCCCGTGTCCGTATTTCGATCCTGCCGGATGTCGTCTGACAGTTTTTGGTACAGTTCCTGCCAGTCGGGATGCAAGGCAAGCAGAGACAAATGGCGGCGGATAGTTTCAGTGTCGCCCCGCACGGCAGGCCCCGTTTGCATGCGGGCAGGAGAATCGCCCACGGCCTTTTGAAGCGTTTCCTCCATCAGGGGGTGCAGCATTTCGAAAGGAAGGTCGTGTTCGTCGAGCAGTTTTTCGGCGATGGAAAAACAGTGGTTGGTAAAATTATTGGCAAACACAGCCGCAACATGCAAAATAGCGCGTTGTGCGTCGTTCACCTGATACACCAGGTTGCCGATGACCTTGGCCGCTTTTTTTAAAAACAAAAGATCCGCCTGATCGGCCGCGTCGACGCAGAACGGAATTTTACTCCACACGGGCGTCCGCTCCCGGGAGAACGATTGCAAGGGGTAAAAAACGCCGTACCGTTCGAAATAAGGGGCCAACACCACGCCGGGCGTAGCGCCCGAGGTATGCGTGGCCAGCGCGCCCGACAATTTGCCGGACAAAGCCCTCGCCACTTCGTCGATGGCATCGTCGCGCACGGCAATCAACAGCCAGTCGGCATCATCGGGCACCATGTCCCAATCGTCGGAATAACTGGCGCCGAGAGCCTGGGCCAGCTCGCGGGCATGGCTTTCCGTTCGGCTCACGACGTGCGCCACGGGCATGCCCTTGCCTTTGAGCCGGCGGCCCAAATGCCAGGCAATTCGCCCTGCTCCGGCTATGACGATTTTGGGTGGAAAGGATTGCAAGCGAGCGATTGGGTGTTTGTTTTAGAAATATGAGTATGTACCTGGGCGGTGGGCAGAAGGTTTTTCGTTTTTAGGTTCAGATGTCGACCGAAGGGAGACATCTGAACCTAAAACACAAAAAAACGCTATCCTCCGCCTAGGTTTTTTCAAAAAAATATAAGTAAATCCCTAGGTCTAAACATCATCCAACTGCGCAAATACGCCATTGTCCAAGCCCTAAAAACCGCCCGCACAGTCGTCGCCGCGCGGGTCGGCGACGCCTTGCCAAAGCCCGTTGGGAAGGCGCATGATCGCCTCCACGCGACCGATCGGGCCGCGGGTTTCGACGTTGTGTCCTTTGGCGCGCAGTTGATCGATGACGTTTTCCGGGAAGGCGTTTTCTTCGATCATGATCTTGTCGGGCAGCCACTGGTGATGAAAACGACCGGCGGCCACAGCTTCGGGCAGCGACAACCCGAACACGTAAACATTGGTAACGATCTGGAATACGGAGGTCGGGATAGTCGTTCCGCCCGGCGTGCCGACTACCATCGACACTTTGCCGTCGCGGGCGACGATGGTGGGCGTCATGCTGCTGAGCGGGCGTTTGCCGGGAGCGATAGCATTGGGTTTGCCCCCGATGGCGCCGTACAGGTTGGAAGCGCCGGGTTTGGCGCTGAAATCATCCATTTCATTGTTCAGAATAAATCCGGCTCCTGACACCACCACCCTGCTGCCGTATGAATCATTGAGCGTCGTGGTGACCGACACGGCATTGCCCTGCGCGTCGACGATGCTGTAATGCGTCGTTTCTTCACTTTCCTTCACCCTGCCCGTGCCGACGCGGTCGCTCGGCGTCACCCGTTCAGCCTGGAAGTTTTTGATCCTTTCCTGTGCGAAGGCATCGCTGGTCAGTTGTTGCACTGGAATCTTGTTGAAATCCGGGTCGCCGAGGTAGATCGGGCGATCGGCAAAAGCCCGGCGTTCTGCCTCCGCCATCAGGTGGATGGAAGCGCTGGTATGAAAGCCGTAGCTGGCCAGGGGGTACTGGCCGGTCATTTTCAGCAATTGAGCCAGAATAATCCCTCCGCTGGAAGGCGGCGGCATGGTGATAAAATGCAGTCCCTGCCAGTCGAACTCCAGCGGCGTTCGCCAGACGCTGTGGTAGTTGAGCAGGTCTTCTCTGGTCATCAGGCCGCCGCGTTTGCCCATCTCGTATTCGATGAGCGCAGCCGTTGCGCCTTCATAAAATCCGGCGCGCCCCTCGCCGGCGATGCGGCGCAGACTGGCGGCGAGGTCTTTCTGGATGAGCCAGTCGCCGGCTTCCCACTTGCTTTTTTTAACAAAAGCGGGCATAATGCCGCTGTAACGCAGGAAATTGATACGCTCGCTGTTGAGGTGTTCCGCTTCCTGTGCGCTGATCTGGTAGCCTTTTTCTGCCAACTGAATAGCGGGGTCGAGCAGGCGGGCCCAGGGGAGTTTGCCGTATTTCTGGTGAAATTCCCACATGCCATCCACCGTGCCCGGTACGCCGCAGGCAAAAATGCCGTAGCGGCTTTTGGCGTCGATCACCTTGCCGGCGGTATCCTGATACATTTTTTCCGTGGCGGCAGCCGGCGCTTTTTCGCGATAGTCGAGCGCGGCAGTTTTGCCTTTTTGGTCGCGGTACACCAAAAAGCCGCCGCCGCCGATATTGCCGGCCTGCGGATACACCACGGCCAGTGTAAACTGCACGGCTACCGCTGCATCGGCGGCATTGCCCCCTTGTTGTAAAATCATGATGCCAACCCTGGTGGCCAGCGGATGCGCCGTGACGACCATCGCGCTATCGCCCGTGGCGACCTTGGTGCTGTCGTAGGGAAAGGGAATAAGATTGGGCAACTGGCCAAACGCAAGGCCAGACATGAATAAAATTGCCCACAAAAGGCAGAGGAGTTTGTATTTCATGAAATGCAAATTATCAAATATCGCGACAAACGTAGGAGATTTGCCGCATTACTATGGCGTCACTCAACAGAAACATCTGGTTGCCGTGGGTTACCGGCATCGCAGTCGCCCTGCTGGCGGCTTATCCGTTTTTCCATGACCTGGGGAAATTTCCGATTTTTCAATGGGATGAAGCCCGTTATGCCAACAACAGTGTCGAAATTGTACAAAACGGCCATTGGCTGGATTATCGCATGGACGGGGAGATCGACCACTGGAATTACAAGCCGCCGCTCGTGCTCTGGATTCAGGCAGGCAGCATGAAACTGTTTGGCTGTACTGAACTGGGCGTCCGCCTGCCGTCGGCGCTGGCCGGCGTGGCGATCGCCTTGCTGTTGTTCTGGTTTTGCAGCGAGGTGTTAAAATCACGGCTCGCGGGTGTCGTTTCTGTTTTGTTCTTCCTGGCTTCCCCCGGTTTTATCGGGCCGCACATGGGCCGCACCGCCGATCTCGACGCGGTCCAGACCCTTTTTGTGACCTTGTACAGTTTGTATTTCGCGCGATACCTGCTGGAAAACCGTTCGCCGGACCGCACTTTCGCGACCATGGCGCTGATGGTTTGGGCCTCGTTTCTGTGCAAAGGCATGCCCGGACTTCTGCTGTTGCCCTTTCTGGGTCTGATCGCGCTGTTTCCCCAAAACTACCGCAAAGTATTGCCTTACAAGTCGCTTTACCTGTACGGCGGACTGGCCCTGCTCGCCTGTGCGAGCTACTATCTGCTGCGCGAATGGCAAACGCCCGGCTACTGGGCGCTGGTCAAAAAGTCGGAGTTCAACCGCTTTTCAGGGGAAGGGCTGGCCTGGCACAAGCACGATGCCTGGTTTTACCTGCGCAACTTCACCGAACTCAAACGCTATCCACTGATCTATTTCCTTCCGCTGACCCTCCCGGCTTTTTTCCTGATGGGGCCCGGGGCAATTCGCCGTTTTTTCGGCTGGTGCTGGCTGATCGCGGCCGGCTACCTGGCCTTTATTTCCTGGCCGCCGGTCAAACTGGAATGGTACGATGCGCCTTTGTATCCCTTCTTTGCCCTGATCTTCGGGCTGGCTGTGGCGGAAGCCGCGGGTTGGCTTGCACGGAAGTTTCAAGGGGCTCCAGACTGGGCGATCGCCCCGGGAATAGCCTTGCTCCTGTGCTGGCGGTCTTTCCTGCTCGTCGCCGAAAAGATTGAATATCAACCCGATAAAATGGCGGACTTCGAGCGGGAAGGCGTTGTCATCAACCAGCTGTTGCAGGAGCACCCGGACTGGCTGGATTATGCCGTTTTGAAAAAAGTCAAACATCCCGAGCACCTCGATCAGGTCAAATTTTACCAAAAATCCTTCCGGCAGCGCTTCGGTGTTCAGATGCCCGTTTATACCGATTTCAAAGAGGCGTCGGCCGGGCAAAAGGTGCTGGTGTCGCAACCTGAGCAGATCGATTCACTGCAACAACGTTTTCCCGGCACACAAACCCTGTACACATCCGAATACGGTCGTTTGTTGTTGTTGAAATAAACGGGGTGTTTAACGGATCAACTCAAGTACAAGTGGCTGGTTTTTACCAACCGGGAGGCTCGACAAATCGTTGATCATCGCCCCGGTCACCACGTTACGGGCTTTGCTGAAACCCTTCATTCTTTCTTCAAAACGAGTGGTTTTCAGCACCTTGTCCATGCCGGAAGTATTCAGCGTCACCATCACGGTTTTGTTGTCGTCGTACCGGAAGTAAGTGTAGAGATCATCCTCGGGGACGAACTGCATGAGTTTGCCGGTCTGGAGCGCCGGGGTGGCGTTGCGGTAATGAATGAGGGTGCGGACAAAATCGAAGGCCTCGTTTTCGGCCGGCGTACGGCCCGTGGCGGCGAACTTATTGACCGGGTCGCCGGGCCAGCCGCCGGGGAAGTCCTTGCGAATATTGCCGTGCGAGGGGCGCTCGTTGCCGGTGCCCAGGATTTCAGTGGCGTAATAAATCTGCGGGATGCCGCGGGTGGTCAGCAGGAAAGCCATGCCGCTTTTGAATTTGTTCAAATCCTCCCCTACCGTCGTGAAAAACCGCGTCATATCGTGGTTGTCGAGCATGATCACGTTGCGCTGCGGGTGCTCGTAGATGTAGTCTTTGGCAAGCGTGTAATACACCCTTGAAGAGCCTTCAGTCCAGCCTTGCGGTCTGGAAAGGGCTTCCTGCATGGCAAAACACAATTGAAAATCGACGACCGAGGGCAGGTTGGAATCGAAGCCCGTTCGGGTGGCGGGCTGGTTGTCGGCAAAGTAGCCCTGCACGCTGACGCCGTATTCCCACACTTCGCCAAACATGTTGAGGTTCGGGTATTCTTCCCGCAGTTCGCGGCACCAGCGACTGCAAAATGCCTGATCGGAATACGTGTAGGTATCGATGCGGAAATCGTCGATGCCGGCATATTCGACCCACCAGATTGCCTGCTGGATCAGATAGATCGCGACATGCGGGTTGCGCTGGTTGAGGTCGGGCATGGATGTATCGAACCAGCCGTCGGAGAAATATTTTTTATCCCATTCAGAGGCATAGGGATCGATAAGGGTCGGAGCGCGGTAAGTGGTGCGGGTAAATTCAGGCCACTGATTCACCCAGTCCTTGCAAGGCAGGTCGTGCATCCAGTAATGGTTGATACCAATGTGATTCAGCACGACATCCCTGATCACCTTGATGTTGCGTTCGTGGCAGGCGCGCACAAAATCGCGGAAGAGTTCATTGCTTCCGAAACGACGATCCACCCGGTAATGGTCGGTCACCGCGTAGCCGTGGTAACTGCCCTGGCGTTGGTCGTTTTCCAGTTCCGGGTTGAGCCAAATGGCCGACACACCCAGTTCCTGCATGTAGTCAAGGTGATTGATAATTCCCTGAATATCACCGCCGTGTCGGCCGGTGAGGGAGTCGCGCGCCAGGCCTTCGAGCATACCGGCCACGTTGTCGTTGGAGGGGTCGCCGTTGGAAAAACGGTCGGGCATGATCAGGTAGATCACATCGCGCGGGCTGACTCCCTGGGCTTTCAGGCCAAGGTCGCGCAGCAGGATCGGGTATTCATGGGTAAACGACTGTTTGCCTTTTGAGAACACGATCGGCACCTTTTGCGGCGGAGCGCCGGCCCCGATTTCGAGCGTAACAAAAAGGTAGTTGGGACTATCGCCGCGTTCGGTTTTGAGCAACTTCACGCCTTTGGACGGGCCCAGTTTCACTTCGTAGCCGGCCAGTTCGGGGTATTGCACCAACAGCTCCACCTGATTGTGTTTCAATCCGGTCCACCAGTTTGCCGGCTCAACCCGCAGATCGGCCGTGTTCACCGGCACGACTCTGGGCGCCTGGTATTCGTAAGGATTGCCGAAATAATTCCTGCAACTTGACCCAATCAACGGGAGCAGGCAAAGCGAAAAAGCAAAAAGGGGACGAATCATAGCAGGTGGAGGGAGAAGGGAATGGATGAGGTTGATAATATCCTTTATCAACCTCATCGACATGGATAAACCTTATTTATTCTTAAACAATCCGATCACAAAGAGCAACACGAGCGCGCCGATGACAGAGGTAAAAATCTGATTCAGCAGGCCGGTGCCGATGTGGAAATTGAGGCGTTCAAACAGCCAGCCGCCCACAAAAGCGCCGAGTACGCCGACAATCATATTGCCCCAGAGGCCAAAGCCGTAGCCCTGACGAATAATTCCGGCGAGCCATCCTGAAACGGCGCCGATGAGCAAAATCGCAAGGATTTGAGAGAGTTCCATAAGGCAAATTTGTTTTGGTGAATGAATAAAATAGTTGTCAGGACGAAGTTTTTCGGGGCACAAACAGCCCGCCCAGCCAGGCAAACAAGACAAGACTTACCGTGGCCGCCCACATAAACCACTCGGGATGCGGAATGGTCGCCAGATCGACAAAACTATAAAAAAACAAGGCCATACCCGTCACCAAAGCCGGGCGGTAATGGGTTGGCTGCGCCAGTTTGTTGGTCAGCCAGCCGCCGACGAAAGCACCGAATGCGTAGCCGGCAATGATATAATACAAGGTCGTAGCCGGAAAGCTTTCCACCCAGGCTTTCATCTGGAGCGAATCGTTGAAATCCATGTCTGCCGGCGGTTCGTAATTCATGTAAATTTTTACGGCTACCGACACCAGGCTCGCCACGACTACGCCCGCCACGACCGCTATCACAGCCCTCAACTTTGGATTCATTTGAAATGTCGACATTATGCAGTCACTTTTTTGTTCGATTGTACAAGATCGTCTTTATCCTCCACAAAATTGACCGCCGCGGCAGCCAGGAGGAAAAAGACGCCGGCCATCACTATGGCATAAATAGCATTGCTCCCGTAAACATATTTGACGATGGGTCGGTTGGCAACGCCCGAAACTACTTGCGGAATGGTGATAAAAAAGTTGAAAATACCCATGTACACACCCATCTTGTTGGCGGGCAAGGCGCCGCCGAGAATTGCGTAGGGCATCGCAAGGATACTGGCCCAGGCAATACCGACTCCGACCATGGAAAAGATCAGAAACTCCGGGGTTTTGGCGAAATAGATGGATATAAGCCCGAGCCCGCCGATGATCAGCGACATTGCATGGGTGCGTTTGCGGCCCAGTCGCGCCGCGATTTTGGGTAATAGCAAGGCATAAACTGCCGACACGGCATTGTACACCCCGAAAATGATGCCCGTCCAGTTGCCCGCATCGCTGTACGCCTGGGAGGTCGTGTCATCGATGGCGCATCCGTACACGTTATGCGCTATGGCCGGATGTGTAAAAACCCACATGGAGAACAGCCCGAACCAGGAGAAAAACTGAACCAGCCCGAGTTGCCGCATGGTTTTGGGCATGGCAGCGAAGTCTTTGAATATCAGTCCGATACCGCCTTTCTCCTGTTTGTTTTCTTCACCGGAAAACCTGGAGTGGACTTCCGGCGGATATTCTTTGGTGGTCGTGACGGTCCACAGGATGGCGCCCAGAAATATCGCGGCCCCGATGTAAAACGACCATTTGATGTTTTCCGGCACCAAACCTTGCCCGGCCACGTCGGCTACCCCCGCTTTTTTAGCCAAAAACCAGGGCAGCCAGGAACCGATCACGGCTCCCACCCCGATGAGGGCAGTCTGAACGGAGAAGCCGAGGGTCCGTTGCTCGGTGGATAATTTGTCGGCCACCAGCGCCCGGAAAGGTTCCATGGCCACGTTGAATGAGGCATCCATCAGCATAAGCATGCCCGCCCCCATGAGCACCGGCGGCAAGGCAGAGGAAAGGACTCCCGCGTTGGGCATCAGCATCATACCGAAGCAAGCCGTAATAGCGCCAGCCAGGAAATAAGGCTTGCGGCGACCCATTTTTACCCAGGTACGATCGGAATAATAGCCGATGATCGGCTGAACGATCATGCCTACGATCGGAGCCACCAGCCAGAAATTGGGCAGCTCTTCCACGTGCGCTCCGTATCGCTGAAGAATACCGCTGGCATTGGAATTTTGAAGGGCAAAGCCTGCCTGAATACCCAAAAATCCGAAACTCATATTCCAGATGTCGCGTACCGACAACAGCGGTTTTGGAGTGGTGGCAGAGGAAGATGTGTAAGAAGAGCCAGCCATGTAGTGGTTAAAAGTTTTGTTGGTCAACAGGTAGATCGGGCCGGAAAATATTTTCCGGCGGCTGGCAGCAAAGATGTAAAAAAATGAAAACGCCCGATGCAAAAGGCAAAAAAAGAACCCGGCTTGCATCCATGTGCAAGCCGGGTTCGCGGTATTTGGCGATAAAAGGGCGATCAATATTCGCTGTCGTCCGGAATATCATCCTCCTCCTCGTCGCGCCGGCGCGTCACGATGATGTGATCATCTTCATCCGAACCGCCATCACCTATGTCATCATCTTCTTCACCCTGGCCGTCAAATTCGGAATCCACTTCGACGTCGGCGAAGTCCTCGCGCAGTACGCCATCATCATCGAAATCCTCATCGTCCTTGACGAGGCGTTTGGCCTCCAGCACGGTCATGCGGATGAGGTAGTAAGTATCGTCCGTTTCAAAGGGGAGAGCCGATACTTTTTTGCCTTCCTTGTCTGTGTAGAAGAGGAGGTTATCAGCATACCCGTTCGGATATTTCATCTTCACCAGCCGGATCGTTTCTTCCGGCAAGGCATCATAGTCTTTTACAACACGTTTTTTTGCCAATGGTAGGAGTTTTTGGTTATTGATAATCAGCGCGATAGTATTAAACCGCGGCGGTCGCGCCTGCTCCGTTAGCGGCAAATTTAAACGAATGGGTATTGAAACAACAAAAAAAATTTTTCACTGATTCGCCTCATTGTTTTCGGCGGATGCCCACGATTTCCACTCTTCTTTCTCTGGCGGCTTCGGGGCTGTAAATGGAATTTCGTTCGTCGTCCAAACGGTCGCTAATGTCGCGCCGTGCCGTGGTTTCCCCAAAACTTTCTTCGGAGATTTTTAATTGCCCGTTTTGTAAAAAAACCTGCAAGGCCCCGCTGTTCCAGGAAGTAAAGTGATTGCGCACGCTGCTTACCCTTCGTTTTCCGAGGTGCAGGTTGTAATCGCTCTCAGCCCTGGGGCTGGTGTATCCCTTGATCACCACCTCCACGGTAGCGCCTGATTTGAGTTCGTCCAGCAGGATTTCACTCAATAGACCCAGGCGGTCGTAGCCGCGTCGTACTTCGTCGTCAAAAAAAGCATCCAGCGTCGCTTCCGCGGTTTCACGTCGCGCGCCGGTCAGCCCTTGTGAAAAACGCTCGCGGTATTCGTCCTGACGGCCCAGATAGGCCTGTGCGGTTTCTTCGTAGGTTTTGCGGGTGGTCGTTCGGCGGGTCCTGCGGTCAGGTTCGTCGTTGTCGAAAAAGAGCGGCAGGCCCACAAAATCGTCCAGTTTGGGCGTCTCGGGCTCCTCATTTGGCTGCAACTGGTCCATCGGGATCAAGCGGCGCTGAATGGGCGTGCCGGGTTGCGGAGCGGGTGCCTTTACCTGTGCAGTGGTATCGACGGGCCGCGGGTAGCTGAAAGCGAAAATGTCGTTGCAGCAAGTTTGATTGGCCGGGTCGAGGAAAATCGATCCTGGCCGGTTGCTGCTGAAAAAGCCGTCGTACCCGTCGGGGCGAAGGAAAAAATAGAGGTCGTTGTACGATGAATTAAGTTCAGGGCCTGCATTGACAGGCGCTTCAAATTCGGTCGAATCCTTTTTTGCCGAAAAAATATCGTACCCGCCGAATCCGTCGCGGCCATCGCTGCTGAACCAAAGGGTTTGCGTACGGCCGTCGAAAAACGGCGTAATTTCATTGGCGGCGCTGTTCACCGGGGCGGCAGCATTGACCGGCTGTGCAAATGCCGGCGGGTGCGTCATTTTTTTGCCGCCTTCCGGCAGCGTGCAGGGGCAAAACCAGATGGTGTCCAGCGGCAGCGACCAGAGGTCCATGCCGCCTTGCCCGCCTGGCCGGTCGCTCGCAAACCACAACACGGGGCCTTGCGCCACAGCGTCGTACCCGACCGCCGGCTGGGTGCTGGTGTATCCCGGCAAATTGACGGGCTCGGGCAAACGCAAAGGCTTGACCCAGCGGCCTTTGCGATCTTTCAGCGTCAGCCACAGCTCGCAACGGATATCGCCCGCGTTCGCATTTTTACAAATGGTAAAAAACATAAAATTCCCGTCGGGCGTAAAGGCTGTGTGCGCCACATGCGCCGAATCAGTCGCCGGAAAACCGCGCGCCGGCTCACGTACGCGCCCCCCCCGGATGGAAAGCAGGATTTTCGTGATTTTGGCCTTGTTTTTCGAACGGTCGCCGCGCTTGTCGAAGCGGTAAGAGGAGAAAAAGAGCGTGTCGCCTACCGAAACCGGGGCAAAGTCGCTGTACGGGCTGTTGATTTTCTGGTCGAGGTGCGTGATTCGAAGCCCGTCGTTGCGCGGGCCCTGCGCCATCGCCCAGCGGCAACCGGCCATCCATTCATCGGCTTTTTGCAGAGAAGCCGGGTCTGCATTTTTGCCGCTTTCCTTTTTGAATTTTTCAAAATACGCCAGCGCGCCCTCGTAATCGCCCTGGTTGCGGCGCAATTCGCCCAGACGAAAATCGAGCAAGGGAAACCTGCCCGCGCCTTTTTCATCGGAAGCGACCGAGCGGTAGAATTTTTCCGCTTCGACAAAAGCGGAGTTCATCCGTGCAGCCTCGGCGTACTTCCATTGCAGCGATATTTTGCCCTTTTTTTTGTTCAAAGCCGCGCTGTAATGCTCCATGGCAGCACTGTAATCCTTTTGCCGGAAAGCGCGGTCACCGGCGCGCTCGTAGGTGCGGGCGGTCTGCCCCTGCAGACCCGCCGGCAATGCCAAAAACAGTAAAAAAGAGAGAAAAACCTGGAAAAACAGGGCGGTATTGCGCTGTCTTGTCGACAGGCCAGAGGTTATAAAAGGCATCATAAACAGAAGATCGGTTATTAAAGGATAATCGTCCGGTACTCGCCTCCGGCGACCAGGCGCATACGCCCCTGAACGGGCAGATCGTTGAGTTTTTCCTCGAGTACCGGGCGGATAAGGGAACGCAATTCGTTCTGAAACATTTCGTCGTCGATGTCGGTTTCCTCAACATTCAGGTGCAGCACGACGAACCAACCGGGCACAGGCGCGGAACGCTCGTACACGCGGACCATTTCGAGCTCGGCAGTATTGCCCAGCGCTTCCCGCAGGGGCGGTTCGAGCTCCCAGCTGCGGTCTTCCTGATACCCTTGCTCCTGCGTCGGCGGGACCATCACAGGCATTTTCTCCGCCATCGATTGAAAAAACAGATAAAAAGGCAGCATTACGGCAATTATAATCGCTAATCCCGAGGCATAGGCCCCTGCCACACTACCCCAGCGGATCGGCTCTGCCGGTTCGGCGGCATCCCGCATGATCACCCGCGTTCCGGCAATGTAATCGCCGAGCCGGCGGCGGTCGGAGTTGATGATGGCCAGCAAGGCTTCCAAAGGCCAGAAAATCAAGGTCAGGTTGCGCACCATACAACGTAATGGTCCCGCCGCTTCCAGGGTGTCCTGCCGGACAACCTTGGCCTTCATAATTCGCTTTCCGGGGCTTCTGGCCCCGATTGCGTCTTTATTCATGTAAACGGCAAAAGCCAGTGCATAGGGAATAAAAAGCACCCACATGCCTTTAAAAAAATCGGAAGGCATAGCGCCGGCTTCCATTTGTCCTACGGAATTGAGCATCCAGTAAAACCAGAAAGGCGCGATCAAAATGAACATGGCTATCGAAAAGATAACATGATCGAGCAGCATCATCGCCAGTCGCGTACCTACTTCCGGAATACGAACAGGCGGGGGAGGAGGAGTTTCCATAATTGAGGAAAATTTTATAAATACCTAACTATCAATTAGTTATTTTAAAACCAGTATCAACCTTCATAAACTTTTATCAACCCTCATCAACCGTTATCACCCTCATCAACCCTCATCAAAATATCGGACAACTTTTGGTTGCCCTGGGCAGTGGAGCCGGCAAGGAACGGTACACGGCGGAAAGTTCCAAACCGCCCCGCCCGCGGGTGGCTACATCGAAGTCGGAGATATTCCAGTCGTAGCTGAGGCCAAAAGTCCAGCCTTCGCGTTCCAGCTGGAAACAGGGAATCACGGCATCGCCCAGGCGCATGGCCAGGCTGAACTGCACCGCCGTTGTGGCGTCCAGCCACCTGCGCAGCCCGCCGCCGGCAATGATTTCACGGTTGTCGGCCATCTGCTGACCCAGCGCGAAGCCCGTCAGATCGAGTTGTTCCGACACCTGATAGTATCCTTTTGCCGACACGCTCAGGCGGATGGGCAACCGTTGGTCGGCATCCTCGGCGAAGTTGATCCCTGGCCGGTTCAGGTGGGTGGCGCCCGCGCCGATCTCGGCCGAATGGCGGTATTCAGCCGAACGGTACAGCCAGCACAGCCCGACTGCAACACTCGGCGACAAGCCGGAAGAGCGGCTCAGGGTTTCGCCCGTCGAGGCCGAGGGATCGAAAACATCGCCGTTCCACTGGTTTTTAAACGTAAGTCCGCCCAAATCGACGCTGCGCTGGACCAAACCGAGGCCAAACCCAACGCTCAGGGCCTGTTCTTCGCTCAAGGCATGGGCAGCGGACACGCTCAGGCCGAGTTGGTTCCAGGCCAGGCCGCCATCGCCCGCATCGTCGTGTTGCAGAAGGGCGCCGGCGGCGATCAGATGCCTGCCTTTTGGCGCAAATTTGTAATCGAAGGCCCCAGCAAACGAGCGGTAATTGACCGGCACGCTCAACCATTGCCCACGATAGATCGCGCCGGCGCGCCAGCTGCCCTGAAAAGCGCCGGTCTGCGCGGGGTTGTAGT
This sequence comes from Saprospiraceae bacterium, assembly GCA_044226205.1. Lineage (GTDB taxonomy): Bacteria > Bacteroidota > Bacteroidia > Chitinophagales > Saprospiraceae > M3007. The sequence continues at coordinate 173,656 of JBGAHL010000004.1, forward strand.
GCAGCGGATGTTGGGTGAATTGTGAAAAGTGCAAATCCTGCCCCGAAGCCGTCGCGGCAATACCACAACAGAGGAGCAGAAATCCGATCGAACGTAAATAATGCATAGGCGGCAAAGGAAACAGGGATGCCCGAAGATAGCAACTATTTTTGCGCTATCCATCCACCCTTTTTAACACTACCCTACCGGCATGCTTTTCGAAATCTGCGCCGTCAATCTTCAATCTGCCCTTGCCGCCCAGCGCGCAGGCGCCCATCGCCTCGAATTTTGCTCCGCCCTCGACGGCGGTGGTCTCACCCCTTCGCCGGGCGCCATCCGGGCCGTGGTCGAGCAGGTCGATATCCCTGCACATGTGCTCATACGCCCCCGGGAGGGCAATTTTTGCTACGACGAACGCGAACTGGACCTCATGCTCGACGATGTCCGCTTTTGCCGCGAAGCGGGCGCAGCCGGGGTCGTTGTCGGCGCCCTCGACCGCAATGGCGACCTCGATATTCGGGCGCTCGAAGCCCTGCGCGATGCCGCCGGCCCCCTTCCCGTCACCTGCCACAGAGCCTTCGACTACACCCGCAGCCCGTTTGAAGCCCTGGAAACGCTGATCGCCCTCGGATTCGTCCGGGTGTTGAGTTCCGGACAGTCCACAACGGCATTCGAGGGCCGATTTTTGTTAAAAGACCTGGTTGAAAAAGCAGCCGGCCGGATCACCGTCATGCCGGGCGCGGGTATTTCTCCCAAAAATATTCACGACATCGCCGCGGTCACCGGGGCCCGGGAATTTCACCTCACCGGCCGGAAAAAAGTGGTGCAGCCTAATCCCGGTGGCGATATCCCCGGGCTGGAATGGTGGTATTGGGAGAGCAGCGAGGAGGTGATAAAAGCGACGATGGCCGCGGTGTAAAAGACGCTCGGGGATCAGTTGTCCAGTCCGAATGCGTACTTGTTGCGGTACTGCACGGGCGCCATGCCCGTCACTTTTTTGAACACCGAACGAAAGGCTTTCAGGTCGGAATAGCCCACTTCGTACATCACTTCATTCACGTTCAGGCGGCCGGTTTCGAGGTGTTTTTTGGCCGCCTCCATCTTGACCCGCTGGATGTATTCCACCGGCGTGTTGTGGGTGGCTTTTTTAAAACGCCGCTCGAAATTGCGCCTTCCGATGGCCACGCTGGCCGCCAGATCGTCGACGGAAATACGGTCGGCAACATGCGACTCGATAAAGTGCTGCGCCTGCCGGATGGGCTCGTCGTCGTGGTTTTTCTGCCCGTTGAAAATCATAAAAACCGACTGGCTGCCCCGATCGATCTCGATGGCAAAATATTTCGCCGCCTGAATGGCGATGCTTCGGTCGGTGTATTTTTCGAGCAGGTAAAGCAGCAAATTCCAGTAGGAACTGGCCCCCCCGCTGGAATAAATGCGTTGTTCTTCGGTGACGATTTTATCGTCGACAAGGCAAACCTCGGGGAACATCTGGCGGAACAAGCCGGAATAGGCCCAGTGGGTCGAGCATTTTTTGCCGTCGAGCAAGCCGGTGGAGGCCAGCAAAAACGCACCGATACACAAACTGGCGAGCTCGGCGCCCTGTTCGTATTGTTTTTTTATCCAGGGAATAAACGCCTCGTTGGCAGCAAGCGCGCCTGGCACATCGCCGAAAAGCGCGGGGATCACGATCAGGTCGGTTTGTTCGATTTCACCGATCAAAGCATCGGCATGTACGGTAAATTGACCCTGATCCAGCCCGACATCCGTGCGCAGGCCCACCAGTTTTACCTCGAACAACGGGGCCCGGCCGGCCTGCGTTAAAAACATATTGGCCGCCGTAAACAGATAACGCGGATCGCCGATGCTGACCAGCACGGAAGACTCCGGCACGAGGATGGAAATATGTTTCATAAGTCAAAGGTAGTAACTTTTTTAAAACAAAATATGTCGAATAAACCCCTCTAGATTGCCGCAATCTCCCCCTTTCGGGTCGCACTTAGCCCTCTACCTTTGTGTCAGCAAAATATTAAAACAAAACAATTGAAATTGAGCCATGTCAAAAATAACCACTTTTCTCTGGTTTGATCAAAACGCCGAGGAAGCCGCCCGTTTTTATACATCCGTGTTTAAAAACGCGGAAATCCGCAACATTACGTACTACGGCGAGGGTGCGCCCATGCCCAAAGGGTCCGTGCTCACGATCAGTTTTGTGCTCGACGGGCAGGAGTTCGTAGCCTTGAATGGCTGCACCCAGATCGAGTTCAGTTCGGCGATTTCCTTTGTGGTCAACTGCCAGACGCAGGATGAAATCGACCACTACTGGGAAAAAATGTCCGATGGCGGCTCCGAAGAAGCCTGCGGCTGGCTAAAAGACCGTTTTGGCATCTCGTGGCAAATTGTCCCTTCCAATCTGGGGTCCTTGCTCAATCATCCCGACCCGCAAAAAGCGCAGCGCGTCCTGGCTGCCATGCTGGGCATGAAAAAGATCGATCTGGGCGTACTTGAATCTGCGTAAAGCATCTGGTGACTCATCAATTTCACCGCAAAGGCGCGAAGGCGCAAAGGGGTTGCGAATTTCTCCACGCCTTCGCGCCTTTGCGGTGAAATTGATGAGTCACCTTATCTGAAAACTACTTTGTACAACTCAATAGCTATGGCAACAAAAATCTTTGTCAATCTCGCAGTCAGCGACCTGAACAAATCCGTCGAATTTTTCACCAGGCTCGGCTTTTCCTTCAATCCCCAATTTACCGATGAAAACGCCACCTGCATGATCGTCAACGACGTGGCCTTCGTGATGCTGCTGGTGAAACCTTTTTTCCAGAGTTTTACGCATAAAAGCCTCGTGGATGCCCGCCAAAGCTCGGAAGTGCTCACCGCCCTCTCCTACGATTCCAAAGCCCGGGTCGACGAGCTGACGAGCACCGCCCTCGCGGCCGGCGCCACCGAAAACCGCCCGCCCCAGGACATGGGCTTCATGTACAGCCGAAGTTTCAGCGACCTCGACGGGCACATCTGGGAGCCGTTCTGGATGGACCCGAATTATCAGGGGCAATAATTTGAACGACCAGGAGGGGGTAATTATCCCCCCTTCTTCAACTTATCCAGACAAAAAAAGTGGCGAATAGCAACAAACTGTAAAACAGGTACCAGCGCCAGTCGAGCCAGTCTTTCGACCTGACCTTCAAACGCGCTTCGAGGTACCACATCAACCCTATTTTTTCCACCCAAAAAGCCAGGACGGCCGACCAGGCCACGCCCGCGAGGCCCCAGTAGCGAATCAGCAGCACACTGAGGGCAATTTTTACGGCAAATTCGGCGACGCTCACCCACAGGATTGCCCTGGCTTCGCCCCTGGCCAGCACGATGGAATTGGGCAGCAAAACCCGGCTGGCCGTGCGCAGCAGATAAATGTTGAACAAGACGGCGCTGCCGACAAATTCGGGGTTGAACACCAGCGGAAACAACTTGTCGGACCACAACAACAAGGCCACCGTGACCGGAAAAAGGAAGTGAAACATCCGCCGGCTCCGCGTTTTCATTTCGGCCAGCCCTTCGTCCGGGTGGGCCACCAAACGGGGGATCATGGCCGTGCCCAGCGCTGTGGCCAGGGCCGTCGCCAGCGGCAACTCTCGCGATCCGTACCGAAACAGCGCAAACGTGGCGTCGTCGTGAAACCACCAGCCCACCAGCCAGTTGTCGAAGAGGGGCGTCAGGTTGGCTACCAGTGTGTTCAGGATCAGCGGCCACGAAAACTGTAGGTAATGGCGGATCAATTCGCGGTCGATGCGCCATTCGCCATACCGCAACACAAGACCGAGCGCCCACACCCATTTCAGAAGGGACAGCGTGAGCAGGCTCCACAAGCCGCCTTCCAGCCCCCAGCCCAGCTGCACGGGCACGAACAAAGCCGCGATATGCAGCGAAAACGTGACCGCTCCCCACCAGATAATGTGCACGGGTTTGTTGCGCAACAGGTAGTAGTACTCGACCGGCAGGCTGGGCAAATTGAACAAAAGGTAGCCGCAAAAAAGCGGAAAATAAGCGACGTCGGGACGGCCGGTCAGGGCAGGCAGCGCGATGGGTTTGCCCAGCACCAGCACCAGAAACAACAGCGTTGCGATGCCGCAAAACACCAGAAAACTGTTGAAAACGAAGCGTTTGCGCGAAGCCTCATCCAGCCTTGAATACACGGGCGTCAGCCCCTGCAACAAGCCGTTGACCCAAAAAAACGCCGCTACCGTGCCGAGGTAAAGCAAGGTCTCGTACACCCCGATCTCCGCGAGCGACAAGCGGCTTTTGGCCAGCAAAATGCTCGTCAGCACAACCGAGCCCACCCGCATGACCTGGAAAATCTGCATGGCGCGGGGCGTACTGACGGGGGGTATTTTTTGCAAAAATGAACGGCGCATGAAGCGGTAAAGGTAGCGGTTCGGCACAGGCTTCCGGGCATGAAAGATGCGAGGGCTCGCCTGGAGTAATTGAAAATTAGTCGCGAACTGAGGCGTTCAATAGCGATATTTGCGAGTATCCCTTTCGAACCCGTCCAAACCTTCCATCTGATGACAAGCCAAAATCTCTCGCAAACCCTGCAATCGTTTATCGCTTCCGACGAGATCGAAAACGCCCTGAATTTCATCGCTGGATCGGCAGACGATGCCCCGGCCGGCATCGACGCTTCCCGTTGGAAATACGTCGTCAATCAATCCCTGAGCCTTCGCGGACAATTGAGAAACCTGCAAAAAGTCAACCTGAGCGGCACGGCTGACCTGACGCAGATGAACATAGAACGCAACAAGATCAGGGAAAGGCTGCTTCAACTGGTGAAAATCATTGACGACCCCAACTTCAACTCCGACGAATTCAACAGGGAAGAAATTTTTCGCAAAACCAAAAAATACGGCGCCTGGGCACTGGGGATTTACGGCCTGATTTTCGTGGCCCTGCTATGCGTCGTCCTGTACTTCGGCCGAATGGTCCTGATTTCGATGTTTCCCACCCCTCAACTTTTTGATCCTGCGCCCGATTGCACCATGACCCTGTCCGGCCATACCACCCTTTACAAAGACCCCGCCATGGATTCGCCGCAGGTTGGTTCCATCCAGCTCGGGTTCGACAAAAAGGAGGTAAAAGTGGTTCAGATTGCCAAAATAAAGCGGATGGGCAGCGAAGAGTACTATTTCAAAATCAGTGTGAACGGGAAAACCGGCTGGGTCCGTCCCGATATGTTCAATGAAGCGTCAAGCCCTTGTTTTTCAAAATAATACATGTTTTCCGAGTTCCTGCTTGCCCTTGGTTTTTGCCTGATCGCCTTCATTTACGCCTCCGTGGGGTTCGGCGGCGGTTCCAGTTACCTCGCCTTGCTGGCCCTCGCGGGCCTGCCTTTCGCCGAAATTCGCCTCAATGCCTTGCTCTGCAACGTGATCGTGGTCAGCGGCGGCGTGCTGGTGTACTGGCGGCATGGCCAACTTGATTTCCGCAAGATCCTGCCTCTCGTGGCAGCCAGCGTGCCGGCGGCATTCCTCGGCGCTTCCATGCGTTTGCACGAGGCTGTTTTTTTTAAAATATTGGGAATCAGCCTGTTGACAGCCGGTCTTTTGCTCTGGTTGCAGCCCCGCGACCGGGCCAACGAAACGGGTAAAGCCGCGCCGCGCCGCTGGTTCGACGCGTTGGCGGGCGCCGGCACAGGCTGGCTGTCGGGCATGGTCGGCATCGGCGGCGGCATTTTCCTGTCGCCGATGCTTCATTTTTTTCGATGGGACAGCGCCAAAAAAATCGCAGCCACGGCAAGCGTATTCATTCTGGCCAATTCTCTGGCGGGGCTGGCCGGGCAAATGTCGCATTTACCCGACGCGATCGATTGGCAACGTACCCTGTTGCTTTGCGGTGCCGTTTTGCTGGGCGGCCAGGTCGGGTCGCGGGTCAGTCAGCGGCGATTCAGCCTGTTGCTCATCCGCCGGCTCACCGCCGCGCTCGTGTTTTTTGCCGGACTGGAAGTGCTGTTTAAATAGGGTTTTCACCGCAAAGGCGCGGAGACGCAAAGGGTTCGCGAATTTCTCCGCGTCTCCGCGTCTCTGCGGTAAAAATGTGCAAAAGAGCGCAAAGGGCTCGCGAATTCCTCCGCGCCTCCGCGCCTTTGCGGTGAAAATGAACGTGTTTTTTTAGCCGTAATGCCGTGCATCAGGCATGCGCCGCCACCCACACTTCCCCGTCCTCAAAAACCTCTTTTTTCCAGATCGGAACCGTTTCTTTCAGGGTATCGATCACGAAACGACAGGCCGCGAAAGCCGCATCGCGGTGCGCCGCCGCCACGGCGATCACCACGGCGATCTCGCCCGGCAACAACACGCCCGTGCGATGGTGCAAAGCCACAGCATGCAAGGGCCACCGACCGGCCGCTTCCTCCACAATTTTGCGCATTTCACGCAGGGCCATCGGCTCGTAAGCCTCAAATTCGAGCCGCAGCACCGTCTTGCCTTTTGTCGCATTGCGCACCGTACCGATAAAAACGTCGATGCCACCGCAGGCGGGTTGCATGACCCATCGCGTACAAGCCTCGAAATCAAGCGGTTCGTCCCTCAGTTGAATGTCTGTTTGCATGTGCCATTTTTAAAAAAAATCATTTTTACAAACTTTTACCCACCGCTGACCGGCGGAATCAGCGCCACTTCGTCGCCCTGCTGCAAAACAAGCCCGGAGGCGGCATATTCCTCATTCACAGCCAGTTGCAGGGAAACCAGGGCATTCAGTGCCGGGTATTTTTCCTTCAAAACATACAGCAACTCGTCGCTGGTCGTGTCAGCCGGAACTTGCAGGACAAAGCGGCGTTCGCCGCAGATCGAGCGGGCGATGCCGAAGGTCACGACGGTCACTTCAATCATAGGGGCAGTTTGAATAGATGACGGAGTTGTTCGAGTTCATGCGGGGTATTCACGTTGGACAAGGCCTCCGGCGACGGCGCGTCCAGAGTGCATACATCGCTGTTGATCAACACTTTGCGCGGACAAGAGTAGCCCTGGGCAAGAAAAGAAAGCGCGCGGGCGTAGCTTTTCGGTTCCCAAATGGCGACCAAAGGCTCGGACCAGCCGTATTCCGGACTTTTGAAAGAAGTTGCAAAGGCCCCAGGCTGGCGGTTTTTGATCAAAAAATCGAGGGTCGCTTCGTCGAGCAAAGGCAGGTCGCAGGCGGCTACCAGCCAGGCGGCGTCGGGGTGCGCGCGAAAAGCCGATAAAATAGCGCCCATCGGGCCCAATTCGGTAAACGTATCGGGCAGCAAAGGCCAGTTGCTGGCCAGCCCCTGATCGGGTCGCACGGAAAGAAACACCTTCTCGCAGTGCTTGCCGAGCAATTCGGCCAGGTGCTCGCGTTGCGGCCGGCCGTGCCAGCAGATTTCTCCTTTGTCGCGCCCCATTCGCCGGCTGTGCCCGCCCGCCAGCACCAGCCCGTAAAGCGGGGGAATCACCATGTTTTTTTCCAAAAAATGCAAAATACCAGCGCGGTCGTCGAGCCGCAGCCGGGGCACGGCCGCCGGGTCGGGCAGCAGTTCTTCGATAAAATCGAACACTGGCACGGAGGGGTCGGCGAGCAGGATCAGCCGAATGTCGGTCAGTTGTTCCCTGCGTTTGCGCAGCGAGGCTTCCTTGGCCGGGTCGATGATGACGATTTGGCGGCTGGCCGCGTGGTGGTTGCCATTGACCAACACCAGGTCGGCGTCGTTGAACAGGGCGCGAAACTGCTGCGGACCCGGCTTGCCGGAGCTCAGCAAACGATGCGTGTCGCCCGCTTCGGTCCAGTCCAGCAAAGCGCCCGCGGCCAGCATGCCCGGCGGCGTATCAGCGGCGGCGTGGTCGGCATCAAGCCAGGCACAGGCAAAACGCCCCGACAAGCCGGCAACGATCTCGGCGGCGAGCGCCTCAATGACCCCGCAAGGCGCGCCGAGGATGGCCCATTCATTGCGCCCGAAGCGGCCCGCAGAGGGGCGAGCCAGTTTGGTGTGTTTAGGAAGAGTGTCGGAAGTCATGTTTGCCGCCGGTTTTAGCCATGAGTCGGGTTTCGCGAATCACGATGTCGTGCGAGAGGGCCTTGCACATGTCGTACACGGTCAGGGCAGCCATGCTGGCGCCCACGAGCGCCTCCATTTCCACGCCCGTGCGCGCCGTGACGACCGCCGTGCATTCGATGACAAGGTGTTGATTTTCATCAAAATGCAATTCCACCTGACAATGTTCAAGTCCTATCGGGTGGCAAAGCGGGATCAGATCGCCGGTTTTTTTGGCCGCCATGATACCGGCCAGCACGGCCGTCTGAAAAACGGAACCTTTGGGCGAACGCAACTCGCCTTCGGACAGCATGGCCGTCAGGACCTGCTCCGGCAACACGACGATGCTGCGAGCAGTTGCCGTCCGCCGCGTCGGCTGCTTTTCGCTGGTGTCGACCATGCGGACCTGATGTTGAGCGTCGAGATGTGAAAAAGCCAATTTTTACAGGGATGAGTGAGGAGTGAGGAGTGAGGAGTAGGGCCAGAGGGGGTAGGTTTCGCCGGGGGAAAAATGGGTTTGGTCGGCGGGTAATTCGAGGAAGCCTTGTGTGTCGAGCAAATTGGAAAAGTCGCCCGAGCCGTGTCCTTCGAGCGGAGTGGCCCGCAGGCGCGCCTCGTCGTCGTAGTGCAGTTTTACCTGAACAAAATAATGCAAAGGCGCTTCAAAAAGCAGGTTTTTATCCAAAACGGCCTTCAAGGGCGGCGTTTCCGGCCAAGCCAGCGCCGTTTTGAGCCAGGGGACAAAATAGCGCAGCAGGCATAAAAAGGTGGAAACAGGATTGCCCGGGAAGGCAAAAACCATCCCTTTTTCACCAAAAGCACCCAGCCAGAAAGGTTTTCCCGGGCGCTGTCGCACTTTGTGAAACAGGCGGCGGACGCCACAGTCTTCGAGGGCCTGGGGGATCAGATCGAATTTGCCCATAGACACGCCGCCGCTCAGCAGCAGCACGTCGAAACGATCGAGACAATCGGCCACGGTCTGCCGGGCGGCATCGAGGTTTTCGGCGACGTGCAACAATTCCGCCTCAATGCCGTACTGCCGCAGCACGGCCTGGATCGCGTAACTGTTGGAGCGGCGAATCTGGAACGGCGAAGGTTGCGAATCGGGCGCGACGAGTTCGTCGCCCGAGGAAAGCACCGCCACGCGGGGCAGTTTTTTGACCCATAAACGGGTCTGCCCCACCGAGGCAGCCATGTTGATCTCCGTCGGCCCGATCAGTCGGCCCGGCAGGAGCACAGGCTCGCCCGCCTTTTTATCGCGCCCCTTCGTGTGGATGTTTTTGCCGCGCAGCGGTTCTTTTTGAATAAAGGCAAACCCGTTTTCTATTCTCAGGTGCTCGTAGGGCACGACCGTGTCGGCCAGCGGTGGACAAGCGGCCCCGGTCATGATCTCGATGCAGGCATCGGCGGGCAATTCGGCGGGCGGCGGGTCGCCGGCGGCCTGCACTGCCGCGATGCGGAAGGCCCTGCACCCCGCCTCGTAGTCGTCGAAACGGATCGCGATACCGTCCATGGCCACGCGGTTGAACGGCGGCAGGTCGCGATCGGCCAGCACCTGTTGCGCCAGCACGCGGCCGAGGGTCTGCTCGAAATGCAGTTCTTCCCTGCCGTAGTCGCGGTGGTGTTGGCCAATGATTTTGTCGGCTTCTTCAACGGAGATCATGATCGTCATACAACCGTTTTCACCCGCCGATGGTTGCCATGGATTCCTGGACGGGGTTGTCGCGGCGGGCTTTTTCGGCATCCCAGCCGTTTTTATGGCGGTTTTGGAAAGCGCGGAGCAGGTGGTCGCGCAGGTGGTCGTCGTCGAGTCCCTGCCGCATCAGGTCGCGGAGGTTGAGCACGCCCTCGTCGTACAGGCAGGTTTTGAGCGTCCCCTGGGGCGTCACCCTGATTCGGTTGCAGGCGCCGCAAAAAGTGCGCGACCAGGCGGCAATGATGCCCAGGGAGCCGCGGTGGCCCGGTACGCGGTAGTTTTCCGCCGTTGCCTGCGGCGACACGGGGACGGCCTCCATGTCGGGCCAGCGTTCGCGGAGGGTGTCGAGGATTCGGCGGTGGTGCCAGTGCGGAAGGCTCGTATGGTCGCCGCCATTGAAGGGCATTTCTTCGATAAAGCGCAGTTCGACGGGCAGATGGCGGGTCAGTTCGGCCATCGGGAGGATGTCCTGCGTGTTCTGGCCATCCATGACGACCATGTTGATCTTGACGGAAAAGCCGTTGTTCAGCAGGCGGTCGAGGGTGTCGAGCACGCGGGGCAGTTCGTCGCGGCGGGTGATCTGGAAAAAACGTTCGCGGTCGAGGGTGTCGAGGCTCAGGTTGACCGAGCGGATGCCCAGGTCTTTCAGGTCGTTGATAAAGGGCGCGGTGGCCACGCCGTTGGTGGTGAGAGCGATTTCTTCCAGTTCGGGCAGCAGCGACAGGGCCGAGAGGAATTTCATCAGGTCTTTTCGCACGAAGGGCTCGCCGCCGGTGATGCGCACTTTGCGGATGCCGAGCCGGACCAGCAGGCGGCACAGGCGCAGCATTTCCTCGTAGCGCAGCAGGGCATCCCGGGACAGCCAGTCGAGGCCGTGTTCGGGCATGCAGTAATGGCAGCGCAGGTTGCAGCGGTCGGTCACTGCAAGGCGCAGGTAGCTCAACGGTCGGCCGTGGTTGTCGAACAACATGAGGCAAAATTACGGATACCCGCCCGAACCATGCGGCCGAAAAACACAAGGGCCCGCCTTGCGGCGAGCCCTTTCCCATTCTATGTGAACGTATTACTACTCTGTCAGATTTGAGCGAGCAAGCGCGCTTTCAGTTCGCGGAATTCTTCCTCGGTCAGCACGCCGGCGTCGCGGAGTTCGGCCATTTTTTTGAGTTTGGACAGGGCTTCGTCGGTGGCATCGGGTTCGGGGGCAGGGGTTTCGTTTTTGAGGTCGTTGGCCACCTGTTTACCCGTTTCGATCTCGTCTTCAAACTCGCGGCGGGCGCTTTTCAGGTCGAGATCGGACAGGGTGCCGCCCTGCTGGAAGTGGTTGGCCAGCACACGGCCGAGGGCGTAGGTCGAGGCGCCCGACAGCACGGGCATGCTCAGTTCGCCGATGATGGTGCCCACGCCAGGGATGGCTTTGACCAGGCTGGCGCCCAGGCGGGCCACGCTGCCGCCGACCACGGCCGAGATGATATTTTTACCGAGCGACTCCATAAAACTCACTTCGTAAAGTTTGGCCAGCTGGCGCATCATATTGAGTTGCACGGCGCTGACGGCCAGCAAATCGGCGCCCGGGAAAGGCACCAGGGCTGCGCCCAGGGAAAAACCTACGTGGTTGCGGATGATCTCGGTGGCTTTGTGCTGTTTTTCTGCTTGTGTCATGTTTTTGGCTTTGGACAAGTGTCGCTCCTGCTCGACGAGGTCGATCAGGGTGAGGAAATACGTAATGCGTTGAAAAGAAACGGCGCGAAGGAGATTCGGTACGGTCATAGTTTGATTTTGCAGGGACAAACATGCCCGCCGCGGCGGATGCCGCGCCGGAAATAACGACCAATGGGGGCTGGGGAGGGATGAATGTGGGGGAAAAATCGCTGGGGTGATGGCGGGGGCGTTTCGATTGAAAAATTCCAGTTGGGTAGGTTGGGAGATTGGAGAATATGGGGTAAACTTGTGGGAGAAAGTAGATTTAATGATAGACCTTGGCGCGGCAAGTATCTACTCAATTTTGGTTGGTTAGCGCCATTTCAATGGCCAATGCGAATAGTTACCAGAAACGAACAATAATTATGCAAGATTTATTTATTAATTTATTGGCTAGCTTAATATGGTTTCTATTAGGGCTCTTTGTATATCATACAAGTAGGCTATTTATATTGATTAAACCTACAAAAAAATTATGGAATTTATACAATCAAAAAAATTTAATCATTTGCGTTGCAGCATCTGCTCAAATTGACACAGGACGATACTTAAGACCAACTACAGGGATTGGACAAGTAAGAGCCATTGGATATATAATTGAAAGTTTAAGCGCTGCATATGATGTAAAAATAGAAAACATATTTTTATCAACCGATCAAGTCCAAAAGCAAATTGAAAAAGATCTAATAGTTCTAGGAGGCCCCAAAAACAATGAAATTTCAAAATTATTTCTTGAAAAAATTAAAAATTTGAAAATTGTTCAACAAAATAGCGACGGTATTCAATGGTTAAAAAACGGAGAAAAAACCTATGCAGGCTTAACTGAAAATGGCGTTATAATAAAAGATTATGGTTTAATAATCCGGATAGAGAACCCATTTTCATCGATAAATAAAACTTCATTTTGCTTATTTACTGGCTGCCATACATATGGGACCATTGCAGCGGCGAAATATTTTACTGAAAACTACATAAAAGACATAAAAATATATACTAAAAAAAAGAAAAATATAATTATACTAGTAGAGTGTGATGTTATCAACGAATACCCTACATCTCTAAAAATGTTAGAAAAACATGAATTTTAGTGTGTTAGAAAAATTTATTTTAGGCAAAAAAAATGATGTGCACATTTGTGAAGATGCTATTTTTACAAATGATAACTTTGCAGCAGTTATTGACGGAGCAACTAGTAAGTCATCTATTCAAATTGAGGGGAAATCAACTGGAAAATTAGCTAGTGAATTGATTTGTGAAGGTTTGTCCTTACTCCCCAAGTCGATACAAATGAAAGATGCAGTTAATATAATTTCAAATCAAATATATCAATTTTATCAAAAAAGCAACCTTGATGTACATATGCGTGAAAATCCCCAGGATAGGCTTACTGGTTGCGCTGCGATATATAGTCATTTTAGAAATGAGGTTTGGGTTATTGGAGATTGTCAATGCATTATTGGAAAAACACGTTATTATAATAAAAAAATTATAGATACAATAATTGCAAATACACGATCTCTATTTTTAGAAGCTGAATTATTAAAAGGCACTACAGTTTCAAGTTTATTGACCAAAGATATAGGTAGGGAATATATATTACCTTTACTTAAAAGCCAAACTAAATTCCAGAATTCTCTCGGAGAACTTAGTGAATACTCTTATACAGTTTTTGATGGATTTGACATTGACATAAATGATATTAAAGTAATTAAAGTTTTTGATGATATTGTCATTTTAGCCACTGATGGATATCCCAAGATTTTTAGAACTTTAAAAGCGTCTGAATCTTATTTGAAAAATATAATTTCAAACGACCCCTTATGTATAAAATTATTCAAAAGTACAAAAGGAATTTATGTAGGAAACATATCCTATGACGACAGATCATATTTAAAATTAAAAATAAATTTTAAATCATTATATTAAATATATATTTTTATAAAAAATATATATAAAATAAAACGCAATTAATTGTATACAAAAAATGTAAAAATTTCCTTTAGAGTATGTTTATAATTAATCGATCGTGTTTCAAATTTTTAACTTTATCTATATTAACTGCTAATTACACTTAATTCGAAAAACAAAATAAAAAAATTTATAAATTATCTCAATTTTGCCCAACCGTAACAAAGTAATTTATATACCGAAATGTTCGATAAACATATTTTGTGTGTCATATTACATGATATTTCAGAAATAAATTATGGCAATATAGATATCCCTAAAAAAGATTTAGAAAAATTATGTGATTTTGTATACTCCAAAGGTCTTCGTTTTGTCTCTGCAAAAGAATATTTCAAAAGCGCCATTAAAAACGACCTAATTATTTGCACTTTTGATGACGCATATGAAAATATTTATGATTTAGGGTTTCCTATCTTTCAAAAATTTAATTTTACAGCAACTGTTTTTGTATGCAGTGATTACATAGGTGTTAATAATGAATGGAATAAAAAAGATAAAAAAAATAGAAAACACCTCGATTTAAAAAAACTAAAAGATTTGGAAAACCAAGGCTGGGAAATAGGTTCTCATGGCACAAATCATTTTTCATTATTAAGGCTAGATAGAGAAGAAATCTTGAATACGCTTGAAAAATCTAAGCATGAATTAGAAAAGCACTTTCAAAGTATTATTTCATTTGCCTACCCTTATGGCGACTACAACTATTACATTTCTAAAATAGCAAAGACTATTTATGAAAATATTTTTGCTGTTGACACAGGTGGCACGCACATTATTATAGATAGGCAGCAAATTAGGAGATACTCAACCGATGACCTCATAAAAATTTTAATATCATAGTAGCCTTACTATGGTCTATTTCTTTTATTTTCAATGAAAAATTAGACACGTGAGCCTAATGATTATCTTTTATTGGTAATTTTTTCATAAAATATTTCAATAATATTTTATTCACTGGGTTCAAATATAATATACTTATTTTATATTAGTCCTCTGAATAAGAATTAAAAACTAACTATTAATGCCTTATATAACCCACCCTTCCCATGCCCACACAACAACAAATCCACCAATACCTCTCCTCCCTCCCCGAACCCAAACGCACTGAAATGCAAGCCCTGCACGAGCGCATCCTTCGGGTATCGCCGGATTGCAGGCAATGGTTCAGCGATGGCAAAAACAGCGAAGGCAAAGTCGTTGCCAATCCCAATATCGGCTACGGGCACTACGACATTCAGTACGCCGACGGGACAAGCAAGGCGTTTTTCCAAATCGGCCTGAGCGCCAATACGACGGGCATTTCCGTTTATATCATGGGCATCAAGGATAAATCGTACCTCGCCGCGACCTATGGAGAAAAACTCGGAAAGGCCAGCGTGACCGGCTATTGCATCAAGTTCAAAAAACTGAAAGACATCAACATCGACGTACTCGAAGCGGCCATACGATTCGGATTTCAGGCGCAGTCCTGACGCTACGGCCTATTTCCCGAAAGAAGCCCTGCGCGGCCTTTTTGCCGGGCATTACACATAAAACTCACCATAACAGCCTCCATGCACACCCCTGCCCTATCCCTGGCCTTCTTCTTTTTTCTCGCCCCCGTTTTTGGCCAAACGCAAACGCCCCAACTTGACATCACCCCCCTCAACGGCGATTTTTACATCTACACCACCTACAACCTGTACGAAAACAGCCGAATTCCCGCCAACGGCATGTACCTCGTCACCAGCCAGGGCGTCGTGCTGTTCGACACGCCCTGGGACACCACGCAGTTCCAGCCCTTGCTCGACAGCATACGATCGAGGCACCACACAAACGTGGTCCTGTGCATCGCCACCCACTGGCACAGCGACAAAACCGCGGGACTCGAATATTACCGGCAACAGGGCATCCGCACCTACACGACCGTGCTGACGGATCAGTTTTCTCAAAAAAACGACAAAAAAAGAGCCGAGTTTCTGATGACCAAAGACACGGTCTTTCAGGTCGGGCAATATGCCTTCGAAACCTATTACCCCGGCGAAGGACATACGGCCGACAACATCGTCATCTGGTTTAAAAAAGAAAAAGTCCTGTACGGCGGATGCCTGATCAAAGGGGTCGATGATGAAAACCTGGGCTATCTGGGCGACGCCAACGTCGAGGAATACGCCACTACCCTGAAAAGGGTGCAGAAAAAATGCAGAAAGCCCAGGTTTATCATCATCGCGCACAACGACTGGCGCGATACCCGTTCCTTAAAACATTCGATTCGAATGGCCGAACGACTGAAAAAGGAAAACCGTCGCTGACCGCCCTCAAAACTCCACCACAATCCCCACGCTCGGCAGCAGCGAACCCTCCGTGTTTTCCAGCAGCAAGGGAATAGCGTTGCTGCCATCGGCATTGAGCGGCTGTCCGTCGGTGGTGAGGAAGGCCGTGCCGTCGGGCGTGCGCTGGAAGGTGTAGTTCGGCGGCGCGGGATTCACGGTGTTCAGCAGGTTCTGGATGTCGATGAACACGTCGAGCGTGGCCCGGCGGAAGTTCCATTTTTTGTCGAGGCGCACGTCCATCTGGCTAAAATTGCCCAATCGCTCGGCATTGAGCCGGCTGTAGTCCAGTACGCCGGTCCCGAGGGTGGCGTAGTTGCGGCGGCTGGCTTCCAGATCGAGCGGGGTGTAGGGCACGCCGCCCTGGAAGCGATATTTCAGCCCCAACTCCCAGTTGCCCCGAAACTTGTAGCCGCCCAGCAGCGAAAGGAGGTGGCGGTTGTCCCAGGCGGAAGCGACCAGTTGGCCGTCGGCATTGCTGAACCTGGACCAGAACAGGGTGTAGGAGCCCGTGAAATAGAGGTTGTTGTTGAGTTTTTGCTGGGCGAACAATTCCAGTCCGTAGGCTTCGCCCTTGCCCGTGGCGAGCACCCGTTCGTTGCCCAGAATGCCGAAACCGCCGCCCTGATTGGCCAGCGAAATGCCGTTGAAAGCGCTGACGGGGTAGTCGGCGTAACTTTTATAAAAACCTTCGAGGGTAAAGCGCAGCACGGGCGTCGGCACGAATTCCAGCCCGGCCACGTAGTGGTCGCTGCGCAGGTAGGGCTGGTCGCGGTTGACCAGTTGGCCCGATTCGTCGCGGAAGCCGAGCACGGTGTACAGCGGTGTTTTGTAGTAGCGGCCCACCGAGGCATTGAGTTTCCAGTCGGTCGCAAAGGCGTAGCTCAGGCTGAGGCGCGGGCTGATCGTTTGCAGCAGGTTGGCGCCGTCGTCCGTGAAGGTATTGCCGTCGGCGCGGAGGCCGGCCGAGACGCCCAGGCGTTCGTTGAAAAAGGTGCGGTTAACCTGTCCGAACAAGCCGAATTTGAAAAAGTCGATCGCGGTGCTGAACTGGTTGACCACGGCGGGTTGCACCAGATTGCCCGAGGTATCGCGGATTTCCGCCCGCAGCCGGGTGTAGGCGTCGTTGTTGTACTTGACGTATTGCGCCATGGCGCCGACGCTGTATTTCCAGGCGCCGGCGTAGTGGTTGAGGTCGAAACGCAGTTTGTTTTCAATCTCCTGACTTTGAATGCCCAGCACGCGTTTCGATTCGTCGCGCTGCCGGCCGTCGGTGTTGTCGGTGAACTGGTCGAGCCGGTTGTCGAGCATGTTGCGGCTCAGGGTAATATTCCAGAAACCGTTGTCGATCAGGCGTTTGAGGGCAAAACCCTGGGTGTAGTTCCATTGGTTGACGCCGGGTACGGAGCTCAGGATGTACAGGTTTTCGGGCGTGGTTTCCTTGGGCGCTTCGAAGTAAAAGTCGTCGATGGCGCCCACGCCGAGCGCGGTCAGGGTGGTTTTGGGGTCGATCTTGTGGGTTATTTTGTATTGAAAATCCCAGTAGTCGGGGCGAATGGGCAGGCCGATGGCTTCGAACAATAGTTGCAGGTAAGAGCGGCGGGCGGAGGCCAGAAAGGTGGTTTTGCCGTTCTTTTTACCGAGCGGGCCGTCGAGGGTAAGGGCTGTTTCCGAAGCGCCGATCCGGACGTTGCCCTGCAAGCGCTCGGGGTTGCCGTCGCGCTGCCGGAATTGGAGGACCGAGGACAGGGTGTTGTCGTACCGCGCGTTGAAGGCGCTGCTGGCCAACGTGGCGTCTTCGATAAACGACACGTTGAGCAGGCCGGTCGGGCCGCCGGCCGCGCCCTGGGTCGTGAAGTGATTGATGACCGGGATTTCCACGCCGTCGAGGTAAAAGACATTTTCGCTGGGGCCGCCGCCTCGAATGATCAGATCGTTGCGAAACCCGGCGCCGGTGCCGGCCACCCCGCCCACGCCGGGCAAGGCCTGCACAACCCGGCTGATATCGAAATTGCCGCCAGGATTGCTCTTGATCTCCTCGACCGACAGGTTTTGTATCGAGAGAGGAGTTTCCACCGTGGCAATCCGAACGGAGCGGTTTTCCGACACCACGACCTCGCCCAGAGATTTACTGTCGAGCTCCAGTTCAAAATTCAGCTGGTTGGCGTTGCCGGTGGTGATCACCACGTTGTATTTGGTCTGGGGGGCATAGCCGAGGTAACTCGCCTCGATGTTGTACGAGCCCGGCGGGATGCCCGCGATGCGGAAGTTGCCCTCGGCATCCGTCGAACTGCCCAGATTGGCGCTCGCCAGCCGGATGGTCACCCCGACGAGGGCTTCCTGGGTCAGTTTGTCTTTCACCGAGCCGTTCAAGGTGCCGGTGTTTTGCGCGAATGCCTGCAAGAGGCAAAGCGAGAAAAAGCCAAAAAAGAGGGTAAAACGCTTCATTTATGTCTAAAAACAAGATTGGTGTCATGAACAGCAAAGCTTCGTCCGTCCGGATACCCGTATCAAACGAACCGCAGATAAACATGCCCTCTTCTTTTTTGTTTGTATGATATCATTTTATTTTTGCAGAAAAATAATTTTACCATACCAAAATGCAGCTCGACTTTATCCGGAAACTACTGGACCTGGTGCAGGACTACGAAGCTGGCGGCGGCAATACCGATGCATTCGATCGGGAGGATTTTATCAGCTGGCTGATCGCCAGTCCTTCCCGTCTTGCCCGAAAAGAGGCCGGCCCGCCGGCAGGAGCGCCGCTCAACGGCTTGATTGCCATGCATTTGAGCTTCATGGCGCGCTACGCCCAGTTTTACAGTCGACGGGTTTTTCGCGACACGGCTATTTACTCGGAAGACGACTGGGGCGTGCTCCTCACGCTTTATCCCGATATCCACCTCAAAAAAACAGATGTGATCCGCCAGTGCATCATGGAGAAATCATCGGGCAACGAAGTGCTGAAACGGATGCTGAAACATGGGCTGCTGCTGGAACACGAGCACCCAGACGACAAACGGGCCAAACTGATCGGACTGACCGACGCCGGCCGGGCGGCCTTCGAATCGGTGCAACACAGCATCGCCAAACTGTCGGACACCGTGGTGGCAGATTTGACAACGGCGGAAAAAACGGACCTGCTCAATATCCTGAACAAACTGCACCGCTTTCACAAACCGGTTTTTGAAACGGCGAACGACGAAGAACTCGGACGCTTGCTAAGGAAAAATGATTGAAGATTGAAGATTGATAATTGAAGATTGAAGATTTGGTAAAGTGTTGATTCTGAGCCGATTTTAATGAGTTGGCCATCAAAATCCCACATCATTTCTACATCTTCAATCTTCAATTATCAATCTTCAATCTTCAATTATCAATCTTCAATCTTCAATTATCAATCTTCAATCTTCAATCGTAATTCCTGAATTATCCCGCCGCTCCTACGAGCCGCACCGTTGTCGGCGTCGGGTTGCCTTGCGGGTTGTTTTCTTCCGAGATAGCGTAAGCCGCGGCGCCTGGCACGCAGGCAAAGGTTTGCCAGTCGACGCTCGCGTCGCGACTGATCATGCCCATGTTTTTGGGCTGCCCGTCGACGATGGCCCAGAACTGAAAATACGTGGCGCCTCGTGGCGCAGGCAAGGTTTTCAAGTCGATGGCAACTTCGCAGGAATTGGTATTGAGATAGGCCAAGCCCGTATTCAGGCTGTCTTTCAGGGCGATCTGGCGGGTGTCCGGGCTGCGCAAAAAAGCCACCTGTTGTTGCAGGGCCCGCGCCGATTCTTCCCGTGCGGCGCAATCGGCCGCCTGTTGCTGCAAGCCGGCCAAACGGTTTCCCATATCCTGATTGCGCAGCCACAGCCAGCTGGCGGCGAGCAGCAAGGTCAGACTGGCAGCCGCCAGCGCCAGCGATAAATAACGCTGCAAGCCTTGCGTCGGCTTTGTTTTGGGCGCTTCCCGCTCCACCAGTTCCTGAATGCGCCCTTTCATCCACGCCGGCGGCGGCACGGCATGGGCTTGCGCATATTGCTCCAGCGCCGCTTCCACCGCGGTGATCTCCGCCCTGACTTCAGAGTATTGCGCAGCCATGCGCTCCACCGTGTCGCGCTCCTCGGCATTGCATTGGCCGAGTACGTAGGCTTCGATCAAACCCGATGCTAAAAATGACTTGAGGTCCATGTTTGTTCTTTATCAAACAACCGTGCAGGCACGGTTTCGTCAGCAAAAAAATTGAAAAAAAGGGTTTCTAGGGCTGATTTCCGAAAAAAGCAGCCAAAGCCAGCACCGCCAGGTGCTGATCGCCGAAAATCTGGCGCAGCTCGCCAATGGCATACCGAAGCCGGGTTTTGACCGTGCCGAGCGGTACGCCGGTCGTCTCTGCCGCTTCTTCCTGGGTGTAGCCCTGAAAGTAGATCAGTTCGATCAGCACCCTGTACTTTTCTTCCAGGCGTTCCACGATTTCCCTGACGCCCAGATGATCCGGGTTCATGGCATCGCCGCCTGGAGTATGTACGAGGGAATCGAGCGAATCGGTTTTTCGGTAATGCTGATAATGCGCCGTGCGGGTGGCGTCGATGGCAGTATTTCGCGCAATATTAACCAGCCAGGTGAACAGGCGGCCTTTGGCGGCGTCGTAATTCGCGACATTGCGCCAGGCTTTGAGAAAGGTGTCCTGCAACACCTGTTCGGCCAGTTCGCGGGATTGCACGATGCGCAGCACGACGCCGAAAAGGGCGCCACCGTAGGCATCGTACAAATCATTCAAGGCCGAGCGGTCGTCTTGTTGCAGTCGTAGGATCAATTGGTCTTGCATTCGGATAAATGATTCAGGACGAGCGAAAATAGGATTCGTCCGGCAAAGTTGAAGTCCTTCGCACACAACACCGCACACGAGGAGGCGGTTGCAGAATTTTTGAACAAAAACTGAGCAGATATTGAGCTGTCAAACCATATTGACCGCTTGCAAAAGTTTTTTTCGGATAAAAAAAACCGGATTCACGGCAGGCTCGTAATTGATGCCAAACAACTCTCCATTCAACAAATTTTTTCAATGAAACCGTCTTTTTCCCTGCTCCTCTTCCTGCTGCTCGCCCCGCTTGCGCTCCTGGCCCACGGCGGCACGATCAAAGGCCTCGTCGTCGATGCCCAAACCAATACCGAACTGCCCGGCGCCACGGTGCGGATCGAACAACCGGCCCTGGCTACGGCCACCAACGAACTGGGCATCTTCTCATTCAGCGACCTGCCGGGCGGCACGTACACCCTCAGCATCGCGCTGGTGGGCTACGAACCGCAGACCCGCAGCGTGCAAATTGCCGACCACGAAACGACCGACATCAAGTTCGAACTGCGGCCGGGCGGGCTTTCGCTGGCCGATGTAGAAATTTCGGCCCCGAAATCGCGCCCCCTGACCAGTCTGGGGCAGGTGGACCTCCGTACGCGCCCCCTGCAATCGGCGCAGGACGTCCTTCGCTTCGTGCCGGGCCTGTTCATCGGTCAGCATGCCGGCGGCGGTAAGGCGGAACAGATCTTTTTGCGCGGTTTCGACATCGACCACGGCACCGACATCGCGCTTTTTGTCGACGGCATGCCGGCCAACATGGTTTCCCACGCCCACGGTCAGGGCTACGCCGACCTCCATTTCGTGGTGCCGGAATTGATCGAACACGTTGATTTTCAGAAGGGTCCGTACTACGCCAACGTGGGCAACCTTTGCACGGCGGGTTATGTAAAATTTGAAACGCCCGATGCCCTGCGGCAAAATCTGCTGAAAGTGGAAGCCGGCCAATACGAACATTTTCGCACGGTGGCGGCCATCGACCTGCTGGGCGAACGCGCCGCTGCGCGCGGGACAAGCGCGTACATTGCCGGTGAAACCCTGTTCAACAACGGGTATTTCGAAGCGCCGCAGAATTTCAAACGGCTCAACCTGTTCGCCAAATTCCGGCAGGCGCTCGACGACGGGAAGGTGCTCACGCTTTCGGTGTCGCGGTTCAGCAGCAGCTGGCTGGCCTCCGGCCAAATTCCCGAACGAGCCGTCAACAGCGGCCAGATCGGCTTTTTCGGGGCCATCGACCCCACAGAAGGCGGGCGCACGGGCCGCATCAACCTCAACCTCGAACACCTCTACCCCATCGGCGCCAGAACGGTCGTCAAAAACCAGTTTTTCCTTTCCCAATACGATTTCGAACTCTACTCCAACTTCACTTTTTTCCTCAACGACCCCGCCAACGGCGACCAGATCCGACAACGCGAAAAACGCATCGTCTCGGGCTACAACGGCTACATTGCCCACGAAACCCGTCTGGCAGGGCAGCCGCTGCGCCTCGAAAGCGGCGTGCAGCTGCGCTACGACGACATTCGCGGCAACGAACTGAGCCGTACCAGTCGCCGCCTCGTAACCCTGCAACAACTGATGCTCGGCGACGTGCAGGAAATCAACCTTGGCCTGTACGCCGACGCTTCCTGGCAGCCCGGCCCGCGGTGGAGCCTCGATCTGGGCGCGCGATTCGACCAGTTTCACTTCTCTTATTTCGACCAGCTCGATACCACGGCCGGGGCTTTTTCCCAAAAAAGCAAAAACATCGTCAGCCCCAAAATCAACCTGAAATACGCCTTTTCCGACAAAATAAGCGGCTACGTGCAGGCCGGCAGCGGTTTTCACTCCAACGACGCGCGAGTCATTCTGCAGGCCCGAAGCGAGAACATTCTGCCCCGCGCCCTGGGCGCCGACGCTGGCCTGTTGTTCAAACCCTGGCCCCGGCTGCTGCTGACGGCCGGTTGCTGGTGGCTCCGGCTGGAACAGGAATTCGTGTACGTCGGCGACGAAGGCGTGGTGGAGCCCGGCGGCCGAACCCTGCGCGGGGGGATCGATGTCAGCGCCCGCTGGCAAGCCGCGTCCTGGCTGTTTTTCGATGCCGACTACAACTACACCCACCCGAGGGCAACGGATGAACCCGAAGGGGCCAACTACATCCCGCTGGCGCCGCTGCAAAGCAGTGCGGGCGGCGTCACGGTCCGCGATGCCGACGGATTCAGCGGCAGCCTGCGGTACAGGTACCTGGCCGACCGCCCCGCCAACGAAGACAACAGTCTGCGCGCCGAGGGCTATTTCGTGCTCGACGCCCAGCTGTCTTACGCCCCGACTTTCAGCAGTGGCAAAAAGCCGCTGGAAATCGTGTTCAGCGCCCAAAATCTGACCAATGTCCGGTGGAAAGAGACCCAGTTTGAAACGACAAGCCGCCTTCCCGGCGAGCCCGCCGAGGGTGTAACGGAAATCCATTTTACACCCGGCACGCCTTTTTTAATCAAAGGGGGAATAAATTTTACTTTTTAAAGCCGGTTTGAAAACCGGTTTGCCCCGGGCACTCGTATATCCATTCAACAAGGCCCCAAAAAACACTTGCTCGCCCTGAAATCGGTTTTGACTTCAGGCGAGGCGTTCAAATCCTTACGACACATTTTTTGACCAACCCTGACATCCATCACGGGAGCGTGTTGCGCCGGTACCCGCAGCCCCTTCCCATGTCTTCACCGTCCATTAAAAACAAATACAGTTATGAATCCTTCCGTCCGCAAGTATTTATACACAACGCTGGTGGTGTTCTGCGCAGGTTTTGCCGCGTTCATTTTCTGGAACGGCAAAAGCAAACCCGAATGGCCCGCGCTCAAACCCCGCCAGGGCGCGCTCGCCCAGGCCCGTGAATGGCCCCTCACGCAAACGCGGGTCGCCGAATTGTACAAAACCCTCGAAGCCAACCCCAGGGACCAAAAAACCCAGCTCAAACTGGCCAGGGAATTTATGCAGGAAGGGCGTGTCACGGGCGACTACGGCTACTACAACGCCGCCGCTTTGTCGCTGATCGACAACGTATTGCGCGCCGACCCCAAACATTTCGATGCCATTTGTCTGAAAGCGCTGGTGCTGCTCTCCCAGCACCGTTTTGCCGAGGCCCGCGATCTGGCAGAGGCCGCCAGGGCCCAGAACCCGTACAATTCGTTCGTGTACGGTCTGCTCATCGATGCCAGTGTCGAACTCGGCGACTACAACAAAGCCGTGGAAATGGCCGACAAAATGGTGCAGATCAGGCCGGATATCCGGTCGTATTCACGGGTGTCGTACCTGCGCGAAATTCACGGGCAGAACCCGGAAGCCCTGGAAGCCATCCAAATGGCGGTTGCCGCCGGCTACCCGGGCAACGAAGACACCGAGTGGGCGCGCATGGTGCTGGCTCATTTGTACGAAGACAGCATGCAGCCCGAAAAAGCGGAGCAGGAGTACCGCCTCGCTTTGCAGGAGCGCCCCGAGTACCCGTTCGCCCTGGCTGGTTTGGGCCGGATCGCGCGGTTCAGGGGCGACTACGCTACCGCCATTCGTTACTTCGAGCAGGCGCGCGACGTGATGTCCGACATCGGATTTATGGAGGAACTCACCGATCTGTACCGGCTCGCCGGTCAGCCGGAAAAAGCCGAAGAATGCGCCCGCATCACGATCGAAGCCTTGAAAAAAGACAATGCCAGCGTCCGGAACCGTCCCGAAGAAGGACATTATTCGGACCGGGAACTGGCTTTGATGTATTTGAAAATCAATGACTTCGACAATGCTGCCCTGTCTGCCCGGGCCGAATACGAACGCCGCCCCGACAACATCGATGCCTGCGAAACGCTGGGCTGGGCTTTGTATAAAAAAGGCGAGGCCGCGGCCGCGCTTCCGCTCCTGAAAAACGCGCTCCGCACGGGTTCCCGGGTTCCCGAGCGCCTCGTGCGGGCAGGCCTGGTCTTCCGCGCCAACGGCCAGACCGAAGAAGGCCGGGCGCTGATCGATCAGGGGCTTGCGCTCAAACCCTACCTCGACGAATCACTCCGCGCCGAAGCGGAGGCAACCCGTTCCCTGTAAAGCGCCTGGCCATGAGATTTGTGCTCCTGTTTTTCCTGCTCCTGCCGTTTGCAGCCGGCGCGCACACGGTCGATTACAAGCTGGCCCAGATGCCGCAAAGCGACGTGTTCCGGCAGTATTTGCAACTCGGTTTTACCCACATTCTGCCCCTCGGCCTGGACCATATTTTGTTCGTACTGAGCATCTTTTTCCTCGGCAACCGCATGCGCACGGTGCTCTGGCAGGCGACCGCTTTCACGGTGGCGCACTCCATCACCCTGGGTTTGGCGATGTACGGTTTTATCCGGCCCCTGCCGGCGGTGGTCGAGCCGATCATCGCGCTTTCGATCTTTTTCGTGGCCGTTGAAAACCTGCTTTCCCGCGAGTTGAAGCCCGGCAGGCTGGCGCTGGTCTTTTTGTTCGGACTGGTGCATGGCATGGGGTTCGCAGGGGTGCTCACCGAGCTCGGGCTGCCGCCGTCCCGGTATTTGCTGGCATTGTTCAGTTTCAATATCGGGGTGGAACTGGGGCAGGTGGCCATCATTCTCGGCGCTTACTGGCTGGTCGGGAAATGGTTTGCCGACCGGCCCTGGTACCGGACGAGGGTGGTCAATCCGCTGAGTCTGTTGATGGCTGCCATTGCGCTGTACTGGACCATTGAAAGAACTTTTTTGTAAAAAAATGCGACCGCCAAGTCGCGTGTACGACACTCGAATTCTTCATTTAAATCATTCAAAACCAATGCTTTTTACGCACCTCATTTGCTCATTGCGGCGAATGGGCCTGGCAGCGCTCGCCCTGAGCGCAACGCTCGGCCTGCAAGCGTCGAGCCACCGCGAGGCTCCGCTGATCGCCAACGACCCGCTGGCGGACAACACCGACGTGTATGCGTTCCGCAGCCCCGACAACCCCAACACCATCACGATCATCGCCTGCTACATTCCGACCGAATTGCCGCATGGCGGACCCAATTTTCACACCTTCGGAGAAAACATCCGCTACGAAGTTCACATCGACAACAACGCGGCCATCCCCGGCGATGAAGTGACCTACCGTTTTACGTTCACGCGCGTCAATCAGGACCCGAGTACTTTTTTCCGCATCCGCCTGGGGCAGGAAAACTGGAAGACCAGCTACCGCTGCGAACGCAGCACCGACGGCGGCCAAAGCTGGACGACGATCATCAGCAACGGCGTCGTGCCGCCGCCCAATATCGGCGCGCGCTCCATCGAAAGCGGCGTGGGCCTGGGCGCCGCCTCCTACGAAGAACTGATGAACGAGGCCATCGCCACGGCCGGCACTGGCGAAAAAGTGTTCTGCGGCCCGGTCGATGATCCGTTTTACGTGGACCTGGGCGGCGTGTTCGATCTCGGCAACCTGCCGCGCCAAAACGGCGCCCCGCTCGATGGCCTGGGGCAGAACAACTGCCACGCCATCGCGCTCCAGATCCCGATCAGCACCCTGCTGAAAACCGGCGCGCCGGCTACTCCGACCAGCATCCTCGACGCCGACTACGTGATCGGCGTCTGGGCAAGCGCCAGCCGCCGGGCCACACGCACGCTCAATGCCAGCGGCGGCGGCTACAACGACAGCGGCGACTGGGTGCAGGTGAGTCGTCTCGGCATGCCCCTGACCAATGAGGCCGTCATTCCTATCGGTTACAAGGATTACTGGAATTCGATCACGCCTTACGACGAGATCAGCGATCAGTTGCTCGACCCGTTCTTTTACAATCCTGAACTCGGTCTGTACATGGACGACGATCTTTTCGGGGGCGCCGTACCTGCCTTTTCGGCCTTGCGCATCCAGCGCAAATCGCTGGGCGCCTTTGATTTCGGCAACGGCCACGACGGGCTGTACGGCCTGAAAGGTTCGGCTGCCGTAGCCGGCACCGCCCTCGATGATGCTGTGTTCGGCACACTGCTGCTGCCGGGCCCCGGCAAACCCCGCTCGGTCGATCTCTGGCCGATTTTCCACACCGGCGTGCCCAATGTGCGGCCTTACCAATTGGCTACGGGTAAAAACGGCAACCCGCTCGCCAGCGGCAAACCCTTCATCAACAACTTTTTACCCAATGGCGGCGACATGCTCCGCCTCAACATGGCCACCCCGGTGACGCCGCGCAACGATCCGAATTTTTCGCCGGAAGGCATCATCGCCGCCGCCGTCATCGGCCTCACGCAAGCGCCTTACAACACCAACGCCGGCCTCGAATTCATCCCGAACATGGACGGTTTCCCCAATGGCCGCCGCCTCGAAGACGACGTGACCCGTATCGAACTCCAGGCGGTCTCCGGCGCCGCACTGGCGGCCATCGGCCTCTGGTACGACGACTACGCACCCGGCCAGTCGGCCAGCCCGGTCACGCCCGACCTCATCGGCGTGCTGAGTTACAACACCGGCGTGAGCGCCAACGACAAGCCGTTCCAGGCCAGTTTCCCCTACCTCGCAGCCCCCTGGCGCGGCACTGAAACCAACTGACCAAGGCTTCACCCAATCACCCTTCTTCATCACTCTATTTTTTCCGCAACAATGAAATCATTGATTAAAAATACCCTGCTGCTGGCCTGTGCACTGCTTTTAGGCATGGCGCCGGCCCTGGCTTCCAGTCACCGGGAAGCGCCGCTCATCGCGGACGATCCGCTGGCCGACAACGTGGACGTTTATGCTTTTCGCAGTCCCGACCGCCCCAACACCGTCACCCTGATCGCCACCTACGTGCCCTTGCAACTGCCGCAAGGAGGACCGAATTACTACTCGTTCGGCGAGCACATCCGCTACGAAATCCACATCGACAACGATGCTTCCAAACCGGGCGACGAGATCATCTACCGTGTCGTATTTACCAGTGAAAATGAGGACCCGAGCACATTTTTCAATATCCGGCTGGGCAAACGCAACCTGAAACTGCGCTACACCCTTTACCGCTCCGACAATGGCGGCAAAACCTTTGTCGCCATCGTGAGCAACAAGGTAGTGCCGCCGACCAATATCGGCGAGCGCAGCATCGACTCGCCGTTGGGAATGGGCAAACCGTATGAAAAACTGTTCAACGAAGCCATCACCAGCGCTTCCACGGGCGAACGGGTGTTTGTCGGCCCGACCGACGATCCTTTCTTCGTCGATCTCGGCGGGGTGTTCGATCTGGGCGACCTGCCCCGGCAGACCAGCGGCGGTCCGCGCGACGGCCTGGCCTGCAAAAACGTCAGCGCCATCGCCATTCAGGTGCCGATCACATTTTTGCTGAAAAAAGGCGTACCGAAAAGCACCAACAACATTCTCGATCCCAACTACGTCATCGGCGTTTGGGCCAGCGCCAGCCGGCAGGCTGTTCGCACGCTCACGCCCGGCGGCGAAACCTACTCGGGCGACTGGGTTCAGGTGAGCCGTCTGGGTATGCCTTTGACCAATGAGGCCGTCATTCCAGTGGGGTACAAAGATTACTGGAACAGCCTCACGCCGTATCAGGAACTGGACGACCAGGTACTCGACCAGTTTTTTTACAACCCCGAACTCGGCTTGTACATGGACGACGCTTTATTCGGCGGCGCCGTGCCGGCCCTTGCTCCGCTTCGTATTCAGCGCCACTCGCTCGGCTCTTTCGACTTCGGCAACGGCCACGACGGGCTTTACGGCCTGAAAGGCACTGCCGCCGTGGCCGGCACCGCCCTCGACGACGCTGTTTTCGGCGCCTTGTTGCTGCCGGGCCCGGGCAAACCCCGTTCGGTCGACCTCTGGCCGATCTTCCACACCGGCGTGCCCAACGTGCGGCCCTATCAGTTAGCCACGGGCAAAAACGGCAACCCGCTTGCCGCAGGCAAACCCTTCATCCACAACTTTTTGCCCAATGGCGGCGACATGCTCCGCCTCAACATGGCCGTGCCGCCCACGCCGCGCAACAGCGCCAATTTCAGTTCGCTGGGCATCGTGGATGCAGCCGTCCGCGGGCTTACGCAGCCGCAGTACAGCAACACCAGCGTGCAATGGATTCCGAACATGGACGGCTTCCCCAATGGCCGGCGCCTGGAAGACGACGTCACCCGCATCGAATTGCAGGCCGTTTCCGGCGTTGCCCTGGCGGCCATCGGCCTTTGGTACGACGATTATGACGGCGGCAGCCCGCTCACCCAGGACCTGCTCGATGTGCTGGGTTACAACACCGGGGTGAGCGCCAACGACGTACCCTTCCGCAACGGCTTCCCCTATCTGGCCCTGCCACATGCCGGTGACAGCGATTGCGGCGGCACCCCGGTCGGTTCGACGGCCAATGCGCCGGCTTTCCGCGGCGGTTTCAGCGGCGCCAATCTGGGTGTTGTTGGGGAAAGTAAATCGGTGCTGGCCGGTAATTTTCCCAATCCTTTTGCCGATGCGACCACGGTGCATTACCGGGTGGAAACGCCGGCCGCGGTCAACATCTCTGTGTTCGACCGCACGGGTAGGCTCGTCCGGGTACTGGTGGACGAACCGCGCGAAACCGGCGATTACCAGGTCCGTTTCGATGCCGCCGATTTGCCGGCGGGCGTGTATTTCGCCAAAGTGACCACGGGGAACGGACAGGAAGTGCAGGTCTTGAAATTATCCAAACAATAACCGTGCATTGCCACACCTGAAAAATTTGGACGGGTGAAAAGACAGGGCGCGCTGCCATCCGGCAGCCGCCCTGTTGCTTTTTTTATGCGGGTTGATGAGGCCAAAGTGCCGGGGTGTTGATGAGCAGCAACAACCCTTTTCCTAAGAGCATGTTGAGCTTTTCCTTGCCGGGCTGCAAACGGAAAATTTTATTTTCTGCTGCGTTAAATTTCTCGCCGGATCGCCCGCATCCGACTGCGAAATTTGCCTTGCCGAAAATAAAATTTTCCTGTTTTCGCCTCGGCAGGAAAAGCTCAACATGCTCTAAACCCTCACATCCTCATTTCTTCACCAACTGCATCATCACCCGCCGGTTGCGGGCGCGGTTTGTCTCGGTCGTATTGGGCGCTACCGGGTTGGCTTCGCCCAGGCCTTCGGCGCTGATCCGTTCGGGCGCAACACCCAGCCCGACAAGGGCGGTGCGGGCGGCTTCGGCGCGGCGTTTGGAGAGGTCGAGGTTGTAGGTACTGGAGCCCGAGTTGTCGGTATAGCCGAGCAATTTGAGGTTAAAAGTCGGGTTTTTCTGCATCATGCCGGCCATTTGCATCAGTTCGGCGTTCGACTCGGGGCGCAGCGAAGCCTGGTTGTAGTCGAAAAAGATATTGAGTTCCTGCGTCACGCCTTCTTTCATTTTCGGGGCGTTCCAGGTCAGGTTGACCACGGGCGATTCGGCGGTAGGGGCCGCCACCGGCGCCGTTTGGGGCAGGTAGCCTTCTTTTTCAAAAACCAGGATGTACTGCCGGTCGGCGGGTACGGGCACGAATGTCGCTTCGCCGGAAGGGTCGGGCACATAGGAGCCGAAAAGTTGGCCGGTTGTGGCGTCTTTCATCAGAATTTTGCCGTCGGTCATGGGTTTGCCCGATTCATCGCGCACGACGAGTTCGACGGTTTTGACCGAGTCGGGGCGAGCGCTTTCGGGCAGTGTGACGCTGAAAATATCCTGACCGCCGTTGTCCGTCTGGGTCGCAAACCAGGCGGTTTTGCCGTCGGTGGACACCACGTAGCTCCAATCCTGGCCGGGCGTATTGATTTCTTTGCCCAGGTTTTCGGGCCGGCTCCAGTTGAGCCAGGTATCGTCGAGGCGGGTGGTTTTGAACACGTCGAGGTTCCCGAGGCCGGGGCGTTCGTCGCAGCTGAAATACAGGGTGCGCAGATCGGGGTGTAAAAACGGGCTGCGTTCGTCGCCGCTAGTATTAAGGGCTTCTATGGGCACGGGTTTGTCCCACATACCGTATTCATTGCGTTTGGACAAATAGAGGTCAATCCCCCCTTTGTTGCCGCCTCTTACTTCAAGAATCATCACTTGCGAGCCTGCGGTGATTTGCACGAGGCCTACCCAGGAAAACGCGGAGACTTCGACGTCGAGCGGGGTGGGCGCCGTCCATCCGGAGGCGGTTTTAGCAGATTGATAGGGTTTGCCGTCGCGGAATTGCAGCATATTGTTGCCGTCGGCCGTGAGCGAGAGCGCGGCTTCGTTACCGTCGTCGCTGAGTTCGCGGACGAGTTGGGCTTTCGTCCAGCCGGTATCGCTGAGGGTACTGACGAATACATCTTCCCCGTAGACGCCGTCCGGACGGCTTCGGCCGCCGAAATAAAGTTTTTTGCCGTCGGCAGTGATGACCGGCACGTATTCGTCGGCAGCGCTGTTGATGGCAGGGCCGAGTCGGGTCGACGTGACGCCCGTGACCGGTCCGCCGACAATGGCCAGCCGGTCGTCGAACCAATTGCCGCGGTCTTTAAAAAGTGGCCTGGCTTCTTCGAGTAGACTGGTTGCTGCCGCCCAGTCGCGTTCGGACACGTAGTATTTGTACATTTTTTCGGTGGCCTCGAAGGCGGAATAAGCCGGCGCCTTCCGGCGGATATAGGTCGACCACATGGCGTGCTGGTCGCGGCTGAACGGGCGGGAAATATCCAGCGATTTGCCCGAGGCTTCCCATTCGACATCGGCCAGGGCCGCGCGTTGCGGCTCGGTCATTTGCGCGCGGGCCGCTTCGTCGGGCGGCGATTGTTTGTACAGTTCGGCCGCTTGCTGGCGCAGGACAGTGTTGAAGCCGCTGGCTGGAAATTCGGTCAGAAAGGCAATTTTTTCCGTCAATTGCAGGCTTTTGTAAGCGGCCGGAAATGCAGCGCGGCCTTCGTCGTTGACCAGCGGATGTTGCGCATTGTCGCGATAAAAATCCTGGATCGGGTCAACACCGCGTTCGGTCAGGAAGGTTTGAAACATTCGGGTTTCGAGCGGTTCGACGTTGTTGGGGAGTTTGTTGCGCAGGTATTCGCCGTGTTTGTTGTAGAGATAAACCTGATCGGCGTAGGAAACCGGTTCGCCGGCGACGACGGCCGCGATACCCGACCCGATCAGTTCCGATTGTTTGGCACGCGCCTTTCGCTCGATCGAGCTGGTTTTTTTGGGAAACACCTCGACAAACTCGTCGATCACCCGCAGATCGGTGGTTTTTTCGGCGTTGCGCCAGGCATTGGAAGCCATGGTGCTGCTGTATTGCTCGGCCGTCGCCTGGGTGACTTTGAATTTTTTGGTCAATGCGGTACGCTGCGTGTAATTGAGGGGTTTCCAGGCTTGTACGGATCTCTGCTGAAATTGCATCGCCTGGCGGTAGTTTCTGGCCGGGTTTTTATCGTCCGACCAGACTTTGGCGAGGCCAAAAAATGCCACGGCGCGCAATTCGGCATGGGCGGTGTCTTTGACAAAAGCGGCGTGCGCGGCGTCGAATTTGCCGGCTTCCAGTTTGCTGAAACCTTTTTTGGATTGCGCGTTTACCTGAATGAAAAGGCAAAGCAGGGGCAGCGCCAAAAGGAGGCGCGTGGTGAAAGGGGGGAAAAAGCGGTACATAAGGAAATGATTTGGTGAATTCGGAAGTTGGGTCGCTACGTTGCCGCCGCAACCATTTGGTTTTCGACAGTAAATATCAAAAACAAATGTGTTAAATCAACCAGATTTATTCCAAAAAAATCATCAAACCACAAGAGCGTGCCAGCGCTCGGAGCGCAGGTAGGTCAGGGTCATGACGATCATCAGCGCCCAGTACAGCAGCTCGGCGCCCCAGACCCACACGAGGCTCAGGTGGGTGAAATTGGTGACGTAGTAAATGTAACTCAGGTAAAACGCCACGCTGATCGCCTGCAAACGCAGTCCGAACCAGGTCGCGCCGGTGCCAGCCAGCGCGTTCATCAGGACCGATCCGAAGGTCGACATCGTGAGCAATCCCAGCAGCAGGTAAAAAACCGGCTGGGTCTCTGTGATCAGGCTCATGTCGGATTTTCCCAAAAGGGGGTACAACAATTGTCCGGGATAAAACAGGATCGGCACCGCGATCAGCATCGAGGAGAACCAGCACAATTTACCCGTTTTCCAGGCCGCGGCGAGCACGTCGTGTCGCCGTCCCTGCCCGATGAGGTTGCTGATGAGGGTGTTCACTCCCGTTGAAAAACCCCATAAAGGGATGGAGAGCAACAGATAAACAGTGCGCGCGAGGTTCGAAACGGCCAGTGCGCGCTCGCCGAGATTTTCCACCATGCCGAAAAAAAACACCCAGCTCCCCTGCCCTACCGCGGCATGCGCGACGACCGGCAGCGAAAGGCTGAGTTGTTGTTTGGCCATCGGCCAGTCGGCCTCGGGCCGCGAAAAAATCCTGAGCGGGCGATTGTGGCGGTCGAACAACATGTAGATCGCAAACACGGTAAACGCCACGCCCTCCGCGATACTGCTCGCCAGCCCGGAGCCGCCGATCCCCATCTCGGGCAACCCGAATTTGCCGAAAATAAGGCCGTAGTTCAGGATCAGATTGATCACCGCCAACACCATCGTATCCACCAGGATAAACATGGTGCGCGCGATGCCCGAATACAGCGAAATGATGGCGACCCCCGCGTAACTGAAAAACACCCCGAAGGAACGATAGTGGATGTATTCCAGGCTTTTGGCATAAATAGCCGGCGAATGATCGAGAAACAGGGCAAAAAACCAGGGTGTGGCAAATTGCATAAAAGCCCACATCAGCACGGCCAGCGAGAGCTCGGACAGCAGCATGGTGTGAAAAACGTGGCCCACGGCGGCCGGCCGGCCTTCGCCCATCCGCCGCGCGATCATGATCTGGCCGCCCCGGGAAAACCCGAACCCGATGGCTGCCACCGTGATGTAAAACACCCCTACGAACCCGATCGCCGCAAATTCCACCTCGCCCCGATGGTACAGCAGCACGGCGTCGCTGAGGGCAATGACGTTTTGCGCGGCTGATCCCAGCATGATGGGCGCCGAAATGCGCCAGATTTGTCGGTAGGAAATGTCGAGGCGCATCAGAATATTTTCCAGGGTTTCCAGCGGGCCGGAACGACGCGCAGGTGTTGTTTTTGGAGAAAATCGGGGTGTATAAATACGAAAGCCAGGCGGCCGGCGTCGAGCGTGAGCGTCACCCTCGGGTGCGCGCAAATGCGCTCCCAGGCCTGCGTCATTTCCGGCGACCAGTACACGTCGTCGAAAACGAAAACCGTTCGCCTGTGCGCGTGTGCGAGGCAGGTTTCAAAGTATTCGAGCGTCGGCGCCAGCCGGTGGTCGCCGTCGAAATACACCAAATCGACGGGGCCGCCGAGCCGGTCGAGCGCAGGCGCCAGCGTGCGGTGAAATTCGCCCTCGATCACTTCCGCCTGTTGCAAGCCCAACAGGCGGAAGTTGGTGCGCGCCACGGCCGCCAGTGCGGCGTCGCCTTCCAGCGTCAGCAAACGGGCCGATTGTGCGGCCGCAGATGCGAGGTACATGGCGCTAATACCCGCGGAGCAACCCAGTTCGAGCATGCGGGTCGGGCGGAGCCAATTGACCAGCCGAAACAGCATCCGGCCTTTTTCCGGCGACACCGCCGAACGGCGTACGACCCGGCCCAGCCGGACCGGCTGTTGCGCGGCCGGGGCCGCACCGAAGCCCGAGGGCCATATTTTCGTATCGACCGCCAGCACCCTGGCGCGCAGGGCTTCTATATCGCGGAAAGAATAGTACCAGCGGCGGTCCTCCAGTACGGCATTGGCCCATTCGAACACAAACGGGGAGTGCAACTGGTAGCGCGTCAGCGCCGGGAGATAAAACCCCGTCAGTTGCCGGAGCCGGAAAAGGTTGTGGGCCAAAATGGTGTCGTTAACGCTTTCGGGCGAAAATAGCGCGCTTTCCGTTAAAATAACTTTAAACAGATTTTTCCCGAACAAGTGGCTGAAAAACAGCCCGTTTTCGTGTGCAAATCAATGCATCAATTCCTGCAATATGAAAATCAACCGCCTTCTCCTGCCCGCCGCCCTGATCGGACTTTTTCTCCAGACCGCCACTGCACAATCCTATAAAACTGCCGCCGGCATCCGTGTCGACAAGGGGATCAACCTGAGCTTGCAACAATACGTCTTCAACAACTGGACCGCCGAAGGCATCCTGCACACCCCGGTCAATTCCGACAACCTCGGCCTCACGATACTCGCCGAACGCCACCGCAAAATCATCTTCCGGGGCACCAACCTGTACTACGGCGCAGGCGCGCACTACTACTGGCAAAATGAAACTCAGCGCGCCTCCGAAACCAACCCGGACCGCATCGCCAGCAATATCGCCGGGCTGTCCTTTATCGGCGGCGCGGAAATGTCGCTGGGGCGCCTCAATTTTGCCGTGGACTGGAAACCCGAACTGCACCTCAACGGCGGCACCGACAAGGCTTTCGACTGGACGGGGGCCTCGGTCTCCGTACGTTACATCCTCGCCAAACGCGAGCGTAAGCAAGTCAAAGACTGGAAAGTGTGGAATAAGCTGGGCAACAAAAAATCGGATACCAAACGGAAGCGCCGTTAAATCTGATCCGGCTCCTGCTCCAGTTTGTCAAGCGCTTGTTCGGTCTGCCGCAGTTTTTCGCGACAAAACCGGATAAGCGCTTCGGCGCGTTCGAGCCGCCCGGCCAGTTCGTCGATAGCGACGGTATTTTCCTGCACGTCGCGCAGGATTTGTTGCAGTTCGGCCCAGGCCGAAGCGTAGTTGAGTGGTTCGGACGCTTTCATGTCAGCCGTTCAAAATTTGGGTCTTCAAACCACACTGGCGTGGTGTCGTCGGCGCTGCCGTTGTAATTGACCAGAATTTCCTCTCCGGGTTCGATATCGCGCAGCGCAAAAAAATCGATGGTTTGGGCCTCGAAATCCATGGCATAATCGGCATTGGGCTGGTAAGCGTGGTTGTAAAGTGAGCCGTAGCCCAATGCCACGGCGTACCATTCGCCATCGTCGCCCCAATCGAAATAGTAATCGTCGAGCATGGTGCGGCGGATGTGCTCGAGTTGTACTTTGGGGAAAAGCAACACCGGGCAAATTTCGATGACCGCCCCCGCTTCGATGTGCGCCGCGGCAAATACGCCCGTTCCGTGCAGGTCGGAGGAGGCGGTGTAAATGGGTGCGTTTTGAAGACTCATGCTCAGAATTATCCGGCGCAAAAGAACGATTTACCCGGCGGCCGGCGGCAATAGCGGTCGGATTTGTGCGAAAAAATGGTTAAAACCGGACAAAACAGGAAAAAACTGACCCCTACCGCAGTGAATGTTGGATATTCGGTTTTGCTTTCTCCTGTTCGCCAAACACCTTGTTATGTTCCGCCTGTTCAATTTCTCGCTCTTTCTTGCCCTGTTTGTGTCCCTCCGGCCCGTCCTGGCGCAGGAGATTATTTTTCAAAAATCATACGATCTGGGTCTGCTGACCTACGGCAAGGCGGTCGTCCCAACGCCAGCCGACAACGGCTTTCTGGTCGCCGGCGCCGTCTACCGCGATACAACGACTTCCTGGGACTACTTTTTGCTCAAAACCGATGTAGACGGCGACTCGCTCTGGTCGCGCATCGGCGCTGCGCCGGGCGACGAGCAATTGACTTGCATTCGCCCCCACCCCGGCGGCGGCTACGTGGCCGGAGGCTTCACCTATTACCAGACCGCGGGCGAAGACGATGCCATCCTGATCCGTTTTGACGACAACGGCGAGGAACTCTGGCGCACCCAACTCGGCGGCTCCGGGTACGACTTCATCCAGTCGATGGAATTTTTGCCCGATAACGCTTTGTTGCTTCTGGGCGGCGAAAGCAACAAAATCACTTTAAAAAAACTGGATGCCGGCGGCTCGATCCTTTGGGAAAAATTCTACGGCAACAACACCTGGAACACCCCCGGCGACGTAGAGCTGCTACCCGACGGCGGGTTTGCCCTCACCGGCACCCTGCAACTGCCTGCCAGCGGCGCAGATCTCGAAATGCTGATCATTCGGACCGATTCGCTGGGCAACGTGATCTGGCAAAAAATCGTCGGCAGCTCGCCCGACTACGACGAAGCATTTGCCATAAAAGCCATGCCCGACGGGCGCCTGCTGGTGGCCGGCTACCGGCAGCAACCCCTTACCAATCAGGCAGTTATTTTGCAATTTGATGCAGCCGGCAACCGCCTCGTGGATTTGCCCATAGGTTACGCGTTAGACGATTATTTTATCGATATCGAGGCCCTCGACGATCAGTATGTGTTCATCGGCGGCGTTCAGTCGCCCGACCCGGATACCAATCTGGTGTACAATTCCAACGGTTTTTTCGTGGGCGTCAACAACGACTGCGACACCCTTTGGAGCCTTGAGGTGGATAATCACGATTTTCAGTTTTACAACGATGCCTGTCGGAGCCACGACGGCGGGGTGGTCGCTACCGGCTCCCGGAGAATCTACTGGACGGCCACCGACTGGTCGGACACCATCGGCGTGTGTCTCGTGAAAATCAACGGCTTCCCTTCGGTCCCGAGCGGCGCCACCGATCCTTTTGCCGCGCAAGCCCGTCTGTACCCCAACCCGACCAGCGGTTTTTGCACCCTCGATCTGCCCGAAGGCCTGGATGCCGACAACCGCATCGAGGTGTTCGGCGTTGCCGGCAATCTTGTCCGAACGATACCTGTCGCCGGGGGCGCTCACAGCGCAGCGCTCGATTTTACGGGTCTGGCGCCCGGCGTTTACCACTGTTTTATACGTAGCAACCGCCAGCCTTACGCTCCTTTTTCCTTCATCTTAGTACCCTGAACAAGATCATGAAAACACCGCTTGTATTACCTGTTCTGCTCCTGCTGCTTGCCTCGACAGAAGTCGGCGCACAAACGATCGAATTTGAAAAACTCTACCCGGTTTGGGAGTCGGCCGGCTATTCGATCACCGATTTTGAAATCTCCGACGACGGGGAAGGCGGGTATCTGGTTGCTACTTGTACGTTTCTGTTCAGCCCGCAGGAAAATACCGACGTTGCCTTGTTCCGGCTCGACGCCCAGGGCGATACCCTTTGGCGCATAACGTTGGGCGGCACCTCCGGTGATGTGATCAAAGCCATGACCCGCACGGCCGACGGTCATTTTATTCTGGCAGGCGCGCACTGGATCACGCCCGACTGGACGAGCAGCGCTTCAGGAAGCCTGATCTGGCTGATCAAAATAGACGCCGACGGCAATATCGTGTGGGAAAAAGACATCGATCCGGCCTGGTTTTACGGTTGGCCGACGGCCGTGTTCGAGCAGAACGACGGCAGTATCATGGTTGCGGGCAATGCCTACATGTTTTGGGAAAACGTTGCGTTTTTGGCCAAATTCGACGAATCAGGTCACTTTAAATGGCTCGAACGTTTTTCCAATTTCAGCGATTTCAATCATTGCTCCGCACTCCGGGACGGCAGCGGCAATTACTTTCTGAGCGGCACGCGCGACAACACGAACACCGGCGCCACGCAGTTTGGAATGGTCAAGGCAGACGCTTATGGCACGCAGGTTTTCAGTAAAACCTACATCACTTTTCCCATGTTCGGCGTCGCCGCTTACCCGAATCTTATCCCCGGGCCAGATGGCGGTTTTTACCTGACGGGGACGGATTACGACCTCAACCAGGGTACGCTGCTCGGCGTGGTGTTCAGAATCGGTGCGAACGGCAACCAGATCTGGAAAAAATACTTCACGGCGCCAACGGTACAGGAGGGTACTATTTTCACGAGCATCGCGACTTCCGACGGCGGGGTGCTGTGTCTGACGGAGACCAATGAACTGGTCAAATTCCTCTCCAATGGCACCCAGGATTTTTACCTTGATCTGAATCCAATCTTGCCCGACAGCGTGCGGATATTCCGCCTGTTCAGGGGCTCCGACGGCAAATTGCTGCTCGCGGGCGAATCCAACGCCAATGCCGCGTATTTTTTGAAACTGGACGGCCCGACACTCACGCCGGTGAATGATCCGGCCAGCGAAAACACCTTCGGTGTACAGGCATCGCCCAATCCGACGACCGGCCGTACGAAACTGACCGGGCCGGATACCCGGCAGTTCCGAAGTTTTCAATTAACCGACCTTCAAGGTCGCGTGTTACAGGCGGGAGCGATGCCACCCGACCACAGCTGGGACCTTGGCGAGCAATCACCGGGAATTTATTTGCTGATTTTAACAGGAGATGCCGGGAGCCTTGCTGTAAAGCTGGTTAAAAACTAAGGCTACCAGTCGCCGCCTGCGCCGCCGCCGCCGAAGGAACCGCCGCCAAAAGAACCGCCGCCGCCCCAGCCGCCACCGCCGCCGCCACTCCAGCCGCCGCCGCTACCGCCGCCCCAACCGCCGCCGCCCCACCAGTCGCCACCACGACGGCTGCTGCGCGGGCCCTTGTTGTCGTACATAGTAGAATGACGGGCTTTCCAGGCGATAAAGATGATCAGGCAGAAAATGAGGAGGAAAATCAGCAGTCCGACCCAGGCGGGGAATTTTTGAGGCAAATCGGTGTCGTCGGGCTTGAATTCGCCGCTGAGCGCCTCCATAATGGCCGAGGTGCCCGCGTCGATGCCCTTGTAGTATTCCTGCTGCCGGAAATACGGCGCCATCACATTGCGAATGATCTGCCCGGCCGTGATGTCGGGCAGCGCGCCTTCGGCGCCATAGCCGGTGGCGATAAAAATGCCCCTGTCGGGCGCCTCGGATTTGATCAGCATGACCACCCCGTTGTCCTTGCTTTTGCGGCCGATGCCCCAGCGGTTGCCGAGTTCGAAGGCATAGGAGGATTTGTCATAATCGCCCAGATCAGGGCGGATCATGACCACGATCTGGGTCGAGGTGGTATCGAAATAACGCACGAGTTTTTGCTCCAGCCGGGTGCGTTCATCGGGCGTCAGCCAGCCGGAATAGTCGTGCACATAAACGGCAGGTTCCGGTTTTTCCGGAAAAAGGTCGGCGTCGCGCTGCGCGAAGACGGGGACAGCCAGGCTCCAAAGAGAAAGTGCCAGAAAAAAAGCGCGCAAGCCCGCACGCAGGCCCCGGATTGCAAAAACATTAACCATAGATGATCTCATCGGGAAGTTCGTTGTCGTTGGGAGTCGACTCGTCGGCCGGGAAATGCCGGCGCAGCCGTTCGCTGATCTGTTCGATGGCCAGGCATACGCCTTTGGCCGCCTGGCCTTGTTGCAAATGCTCGCGTATCAGGCGCTTTTCCGCTTCCCAAAAACTGTTGCCCACAGCCTGGTGGATGCCGACATCCCCCCAAATCGCGAAGTGCCGTGATTTTTCAGCCACATAAATCAGCACGCCGTTGCGTTGCCGGGTATTGAACATGCCGAACAACTGAAAGATTTCCTCGGCACGCTCCACCGGCGTGTCGCGCAGGCAAAAATCTTCCACAAACAGCCGGATCTCGCCCGTGCTGCTGCGTTCCGCAGCGCGAATGGCTTCCAGAATGTCGGCTTCTTCTGTTTTGGTGAAAATCATGGTCCTGTTTTTAAGGTAATCGGGTATAAGAGATTGGGCGAGGAGCGTTTTCTTCCTCGCCCAATGACCGCCATGGCTTAAAATTTCACTTCCGGCGCGCGTTCGGAGCCCGGCGTGGCCTGGAAGTAGCCTTTGGGCGAGAAGCCGAACATACCCGCGAGCACATTGGTCGGGAAACGGCGGATGTAGGAGTTGTACTCCTGCACCGTCTCGTTGAAGTTCTTGCGTTCGACCGTGATGCGGTTTTCGGTGCCTTCCAGCTGCTTTTGCAGGTCGAGGAAGTTCTGATTGGCTTTCAGTTCGGGATAATTTTCCGTCACCATCAACAGGCGGCCGAGGGCTCCGGACAGCCCTTGCTGGGCCTGTTCGAAACGTGCGATGGCATCGGGCGTCAGGTTGTTGGCGTCGATTTTGACCTGGGTAGCCGAAGCGCGGGCAGCAATCACCGCCTGCAGGGTTTGTTGTTCAAAATTGGCATACCCTTTCACGGTGCTCACCAGGTTGGGGATCAGGTCGGCGCGGCGCTGGTACTGGTTTTCCACCTGCGACCAGGCGCTTTTCACTGCTTCGTCTTTCTCCACGGCGGAGTTGAACGAATTGCGCATAACGAGTAACAGAATAACCACGAGGACAATAGCGCCGAGGCCGAGAATTTTTCCAAGGTTCATGTTGCTTAACGTTGAAAGGTTGGAGAGTTTGTTTTGAAAAGTTGTGGGCAAATTACGTGGATTTCAGCATTTGGTCACGCAATCATTCGCCTGTTTGGGCTGAAATCGACGACCTAGCGGGTTTGAAAAACGACCAATGCAGCCTAACGGGCGTTGACCCAAACGGCCGCCAGGATGCCCGCCGCCACCGCCGCGTTGAGCGACTCCGCCGCCCCGCCGGCCGGCCGGGGTATCGACACCCGGGCGCTGATGCGGGCGGCTGCATCCGCTGAAATGCCCTTGCCTTCATTCCCGATGATCAGCAATCCCTGCCGGGGCAAGGGCGCTTGAAACACATCGGCGCCATCCATGTCGGCGCCGAGCACGGGCAGGTCGGGCGCGGCGTCCAGAATCGCTTCGAGCGTGGTTTCGATCACCGGCACGCGAAGTACGGCGCCCATG
This sequence comes from Saprospiraceae bacterium, assembly GCA_044226205.1. Taxonomy (GTDB): domain Bacteria; phylum Bacteroidota; class Bacteroidia; order Chitinophagales; family Saprospiraceae; genus M3007. Next base: position 214,720 of record JBGAHL010000004.1, read on the forward strand.
CCTGCCTGCACGACTTTCGGGCTGTACGGATCGACGCTGTCGGGCGAACAATACACCGGCCGCAGCCCAAACCAGTCGGCTATCCGCAAGATAGTGCCCATATTGCCGGGGTCCTGAATGCCGTCGAGGTAAAACGCCTTGCCAGCCGGCGCCGCAGGAGGGGCGTCGGAGTCGGCGGGCATGTCTGCCACGGCCAGCACCTGGTTGGGGGTGGTCAGGGCAGAAATTTTTTTCAATTCCGCCATCGTAACGGCGACAAACTTCGTTTGATGAGGGCCCAGCAAGGCGGCGCGGGCCTCGGCCCAGGTATCGAGGCCGTAAACCGCCGACACGCCGATGCGCTGCTGTGCAAGCAGTTCGGCCACCAGTTTGTCGCCCTCCACGATGAATTTTCGATACTTTTGCCGATACTTTTTGACGTGCAAACTGGTCAGAAATTTTTGCTGACTGGCAGATAACATACCTCAGGTTACATCCGCTTCGACGAGGGTCGAGAAGATGATCTAAAAAATTTACAATCAATCTTTTATGCCCATTCCCCAGGATAAAATGCTCATGCGGAACGCGAAAGCCGGAGCATCGAAAAACCGGCCGGCAGGCGCATTGCCCGCGGGGCTGTTTTTGCTGGTCGTCGTGCTCCTGACGTCGTGCAACGTTACGAAGTATATGGACGATACCAAAGGGGAACGTTTGCTGGTCAGCAACACGCTCAAACTGCGCGCCGAAAAAAAACTCCGCCTTTCGGAAAAAACGCCGCTCGTGTACGAACTGGGCGGGCTGTACAAGCAGAAGCCGAATTCCAAAACGCTCTTTTTGTTCCGGACCCGGCTTTGGTTTTTTTACAAATACAAAAACAAGGACACCAAGTTCGGACGATGGGTCAAGGCCCGGGTGGCCGAACAGCCGGTTTTTTACGATGACGTGCTGGCCCAGCGAACGGCCCTCAACTTTGCCCATACCATGCAACAAAGGGGGTATTTGAAGGCAAAATGCTCGTACAAGACCGAGTTTCCAGGCCGACATTACGCCAAAACGACATACACGCTCGACCTTGGGCCCTTGTACACCATCGGCCCGGTCACCTTTTTCAGCCGCGACACCGGCGCGCAAAGGGTGCTTTGGGAAACCGGCAACAGCAGTTTGCTGCGCACTGGCAGCCCGCTCGACGGAAGAGAGTTCGAGGCCGAAAAAAACCGCATTACCAATGAAATGCGCAACCGGGGCTACGCCTATTTCGGTCAGAACTCGGTGGAATTTGTCGGCGACAGCACCGGCACGAGCACGGCTGTCACGGTGACCATCCTGCCGCCCGCCGACAACAAAGTGCATAAAACCTACCGCGTAGGCAAGGTTACCGTGTTCTCCAGTCTGGTGCCCGACTATTCGTCCATCCGCAGCGACACCACGATCGACAACATTTACTTTGTCAGTTCGGATCCCAAATTCAAGGTACGTCCCAAACAACTCCTGAAAGCCATTGCCATACGGCCGAACACCTTGTACCGGCAGGAAGATTTTGAAAAAACGGTGCGCCAGCTGAATGCCCTTGGGGTATTCCGCTTCGTGTCGGCCAAACCCGTGCCCGACTCGCTCAAACCCGGCACGCTGGATGCAACGATTTCATTTTCACCCAATAAAAGGTTTTCCATCGGCGCCGATATTGATCTCAACTCCTCCACCAGTTCGGTTTCGGGCCGACTGCTCGGGGTGTCGTCGAGCCTCGTGGCCTTCAACCGCAACCTGCTGCGCGGCGCCGAACAGGTGCAAAGCAACCTGGGCTACAACGTTGAATTTGATTTCACCTCGCCCAACCGGCTTATTTTTTCGCAGGAATTCAAGTTTCAAAATCAGCTGACCATCCCGCGCTACTTCGGTTACATGGGGGTGTGGCCGGCGTTGCGCGGCACGGGGCTGGTATCGCCCCAACTCTACCGCCGCATGAAGAGCGAGGGGCAAATGCACATCAACGCCAGTTACAACTACCTCGAACTCATCGATTACTACGCGTACAACCTGTTCAACGCATCGTTTGGCGCCGACCTGCGCACCGATCCCGAGCACGTTTATTCGTTCAATTACATCGGTATCGACGTGCTGCGGCCGCGGCTCTACCCCAAGTTCGATTCGATCACGGTGAACAACCCGTTTTTGTCCCTGAGTTTCAGCGACCAGTTGTTTACCGGCTTTTTGTTGCGTTCGTTCAATTACAGTTACGCAAGCAATACCAATCGCTACGGCGAGCGCTGGTTTTTACGGCTCAATACCGACTTGTCGGGGGTGGAAATGCTGGGCCTGAACCGGCTCTGGAGCGCGGCTTTCGGCAAACAAAAATGGGACCTTGCCCAACTGGAGTTCGCCTCGTATTTCCGCGTGGATTTTGACGCTGTGTACACCCGTGAGTTCAGTAAAAAAGGTTTGTCCGGCGCGCTCAGGATCGGGGCGGGTGCGATCGTGCCCTTTGGCGATACCAAAACCGCGCCGTACGTGAAGCAGTTTTTCGTCGGCGGTCCGTCGAGTATCCGAGCGTGGCGGGTGCGGGAAATCGGGCCTGGCGGCTACCGCGATACCAAGGCGCCCAAGGAGCCGCCGTTTTATCAGGCGGGCGATTTCAGGTTTGAATTCAATGGCGAGCTGCGGTTTCCGTTTTTCTGGTGGTTCAAGGGGGCCGTCTTTGTCGATGGCGGCAACGTGTGGTTGCTCGACCCCGACGACACCCGGCCCAATTCGCAACTCAAATGGGATTCCTACAAAAACATCGCCCTCGGCACCGGCTTCGGCATCAGGGCCGATTTCAGTTTTTTTATTTTCCGGCTCGACTTCGGGTTGCCCCTGCGTTATCCCTACGCCGTGCAAACGGATTCGAACTGGGTACCCCATCGATTCTCCAAATTGCAGTGGCGCGATTTTAATGTCAATCTCGCGGTAGGTTATCCGTTTTAGCCCGACCTTCGAGCACTCAATTCACCTCAACATTCAACATACGACATGGCCAACTTACTCGACTCCGTACGACATTACCTCAGCGCCGACCTGATCCATCAGGCTGCCGAGCTGTGGGGCGAAAACGAAAACGGCATCAGCAAAGCTGCCGGCGGCCTCGCCCCTGCCCTGCTCACCGGCATTCTGAACAAGATTGGCGACCAGAGCACGCTTCATACCATCTTTCAGGCAATCCGCGGATTCGATTCCAGCGTGCTCGACAACCTGCCCGGCCTTTTGGGCAGCGGCAACCTGGCCCACCACGACCCGAAAGACGATGCCGGGCACTTGCTGGGCACCCTTTTCGGCGACAAAGTGCCCGCACTGACCAACGCCGTGGCCGCTTTTTCCGGCACCAAATCCTCCACGGTTTCCTCGCTTTGGGGACTGGTCGGGCCACTGGTCATGGGCCTGCTGAGCAAACGCATTGGCGACGAACAACTCAGCATTTCGGGTTTTTCCAACCTTTTTAACAATGAAAAAAACAACATCCTCGCCGCTTTGCCGGCAGGTGTCGCGGCTTTGATCTCTCCGTCGGAGGCTTCCGACTCCTTGCCCGAGTCCACCCGCGCGGAAGGCGGCGTCAAGTGGCTCTGGCCCCTGCTGCTCCTGCTGGGCCTGGGCGGCGGTATCATGTATTATTTGAAAAACTGCCGTCAGGCCGAGCCCGTCGAAGTGACCGCACCCGAAGCAGAGGCACAGCCGGCCGCCGATTCGGCGCCCCCGCCGCCGCCTGTTTATGAAAAAACCTTGTCCAACGGTTTTGCCCTCAAAGGCAACCCGGACGGCATCGAACAATCGCTGATCGCGTTTATCGAAAGCGACAAACCCGTGGACAAAACCACCTGGTTCAGTTTCGACCGGCTCACGTTCCGCACGGGCAGCGCAGAAATCGACATGGACAAGTCGCGCGACCAGTTGACCAATATTTACCAGATCATGCAGGCTTTTCCCAAACTCAAACTCAAAGTCGGCGGCTACACCGACAACGTGGGCAAGGAAGCCGACAACATGAAACTCTCCCAGGCACGCGCCGAAGCCACGGTCAAGGCCCTCGAAACGATGGGCGTGGCCAAAGGTCGCCTTGCGCCCGAAGGCTACGGATCGCAGCACCCCGTCGCCTCCAACGACACCGAGGAAGGCCGCGCGCAAAACCGCCGCATCGACGTCCGTGTCATGGAGAAATGAGTTTAAAGTTCAAAGTTGAAAGTTTAAAGTTCGATATAGTTTGTGTTTCGGATGAATGGTCGCCCTATCCGTCCCGGAGTCCACAACTCCCAACTTTGAACTTTAAACTTTGAACTTTAAACTTTGAACTTTGAACTTTCAACTTTCAACTCTCAATTTTGAAATAAACGCTCATGTTTACCAACGTAGAACCAGCGCTTGAAAAAGAGCTTGCCGGCATTCGGGAAGCCGGATTGTATAAGGAAGAACGCATCATCACTTCGCCGCAAGGGCCCGTGATCGATACGACGGCGCAGCACGAAGTATTGAATTTTTGCGCCAACAACTACCTGGGGCTATCGAGCCACCCCGAGGTGATCGAAGCGGCGATCGAGGCCATCCGGACCCATGGCTACGGGATGTCGTCGGTGCGCTTCATCTGCGGCACGCAGGACATTCACAAGGAACTGGAAGGCAAGATTGCCGAATTCCTGGGCATGGAAGATTCCATTCTTTACGCCGCGGCTTTCGATGCCAACGGTGGCCTGTTCGAGCCTTTGCTCGGGGAAGAAGACGCGATCATCAGCGACGAACTCAACCACGCCTCCATCATCGACGGCATTCGCCTGTGCAAGGCCCGCCGTTTCCGATACAAGCACAACGATATGCAGTCGCTCGAAGACTGTCTGAAAGAAGCCCGTGGCGGCGGCGCCCGGCGCGTTTTGGTTTTCACCGACGGCGCGTTTTCCATGGACGGCACCATCGCGCAGCTCGACAAAATCTGTGACCTGGCCGAACAATACGACGCCATGGTCGGCATCGACGAATGTCACGCCAGCGGCTTTTTGGGCCGTACGGGTCGCGGTACGCACGAATACCGCGGCGTCATGGGTCGGATCGACATCATCACCGGCACCCTCGGCAAGGCCCTGGGCGGCGCCAGCGGCGGTTTCACGGCGGCCCGCAAAGAGATCGTCGACCTGCTGCGCCAGCGCTCGCGCCCCTACCTGTTTTCCAACACCGTGGCGCCCTCCATCGTGGGCGGCAGCATCAGGGTGCTGGATCTGCTGAGCGGCTCCACGGCTCTTCGCGACAAACTTGAACAAAACACCCGCTGGTTCAGGCAGGCCATGACCGCGGCCGGTTTCGATATTTTGCCGGGCGAGCACCCCATCGTGCCGATCATGCTGTACGATGCGCCGCTGGCGCAGCAATTTGCCCGCGAACTGCTCGGCGAAGGCATTTACGTCATCGGATTTTTCTACCCCGTGGTGCCGCAGGGCAAAGCCCGCATCCGTGTGCAACTTTCGGCTGCGCACGAGCAGCAGCACCTGGAAAAAGCCGTGGCAGGCTTTACCAAAGTGGGAAAAAAACTGGGTGTTTTGAAATAATTACAACCGATGTTGCGTCGCTGACGGGACGGCGCACATCCCGTCAGCGACGAAACATTGGTATACCACCCCACCGCTGCGGTTAAAAAATAACCGTTGGTCGAAGAAAAAAGCCGGCATCCACCAGGCGGGAAAAATTGTCGTTGTGTTCAGATAAAACGATTAAAAGCCATCATCAACGAAGCCCATGCCCAATACTCCCCTTCGCTGTCTTATCGTGGAAGACGAGCCCCTGGCCGCCGAAATTCTGGAAGAATATATTTCCATGACGCCGTTTCTGACGCTCGCCCACGTGTGCCCCGACGCCATCAGCGCGCTCGACGTGGTGCATTCCGAGCCTGTGGACGTGATTTTTCTCGACATCAACCTGCCCAAGCTCAACGGGCTGGATTTTATCAAAACCCTGCGCCGGCAGCCCAAGATCATCGTCACTTCGGCCTACCATGAATTCGCGGTGGAGGGTTTCGAGTTGCAGGTCGTTGATTTTCTGCTGAAACCGATCGAATACAGCCGTTTTGCCAAAGCTGTAAACAAGCTGTTATCGCCCCAGGCGGCCAATGCAGCGCGCGCCTCGGCCCCGCCCGTGCGGCCTTATTATTTTTTTACGGTCAATAAAAGGTCGGTCAAAATCTATCTGGATGAAATCCTTTTCATCGAGAGTCTCAAGGATTCGGTGACCATTCATACCAAGGTCAAATCGTACCCCACGCACTACCAGTTGGGCGAGCTGGAAGAGTTGATGCATTCCGACAATTTTCTGCGTATTCACCGCTCGTTTCTGGTAGCGGTAGACAAAATAGAGTCCTTTTCCGCTGCCGAGGTCGAAATCGCCGGTCGGAGCCTGCCCATCGGGCGGAGCCACAAGGAATTGGTGATGGAGCGCTTGGGGCGGTAGCCCGCCGATCAGGAAGCTTTGATCGTATTGACCACCCTCGTCATGCCCAGTTCGAACTTGCCGTCGCTCAGGTCGATGACGTTCACCTTTTTGAGGGTTTCGATCATGGTGCCGAGGTTGGCCTGCAGGTCGCGCTGATTGCTCAGGTCGTCCTGAAAAGCCCGCAAATCGATGTTGAGTTCCAGCGCCTTGGCGGCGTTCGATTTGATTTCTTCAACCTTTTTGTTGATCTCGATCATGGTATCGAGGTAGAATTTGGCATCGAACACGGCATCGTCGAGGCGGACGGGCACTACCTTTTTGCTGGTGATACGCTGGGCGAGAAAGCCGGCGGTAACTTCCTTGTTGACCCAGCCGGAGGCCAGGCTGTTTTTGGAAATCACCGGCAGCAGGAAATTGCTTTGGGCCAGGCCCTCGTCGATGAATTTGTCGATGAACATGCCGGCCGGCATATCGATGTCGATGTAGACTTTGATGCCGTTGTCTTCGAGCTGGCGTTTGATGAGGCGCGCCTGCAGGTCGTCGCTGTGGTTGTAGGAAATAAACACCTGGTACTGCGAGGCAGGGGGAGCCGGGGGCGCTACGGGAGTGGATTCGTCCTTGCCGGGAGTTTTGGCGGCCTTCTCGGCCAGTTCGAGCAGGGCGTAATTGACCTGATTCTGAATGCGTTGCCATTCGCCGAAATCGACGAGGCCCATGTTGTATTGTTTTTTGCCGTTGCTGTAACGCGCCTGGAGCAGGATGGCGTCCTGATTGATCTGGGCGACGAGTACGAGGGCTTCTTCGGTCTGGCCGTTGGCGATGAGTTCCTGGACTTTTTCTTTGGTAGTCATTTGGTTACGGAAGATTGCTTGGAGAAAACTGGTGGATTTGAAATTTTATGCAAATATATCGACCGGCGTCCACATGTCTAACAAGGCTTTTACCATAAATGAGTTTTTTGCGGGCCCGATTTGTTTTTTTACCGGGCATAAGTGTAACTTTGCGCTCGCTTTTTGAAAAAGCATTTTTTAAACGTTCTTTTTTTCGGGTCTTAGCTCAGTTGGTTTAGAGCGCCGCCTTGACAGGGCGGAGGTCACTGGTTCGAATCCAGTAGACTCGACGTAGTCCGGCCTTTGTGCCGGTTTGGTACGAGCGGGATGTAGCTCAGTCCGGTAGAGTACACGTCTGGGGGGCGTGTGGTCGCAGGTTCGAATCCTGTCATCCCGACAATTATCAAGGGCTAACTATCTGATAAGCAGATGGTTGGCCCTTTTTCTTTTCAGTGTTTATTTTTTTTCCGGGTAGGTTTGTCAAAAATTATTCTATCATTTTTATCGCATTGTTATTTTCTTTTAATTGGTTTGTATTGGACAGCCCAAAACGTCTAATACAAGAATCATGAAGACATCGTCAAATTCTAAACGCAGCCTTACAAAGAAAAAAGATAGTAAGCCATTTCTTCAAACGAAAGGCGGTGTTGCCTTTGTTATTTTCTTGGTCTACGGATGCACCTATCTCTATTATCACTCCTCAATACTCCCAAAAAGTCCAGATAACGCCCTTCCTAAAACAAACAGTTTAGACGCAGTAAAGGTGATTAGGACCGATTCAAGTTACCTCAAGCCAAACAAGCACAGTAAAGGAAAAGCCAAAAGCAGCACTATTAGCAAAAGCCAAAAGAACCAAAGCCAAAATGTAACCCCAAAGAGCCCTCCTGTCAATTACTCATACCAGACTGAAACTAAACCTAAACACAGGGTTAAACGATATAGTAATCCATGCGGCGACCACAATGGACACCCTTTATATCGAGGTCCGAAAGGGGGGTGTTATTACATTAATAGCAGTGGAAAAAAAACCTATGTGGATCGTTCCGAATGCGGCTGTTAATTATGATGAGCAGCCTGAACCAATCTCTGAACTCCTCATTAAATGTTCAGTTGAGTCGATGCCCATTGACTTAAATCAATAGGAATTTGATTTAATAACCAGAAACGCTTTTATGGCGGTGGCCAATGCTAAGTCGTTATTGCGGTAGCCCCCGATTTGTGACCAATGTGAAAACCTTGGAGATATCCCGCCCTTACAAGGCAAAAACTATTAGAGTGAGTACCTCCAAGTAAGTCAACGAAGTTTCTACCGCCCAAATCAAGGTACAGGACAGAACATCTATTCACCTCCAATACACAAACCACCCTCTCCCCACGTCACCCCCATTCGGAAAATAACGGCGATACAAGGTATCGTACAAAACCGAATCGCGCAGCGCAAGGTGCGACAAGCCGTACCGGGTCTGGTATTTTTCCAGGGTATCGGCGGTAATGCGTTTGCCAAAATTATAGGCGGTCCAGCCCTCCCGATTCAGGGCGTACAAGGCGATATTGGGCGAGGGATCCTGCGGACATAAAAAACGGGCCGAAGGCGGCACGCCCAGGGCATCGATCTCGGCAGCGGACCAAAAAGCATCCGGCGGCAGGCTCAGGCGGTCGGGCGGCGCATAGGCAAGTTTCAGGCGTTTCGACATCAGCCAATGGTCGTGCCAGAGGCCCAGCGCAAAACATACGGCCAGCCCGGCCAGTACCTTTTTCGAGCCAAATTTTTCCTGCATCCACGGCAGGCCCGACAGCAGCAGCACGACAGGTACGACAAGCAGACAAATCGAATAATAATCGTGCTCGCGGAACATGCGGAACCACAACAGAAAGTACGCCACGCCTCCGGCGAGGGTGAACAGCAAAGTCGCCTTTTCGTAAAAAGCGACTGATTTCCAACGTTTTATTATCCAAAAAGCACAGAAAGCCATCACGAGGTACAAACCCACAGAGGCAAATGCAGGCAATACGAACCTGCTCATTTCCCGGATCGTATCGAGCATAAACGCCCCGTCGTAACGCCAGATCGGCCGGGTAGCCGCCAGAAAATAACGGGAATGGTGTGCCGCGTTGTACTGCATCATCCAGCCTTGAAAAACGGCCGTGAGCGCCGCGACGACGGCCAGGGCGAACGCCGGCCAGGGCCCCGCCCAAACGGAAGCCGTCCGCACTGTGCGCTTCCAGCGGGCCAGTCCCCAACCTGCTGCCAGGGCGAGGGGCAGGATGGCCATGCTGATCTTCAACAGGATAGCCATGCTACCGGCCAGTCCGGCCGCCAACAGCCAGCGGCGGCGGTTCGTGTGATCGGCCCGCCGCAGGGCGGCCAGCAGCAGCAGGATAAAACAAAAAGCAGGAGCGTCGGGGAGGCTGCCGGTGCCGTAGTAAGCCAACACGGGCGCGGTGAGCAGGGCGCCCGCGCTGAGGGCCGCCACCGCCCAATTCGTTCGCTGCAACACGACATACCCGAAGGCCCAGCCGCCAGCGAAAAGCAATAACAGGCCAAGCCAGCGGAGCGGATAGGCGATTGTATCGCCGCAGCAGCGTTCGATCATGCCAGCCAGCCAGTACAAACCGGGAAACTCCCCGCAGGCATGCGCGTCGCCGCTCGCTTGCAGGTTGCCGATGCAGACCTCGGCGGGGCGCGGATCGGCGGCGTAGTGGCGCGCTATCGAAGCGCCGTCGGCCTGCCGCCACTGGTGGATGGAGGCCGGCGGCAGCAGCAGCCAGCGATCGAAGCGGTTGACAAGGGCAAAAAGGGTAAAAACCAGCAGGTAAGCCGCCGAATAGGCGAAAAGTTGCGTTGCGTTTTTCTGCTCGGGCACCCTGGGCATGGTCGTTTTTTTAGGGTAAATGTAAACGATAACCAGCGTTGGGAAAGAACGGTTGTTTCGGGCATTAACAACCCTATACCCGGGCTTTTACGATTTTTTACAAGCCAAGTGGTATTGCTTTTGGTGAATATACCCGTTTTCACCGCCAAGGCACGGAGACGCAAAGGGTTCGCGAATTTCTTTGCTTTTTCACCGCCAAGACGCGGAGACGCAAAGAAACTCGCGAGCCCTTTGCGTCTCCGCGCCTTTGCGGTGAAAATCTGCAAATAGGTTACTTTTTGAGCAACAGCACATACTTGGCCAGCGCGGTTGCGTCGTCTTCCGACAGGTTGGGGTGCGCAGCCATCGGCACCTGCCCCCAAACACCCGTTCCGCCTTTCAAAATTTTGTGCGCCAGATAGGCCACCACGGTGTCGGACTGGCCGGCATATTTGTTGGCCACGTCGCGGTAAGGCGGGCCGATGAGTTTTTCGTCCACCTTGTGACAGGTCAGGCAGTCGTTTTTGGCAACGAGGTCGAGCCCTTTCTGATAGTCAGGATTGGCGCTCAAATCGGGCGCGCTTTTGGTGGCAGGCGGGGCGGCAGTGTCGTTGGACGAAGCATTTCCGCCGCAAGAAGCGAGCAAAAGCAGGAGGAGAACCCCCAGTAGAATTGGTCTCATAATTTTACCATTTATCTGCAAAGTTTGCCGGCGCCCAAACAACGCAACTGAAACCAAACGATGATCCTCGTCATCTTTTTGCCTGATATTGCTCAACTTTCAGGTGTTCAAACCGATAACCCAACCCTGATCCTCGCACAATCAGTCGGGCCGGGCATTTCTCTTTCGTACTTTGGCCCTTCAAAAATCGCCTGAAACACGGCGCGCTACTTTCACGTTACATTTCAATGAAAAAACTACTGTTTATCATCGCCATCGCAGGCTTTACCCAGACTGCGTGCAAAAAAAGCGGCGGCGCGGATGCCGCCAAAACCACCCAGTCGGCCTCCCCTACCCTGGCCTACGAAGGCGCCATTTCGGAAACGCCCTGGGGCGACACCAACGTGCCCGTGACCCTTACGCTCGACAAGGCGACCAGCACCTTCATCATGACGGTCGACTACGACAACACCCGGACCCGCGACGGCCAGCCCGTCGAGGACCTGAACGATGCCGGCACCTTTACCAAAGTCAAAGACCCGAAATGGGGCGACGTGTTTGAACTGAGCGGTGAAATAACCGGCACCAAACTCTACCAGATCGCCAGCAAAACCCTGCTCGAAATCAGTTCGGACCGGGCGACCTACACGGGCCTGCAACTGGAACTCCAATAACCCCGCTCATGTCGCCCGAAGCGCTCGACGAATTTGTCTGGAACAACCGCCTGACCGACCCGGCAACGATCGCCCTGTCGGCCGGAAAACGGCCGGATCTGCCGGCGGCCTACCTCGCCGGACAGGTCGATGCCTTGCAAAAAATCCGCGCCAAGGTTCCTTCCTGGTACCGGCAGGGCCTGCATTTTCCGCCCGCCCTGTCGCTCGAACAGGCCTCGTCGGAGGCCACGGCGCGTTTCAAAGCCGGTCTGATCGAAGGCCGCACGATGGCCGACCTGAGCGGCGGCATGGGCATCGACAGTTTTTTCTTGGCCCAACGATTCGAATCGGCGACGCACGTGGAGCCCAATGCCGAACTGAGCGCTTTGACCCGACATAATTTTGACGTGCTGGGGGTAAAAAATACCCGCTTCATCGTAGATACCGCGGAAGATTTTTTACAAAAAACAGCCGACCCGTTCGACCTGCTTTACCTCGACCCTTCGCGCCGCCACGAACAAAAAGGCAAGGTGATCCGGCTGGAAGATTGCAGCCCCAATATTCTGTCCATCAAAACATTAGCCCTCGAAAAAAGCCGCGGCCTGCTCCTCAAAACCGCGCCCCTGCTCGACATCCGACTGGCGGCCGGCCAGCTCGAAACGGTGCGGCAGATCTGGGTGCTGGCGTCCGGCCCCGACTGCCGGGAAGTGCTTTATTTGCTCGGACACGAACCCGTGGAAGTGGACCTCATCCCGATCCACGCGGTGCAACTGCACAAGGACGGCCCGCCCCAAATCTTTGCCTTCACCTACCAGGCGGAAAAAAATGCCGCCGCGCCCCTCTCGCTCCCCCAACAATACCTCTACGAACCCAACGCGGCGATATTGAAAGCGGGAGCCTTTCGCAGTTTTGCGGAGCAGTACGGCTTGCACAAACTGCATCCGAACACGCACCTGTACACCTCCGGCCAATTCGTGAGCGGGCTGCCCGCCCGCAGTTTTGTGATCGAAGCCCTCTGCAAATACGACCGCAAAGCGGTGGCCGCGCACGTGCCCGGCGGCAAGGCCCATGTGAGCACGCGCAATTTCCCCGATAAAGCCGAACTCGTGCGCAAAAAACTGGGGCTGCACGACGGGGGCGAGTTTTACGTATTTGCCTTTACGGATGCGGAGGAAAAAAAGGTGGTGGCGGTGTGTAAAAAAACGGGCGACCCCGAGCCCGAGGCAGCCTGATTTTCGCTAAAATTACCCTTCCAAATCTGCATAGCATGTACCTGATCGGTCTCGACATAGGCTCTTCTTCCATAAAAGCCGCGCTGGTCAACGCGGACACGGGCGCCAAAATAGCGCTCGTACAATCCCCTGATCATGAATTGCCTATACAGGCGCCACAGGCTGGATGGGCCGAGCAGGACCCCGAAACCTGGTGGCAACACGCGGGCCACGCCATCCGCAAACTGCTCCGCGAAACAGGCGTGTCGCCCGACGACATCCTGGGCATCGGCATCGCCTATCAGATGCACGGCCTGGTGCTGCTCGACCGGAATTTGCAGGTGCTGCGGCCCTCGATCATCTGGTGCGACAGTCGGGCGGTCGATCTTGGTCAAAAAGCCTTTGAAGCGCTGGGGCCGGAGCAATGCCTGGGCCGGCTGCTCAATTCGCCGGGCAATTTCACGGCCTCCAAACTGCGCTGGGTCCGCGAAAACGAGCCTTGGCTGTACGAACGCGTGCGGTATTTCCTGCTTCCCGGCGACTACATCGCGTTCCGGCTCAGCGGCGAAGTGCTGACTACGCCCGGCGGCCTGTCGGAAGGCATTCTGTGGGATTTTGCGGCCGAGCGGCCCGCCGATTTCCTGCTCGACCATTACGGGATCGACGCGGCCCTGATTCCGCCCCTGACCCAGGCCATGTCGAGGCAGGGCAAGCTGAGTCCCGAAGCCGCGGCGCATACGGGTTTGAAAGCGGGCACGCCCTTGTGCTACCGGGCCGGCGACCAACCCAACAACGCACTCTCCCTCAACGTGTTATCGCCCGGAGAAGTGGCCGCCACGGGCGGCACTTCGGGGGTGGTGTACGGCGTCGTCGACCGGCCCGTGCACGATCCGCGCTCCCGCGTCAACGGTTTTTTGCACGTCAATCACCGTCCCGAAGCCCCTCGTATCGGCATCCTGTTGTGTATCAACGGGGCGGGCAGTCAGTACGCCTGGGTGAAGCGCCACGTCGCCGAGGCCGGCAGCACCTACGCCCAAATGGAACAGGCGGCGGCCGACATACCGGCCGGCTCGGAAGGACTTCGAGTATTGCCCTTCGGCAACGGCGCCGAGCGCATGCTCGACAACCGCGACCCGGGCGCGCACATCCTTCGCCTCAACGCCAACCGGCACACCCGGGCGCACCTCTACCGCGCGACGCTCGAAGGCATCGCGTTTTCTTTCGTGTACGGCGCCGGCATCATGCAGGAGATGGGGCTGTCGGTCGGCAAACTGCGGGTGGGCAACGACAACCTGTTCCAGTCGGCCGTATTCTCCCAAACCATCGCCGGGCTGCTGGGCTGCCCGATTGAACTATACGACACCAGTGGCGCCGTCGGGGCGGCAATTGCCGCGGGCGCGGGCCTGGGGCATTTTGCGTCGCCGGAAGAGGGTTTGTCGAAGCTGAGGAGGGTGAAGACGTATGAGCCTGGGGGGGTGGATGGGTTGGAGGCGGATTTTGAGGATTGGAAGAGGGCGTTGGGTTTGTTAATCTGAGTCGGCTTTTTGAGCAGCCCCGGCTCGGCGGCGAAGCCGCAACATCTTGTAAATCATGTCAATCCTGTCTGTCCAGACACTCGAAAACGGGCTCAAAAGTTGATATATTTTTTCGGGTGCGGGGAGCGTACACGCGGCGCAGTTTTTTTCTTTGGGAAAAAAGCAGTCGTTATGCCCAAAGTCAACGTTCAGGCCCATGAAGAAAACGGGCAACAGAAGTTCAAAGTATGGCCCGAAGCATACGATCCGGGCTTTCCGGCGAGGATGAAAACCATTCAGGGCGCCTACTGGAATCCGACGATCAAGGCCTGGCTTGTGCCGCCCTGGCAAGCCGTTCTGGACCGACTGATAGAGATATTCGGATCAGGTAGTGTGCAAATAGACCAAGGTTTGCAGGGCGAAAAACAAGCCGTCGAGGCATCCCCCAATCCGGCCGCGGCTGCCGCTTCAGCGTCCGAGCAACTTCGTATTAGTCGCCATCCGGACCACAGGGACCGGCTGATCCTCGTGGTGCCGCCAACCCAGACCGAACACTACCTCGACACGGTGAGAAACATCCACGGCAGGCGCTGGAACCCTGCGGGCAAGGTATGGGAATTGCCCTACACGAAAATGACCCTTCGTTTTTTGGAAAAGTATTTCCCCGGCGCCGTGTTACAGTGGGATTTTACGCCATCGGCGGATATTCCAGAACGGTCACAGCAAGTAGATGCGTCGCCGTCGGTTGCCCGGACGGAAAAAGTCGTACCGGCGCGGTATGAAAACGCCGTGGCGGCCCTGGAACAGGTTTTATTGCTGAAACGATACAGTTGGCGGACGATCAAAAGTTACAAAAACTGTTTTCGGCAGTTTATCCGGCATTATGATGAGATCAAGCCGAGTCAGATTACGCGGGTGCAGATAGATGATTATGTCGCGGGTTTAATAAAAACGAAAAACATCAGTGAATCGCACCAAAATCAAATTTTGAGCGCGATCAAAATGTTTTATGCAGAGGTACTCAATCAGGAAGAGAAGGTACGTTACCTCGTTCGCCCCAAAAAAGCGCAAAAACTGCCGCACGTTTTGACAGAAGACGAGGTTACCCGATTGCTGAAAGCCACCGATAATTTGAAGCATCGCTGCATTCTGATGTTGATTTATTCCGCCGGGTTACGACTGGGAGAAGTCTTGAATTTGCAAATAACAGATCTGCAACCGTCACATCACAGGCTTTTCGTACGGGGAGGCAAAGGGAAAAAAGATCGATGCACCTTATTGTCGGACAAGGTAATCGCCAAACTTCGGGAATATTTCGACTTGTATAAACCTGTGGAATGGGTATTTGAAGGCGAAAACGGTGGACGATATGGCGAACGGAGCGTCCAGAATATTTTCACCAGGGCCAAGCAGAAATCCGGAATCAATCCACATGCCACCGTACACACCCTGAGACACAGTTTTGCCACCCATTTGCTAGAAAAAGGGGTTGATCTGCGATATATTCAGGACTTGTTAGGGCACGAAAGCAGCAAGACAACTGAAATCTACACGCATATCACGAATAAGGGAATTGGTAAAATAAAAAGCCCCTTGGAGGATCTTGACATTTAAAAATTTGGCTTAAACTTGTACTGCCAAAGCAGAAGCCATTGGCGGAATACACGCCATGCTATGGCGGGAATCCAACCATTTTTGGGGTGATAGCCGCCATAGATATGGCGGTAGAGTTCTCGGAGGAGACGCCATGCTATGGGAGAAAAAATATAAAAAATATGTAGATCTTGACATTTAAAAATTTGGCTTAAACTTGTACTGCCAAAGCAGAAGCCATTGGCGGAATACACGCCATGCTATGGCGGGAATCCAACCATTTTTGGGGTGATAGCCGCCATAGATATGGCGGTAGTACCTCAGTTCTCGGAGAAAAAATATAAAAAATATGTATTCAGTCGAATTGGGTTTCAACGATGCGTTAACCAGAATAAACGCCCTAATATCAAATGGCCATCACTCTGAAAGTTTGGTTACGAGTATGTTTACTATTGAAAAAACTTTAAGACGAACTTTAAAGCAAATAATCATTTCAGCGGGATTTAAAAATACGGCTGCGGATAAAATACTGGATGGTATTCGAGGGCTTAAAGCAATTTCTCATGCTTGGCAGATATATGACCCTCATGGACGCCGCCTATCAGCAATCCTTGGCCCAGTTGATTGGAATATTATAATTGCTGCATCTGAAAAAAGAAATAAATTAGTTCATGGGCTACGAATTTATGATTCAACTGAGTGTCAATCAGAAACGCAAAAAGTATTAGGAGTACTGACAAATCTGGTTTCAGTGTTTAGAACCTTGTATGGATATGATGGTTGGACAAAGATTGCGATTAGAAAAAAAAGTGTTCTACACTTAAAACCTAAAATCAACCTTTAAAACTACTGCCTCATGGAGAAAATTACCATAACCGATATTCTATCTGAATGTCAGAAAATGCCAGAAACTGTTGATGAGTTTATTGTCGAAATTTCAGGAAAAAATATTTCTGATGCCGCAATTTTGAAATCAATCAAATCTGTAACCGATGAATTAGAAAATGAGAACTTCGACGTGAAAGAAAAAATGGAGTTAATAAATTTCGCAACTGCACTAAAAATTGTGCTTAAAGATCGTACAATAAAAAAATAGCAAAGCATGGAATCAAACAATAAGGGGAAAGGATGCCTCAGAATATTTGTGATTATCTTAATCATTGGTGCATTTCTTAAATTATATGATAATTATAGTTTTGATAGAAATGGTATCAATGGAGAATGGATCTATTCTACTACTGGATACAATCCATTCAGTATGGGTGGAGTCATCGAGAAAGGAAATTATCCTGTCAACTATTTGCTTGATATAAAAAGCGATGACACCTATAAACTTTATTACGGTAGCCCCGGATTTGAAAAATTCAAGACAGAAGGACGGATTAAAAAGCATTTTTGGAGTGGAGTAATCCTAACAAATTTTGACCCAAAAAGTGATACCGAAAAAGATTATGTAATTAGCAATGTTAAGAGCAGTAACGGCTCAATTCAATCATTTTGTGTAGAAAACGAGCAAAATGATGTCAAATGTGATTTTAATTTTACAAAAAAATAGAACCCGAGAACAAAGGATGTACGAAAATGCTTCCTAAGCGTTGCACATTCGCACATCCAACCGTTAGCGGTAATTTTACGAAAACGACATAAATACTAAAAAACAATCCGATGAAGCTATAAGTAACTGTTTAAAAATAAAAACAGAAATAAATCATTACTCTCAAAAGTTATGATGATTTGTATTTATCAACAATTTAAAATTTACAACAATGACACAGTTACAAATGATTAACAAAACCAAATCAATAGCTCAACAAGACGAAAATGTTTCCGCAGTTTTTATGTACGGTTCATTTACTAAAAATGAAGGCGACAAATATTCTGACATCGAATTTTACATCTTTCTAAAAACCAAAGAAAACTTTTCGGCTGAAGAATGGGTAAACCAAGTTTATCCTGTCGCTTTATATTTCATTAATGAATACGGAAGTGAAGTCGCTATTTTTGAGAATATGATTAGAGGCGAATTTCATTTTTTAAAAACAGACGAAATAAAAATCATTAAATCGTGGGAAGGAATTGTTGCGTTCAGTGATTTTGACCAAATGAATTTAATTGACAAAGACGGACTTTTAACGGAAACGCTAAATCAAATCAAAGTAAAATTCCCTGATAGAACCACAGACGAAAATATTTTGTGGCTAAGCCAATCATTACTGAATGTTTTGCTGACAACGAACAATTTAATCAAAAGAGAAGAATTTGCCCACGCCCACCAAAGCTTGACGACTGTTCAAAAATACTTACTTTGGCTCATCAGAACAGTAACAAATAAAACTCAACATTGGGAAAGCCCGACGAAAAGTTTGGAAAAAGATATTGACCAAGATTGGTATTCAGAATTTATACTTACAACATCTGATTTAAACCCTAAAAACATTAATACAGCCTTTCAAAATTCATTGAAAATATCTGAAAAGCTGTTTGACAAACTAAATGTTGGACTAAAACTCAAAGAAATATTAAAAAGAATTGAATAAAAAACTACCGCTAACATCGCATATAGCCAATGGCGGGGGAAGTGGGTATTTGAAGCTTTGTAGCCCGCATCAGCTTCTGTGCTGGCGGACAGGTATGCAGCCCGCAAACCGCCACTGGCCATATGCGTAACCGTTAGCGGTTATAAAAACGGACGACACATTAAATATGATTAAAATGTAAAAAAATAAATACGACAATGGAACAAAACAAAAGTGAGAACAAATCTATTCAAAGCCCTTTTGCTCAGACGTATTTTCATGGGACAAAAGCAGACTTAAAGATTGGAGACTTTATCGAAGTTGGTTTCAACTCAAACTATGGACAAAGAAAAAATGCGAAATATATTTTTCTAACAGCTACATTAGATGCTGCAATTTGGGGTGCTGAACTTGCTTTTGGTGAAGGACATGAAAGAATTTATTTGGTAGAACCAACTGGACTAATTGAGGACGACCCGGATTTGACAGATAAAAAATTTCCCGGCAATCCAACAAAATCGTATCGTTCTTTATATCCTTTTAAAGTTGTAGGAGAAGTAACAATTTGGAAAGGACATTCATTAGAACAAGTTAAAGCGATGAAAGACGGTTTAGTAAAACTTAAAGAGCAAGGTATTAATTCTCTGAACGATTAAATAAGAAATATTGAAAATAACATGATTTAATTCACCAAAAATAATCAAAATGAAGGGACGCTAATTATAAAAGAAAAAAGAACGGCTAATATCAGTAATAAATAGAAATATTGATTTATTGATAAATAGAATAAATTTTTCAGATAAATA
>JBGAHL010000047.1:0-28471 GCA_044226205.1 Saprospiraceae bacterium
GGAAAACATCCTTCCGCTCAGCGTCAGCATTGCCGAAACGGAAAAAATTAAATGCCAGAGTGAAAAAACCAGTCTGAAAGCCTCCGTCAATGGCGGCAAAACGCCGTTCAAATACAACTGGAGCAATCCCGCGTTGAGCGGCGATCAGCCCGCAGGCGTCTCGGCAGGCGCCTACAAACTTACCGTCACCGACGCGGCCGGCGGCACTGCCACGGCCGAATACGTTCTCAAAGAGCCGGATTTGCTGGTGGCTGTCGGTGAAGTTGTCGCTCCGGCCAGCACGGGCGGCAGCGATGGTAAAATGACGGTCAAAGCCAAAGGCGGTACGGGCAAATACAGCTACGCCTGGGACAACGGCGAATCGTCGGCCAATGCGACCAAACTCTCCGCCGGTATGCACTGGGTCACCGTCACGGATGAAAACGGCTGCAAAGCCATGTTCGGCGGCGACGTCCCGGAAAATATCCTGCCTCTTTCCGTCAGCCTCGAACAGCCTGAGACCATCAAGTGCAACGGCGATAAAACAAGTCTGAAAGTGGTGGTAAAAGGCGGCAAAGCGCCGTTCAAATACGCCTGGAACAACTCCGCCCTTAGCGGCGAGCAAGCTTCCGGCCTGGCGGCCGGGACGTACCAGGTCACCGTAACCGACGCGGCCGGCAGCACACAGACCGCCACCACTGTGGTAAAAACGCCCGACCCCATCGCTGCCAGCGCACAAGCCACGGCGGCAGCCAGCACGGGCGGCAGCAACGGCAAAGCCACGGCATCGGCCAGCGGCGGCTCCGGAAAATTTACCTATCAATGGGACAATGGCGAGAGCACGGCCACGGCCAGCAAACTCACCCCGGGCAAACATTCCGTTACCGTCACCGACGCCAACGGTTGCACAGCCACGGCTTCGGTCGACATCACGGAGAACATCCTGCCCCTGAGCGTCTCCATCGAAGAAACCGGCAAAATCAAATGCGCAGGCGACAAAACCAGCCTGAAAGCCACCGTCAGCGGCGGCAAAGAGCCGTTCAAATACGCCTGGAACAATCCCTCGCTCAACGGCGACCAACCGATCAACGTCATTGCGGGCGACTACCAACTCACCGTCAGCGATGCCAGCGGCAAAACGGCAAGCGCCAAAATCAACGTAGTGCAGCCCGCTTCACTCAGCCTGATCGCTACCGTGCAAAGCCCGGCCAGCGCAGGCAATTCCGACGGCAAGGCCGTAGCGCAACCGCGTGGCGGCACCAGCCCCTACATTTTTGCATGGGACAATGGCGAATCCACTGCCACCGCCGTCCGCCTGGGACCGGGCAAACACGCCGTCACGGCCACCGACGCCAACGGGTGCACAGCCGGCGCGTCGTTCGACATGTCTGAAAACATCCTGCCGCTCACCGTTCAGGTGGAAGTTCAGGGCAAAATCAAATGCGCCAATGAAACGGTGAGCCTGAAAGCCAACGTCGGCGGCGGCAAAGGCCCCTTCGAATTTGCCTGGAACAACCCTGCGCTGCAGGGCAACGCGCCTTCCGGCGTGACGGCCGGCGATTACCAACTGACGGTCACCGATGCGCAGGGCAAAACCCAGACCGCCACGGCCAGCGTGAAAGCCCCGGCAGCCCTTTCGATCGAAGTGGTGCGCAACATCGGCGCGACCACCGACCGCAGCAACGACGGCCGCGTGCTCGTCAAAGCAACGGGCGGCACAGGCGTCATTGGCTTTGCCTGGGACAATGGCGAAACCAGCGCCCAAACCCAAAAATTGAGCATGGGCATCCACCACGTCACCGCGACCGACGCCAATGGTTGCACAGCCAAAGCCGATGTGGAAGTCAAACAACGTATTCTGCCGGCGCTCACGGCAGGCCAGCTGCAAAGCGGCCAGACGATCCGTATGGAACAACTGCGCTTCGAAGCCGACAGTTCGAGCCTGAACGAATCCTGCCTGCCCGTACTCAACGAGCTCTACGACTTTTTGTCTGAAAACGGCGGCATCGTGATCGAGATAGGCGGCCACACCAACAGCACGCCGCCCGACGAGTTCTGCGACCGGCTCTCCACTGCCCGCGCCAAATCAGTGGCTGATTACCTGATCTCGAAAGGTATCGCCCCGCAACGGGTGGCCTACAAAGGCTACGGCAAACGCAAGCCCATCGCCTCCAACTCCACGGCCGAGGGTCGAAAGATGAACCAACGGGTGGAGGTCAAAATATTGAAGCTGGATAATTAGCAGGGGTGTTTTGAGGCTGTCAGGTTATTACTGACGGGGTGACTTTGGAGTCACCCCGTCAGTTGGCCGCGATTTAAAATTTCATTTTGCAGGATTTTGAGCAAAAGGACTTTTGGAACGGCCCCGAAACAAAAAACCGCTCACACTTCCGAAGTAAAGCGGAAATTCACTTTCGGGAAGTTTTCCTGAACCGTCTGGAGGGTCCAGGCAGTTTCGGCCAGAAACACGAGGTTGTCGTCGTTGTCTTTGGCAATGTCGCGTTTGCGGCGGTCGAGAAACTCCTGCATGGCTTTCGGGTCATCGCTGCTGACCCAGCAGGCTTTGTGCAGGTTGACCGGCTCGTAGCGGCATTTGGCGCCGTATTCGGATTCGAGGCGGTGCTGAATGACTTCGAACTGAAGTTGGCCTACCGTACCGATGATGCGGCGGCCGTCGCTCTGGCGCGTAAACATCTGGGCCACCCCTTCGTCCATCAATTGCTCGAGCCCTTTGGCAAACTGTTTTTGTTTGAGCGGGTCGGCGTTTTCCACGTAACGGAACTGTTCGGGCGAGAAGGAGGGGATTCCTTTAAAATGCAGGATTTCGCCCTCGGTCAGCGTGTCGCCGATTTTGAAATTGCCGGAATCGTACAGACCGACCACATCGCCGGGGTAGGCTTCCTCGAGCAGGGTTTTGCGGGAAGCCATGAACATGGTGGGGTTGGGGAATTTGAATTCGCGTTCGAGACGGATGTGCCGGTAGTTTTTGTTGCGTTCGAATTTGCCTGAACAAATGCGCAGGAAAGCGATCCTGTCGCGGTGTTTGGGGTCCATGTTGGCAAAAATCTTGAACACGAAACCCGTCATTTTCGCTTCTTCGGGCGTCACCCGCCGCTCCTCGGTATCGCGGGCAAGCGGTGTGGGCGCGATTTCCACAAAACAATCGAGCAGTTCTTTCACCCCGAAATTATTGACTGCGGAGCCGAAAAACACCGGGCAGATGCGGCCGGACAGGTAATCCTCTTTTTTAAAATCCGGGTACACCGTTTCCACCACTTCCACTTCCTCGCGCAGCGTACGGGCAGCCGATTCGCCGATGTGCCGCTCCAGTTCCTGGTTCGAAAGGTCCTCGAACACGATCAGGTCCTCGTCTTCCTGTTTGCCGTGCGGATTGAACAGCACGAGTTTTTTTTCATAAAGGTTGTACACGCCTTTGAAGCGCTGCCCCATGCCGATCGGCCAGGAAAGCGGGCGTACGCGAACGTTCAGTTTTTGCTCTATTTCATCGAGCAGATCGAAAGCATCGAGGCCTTCGCGGTCGAGTTTATTGACAAAAAAGATGATCGGCGTGTCGCGCATGCGACACACCTTGGTCAGTTTTTCGGTCTGCGTTTCGACACCCTTGGCCACGTCCACCACCACGATCGCGGAGTCCACGGCGGTGAGGGTGCGATAGGTATCTTCGGCAAAATCTTCGTGACCCGGCGTGTCCAGGATATTGATTTGCAGGTCTCTGTATTCGAAACCCATCACGGAGGTGCTCACGGAGATACCGCGCTGGCGCTCGATCTCCATGAAGTCCGAGACCGTGCTCTTTTTGATTTTGTTGCTCTTTACCGCCCCGGCGGTCTGGATGGCGCCGCCGAAAAGCAGCAGTTTTTCAGTCAGGGTCGTTTTCCCTGCATCGGGGTGAGCGACGATGGCGAAGGTGCGGCGGCGGCGGAGTTCGGAGAGAAAATCGGACACGAATGGAAGTATCTTGAATATAACTGTTAAAAGCGGCCGCAAAAGTAGGCATATCGGCACGAATTGACACGCGGCCTGAAGTATTTGCCCTGGACAGCGCTATTTTTGTGACACAAAAACATTTAATCCGTTTGGAACCAATTACACCACCTCCCGCCCGCCGGCGTCCTTATGGTTTGCTGGCAATACCAGTTGTAGCCGCTCTCCTGTGGCTGGGCCTGCGTCAGTACCCCGATCCCGTCTGGGTCGAAACCGGCCAATTAATGGCCGAACAGCCCGTTCTGATCGCCGATGTGCCCGATTCCCTGCAAAAACTTTACGCCGAGCTGCACAAACTGCCGTGGCAACCCGGCGACCGCACGGCCATTCAGCGAATTGCGACAGCTGGTAGTATTTCCACCATCGAATGGAGCAATTTTCGCGATTTCTGCCGCGCCGCAGCACAACAGCCCCTGATGGTCGTGTCGGGCGTGACGGGCACCAAAGCCACCAAACAGGCCCGCTATGCCGCCCGTTTGCTGATGGGCAGCCCCGACAACCTGCTGGAAATCGATTGCGCCCCCCAGTTCGATCTCGATCTTCACAAAAAATACATCGGCGAAGAAAACGCGCGCGAATTTGCCCCCGGCCTGCTGCTTAAATTCTGGGAACGCTGCATCGACCACCCCGACGAACGCTTTGTCGCGGTGGTCGACAATATCGACAAGATCAATCCTGAAACGTTTTTCGGGCCGGCGCTCTGGGAAGCGCTCAGTTCGCCGGGCGACGCTGCCGTCATCGGAGGGAAAAAAGTCGTTATTCCGCCCAATTTTCACCTGCTTTCGGTCACTCACCTCGGCCCGGGCTCGCTCATCGAACTCAACGCCGAACATTACAAACGACTGGGCAGCCCCTACATTTTGCGCCCCAACCCGCGCGAATTGCTGGCCTGGATGCGCATTCAGGCGACCACGCTGGCCGCCAAAAACAATCGGACGCCGGAAGAAGAAACCCGGCTGGCAGCCCTGCGCGACACCGCCCAGCAGCAGCAGTTTTTGTTTTATTTCCTCAAATCCAACCAGATCATCCACGACCGCTACGCGGAAGGGTACGAACTGGGGCAGGGCAGCAATGTGCGCTATTATTTTGCCGCCAAAGACCGCCAGCAACTGAAAGAAGCCTACATCGGCCACGTCAACGGCATGAACCCCGAACGCCCCATGACGGAGCGCGATTTCAGGCCGCTCGACGAAACCATCCGCTGCGATGGCCTGGAACCCGGGTCCAGTTTCATCGCCCGGCAAATCCAGTGGCTGCAAGACTCGGGTTATTTCGTGGAGGTGACGATGGTATCTGCCACGGCGTTGCTGACGGCCCTGTTCGGCTGGTGGGTATTCCGCCGCCGCGAACAGCTGATCCGCCGTTACGGCGACCGCGCGCAGCAGGTTTTTTCCAGTTTTGAAAAACAGGCGATCAGCGCGGAAGTAGCGGGTCGGCGGCTCGAAGAAATCAAAAAAGAAGTGGATTCGCTCGTCTTGAAACGACGGCTCAACTACACGGAAGGGCTTTATTTTCTGGCATTTATAGAAGACAAGGTCAAGCGGATCGAGTTTGCGCGCAACGTGAGCGAGAACTTCCTCGAATTGTTCAACACCTTCATGGAAGACGACGTGCTGACCGAAAACGAGTACCTGAAATTGCGGCAGTTTCTTCAATCGATACGGCACAAGATCCCGTCCGATATTTACGACCAGTTCAATGAAAAGGTGGAACAGGCCTATGCCATGAAGGACTAGAATTGGGCTACCACCACCCTTTTTTTTCTTTTTCGGGAAAATGTGTTTTCAGGTACTGACACAGCCGGTCGTAGTCGCTGCCGGAAAGTTGCAGGCGTCGCTGTCCGGCACACCACAAGTACAGCACGTAGAAGCGGCCGAATGTTTCCCGGAATTTCAAAACCTCGTCCCAGGTCCATCTTTTGAGGCCTGATTTGAGGATCAGGCTGCCTGGCGCAATGTTCATCGAAAGCCCGTTTTCATCTGCGACAAGCGTGCATTTTGCCATCAGGCGGTTGGAAAGCAGGATGGTCAAAACCAAGGGCAAAACGGGGAAAATCAGTACCGCCAGGCCGCCGCCGCCAAAGAAATATCCGGCACACAGGGCGCACAACACCCCGGACAGCAGCCAAAAAGGAACGAGGATCGACAAAAAACTGCCCACGGATGGCGCGAGATACAGATCGAATTGTTCTCTGGTCGTTTGCATGGGTTCAGGTCCAGATTTTTTTGCTTTCGCGCTCCGGAAAACGGGTTTTCAGCAGTTCGTACAATTTCAGGGTGTCGCCGCTGAAAACCGTGATTTTCTGTCCGCCAATGCGCAGTTTTAAGTAGTCAGACCGACGAGACGCGGGGCGTTTAAATTCCTCCAGATCACGCCACAGCCACGACTGCTCCCCGGCGGTCATGCCAATGCTGGAGCGCATGGTGACCAAAGTCAATCCGTCGGCACCCACATTGATCCTGCAGGAAGGCCGCAGGTATTCGACGGTGACAAACGTCAGGACGAGGGGGAGTATCGGGAATATCCAGTTCCGAATGGATGCAGGAGCCAGCAATTCCAGTATTTTACAGAAGAAAATGAAAAACAGAAAGGCTGCAAAAAACACCACGAAAAACCATGCCGAGGATGGGTGGCGGTACATTTCGAATTTTTCAGCAGGGATGTCCATGATTTGCGAGGCTTGTACCTGAAAATCAAGCCATTCGGCCGTTTGTTACGGCCAGCTCCAGAATGATTTTTTTTCCTGTTCGGGGAAATGTTTTTTTAAAAAATCGCGCAGCGGGTACACGCCGTTCCCACTGAATGTCACTTCCTCCTGTCCGAATTGCAGCAGTAAAAAAACGCCCTTGTTCGAGGCTAGTTTAAAGGACCGCAAATCATGCCACGGCCAAAATGATTCGCCCGCCTTCAAGCCTACGCTGTGCCGAAGGGTCAGCAGGGTCATACCCTGGGCGTCCGTTCGGACTTCGGCAGGCGGCTGCAGGTAGTCGGCCAGAAAAATGGTCAGGAAAATTGGCAGCAGCGGAAAAGCAATGAGTTGTGTGCCGTTCGGGAGGAAGCTGGCCAGTATTCCCCCTCCAATGCCGAACAGGAAAAAACACGGCATTATCGTCAGCACATAAAGCCCAAAGGGCGGGTAACGGCGCATTTTGAATACTTCGGAAGGAATTTCCATGATTTTATCGGGTCAGGAAGGCATTTGGGGTTTCGGCCGCCGCAGCGCAAACGGCAACATGACTATGGTAAACAATACCAGCGCCAGCACTTCGCCGCCGAGAATATACCAGGGCCAGTCGCCGAACAAATCCAGCAGGGTCGGCATCGTGGGCTTGCGGCAGAGGTACATGAAGTTGGTATTCAACATCAGGTTGAGGCAGGCCACAAAAACGAAGTAAATATTGGTCCAAAGCAGCGACTTGGCGAGGCTGCGCCAGGTCGGCCGGAAGCGATACACGAATATTGCGTATAAAATGCTCTGTGCCAGCCCGATATGCACAAAAAAGTAACGCACGTTGAAATGGTCGGGGAAGGTCGTTTGCAGATCTGGCGTCAGCAAAGCCTGAATGCAGCCTGCCATGACCATGAAATAACTGATCTCGAACAAAAAGTAATCGCGCCGCCAAAGCATCACGGGCAAAACCAGGTTGAGAAAATAACAGACGTGGAAGGGCAGCACCAGCGTCAGGTCCAGCGGACTCATACTGAACGCGAGCCACGACGAGGAAACCGTCCAGATAAATGCCGGGATCAGGCCCATGACCAGCCCCACTTGCCGGCGCCCCAATTCCGTTTTTTGACGCATCCCGAAGGAGATCCAGACGATCATGCTGGCCACACCGGCAGCCAGCCAAAGCCAGTGCTCAGCGCCGTAGCTGACAAAAACAGGATCGGAAAACAACAGTATTGCCGCCATGATCAGGTTGGACTTTGTTTTGACGGCTGAAAAATACAAAACACCCTCACTTTTTGCGAAAAAACTGCGAATCCGCTGCCCAAAACCGCCAGGGCCAGGCCGCGCATTCCCCCGCGTAATCCACCCCGATGCGCGGCCCCGATGCGATAGTACGGGGCGCCTCGCCCGGTTCAATCCAGACCGGCGAGTCGGGCGCCAGCAAACTTTGCCCGCTGAATCGGGTATGCAAACCAAGCGCCTGTGCCAATGCGCCCGGCCCCGTCGTCAATGCCGGCCCCGCTCTTTTTGCCCGGCGCCGTTCCAGCATGCAGTCCAGTCCTTCTACCGGCTCGACGGCACGCACCAGCACGGCATGTGCGGCGCCTTCCGGGCCGGTCACCACGTTGAACAGGTGATGAATGCCGTAGCACAGATAAATGTAGGCCCTTCCGCCGACCTGAAACATGACTTCCGTGCGCGGGGTGCGGCGGTTGTTCCAGGCGTGGCAAGCGCGGTCGTCGGGCGCCCGATAGGCTTCCACCTCGGTGATGCGTCCGGCCGTCCGCACGCCATCGAACCGGGTGACCAGGATCTGTCCGAGCAATTCCTGCGCCACACGGAGCACGTCGTCGCGCTGGTAAAACGCGGCGGCGAGCCGTACATTTGTCGTATCAAAATCCATTTTAGTCATGAAAATCAATCCGTTGGAAGCGCTGGGACAATTGCGTACCCACGAAGGTAAAACCTTCATCGAACTCTTCCGGCACGGTACGATGTCGGTAGAAATTTATGCGCCACAGGGTCACGACCCACAGCAGCCCCACACGCAGGACGAGTTGTACGTAGTCGTTTCCGGGCATGGACTATTCCAGCACGGGGCGGAGCAATACCCTTTCGGGCCGGGCGATCTGCTGTTCGTTCCGGCCGGTGTCGAACACCGTTTTTTAGAATTTTCCGACGATTTCAGTACCTGGGTGATCTTCTACGGCCCACGGGGCGGGGAAGCAGGCGCCTCAGGCCGCCATTTGTCTGCCTAACACGCCCGTACGGTATTTATACCAGGCCAGGCCGTTGCAACCGCCTTTCACCGGCCCTTCCACATAACAGGCGAGGATGGAAAGGGTCATGCCCGTAGGGTTAATTTTTCCCGGCGCCGAATCCAGCACGGCGGCTACATAATTGCCGAGCGTCTTGTAGCTCAGCAAGGCGCCGGTCGCTTCATAAACCAGCCAACTCAGGCTTTGCGCTTTACTGTGAGAAAGTCGGGAAATGGGTTCGCCGAATGCTTTGGCGTGGACGTCCGATAAGAGGGCGCTGAAGACGAAGAAATCCTTCTTGTCCATTTTGGGGTTTGATTTTTTGGTAAAAAGTCAATTGGTCGGGTCAAAAGTGCGCTTTTTCTCGCGTGTTTCCAAACCATTTCCAAATCATTTCCAAGCCATTTCCAAAGTCGCAAACCAGTGCGTCCAACCTTTGGGACCTCGTTATGAGTAAACCCTCGTTTTCACTTCCAAATTGTACCAAAAAAATGAAAAGAACGCGTATTCTTCCTGCCTTTCTGCTCCTGACCACCGTTTTCACCTGGCTCTCCACGCCGCTTTCCGCCCAGATCTCCGGGCAAAAACCCGAGCTCATCCTCTACTTCCACAACGGCGGCCCCGGCGGCGGGCAACCGGCCGTTTCAGGCGATACCACGGGCCGTATCAAGTTCAACGCCCTGACCGCCACGGGCAATATCAAAACCGGCGCTTCTATCCTGTCGTGGGTGGAAGGTCCCGTTTCTCCGGGTTTTCTGCAAGGCAACCTCGTGTTCCGCACCGGCTTCCAGCAGTCCAACCGCATGATCATCACGTCGTCCGGCCTGGTGGGTATCGGCACAATGAATCCGCAGTTTCACCTGGATGTCGTGGGCAATACGCACACCAGCGGCGACTACTTCGGCCGCTGGCACGTGGACAACAATATCGCCACCGACGACGCGCCGATTACCTACTTGAACGAAGCGTATTTCGAACGCAAACAGCGGTCCTTGCTGGGCGTACCTGCCGGCGCCGGCAACGACATCGGCGCTACTTTGACCATTTCGCCCGACCTCGGCGCCACTTTTGACCACCAGCTCTTTTTCGGCGACGACGGTATTTACAGCCGTTACAAAACCGGCAATGCAACGGATTGGTCGGGCGCGCCCTGGCGCCGGCTGCTGACGGGCGGCGACGTGAACGGGACGAATAATTTCGTCGCAAAATTCACAAGCGCCAACGGCCTCGGCGACAGCCAGCTCTTCGACAACGGCTCCAATGTGGGCATCGGCGTAGGCAATGCGCCCGACGCGGCCTTCCGCCTGACGGTGGGCGGCGCTACCCGTGTCAACGGCAGCATGACCGTGACCAACAACGCCAGTATCGGCGGCGATGCCAACATCACCGGCAACGGCAACGTAAACGGCAACCTCGATGTCAACGGCGGCGGCCGCATCGACGGCGTTCTGGTACTTGGCTCAGCCGTGCCCAATCCTCCCCACGCCGGTCCGCTGGTACACCAGCTCTACGTCGGTGGCAGCATGATCTGCACCGAGGCGAAAGTCGCCCTGATTCCGGCCTGGCCCGACTATGTTTTTGAACAAGACTACCCGCTGATGCCGCTGGAAGAAAAGGAAAAATACGTGCAGGAAAATCGCCACTTGCCGGGTGTACCGACCGCCGCCGAAGTAGCCGAAAACGGCCTGCCACTGGGTCAGACGCAACTGGCCGTCACGCAAAATCTCGAAGAGGTCTACCTGCACCTTTTTGACATGGAAAAACGCCTCGACGCCCTGGAGGAAGCCAACAAACGCCTCGAAGCGGAAAATACTGCCTTGAAAGCACAACTTGAAAAACACTAATGGTTCACCCTAAAATTTTTCATCACATGAAAAAATCAATTCTGCTGGCAGCCCTGTTCGGGGTGATCGTCGCAGCGGGGTGGCCTGCAAAACTGTCGGCCCAGCGCAATTGCGGCACCGCGCAGTACGTCAAAATGCTGGAAAAGGAAAACCCGGAAGGCGCGAAAAAACATGCCCTGCTGGAGCAACGTATCGCTTCGGGCGAAGCTTCCCGCGCCATGCTGCCCAACAGCATCGTCACCATCCCGGTCGTGGTGCACATCGTATTCAACAATGCCGCGGAAAACATTTCCGATGAGCAGGTTTATTCGCAAATCGAGGTGTTGAACGAAGATTACCGCATGTTGAATACCGATTATGCGCTCGCCGTACCCACCGAATTTGTACCCTTTCAGCCCCTTGCATCGGATATTCAGGTTCAGTTTTGCCTGGCCTCGGTCGACCCCAACGGCAACCCGACGACCGGCATCACCCGTACTGCTACGATGCACGGGCCATTCGACTACCCTACCAACGACATGATGTTCAATGCTACAGGGGGTATCGATGCCTGGGATACGCAACACTACCTCAATTTGTACGTGTGCGAAATCTCCGGCGGTATAATTGGTTACGCCCCCTATCCCTTGACGGCCTCGGCGGCTACCGATGCCGTGGTGATCGATGTGTTTACGTTCGGAAAACACGGTTCGGCTGTCGCGCCTTTCGATCTGGGCCGCACGGCCACCCACGAAGTGGGGCACTGGCTCAATCTGATCCACATTTTTGCCGACGACAATCCGCCAACCTGCACCGATTCGGACAACGTAACCGACACCCCCAA
The DNA here is from genome assembly GCA_044226205.1 of Saprospiraceae bacterium. Lineage (GTDB taxonomy): Bacteria > Bacteroidota > Bacteroidia > Chitinophagales > Saprospiraceae > M3007. The sequence continues at coordinate 11,581 of JBGAHL010000047.1, forward strand.
TCAGCTCGCTGCCAACGGAGGCTGTCCGGGCGTCAAGGTCAGTTGCAGCAACGGCCCCAACGGCGACATGTCGATGAACTACATGGACTACACCGACGACCGTTGCATGTACATGTTTTCCGCGGGACAAAAAGCGCGCATGGTAGCTACGTTTAGCCCCGGCGGCGGTCGCGACGCGCTGCTCAGCTCGGGCGGCTGCGGGGGCGCCTGCCCTCGGGCTTTGTTTTTTACCGATGAATTTTCGGGCCTGACGGCCGATTTTCATTCGCAAGACATCGTGGTCGGCTGGAATCATATTTCCGGCAATGCACAGATAACTTACCAAACCGGCGACAGCATCCGCCTGAAACCGGGCTTCCACGCCCAGAGCGGCGTCAGTTTCCGGGCGTTTATCAATCCTTGCGAAGGAGGGCCGGTCAACGACCCTGCCCCCGAGGAACGAAGCGCCCCGAACGCCGGCCTGTTGCCGGAGCCGCGTTGTTTGCCCAATCCGTTCAGTCGCAACCTTCAGGTGTCTTTTTCACTACCTGAAAACAGCCCCGTGACGCTGATTCTCTACGATGCGCTCGGCCGCCCCGTGCTGGCTCCATACAACAATTCGACCTTGTCGGCAGGCGAACAAAATCTGGCCTTGTCAACGGATCAATTGCCTGAAGGCGTTTACTACCTCGAACTGCGCACGCCCTGGCAGCATTTCAGCCGCCAGCTCATTTGCAGGGAATGATTGATGGGGGTTGATGAGGTTGATGAGGTTGATAAGGTTGATGAGGTTGATAAAAAGGGTCATTACTGCTCTTATTATTTATAAACTTCATCAACCCTTATCAACCTTATCAACCTTATCAACCTTATAAACCTTATAAACCTCATCAACCTCATCAACTCTAATCATCCCAATCCTCTTTTTTTTCCGCTGCAATTTCGCACCTTCGCGAAATGCCGCTTCTTTTTCTCACCCACCCAGACCCATCCGCCACATTTGCCGTGTGGTATACGACCGAGGAGGAGGCATTTTTTCGGCAAAACACTCCGCTTTCTGCGGAGGAAAGCGCAGAATTTGAGCCCTTGAAAGGCCCTCGACGCATCGAATGGCTGGCAGGGCGCTGGCTGTTGCATCATATTTCCGGCAGCGAAGTGCGGCTGCCGCTGGCGAAGGATGCATTTTCAAAACCATTTTTTCCCGACACCGAACAACTGGCTTGCTCGCTTAGCCATTCTCACGGCGTGGTCGGCGCGCTGCTGTTCCGTACGGGTCAAACCAATTGTGGTTGCGATATTCAGGTGCTGGTGGATAAAATGCCCAGGCTGGTCCACAAATTTCTCCGGCCCGAAGAAGCGGAATTTATTCAGCGCTATGCGCCGGACGAGCAGTTTGTGCTGCAACACCTGTTCTGGACGGCCAAGGAAAGTCTTTACAAATCCTATGGGGTGAAATCACTCGATTTTCGCGAACATATCCAGGTCTTGCCTTTCAATTGGGACGGACATCGTACACTTGCCTACGGTTTGGTCGACAAAGGCGGCATCCGGCAGCGCTACCGGCTTTTTTCTGCGCTGGAGCGCCCCGACGACGCGCCTGCATTTGTCTGGACCCTGTGTTTGCCCGACTAAGTATGTTACCACCTGATTTTCAACAACAAATGCAAACCCTGCTGGGTGCGGAGTATGTGGCCTTCGAAGCCGCCCTGCAAGAACCGGCCCCGGTCAGCATTCGTTTTCATTCCCATAAAAAACCCGCCAGCGGGCCCGCCGACGCGGGTGTCGGGCAGCCTGTTCCCTGGCATCCAAGGGGGTATTACCTGCCCGAGCGACCGGTTTTCACCCTCGATCCGCTGTTACATGCCGGGGCCTATTACGTGCAGGAGGCCTCGTCCATGTTTGTTTACGAGGCGGCACGGCAAACGACGGATTTTTCCCAACCGCTGAAAGTGCTGGACCTCTGCGCCGCGCCCGGCGGAAAAAGCACACTCCTGGCCGATCTGCTTGGCCCGGACAGTCTGCTCGTGGCCAATGAAGTCATCCAGTCGAGGGTGGGTATTTTGCGCGAGAACCTCGAGCGCTGGGGCCTGCCCAATATCGCGGTGGTCAGCGCCGACGTGGAGGCTTTTGGCGAGTTGTCCGGCTGGTTCGATCTGGTACTTGCCGATGCGCCGTGCAGTGGCGAGGGCTTGTTTCGGAAGGATGCCGACGCCCGCGATGAATGGTCGCCGGCCCACGTGGGGCTTTGCGCCGCGCGGCAGCGGCGGATTCTGGCAGCAGCCGTGGAAACCCTGGCGCCCGGCGGCGTTCTGCTGTACAGCACCTGCACCTACAACCGGCAGGAAAACGAGGAAAATGTGGCGTGGCTGCGCGCCGAATTCGGGCTGCAAAGTATTGCGCTGGATCTGCCGCAGTCATGGGGTATTGTGGAGAATGACCGGCAATACCATTTTTACCCGCACCGGCTGCGGGGGGAAGGTTTTTTCCTGGCGGCCCTGCGCAAGAAAGAAGCCCCTGCGCCGCGCCTCAGCCTTCCGACCAGTTTTCGAAGCCTGAAACCTTTGCCCAAAGCGCAATTGCCCGAGATGCAAAAATGGATGGGCCAACCGGTTGATTTCCGGTATTTTCTGACACCGGCTGGCGATGTACTGGCATTGCCTGCGGCCCTTGAAGCGCATTACCTTTTGCTCGATAAACACCTGAAAAACAAATGGTTCGGTGTTCGTGTCGGTCAGTTTAAGGGAAAAGATTTCGCCCCCGATCATGCGCTCGCCTTGAGCACGGCCGTGTCGGAAGAATTACCCAGGATTGACTTGAGCAAAGAGCAGGCCTTGCTTTTTTTGAAAAAAGAGACCTTCGACCTGCCGCCTGAAGCGCCCAAAGGCTGGGCGCTGGCCGCTTATCGCGGGTTGGCGCTCGGCTGGATAAAAGTGCTGCCCAACCGCATGAACAATTACCTGCCTGCCGAGCGGCGGATACGGATGGAGGTGAAATGAGGCGGAGGGTATGTCACGTTAAAGTGGACCCGCCTCGCTGCAAAACTGGCCACTGGCCTTCTCTAAGCTTTATTGTTCGCCAAAAAATATGTTGTTGTCTTTTATAAAAATTGAATACTGATTCTTTTCCCTCTACATAGGATTTTGTTTTGTGTTACATGATAATAACAATCCGGCGTCCACCTTCCAATTGCCTGTATTTTATCGAAAATTATCTCATTGCACTTCAAACATGAGGGCATTTTTGTAACAAAAGAAACATTTTGTGAAAACCCTAACGAGTCGACTTCAATCATAAAGCAAACAAACCCGGAAGGGATATCCCCGCTATTTATTGAGGCGCGCAGGTTGATATCTAAATACTTTAAAAACCGCTCTGGCCCTCCAAAGAAAAAATATTCTCCGCAATCATCGCAAATACTTTCTATATGTAATGCAGACTTGGCAGTATATCTATAGGTGTTTGAGTATAAGGCCGCATAGGCATCAGAATAAAAACAGAAAAATATTTTCATTTCGATTGTTTTATAGTGCCAAGGCGTTTATGGAAAAGTGAGTCAACTCGCTGAAAAAATAGTCTTAATTTGACTACGGAGAATTGGGCTCCTTATCCTGGCTAAATCAGATTATTCTAAAATCCCATTTCAAACAGTTGCTCACAAACCCCTATTTTTCAACAAATACGAATGGAATCGCATCTTGTCTATTCCCATTTTTATATAAGACAACAATATTATAGAACTTCAAAACATCCCCAGTTTGCAAAGTGTTAAAATATTTTCTTAAGTTAGCGTCAAATATTGGCCCATTGTTCCTATAACTTAAAATTATATTTCCATCTCTTATTATATCAACATCAAAATTGATCACTTTAAGGTCAGCAGCATAGCCTGAAGTAGGATAGGCATATACGCCAGTAGATTCCCTGATACTATTTATATTCTTATTGTGCTTGCTAACCACTAAACACGCCTCCGGGTTCTGAGGCTGCTGAACTCTGAAAATGTGATACAGTGTATGCTTACGGTTGATAGCAATACTTAATGAGCATAGGCCGACCCTATCGGGCTCTATAAAGTAATGATCTTCAATTTGATAAATCTTTCCATTGTCTACGGACAGTGTAAAATTTGGTTTTTTTAAGCCGGTGACTCCAATCACTATTGAATTAGTCAAATTGTTATACAAAATATCACATTGTGTAGGTGATACAGCAAGGTAATATTTTTTATGACAAGATATTAGTCCAAATAAAAGAAACAAGAATATTATATATTTTACTTTCATTATTTAGATCGCGTATTGTAAAGAAATAATTTATCTGTGTCACCGTCAACAAATGAGTGATTTTGTATTTGAAAACAAACAGATGCAGGCACAGGAAGGCAGGGCAAGCCATTGACGGTGGCACAATGCGCATCATTGCTTTTTCAGGAGGGGGCTACTATTGAGCAAAAATTAGTTTTTTATGAAAAAAAATATCTTTTTTTTGCTTCTATTCTTTTATTTTCAATGGTTTGTTAATCAATGGTTCGTGAAGAATTTCGGATTTTCTGAGGCAGTGATGTATGGTTAAAAAAAAGCGTATTCGTTTGGGTTTTGAACACATCCATTTTTTTATCCATTTGCATCCAATTAGCATCTAAGCATCGGCGAGGGTTGGGTAGGCGATATAGTCGTACCAATTGGCCACGGGAATTTTGGAAGCGATGAGAATCGACTTTTTACCGTACCGGTCTTCGAGTAATTGCAGGATGGCCAGTCTTGACTTGTCCTGAAATAGGTTTACACAAAAAGTAAACTGAAAACAGGACAAGTCATACACATGGCCCCCTGCCCTCCTCTCCCTTACTCCCTCACCACTTTACCGGTCACGACCGAAGCATCGACCTGAATCCGCCAGGCGTAGAGGCCGCTTTGAGGAAAAGCCTCGGCCGGCAGTTTGACATTTTGCCAGCCCGCCTGAAGTTCCGTTCGCCGGCTCCAGACCTGTCGGCCATTCAGATCGAACAATTCGCACTGCCCGACCGTGGCTTCGCCAACGAATACGGGAATGTTTGCAGCGTCTTTTACCGGGTTGGGGCGGGCTGCCAGTACGATTGGACGGGTGTCTGCTTCGTTTTGTCGCTCCGAGGGCAACTGCTGGCTGTTGGCGATATTGCTGCAATTCAGGTCGCCGATTTTAATGCCAACAAAGCCCAGCGCCGGGTAAGTATCCGCATCGAAATCGACCACCTGTATTTCCTGTGGGCACGTGACGGGATAAGGCGCCTCAAGATCGCAGGTATCGACGAAGAACCGCCAGGACGTATTGTTGGGCAGTTCGGTATAGATGCCGAGGATCAGGTTGTACAGATCAAGGGTATCCGCTCCGCTGACCTCGCCATCGTTGTTTGCATCGGCAGCGATGTATTGCCATGCCTGCGTAAACGGCTGCGTGCCGTTCAGGTGTTGCCTGATTCGATAAATATCATAGATACTCACGCCGTTGAGCGGGTTGTCGTCTCTTGAAGCCGAGACGGTAAAATCCGCGCTAAACGGAATGGCGTCGAGAGGAATGTTGGCACAGCCATTCTGGTTGTAAAACACAAAGATGTCAAAAGGCGGATAGCCGGGAGGGGGCGGCGTCATGCTATTCAGGTCGTACGAGACGCCATAGACAACCTCCTGGGTGCAACGGTCTTTGGCACAGATCGGAATGCCACCGTAATTCGCGCAATTATTGGCCAGATCCTGCAATATAAGGGTGGTGGTGCAATACGAGGCATTGCCGAAAACATCCTGCGCCCAAAGGTCGACTTCCTGAGCGCCAAGGTCGTTGCAGGTCCAGGAATAGGATGTGAGCGGAGCGCCGAACATATTGGTCGGAAAGGTCGTATAAGCGCCGTGCGGGCAAATGGAATATTTTAAACCCAGGGCGCCGTTGTTATCCGTGACAAACTGCAGCAGATCGGTAGCCCATAGCGTGAACTGGCCGGAGGGAAATATATTGGCGGACAGGGAACTTTGGCACACGATAGCGGGCGGGGCGCCGTCTCTTACGGTGAAAGCATACTCACAGACAGCGGTTCCGGTCGGGCTGGTCACCGTCCAGCGGATACGATGGGTGCCGTAAGGCAATTTGGGGGCTTTCCCTGGCAGGTACAGGCCGGGCGAGGTCGCCCAAACGGCTTTTACCGTCGCGACATTGCCGCTGATGGTTTTGCGCATTCGGAAACGGTACTTCTTGGCGTCGGGCACCGCCCGGTTGTCGAACTTTTGAAGGGTACCGCCTGTGTAGCCGGGGTTGTTCGCATTATTGTACCGAATAAAACCCGGCGGTATGGAAAGTATGGACGGCCCGACCACCGTTTCCATCACACCATCGCCGTCAGTATCGAGAAACAACTGGTAGTCGAACGAGAGCGCGGCGGGATTGACGTCCGAGACGCTGATGGAAAGATCGGCCGTTGCCTCGGGCATATCGTGGGTAGCCAACTGGCTTTGCCAGAAATAAGGCTGGTTCCACAAAGCGGGATCGTTGGTCGTTTCATCGAGAAAAACAGGTGCGCCGACGGGGCAATCCAGTATTTGAGGTGACTGGGCGGCAACATTTAATACAATTGCCCATGCACAGAAGAGGATAGTTTTTTTCATGAGAAATGATCATTATTGATGAATAACGATTGTTCAAAGGCGAATGATCCGGCCGGAGAACCGATGTTCATTCAAAGATAACTGCCAATAATATACCCCGGAATCTAACATTGTGTTTTCAGAAACCTCCAGCATTTGAAGCCCGGCATCCAATTGATCATCAATCAGATGCACTCTTTTCCCTGTACCGTCGAAGACCTCGAGCGTCGAACTGGCTTTGGCCGGCAGATACAGCGGGATAAAAGCCCCCTCCCGGGTCGGATTGGGCTGCACGGCAAATACCTGCGGGGCATCGGGCGCTGCTTCATTGGACCGGAACAGCAAATGGACCGGCTGTATTTTCAAGTCGTTCGTGTAGGCTTCGGCGTTCAGCGCCTGTTCCTCAAGACTCAATACTTCGCTCAATTTCAAGGGCTTCAAGGCCCGCATACGCAAGATGAACAAAGCCTGGCCGGGCGCCACATTTTCAGGAAAGCCGTTCGACCAACTCATCGCCACCCTGCCCGGAAAGATTGCGAAGCTCTCGCTCGACAGCTTGCTCAGGACGCCAGGGACAATATTTTCCACTTCCAGGGCCTCGGGGTCGTAGCGCAGGGCAAACTGCAGGCCCAGCCAGTCGGATGCATCGGCCACCTCGAAAGGAAGCTCGAAACTTTCCCCCGGCGACAATTGCCGGTCGGCTAGCAGGATGCCGTTTGGAGACACGAAATCCGCTATCGCGGAACAATTTAAATCGCCAATTTTGATCGCCGTAAATTCGACGGGCAACCCCGGCTGAACCGTTGCCGTTTCTGCAAACGGAGCGCTGGCAAATGGATTAAGCGGGTTGGAAAAGCTGAAATCGGATTTGACAAAGCGCCAGGATTTGTTGTTGGGAAATGTATTGTAAACGCCCAGCAGCAATTTGCGCAACTCCACGATATCGAACGTCGTAACGGAATTCGATTTGTTGATATCCGCTGCAATGATTTTATACGGCGAATCCAGCGTGTCGATACCCAGAATGTGTTTACTCATCAATACCAGATCGAAAGTGCTGAGCCCGTTCAGGGGGTCGTCGTTTTTTGAAAGCGAGATGGTTGACTGACCGATCGGATAGCCGAGGCTCTCCAAACAACCTGTGGAGTCATTCACCAAATCTTCCAAAAGAAACAAGGGCGGCAAGCCGGGAGGCGTTTCGAAGTTATAATTCACCCCGGGCACCTTTTGGCCGGTACAATGATCATGCACGCAGGCGAGGGTGTAATCATCACTGCCCCCCGAACAATTGTTAAAAGGGTCCTGCACGATCAGCACGGTCTCACAATACCCGGCATTGCCGGCCGCGTCTCGCGCCCACAGTTCAAGCATCTGCAAGCCTGTCTGTTGACAATTGAAGCTTATGCTCGTCTGGGGTTGGCCAAAATTGTCGACAGGAAATCCTGTGCCCTGACCGGCTGCTCGTATCGCAAAGGCCAGTTGGTAGTCCGGGTAATAAGGCGTGGGCGGCGTGACATTGTCCTCTGCATATTGCAAAAAATCGGTGGCCCAAAGGGTAACGGCGCCTGTGACGAGCAAATTAACCGAAAGCATCTGGTTGCAAACAACAACCGGCGCCTTGCAGTCGAGCACCTCGACATTGCGTTCGCAAACGGTCGTATCGCCCAGGCCGTTGGTCACGATCCAGCGGATTTTATGTTGCCCGAGCGGCAATCCCGGCAGGAAAAAACTGCCGGGCGTCTGCGCATTGTTCCAGCGCACGGCTGCTGTGATCGAATCGCCGGGCCCGAGCGTCGTATCGAGCGCGAACAGGTATTTCTGATCGGGAGGTACCGGCCGGCCGTCGAAACTTTGCAGCATTCCGCCGGTGTAACCCGGGTTCTGGGCGTTGCCGAACCACACGGCGCCCGCCGGCGGCGGATTGTCGCTATCGACTGCCGTTTCTTTCACGCCATCCGCGTCGAGGTCGAGCAAAAGAACGTAACGAATGTGCACACTGGCCCCGGCGCAGGTATCGACCAGGCTGAGTTGCAGATCGGCGGCGGCTTCCGCCAAATCGTGGAGTTCGAGCACCGGGTCCAGCCAAAAAGGATCGTTCCATAACAAGACATTGTTGACGAAAAGGCCGCAAACCGTGTCGGCCGATGTGTTGCAGCCGCCAGAAAGCAAGGTGCATTGCGCCCGAATAGTTGGGCCTGAAAGCCCAAAGAGCAGGAGAAGGAAAGTAAAGATTCTGTTCATGAGATATGGATTGATTAATAAAAATACAAACTGTCAATACCGCAGCAAGCGCCCGGTCGACTGCCGACCGCCCAGGGTCAGTCGCCAAAAATAAACCCCGGCTTCGGGCAGGGCCCCGGCGGGAATTTCAAGGGTTTGGAATCCGGCGGCGCAGGAAATCGCCGTCGAAAAAGTCAGCTTCCCGCTCGCATCGGCCACCAGCAAATGGCCTTCTGTTTGTGCAGCAACTGTCAGCGGGAGCATCGCAGCCCCCGCCGTCGGATTGGGCTGCGCATCAAAAACAGCGAGATCGCCGGCATCTGCATCGGCGGCTTTGAACACGGGCAACAGGGGCCTTCGGGCCTCGGCAGCAGTATAAATTTCCGGTGGCAGGCGGTCGGTTTCCAGCCTGAGTGCATCCCTGATATTCACCCCGCGCAATGCTTTCACGCGAAGGCTGAACAAAAGTGTTTCCGGGCGAACAGCCTCCGCCTGGACCGAATACCAACTGGCAGCCACGCGCCCCGGCGACAGCCCGAACACATCATCGTCCATGCCGGGCAAAGCCCCGGGAACTATTTTTTCAAGAATAAGGTCGGAAGGGTCGTAGCGCAGGGCCAGTTGAAAACCCAGCCAGTCGTCGGCATCGGCGGCGCTAACCGGGATGTCGGCCACTTCGCCGGGCGCCAGCATACGTTCGGGCAGCCAAACCCCGGCGGGGGTATTGATATTGGCGATAACCGAACAATTGAGGTCGCCGACTTTGACCCCGAAAAACTCGAAATACTGTGATGCTTGAACATCATTCACCCAAAAACTGTCCGGAAACGGGGCGTTCAGGAAAGGCTGTGTGGCGTCGGTAAAGACCAGGTTTTGGTCAATAAATCGCCAGGAAGTATTGTTCGGCAGGGAATCATAAATGCCCAGGATCAGTTTGCGCAACTCGACGATATCGAACGTCGTGACCGAGTTGGAGCGGTTGACGTCGGCAGCGATGATTTTGTAGGGCGAGTCCAGCGGATCGACGCCCAGGATGTGTTTGCTGAGCAAAACCAGATCGAAGGTGCTGACGCCGTTGAGGTAGTCGGTGTTTCTGGAAAGCGTAATAACGTAGTCTGCATTAAAAACCAGCAAATTGCCTATTAACAAGCAATTTTGATCGCCAGAATTTCTTTCTATGTCAATAACTGACGAGGTATTGGGATAAAAAATTTGACCGCCTACATCGTATCCCGCTACTCCCTCATTGGGGGAACAATGATCGTTTACACACATCGAGGTGATCAGAAAACTTTCCAAACAATCACTGTCATTGACAAGCATATCGGAAATACAATAGCTCGTATTGCCCGCATTATCCTTTGCCCAAATCTCTACCGGATAACTCGCATCGCCGCAGGTTAATTGCAAACCGGTCATATCTTGCCCATATACATCAGTTGGGAAGCCGGCCCCAGTTCCGGCATAACGAATCCCATATTTAATCTGATTTTCTGAGTAGAAAGGAGTAGGTGGCGTAATATTATCCTCTGCATCTTGAACAAATAGTGCAGCCCAAGCATTGGTGACGCCCCCGGCTAACACAAACGTTAATACGCTATCCTTGCACGCCACCGTCGGCGGCAGGCAATCCTGCACCCAAAATTCGCGCTCACAGCTCGTCGTATCGCCCAGACCATTGGTCGCGATCCATCGGATTTTGTGGCGCCCCAGGGGCAATTGGGGTGTTACAAACGAATCGGGCTGTGCAGCCGTATTCCAGGCCACGCGGGCCAGCAGCCCGCCCGAAGTGTCAGGGGTGGTTTGCAGGGTAAAATGCCATTTCAGGCTGTCGGGCAGCGGCCGGGCATCGAAATGGCGGGGCGTTCCGCCGGAATAGCCGGGGTTGCCGGCGTTGCCGAACGGCAGCATATCGAAAGGAGCCGGGTTTTCGCTGTCGAGCGCGGTTTCCTGCGCACCGTCGCCATCCAGGTCAAGAAAAAGGAGAAATCGCGGGTGTAAAAGCGCACCCGGGCAGGTATCGGAAAGGGCGACGCTCTCTTCGACACTCCCTTCGGCCAGGTCGGCAAGCGCATGTTGCGGGTCGTACCAGGGGCTGCCGCTCCACAGCAGCGGGTCATTCGGAGACAGGTCGCAAATTGTATCGGAAGGGGATGTACACGACGAGGCAAGCGTACCGCATTGGGCGTCACAATTTTTTACAAAACCCAATAAAATAACTGCCACGCCGGTCAGGCAGGAAAAGAATTTGGACATGGGAAAACACGGGATTAATGAAAAATGAATAGGGCGCTGCACACAGTCCGGCAGTACTATGGCACGGTGTGCAATTTAAATTTTTTCAATTAATTTCCCAAATGACCGGCCGGAAGTTCTTGCTCAAAACAGCAGGGGAGCGACCCGTCAACGAGTCGCTCCCCTGTATTTTTTATATGAATTTCAGCGATGGTCTGCCTGCGGCTAAGCCGGATCAGTGTCCCATCACCTGCTTCACGGTAAGACCGATTTGCGCAGGGCTGTTCACCACCGTGATGCCGTTTTCCTGCATGATCGCCATTTTGGCCGCGGCGGTGTCTTCTGCGCCGCCGACGATAGCGCCGGCGTGTCCCATTTTACGGCCCTTGGGGGCAGTCTGGCCGGCGATAAAGCCGACGACGGGTTTCTTATTGCCATTGGCGCGAATCCAGCGGGCTGCTTCGGCTTCGAGGCCGCCGCCGATTTCACCGATCATGACGATGCCCTCGGTTTCGGGGTCATTCATGAAAAGTTCGATGGCTTCACGGGTGGTGGTCCCGATGATCGGGTCGCCGCCGATGCCGATAGCCGTGGTGATGCCCAGGCCGGCTTTGGCGATCTGATCGGCCGCTTCGTAGGTCAGGGTGCCGGATTTGGACACCAGGCCGATCGGGCCGCGTTTGAATACGAAACCCGGCATGATGCCAACCTTGGCTTCGTCGGGCGTGATGATACCCGGGCAGTTGGGACCGATCAGGCGGCAGCCTTTATCGCTGATATAGGCTTTTGCGCGCACCATATCCTGCACGGGGATGCCCTCGGTGATGGCTACGATCACTTTGATGCCCGACTGGGCCGCTTCGATGATGGCATCGGCAGCGAACGCCGGCGGTACAAAGATGATGGAAGTGTCGGCGCCGGTCGATTTGACGGCGTGTTCGACAGTGTTGAACACCGGGCGGTCGAGGTGGGTTTGTCCGCCCTTGCCGGGGGTTACGCCACCGACGACGTTGGTGCCGTAGGCGATCATTTGTTCGGCATGAAAAGTGCCCTCTTTGCCCGTGAATCCCTGCACAAGAATGCGGGATTGTTTATTGACTAATACAGACATGCTGTTGTATTGGAGGATTAAGTGATGAGTTGGTCAGGTCGGTAAAATGCTTATCAAAACAGTAGGGCGAATGTTCGGATTCGCCCTACTGAAATTATTTATCCCGGATGATGAACACGTCTTCATTGCTTTTCCGCATGAAATAATGTTCACGGGCATATTTTTCCTTGGTCAGTTCAAAATCTTCGGCTTCTTCGCGGGCTTCCTGAATTTTCTGCTGGTAGTAGGCGCGGTCGGCTTCGAGTTTTTGCTGGGCGCGGTACAGGCGGTACTGGGTCCAGAGGCTGTGCTTGTCGAGGAATATGAGCACAAAGAAAAAGACTACCAGCGTGAGGTAGTACTTGTTTTGCAGCGGGGCTGGTAGTTTTTGCCAGAGCGCCTGCCAGGGATTTGAAGAGATAGCCATGATTCTCTTGAAATGATGCCCCAAAAGTAGGCGCTTTCCAGCAAAAAACCGCCAGGAACGGCAAAACTTCCTGACAGGCGCTTCAGGCCGAGTGATCTACGATCTCGCACAAACGCGCGAAAATATCGTCGATTTCACCTACGCCGTTGATGCTGTGGCTCTTTTCCTGCCGGGCATAATAGTCATACACCGGGGTCGTATCGCTTTTATACACGGCGATACGGTTGCGAATGATGGCCTCGTCGTTGTCGTCGGTACGGCCGGAGCTGGCGCCGCGCAGCTTGATTCGGTGCACGATTTCGTCGTCGTCCACCTGCAAGGCCATGAGACAGCGGATATCGGTATTTTTTTCTGCCAAAAGATTGTCAAGCGCCTCGGCCTGGGGGATCGTACGCGGGAATCCGTCGAAAATAAAGCCGTCAGCCTCGGGATGGGCTTCCACTTTGTTGCGCAACATGCCGATGGTTACTTCATCGGGCACGAGTTCTCCCTTTGCCATATAGGCTTTCGCCTGCAGCCCCAACGGGGTGTCGTTACTCATTTCATACCGAAACAAATCGCCGGTACTGATGTGAACAAGCCGGTATTTTTCTACCAAACGGGCAGCCTGTGTTCCTTTTCCGGAGCCGGGCGGTCCAAACAAAATCAGGTTGATCATAAAATGGATTTTTCCAAAAAGCCTCGCAAAATTAGACGGTGCATCTGTGATGTTGAAATTTTTCAAAATCGAAGTTGTGCACAGTTTATTATTTCTCCCAAAGACAACTATTCACTTTTTCTACTTGAAATAATTGTCAATTTAAAATTATTTTCTGAATTCCAGTGAGGCTAAATTTTTAAGGGGTTTAAAAATCGAGGTAGCGATACCGCTCGCCATACTGCTGTATCCATTGCAGGAGACGCGTCACATCCTCGGCATGAAAGAGTTCGGTGCCGGCGCCCATGGTTGCCGCCGTACCGCAGGCAACGCCCCATTGCGCCATTTCGCGGAGCGTTTTTTGCTGGCTGAGCGCCCAAACCATACCGGCTACCATGCTGTCGCCGGCGCCCACGGTGGTGCGCTTTTCGACGGTTGGCGCGGGGATATGCTCAAACCCGGCAGCCGTCGCCAGCAAGGCGCCCCGTGCGCCGAGCGAAACCACCACCACTTCGCACATGCCCTTGTTGATGATGGCCAGGGCAGCATCGTCTACCTGGTTCATTTCAAGCTTGGAAACGCCGGAAAGCGCACTGAGCTCTGCCAGATTGGGCTTCAGGAGATAAAGACCTTCATCCGCCGCGGCTTTCAGGGCAGCGCCGGAAGTATCGAGGATGAATTTGGCGCCGATTTCCTTGGCCAATTGCGCGATCCGTTCGTAATAGGTTTCCGGCAATCCGGGCGGCAAACTGCCGCTGGCCACCAGCCATTCGGGCCGCAAGTCGGCGACCCGCTTCAGACAAGCCTCGGCTTCTGCCAGGCCGAGCGCTGCGCCGGGCGGCGTAAAACGATATTGGTGGTTGGTGCTCGTTTCGCGCACCGCGTAACTTTCGCGTGTTTCGTTCGCAATTTCCACTACGTCCGTTGCTATGCCAGCCTGCGACAGCAGTTCGCGCAGCCGGGCTCCATTGTGCCCGCCGGCCGGAAAAACAGCCGTGCTCGTTCCGCCGAGGCGATTGATTCCTTTTGAAACATTGATACCGCCGCCACCGGCATCGAGGCGGACGGCAGTGCTGCGAAGTTTGGCCTCCGGCACGAGGCGTTCCACCTCCATACTTTTGTCGAGGGCCGGGTTGAGGGTAAGGGTTACGATTTTCACTGCGGATGGTATTTGTGTATCAAAACTGGAAAATAGTGTATTTGTTTCAACCTTTGTTGATGCATATCGATCGTCTGGACGACCTGAATTTACAAACTGCCGTTGAATGGCTGGCAACGCGCGACGAAGCCCTTGCAAAGGTTTTTGACCTGTATGGTTATCCACCGCTTTGGGCGCGGGCGCCTTCCTTTTCCACCCTGGTGCACATTATTCTGGAGCAGCAGGTGTCGTTGGCGTCGGCCAATGCAGCCTACAGCCGGCTAAAAGAACATTTGCAGGAGATCAGCCCGGAAAGGTTCCTGGCCCTGGACGATGCGACGCTTCGGCAAATCGGTTTCAGCCGCCAAAAAACGCAATATACCCGACATCTGGCGCAGCATTTAGCCGACGGCCGCCTCGACCTTGATGCCTTGTCGCAGGCTTCGGACGAGGAAGTTCGGCATGTGCTTACCCAGGTTAAAGGGATCGGAATCTGGACGGCGGATATTTATCTGTCGGAATGCCTGTTGCGACCCGATATTTTGCCCAAGGGCGATATTGCCATGCTGGAAGCATTTCGCGTGCTGAAAGGCCTGGACAAACGCCCTCTGCACCCTGAATTTGAGGCGGGCACCCGGCATTGGCGGCCGCTCAGGAGTGCGGGTACACGTATGTTGTGGCATTTTTACCTTTGTGAACGAAAAAAACAAGCGGCATCTCATGGCTGATCATTTTAGCAACAAACGAATCTGGATAACCGGCGCTTCATCGGGCATTGGCGAAGCGCTTTCCAGGGCATTCGCCCATCACGGCGCCCATCTCATCCTTTCTGCCCGCAATGAAACTGAACTGAACCGGGTTGCCGCTTTGTGTCAGGAAGCCGGCGCGGCCTCCGTATTGATCAAGGTGCTCGATCTTGCCCAGCATGATACCATCCCCCTCGCTGTAGAGCAGGTGCTTCGCCAAACAGGTAAAATCGATGTCCTTATCAACAACGGCGGTATTTCCCAGCGCGCCCGTGCACTGGACACCCGGCTCGACGTCGATAAACGATTGATGGATGTCAACTACTTCGGCACTGTTGCGTTGACCAAAGCCGTGTTGCCCAGTATGATCACGCACCAATTGGGCCATATTGCCACGATTACCAGCCTCACCGGCAAATTCGGCTCGCCGTTGCGCTCTTCCTACGCGGCCTCGAAGCATGCATTACACGGTTTTTTCGACAGTTTGCGTGCCGAACTGGTTCAAACCCCGATCAAAATTACCTTGATTTGCCCAGGCTTCATTCGTACTAATGTGAGTATCAATGCACTAACAGGGAGTGGCAGTTCTCAAGGCACCATGGACGAGGCGACCGGGAAAGGGATGGAGCCCGAAGTGTTGGCACAAAAAATTCTTCGCGCCATCGCAGCGGGTAAAGAGGAAGCCTATTTTGGTGGGAAAGAGGTGTTAGGCGTTTATTTAAAAAGGTTTTTCCCTGCCTATTTCTCCCGTCTGATCAGCAAGACAAAAGTGGTGTGATCAAACCCGTGTTGTGGCTAAAAGCCGCTTGATGCTGTATCTGCCGCTGCCCTTGCCGGTTAGCATCAACAACCCGCCTATGATGGCCAGATCGCGCATAAACAATACGCTTTGCAAGCGTATGTGTTCTGCATCGGCATTCCAGAAATCATGGATGATGAATGTCACCGGCACCCAATACAACAACAACAACACGGCGCCCAGGGTCGAGCGATAACCCGTAAGAACCATCAAACCTCCGCACAACAACAAGAAGATTGCGCCGTAGAGGAGCAAATCCTGGTTCCAGGTGACCCCAAACTGGGTCATGGTTTCTTTGGTCTTGTCAAAAAAAAGGATGGAGTCTATCGCTTCGAAAAGAAAGGTCGCCGACAGAAAAATACGGCCGATTAAATCAACTATATCGCGCATAACATGGATCTGGTTCAGGTTTTATTGCTCACAGGGACCTGCGAATGTAGCGCCTATTTCAACCATATTCCGGATTAAGTATCTACTTCCCAAGCCAGTAAGGCTTAAATAAAAAAGCCCCCCTCCATCTTATGGAGAGAGGCCATCCCAAAAACCGATTTTAAAGTATGTTAAAATCGGTACCTGGCGATATGATCTACGACAGGCTCGTGTCGCATAATTTTCTCTGTGTAATTAATGCGGGTGAAAGAAATGTCTTTCAGAAGCTTCTCAGCAAGAGGGAGGGTTGAGCGCTCTGCCGAAGGCAAAGCGCTCAATTTCCCTTATGATGAAAATTACTTCGTCTGGATCATTTTCTTCGTAGCGCTGTCCGTAGCCGTTTCCAGTTTGTAGTACAGCACGCCCGTCGTGTTCAGCATAGCGCGATCCAGCGAGATGGCGTTGTAGCCTTTCGCGAAGTCGCCTTTCTGCGTGAACAATACGCGGCCCGTTTCGTCGTACACCGTCAGCGTTGCCGTGGCAGCAACCGGCAGGTGGAAGCCCACTTGCGTGCGGCCTACCCACGGGTTCGGCTGGTTCTGGTACAGTTCGAAGCCAACACCGGCGATCGTCTGACCGT